>NZ_JBUZRD010000004.1:0-576661 GCF_055407145.1 Pseudomonas sp. c313 | reverse complement strand
ACAGCGCCTTGAACTATCGCTCTCCGAGGGAGTTCAGGCGCTTAGCGGCAGCATCAATTTAACGGGGAGTTGGTGTTCGGTTTTGTAGGGGCAAGTCCAGTGGGGAGCACGACCTCACTTACGTGGTGCCCCTTGCCCGCCAATTGCACCACCGCCTGCTCAATGGCGCGTGCCACCGGCGGCTGCACATCAGGCCAGCGGGATGTGCGGCAGAACCCAAGCCGTAAAGGGCGGCTCTCGGTTTCGAAAGCCGCAAACCCTGGAATCAACACTCGCGCCACCCGCTCAAGATCGCGCACCGAGCGTCCATACCAACCCACCGTATCGAAACTCGGCGCCAGGGGTTTAACCCCTTCCAGCGAGACCAGTCCCATCGAAGGTTTAAAGGCATACAGCCCGCAGTAAGCGGCTGGCTTGAGCAACGAGCCTGCAGTCTGGGTGCCCAACGCCAATGGGAAAAACCCGGCCGCCATCCCCGCCGCAGAACCAGCACTGGAGCTCCCAGGCGTTCGGGACAGATCGAGTGGATTACGCGTCGGCCCAGTGTGCATATAGGCAAATTCAGTGGTGTGGGTCTTGCCCATGATGATCGCGCCAGCCTGGCGCAGCAGCGTCACCACATGAGCATCCCGCGACGGACGATTGCCTTGGTAAATCGGCGAATAGAACTCCGTGGGGTGATCGCCCGTATCAAAGATGTCCTTGATCCCCACCGGCACTCCCGCCAGCGGACCAGCACAACCTTCTAGCTGACTGGCCTGCTTGCGCACAGCCTCAGGATCGAAGGAAACAAAAGCCTGAATATCCGGCTCGCCGCTGCCTATCTGTGCAAGAAAATACTCAGCGACAATGCCTGGCGTCGTAGCGCCAGAGCCCACTGCCTCGGCAATACCGGTTGCGTCGAGGTGGTTCATGGTCGCTCCTTCACTTGGCAAACAACTGCCCAATGTCCCTGAATGCCTTGAACTCCAGCGCATTGCCGCATGGGTCAAACAGAAACAGCGTCGCCTGCTCGCCCACCTGTCCCTTGAAACGGATGTGCGGCTCCAGCACAAACTGCGTACCCCGCGCCTGCAACCTTTGCGCCAGGGCGTGCCAATCGTCCCAACCCAGCACCACACCAAAATGCGGGACGGGCACGTCGTGGCCATCCACCGCATTGGTGTGAGCAGCTTCCTGGCTGGCGGTTTTCGGGTGTTCATGGATGACCAGTTGATGGCCAAAGAAGTTGAAGTCGACCCAGTGCTCGCTGGTGCGGCCCTCCTCCAGGCCAAAGACTTCGCCGTAGAACAGCCGCGCAGCGGACAAGTCGAATACCGGGATTGCCAGGTGAAAGGGAGCAAGGGTCATCAGGTCAAACCTCTATGGGCATTAGGTCTGCCCGAGTTTAGCCTTGCCTTTGGCGATGAAAAGACGATAGTTTTTGCGCCGAGCACAAATTATTTTGATCAATCGAGAAGCCGATGCTGCGGGAACTGAAAACCTTTATCGCCGTTACCCGCCATGGCACGTTCGCGGCCGCCGGCATGCATATCGGGCTGACGCAGTCGGCCGTCAGTGCCCAGATCCGCCAGTTGGAACAGGTGCTCGGCGTGCAGTTGTTCGACCGCACCGGGCGCCAGGCCAGCCTCAATGCAGCGGGCATCCGGGCCTTGCCGTTAGCCAGGGAAATTCTGGAGACGTTCAACCGCATGGCGGTGCCGGTGGATGCCAACGAGTATCGCGGCGAGTTGAAAGTCGGCGCCATCACCACTGCGCAGACTGGCCTGTTGCCGCAAGCCTTGGTCCGCTTACGCCAAGCTGCGCCGACGGTGGAGTGCAAATTGGTACCTGGCGTGTCCCTGGAGTTGCTCAGCCGGGTGGACGCTGGGGAGCTGGACTCGGCGATCATCATTCGTCCGCCCTTTGACCTGCCCAAGGAGTTACACGTCCAGGTGCTGCGCAAAGAGCCGTTTGTGTTGATCGTCCCCAACGACGTGAAAGGCGACGATCCGCTTCAACTGCTCAACACTCACCCACACGTAAGGTATGACCGCGCTTCATTTGGCGGCCGGCTGGTCAGCCGCTTTCTGCGCGAGCAAAAGCTGGAGGTGCAAGTAGCGCTGGAGCTGGATGAACTGGAAGCCATCGTCAAAATGGTCGAGTGCGGCTTGGGCATTTCGCTGATCCCCCACGCGGGACTATGGCTGGACCGCGCGCCACAGGTACGCGTCATCCCCTTGGGCGGCCTGATATTTCACCGTGAAATCATCCTGCTGAGCCGCTACAGCCAACGCAACCTGCCGGTACCTCAGCTGTTTGCCCGGTGCCTGATGGCAGTCGCCGACGTGACATGAGCCTTCAATGTGCATGAGCCTGTAACATGCCCACCCATTGCCGCCCGCGCCGGAGAACACCTTGCCCGCCACTCGCCCTCCCGTCCTCGATGAAATCGATCGCCAGTTGATCGCCGCCTTGCAGATCAACGCTCGCGAAAGCGTGGCCATGCTCGCCCGGCAACTGGGCATCGCCCGTACCACGGTCACCTCGCGCCTGGCACGCCTGGAAAAAACCCAGGTAATTACCGGCTATGGCGTGCGCCTGGGGCAACGGGTAGTGGACGGCGGCCTGCAGGCCTATGTGGGCATTACTGTGCAACCGCGCTCCGGCAAGGAAGTGCTGCGCAGGATCAGCGCCATGGCGCAGGTTCAGCAACTGTGTGCAGTCAGCGGCGAGTTCGATTACGTGGCCTGGCTGCGCACTGATTCGCCGGAACAGCTTGATCAACTCCTGGACCAGATCGGCAGTGTCGACGGAGTGGAAAAGACCACCACGTCGATCATTCTCAGCAATAAACTGGATCGCGGGCAGCCAACCTGACCATCAATCTCGTCACTCTGACTAAAAACAATCCAATACGACGACACTTTGCGTCTTATTAACGAGCGCTACGCTCCCTAGAATGGCTGCCATCTTTTCCTATACTCAACGGGTCGTGCCCCGTTCGAGTCGCCAGCAAGGTCAGCCATGAACGATTCCCAGAAGAACAATCGCCACCCTGCAAATGGTAAAAAGCCCATCACTATCTTCGGGCCGGACTTTCCGTTCGCCTTCGATGACTGGATCGAACACCCGGCCGGCCTGGGCAGCATCCCGGCCGCCAACCACGGCGCCGAAGTGGCAATCGTCGGCGCCGGCATTGCCGGGCTGGTGGCCGCCTATGAGCTGATGAAGCTGGGCCTCAAGCCGGTGGTGTACGAAGCCTCGAAAATGGGTGGGCGCCTGCGCTCCCAAGCCTTTGAAGGCGCCGAAGGCATCATCGCCGAACTGGGCGGCATGCGTTTCCCGGTGTCTTCCACCGCGTTCTATCACTATGTGGACAAGCTGAGCCTTGAGACCAAGCCCTTCCCCAACCCGCTAACGCCGGCCTCCGGCAGCACCGTGATCGACCTGGAAGGCCAGACCCACTACGCACAAAAACTCTCCGACCTTCCTGCACTGTTCCAGGAAGTGGCTGAGGCCTGGGCTGATGCCCTGGAAGCTGGCTCACAGTTCGGCGATATCCAGCAAGCCATCCGCGACCGCGATGTGCCGCGTCTCAAAGAGCTGTGGAACACGTTGGTGCCGCTGTGGGACGACCGCACATTCTACGAGTTCGTCGCCACTTCCAAGGCGTTCGCCAAGTTGTCGTTCCATCACCGCGAAGTGTTCGGCCAGGTCGGCTTCGGCACCGGCGGCTGGGATTCGGACTTCCCCAACTCGATGCTGGAAATCTTCCGCGTGGTGATGACCAACTGCGACGATCACCAGCACCTGGTGGTGGGCGGCGTCGCGCAAGTGCCCATGGGCATCTGGCGCCATGTGCCGGAGCGCTGCGCCCACTGGCCGGAAGGTACCAGCCTCAGTTCCCTGCACAACGGCGCAGCGCGCACCGGTGTGAAACGCATTGCCCACGCAGCCAACGGCCGCTTTGCCGTCACCGATAACTGGGGCGACACCCGGGAGTACGCTGCGGTGTTGACCACCTGCCAAAGCTGGCTGCTGACTACCCAGATCGAATGCGATGAAACCCTGTTCTCGCAAAAGATGTGGATGGCCCTGGACCGCACTCGCTACATGCAGTCGTCGAAAACCTTCGTGATGGTCGACCGGCCGTTCTGGAAGGACAAGGACCCACAAACCGGTCGCGACCTGATGAGCATGACCTTGACCGACCGCCTGACTCGCGGCACCTACCTTTTCGACAACGGTGACGACAAGCCAGGGGTGATTTGCCTGTCCTACTCGTGGATGAGCGACGCCCTGAAAATGTTGCCGCAGCCCATCGAAAAACGCGTGAAGCTGGCCCTCGACGCACTGAAAAAAATCTACCCGAAAGTCGATATCGCGGCGCGCATCATCGGCGACCCAATCACCGTTTCCTGGGAAGCCGACCCGCATTTCCTTGGCGCGTTCAAAGGTGCGCTGCCAGGCCACTATCGCTATAACCAGCGGATGTACGCGCACTTCATGCAAAAGGACATGCCTGCCGAACAGCGAGGGATTTTCATCGCCGGCGATGACGTATCCTGGACTCCCGCCTGGGTCGAAGGCGCGGTACAGACTTCGCTGAACGCGGTGTGGGGCATCATGACCCACTTCGGCGGCAGCACCCACGCACAGAACCCGGGGCCGGGCGACGTGTTCGACGAAATCGGGCCAATCGCACTGCCCGAGTGAGGAGCACCACCATGCGTGTCGCCCTGTATCAATGCCCGCCGCTGCCACTGGACGTCGCCGGCAACCTCAAGCGCCTGCATCAAGTGGCGCTGGAAGCCACAGGCGCTGACCTGCTGGTGCTGCCGGAAATGTTTCTCAGCGGCTACAACATCGGTGTCGAAGCGGTAGGTGCCCTGGCCGAATCCCAGGATGGCGAATCGGCACAAGCCATCGCCAACCTGGCGAAAATCTGTGGCCTGGCGATTCTCTACGGCTACCCGGAACGGGCTGACGACGGGCAGATCTACAACGCCGTGCAGTTGATTGACGCCAACGGCCAGCGCCTGTGCAATTACCGCAAGACCCACCTGTTCGGTGACCTCGACCACTCGATGTTCAGCGCCGGGGACGATGACTTTCCCATCGTGGAGTTGAACGGCTGGAAGCTGGGTTTTCTGATTTGCTACGACCTGGAGTTCCCGGAAAACGCACGACGCCTGGCCCTCGCCGGTGCCGAGCTGATTCTGGTGCCCACCGCCAACATGGTGCCCTACGACTTCATCGCCGACGTCACCGTGCGCGCTCGCGCCTTTGAAAACCAATGTTACGTGGCTTACGCCAATTACTGCGGGCATGAGGAGGACATTCACTACTGCGGGCAAAGCAGCATCGCCGCACCGGACGGCCAGCGAGTGGCCCAGGCCGGCCTCGACGAAGCCTTGATCATCGGCACCCTGGACCGGCAGTTGATGCGGGATTCACAAGCGGCCAATCGCTACCTGCTGGATCGGCGCCCCGAGCTTTACAGCACGCTGAACAAGCGCTGACCCGCCAGCTTTGCGCTAGCATAAGCACTTCCTACGCTTCGGAAGTGCTCATGCCTGCGCCGACCCACCCTCATCACCTTCAACTGACCCTGGCCAATGGCTTGCGGGTTTCCCTGCGTCATGCGCCGCGTTTAAAGCGCTGTGCGGCAGCCCTGCGGGTTGCTGCCGGCAGTCATGACGTGCCTTTGGCCTGGCCGGGGCTTGCGCACTTTCTTGAGCACCTGTTGTTTCTCGGTACCCAGCGTTTTCCCGCAAACGAAGGGCTGATGACCTACGTGCAACGCCACGGCGGCCAGCTCAACGCAAGTACCCGTGAGCGCACTACCGACTTTTTCTTTGAAGTGCCTGCGCAGGCCTTCGCCGATGCGCTGGAGCGCCTTGGCGATATGCTGGCTCATCCGCGCCTGGCCATGGACGACCAACGGCGCGAGCGTGAAGTGCTGCATGCGGAGTTCATCGCTTGGTCTCGGGATGCCACGTCGCAGCAGCAACTGACCTTGCTGGGCGGCATTGCAACGGATCATCCGTTGCGGGCCTTCCATGCGGGTAATCGCTATAGCTTGCCGGTACCGCGTGAGGGTTTTCAGCAGGCGCTGCATGAATTCTACGAAAGCTTTTATCAGGCTGGGCAAATGACCTTAAGTCTCGCCGGGCCGCAGTCGCTGGCGGAACTGCAAGCGCTGGCGCAGGGGTTCAGCACCCAACTCAAACCAGGATTGGCGCGACCACAAAGTGCGCCACCGGCATTGATGACAGGCCATGAGCGCACCTATCTACACCAGGCCAATGACCATCTGCATCAGGTCATTGCTTGCGAAGGGCCCCGCGAAGCGTTGGACTTCCTCTGCACCTGGCTAAACGCCTCGGCCCCGGGTGGACTGCTCGCCGAACTCCAGGCACGGCAACTGATCAGCGCCCTGCACGCCGCCCCGCTGTATCAGTTCAACGGGCAGGCGCTGCTGGATATCGACTTCACCCTGAGTGCCGAAGGGGCGCAACAGACGGGACAAATTGAGGAAGTGCTCCGGGATTGGCTGAGCTTTTTCGCCCGCAGTGACTGGTCGCCGTTGCACGAAGAATACGCTTTGCTGATCGCCCGGCAACAGCAAATCAGCGGTGCCCTGGCGCTGGTCCGCCAAGACAGCGAAGGCCTGGAACCGGGCCTGTCCGAACAAGGCGCCGTTGCACTCAAGTCGCTGCTGGACTCACTGCAGCTGGAGCCCAGCCGACACGCCTGGCAGCTCCCGCCGAGCAACCCGTTCCTGCGCCCGGTGGCCAAAGCTGAACAGCCGGGACTGATTCGTGGCCAAACCAGCGCCCATCGTGGCTTGCGCACCTTTGCCCAGGATCGCTCACGGGGTCGGCGGAATCTGTCGGCACTGGCTTTCAGCCAGGCCTTGGCGGACGACAGCAGCGAAGGCGCTCTTTACCTGCGCTGGCGCCTGGATTCACCGCTGCGGGCCAGCCTTTTCCCTCGCCTGGAAAGCAGTCTGCTCACGGTACGGGAAAACGCCCGCCAGGCCGGTGTCGAAGTGACCTTCGAGGCAGTGGGCAATGACTGGCTACTGAAGCTGATCGGTCTTCACGAACCAATGCCGGCGGTGCTGGAGCAGCTGTCGCGGGCTCTGACACAGCCTGATGAACGTGCCTGGAAGATGGCACTGCACACCCCGGCCCCCTTGATTGCGATCAGGCAGTTACTCAAGGTGTTTACCCATGCAGCTGCAGCATCGCTTCCTGTGAGCTTCACAGACCTGCAAAGCCTGTGGTCAACGGCTACCTGGGATGGCCTCGGGACCGGCATTTGCGAGGTCGGCCAGACAGCGATCAAAAGTGTGGCCGGCCGCCTGCCAGGACAGCCCGCAAGCATTGCCCAGCAAGCCGAGTCGATCGCCGGCCAGTACTGCTGGCAGACAGTCGCTACCGACTCCAGCGAAGCCGCCTTGCTGCTGTTCTGCCCGACACCCACGCAATCCCTGGCCGATGAAGCCAACTGGCGCCTGCTGGCGCACTTGGCGCAGGCGCCGTTCTACCAGCGCCTGCGGGTCGAACTGCAACTGGGCTACGCGGTATTCAGCGGCATCCGACAAATCAACGGGCAAACCGGTCTGTTATTTGGCGTGCAATCCCCCAGCGTTTGCGTGAAAGAAATACTCGACCATATCCAGACGTTTCTAACGCAACTGCCCACTTGGATCGATGAAAGTGATGATCAAGTGCCGCAGGTCCTCGCCAGCCAATTTTCCCAGCAAGCATTGCCCACAACCCAGGCGGGCGAACTACTCTGGCAAGCTCACTTGGCAGGCCACCCGTCGGATTACCTGGAGCAATTACACGCTTGCATCCAGACGCGTACGAAACAGGATCTGTTGGACGCTACCCGACAACTGAATCAGGCCACAGGTGGCTGGCACTGCCTGTCCAGCAGGCCCTGCCCCGGTGAGCCCTGGCAGCCAACGCAATGATCATTACCAACCCTGCAATGAGCTTTCTCCGGCAAACCGGGGCGAGGACGATGAAAAATTGAGTAACATAGCCACCTAAGCATCTGAACATCTCCGCCTGGAGGTGGACTATATGTATAACTTAGTAGTAATCGTCCCATCCATTCGTAGGAGTATGAACATGACTTGGTCCAAACCTGCTTACACTGATCTGCGTATAGGCTTTGAAGTCACCATGTACTTCGCAAGCCGTTAATACCTTTGTATCGCAGCGCAACGCCTCGGTTCGCCGGGGCGTTTTTATTTTTGAGTCTTGTGTGATGGAGCGGCCATGTTTGTCCAGATTCTAGGTTCCGCCGCTGGCGGTGGTTTCCCGCAGTGGAATTGCAACTGCGTGAACTGCGCGGGCTTTCGTGATGGCAGCCTGCGGGCCCAAGCGCGCACACAATCGTCCATCGCGATTTCCGATGACGGCGTGAACTGGGTGCTGTGCAACGCCTCGCCGGACATCCGCGCCCAGCTGCAGGGCTTTGCCCCAATGCAGCCCGGCCGCGCCCTGCGGGATACCGGCATCAGCGCAATCATCCTGATGGACAGCCAGATCGACCATACCACCGGCCTGCTCAGCCTGCGGGAAGGTTGCCCGCATCAGGTCTGGTGCACCGATATGGTCCATGAGGACCTGAGCACCGGTTTCCCGCTGTTCACCATGCTGACTCACTGGAACGGTGGCCTTAACTGGAACCGTATCGAACTGGACGCCAGCTTTACGATCCCCGCCTGCCCCAACCTGCGTTTCACCCCACTGCCGCTGCGCAGCGCTGCGCCGCCCTATTCTCCCCATCGTTTCGACCCGCACCCTGGTGACAACATCGGCTTGATCGTCGAAGACCTGCGCACGGGCGGCAAGCTGTTCTATGCGCCCGGCCTGGGCAAAGTAGATGCACCACTGCTGGAGATCATGGCCGCCAGCGACTGCCTGCTGGTGGATGGCACGATGTGGGATGACGACGAAATGCAGCGACGTGGCGTCGGCACGCGCACCGGCCGCGAGATGGGCCACCTTGCGCAGAACGGCCCCGGCGGCATGCTGCAAGTGCTGGAGCAGTTGCCCAAGCAGCGCAAGGTACTTATCCACATCAACAATACCAACCCGATTCTTGATGAAGATTCGCCTGAGCGGGCCGAGCTGGTAAGGCGCAATGTCGAAGTGGCTTACGACGGCATGAGCATTGAATTGTAGGAGCGACCCAATGACCAATACACCGCTAACCACAGCCGAATTTGAACAGGCCCTGCGGGCCAAGGGCGCCTTCTACCACATCTACCACCCCTACCACGTGGCGATGTACGAAGGCCGGGCCACCCGTGAGCAGATCCAGGGCTGGGTCGCCAATCGCTTCTATTATCAGGTCAACATTCCCCTCAAGGACGCCGCGATCCTGGCCAATTGCCCGGACCGGGAAATCCGCCGCGAATGGATTCAGCGCCTGCTGGACCACGACGGCGCCCCCGGCGAAGACGGCGGCATCGAAGCCTGGCTGCGCCTGGGCCAGGCTGTTGGCCTGGACCCGGACCAACTGCGCTCCCAGGAACTGGTGCTGCCCGGCGTGCGTTTTGCCGTCGACGCCTACGTCAACTTCGCCCGCCGTGCCAGTTGGCAGGAAGCCGCCAGTAGTTCTCTGACCGAGCTGTTCGCCCCGCAAATCCACCAGTCGCGCCTCGACAGCTGGCCTCAGCATTACCCGTGGATCGATCCTGCTGGCTACGAATATTTCCGCACGCGTTTGGGCCAGGCCCGGCGTGATGTAGAGCACGGTTTGGCCATCACGTTGCAGCACTACACCACCCGCGACGGCCAGGAGCGCATGCTGGAAATTCTCCAGTTCAAACTGGACATCCTTTGGAGCATGCTCGATGCCATGAGCATGGCCTATGAACTGAACCGTGCGCCTTATCACAGCGTGACCGAGCAACGGGTCTGGCATAAGGGAATCGCACTATGAGTTTCGACCTCAGCAAAAAACCGGCATGGCGCACCGGTTACCGCTTCCAGTACGAACCGGCGCAAAAGGGCCATGTGCTGCTGTATCCCGAAGGCATGATCAAGCTCAATGACAGCGCAGCGCTGATCGGCGGTTTGATCGACGGTGAACGGGATGTGGCCGCGATCATCAAGGCGCTGGACGCTCAGTTTCCCGGCGTGCCTGAACTCGCTAAAGACATCGAACAATTCATGGAGGTCGCCCGTGCAGAGCACTGGATCGAACTTGCCTGATCTGCCGCCCAAGCCTGAGATCGGCCTGCCACTCTGGCTGCTGGCTGAGCTGACTTATCGCTGCCCGCTGCAATGCCCGTACTGCTCCAATCCGCTTGATTTCGCCGAGCAGGGCAAGGAACTGAGCACCGAACAGTGGATCAAGGTGTTTCGCGAAGCCCGAGAAATGGGCGCCGCACAACTGGGGTTTTCCGGCGGTGAGCCTCTGGTGCGCCAGGACCTTGCCGAACTAATCAGCGAGGCGCGCAAACTGGGGTTCTACACCAACCTCATCACCTCCGGCATCGGCCTGACCGAGCAGAAGATCAGCGACTTCAAGAAAGCAGGACTGGACCATATCCAGATCAGCTTCCAGGCCAGCGATGAACAGGTGAACAACCTGCTGGCCGGCTCAAAAAAGGCCTTTGCGCAAAAACTGGAAATGGCCCGTGCAGTGAAAGCCCATGGCTACCCGATGGTGCTGAACTTCGTCACCCATCGCCACAACATCGACAAGATCGACCGCATCATCGAGCTTTGCATCGCTTTGGAGGCCGACTTTGTCGAACTGGCCACGTGCCAGTTTTATGGCTGGGCCCAACTCAATCGCGTCGGGTTGTTACCGACCCAGGAGCAACTGACGCGCGCCGAGCGCATCACCAACGAATACCGTGCCAAGCTGGAAGCCGAAGGGCATCCGTGCAAGCTGATCTTCGTTACTCCGGATTATTACGAGGAACGGCCAAAGGCCTGTATGAACGGCTGGGGCAGTATTTTTCTGACGGTGACGCCGGACGGAACCGCCTTGCCTTGCCATGGCGCCCGGCAGATGCCAGTGCAGTTTCCCAACGTGCGCGACCACAGCATGCAGCACATCTGGTACGACTCGTTCGGCTTCAACCGCTTTCGCGGTTATGACTGGATGCCCGAGCCGTGCCGATCATGCGACGAGAAGGAAAAGGACTTCGGTGGCTGTCGCTGCCAGGCGTTCATGCTGACAGGGGATGCAAGCAACGCCGACCCAGTGTGCAGCAAGTCCGAGCACCACGGCATGATCCTTCAGGCCCGCGAGGAAGCCGAACACGCCACCCAGACGATCGAACAGTTGGCCTTTCGCAATGAGCGAAACTCACGGCTGATTGCGAAAGGCTGAGTGAGGCTTCAGCGTTTGGCGATGATGTACACCGCATGCACGATGCCCGGGATGTAGCCGCACAAGGTCAGCAGGATATTCAGCCAGAACGCGCCAGCGAAACCCACTTGCAGGAACACACCCAGTGGTGGCAACAGAATGGCGATGATGATACGAATAATATCCATGGGCTCAACTCCGGAAAATCGGCTCGTGTGAACCGTACAGCTAATCGACCCTGGGCGTTCGTGAGGGTTCAGTGGGAGCCGGCACTGAGCCATCTCCCTCAGGCTCATCTCACGCCAAAATTTCCAGTCCATGCTTTTGTACAATGCTCAGCAACTTGAGCGCCATACCACTAGGCTGCTTCTCGCCCGACTCCCACTGTTTGACGGTGGAAGCGCTGGTGTTCAAGTAACGGGCAAACACCGGTTGGCTGACGTGGCTGCGTTCGCGGATCTGCTTGATTTGCTCAGCCGGGATTTGCGCCGGGACAGGTGCAAGGCATGCCTCATCAAATTGACGAAGCGTGGTCTTGCTGATGGCACCTATTGAATACAGTGCGCTGGCTGACTCGTGAATCGACTCAAGCGCTTCACTTTCAAACTTTTTGGTCATGATGTATCTCCACAAACTCCCTGAGATCCAGTAACTGCTGGACCTGTGCATCGTTTAAACCTTCATGAACCTTTGCCAGCGCCCTGAACCCAGTCAGTTCCTTTTGACTGATGTTGCTTTGATCCTGCTTGGCTAACAGAAATTGATAAACCCAGTAGTGCCCGCCCTTGGCCAAGACAATGGAGCGATGGTGGTTCTGGTTGAGACGCTTTTTCCAAACCCCTCCTCCCAGATTGTCCGCTTGGCCATTGAGCATTTCGCTAAAGGCTTCTCTCAACTCTGAATCGCAAATCCAGGCCCTACCGGCCGATGCGGCAAAGTGCCTAGCCTTGAATAGCCTCAGTCTCATGGACATCCCTTCCCATAAACATACCACCGAGTGGTACACATTAAAAATAGAACACGCAAAAAACTTTGCGCCCTATCGGCAGTCCTTGCCGACGCCCGCTAAAAAGCCATTGTTTTCTCCAATGCTCAAGCACACGTTTCAATGTGAAAATCGCCGAGACAAAAAAAAGCCCCCAGCCAAAAAAATCAGGCCGGAGGCGCCGCGTATACCGCGAGACGGTTCAGAAATTCGGGATTACACGGCGATGCCCCGGCTGCATTGCAGTTGTGCGGTGCGCACGCGGGCGAAGGCGCGGGCCAGGCGCAGGAGCATTTCGTCGATGTTGCCCTGGCTGACGGTCAGCGCCGGGGTGAAGCGCAGGCAGTCGGATTGCGGGGCGTTGAGGATCAAGCCTTCGTACAGCGCAGCCTTTACCACGGCGTCTGCCGAATCATCCGACAAGCTCATCCCCCAGAGCAGGCCTTGGCCGCGCAGTTCTCCCTGGCCGTAGCGATGGGCCAGGCGGGCGAGGCCTTCGCCAAGGTAGTGGCCGGTTTCACGCACGCGTTCAAGAAAGCCACTGTCCAGCACGGTGTCGAGAACGGCGACCCCGGCAGCGGCCATCAGGGCATTGCCGTGGTGGGTGCCTTCCAGTTCACCGATGTCGAAACAGCAGGCCTTGCCCCGGGCCAGTAAAGCAGCCAAAGGCACACCGCCGCCCAAGCCTTTGCCGAGGGTGATGATGTCGGCGCGCACGCCGTAGCGTTGTTCAGCGAGCAAGGTGCCGCAGCGGCCGATACCGGTCTGCACTTCGTCAAGAATCAGCAGTATCCCCAGTTCCCGGCATAGCCGCTCAACACCCTTAAGGTAATGTTCGGTCGCCGGGATAACGCCGGCCTCGCCCTGGATCGGCTCCAGCATGATCGCCACGGTTTGCGCATCTACCGCCGCATGCAACGCTGGCAAATCGTTGAACGGTACGTGGCTGAAGCCGGGCAACTGCGGTTCGAAACGGTTTTCACGGGCGTCAGCCGACGCCGACATCGCGGCAAAACTGCGACCGTGGCAACCGTTGCTGGCAGTGATGATGCGGTAGGCTCCACCACGATGCAGCTGGCCCCATTTGCGCGCCAGCTTGATCGCCGCTTCGCAGGCTTCCGCGCCACTGTTGAGCAGATAGGCCTGGTCGCTGCCGGTGCTGTGGCACAGGCGATCTGCGATGTTCAACTGGCCACGGTTGTGCAACCCGCTGCCAGGGTTGATCAGCGCCTGAGCTTGATCGGCCAGGGCGTGGACCAGCACCGAGGGGCTGTGGCCGAGGCTGTTGGCCGCGCCGCCCTGGGTGAAGTCCAAATAGGCGCGATCGTTGCTGTCCCACAGCCATGAACCCTGGCCACGAACGAACACCTGAGGCGGGCGGGCAACGCTGGGCATCAGGCAATCGCTGGAAAGGTCATCGCGCAGCATCGGGGTTTTCAGGTCCAGTATCAGGTCATCAAGGCTGGGTGCAGGGCGGCGCAGGTTAAACAGGTTCATGAATGCAGCCTGCTGGCAACTGGACATTGGTCGATACCACCCAACAAACTCCGCCCGATGTTTTTTGCCTTGCCTATGTAAACAGCTTCGCCGTAAACGGTATTCATCGCGCGCTCTGGCCCTGTAAGCCCTGTGAATAGGCGTAGACTAGGCGCCTTTGGGGCAGACAGCCATTTCGATTTTCCAGCTTTTTCGATAAGCATTACTTATGGATTTCAAGCAACTGCGTTACTTCGTCGCGGTGTACGAAGAAGGCCATGTAGGCCGTGCGGCGGAGCGCCTGTCGATCTCCCAGCCGGCGCTGTCGCAACAGATCCGCCAACTTGAACAGAACCTCGATGTGAGCCTGTTCGAACGCAGCAGCAAACGCCTGTTGCCCAACCTCGCCGCCCACACCTTGTACAACCATGCCCTGCCCTTGCTCGACGGCATGCAACAAGCGGTCGAGGCGCTGCGCAACTTCAAGGGTCAGGCCTTGCGCACCCTGGCCATCGGCGTGCTACAAACCGTGCACACCAGCCTGGTCCCACGGATGCTGGAGCGGGTGCGCAAGGCCCAGCCGCATCTGGTGGTGCAAATCTACGAGTTGACCGGCCTTGAGATCGAGCGACGTCTGCTCAACGGTTCGCTGGATATTGGCATCAGTTACCTGCCGCCCCGCCAACCCGGTTTGCATGGCGTGCTGCTGTACGAAGATGAACTGAAGGTAGTGATCCCGGCCGACCACCCGCTGCGGGAATTCAAGAAGGTCTCCCTGAAGCAGGCGGCCGAATTGCCGATGTTGTTGCTGGGGGAGGAGTTCCAGGTGCGGCAGATCTGGCAGGCGCAACTGGCTAACCAGGGCCGTCGGCCGCAGGTGCAGGCAGAGTTGAATACGATGGTGGGTATTCTCGACAGCTTACCTCACACCAAACTGGCGACCGTGCTGCCCGGCCGCTCCCAGGACGAACACAGCAACCCTGCTTTGCTGTGGAAGCCATTGAGTGAACCACGGGTGACGCTGAAGGTAGGGTTGGTGTGCCGAGATGTACAGCGTCAACAGGCGACGCTTGAGCTGTTGCGCACATTGCTGGAGGACGTGATGAATGGCCCGCACGGACCTTCGCGACCACTGGATGGCCAGGCCTGAACTTTTTCGCAGGCAAAAGAAAACCCCGCCGAAGCGGGGCTTTGCAGACTGTTTCCCTGACATCCATTTCACTCCGCCTTCCTGGCAGAATCCTGCGTGTCCGTGTTGTTGCTTTGCGCTTCCTGCGCGACGTCCATGTGAAGTAGATTAGCCGTGGATCCAATCTAGCGATAGAGGACGAATAGCAGTACGCCATGTAAGAGAATGCTTACACAGCATCACCTTGATCAGAACTGCGCTTCGTCCAGCAAAAACAGCGATTCACTGCCGGCCTTGACCGAAGCACTGAGAGACTTGATTCGCGGCAACAGGCGGGCGAAGTAAAAACGCGCCGTACCCAGTTTGCTGGCGTAGAAGTCTTCCTGTGCCTCCTTGCCCAACGCAGCCTTGGCCATCAGCGCCCACATGTAGGCGTACGCCATGTAACCGAATGCATGCAGATACTCCACCGACGCCGCGCCGATTTCATTCGGGTTGGACATGGCGCGGTCCAGCAACCAGTTAGTCAACTCATCGAGATCATCCACTGCTGCGTTCAGCGGCTTGGTGAACTCGGCCAGGTTGGTACTGGCAGTCGCGGTGAAATGGCGGATCTCGTCAGCAAACAAGGTGTAGAACGCGCCGCCGTTGCCGACGATCTTGCGCCCCACCAGGTCCAGGGCCTGAATGCCGTTGGCGCCTTCGTAGATCTGGGTGATGCGCACATCGCGCACCAGTTGCTCCTGGCCCCACTCGCGAATATAGCCGTGGCCGCCGAAGACCTGCTGGCCGTGGACGGTGGTTTCCAGGCCCAGGTCGGTCAGGAAGGCCTTGGACACCGGCGTCAGCAAGGCCACCAGATCGTCCGCGCGTTTGCGGGTGGCCGCATTCTCGCTGAACTTGGCCGTGTCCAGTTGCATCGCCACATAGGTAGAGAATGCACGGCCGCCTTCGTTTGAGGCTTTCATGGTCAGCAGCATCCGCCGCACATCGGGGTGGACGATGATTGGGTCGGCGATTTTATCCTGGGCCTTGGGGCCGGTAGGCGAGCGGCTTTGCACACGGTCGCGGGCGTATTCGATGGCGTTCTGGTAGGAACGCTCGCCGGACGCCAGGCCTTGGATGCCGACCCCCAGGCGCTCGTAGTTCATCATGGTGAACATTGCCGCCAACCCGCGGTTCGGCTCGCCCACCAGGTAACCAACGGCTTCGTCGAAGTTCATTACACAGGTGGAGGACGCCTGGATGCCCATCTTGTGCTCGATGGAACCGCAGGTCACCGGATTGCGTGCGCCGAGGCTGCCATCAGTATTAACCATGAACTTGGGCACAAGGAACAGTGAGATACCCTTGGGACCGGCTGGCGCGTCCGGCAATTTGGCCAGCACTAGGTGGATGATGTTTTCGGTGAGGTCGTGTTCGCCACCGGTGATAAATATCTTGGTGCCACTGATTTTGTAGGAACCGTCCGCCTGAGGCTCGGCCTTGGTCCGAATAATCCCCAGGTCCGTCCCGGCGTGGGACTCGGTCAGGCACATGGAACCCGCCCACGCGCCGGAGTACATGTTCGGCAGATAGGTAGCTTTCAGTTCGTCACTGGCGTGAGTGTTGATCGACACGCACGCACCGGAAGTCAGCATCGGATACAAGCCGAACGCCAGCCCCGCTGAGTTGATCATTTCCTCGACCTGGGCCGAGACCACCTTGGGCATGCCCATGCCGCCGTAGGCCGGGTCGCCACCGACGCCAACCCATCCGCCTTCGGCATAGGCCTTGTAGGCTTCCTGGAAACCGGCGGGCGTGCTGACCACGCCATTGTCCCAGCGGCAACCTTCCTCGTCGCCGCCACGGCTCAGGGGCGCGATGGTTTTGGCGGTGACTTTGCCGGCTTCCTCAAGAATCGCCTCAACGGTTTCTGCATCTACGGTGTCTGCCAGGGCCGGCAGCTGTGCCCACAGTTTGGCAACCTCGAAAACTTCGTTGAGGACGAAGCGCATATCGCGCAGCGGCGCTTTGTAGTCAGCCATGGCAAACCTCGTGAGAACTTTAAAGTGATTCGGTAGGGTCGTTTTTACAGACCCCGAGTGTACCCGAACAACTTTTGCGACACATAGGGTCTACTCATGACTATTAAGTATTTTTCGGTCACGACTGCTATAACGCAAACAGCTCCGCCGGCAAACTCATCAAACACTCACTCCCCGCCTCCACGGCCGCCCGATGAGCGGTGGTGCGCGGCAGCAGGCGCTTGAAATAGAACTCGCAGGTCGCCAGTTTGCCTCGGGCGTATTCGCTGTCGCCGCTGCCATCGTCCAGTTGCGCCTGGGCCACAAGAGCCATGCGCAGCCACAGGTAGGCAAGGATGATGTAACCGCTGTACATCAAGTAATCCAGGGCCGCCGCGCCGACTTCATCGGGGTTTTTCATGGCGGCCATGCCGACCTTGACGGTCAACTCACCCCATTGCTGGTTCAGCTCATTGAGCTGCGCCACATGAGCCTTGAGCTGTGGATGCTCGGCGTTGGCGGCGCAGAACTTGTGGACGATTTTGGTAAAGCCCCGCAGCAGTTTGCCCTGGCTGCCCAATACCTTGCGCCCCAGCAAATCCAGGGCCTGGATGCCGTTGGTGCCTTCATAGATCGGTGCAATCCGGCAATCACGCACCAGTTGTTCCATGCCCCATTCGCGAATAAATCCGTGGCCGCCAAACACCTGCATACCGTGATTGGTGACCTCCAGACCGGTTTCAGTCATGAACGCCTTGCAGATCGGCGTAAGGAAAGCCAACAAGTCTTCGGCTTCCTGGCGCTGAGTGGCATCGCGGCTCAAGTGCGCGGTATCGAGCAACTGCGCGGTGAAGTAGGTCAACGCACGGTTGCCTTCGTTGAAGGCTTTCATGGTCAGCAGCATGCGCCGTACATCGGGGTGGACGATGATTGGGTCGGCGGCTTTTTCCGGGGCCTTGGCGCCGGTCAGCGAGCGCATCTGCAAGCGGTCGTTGGCGTACTTGATCGCGCCCTGGAAGCTTGCCTCGCCCAAACACAAGCCCTGCATGCCAGTGCCCAGGCGCGCGTGGTTCATCATGGTGAACATGCAGTTGAGGCCCTTGTTCGCCTCACCGATCAAAAAGCCCTGGGCGACGTCGAAGTTCAGCACGCAGGTGGCCGAAGCCTTGATGCCCATCTTGTGTTCAATGGAGCCGCAGCTCACGCCGTTGCGTTCACCTGAATCGGGCAAGAATTTAGGCACGATAAACAGCGAAATACCCTTGGTGCCAGCGGGAGCATCTGGCAGTTTAGCCAGCACCAGGTGGATGATGTTTTCACTCATGTCGTGCTCGCCGGCCGAAATGAATATCTTGCTGCCGGTGACCGCGTAGCTGCCGTCAGCCTGGGGCACGGCGCGAGTCTTGATGATCCCCAGGTCGGTACCGCAATGGGCTTCGGTCAGGCACATCGTGCCGGTCCACTGGCCAGCAGTGAGTTTGCTCAGATACGTGTCTTTCTGTTCCTCGGTGCCGTGGGCGCGGATCGCCGACATCGCGCCGTGGGTCAAGCCGGGGTACATGCCCCACGAAGTGTTGCTTGAGCCGATCATCTCGCTGAGCACCAGGCCCAGGGACAACGGCAAGCCTTGGCCACCGTAGGCCGGGTCCGATGCGACGCCGTGCCAGCCACCTTCCACGTATTGGGCGAATGCCTCTTTGAAGCCTTTGGGCGTCGTCACCACGCCATTGTCGAAATGGCAGCCTTCTTCATCACCCGAACGATTCAATGGTGCCAGGACGTTTTCGCAGAACTTCGCGCCTTCTTCAAGGATTGCGCTGACCATGTCCGGACTGGCGTCAGTGGCGCCCAGTTCGGCGTAGTGGCCATGAAAATCAAAGACGTGATCGATCAGAAAGCGCATGTCGCGCAGGGGAGCTTTATAGTCAGGCATGGTGATGTCTCCGGCGGCAGATGGCTTCACGCTACTGCCGCCCGCTGCCTCGAACAATCACTGTAGAGCCGCTGAATACACCACCATCACTCAACCGGCAGCGCTGCCCATGCGCACTGCGCCCCGGAGGTTCTGCCCCGCCGCCACCACGCAGTTGCGCCCGGCGCCCTTGGCGTTGTACAGCGCCTGGTCGGCGGACTTGAGCACCTCTTCCGGGGTGCGTTGCTCGGCCTGGCGCTCGGCTACACCGATACTCAGTGTCACCGAGACGCTGGTGGCACAGCTGCCCGCCCGACGCTGCCGGCCTTGATGGTTGTCTTGAGGCCTGTCGGGATTACGTAATCTGATGTTGTAGTTGGCGATAATCTGGCGGATCTCCTCCAGATGCGGCAGGCATTCATCCAGGGTCTTGCCGGCGAACACCACGGCAAACTCTTCGCCGCCATAACGATAAGCGCGGCCGCCGCCGCTGACCTTGGACAGCTTGCTGGCGACCAGCCGCAGCACCTGGTCGCCCACGTCATGGCCGTGGGTGTCGTTAAAGCGCTTGAAGTGATCGACGTCGCCCATCGCCAGTACATAGCTGCGCCCCAGCCGCTGCATGCGCTCGTTTAGGGCGCGGCGGCCTGGCAGGCCAGTCAGCTCATCGCGGAAGGCCATTTGATAGGCCTCGTGGGAGACACCCGCAGCGATCATCAGCATCACCTGGCTGCACATGATGTTCAGGGTAAACGGCAGGATGAAGGTCTGGGGCAACATCCAAAACAGCCCCAGCAACCCTACCAATTGCGCGGCGTGCAATGGCCGTGGCTGACGCCAGTACTGCACCCCCAACAGGATGAAGGTGAGAATAAACATTGGGTAGGACAGCTGGATCAAACTCAGCCATGTGCCATGCAACGCCGGCCAGCGAATCTCCGCCAGCCAGTTCAATAAAGGCTGCGGATAACTTTGCTCAAGGCCCAGCGCCACGCTGCCAATGGCCAGCAGCACCGCACAGCGCGCGACAAAGTCGCGAAACAAGTGGGTCCTCTCCTGCCACAGTGCATAGATGCCAAACAAAAGTGGCAACAGCAGGCAGCACAAATGAAACACCACAGCGGCGTCATCGCGGACCCAGCCATTATCGCGGTAGAAATCAGTCTGGGTGTCCAGCAGGAAATAGGCGATGTACACCGTGATCATCAGGAACAGCTCGCGCTGACGACGGTACACCGCGCAATACGCACCGCCGAGCAGCAACACCAGCGTCGGCAGGACGTTGAACAGAGAGGTGAAGAAGACGTTGAGATCCTTGACGTACGCAGCCGACAACCCCGCCAGCAATAACAGCAGCGACGGTAGGAAATGACTGAAACGTACAGCAGACGCGCGCGGCAAGGGTAAAGCTCCGACCCACAATGAAAGATGGCACAGTGCCTTTACTTGAACACAGTTAAGCACAATCAATGTGACCTATATCACATTGCCATCACTGTAACGGCAGCAAGTCATAATCCCTGAGCGCGCAACTCCGGTTTTTTATCGCTCAAAAAAAAGCCGCCGCTCCCGAAAGAGTGGCGGCTTCGCAGTGAACCCGATAAGGCTTAGTAGCCCAGGTCGAAGTTCTCTTCTTTCATGTCCATCAGGTTGTTGGCGCCCGACAGCATGGTGGCCACGTGAGTGCGGGTACGCGGCAGGATACGCTGGAAGTAGAAGCGCGCAGTCTGCAGCTTGGCGGTGTAGAAGCCTTCTTCGCTGGTGCCGGCAGCCAGTTTCTCGGCAGCCAGGCGCGCCATGTCGGCCCAGAAGTAAGCCAGGCAGGCGTAACCGGAGTACATCAGGTAGTCCACCGACGCGGCACCGACTTCTTCACGGTCCTTCATGGCCGCCATGCCGACCTTCATGGTCAACTCGCCCCATTCCTTGTTCAGTGCCGCCAGCGGCGTCACGAATTCCTGGACGGCTGCGTTGCCTTCGTTGGCCTGGCAGAACTTGTGGACGATCTTGGTGAAACACTTGAGCGCTTCGCCTTGAGTCATCAACACTTTACGGCCGAGCAAGTCCAGAGCCTGGATACCGGTGGTGCCTTCGTACAGCATCGAGATACGGCTATCGCGAACGTTCTGCTCCATGCCCCACTCGGCGATAAAGCCGTGGCCACCGTAGATTTGTACGCCGTGGTTGGCGGATTCAAAACCGACTTCGGTCATGAACGCCTTGGCAATCGGGGTCATGAAGGCCAGCAGTGCGTCAGCCTGTTTCTTGACTTCGTCGTCGATGCTGTACTTGACCACATCAACCTGTTTGGCGGTGAAGTAGACCATCGCACGGTTGCCTTCGGCGAACGCTTTCATGGTCAACAGCATGCGGCGTACATCGGGGTGGACGATGATCGGGTCGGCGGCCTTGTCCGGCGCTTTCGGGCCAGTCAAGGAACGCATTTGCAGGCGATCACGGGCGTATTTCAGACCACCCTGGAAACCGATTTCGGCGTGGGACAGGCCTTGCAGCGCGGTGCCCAGACGAGCGGTGTTCATAAAGGTGAACATGCAGTTCAGGCCTTTGTTCGCCGGGCCAATCAGGAAACCGGTGGCCGCGTCGAAGTTCATCACGCAGGTGGCGTTACCGTGGATGCCCATTTTGTGCTCCAGGGAGCCACAGGACACAGCGTTGCGCTCACCGAGCGAACCATCGGCGTTCGGCATGAACTTTGGAACGATAAACAGCGAAATGCCTTTGGTGCCAGCCGGTGCGTCCGGCAGGCGGGCCAGCACGATATGGACGATGTTGTCGGCCATGTCGTGTTCACCGGCCGAGATGAAGATTTTGGTACCGGAAACTTTGTAGGAGCCGTCGGCCTGAGGTTCGGCCTTGGTGCGCAACATGCCCAGGTCGGTACCGCAATGTGGCTCGGTCAGGCACATAGTGCCGGTCCATTCACCCGACACCAGCTTGGTCAGATAAGCGTCTTGCTGCTCGGCAGTGCCGTGCTCGGAAATGGTGTTCATCGCGCCATGTGACAAGCCTGGGTACATGCCCCACGACCAGTTGGCTTCGCCGACCATCTCGCTCACTGCCAGGCCCAGGGACTCCGGCAGGCCTTGGCCGCCGTGTGCCACGTCATGGGCCAGGCTTGGCCAGCCGCCTTCGACGAATTGCTTGTAGGCTTCTTTGAAACCAGTAGGGGTTTTAACGCCTGACTCGCTCCAGGTGCATCCTTCGATGTCACCTACGCGGTTCAACGGAGCCAGCACTTGCTCACAAAACTTGGCGCCTTCTTCGAGAATGGCGTCAACCATGTCCGGGGTAGCGTCCTGGCAAGCCGGCAGACTCTGATAGTGCGCTTCGTAGCCGAGCAGTTCGTCACGAACGAAGCGAATATCACGCAAGGGGGCCTTGTAGTCAGGCATAGCGATAAACCTCTGCTGATGAATCTAGGATGAACAACCGCGTGGATTTGTTGTAGCGGTCAAACAGTTGTTTGAAACATACGTTTACGACCTATCCTTGTCAAGCGTCCCGCAAATACCGTTTGTCCTGACGTGGGTCAACTGCAGGCACGGCGAGGCCTGCAGCAAAATGCCGCATAAAGTTTCAAAGTTTTAGAAAGTCAGAAAGGGGACGCAAGGCAAACGTGTGAGCTGGCTTGCCAGCTCACACAGGAAAGCCTGCATGCACTAAATTCAGGCGTAGGTATCGATCAACGTACCGAGCATTTCATCGGAAGCCTTGGCGATTTTCACGCCCAGCTCCACTTGGAATTTCCCCTCAGCCATCTCGACCATATTGCTCGCCGAATTCGAGGGATCTGCCGCCCGCAAACGGTCGTTTTGCGCGTCCGAAGGCTGGCTAGTGGCGGCACTGGCAATTTTGCCCGCGGCCTGGTCGACACGGTTCTGCCCGGACTGAATGCTGCTCAGCCCAGAGTAAAACGCGCTGCTTCCAGAGATTTCCATGGCGTAAACCTGCCTTTACAGAATCATGAACAGTTATTGAAGCAGACATCCTCAGGAAATGCCCGTCAAAAACACTAATGGCATAATGCCTTGGCTATAGGAAAAACTAGTCAAGCAGGTCCAATTGCAGGTACTCAGCAACGGCTTCAGCGCTGGGGCGCTTGAGTTTCGGCACCCTTCCCAGGCATGGTGCGGGCAGTCGCTCGGCCAGCGTGGCGAGGTTTTCTTCCAGACGAGAGGTCTTGGGGTCGATGATATTGGCCACCCACCCCGCCAGCGGGAGGCCATCACGGGCGATGGCTTCAGCGGTCAGCAGCGCATGATTGATGCAGCCCAGACGCACACCCACCACCAGGATCACCGGTAGCTGCAATGCCTTCGCCAGATCCGACAGGTTGTCCTGATCCGCCAACGGCACCCGCCAACCGCCCGCCCCCTCTATCAAAGTGAAATCCGCCTGTTTGGCAAGAATCTGCTGCATGGGCGTTAACAAGGACTGCACGGTAAGCGCTACTGCAGCTTCCCGGGCCGCCAGATGCGGCGCGATGGCCGGCTCGAATGCCACCGGATTGACCTCGGCATAGGTCAATGGCAACGAACACTCATCCAACAAGGCTAGCGCATCAGCATTGCGCAACCCCTTGGGCGTCACTTCACAGCCCGAGGCCACTGGCTTGCCAGCGGCGGTGCTCTTGCCCGCTTGCCGCGCCGCATGCAACAGGCCCGCGGCGATGGTGGTCTTGCCGACGTCGGTATCGGTACCGGTGATGAAATAGGCGGTGCTCATAGAGGTTTCTCCAGTACGGCATACACCACTTGATAGGTCGCCGGCAGCCCTTGGGCCTGGCGAAACTGCTCGTATGCCTCAACCAGTGCAACAATCCGTGCACGGCCGGTAAGGCCACCGGGCCGTCCCGGATTAAGATTGTGCGCACCCAACGCTTTCAATTCATGGGTCAGGCTGCGCACATCCGGGTAGTGCAGCACATGGGGACGTTGCTCCAGGCTCACCACCCGCAACCCGCTGTTGTCGCACAGCTGTTGATAAGTACTGAACGGCCGGAAGCGATTAACGTGAACCAGGCCGTCCGCCGCCCGCCAGCTTTCCCGTAGCTCATCCAACGTCCCGACGCACAGGCTGGCAAACGCCAGCACGCCACCGGGCTGCAACACTCGCCGGGCTTCGCCGAGTACCGCCGCGAAATCGGAGCACCATTGCACCGCAAGGCTGGAAAAAATCAGCCCGCAACTGCTGTCCTGCAACGGCAGGCGTTCGGCATCACCGGCGATGAAATGCTCGGCACCGCCCAAGGGCCGGGCGTGATTGAGCATCCCTTCGGCGATATCCAGCGCCAGGCCTTGGCTGCCGGCAAATGTAGCGTCCAGCGCACGACTGAAATAACCAGTGCCGCAGCCCAGGTCCAACCAGCGCTGGGGAGAAAACCCCTCGGGCAGACGCCGCAGCAGTTCGCCACCGACCGCACGCTGCAACTCGGCGACGCTGTCATAGCTGGCCGCCGCACGGGAAAAGGATGCTGCAACCTGACGCTTGTCGGGCAAGGTCCCTGGCACTGGAAAAGGGCGCAATAGAGGATGGGATAAATCAGTCATCACCGCACTCATGCAAAAAAGCCTGGATCGCCCCGGCTACGCCATGGGGGTCCTCCAGAAGAAAGGCGTGGCCGGCCTGTTCAATCAGACCGATTTCAACATCCGGCAATAACTTCAACAGTTCACTGCCCGCCTCAGCGGGCACCAGGCCATCCAGTCCGGCAAACAAATGCAGTTGCGGACCGCGAAAGGCCTGCAAGGCGTCCCGAGTGTCCAACTGCGTCAACAACTCAAGGCCGGTCATCAGCACCTTGGACGGCGTATTCGGCGCACCGCTGACCAACAAGCGCGCCAGGCCCCGTGGATCTTGCGCGCCCTTGGCACAGAGCAGGCCGAAGCGTTTGAGGGTAACTTGGGAGTCGGCATGGCAACCGGCGAGGAAGGCGTCGAAGGTTTCTGCGGGCATTGCGCTCGGCCAACCGTCATGGGCGACGAAACATGGGTTGCTGGCCAAGGTCAGCAAACCGCAACAGCGGTCACCGCGACGGGCTGCCAGCTCCGAAGCAAGCATGCCACCCAGGGACCAACCGCCGAGCCAGGCGTTATCGGGCAGCGTCGCATCGAGTTCGTCGAGCCACTCGTCGAGGTCACTGGAGCACAGCTCCGGCAAGGGCTCGATATCGACCCGCAGGCGCTCGTCCAACCCTCGCAACGCGGCGGCCAAAGGTTCCAGCGGCGACACGCCAAGGCCCCAGCCGGGCAGCAATATCAGTCGATCACGCATGGTCGGGCTCCTGGCCTAACAAGCGGAAACACTCTTCCAATGCGCTTAACAATAGCTGCACCTGCGTTTCACTGTGGGCCGCCGACAATGTCACCCGCAAACGGGCACTGCCGGCGGGCACGGTGGGCGGACGAATCGCAGTGACCATCAGCCCTCGCTCGCGCAGCATCTGTGACAAGCGCACCGCCCGGCCACTGTCGCCAATCATGATCGGCTGGATCGGCGTGAAGCTGTCCATCAGCTCCAGGCCGATTTGCTGGGCGCCCTGGCGAAACTGGCGGATCAGCGAATTCAGATGCTCGCGCCGCCAGTGTTCTGTGCGCAGCAACTCAAGGCTTTTCAGGGTGGCGCACGCCAGCGCTGGCGGCTGGCTGGTGGTGTAGATGTACGGCCGGGCGAACTGGATCAGGCTTTCGATCAACTCCTCGCTGCCGGCGACAAACGCGCCAGCCGTGCCGAACGCCTTGCCCAGGGTACCGACCAGCACCGGCACGTCTTCCTGGCTCAGGCCGAAATGCTCGACGATCCCGCCACCATTGGCGCCCAGCGGGCCGAAACCATGGGCGTCATCGACCATCAACCAAGCGCCTTTGGCACGGGTTTCAAGGGCCAGCGCCGGCAGGTCGGCAAGGTCGCCGTCCATGCTGAACACGCCGTCGGTGACTACCAATGTGTTGCCGGTGGCTTTCTCCAGGCGCTTGGCCAGGCTGACAGCGTCGTTGTGCAGATAACGATTGAAGCGCGCCCCGCTGAGCAAGCCGGCATCCAGTAAGGAGGCGTGGTTGAGGCGGTCTTCCAGAACCGTATCACCCTGCCCGACCAATGCAGTAACCGCACCGAGGTTGGCCATGTAGCCGGTGGTGAACAGCAGCGCCCGAGGGCGGCCGGTGAGGTCGGCCAGGGCTTCTTCCAGTTCATGGTGCGGCGTGCTGTGGCCAATCACCAGGTGGGATGCGCCACCGCCCACGCCCCAGCGGGACGCCCCGGCGCGCCAGGCTTCGATCACTTGCGGGTGATTGGCCAGGCCCAGGTAGTCGTTGTTGCAAAAGGCGAGCAAAGGCTGGCCGTCCACCACCACTTGCGGGCCTTGGGGACTTTCCAGCAGTGGCCGTTGGCGATATAGGTGTTCGGCACGACGGGCAGCGAGACGCGCGGCGAGATCGAAAGACATGCAGGCCTCGGGGATATCAGAAATTGAATGTAGCCGCTGCCGCAGCGGCTACGGGTGAAGCCAGGATCAAACCGCGGCGTTATAAAACTGCTCGCTGCTCTTCTGTTCCACCAGCGCCTGCTCGATGGCCGCCTGGTGTACCTCATCGGCATGCTCCTCGCGGGCTTCCGGCAAGATTCCCAGGCGCGAGAACAACTGCATGTCCTTGTCCGCCTGCGGGTTGGCGGTGGTTAGCAGTTTGTCGCCGTAGAAAATCGAGTTGGCGCCGGCAAAAAACGCCAGGGCCTGCATTTGCTCGTTCATCGCTTCCCGGCCAGCCGACAGGCGCACATGGGATTGCGGCATGAGAATGCGCGCCACCGCCAGCATGCGGATAAAGTCGAACGGGTCGATGTCCTCGGCGTTTTCCAAGGGCGTGCCAGCGACCTTGACCAGCATGTTGATCGGCACCGACTCCGGATGCTCCGGCAGGTTGGCCAGTTGGATCAGCAGGTTGGCGCGATCATCGAGGGACTCGCCCATGCCGAGGATGCCGCCGGAGCAGATCTTCATCCCTGAATCACGCACGTAGGCCAGCGTTTGCAGGCGATCACCGTAGGTGCGGGTGGTGATGATGGAGCCATAGAACTCCGGCGAGGTGTCGAGGTTATGGTTGTAATAATCCAGACCGGCCTGGGCCAGTGCTTCAGTCTGGCCCTGGTCGAGGCTGCCGAGGGTCATGCAGGTTTCCAGGCCCATGGCCTTGACGCCTTTGACCATCTGCAACACGTAGGGCATGTCCTTGGCCGACGGGTGTTTCCAGGCCGCGCCCATGCAGAAGCGGGTCGAGCCGATGGCTTTGGCGCGGGCGGCCTCTTCGAGGACCTTCTGCACTTCCATCAGTTTTTCTTTTTCCAGGCCAGTGTTGTAGTGGCCCGACTGCGGACAATATTTGCAATCTTCCGGGCAGGCGCCGGTCTTGATCGACAACAGGGTAGAAACCTGGACCCGATTGGCATCGAAATGCGCGCGGTGCACGGTCTGCGCCTGGAACAACAGGTCATTGAATGGCTGCACGAAAAGCGCTTTGACTTCGGCTAAAGACCAATCGTGACGCAGGTTGGCAGTGATGCTGGCGCTCATGGGCGATTCCTTGTTTATGCTTTGGCAAGCGCTGCGGGAAAGGTAATACCCACAGGCACGACACGGATGCTCGGCATATTTAAGGAAGAATCATGCACTGTCAACCTGAACCCAATAACGAAGTCTACATCTGGTCGAAAAACAACCAGACCTGTTTAATTTGCGATGAGGCCACTGATACGACCCATTCGATCTGTAACTTCTGCGAAACCGAACTGCCGTGGCTGATGGATCATTGCGAAGTGTGCGCCCTGCCCCTGCCCATGGCGGGCCTGACCTGCGGCCAATGCCAAAGGCAGCCACCCGCGTTTAAACACGTAGCTACGCCCTTTACCTACAGCTTCCCGGTCGACACGCTGATCAGCCGCTTCAAGCACCAGGCCCGATGGCCGCTGGGCCATTTGCTGGCACACCTACTGGGACAATGCCTGCAAGATCGCTATGAAAACGCCGAGCTGACACGCCCTGACTGCCTGTTCCCGGTTCCCATGGCCCGCAGACGCCTACGGGAAAGGGGCTATAACCAGGCGACAATGCTCGCGCGATGGTTGAGCAAGGATTTGGACATTCCCTGCGATGAGCGGGTGTTACTACGCCCACATGAAACCGTGGCACAGCAAAACCTGGACGCAAAAAACCGCAAAAGCAATCTGCTCAAGGCATTTGCACTGGCACCCGGCGCTGCGGTCAAAGGCCTCCACCTGGCCCTGGTGGACGATGTACTGACCACCGGCGCCACCGCCAACAGCCTGGCCCGGCTGTTAATCGACGCTGGCGCGCGGCAGGTCGACGTGTACTGCCTGGCGCGTACGCCAAAACCTGGCACATGACTTGACGCCGACGCGCCCTGCCCGCAACGTCCTGTGTATTCCATCGAAGCGTGTAACCGTTCGTCATGACTTTACCGACCCTGTTGAGCCAACACATCGTCCGTCGCCCCCAGCGCATTGCCCTGCTGCAGCACATCGCCGAACAGGGCTCCATCACCCGCGCGGCGAAAAGTGCCGGCCTGAGTTACAAAGCCGCCTGGGACGCCATTGATGAGCTGAACAACCTGGCGCAAAAGCCGCTGGTGGAACGCAGCGTCGGCGGCAAGGGCGGCGGTGGCGCGCGGTTATCCACAGAAGGCGAGCGGGTGCTGCGTCTCTACCAACGCCTGCAAGCGCTGCAAGCCCAAGTGCTGGATGCCGCTGAAGATGCCAGCGACCTCGACTTGCTGGGCCGCCTGATGCTGCGCACCAGTGCCCGCAATCAGTTGCACGGCAAAGTCATCGCCATCGATAGCCATGGCCGCAACGACCTGATCCGACTGGAACTGGCCGCCGGGCTCACCCTCGATGCGCAGATTACCCACGACAGTACCCTGCGCCTGGAACTGGAAATCGGCACCGAGGTGGTGGCGTTGATCAAGGCTGGTTGGCTCGAAGTCGTCGCGGTCGAGGCAGCCACAACACTTGAACACAATTGCATGAGCGGTAATATCGACGCCATTCTCGACGCCGACGATGGCCCCAGCGAAGTGCGCATCGCCCTGCCCAATGGCCAGGTTTTATGCGCACTGGCGCAACCCGAGCAGCTCAAGGCGTTGGGTGCCGTCAACGGAAAAACCATCCAGGTGCAGTTCGCGCCCAGCAATGTGCTGCTGGGTATCGCGGTGTAACTGACGCCCGTCGCAAAACTGCAACGGTTTCGTCACACACGTTCCCTATGGTGTTTGCAAAAACCATAAAGGGGCCTGCTATGAACCTATTAGAAGAAAACCAAGCCACTGACCTTGAACAGATGGTCGGCCTTAGTCGCCGCCGCTTTATCGGTGCAGGCGCCCTGTGCGGTGCCGCGATGTTCCTGGGTGGCAACCTGCTGACCCGCAGCGCCCTGGCCGTCAATGCCGCGTCTTCAAGCCCCTTGCTGGGTTTTGCCAGCATCGCCGCCGCCACCAGCGACACCATCACCCTGCCGCCCGGCTACACCTCTTCGGTGCTGATCAGTTGGGGCCAGCCGTTGCATAAGAATGCACCCGCCTTCGACCCAACCGGCAACGGTACCGCCAAAGCCCAGGAACTGCAGTTCGGCGACAACAATGACGGCATGAGCCTGTTCGCCTTCCCTAGTGACGACCGCAGGGCGCTGATGGCCATCAACAACGAATACACCAACTACCGCTACCTGTTCGCCCACGGTGGCATGCCGCAATCGGCCGAAGACGTGCGCAAGGCCCTGGCCAGCGAAGGGGTGTCGGTGATCGAGGTGCAGCGCAAAGGCGACACTTGGCAGTTCGTCCAGGACTCGCGCTACAACCGGCGCATCCACGGCAACTCGCCCCTGCGCTTCGGCGGTCCGGCTGCCGGGCACGCCTGGCTGCAAACCGAGGCTGACAAGAGCGGCAAAAAAGTCCTCGGCACGTTCCAGAACTGCGCCAACGGCATGACCCCGTGGGGCACTTACCTGACCTGCGAAGAAAACTTCACCGACTGTTTCGGTAGCAGCAACCCGCAGCAAGCGTTCGACGCCGGGCAGAAACGCTACGGCGTGGTAGCCGCCAGCAAGGACATCAACTGGCATCAGCACGACCCGCGCTTTGATATGGCGAAGAACCCCAACGAACTCAACCGCCATGGCTGGGTGGTGGAAATCGACCCGTTCGACCCACAATCCACGCCGGTCAAGCGCACCGCCCTGGGCCGCTTCAAGCACGAGAACGCCGCCCTCGCTGAAACACGCGACGGCCATGCCGTGGTGTACATGGGCGACGACGAACGTGGCGAATTTATCTACAAGTTCATCAGCCGCGACAAGATCAATCACAAAAATCCCAAGGCCAATAAAGATCTGCTGGACCACGGCACCTTGTACGTGGCGATTTTCGATGCAGGCGATGGCAATGCAGACCACCCCAAGGGCCAGGGCCAATGGGTCGAACTGACCTTCGGCAAAAACGGCATTGACGCCAGCTCAGGTTTCGCCAGCCAGGCCGAAGTGCTGATCCACGCACGCCTGGCCGCCAGCATCGTGAAGGCCACGCGCATGGATCGCCCTGAATGGATTGTCGTCAGCCCCAGCGACGGCCAGGTCTATTGCACCCTGACCAACAACGCCAAGCGCGGCGAAGACGGCCAACCCGTGGGCGGGCCCAACCCACGGGAGAAAAACGTCTACGGCCAGATACTGCGCTGGAAGGCCAATGCCGATGACCACGGCGCGCCGAACTTCACCTGGGACTTGTTTGTGGTGGCGGGCAACCCCGGCGTGCATGCCGGCAAGCCCAAGGGCGGCTCGTCCAATATCAACCCGCAGAACATGTTCAACAGCCCCGACGGCCTGGGCTTCGACAAGGCTGGGCGCTTGTGGATTCTCACCGATGGCGACTACAGCAACAGCGGCGACTTTGCCGGCATGGGCAATAACCAGATGTTGTGCGCCGACCCGGCAACGGGGGAGATTCGCCGGTTCATGGTCGGGCCGGTGGCGTGCGAGGTGACAGGGATCAGCTTTTCGCCAGATCAGAAAACCCTGTTTGTGGGGATTCAGCATCCAGGGGAAACCGGTGGCTCGACGTTCCCAGAGTATTTGCCCAACGGCAAGCCTCGGTCGTCGGTGATTGCGATTCGGCGGGAGGATGGTGGGATCGTCGGTTCATAAGAGCCAACACAATTTTCTGTGGCGAGCGGGCAAGCCCGCTCGCCACAACAAGTCCACTCACCCACCTATCCAGGCTGGTGTGCGATACCATACCGGGCCGGACGCGGCGCCCTGCTGCGCGCAGGAGTTCGCATGGCCCACCCGTTTGCAACACTTACCCCTGACTTGGTGCTCGACGCAGTAGAGAGCATCGGTTTTCTCAGTGACGCCCGCATCCTCGCGCTCAACAGTTATGAAAACCGCGTCTATCAAGTCGGCATCGAAGATTCCGAGCCGCTGATCGCCAAGTTCTATCGCCCTCAGCGCTGGACCAACGAAGCGATTCTCGAAGAACACCGCTTCACTTTCGAACTGGCCGAGTGCGAAGTGCCGGTGGTCGCGCCGATGATCCACAACGGCGAAAGCCTGTTCGAACACGCGGGTTTTCGCTTCACTCTGTTTCCCCGTCGCGGCGGCCGTGCGCCAGAGCCGGGCAATCTCGATCAGTTGCACCGCCTAGGGCAGTTGCTCGGTCGTTTACACGCGGTCGGCGCCACCCGCCCTTTCGAACACCGCGAAGCCCTGGGGGTAAAGAACTTCGGTCACGATTCCCTGACTACCTTGCTGGAAGGCAATTTCATTCCCAAGAGCCTGCTGCCCGCCTACGAGTCCGTGGCCCGCGACCTGCTCAAGCGCGTGGAAGAGGTCTACAAGGCCACACCCCACAAGAACATCCGCATGCACGGCGACTGCCACCCCGGCAACATGATGTGCCGCGACGAGATGTTCCACATCGTCGACCTCGATGACTGCCGCATGGGCCCGGCAGTGCAGGACTTGTGGATGATGCTCGCCGGTGATCGTCAAGAATGCCTGGGGCAGTTGTCGGAATTGATGGACGGCTACCAGGAGTTCCACGACTTCGATCCCCGCGAACTGGCACTGATCGAACCCCTGCGCGCCCTGCGCCTGATGCACTACAGCGCCTGGCTGGCACGGCGCTGGGATGACCCGGCGTTCCCCCACAGCTTCCCGTGGTTCGGCAGCGAGCGGTACTGGGGCGACCAGGTGCTGGCATTGCGCGAGCAACTGTCGGCACTCAATGAAGAGCCGTTGAAACTGTTCTAGACGGGCCCGCTCCTCTGTAGGAGCGAGGGGGACGCCTAGTTCTTGCTCGCGAGAAACCCGAGGGCAACGCGTTCATTCAGGATGATCGCGTTATCGTTAACGCTCTTCGCGAGCAAGCTCGCGCCTACAGAAAGCAAATCCCATTGCCCGACAAATCTCCTTACAATCACAGCTTTGTTAGCTGCCTAAGCAAGGATTCTGCATGCAAGCCGCCAACCCCCGTCGCGGGTACATATTGGGCCTGAGTGCCTACGTCATCTGGGGAATGTTCCCGCTCTACTTCAAAGCAATCGCCAGCGTTCCCGCCGTAGAAATCATCGTGCACCGCGTGCTGTGGTCGGCGCTGTTCGGCGGCTTGCTGTTGATGGTCTGGAAACACCCTGGCTGGTGGCGCGAACTGCGGGACAACCCAAAGCGGCTGGCAATCCTGGCCTTGAGCGGGTCCTTGATCGCGGGCAACTGGCTGACCTACGTCTGGTCGGTAAACAGCGGCCGCATGCTGGAAGCCAGCCTGGGTTACTACATCAACCCACTGGTGAATGTGCTGCTGGGTATGTTGCTCCTGGGCGAACGCCTGCGCCGCCTGCAATGGGTCGCCGTCGGGCTCGCCGCATTGGGCGTCGTGCAACAGGTGTGGCAAGTCGGCAGCCTGCCGTGGGTGTCCCTGGTGCTGGCGTTGACCTTTGGCTTCTACGGTTTGATCCGCAAACAAGCGCCGGTCAAGGCATTGCCGGGGCTGGTGGTAGAAACCTGGATGCTAGTGCCGATTGCCGTGGCCTGGTTGCTGCTCAACCCAAGCGCCCACAGCGCACAAATGGAGTTCTGGGGCACGTCCGAAGCCTGGTGGCTGGTAGCCGCCGGCCCAGTGACGCTGATCCCGCTGGTGTGTTTCAACGCTGCCGCGCGGCATTTGCCCTACACCACACTGGGTTTCCTGCAGTACCTGGCGCCAACGCTGGTGCTGTTGCAGGCGGTGCTGTTGTTCGATGAGCACCTGACTTCCAGCAGCCTGGTGGCGTTTCTGTTTATCTGGGCGGGCCTTGCGGTCTACAGCGTCGATGCCTGGCTCAGCCTGCGCAAACGCTGATCAAATAACGTACAAACCCCTGCAAGCCACAGTGCGCGTGGCTTGCAGGGTTTCACCCCAAGGTTATCCACAACCTGGTCCCCTGCGTTTGTGCACAAGCCCTTGAAATTGCTCATTTTTTGCTCAGCTACCGAAGAGCCCCGGCCGACGTGGTCTGGCGCCGGGTCTCTACAGGTTATCCACAGGCCCATGCAAGATTTCCATGCATAACCTTGTGGGCAGTTACTCCTCGCTGCGCAACGCCAACTCCACCATCAAATCGTCGGCCAGGGTTTCGAGTGCCTCCTGCAATGTCTCCAGTGGCAGGGTCAGGGGCACCGCCAACAAGGCTTCGGCGTGAAACAACGGATCGCTGCTCATCGGGGCGGGGCGTACATCGGTGAACAGGCGTTCCAGGTTGACACCATGCTTGCTCAGTAACGCCGTGATATCACGCACAATGCCCGGTCGATCATTGCCCACCAGCTCCATGGCAATCGGCTTCCACTCGCAGGATTGCGCGATACCGCTTTCAGCGATCAGTACCCGAATGCCGTGGGCCGACAACCCCTGCAGCGCCCCCACCAATTCATCGTAGGCTTCAGCCGGCACACCGACCCGTAGTATCCCGGCAAACTGCCCGGCCATGCGCGCCATGCGACTTTCCAGCCAATTACCACCATGCTCGGCGATGCACTGGGCGACACGTTCAACCTGGCCGGGTTTGTCCGGCGCAATAACGGTCAGTACGAGATGGTCCATGGTGTCAGCCCTCTTGTGTTGGATTAGGTAGGAGCGAGCCCACTTCTACAGGGTGGACACGGATATCAATGAAGACAAATCGTGTACCATTTTTATATTTATCTGGAACAATCCAATAGTTTTTTGAGAACATCCCATACCCCGCTGTGACCGTACGACCAAAGTGGGTCGCTAAACGACGTATTTAGTCTAATTTTCACAACCGCAACTCATCATGTAGTATGCCTCAGCGCGCACTACATAACGTTAGGTCGATGTCTGCCCAAGCGCCGTCATAACCCCGAACACCCCGTCAGCAAGGTTTGCGCCGTTGATTGGAACCACCCAGCCGCCATCTATGGCATGTACTGGTGCCCAGGGTTTGTGGTTTAAATGGCCAGAGGCTTCATTGGTAAATTGAAAAGCTGAAAAGCGAATAGCTGAGCAGAGTGAGGCAAGCAATGACTGAACACGTTCAAGTCGGTGGCCTGCAGGTCGCCAAAGTCCTGTTCGACTTCGTGAATAACGAAGCCATTCCCGGTACCGGCCTCACCGCCGACCAGTTCTGGACGGGCGCCGACAAGGTCATCCATGACCTGGCCCCGAAGAACAAAGCCCTACTCGCCAAACGCGACGATTTCCAAGCGCGGATCGATGCCTGGCACCAGACACACGCCAGCCAGGCCCATGACCCAGTGGCCTACAAAGCCTTTTTGCAAGATATTGGATACCTGCTACCAGAAGCGGCGGATTTCCAGGCTTCGACCCAAAACGTCGATGACGAAATTGCCCGCATGGCCGGTCCCCAGTTGGTTGTGCCGGTGATGAACGCCCGTTTCGCCCTCAACGCCTCCAATGCGCGCTGGGGTTCGCTGTACGACGCGCTGTATGGCACCGACGCCATCAGCGAAGCCGACGGCGCCGAGAAAGGCCAGGGCTACAACAAGGTCCGTGGCGACAAGGTCATCGCCTTCGCCCGTGCCTTCCTCGACGAAGCCACACCGTTGACCGCCGGCAGCCACGTTGATGCCATCGGCTACAAGATCGTTGACGGCAAGCTCGTCGTCAGCCTCAAGGGCGGCAGCAACAGCGGCCTGCGCAGCGATGCGCAATTGATCGGCTACCAGGGCGATGCCGCCACACCGACCGCAATCCTGCTGAAAAACAACGGCCTGCATTTCGAAATCCAGATCGACGCCAGCACCCCGATCGGCCAGACCGATGCCGCCGGCGTCAAGGACGTGCTGATGGAAGCCGCCCTGACCACCATTATGGACTGCGAAGACTCCGTCGCCGCCGTCGATGCCGATGACAAAGTAGTGATCTACCGCAACTGGCTCGGCCTGATGAAGGGCGACCTGGCCGAAGAAGTGGCCAAGGGCGGCAAGACCTTCACCCGCACCATGAACGCCGACCGCCGCTACACCGGTGTCGACGGCAACGAAGTGAGCCTGCACGGCCGTTCGCTGTTGTTCGTGCGTAACGTCGGCCACTTGATGACCATCGACGCGATCCTCGACAGCCAAGGCAACGAAGTGCCGGAAGGCATTCTCGACGGTCTGCTCACCAGCCTGGCTGCGGTCCACAGCCTCAATGGCAACAACAGCCGCAAAAACAGCCGCACCGGTTCGGTCTACATCGTTAAACCGAAGATGCACGGCCCTGAAGAAGCCGCGTTCACCAATGAGCTGTTTGGCCGCATCGAAGACGTGCTGAAGCTGCCGCGCAACACCCTGAAAGTCGGGATCATGGACGAGGAACGCCGTACCACGGTCAACCTCAAGGCGTGTATCAAGGCGGCCAGCGAACGTGTGGTGTTTATTAACACCGGCTTCCTCGACCGCACAGGCGACGAAATCCACACCTCCATGGAAGCCGGCGCGATGGTGCGCAAGGCGGCGATGAAGACTGAAAAATGGATCGGCGCCTACGAGAACTGGAACGTCGATATTGGCTTGAGCACCGGCCTGCAAGGTCGTGCGCAGATCGGTAAAGGCATGTGGGCCATGCCTGACCTGATGGCCGCCATGCTGGAGCAGAAAATCGCTCACCCGCTGGCTGGCGCCAACACTGCCTGGGTTCCGTCGCCGACGGCTGCTGCGCTGCACGCGCTGCATTACCACAAGGTCGACGTGTTCGCCCGCCAGGCCGAACTGGCCAAGCGCGAGCGCGCGTCGATAGACGACATCCTGACCATTCCATTGGCCAGCAACACCGATTGGTCCGCCTCCGAGATCCGCAACGAACTGGACAACAACGCCCAGGGCATCCTCGGTTACGTGGTGCGCTGGATCGACCAGGGCGTGGGTTGTTCGAAAGTGCCGGACATCAACGACGTCGGCCTGATGGAAGACCGCGCCACCCTGCGCATCTCCAGCCAGCACATCGCCAACTGGTTGCGCCACGGCATCGTCAATGAAGCCCAGGTTCTGGAAAGCCTAAAGCGCATGGCGCCGGTGGTGGATCGGCAGAACGCCGGTGACGCGCTGTACCGTCCGCTGGCTCCGGATTTCGACAGCAACATTGCGTTTCAAGCAGCGGTTGAGCTGGTGATTGAAGGGACCAAGCAGCCAAATGGGTATACCGAGCCGGTGTTGCACCGTCGGCGTCGTGAGTTCAAAGCCAAAAACGGTCTGTGAGTAAACGCTAGAAACAACAAAGCCCTGGTCGAGAGATCAGGGCTTTTTTGTGGTACTGCATGTTGAGTTCGAACCTAAGGCGCCATCCCCAGCTCCCGCTTCACCAACTTTGCCAGCTTCACGCTATCAATCGGCTTGAGCAGAAAGTCCACCACACTCAAGTGCATGGCATCAATCACATCGGGGGCCTCGGCATCCCCGGACATGATGATGATCGGCAACGCGGCCCGGGTGGACCCCCGCACCTGGCGAATCAATTCCAACCCGTTACTCGGTGCCATCCGCAGATCGGTGATCAGCAAACCGATGGAGCTGCTGGTTTTCAATAAATTCCACGCGGCCTCGCCACTCTCAGCCGTCATACAGCGAATGCCATCCAGGCCAAGGATCTCCGCCAACAGTTCACGGGAGTCCTTGTCGTCGTCCACAATCAAGACCCGTTGTGGCGGCAAATCAGGCTCCTGCATTACGGCGCTCAGCGCCTCGCGTTCGGCATCACTCAAAATATCGTGGTCGGACATACGTTTCTCGGCAGTTCTGATCAATCTCCCAGCACAGAAGTCAGACATCACTAGAAGGGCACTCAATGTGCACTTCGTCGGAAAGTTTGCCTAGTGGGCGTTCTACGGGGTTTGGACGATATTCATATAAGGTTTTTCCCTAGCTGTGGAAGTCACATGTCTTGGCATAGCTACCTAGACTTACGTCCAATGGGCACTCGTAGCGCAGGAGTCGACCATGACGGACGATAACGACAAAAAAACTGCGGTCATGGTTATGAGTAAAGCTGATGCTTTCACACAAGCGGGGAAAACTGCTGTGTTGCAGAACATCCACGGCACCCTGCAATTTCTGCAACGCTTCCCGCCGTTCAACCAAATGGAAAACGCCCACCTGGCGTTTCTGGTGGAACAGTGCCAATTGCGCTTCTACGGCCCCCGCGAGAGCATTCTCAAACCCTCGGGCGGGCCGGTAGAGCACTTCTATATCGTCAAGCAAGGGCGCGTGATCGGCGAACGGCCGCATTCGGCCAAGAGCGGCACCGAAACCACCTTCGAAATCGCCACCGGCGAATGCTTCCCCCTGGCAGCGCTGCTAGGGGAACGGGCAACCCGCACCGAGCACAAGGCCGCCGAAGACACCTTCTGCCTGCAATTAAACAAACCGGCCTTCATCAAGCTGTTCGCACTGTCCAGCCCGTTTCGCGACTTCGCCTTGCGCGGGGTGAGCAGCCTGCTGGATCAGGTCAACCAACAAGTCCAGCAAAAGGCCGTGGAAACCCTCGGCACTCAATACTCGTTAAACACGCGCCTGGGCGAACTGGCCATGCGTCACCCAGTGACGTGCAGCCCACTAACGCCGCTGCGCGAGGCCGTGACGCTGATGCATGAGCAACAGGTCGGCAGTATTGTGGTGGTGGATGAGCACAAGGCGCCCCTGGGGATTTTCACCCTGCGGGACCTGCGCCAGGTGGTGGCCGACGGCACCAGCGATTTCACCCAGGGCATCGAGCGCCATATGACCCAGGCGCCGTTCTTCCTGACCCCGGACCACAGCGCGTTCGATGCGGCCATTGCCATGACTGAAAGGCATATCGCCCACGTGTGCCTGGTCAAGGATCAGCGCTTGTGCGGCGTGGTCTCCGAGCGCGACCTGTTTTCCCTGCAACGGGTCGACCTGGTGCACCTGGCCCGCACCATTCGCAACGCGCCACGGGTGGAAAACCTGGTGGCGATCCGTGGCGAAATCGGCCAGTTGGTGGAACGCATGCTGGCCCACGGCGCGTCGTCGACCCAAATCACCCACATCATTACGCTGCTCAACGATCACACCGTATGCCGGGTCATCGAACTGACCCTGGCGGACAAGGGCGACCCCGGCGTGGCCTTCAGTTGGCTGTGTTTCGGCAGCGAAGGCCGACGCGAGCAAACGCTGTATACCGACCAGGACAACGGCATTCTGTTTGACGCCAAGGATGCTGCCGAAGCGGCCGAGATTCGCGGCCGCCTGTTGCCACTGGCGCAACAGATCAACCAGAGCCTGGCGCTGTGCGGCTTTACGTTATGCAAGGGCAATATCATGGCCGGTAACCCGGAACTGTGCCTGTCGCGCGGTGAGTGGGCGCGGCGCTTTGCCGGCTTTATTCGCGAAGCAACGCCGGAAAACCTGCTCAAATCCAGCATCTATTTCGACTTGCGGGTGGTCTGGGGCGACGAGACGGGTTGCGATCAACTGCGCCAGGGCATTCTTGACCAGGTGGCGGACAACCGCTTGTTCCAGCGCATGCTGGCCGAGAACGCGTTGCGCCAACGCCCGCCGGTGGGGCGTTTCCGCGATTTTGTGCTGACCCGCAAGGGTAATGACAAAGCCACCCTCGACCTCAAGGTTCAGGGGCTCACACCTTTTGTCGACGGCGCACGCCTGCTGGCCCTGGCCAATGGCATCAAAGCCAACAACACCCTGGAGCGCTTGCGCCAACTGGTGGACAAGGAAGTCATCGAGCGGCTGGACGGCGCTGCCTACGAAGAGGCCTACCACTTTATCCAGCAAACCCGCATGCAGCAGCACCAACTGCAAACCCGCGAGAATCAGCCGTACTCCAATCGCGTCGACCCCGACAGCCTCAACCACCTAGACCGGCGCATCCTGCGCGAATCCCTGCGCCAGGCTCAGCGCCTGCAAAGCAGCCTGACGCTACGGTATCAGCTGTGAGTCTGTTCAGTTGGCTGCGCGCGGCCAAGCCAGGACTGGATGCCGGGCAACACGCCCGTCTGGCACAATTGCCGCCACCGCAAGCGCTTGGTGAAGGCTCATTGCGCGGGCAACGCTGGGTGGTGCTGGACCTGGAAACCAGCGGCCTGAACCTCAATCGCGATCAGGTACTGTCCATCGGCGCCGTGGTGATCGAAGACGGCGCCATCGACTTTTCCCAGCTGTTCGAACGCACCCTGCAAAGGGCCGAAACCAAACTCAGCCCCAGCGTATTGATCCACGGCCTGGGCCCCAGCGCCATCGCCGCCGGCAGCGACCCGGTCGAGGCACTGCTGGACTTCATGGCGTTTGTCGGCGACAGCCCGTTGTTGGCGTTTCATGCACCGTTCGATCAACACATGCTGGGGCGAGCGCTTAAGGACAGCCTGGGCTATCGCCTGGCCCATACGTTTCTCGATGTGGCCGACATCGCCCCGTTTTTGTACCCGCAGGCCAACATCCGCGAGGCCGGGCTGGATGACTGGATCGAGCACTTCAAGCTGCAGGTGGGCGAACGTCATCACGCCAGTGCCGATGCGTTGGCCACGGCGGAGCTGATGTTGATTTTGTTCAGCCGGGCACGGCGGCAGCAAATCGATAGCCCGCTGCTGTTGCAGCAGCGATTGAGCCAATGGAAGCGCCGCAGGCAGGCCCCGTCCTTTTAATCTTGAGCACAAAACCCTGTGGCGAGCGGGCTTGCCACAAAGGGTGTCATAACGCCCCTACCCGACCAACGCCAATTGCACCCGCCCTTCACCTCTGACACAATCGCGAATAATTCTCGTTAGTTTAAACTTCTCGATCGGTGTTGCCTTGTCGTCAGCCCAAAGTCCCCACAGTGAGCTTGTTGGCGCGTTATATCGCGACCATCGCGGCTGGCTGTTGGCGTGGCTGCGACGCAATGTGGCCTGCCCCAGCCGTGCCGAAGACCTGAGCCAAGACACTTTCATGCGCCTGCTGGGCCGTGAAGAGTTACGCGAACCCCGCGAACCCCGTGCATTCCTGGTGGCCATCGCCAAAGGCCTGCTGTTCGATTATTTCCGCCGCGCCGCCCTGGAGCAGGCCTACCTCACCGAACTGATGCTGATCCCGGAAAGCGAGCATCCCTCCCCGGAAGAACAGCAACTGATCCTCGAAGACCTCAAGGCCATCGACCGTTTGCTCGGCAAACTCTCCAGCAAGGCCCGAGCTGCCTTCCTCTATAACCGCCTCGATGGCATGGGCCACGCCGAGATCGCCCAGCGCCTGGGTGTCTCCGTGCCGCGCGTGCGGCAATACCTGGCCCAGGGCATCCGCCAGTGCTACATCGCCCTGTATGGCAAGCCACTGTGAATCAGTTCAGCTCCAAACCAGTATCGGCGCGGGTGCTGGACGCAGCCATCGCCTGGCAACTGTCCCTGGACTCCGGGGACGGCAGTGCCGTGGAGCACGAAGAGTTTCGCAAGTGGCTGGCCAGCAATGAGGAACACGCCCGCGCCTGGCGCCAGTTGGGCATGCTCGATCAGCGTTTCAGCGTGGCCTCGGGCCCGGCGCGCTCGGCCTTGTTGCAGTCGCGCGAAAGCATTCGTCGCCAGGTGCGCAAACTCGGCAGCGGCCTGGCCAGTGTGATGTTGGTGCTGGGCCTTGCGCTGTTCGCTGGGCAACGCTACATGCCGATCAACTATTGGCTGGCCGACCAGCGCACCGCCACCGGCGAGCAACGTACGCTGAAGCTGGCGGATGGCACCGTGATCAACCTCAACACCCATAGCGCCATTGATGTGCGCTTCGATGAAAAGCGCCGACTGATCGTGTTGCAGGAAGGCGAAATCCTCGTCGAAACCGGCCACAACGACGCCCGCCCGTTCATCGTCGAAACCCGCGAGGGCAGCCTGCGGGCCCTGGGCACGCGGTTTATCGTCAAGCGCGAGGACGACGGCACGCTACTCAGTGTCTTGCAGTCTGCCGTCGCCGCCCAGCCAGAAGCATTGCATCAGGAACAGATCTTCAAGCAAGGCCAGCAAGTGCTGATGCGCAGCGATGGCCTTGGCCCGCGGCTGGTCGTAGCCCCCGGCACCGACGCCTGGACCCGCGGCATGCTGGTGGTGGAAGACGCGCGGCTGGGGGATGTGGTTGAAGAGCTGGGGCGCTATCGCACCGGGTATTTGGGCGTGGACAAGCAAGTGGCAGACCTGCGGATCACCGGCAGCTTCCCACTGCACGATACCGATCTGGCGTTGAATGCCCTGTTACCAACCTTGCCGGTACAGATCCAGCAACGCACGCCGTGGTGGGTGACGGTAGTGGCCAAAACAGCGAACACCCCGTAGTTGTCGAGCTTGCTGCTACGGGGAAAAACCAGATAGAAATTATTTTCATTCAGCCCTATCACTTTTTGAATCTCGCTCGGCACATAGGCAATTGAGAAATATTTTCATTCAGGAGCCGCCCCATGTCCCGCTCGCTAGACACCTTGTTGCGCCCCAGCCTGTTAGCCGTGGCCATTGCCTTCTGCACCCCGCTGGCCAGCCCTTTGCTGATGGCTGCCGAACAGGCGTCCAGCGTGCGCACCTACAACCTGCCGGCCGCACCGTTGGCCAGCACCCTGAACCAGATCGCCAGCCAGGCCGGCCTGGCGCTGACCCTCAACCCGTCGCTGGCTTCGGGGAAGACCTCGACGCCGGTCAAGGGACAGTACGATGCACAGGGCGCGTTGCGCGAGGCATTGCGCGGGACAGGTTTGCAGTTGGAGCAAAGCAGCGCCGGGACATTCAGTCTGGTAGCGATTCCTGAAGGCGTTGTGTCGCTGCCAGAAACCAGCATTACCGGTCAGGCCAACTACGAAAGCGCCTGGGGTCCGGTGGAGGGTTATGTTGCTACTCGCACTGCGGCTGGTACCAAGACTGATACGCCAATTGTTGAAGCTCCCCGCTCCATGTCAGTGGTAACTCGCGCCCAGATGGAAGATCGCGGTGTGCAGAACCTCGATGACGCCGTGCGCTACATGCCGGGCGTGATCGCCAGCAGCTACGGCAGTGATTCCCGTGCCGACTGGTTGCGGGTTCGTGGCTTCGAGCCCACCCAGTTCCTCGACGGTTTGCCGCTGCCCAAGGGCTCTTACGCCAACCCGAAACAGGAAACCTGGAACCTTGACCGTGTCACCCTTCTGCGCGGCCCGGCGTCCTCGGTTTACGGCCAGACTCCACCTGGCGGCATGCTCGACATGGTCAGCCGTCGCCCACAGGCCGAAGCCAGCAACGCCGTACGCGCCGAAGTCGGCAGCAACAACCGCAAGCAGATCAGCTTTGACAGCACCGGCAAAATTGATGACCAGGGTCAGTTCCTCTACCGCGTCGACGGCGTGGTCCGTGACAGCGGCACGCCTATCGACCATATCGAAGACAAGCGCTACAACATCGCGCCAAGCCTGACCTGGAACATCAACGACGACACCCACCTGACCCTGCTCTCGCAGTTCACCCGCGACGATACCGGCATCAGTGGCCAGTTCCTACCGTTGCAAGGCACCAAGCTGCCTTCGCCAGCAGGCAAGATTTCCCATCACACCAACCTCGGCGAGCCGGATCAGGATTACTACGACCGCACCTACTACGCCCTGGGTTATGCCTTTGACCATCGCATCAACGATGTCTGGCAGTTCAAGCAAAACCTGCGCTACACCAAGAGCGAGCTGGCCTTCAACACTACCTACTCCAGCTACGGCGACACCGCTGTCGAAGCGGACGGCATGTTGAAACGCATCTACGACAAGGTCGACGAAGACATCTCGCAACTGGCAGTGGACAACAACTTCCAGGCGGACTTCCAGACCGGCGCCCTGAGCCACACCCTGTTACTGGGCCTGGATCACCAGCGCACCAACACCGACTACCACTGGATCGAAGGCAACGCCGCGAGCATCAACCCCAACCGCCCGATCTACAACCAGCCACGGCCTGTCGGTGCTCCCTCCACCTTCTACGACTACAACCAGAAGACCATGCAGACTGGTGTCTACATCCAAGACCAGATCGCCCTGGACAACTGGCGCCTGACCCTCGGTGGTCGTGAAGACTGGATTCATACCGGCACCACGTTCTTCAACAAGAACGACGCCACCAATACCCAGCGCGACAAGGCCTTCAGCGGTAACGCCGGCCTGAGCTATGTGTTTGATTCGGGCATCACCCCGTACATCTCCTATACCGAGTCGTTCCAGCCGACGGCGGGCGCCAGCGCCAGTGACACCGAGTCGTTCAAGCCTACCGAAGGCAAGCAGACTGAAGTCGGTGTGAAGTATCAGCCACCTGGCAGCAAAACCCTGCTGACCGCTGCCGTGTTCGACCTGCGCCAGCAAAACGTCTCCGTTGCCCAGAACAACATCACCAGCCAGATTGGCGAGATCAAGGTGCGTGGCCTGGAGCTGGAAGCCACTTCGGAAGTCAACGACAACCTCAAACTGGTGGGTTCCTACACCTACACCGACACAGAGATCCTCAAGGGTGATGACAAGGGCAACCGCATGAAACTGGTGCCCCGCAACCAGGCTTCGTTGTGGTCCGACTACACCTGGCGTTCGGGCGTTCTGGATGGTTTCGGCGTCGGTGCCGGCGTACGTTATGTTGGCGACACTTACGGCAACACTGCCAACACAGCCAATGGTCATGTCGGTTCGTACACCGTGTACGACGCTGCCGTGCATTACGACCTGAGCCGTATCAACTCAGCGTTGGCAGGTGTCTCGGTGGATGTCACCGCCAAGAACATCTTCAACAAGGACTACCTGTCGACCTGCGACGGCTCCTGGTGCTACTACGGTGACGAGCGCAACGTGGTGGCTGCCGTGAACTACAAGTGGTAACCCACTAAAGCAGCAACCCAAGGGTCACGGTCAAACCGTGGCCCTTTTGCATTTGGATGCCCCATGAAAAGCAAAACCATCCGCCGCTGGTCCTTCATCCACACCTGGGCCAGCCTCGTCTGCACCGTATTCCTGCTGATGCTGGCACTGACCGGCCTGCCGTTGATCTTTCACCACGAGATCGACCACCTGCTGGGCAACGAGCCCGAGTTGCAGCAGATGCCCGCCGATACGCCGCAACTGAACCTGGAACAACTGGTCACGGCGGCGCAGGCCCATCGTCCCGGCGAAGCCATGCAATACCTGGCCTGGGACGAGGATGACAAAAACGGCGTGATCACCATCATGGCTGCCACCGCCGGCACCGAACCCAATTCCTCCCACACCTTCATGCTCGACGCCCGCACCGGCGATGCCGTGGAAACGCCGTCAGCCAATGGCGGGCTGACGCTGTTCCTGCTGCGCCTGCACGTCGACATGTTCGCCGGCCTGCCGGGCAAATTGCTGTTGGCGTTCATGGGCATCCTGTTCGTGCTGGCGATCATCTCTGGCACAGTGTTGTACCTGCCGTTCATGCGCCGGCTGAAGTTCGCCACGGTGCGCCAGGACAAATCCACCCGCCTGCGCTGGCTCGACCTGCACAACCTGATTGGCGTCGTCACCCTGACCTGGGCGCTGGTGGTGGGCGTAACCGGTGTGATCAGCGCCAGCGCCGACCTGATCATCGCTGCCTGGCGCAATGACAGCCTCAGCGCGATGATCGAGCCCTACAAAAATGCCCCGCCACTGACCTTGCGCGCACCCGCCACGGACCTTCTGAAGATCGCCGAAAACGCCGCACCAGGTATGACGCCTGACTTTATCGCCTTCCCAGGCACGCGTTTTTCCAGCGAGCACCATTACGCGGTGTTCATGAAAGGCAGCACCCACCTGACTTCGCATTTGCTGACACCGGTACTGATTGACGCCAGCACGCTGCAAGTGACCGCCATCGCCGAACGGCCGTGGTACATGGACGCCATGGGCATGTCCCAACCGCTGCATTTTGGTGACTACGGCGGCATGCCGATGAAAATCCTCTGGGCGGTGCTGGATGTGCTGACCATCATCGTCCTGGGCAGTGGCGTGTATTTATGGCAAGTACGGCGCAAGGCGGCCAAGCCATGAAGCCCCGGCAGTCGAGTTTCTGGAAGGTGTTCAGCGTTCCACTGGGGATTGGCTTGCTCAGCGCGGCGGGTTTGTTCGCGGCGTTGCTGGGGGATGGCGCTTGGGATTCCTTGAGTTGGATCGGGCTGGGGATACCGGCGGTGATTGGGGCTTGGGCGTTGTTCAAGCGTTGAGATAGGCTAGGCCCTGCCCTATTCCGAGGAATTTCCATGTCCGCCCCAAGCATGACGTTGTTCCACAACCCCGCCTCACCCTTCGTTCGCAAGGTCCGGGTGCTGCTGTACGAGACCGGCCAGCAGGACCGTGTGGCCTTGCAGGCCGTGCTGGTCACACCGGTCAATCCTGCTGCTGAACTGAACCAGGGCAACCCGGTGGGCAAGATCCCGGCCTTGCGCCTGGCCGACGGCAATGTGTTGCACGACAGCCGGGTAATCCTCGATTATTTCGACCACCAGCACGTCGGCAACCCGTTGATCCCCCGCGAAGGCTCGGCCCGCTGGCGGCGTCTGACCCTTGCCTCGATGGCCGACGGGATTATGGATGCCGCCGTGCTGATGCGTTATGAAACCGCCCTGCGTCCGCCGGACAAGCACTGGGACCAGTGGCTGGAAGAGCAGCGCAACAAGATCCGCCGCACCCTCGCTGAACTGGAACGGGACGCCATTGCCGAACTAGCCAGCCATTTCGACGTAGCAGCCATCAGCGTGGCCTGTGCCTTGGGGTACCTGGATTTTCGCCACCCGGATATGCAGTGGCGGTTGGATAACCCAAGGCTGGCAGCCTGGTATGCCGAAGTCAGCCAGCGGCCGTCGATGCTGGAGACCCAGCCACCGGTTTGACCGGTAATGTCGGTGGCGGGGGAAACAGCGTAATAATCCTCGCCACCAACTGCGCACCCACCCGCTGATCTTCGCGCAACCCCAATGACCTACTCATGAACCGCCTCCAGGTCAAACTCCAGCGGCTCGACCGTTTTGTGTTTGCCCACGCCATACCAGTCCAGTTTGCGCGTCAGCACCATCACCGTGCCCAGCAGGCCGAACAGCAGCAGCGAGCCCATCAACAGCGCGTAATCCTCGGCACTCAATAACCCGTACAACAAGCCATACAACGCCGCCAACCCCGCCGAAAAGCCCAAGCCATGGGCCACACTACGCAACACATGGCAGACATAAAAACCAATCAACAACACACAGGCGCTGGCCGAGATCAGGTACGCCAGGGCAAAGCCGATGTGCTCGGAGAGTGACAACAGCAGCAGGTAGAAAAACGCCAGGGCCACGCCCACCAGCGCGTACTGGATCGGGTGCACCGCCAGGCTCTTGAGCACTTCAAAGAGGAAGAAGCCGGCAAAGGTCAGGGCGATAAACAGCAGCGCATATTTGATCGCCCGATCGCTCTTGAGGTACTGGTCCACCGGGTCGATAAAGCTCACGCCAAAGCTGCGGCCGTTGAAGTCTTCACAGCCGCGCTCCGACAGGCAACCTTGCAGCGCCTCTTCCAGGTTGGTGGAGAAAAACGAGGTCTGCCAATTGGCGGTGAAACCTTCGGCGGAGATCTCCCGCTGGGCTGGCAGGAAGTTGCCGATAAAACTCGGATGCGGCCAGTTGGACGCCAGCTTGACCTGGCTGGTCTTGCCCACTGGCACCACTTGCAATTGCTCGGTGCCTTGCAAGCGCAGGTCGAAAGCGAAATCCAGGGGCGCCGGTTTCTTGCTGTCTTGCTGGGGCAACATCACATGCACCCCGTCCCCCAGCCAACCGACCTGAGTGCCCGGCGAAAACTCCAGGCGCTGAGTGCCCAGCTCCAGTTTCAGGGCATTTTCGATACCGCGAATATCGCTGATGCCCACCGCCAGAAATCCCTGGTCAAACTGGTAATCGGCAAAGTTTTCCTTGATGCCCAACTGCTCCGGCAAAACAAAGCGGCCACTGATGCGGTTGTCGGCATGGAATAGCCGCGCCTGATAGATACCCCGTGCCCGCAGTTCGGTTTGCACCTTGGCGTCGAGCTCAAAATGCTCCGGCAGGAAATACAGACGACCGCGCACTTCACGGGTTTCCTCGTAGCGCTTGTTGAGCTTTTCATTGAGCTTCCACTCGCGGACGGTCTTGCGATAAGGCACCACCAGCACCGGGCCACTCAGGCGCTGGCTGTAACTGGAGCTGCTGGCAATGTCCATCAACACGCCGTCACGCAGCTGCTGGCGGTCGTTGATGATGCCGTCGATCATCAGCAACGGAATCAGCAACAGCAGGATCAGCAGCGCGATGGCGCCCAGTTTGAATAGCAGGCTGCGGTTCATGGGTCTCTCCCTGTTTGAATGGGGAGAGTTTGTGGCGGGTATGTAGAGGCTTTGTGGAGGTGATGTGGAGAGTCTGTGGAGACTCTCCAGCGGGGTCTGTCAGTTGACCACGTTACGGTGGCTACCCTTCTCCAGAATGCTCAACAGCACCTGCGCGGCCTTGGCCCGCAACTCCGCAAGTGCCGCCTCGGAGTAGAACGCCACGTGGGGCGACAGCAGCACATCATCACGGCCGAGGAACTGCTCCGGGATGCCCTGGCGCTCATCCTCGTAAACGTCCAGCCCGACGCCGGCCAGCAGGCCGTCGACCACCGCGTCGCGCAAGGCCTGGCCGTCGATGATCGGCCCGCGCGCGGTATTGATCAGATATTTGCCACTGAGGGCCGCCAACTCACGTGGGCCGATCAGGTGATGGGTTTGCTCGTTGAGCGGTGCGTGGATGCTTACCAGGTCGACCTTGTGCAACAGCTCGGCGAGGGTTTCACACCGCTGGATACCCAGGGACTTCTCCACGCCACTGCACACATGGGGATCGAAAAAACTCACCTGGCAGCCGAACGCCTTGAAGCGCAACGCCGCCGCCATGCCGATCCGCCCGCAACCGATGATCCCCACCTGCAACTGGCTCAGGCGCGGCAAGGCGCCCACTTCACGCCAGTCCCAACTGCCACGGGACACCACCGTATGACCGCGCGGCAACCGACGCAGCAGCGACAGAGCCATGGCCACCGCATGATCGGCGACCTCTTCGGTGCCGTAGTCCGGCACGTTGGCCACTTCAATATTGCGCTGGTGTGCAGCCGCCAAGTCGATATTGTCAAAACCCACTGCCGCACGCACGATGCCCCGGCATTGCTCCAGCCGGTTGATAAACGGCGCTTGCAAAGGCACCAGATGCCAACTGATCAACCCGTCGCACTGCAACGCCGCTTGCGGCAGGTCATCGGCGCTGGCGGTCTGGAACAGCGAGACCGTAGCCCGCCCGCCAAACACCTCTTGTTCGATGTCGGCCTTGGTCACGTAGCTGTTGTGAAGCGAGTCGATGATTCCAATTTTCATGGTCTGTCCTTAGATAAGCCAACGAATCGCTGCGCAGGAAAGCGTGCCCGCAGCGACGCCGAGCAAGGTGTTTTTGAATTTCCAGACCACCGCCACGGTGATTGCCGCTGCCAGCCAGATCGACACATCGCCGGTGGCCAGTTTCGGGCTGATCAGCGCCGCCAGCAGCGCGGCCGGAAGGTTCTTCAGGAAGCGTTCGGTAAAGCCGTTCAGGCTCGTGCGCTCGGCGGTCACCAGCAAGCCGCCGATACGGGTCAGGTAGGTGACCAGGGCCATGCCGATGATCGCGGCCAGTTCCAGTTCACTCATGGCCGGCCTCCAGTTGCCCCGACTGCGGGAGCGCGGCCACCAGGGCACTGGCGATAATCGCCGCAATCACCACCGACGCCTGGCCGATACCCGGCAATTGCGCGGCGTAGAAAGCAATCACGCCAGAGAGCAGCCAAGTGAAGAAGTCCAGCGAGCGCCGCCACAGCAACACCATCAACGACAGGAACATCGCGACAAAGGTGAAGTCCAGGCCAAAGTCCGTCGGCCGTGGGATATGGCTGCCCAATTGCGTGCCCAGCAGCGTGCCGCCGACCCAGCCGAAATAGATCAGCAAGCCCGCCTGCACGAAGTAACGCAGGGACGGTGCCGACTGCTTGAATCGATGCTCGGCCAGCGCCCAGGTTTCGTCGATCAGCAACAGGGCGAACGCCGGGATCAACTTGCGTTTGGGCTCGTTGCGAAAGGCCGGTCGCAGCGACAGGCTCATCAGCAAGTGTCGCAGGTTGACCAGTAACGTCGTCATCACAATCGCCACCACCGACAACTGCCCGGACTGCCACTGCTCCACTGCAACAAACTGCGAAGCCCCGGCGAACACCATCAGGCTCATGAAGGTGGCGGCCAGGGGCGACAGCCCGGCCTTGCTGGCCAACACGCCGAACACCAGGCCGAAGACGAAGCCGCTGATGACGATCGGCAAGGCATCCTGCAAGGCGTCGCGAAATTGCAGTTGAGGCTTCATTCCATGGCCCTCTCGAACAATTCCAGCACCCGATCTTCCAGGGCGGCCTCGCACACTGTGACCCGGATCAAATTGGCGAACGCCGGGTGCGGCGGCCGGTGCACGGCGATCCGATGATCCAGCAAGTGCTCCTGCAAATGCTGCGCAGCAGCATTGGACGGCAACAACAGGCTGACGAAATTGGTTCCGGACGGCAGCACCCGATAACCCGCACGGCGCAAACGCTGGCTGAAGGCATCACGCAACAGGGCGTTATTGACCCGAATGGACTCGGCGTGTGGCCGGTCCGCCAACACGACTAGGGCGGCGTGTTGCACCAGGCCGCCGACAGCGTAGTGAATGCGCACCTTGTTCAGCATGGCGATGATGGCCGTATCGGCCAGGGCAAATCCCAGGCGCAACCCGGCCAAGGCGTAAGCCTTGGACAGCGAGCGCACGCGGATGCAGCCTTCCACCGTCCGCTCGCTGTTCATCTGCAGGTCGGGGCAAAAATCCAGGTAGGCCTCGTCCAGCAACAAGGTGCAGTCCTCGGGCAATGACGCCGCCAGCTCCTCGATGGCCTCGGACGACCACCAACTGCCGGTGGGGTTGTCCGGGTTGGCCAGGTAAACCACCTTGGCCCTGGAGCGCACCGCTTCGAGCAACAAGCCGGGAATGTTCACTGTCAGGCTGGTGTCGGTGCGGTGGTACGGGGTTTCGATCACCTCGCACCCGGCGGCCCTGGCGAAATAAGCGAAGGTCGGATACGTACCGGCACTGCACACCACGCGATCCCCCGGCACGCACAAGGCCCGCAGGCACAGGGCGAGGACGGCATCGGCGCCGCTGTCCAGGCACAATTGCGCCGGATTAAAACCGTGGGCCGTCGCCAGCGCCTGGCGCAGGGCAAAGGCTTGCGGATCGCCGTACAGCCGCGCGTGCTCACAGAAGTCATCGCCATATTGCTCGCGCAGGGCAGTCAGCGGCGCATCGAGGCATTCATTACCGCCCAGGCGCAGGTCGACCTGCATGCCGGTGCGTTGCTGGAAGGCGACCATGCCGGGAAACGGGTTGGGGTTATCCAGGTCCACCAGGTGGCTGGCAAAACGATTGAACATAGCGGTCATTCCGGGAATGTGCAGGATTGGCCCTGCCAATTGGTGTACTGCAGATACTCACCATCACTGCGCCGCTCAAGGGTCGGCTGGCCGATGATCAAGTCCAGGGGCACCGTGTATTTGCCGGTCTTGTGGGGCAGCACGTATTCCGGTACGGCGATGTTGGACAACCGGCGTTTCATGCGGCTGACCAGGGCGACGGCCGCGCTGATATCGGTGCGAAAGGCCTGGGAGCCTGGGGAGAACGGCATGAAGTGGTACAGGTAATGGGGCTGGATGCCATGGCGATAGAGCTTGAGACACAACTCGGCCATGGTCTCGTAATCGTCATTGATGCCACTGAGCAGCGGGATGTTGGCAAACAGGATCGGGCATACCGAGCGCAGCCGCTTGACCGCCACCAGGAAATCCTCGGTCACTTCACGGGGATGGACGATGTGCAGGCCGATGGCGGTGACGTCGTGGCGACCGAGGATCTCCACCAGTTGCGGGGTGATGCGGTACGGATTGAAGGTAAGCGCACGGGTGTGCAGGCGAATGATCAGGTTCGGGCGAATGGCCCGCAGGTCACTGAGGTAGCCGTCCAGGTGCTTGTCGGAATGCATCAACGGCTCGCCGCCGCTGAGAATCACTTCGTCGAGTTGTGGGTTCTGGCGGATGTAGTCGAGGGTGTCGAGCCAGTCCTGCTTGCGCATCGAGCTTTTGACGGTTTGTTTTTCCAGGGTGCGCAGCGCTTCGTAGCAAAACTGGCAGTAGGCGTGGCAGACGTTGGCCAGGCGCAGGATGACGCGGTTGTCGTATTTGTGCTGGCAGATCGGGGTGACCATTTCATCGGGCAACTCCCAGTTTTCCGACTCGCCGTCATAGCCCAGCGCCTGGGTAGCGGGGCTGCTGCTCCAGTCCGGAATCAGTTGGCGCCAGAACGGATCATCGGCCAGGGGGCGCATGTGCTCATCGACTTTGATCAGCCCCAGGGTGTAGGGCGTTACGGTGAGCTTGCGGTTTTCCAGGTGTTCGCCAATGCGTTGCAGCCAGCCATCCTGCTCCAGGCCCGGGAAGTAACTAAGCAACTCGTCGAGCTTGGTCACCGCATTGCGTTGCTGCCATTTCCAGTCGCCCCAATTGTCCAGGTTGGTCACGGCCAACTGGTGGGTGTGCTGGGGTGTCGATACCGACGGTGACAGGGCCTCAGTCATCTCTATTCCTCCTGAATTAAGCTGAACGTTGCCGCCCAGGCTTACGCCAGAAATCCCGATCACCCAAAAACAGTAGTGGCTCTGCTGTGATAACTGTTAGAAAATTCGTCCTAACACTTCGCGGTACAGGTTACAGGGATGGAACTCATACTAGACCGCTCACCCAATGTTGCCGTCATCGAGCAACTGGTGGGCGCCATCAAGGACGCAATCGGACGCGGCGAGATCAAGCCCGGGCAGCGCCTGCCGTCGATTCGCAAACTCTGCGCTACACACGACCTGAGCTACCACACGGTGGTCAGCGCCTACGAGCGCCTGGAAATCAACGGCTTTATCAGCGCCAGCCAGGGCCGTGGTTTTTTCGTCGAGGCCCAGGCGGCCGGCAAGCCACTGGCTGCGATCCGGCTGGAGCCTCTGGAAGCCGCTGACCGGGGCAACCTGAACGCCTTCTGGCGGATTTTCCACGGTGATGCCTACAGCATGAAACTGGGTTGCGGCTGGCTACCACCAACCTGGCGCGACACCCAGGCCCTGGCGCGGATCGTGCGGCGCACTGCCAACTTCGCCCACAGCTCGCTGATCGAATACGGCGACCCGCTCGGCCACCTGCCGCTGCGCCAGAACCTGGCCCAGCACCTGCACAACAAGTTGGCGCTGACGGTCAATCCTGATCAGGTGCTCACCACTCTCGGCGCTACCCAGGCCCTGGATTTGGTGATCCGCAAGCTTATTGAACCGGGCGACTGTGTGCTGGTGGACGACCCGTGCAACAGCAACCTGGTGCAGTTGCTGGCCCTGCGCGGTGCAACCGTGGTCGGTATCCCGCGCCTGCCAGACGGCCCGGATATCGAGACGCTGGAAAAGGTTCTGGCCAGTCGCCCGGTCAAGGCGTTCTTCATCAACTCACAATTTCATAACCCCACCGGTTCGTCATTGAGCCCACAGAACGCCTTCCAGATTTTGCAGCTGTCCTATCAGTACGACCTGCTGTTGGTGGAAGACGATGTCTACGGCGACCTGACCGGTGAACACGGTACGCGCCTGGCGACCCTCGACGGCTTGCGCAAGGTGATCTATATCAGCAGTTTTTCCAAAACCCTGTCCGCCAGCTTGCGGGTGGGCTATCTGGTGGCGCCGACTCACCTGATCGCCGCGCTGGCGGATTTGAAACTGCTGACCAGCGTTGCCGTGCCGAGCTTCTGCGAGCGTTTTCTCAGCGCGATCCTGTCGGACGGGATTTATGAGCGGCACCTGAACCTGGTGCAGCGCAAATTGCAGACCCACCAGGCGATTGCCCAGGCCAGTTTCCAGCGCTGGGGTTGGGAGATTTTTCATCTGCCTGATGGCGGCTTGTTCCTCTGGGTACGTCACCCCAGGCTGAACCAAATTGACGAGTTTCTGGAGCGCGCCTACAAACACGGCATCCTGCTGGCCCCCGGCCAATTGTTCAGCGCCGATGGCCACAAGAGCAACTGGCTACGGATCAACGTGGCGCACCTGGACCCGGCCAAGGCTCAGTGGCTGTTCCAGCTATAAGTCAGCCGGCAGCCACAGCACCACTAACACTCCCCCGGCGACATTGCCGATCTGCAAACGCCCACCGTGCAACTGCATCACTTCTTCGACAAAGTTCAGACCCAGGCCGGTGCTTTTGCGCCCGCTGGCGGGTCGTGGCAGCGAATAAAAGCGCTCACTCAAGCGCGGCAGAGCGTAGTCGGGGATCGCTTCAGCCTGGTTGAACAGGCTCAGCTCAATCTGCTTGTCCCGACGTTGAGCGGTGAAGCGCAAGGTGCCGCCGGGCGGGGTGAAATCCAGGGCGTTTTCCAGCAGGTTGCCCAAGGCCTGACGTAGCAGGAAGGGTTCACCGAACAGTCTGAGGTCCGCCGCAATGCCCTGCTCCACCTGCAAGCCGGCACTTTCGATCCGCGCACATTGCGCCTTGAGCACTTCGTCCACCAACACTGCCAGCGGCAAGGCGCTTTGTTCTTCCAAGCCCTGGCGTTGCTCGACCTGGGCCAGGTTCAGCAAGCGTTCGATCAACTGCTGCAAGCGCGCACTTTCGCTGTCGATATTGCCGACAAAACGCTGCTGCTGAGCCTGGGACATTTCCCCCTGCAACAGCTCCGCCGCGCCGCGAATAGCCGCCAGCGGGCTTTTCAATTCATGGGTCAGGGTATGCACGTAGCGCTCGACGTAAGCCTTGCCTTCCAGTTGGGTGCGCATGTGTTCCACGGCGGTGGACAGTTGTTCCAGCTCGCCACCCCGGTAATGCGGCAACTCGGCGCGATGCCCTTCGCTGACCGCCTGGGCGTAGGCCGTCAACCGCCGCAGCGCCGCACTCAGCCACCAGGACAACAACGCCCCGAGCAACAAACCCAGCGCCACCAGCCCGGCGCCGTACCACAGCAAACGGCGCTCGGTGCGGTCGACATAGGGTTGCAGCGAACTGTTGGGCTTGGCCACGGTGACCACACCGATGATCTGCCCGTTATCGCGGATCGGCGCGCCCACGTGCATCACCGACGAAGCCGGGTCTTCGGCATCGCTGCGGGTCGAGCGGGCACCGTATTCGCCACGCAGGGTCAGGTAGACGTCGTTCCATTTCGAGTAGTCCTGGCCCACCGCTTCGCCACTGGAGTCGAGCAACACGACGCCCTTGGCGTCGGTGACGTAGATACGGTGATTGACCTGATTTTTCGCCAGGCCCCAGATGGTCGCTCCGGGCTGACGGTCGCCGTAAGCCTTGAGCACCGTCGGCCAGTGACTCTGCCCGAGAGTTCCCTGCTTGACGTCGTCTCGCAGGATTTCCGCCAGCAGGTTGGCGGTGTCCACCAAGGTTTCTTCGGTGGACTGGCGCACGCCTGGGCGGATTTCCTTCATCACGGTGCTAAGCACAAAGTAGCCAGTCAGGCCGATAAACAACGCATAAACCAGGAAAATCCGCAGTCCCAGGCGCATCAGCTGTGGCTCGGGCTGTAGCTGTAGCCCAGGCCGCGATGGGTCTGGATCGGCTCGGCCTCGGCGGCAACACTACGCAATTTGCTGCGCAGGCTTTTGATATGGCTGTCGATATTGCGCTCATAACCGGCGTCCGCCGGCACGCCCACGGCATCCAGCAATTGCTCGCGGCTGAACACCCGCTCGGGTTGCTCCAGCAGGCAGTTGAGCAAGCGAAATTCGTGGCGGGTAAGGTTCAAGGCCTGGCCACGGTAGCTGATTTGCACCCGCTCCTGATCCACCTGGAACCGACCGCCGTTCGCCGGTGCCACGACAGGCGTCACGCGCTTGAGGATTGCCTTCACCCGCGCCGCGACTTCCCGTGGGCTGAAGGGTTTGACCACGTAGTCGTCAGCGCCGATCTCCAGGCCCACCACCCGGTCGATCTCGCCGTCGCGGGCACTGAGGAACATCACCGGCACTTCGCTGAAGCGGCGCAATTGCTTGCAGGTTTCAAAGCCGGTGATATCCGGCAGGCCAATGTCCAGGATGATCAAATCGGCCGGGGTCTGGCGCTGATGGTCCAGCGCCGCCTGGCCGAGGGTCAGCCAGGTAGTGGTGAAACCTTCGCCTTGCAGGGCAAAAATCAGCGTGTCGGCTATCGCCGCTTCGTCTTCGACAATCAGGATATGAGGCATGGCGTCCGAGCACTGGGGAGCAAAGGTGAACGGTGCCGGATGCCTCATCCGGCGTCAATCAGCAGTCGGGTTTGTCGGCGGTATAACGTCGGGCCGGGTTCACGGCAGCACCGAACTCACGCAGGGCCTTGGCGCCGATCAGCAGCGGGTAGTTGAAGCTGCTGCGGTCGGTCAGGTTGACCTCGACGGTGCGCTTGACGTTGCCCAGGCACATTTCCAGGTCGACCACCGGGCGTTTGGCAACGCTGGCGTCATCCTTGTCTTCATCCTCGTCGGCACGGCTCTTGATCTTGCTGATGCGCGCGACCTTGTGCTCGTAAACCTTGTTGCTGGCGTCCTTGCCGCTGAGGCGAAAACGTACCCAATCCTCGCCGTCGCGGGTAAAGCTCTCGATGTCCCGAGCCGACAGCGAAGCGGTTAGCGCGCCGGTGTCCATCTTGGCCTTGAAGGTTTCACCGATTTCCGGGAGTTTGATGTACTCGTAGCGCCCGTAGAGGGTGGGCTCGGCGGCCATGACCGGCAGGGCTACGAGGGCTAACAGGGCAAGGATGGCTTTCACGTAGGAGATTTCCTTGGATAGAGTAGGCAGTGGGGGTTTAGACAGTAGCCGGGGAATTGGTTCGCTTTACGCAGCATACCCTGCCACTACCCTTGCGTTTCGCCAGACCGTCCAGAACTGGGTCAACCAGCTCTGGATGGAAAAGGATGCGCGTATCCAAGCATTACGCCGCGCCAGTCGTTAGCTGCCAGCGCCCCAGATACCGCTCAGGTTTTGCAACAGTGAACCGCCGATGCCCTGGTCACCCAGGTACTTGAGGATCACCGGGGCGAACTGGCCAACCATGCCACTGTCCATGCCCAGGGCGCTGAACGCGGTGTTCAGGTCATTGGTGTCTTTCACATTACCCAACACACCTTCCAGACCTGAGGTCTTGCTGCCGCCGCTCTGGCCGAGCATGCCGCTCAGAGCGCCCAGGCTGCCCAGTGCGTTGTTGCCCGACAGCTTGTCCAGGCCCGGCACACTCTTGCCCAGTTGTGAGTAATCGGTACCGCTCAGCTGATTCTTGGCCAGACCCAACATGGCGCCGGTACCACCGACAGCCTGCTCCGGTGTCACGTTCAATTGCGAGGTCAAGGCGCCCAGCAAACCGGCGGTTTGTGACGTCGGCGCTGCGGCAGCAGCCTTATCGCCACCCTGCATGCCGGAAATGGCGTTGGCCGCGTCGTTAAGGTTAAAGCCTGCTGCAAACACCGGGCTGGCAGCCAGGGTCAACAGGCAAGACAGGGCAACACCGTGTGAAATCTTCATCGAGACAACCTCTGGATTAGGAACTGCACCCCTACACACGGGGGGGCCAAAGCAGGCGTTTGACCGGGCACGCTCAAGAATTGTTCCGCGTTGGCCGGCGCCTGCAGATTTGTTCAGAAATTGAAGCGTTTCGACGGAGAACCAGGCGAGGCAAGGCCATTTGACATCACTGGAGCCAGTATTCATTGGACCAAAGGCCGGAACCCCTCAGTCATATCAGGGTCAATCCAGTACTGAAAAAATTCGTAACACCCAAAAGCAAAGAGCCACCACTGGCCGTCGCCCGTAGTACTCAACCACTGTCAGGAACAGCCTAATGACTCAGACCTCCTCCACCGTGATTGACCACAACCCCTCTTTCTGGACTCGCTCACGTCTATTCGTCGGCGTCTGCGCCGTGGTGATTGCCGGTGTTGGTGGCGCAATCTACACCCAGGACAGCATCAAGTCCGCCGCCACCCTGGTCAGCACCACCCAACAACCTGCCGCGCAAATCATGGCCCACAAGGACTACCTGGAAGTCCACCCGATTGCCTCGACGGCACCGGAACCGGACCGCAGCCTGGAGCTGTGGGCACTTCCTGCTGGCGGCACACCCGTCTCCCTTGGTCTGTTGCCGGAAGATGGCAAGGGCATCATTGGCCTCAACCCGCGCCAGCAGGAAACCATCAGCGGGCCTGTGGAGTTGATGGTGAGTTCGGAAACCAAGGGTGGGTCAGTGAGCAAGCAGCCTACCGGACCTACGGTGTATCAGGGGGCGTTGGCCATTCGCTGAGCCACTTTCCACTGGTCGTTCACCGAGTGGGAACGCTCATACAGTTACTTTGATGCAAAAAGGGCGACCCGCGGGTCGCCCTTTTCTTTGCCTTGCGTTTACGCCGCGCTAAACAACTTGTGCGGATCAATCACAAACTTCTTCGGCACGCCCGCATCGAACTCGCCATAGCCACGTGGCGCGTCATCCAGGCTGATGACTTCCACGCCCACAATGTCGGCAATCTTGATGCGATCCCACATGATCGCCTGCATCAACTGGCGGTTGTACTTCATCACAGGCGTCTGCCCGGTGTGGAAGCTGTGGGACTTGGCCCAGCCCAGACCGAAGCGAATGCTCAGGCTACCCATTTTCGCGGCGGCATCCACCGCACCTGGATCTTCGGTGACATACAAGCCGGGGATGCCGATTTTGCCGGCAACACGCACCACGCCCATCAACGAGTTGAGCACGGTGGCCGGGGCTTCGTGCTTGACGCCGTCATGGCCGTGGCCGCGAGCTTCAAAGCCCACCGCGTCCACCGCACAATCGACTTCCGGCTCGCCCAGCAGTGCGGCGATCTGTTCGTGCAGCGGGGTGTCCTGGGACAGGTCGGCGATTTCGAAACCCTGGGCCTTGGCGTGGGCCAGGCGGATCGGGTTGACGTCGCCGATGATCACCACTGCCGCGCCCAACAGGCGGGCGGAAGCGGCTGCGGCCAGGCCGACAGGGCCGGCACCCGCCACGTAGACGGTGCTGCCTGGGCCGACACCGGCGGTGACTGCACCGTGATAGCCAGTGGGGAGAATGTCGGAGAGGCAAGTCAGGTCGCGGATTTTCTCCATGGCCCGGTCGCGATCCGGCAGCTTCAGCAGGTTAAAGTCAGCGTATGGCACCAGGGCGTATTCGGCCTGGCCGCCGGTCCAGTCGCCCATGTCGACATAACCATAGGCGCCGCCTGGGCGGGCCGGGTTAACGCTGAGGCAGACACCCGTGTGCATTTCCTTGCAGGAGCGGCAACGGCCGCATGCGACGTTGAACGGTACAGAAACCAGATCGCCGATTTGCAGGTTTTCGACGTCGCGACCTTTTTCAATCACTTCACCCGTGATCTCGTGACCCAGCACCAGGCCGGTCTGGGCCGTGGTGCGGCCGCGCACCATGTGTTGGTCGGAGCCGCAGATATTGGTGGAGACCACGCGCAGGATGACGGCATGTTCAATCTTCCTGCCACGGGGGTCCTGCATTTTGGGATAGTCGATTTTCTGTACTTCGACCTTGCCGTTGCCGAGATACACGACACCACGATTACCAGACATGCTTTCACCTCGCTGTTGTTGTTATGGAACCGCGTTGCCCAGGCAGGCAGCGCGTTAAATGCTCGGGTACAGATGCTGTTTCTTGTGTTGTTTGTCAGAGCACCACGGTGCGATTGGCGTTCAAGAACACCCGCCGCTCAATGTGATACCCCACCGCCCTGGCCAACGTCTGGCCTTCGATGTCCCGGCCCTTGGCGATCAAGTCTTCCGGGTAGTGACTATGGTCCACCACCTCGACGCCCTGAGCGATGATCGGGCCTTCGTCCAGGTCGTTGTTGATGTAGTGCGCGGTGGCGCCCACCAGTTTCACGCCCTTGTTGTAGGCCTGGTGATAAGGCTTGGCGCCCTTGAAACCAGGTAGCAGGGAGTGATGGATGTTGATGGCTTTGCCATCGAGCTTGCGGCACAGCTCCGGTGACAGCACTTGCATGTAGCGGGCAAGGATCACCAGCTCGGCGCCGGACTCTTCGATCACCTGCCATACCTGACGCTCCTGCGACGGCTTGTCGTTGGGGTCCAGGGGGAAGTGGTAATAGGGGATCTGGTGCCAGTCGGCCAGGGGCTTGAGGTCGGGGTGGTTGGAGACCACGGCGACCACATCCATGGACAACTGACCGATACGCTGGCGGTAGAGCAAGTCGTTAAGGCAGTGATCAGCCTTGGAGACCATGATCACCACTTTGGGCCGGTAGTTTGGCGCGGTGAGTTCGAAGATCATGCCGAAGGCTTCACCGCGCTCCACCAGGCCATCGCGAAAGCCTTGTTCATCGAAACCGTCGGGCTGACGGAACTCCACGCGGATGAAGAAGCGGCCCGAGAGCCGGTCATCGAAGGAGTGGTGTTCGGTGACGTAGCAGCCCTGCTCGAACAGATAGCGGGTCACCGCGTCCACCGTGCCGAGCACGCTGGGGCAATCGGCGGTCAAAATCCATGTATCGGGTACGCGGCTCATTGTTCGTGACTCCTAAGGCATCTGTAGGCAACGCTGCCTCCTGTAGGAGCAAGCTTGCTCGCGAAGAACTCAAGGGCGACGCGTGTATTCTGGAAGCACGCGTTATCGTTGGCGTTTTTCGCGAGCAAGCTCGCTCCTACAGGAGGGTCGGGTCAGGCTTCGACGTTCAACCCATACTCCGCCGCCGCATCCTGCAACCACAGCCACCAGTAATCCGAGAAGCTGCGACGAATCACCAACTCCCACGTGTCTTCAGCGGTATGGCGGATCACCAATTGCGACTTGGCGAACACCGTGCCAATTGCCTTGCCCACCGGAAAGTTGTCGGGATGCACGTCGTAGCTGGTGGATTTCATCAGCACGTCGCGCACATTCGGGCCGCTAAGCTCCAGAATTTGCTGACCGCCGCTGACGTTGACGATCTGGATATGCAACTCCCCCAGCGCCTCACGCAAGCTTTTCTCGGCAGCGAACTCTTCACCGCTCGGCACCACCAGCAGCCACTCATCCGGGCCGAGCCATTGCAGGCTAGCTTCACCCTTGACGATCACGCCCAGGGCACCAGGTAATTCGATGCCCAGGGCCTTGTGTACGCCAGCAGCGAAAGCGGCGTCATGGCCATCGCCACGAATGGTCAGGTGGCCGAGGAGTTTCTTTTCGCGGATGGTCACGCCGGCGTTCTTGCGACCCTTGCCCACCTGGCTGACAAGGTCGGCATGGTGCAGCGACGACTCGGCCTTGGCCCCGGTGATGGGGCGTTGTTGGTATACGTTGACTGCGGTCATATGGAGCACCTGTCTTGAATTCATGCGTCAGATATTCTGACGATCACCCTTGGGATCAAAGAACACCGAAGAAACAATCTGCGCCTCGATCACGCTGCCATCCGCCAGCGGTGCAAACACCCGCTCGCCGATACGCTTCAAGCCGCCCTTGACCACGCCCATGGCAAACGAATAGCCGAGGGAGTTGTGGGCATAACTTGAGGTGACGTGGCCAACCATCTTCATCGGGATCGCCTGCTTGGTGTCGAACACCAGCTGCGCGCCTTCCGGCAACCACACGTTCGGATCAATCGGCTTCAAACCCACCAGTTGCTTACGCTCTTCACGCACGCAATCTTCACGGTTCATCCCGCGCCAGCCGATCCACGAGAACGGTTTGGTGCGGCCAACACACCAGCCCATGTTCAGGTCGTCCGGGGTCATCGAGCCGTCGGTGTCTTGCCCAACGATGATGAAACCCTTCTCGGCCCGCAGCACGTGCATGGTCTCGGTGCCGTACGGGGTCAGGTTGTACTGCTTGCCGGCTTCGACGATCTGCTCCAGCACGCCCATGGCGTAGTCGGCCTGCACGTTGATCTCGTAGGAGAGTTCACCGGTAAACGAGATACGGAACACCCGCGCTGGCACGCCGCCTACCAGGCCTTCCTTCCAGGTCATGAACGGGAAGCCGTCCTTGTCCAGGTCGATGTCAGTGACTTCAGCCAGCAGCTTGCGGCTGTTGGGCCCGGACAGGGTCATGGTCGCCCAGTGGTCGGTGACCGAAGTGAAGTACACCTTGAGGTCTGGCCACTCGGTCTGTTGGTAGATTTCCAGCCATTGCAGCACGCGTGCAGCGCCGCCAGTGGTGGTGGTCATCAGGAAGTGGTTATCGGCGAGGCAGGCAGTAACGCCGTCATCGAAGACCATGCCGTCTTCCTTGCACATCAGGCCGTAGCGGGCCTTGCCCACGTCGAGCTTGGTCCAGGCGTTGCTGTAGATGCGGTTGAGGAACTCGCGGGCATCCGGGCCTTGAATGTCGATCTTGCCCAGCGTCGATGCGTCCAGCAGGCCGACGCTATCGCGCACGGCCAGGCATTCGCGTTTCACCGCTGCGTGCAGGTCTTCACCGTTGCGCGGGAAGTACCACGGGCGTTTCCACTGGCCGACGTCTTCAAACTCGGCGCCGTTTTTCACGTGCCAGGCTTGCAGCGCGGTGTAGCGCACCGGTTCAAAGATGTGCCCACAGTGACGGCCTGCTACCGCGCCGAAAGTCACCGGTGTGTAGTTGGGGCGGAACATCGTGGTGCCCATTTGCGGGATGGTCACGTTCAGCGAGCGAGCAGCAATCGCCAGGCCGTTGACGTTGCCCAGCTTGCCCTGGTCGGTGCCGAAACCCAGTGCGGTGTAGCGTTTTACGTGCTCTACCGACTCGAAACCTTCGCGGGTCGCCAGTTCGATGGCGGCGGCGGTCACGTCGTTTTGCAGGTCGACGAATTGCTTCGGTGCCCGTGCAGTGGCTTTCTCATGAGGCACCTGGAACAGCGCCAACGTCGGTTCTTCCAGACGGGTCAGGGCTTTGGGCAATACGCCTTCCACCGGCTGGAAACCCGCTTCGCTGGCTGCGCGCACGCCGCCTTCAAAACCGTCCGCCAGGGAATCACCGAGGCCGTAGACACCGTTGATGCCGCCGACGCACACGCGTTTTTGCGGTGCTTCGCCCGGTACAAAGCCGAGGATATCTTCACGCCAGGTCGGCTTGCCGCCCAGGTGCGAGGCCAGGTGAACCACCGGGCTGTAGCCGCCGGAACTGGCCACCAGGTCGCAATCCAGCCATTCGCCGGGGCTGGTAACTTTGTGGGCCTTGACGTCAATCGCCGCCACACGGACGCCGGTAACGTGCTTGCTGCCACGGGCCTCGATCACGGCGCTGCCGGTGAGGATGCGAATACCTTTGGCGCGCGCTTCTTCAACCAACGCGCCGCGTGGGTTGTGACGAGCGTCGGCCACGGCCACCACTGCAAGGCCGGCATCAAGCCAGTCCAGCGCGACGCGGTAGGCGTGATCGTTGTTGGTGGACAGCACCAGTTTTTTGCCCGGTGCCACGCCGTAACGGCGCACGTAAGTCGAGACTGCACCTGCCAGCATGTTGCCCGGCACATCGTTGTTGCCATAGACCAGCGGGCGCTCACAGGCACCCGTCGCCAGTACCACGCGCTTGGCGCGGATGCGGTGGATACGCTGGCGCACCTGGCCAATCGGTGCGCGGTCGCCGAGGTGATCGGTAAGACGCTCGTGAATGGTCAGGAAGTTATGGTCGTGGTAGCCGTTGACCGTGGCGCGAGGCAGCAGCAGCACGTCCGGCAAGGATTTCAGTTCGGCGATCACACTGGCGACCCATTCGGCCGCCGGCTTGCCGTCGAGGCTTTCGCGCGAATCCAGCAGCGTGCCGCCGAACTCTTCCTGTTCATCGGCAATGATCACACGGGCACCACTACGGGCGGCGGCCAAGGCAGCAGACAGACCCGCAGGGCCAGCGCCGACAATCAGCACGTCGCAGTGACGGTTCATATAGTCGTAGGTGTCCGGATCGTTCTCGGTCGGCGAGCGACCAAGACCTGCTGCCTTACGAATGTACTTCTCGTAGGTCATCCAGAACGATTGCGGGTACATGAAGGTTTTGTAGTAAAAACCCGGCGGCATCAGCTTGCCGCCGACCTTGCCGAGAATGCCCATCACGTCGTTGTTGACGCTCGGCCAGCCGTTGGTGCTGGTGGCGACCAGGCCTTGGTAAAGCGCCTGTTGCGTGGCACGCACGTTAGGGATTTGCGTGGCTTCGGTAGCGCCAATCTGCAGCACTGCGTTGGGCTCTTCCGCACCGGCAGCGAAGATGCCGCGCGGACGCGAATACTTGAAGCTGCGACCAATGACGTCGACGCCGTTGGCCAGCAGGGCAGCGGCCAGGGTATCGCCTTCAAAGCCTTTGTAGCTCTGGCCGTTGAAGGTGAAGCTCAAGACTTTGTTGCGGTCGATCCGGCCACCGTTGGACAGGCGATTGATCTGGCTCATACCTTCTCTCCAGAAGCCTTGGCGGTAAATTGCGGCTTGCTGCCAATCTTGTAGGTTTCAAGAATTTCGTAGGTGACGGTGTCGCGGGTCGCGTTGAAATACTGACGGCAACCGGCGGCGTGAATCCACAGCTCGTGGTGCAGGCCACGGGGGTTATCGCGAAAGAACATGTAGTCGCCCCACTGCTCGTCGGTGCAGGTATTGGGGTCCAGCGGGCGCGGAATATGCGCTTGGCCGGAGGCGTGGAATTCCTCTTCGGAGCGCAGTTCGCCACAGTGAGGACAGAAGATATGCAACATAGGAATTTCTCCTGTTAGTGGGCGACGGCCGCAGCGCCGTGTTCGTCGATCAGCGCACCGTTGTGGAAACGGTCGATGGAGAATGGAGCCGCCAACGGGTGCATTTCACCCTTGGCGAGGCTGGCGGCAAATACGTTGCCCGAGCCTGGAGTCGCTTTAAAACCACCGGTGCCCCAACCGCAGTTGAAGAACATGTTCGGCACTGGCGTCTTGGAGATGATCGGGCAGGCGTCCGGCGTGGTGTCGACGATGCCGCCCCACTGACGGTTCATGCGCACGCGGGACAACACCGGGAACATCTCGACGATGGCCTGGATGGTGTGTTCGATCACCGGGTACGAACCGCGCTGGCCGTAGCCGTTGTAGCCGTCGATACCGGCGCCGATCACCAGGTCGCCCTTGTCGGACTGGCTGATGTAGCCGTGCACGGCGTTGGACATGATCACGCTGTCGATGATGGGCTTGATCGGCTCCGACACCAGCGCTTGCAGCGGGTGGGATTCGATCGGCAGGCGAAAGCCCGCGAGGCCGGCCATGTGCCCGGAGTTACCGGCAGTCACTACGCCAACGCGCTTGGCGCCGATAAAGCCTTTGTTGGTTTCGACGCCAATGCACACACCGTTTTCCTTGCGAAAACCGATCACTTCGGTTTGCTGGATCAGATCCACGCCGAGAGCATCAGCAGCACGGGCAAAGCCCCAGGCCACGGCATCGTGACGGGCCACGCCGCCGCGACGCTGGACGGTGGCGCCCAGTACCGGATAACGGGTGTTTTTTGAGCAGTCAAGGTACGGGATCTCGTCCTCTACCTGTTTGGCATTAAGCAATTCGCCGTCGACGCCGTTGAGGCGGTTGGCGCTGACGCGGCGCTCGGAATCACGGATGTCCTGCAAGGTATGGCACAGGTTGTAGACACCGCGCTGGGAGAACATCACGTTGTAGTTCAGGTCCTGGGACAGGCCTTCCCACAGTTTCATCGCGTGTTCGTACAGGTGCGCCGACTCGTCCCACAGATAGTTGGAACGCACGATGGTGGTGTTGCGCGCGGTGTTACCGCCGCCCAGCCAGCCTTTCTCGACCACGGCCACGTTGGTGATGCCGTGCTCTTTCGCCAAGTAATAGGCAGTCGCCAGACCATGCCCGCCACCGCCGACGATGACCACGTCGTAGACCTTTTTCGGGGTCGGTGTGCGCCACATTTTTTGCCAGTTTTCGTGATGGCTGAGTGAGTGCTTGAAGAGGCCAAAGCCCGAGTAGCGTTGCATAGTCATTACTCCAAAACCGCGCTCAGCGATAAACCGGGAAATCAGCGCACAGGGCGGACACATGCTTGGCGACGTTAGCCTCGACATCGGCGTCGCCGAGGTTGTCGAGGATGTCGCAGATCCAGCCGGCAAGCGTGAGGCACTGGGTCACTTTGAAACCGCGAGTAGTCACCGCCGGGGTGCCGATACGCAGGCCCGAGGTCACGAACGGCGACTGCGGGTCGTTAGGCACGGCGTTCTTGTTGACGGTGATGTGGGCGCGACCGAGGGCGGCGTCCGCCTCTTTGCCGGTAAGGCCCTGACGGATCAGGCTGACCAGGAACAGGTGGTTATCGGTACCGCCGGACACTACATCGTAGCCGCGTTTGATAAACACGCCGGCCATGGCCTGGGCGTTGTCGATGACTTGCTGTTGATAGGTCTTGAAGCCGGGCTCCAGGGCTTCCTTGAAGCACACGGCCTTGCCGGCGATCACGTGCATGAGCGGGCCGCCCTGGCCGCCGGGGAAAACGGCTGAGTTGAATTTCTTTTCCAGCTCTTCGTTGGCTTTGGCGAGGATCAGGCCGCCACGAGGACCGCGCAGGGTCTTGTGGGTGGTGGTGGTGACCACGTCGGCGTAAGGCAGCGGGTTCGGGTACAGGCCAGCAGCGACCAGGCCGGCAACGTGGGCCATGTCGACGAACAGGTAGGCGCCCACCTTGTCAGCGATCTGGCGAAAGCGTGGGAAATCCAGGGTCTTCGAATAAGCGGAAAACCCGGCGATGATCATTTTCGGCTGGTGCTCGACCGCCAGGCGTTCGACTTCGTCGTAGTTGATCAGCCCGGTGTCGGTATCGATGCCGTACTGCACGGCGTTGTAGAGCTTGCCGGAGAAGCTGACCTTGGCGCCGTGGGTCAAGTGGCCGCCATGGGCCAGGCTCATGCCCAGCACGGTGTCGCCGGCTTGCAGCAGGGCGAGGAACACTGCGGCGTTGGCCTGGCTGCCGGAGTGCGGCTGGACGTTGGCGTAATCGGCGCCGAACAGCTGCTTGGCACGTTCGATGGCCAGGGCCTCGACCTTGTCCACATGCTCGCAGCCGCCGTAGTAACGCTTGCCCGGATAACCTTCGGCGTATTTATTGGTCAGGCCGCTGCCCTGGGCTTGCATGACACGCTTGCTGGTGTAGTTCTCTGACGCGATCAGCTCGATATGATCTTCCTGACGCTGCTCCTCGGCATTCATGGCCGCCAGCAGTGCATCGTCATAACCCTGGATCTGGTCTTGCTTGCTGAACATCGCGTCTCTCCCAGCATTTCGTCTTGTTGAGGCCCGTGCACGCGGCAGCGCCCTTTGATGCGATGGTAGGGCTGGTGCAGACAGACCAAATGCCTACGGACGCCACGCAAAGGTGCGTTTACGACATGGGTTGAGCAAATGCTATTGGGGGGGGCTGACAAACTGTAGGAGCGAACTTGCTCGCGAAAAACCTGAGGGCGCCGCGTTCAATCAGGCAGCCCGCGTTATCGTTGACGTTTTTCGCGAGCAAGCTCGCTCCTACAGGGGTCAGGCGATGATCTGACGGACGAGTAATAACAGGAGGAAATGCAACGGATAGAGGGCATACGCCCAGCGCCGCATGGCGGGCGGTGAGACGTGTCCGGCATGTCGCAACAGGACAAGTCCGGCCAGTGGCGCAATCAGGCATGTCGCTAACCCCAGCAGCGCAGCAGCAGTGCCGCTATTGAGCAGAATCTGCCATTGATTGGCCGCTAGACACACCAGCCCCGGCAGCACGCTGAAATACCAGGGCCTGCAAAACACCAATAGCATCGCCAACGGCAGCAACACGCCAAAGAAGCCGAACATCAGTTGCGTCGAGAAAACAGCCGCCAGAACAAGAGCGATCAGCGCCAATCCTCGATCCATGAGCGCCTTCTGCTGCCATCCTCGGGCAACCAGCAACCCCAGCGCCAGAGTTGGCAGCACGTTGAGAGTGTCCGCATCGACGATGAACATCCGATACGGCACCTCACTGATCACACTGAACAGCAACAACCAACCCAGATAACGCCACTGCCCCGTCACCGGCGCATTCCCGACCCGATGCAAATTCGCCGCAATCGCCAGGCAGAACCACGGGAACGCCAAGCGCCCTGGCACATACAGCCCATCCAGGTTCAAACCGACATACCGCAGGTGATCCAGCACCATGCTTAGCAGCGCCAGCCACTTGAGCAGATCGAGGGCGCCATTGCGGACGCGGCTTACAGGAATCGTTTCAGTACCGTGCATAATTCCCCAAAGACTTTGCATTAACAGTGCGTGCGCACCCTCGACAATCTTGGTTAAAGTGCGCACCAACATCGACCACAGGAACGGGCCATGACCGACAAGAGCCAACAATTCGCCAGCGACAACTATTCCGGCATCTGCCCTGAAGCCTGGGCCGCGATGGAACTGGCCAACCAGGGCCATCAGCGCGCCTATGGCGATGATGAGTGGACCCACCGCGCCGCCGACGGTTTCCGCAAACTATTCGAAACCGACTGCGAAGTATTCTTCGCCTTCAACGGCACGGCGGCCAACTCCCTGGCGCTGTCTTCACTGTGCCAGAGCTACCATAGCGTGATTTGCTCGGAAACCGCCCACGTCGAAACCGACGAATGCGGCGCGCCGGAGTTTTTCTCCAACGGTTCCAAGCTGCTCACCGCCCGCACTGAAAACGGCAAGCTGACGCCTGAGTCGATCCGCGAGATCGCCCTCAAGCGCCAGGACATCCACTATCCAAAACCACGCGTTGTGACCCTCACCCAAGCCACCGAAGTCGGCAGCGTCTACACCCCGGAAGAAATCCGCGCCATCAGCGTCACCTGCAAGGAACTGGGGCTGAACCTGCACATGGACGGCGCGCGCTTCTCCAACGCCTGCGCGTTCCTCGGCTGCTCGCCTGCAGACCTGACCTGGAAAGCCGGCGTCGACGTGCTGTGCTTTGGCGGTACCAAGAACGGCATGGCCGTGGGTGAGGCTATCCTGTTCTTCAACCACAAACTGGCCGAAGACTTCGACTATCGCTGCAAACAGGCCGGGCAACTGGCGTCGAAGATGCGCTTCCTCTCCGCGCCATGGGTCGGCCTGCTGGAAAACGACGCCTGGCTCAAACACGCCCGCCATGCCAACCACTGCGCGCAACTGCTCAGCAGCCTGGTGTCGGACATTCCTGGCGTTGAGTTGATGTTCCCGGTACAGGCCAACGGCGTGTTCCTGCAACTCTCGGAACCGGCCATCGCCGCGCTGACAGCCAAGGGCTGGCGTTTCTACACCTTTATCGGCAAGGGCGGCGCGCGATTCATGTGCGCGTGGGATACCGAAGAAGATCGCGTGCGGGAGTTGGCGGCGGATATTCGGGAAGTGATGAGCGCCTGAAACGCTGATACACAGGGTAAAACCGGTCTCTGTGGCGAGCGAGCTTGCCCGCTCGCCACAAGAGTTTGTGCACAACTTAGCGCTTAGAACTCGATACGCACGTCGCCCTTTGGCACGCTGCAGCACGACAGGATGTAGCCTTCAGCTTCATCCTCCTCGGTGATCCCGCCGTTGTGCTCCATCTCGACTTCGCCACCCAGCTTCATCACCTTGCAGGTCCCGCAAATCCCCATGCCGCAAGCTTTGGGGATCAGCAGGCCGAGCTTGGCCGCAGCGGCGTGAACGGTCTCGCCCGGTGCCACGCGTATGCTCTTGCCAGAAGAAATGAACTCCACCTGATGCAGATCCGCCAGGGCGATTTCCGGTGCATCCGCCGCTTGTTCGGCTTGCTCCACCGCGTCGGCCCGGGCTTCCGGTGGCGTCGCACCGAAGGATTCCTCGTGGTAGCGGCTCATGTCGAAGCCGTTGACTTCCAGCAAGCGCTTGACTGCGTTCATGTACGGCGTGGGCCCGCAGCAGAAGACTTCCCGCTCCAGGAAGTCTGACACCATCAGTTCGAGCATTTTCTGATTCAGGTAACCGCGATAGCCGGCCCAAGGCTCGCCCAATCCATGTTTTTCGCAAATCAGGTGCAGGCTGAAGTTATCGATCCGCGACGCCATGTGCTCCAGTTCGCGGTGGTAAATGATGTCTTTCGGTGAGCGGGCACTGTGGACAAACACCATGTCGACATTGGCATTGGTGTCGTAATACCAGCGCGCCATGGACATCACCGGGGTGATACCCACGCCACCGCTCAGATACAGCACTTTCGGGTTGGTGAAGTCGATGGCGTTGAACAGCCCGACCGGCCCGTGCACCGCCAGCTCCTGGCCTTCGTGCAGGGTATCGTGCAGCCAGTTGGAAACCTTGCCGCCCGGTACACGCTTGATGGTTACCGAAAAGCTATAAGGCACCGACGGTGAGCTGGAAATGGTGTAGGAGCGCATGATCGGCTGGCCGTCGATTTCCAGCTCCAGGGTGACAAACTGCCCCGGCTTGAAAAAGAACAGGATCGGCTGATCAGCCATAAAGCAGAAGGTGCGCACGTCCCAGGTTTCCTGGATGACTTTGACGCAGCGGACGATGTGCCGACCATTGGCCCAGGTCTGGGTGGTTACCGGATTCAGGAAGCTGTTGGACATGCTTGTACTCCACCGCCGATGGTCGGCCTTATGGTGGCGATTCTGCGTAACGCGCGAACCACCCATTTATCTATCTGCGACATTCACATACTTATCGCGACCAGCCCCCATACCACGGGGGTTGCACGTCGGAAACAGAGTGGGCCATGTCGCTAATGGATAAGGTTGCGGGCGGCGCCGGCCCCACACTCGCTCCACATAAAGACGCTTTCTTTACGCCTTGCGCAGCACTAACCGTAGCCACTTTCGCCGGCCACACAGAATGGCCATGAGGACACACACGATGGACGTCACCGCAACCTTAAGCTTGGGCGATCCGCTGGAACCCGCACGCAAGGCCACCGCGCACATGCTGCAAGAGCGCGAGCGCACCTTTTCGCTGCCGCAGCCGTTTTACTCTGATGAGCGGCTGTTCGATATCGATATGCAGGAGATCTTCCAGAAAGAGTGGTTGATCGCCGGCATGACCTGCGAAATCCCCACCAAGGGCAACTACATCACCCTGCAAGTGGGCAAGAACCCGATCATCGTCATTCGCGGCGCCGACGGCGTGGTGCATGCCTTTCACAACGTCTGCCGCCATCGCGGTTCGCGCTTGTGCACCAGCGACAAGGGCAAGGTGGCCAAGCTGGTCTGCCATTACCACCAGTGGACCTATGAGCTGGACGGCCGCCTGCTGTTCGCCGGCACCGAGATGGGCGCTGACTTCGACATGAAGCAGTACGGCCTCAAGCCAGTAAGCGTGAAGACCGCAGGCGGTTATATCTTCATCAGCCTGTCGCAGAACCCACCGGCCATCGACGACTTCCTGTCGACCCTGAGCCATTACATGGAGCCCTACGACATGGAAAACACCAAGGTGGCGATTACCACCACCTTGTTCGAAAAGGCCAACTGGAAGCTGGTGCTGGAAAACAACCGCGAGTGCTACCACTGCAACGCCTCGCACCCGGAACTGTTGAAAAGCCTGCTGGAATGGGACGACGTCACCGACCCACGGGCCGACCAAGCGTTCAAGGACCACGTTGCCGCCTCGGCTGCTGCCTGGGATGCCGAGAAGATCCCTTACGCCCACGCCAGCTTCGGCTTGCGTAACCGTATCGTGCGCATGCCGCTGCTCAAGGGCACCGTGTCCATGACCCTCGACGGCAAGCAAGGCTGCAAGAAGCTGATGGGCCGCATCCAGAACCCGGACCTCGGTTCGATGCGCATCCTGCACCTGCCCCACTCGTGGAACCACTGCATGGGCGATCACATCATCGTCTTCACCGTGTGGCCGATCAGTGCCCAGGAAACCATGGTCACCACCAAGTGGATCGTCCACAAGGATGCCGTGGAAGGCGTGGACTACGACGTCGACCGCATGCGCCAGGTGTGGGACGCTACCAACGATCAGGACCGTCGCCTGGCGGAAGAGAACCAACGTGGAATCAACTCCACGGCGTACCAGCCTGGGCCGTATTCCAAGACCTATGAGTTTGGTGTGGTGAACTTTGTGGATTGGTACAGCGAGCGGATGCTGAGCAACCTGGGGGCGGCACCGGCGCCGTACTTGAAAGGCGTTGCTGTGCACGAATAAAACCGCCAAGGAGCGAGCTTGCTCGCGAAGGACTTGAGAGCGCCGCGTTCACTCAGGATGCCCGCGTCATCGTTAGCGTCCATCGCGAGCAAGCTTGCTCCTACAGAAGCCCTCGCTGTACAAAAATCAACCGATAGCCTTGAAGCTCTTCACCGCCCTGCCCTCCAGCCATCCCCTAACAACTTATCCACAAAGCCACCCACAGTAATTGTGGGCAACTGCGCTGCTCTCTCGAAATAAACTCAAGAAGATCCGTGACTTATTCAAAGTTATGGATTTTATCCAATATTGATCATTTTTTGATCTAAAGCCTGAAAGCCACGGTTTATATGCTCTACAGAGGAACGCGAACACCTTATCCACAGAAGCGCCAACAGACTTTGGGGGCAACTTTGGTCTATCTGTGGAAAACCGCCCACTGCCTCGAAAAATCGAGGCTTTGAGAGGAGATTCAGGCTGAAATGGCGACATTGATCATATTTTGATCAGCCCACTGAAAGCCCTTATCTATAAGGGCTGTAGTGGATAGCAAACATCTTATCCACAGAAGCACCAACAGACTTTGGGGGCAACTCTGCGCCGGACATTTTCCTTATCCACAGAAAAACCCAAGGAAAAACCGTCAGTTAGGTTGGTTGTTTTTCGTACAGAGGGCTACAGGGCTTGATTTACATGGGGTGTGGACAACCGCGAACAGGTTATCCACAGCTGGGCCAACAGGGATTGTGGGTAACCCCACAAATCTCCTGTAGGAGCGAGCTTGCTCGCGAAGAACTTGAGAGCGCCGCGTTAGACCAGACACGCTGCGTTATCGTTGACGTTTTTCGCGAGCAAGCTCGCTCCTACAAAGGAGGGCTTAGCGCACCACGCCTTCCTCGATCAGCAGCTTTAGGATGGCTTGGGCGCCGTCTTCGGGGCTGACACCCTTGAGTACCTGCCCGCCACCGCCGCTGGCCTTCGCCGTCGCCGCCTTCATGCGATCTGCACCGCTCTTGGCCTTGATCACCTTCAAGCGCTTGGGCCGAGGCTTCGCCGGTTGCAGCACGGCGGCGATGAATAACTCATCGTCCAGCACCTGCACCTCGTGAGCTTCCAGCAACCCGCGCTGGGCCGGGCCATAGGCACTTTGCCGTGGTTTTGGCGCAGCGTTATCCACCGTGGCCAGAAACGGCAAACGCACCTTCAGGCGCCGCCGCTGGCCACGGGGCAGCGCTTGCAGCACATGGGCCACGCCACCGTCGATGGACTCCACCTGGGCCAGGCCGACAATCAGCGGCCAGCCCAGTTGCTCGGCCAACAGGAACGGCAACATCCCGGAACCTTCACCGGTTTCCGCCTGGCTGCCGGTCAGCACCACCTGGGCGCCGGCATCGCGCAGATAATCGCTGAGGACTAGCAGTGCGTCAGCGCCAGCGGGTTGTTCCAGCACATGCAGCTGTTCCAATCCCATGCCCAGGTAGGCGCGCAGGGTGGGTTCCGCAATATCACCGGCATGCAGCACTTGCAGGTTATTCCCAGCCAGCTGCAAACCCAGTTCCACGGCGCGTGCATCCTGTTCAGCCCGGCGTGGCCGGCCTGAAGTCGGGTGGGCGCCGATAGACACCAGGCTGATTACGTTGGTCGTCATGGCCATATCCTTTGCTTAAGCCGCATCGCGCTTGGCGCCATTGCGGTAGGCCTCGACCGCTGCGATCAAGGCTTGCAGAATCGCGGCGCTTTCGCCGATCACCGACAGGTCGGCACGCTTGATCATGTCGCAACCGGGGTCAAGGTTGATCGCCACCACCTTGTCGCAGGTACCGATGCCTTGCAGGTGCTGGATCGCCCCGGAGATCCCCACGGCCACGTACACCCGCGCAGTGACCCAAGTGCCGCTGGCGCCAACCTGGCGATCACGGGCCATAAAGCCGTCGTCCACCGCCACCCGCGACGCGCCTTCGGTAGCGCCCAGGGCAGCTGCGGCCTGGTGAAACAGCGCCCAATCCTTGACCCCGTTGCCACCGGAGAAAATAAATTCTGCCTCAGCCATGGGAATCGCTGCCGGGTCCACCGCCACCGCGCCAAGATCGTCGATACGCGGCAGGCTGCGCGCCAGGCTTGTGGATAACTCCACGGGCAATACTTCGTGACGTGTTTCGCTGACGGGTTCCGCGCACTCCACTGCGGCCAAAATCATTCGTGGCAGTGGTCTCACCAGGTCTTCCTGACCGGCTCCGGCGCGGCCGATACACTCCTGGCCCTTGATCTGCCACACCCGCGTTGCCGGGCGTTCCTTGAGGCTCGCGGCAAACCGTCGGCCCAGTTCACCGCCACCGGTTCGGCTGTCAGGCAGCAACCAATGGCGCGGGTTGAACTGGTTATCCACAGCCCGCAGGCCCTGGACCCTTTGCTCCGGTGAATAACCGTCGAACTCATGACCTTCCAGCACCAGCAGTCGGTCGACACCCGCTGTGGCAAAGGCGTTTTCCTTATGTTCGCCAAACACCACCGCCAACACCGCACCGTCGTTGCCGGCCAACTGCCGGGCCAGGCCCAGCAAGTCACGGTCGTGACTGCTCAAGCGGCCGCCGACCATATCCGGCACCACGTTGATGTAGAACGCAGGTGCAGCCACCTGATGCAGCGGCAATTGCAATTGCACTTGCGCCGCCGCCGAACGCTTGGCCGCGCCGCCTTGCTGGGCACCACTGCGGTCGATGCGTTTTATGCCGTTGGGGCCGATAAACCCGACGCCATGCACGTTCTTGCGGATGACGCCGTTGGGCCCCATCCAACTGTGTTGTACCGGCTGCATCGCCGCATGCAGCGGGTGCAGACGGTTGCGGGCGATCCATTCGGCCCGTGGGTCGCGGCGAATAATGTCGCTCATCAATGCACCTCCACGGGTTCGCGCTTGATCGGTGATTTTGCAGGCGCAGCGTCTTCCAGCAAGGCGTCGGCCACCAGCTCTGCGATGTCTTTGATCAATGGGCGAGGTTCGACGACACCTTCAAGCATCGCCGTGCACTGTGGACAACCCACGGCCACCAGCTCGGCGCCGGTTTCGCGGATGTCTTCCATGCGCATATCGGGAATCCGCTGTTTGCCTGGAATATCAGTAATCGGCGCACCGCCACCGCCACCGCAGCAACGGGAGCGGAAGCCAGAGCGTTGCATTTCCTTGACCTCGATCCCCAGCGCCCGCAGCACTTGGCGCGGCGCCTCGTATTCGCCGTTGTAACGGCCCAAATAGCACGGGTCGTGATAGGTCACGCTGTTGCCTTTGTGCTGGCCCAGATTGAGGGCGCCAGCATCGATCAGCTCGGCCATATAGGTGCTGTGGTGCTGGACGAGGTAGTTGCCATCGAAGGCGCCGTATTCGTTTTTCAGCACATGGAAACTGTGGGGGTCGCAGGTGACGATGCGCTTGAAGCTGTATTTGGCCAGGGTCTGGATATTGCGCGCGGCCAACAGCTGGAAAGTCGCTTCATCGCCCAGACGACGGGCCACATCGCCGCTGTCGCGCTCTTCGAGGCCCAGCACGGCGAAGTCGACCTTGGCCGCTTTCAGCACTTTGACGAAGGCGCGCAAGGTGCGCTGGTTGCGCATATCGAAAGCACCGTCGCCGACCCAAAACAGCACGTCGGTGGTTTTCTTGTCGCTGAGCAGCGGTAGGTTCAAATCCGCCGCCCAGTTCATCCGCCCACCAGGGGCAAAGCCGCCAGGGTTGTCGGTGGCAATCAGGTTTTCCAGAACTTCGGCGCCCTTGTTCGGCGTCGCGCCCTTTTCCAGGGTGAGGTAGCGGCGCATGTCGACGATGGCGTCCACGTGCTCGATCATCATCGGGCACTCTTCCACGCAGGCGCGGCAAGTGGTGCAGGACCATAGGGTCTCGGCGTCCACCAGGCCATTGACGATCGGTTGATGGGGGTTGCCGCTGTGTTCACCTACTGGCTTGCCTGGGTACGGGCTGCCGGCGAACTTCGCGTCGGTGCCGCCGGCCAGGCCGACGACCATGTCCTGGATGAGTTTTTTCGGGTTCAACGGTTGGCCGGCGGCGAACGCCGGGCAAGCGGCTTCGCACTTGCCGCACTGCACGCAGGCATCGAAACCCAGCAGCTGGTTCCAGGTGAAATCCTTGGGTTTTTCCACGCCCAGCGGCGCGGTTTTGTCGGTCAGATCCAAAGGCTTCAAGCCAGTGGAACGGCCACCGCCAAAGCGTTCGGCGCGACGGTGCCAAGCCAGGTGCAAGGCACCGGCGAAGGCATGTTTCATCGGCCCGCCCCAGGTCATGCCGAAGAACATTTCCGACACGCCCCACAGCACGCCCAGGCCGAGCAGCGCCGCCAGCAGCCAGCCGCCGAAATCGACAGGCAGAATCCCGGCCACTGGCAGGGTCACCAGGAAGAAGCTCACCGAGAACGCCATCAGGCTTTTCGGCAAGCGCATCCACGGGCCTTTCGACAGGCGCGATGGCGGGTTGCGACGGCGCAGGTAGACAAAGCTCGCGCCGACGAACATCAGCACCGAGGCCAGCAACAAGGCGTAGCCGAGGATGCGGTTATGCAGGCCGAAACCATGCACCAGGATCGCCAGCAGCGCCGACAGCACAAAGCCCAAAGCTGTGGCGACGTGGGTGTTGGCGATGTACTTATCGCGGGCGACCACGTGGTGCAGGTCGACCATGTAGCGTTTGGGCATGGCCAGCAGGCCGCCGATCAAGTCGACCGTGGACGAACGGCCGCGTCGCCACATGTTCACCCGGCGCAAGGCGCCAAGGACGGCAAGGCCCAGGGCAGCAAAGAGCAGGATGGGAAGAAGGGTGTTCAACATGGTGAAGCTCCCGCAAGGGTCTTGTAGGAGCGAGCTTGCTCGCGAAAAACCTGAGAACGCCGCGTTAAGTCAGACTTCCCGCGTCATCGTTCACGACCTTCGCGAGCAAGCTCGCTCCTACAGGGAGGTTGCCTAGAAATCCTTGCACAGGCGCAGGGCATCGTAGATGGCGGCGTGGGTATTACGCTGGGCCACACAGTCACCAATGCGGAACAGCAAGTACCCCTCACCCGCCTCGCTCAGGCACGGTTGCGGCTTGATCGCGAACAAGGCTTCGATGTCCATCTGGCCCTTGTTGCGCGAACCTGGCTTGAGTGCGTAGTAGATTTCTTCATCCGGGCGCACGCCGTTCTCGACCACCACCTGATCGACCACCCGCTCTTCCTTGGCGCCGGTGTATTCGTTCTCCAGTACCGCCACCAGCTTGTCGCCCTCGCGGTAGACCTTTTCCAGCATCATGTCGCCGGTCATGATCACTTCCTTGGGGTATATGCTGCGGTAGTAAGTCGGGAACGACGTACCACCGACGGCCACGCCCGGCTTGATATCGTCAGTGACAATCTCCACCTGGCTGCCCTTGTCGGCCAAGAAGTCCGCCACCGACAGACCGGTGAACTCGCAAATGGTGTCGTACACCAGCACGTTCTTGCCCGGCGCTACCTTGCCGTCGAGCACGTCCCAACTGCTGACTACCAAGCCTTCGGCTGCGCCCCAATGTTCGTTCTGCTCCAGAAACGGATGCCCACCAACAGCAAGTACTACCACGTCCGGATGCAGGTCAAGGATGGTCGCCGCATCCGCCGCCACGCCCAGGCGCAGGTCGACGTTCAGCCGCGCCAGTTCCAGCTGGAACCAGCGGGTGATCCCGGCAATCTGGTCCCGTTGCGGCGCTTTCGAGGCAGTGGTGATTTGCCCGCCGATAAATTCTTTCTTCTCGATCAGGGTTACATCGTGGCCACGTTCAGCAGCAACGCGGGCGGCTTCCATCCCGGCAGGACCGGCACCGACTACCACCACTTTGCGTTTCACTCCGGTGGATTTTTCGATGATATGCGGCACTCCCATGTATTCACGGGAAGTGGCGGCGTTCTGGATGCACAACACGTCCAGGCCCTGATATTGGCGGTCGATGCAGTAGTTGGCACCGACGCACTGCTTGATCTGGTCGATCTGGCCCATCTTGATCTTGGCGATCAAATGCGGGTCGGCGATGTGGGCGCGGGTCATGCCGACCATGTCCACGTAGCCGCCTTCCAGGATGCGGGTCGCCTGGTTCGGGTCCTTGATGTTTTGCGCGTGCAGCACTGGGGCCTTGACCACTTCCTTGATCCCGGCCGCCAAGTGCAGGAATGGCTCCGGTGGATAACTCATGTTGGGGATAACGTTGGCCAGGGTGTTGTGGGTGTCGCAGCCCGAGCCGACGACACCGATAAAGTCGAGCATGCCGGTGTCGTCGTAGTACTTGGCGATCTGTTTCATGTCCTCGTGGGACAGGCCATCCGGGTGGAATTCATCGCCGCACAAACGGATGCCGACGCAGAAATCCGGCCCTACTTCAGCGCGCACAGCCTTCAATACTTCAAGGCCGAAGCGCATGCGATTTTCAAAGCTGCCGCCCCATTCGTCGGTACGCTTGTTGACCCGTGGGCTCCAGAACTGGTCGATCATGTGCTGGTGCACTGCCGACAGCTCCACGCCGTCCAGGCCACCGGCCTTGGCCCGTGCCGCAGCGCTGGCGTAGTTGCCGATCACTCGCCAGATTTCTTCCGGCTCGATGGTTTTGCAGGTAGCGCGGTGCACCGGTTCACGGATGCCTGACGGCGACAGCAGCGTCGGCCAATGCTCGCCATCCCAGCGCGAGCGACGGCCCATGTGGGTAATCTGGATCATGATCTTGGCGCCATGCTTGTGCATGGCATCGGCCAGGTTCTGGAAGTGCGGAATGATCCGGTCATCGGCCAGGTTCACCGATTTCCACCAGCCCTGCGGGCTGTCGATGGCGACACTGGAAGAACCACCGCAGATCGCCAGGCCGATCCCGCCCTTGGCTTTCTCTTCGTAATACTTCACATAGCGGTCGGTGGTCATGCCGCCGTCGGTGGCATACACCTCGGCGTGGGCGGTACTGAGCACGCGGTTGCGGATGGTCAGTTTGCCGATCTGGATCGGCGCAAACATTGCTTCGAAAGCCATGGCAGGGTCCTCGACTTACAACGGCTTGACGGTGAACAGGCCGTCGTCGTGGCCCTCTTCGGAGCCGCCGTAGACCTGTTCCGCCACGGTGCGAACCTTGCTGCCGCGCGCTTGCAGGATCTGGTCCATGGCGCCGGCAAACCAGCCAGTGAACATGTAGTCGACCTTGCGCCCGACCTTGCCGTACACATAGACGAATGCCGAGTGCTCGAGCTTGACGCTGGCAGTGCCTTTGTCGAGGTCGATGTCCTGGATCTTGAACAGGCCCCAGCCGCGTTGCGACAGGCGCTTCATGTAGTGCTCGAACACCGCGACGCCTTCCAGGCCGTGGCATTCAGCTTCTTTTTCACACCAGTGCCAGGCAGATTTGTAGCCGGCCTTGTAGAGGATTTCGGCGTAAGCGTCAGCGCCCAGAACTTCTTCGATGCCCATGTGGTTGTTGACGAAAAAGTGCCGTGGCACGTAGAGCATCGGCAGGGCGTCAGAGGTCCAGACACCGGTTTCGCTGTCGACTTCGATAGGCAATTGAGGGGCGATCTTGGCCATGGAAACTTAACTCCAGAAAATTCGTTGTGTTGTCGTGCTACGGGATCGTTGTTTAGAGGTGGGCTTATTCGCCCCAGACATCCTTGAGGACGCTGACCCAGTTCTCGCCCATGATCTTGCGCACCACGCGCTCAGGATGGCCGCGCTTGAGCAATGTCTCGGTCAGGTTGGGGAACTCGCCCACGGTGCGGATGCCCAGCGGGTTGATGATCTTGCCGAAGCTGGTCAGACGGCGGGCGTAGCCCTTGTCATGGGTCAGCATTTCAAAGAAATCCTGGCCATGACCCTGGGTGAAGTCGGTGCCAATGCCGATGGCGTCTTCGCCGACGATGTTCATGGTGTATTCGATGGCTTCGGCGTAGTCGTCGATGGTCGAATCAATGCCCTTGGCCAGGAACGGCGCAAACATGGTCACGCCAACAAAGCCGCCGTGGTCGGCAATAAACTTGAGTTCTTCATCGGACTTGTTGCGCGGGTGCTCTTTAAGGCCCGACGGCAGGCAGTGGGAGTAGCACACCGGTTTTTTCGATTCGAGGATGACCTCTTCGGAAGTCTTGGAACCAACGTGGGACAGGTCGCACATGATGCCGACGCGGTTCATCTCGGCGACGATCTCGCGACCAAAGCCCGACAGGCCGCCGTCGCGCTCGTAGCAGCCGGTGCCCACCAGATTCTGGGTGTTGTAGCACATCTGCACCACGCCAACGCCCAGCTGCTTGAAGATCTCGACGTAGCCGAGTTGGTCTTCAAAGGCATGGGCGTTCTGGAAGCCGAAAATGATGCCGGTCTTGCCCTGTTCCTTGGCGCGGCGGATATCGGCGGTGGTTTTCACCGGGATCACCAGGTCGCTGTTCTCGCGGATCAGGGTCTGGCTGGCGACGATGTTGTTGATCGTGGCCTGGAAGCCTTCCCACACCGATACTGTGCAGTTGGCGGCGGTCAGGCCGCCCTTGCGCATGTCTTCGAACAGGTCGCGGTTCCACTTGGCAATGATCAGCCCGTCGATAACGATGCTGTCGGCGTGCAGTTCGGCTGGGCTCATCAGACTGTCCCCTTTTTGGCGATTCATGCGCCGAATCGTCTGCCGGCGCTTTGGGGCCAGCATATGCCCAGGGGCTGACGGAGCCGGGTGCAAAAACGACAGGGGAATTGCCGAAAGCGTCAATCCACGACAAAGGGTGCTATGACATGTCTGACTGGCGACTGTTCTTTGTCTTACGCTTGAGCCAGAATTCCCCGCATCACCTGATATGAGACGGCGCAATGAAATCGATTTTCCTGGCTTTGGCACTCATCGCAACCAGCGTGCAGGCGGCAGAAGACCCCGACAGCACGCCCTGCGACGGCATAGAAAACGACCAGCAAACCCTGGAATGCGCCACCTACAACAAAACCACCGCCGAGCAACTGCTCAAGGACAACTACCAAAGCCTGCTGGAGGAGCGCATGCGTCCTCTCTATGGCAGCGACAAGGCAAAACTGGCCGACATCACCGCCCGCCTGGTCGACGCCCAGCAAAAATGGCAGAAGCTGCGGGACGCCGATTGCGCGGTGGACACCTTCCCGGCCGTTCCTGGGACCAAGGCTTATGCCATTGCGCAGAATGACTGCCTGGCGCGGATGAGCGACCAGCGGTCGGAGTTTTTGGAGTCGATTGGGCAGGAATAAGCAGGATATGCGCCCCCAATGAACCCACGCATCTATCTGCTCGCCCTCGCCGCCTTCGTGGCCGGCATTGATGAAAACCTGGTATGCGGGATTCTGCCGTTATTGTCCCGGGAACTGGGCGTCACCCTGAGCGCAGCCGGGCAGTTGACGACCGTATTTTCCCTGACCTTTGCCCTGTGCGCCGCGCCGCTGCTGTCGCTAACATCGCGTATTGAACGGCGCACGTTGCTGATTGCCGCCTTGCTGACCTTCGCGGTGGGCAACCTGGGTTCCGGGTTGGCGGTGGATTACTGGATGCTGCTGGTCTGCCGGATCATCAGTGCCGGCAGTTGTGCGTTGGTGGTGCTGCTGGCGTCGACCTTGTCGGCATCGCTGGTAGAGACGCGTTTGCGCGGGAGGGCGATTGGCATTGTGTTCATGGGTATCAGTGGGTCGCTGGTGCTGGGGATTCCACTCGGTATCGCCTTGGGCGAGTCACTGAGTTGGCGGGCACCGTTTTTGCTGCTGGCATTGCTGGCGCTGGTGATCGCTGGGCTGCTGCGTCTGAGCTTGCCTACCTTTGCCAGCCGTGCGCCGACGTCGCTGCGCGATTACTGGCGGCAACTGGTGATTCCCCAGTTGCTGTTGGCGCAGATGGTTTCGGTGTTGCTGTTGACCGGGCATTTCGTGCTGTTCGCCTACCTGGCGCCATACGTGCAGCAAACCATGGGTATCCACGGTGTCTCGCTAAGCTATCTCTACGTATTCTTCGGCATTGCCGCGATCAGCGGCGGCTACACCTCGGCGATGCACCTGGGCGCCGCGCTGGGTGGTGTGGTGATTGCCAAGGGCAGCCTGGAAATGACGCCGTTGGTGGGTGCGCTAATGACGGCACTGGCCCTGGCGGCTGCGTGCCTGAGCCTGATGGCAGGCGCCCGTCGAAAGCTTTGACCCTGATCCCAAGGTGCGCGACCATTCGCGGCCTCTCCACCCTTTCCAAGGCGACTCCATGAACATCTGCGGCATCGAAATCAAAGGCAGCGAAGCCATCATCGCCGTCGCCTCCCTGGACAGCCAAACACTGAACCACATCGCCCTGGCCACCAAAAAAATCGCCCTCGAAGACGACGATGACGCGGCCAACGTCAAAACCTTTGCCACCCAAGTGGTCGCGTTTATCCACGACAACGGTATCACCCGCATCGCCATCAAGAAGCGCAGCAAGAAAGGCGAATTCGCCGGCGGCCCGACCACCTTCAAGATTGAAGGCATATTTCAGCTGCTGGAAGGCTGCGAGGTGACGTTACTGTCGCCGCAGACTATCAACGCGCAAAACAAGAAACACGATTTCGCCCTGCCAGCGACGCTGAACAAGTATCAGCATGAAGCGTTTAAAGCAGCGTGTTCGGCGCTGGTGAAGAAGTAAGACTGAGCGGTTTTATAGTCAATTATGGTCGTCACTCTAATTGACTATAAATTGCGGTCAAACCACCTCCCGTCGTCGATCCTCTCTCGGACACTTGGCAAATCGCGCCCGGTAACTTCGAGTGAAATACGACGGTGACTCAAAGCCGCAGGCAATGCTCACTTCCAGCACGCTCATGTCCGTTTGGCGCAGCAACTGCCGGGCCTTTTCCAGGCGCAGGCCCAGGTAAAAGTTGCTCGGCGTGTCGTTGAGGTGCAACCGAAACAGCCGCTCCAACTGCCGCCGCGTGACCTTGATCGCCTCCGCCAACGCCAACGTGCTCAGCGGCGGCTCGGTGTGCTGTTCCATCTCACCAATCACCTGCACCAGTTTCTTGTTGTTGATGCCGTAGCGCGTGGCGATCTGCATGCGCTGGTGGTCTTTGCGTGGGCGGATGCGGCCCAGTACGAACTGCTCGGACACCTGGATCGCCAGCTCCGGACCGTGGGCCTGGCTGATCAGGTCGAGCATCAGGTCGATAGAGGCGGTACCGCCCGCCGAGGTGATGCGTCGGCGGTCGATTTCGAACAGTTCCTGAGTCACCGTCAGCTGTGGATAGGACTCCTTGAAGGCGTCGATGGCTTCCCAGTGCAGGGTCAGGCGGTGGCCGTCGAGCAGACCTGCTTCGGCCAGGACAAAACTGCCGGTGTCGATGGCGCCAAGGCTCACGCCGTCGTGGTCGAGACGGCGCAGCCAATATTCCAGGGCGGGCGTGGCGAACTTCAGCGGTTCGAAACCGGCCACCACCAGCAGGGTTGAACCCTTCTTCAGCGGTTCCAGCGCCGCGTCAGCATTGACCGACATGCCGTTGCTCGCCAGCACCGCGCCGCCATCCGCGCTCAGCACATGCCAACGGTACAGCTCACCACGAAAGCGATTGGCCACGCGCAACGGTTCGATGGCAGAAATAAAGCCGATGGCGGAGAAACCCGGCATCAGCAAAAAGTAGAAATCCTGGGACATGGAGCGCTCTCGTAGGACGGGCCGCGTGGGCACTGTGATACCCCAGTTCAATGGGTCATTCAAGCGGACAGGTCGCTGCAGTGCAAGAGCGGGTCGCCGCCGTGCGTTTTGTTTGCCCTCAAGCTGCGTAGCTTAAAACTGCACAACTTAGCTGCACGGCGCACAAAGACGCCGGAACCCACAATAACGACCTGCCGAGGGATGCACCATGAACCGATTGATCAGCCGCTGTGTGCTTACACTCAGCGCCAGCGCCATCTTGAGCACCAACGTCATGGCAGCCGATGAGGCTTCTTGCCAGAACGTGCGCATGGGCGTGGTGAACTGGACCGACGTAATCGCCACCAGCGCCATGACCCAAGTATTGCTCGATGGCCTCGGCTACAAGACCAAACAGACCAGCGCGTCCCAGCAAATCATCTTCGCCGGAATCCGCGATCAGCGCCTGGATATGTTCCTCGGCTACTGGAACCCGCTGATGACCCAGACCATCACCCCGTTTGTCGACGCCAAGCAGGTCAAGGTCCTTGATGCGCCGAGCCTCAAGGACGCCCGCGCCACCCTGGCGGTGCCGACCTACCTGGCCGACAAGGGCCTGAAAACCTTCGCCGATATCGTCAGGTTCGAAAAAGAATTGGGCGGCAAGCTCTATGGCATCGAACCCGGTTCAGGTGCCAACACCCAGATCAAGGCGATGATCGCCAAGAACCAATTTGGCCTGGGCAAATTCCAGCTGGTGGAGTCCAGCGAGGCCGGCATGCTTGCCGCAGTGGATCGCGCCGTGCGTCGCAATGAAGCCGTGGTGTTTTTCGGCTGGGCGCCGCACCCGATGAACGTCAACGTCAAGATGACTTACCTCACCGGCAGCGACGACGCCCTGGGCCCGAACGAGGGCATGGCCACAGTGTGGACCGTCACCTCGCCCACCTACGCCCAACAATGCCCCAACGTTAGCCGTCTGCTGAGCAACCTGACGTACACCGCCGAAGACGAGAGCCGGATGATGCAGCCGTTGCTCGATCACAAGGACGCTTTCGAATCGGCCAAACAGTGGCTCAAGGATCACCCGCAAGACCAGCAGCGCTGGCTGGAAGGGGTGACTACCTTCGACGGCAAACCGGCTGCCGCCAACCTGCAATTGACCAGCAAATAACCTTTTTTGAATCACCGTTTCGCAGCCGCCTTTGGCTGCGAACGGCATCACTACACCTTGAAACCACGCCTATAAATCACGCCTGCAAGGAATCCGTCTCATGAACCACGACGTCATCATCACCTGCGCTCTCACCGGTGCTGGCGACACGACCGCCAGAAGTCCACACGTGCCGGTCACACCCAAACAAATCGCGGCTGCGGCCGTGGAAGCCGCCAAGGCCGGCGCCACCGTCGTGCACTGCCACGTGCGTGATCCGCAAACCGGCAAGTTCAGCCGTGACGTGGCGCTGTACCGCGAAGTGATGGAGCGCATTCGCGAGGCGGACGTCGACATTATCGTCAACCTCACCGCCGGCATGGGCGGCGACCTGGAAATCGGTGGCGGCGAGAACCCCATGGAGTTCGGCCCCAACACTGATCTGGTCGGGCCGCTGACACGTCTGGCCCACGTTGAAGCGCTGCTGCCGGAAATCTGCACCCTGGACTGCGGCACCCTGAACTTCGGCGACGGCGACACCATTTACGTCTCCACCCCCGCGCAGTTGCGGGCTGGCGCCAAACGCATTCAAGAGCTGGGCGTGAAGGCCGAGCTGGAAATCTTCGACACCGGACACCTGTGGTTTGCCAAACAGATGATCAAGGAAGGCTTGCTCGATAACCCGCTGTTCCAGCTGTGCCTGGGCATTCCGTGGGGGGCTCCTGCGGATACCACCACTATGAAAGCCATGGTCGATAACCTGCCGGCTGACGCGGTGTGGGCCGGGTTTGGTATCGGCCGCATGCAGATGCCGATGGCGGCGCAAGCGGTGCTGCTGGGTGGCAACGTGCGGGTCGGCCTGGAAGACAATCTGTGGCTGGACAAAGGCGTGCTGGCCACCAATGGGCAGTTGGTGGAACGCGCCAGCGAGATCCTCAGCCGACTGGGCGCGCGGGTCATGACCCCGGCAGAAGGCCGGATCAAGATGGGTTTGACCAAGCGCGGCTAATCACGATCACAGCCTCATCCTGTAGGCGTCCCCCTCGCGCCTACAGGAATTACCCTCTCTTTAGGAAGTTGCCATGCGCTTTATCACCGAAATCAAAACCTTCGCCGCACTGGGCAGCGGTGTCATCGGCAGCGGCTGGGTATCCCGCGCCTTGGCCCACGGCCTCGATGTAGTGGCCTGGGACCCGGCACCCGGCGCCGAAGCAGCCTTGCGCAAACGCGTCGCCAACGCCTGGGGTGCCCTGGAAAAACAAGGCCTGGCACCCGGTGCGTCCCAGGACCGCCTGCGTTTTGTCGCAACCATTGAAGAGTGCGTCAAAGACGCTGACTTCATCCAGGAAAGCGCCCCGGAACGCCTGGAACTGAAGCTGCAATTACACGCCCAGATCAGCGCGGCGGCCAAGCCCAATGCGTTGATCGGCTCCAGCACTTCAGGGCTGTTGCCCAGCGAGTTTTACGAAGGTTCGACCCATCCTGAGCGTTGTGTGGTCGGCCACCCGTTCAACCCGGTGTACCTGCTGCCGCTGGTGGAAGTGGTAGGCGGCAAGAATACCGCGCCAAAAGCGGTGCAGGCCGCGATCAAGGTGTATGAATCCCTCGGCATGCGCCCGCTGCATGTACGCAAGGAAGTTCCAGGCTTTATCGCCGACCGCCTGCTGGAAGCGCTGTGGCGCGAGGCGCTGCACCTGGTCAACGATGGTGTGGCGACTACCGGCGAAATCGACGATGCAATTCGCTTTGGCGCGGGTTTGCGCTGGTCGTTCATGGGGACTTTCCTGACCTACACGCTGGCGGGTGGCGATGCCGGGATGCGCCACTTCATGGCGCAGTTTGGGCCAGCGTTGCAGTTGCCGTGGACGTATCTGCCCGCCCCGGAATTGACCGACAAGCTGATTGACGATGTGGTCGATGGCACCAGCGAGCAGTTAGGCAAGCACAGCATTTCGGCCCTGGAGCGCTATCGTGATGATTGCCTGTTGGCGGTGTTGGAGGCGGTGAAAACCACCAAAGCCAAGCACGGCATGACCTTCAGTGAGTAACCGATCATCTCCCCTGGAACCGATGCCATGCCCACTCTAACCACCTACACCACAAAAATCCTCCCCGACTGGGTCGACTACAACGGGCACCTGCGCGATGCCTTCTACCTGCTGATTTTCAGCTACGCCACCGACGCGCTGATGGACACCCTGGGCCTGGACAGCGACAACCGCGAAGCCAGCGGCAACTCGCTGTTCACCCTGGAACTACACCTCAACTACCTACACGAAGTGAAGCTGGGCGCCGAGGTTGAAGTTCACACGCAACTGATCGCCCACGACCGCAAGCGCCTGCACCTCTATCACAGCCTCCATCGGGCGGGAGAAGAGCGGGAACTGGCCGGCAACGAACAAATGCTGCTCCACGTCGATCTCGCGGGGCCGCGTTCGGCACCGTTCACTGAGGCGATATTGGACAAGCTGGCGGCCATCACTGGCGAGCAAACCGATCTGGCAAAACCCGCCCTCCTCGGCCGCGTCATTGGCCTGCCACCGGAAAAATAGGGGATCACCATGAACACCGCCGCCGCTGTTGCCGACTTCCGCACTTACCCGCTGATCAGCGCCCTCGCCGATGTGCAGGTGTTGGCCGATCAGGTGCGGGTGCAGTGGGCCGATGGCCGGGGCAGCCCGTTCCATCATCAGTGGCTGCGAGACAACTGCCCGTGTCCGGCCTGCGTGTACAGCGTGACCCGCGAACAGGTGCTGGAGATTGTCGATGTCGACGAGGACCTCACGGCCCTAAGCGCACACATCGAGCAGGGTTTCCTGCGTGTGGAATGGCACGGCGGCCACAGCAGCCGCTTCGATCCCGGCTGGCTGCGGGCCCATGCCTATGACGATGAATCCCGCGCCGAACGCCGGGCCGCCAAGCCAACATCCAAGCTGTGGGACAGCCGCTTTGAACTACCGATTTTTGAATACGCAGCCTTGATGGAAGACCCGAAGGCACTGCTGCAATGGCTGCTGGCCCTGCGCGACAGCGGCCTGACCCAAGTGCGCGACGTACCTGTCGAACCGGGTTCCCTGGCACTTATCGCCAGGCGCATTTCGTTCATCCGCGAGAGTAATTTCGGCGTGCTGTTCAACGTGCAATCCAAGGCCGATGCCGACAGCAATGCCTACACCGCTTTCAACCTGCCGCTGCACAGCGACTTGCCCACCCGCGAGCTGCAACCGGGGCTGCAATTTCTGCATTGCCTGGTCAATGACGCCAACGGTGGCGAGAGTATTTTTGTCGACGGTTTTGCCATTGCTCGCGCCTTGCGAGAAGAAGATCCCGAAGCGTTTCGTGCGCTGTGTGAAATCCCGGTGGAGTTTCGCAACAAGGACCGCCATAGCGACTATCGCCGCCTGGCGCCGATCATTGCGCTGGATGCCCTGGGTGAGGTCGCGGAGATCCGCATGGCCAACTTTCTGCGCGGGCCGTTTGAGACGTCGGTGGAGCAGATGCCATTGCTGTACCGCGCCTATCGACGGTTTATCGCAATGACGCGCGAGGATCGGTTTCGCCTGGTCAAACGATTGAATCCCGGTGAGTTGTGGTGCTTCGATAATCGCCGCACGTTACATGCGCGCAATGCCTTTGACCCGGCTTCGGGGGCGCGGCATTTCCAGGGCTGCTATATCGATCGGGATGAGTTGTTGTCGCGAATCCTGGTGCTGCAGCGATAAGCAAAAAAAGCCCCGATCAAGCCGTGACAGGATCGGGGCAGAGTGCTTTGTGTGAGCTGCGCATCCCGAGGGTGACCAAACCTTCAAGCTGCTTGCTTGAATCCAGTGTGCCCATTCCTTGGGCTGGCGAGTTAGCCGAAAACGACCTGTTCATAGGTGTCACGACCATTCGTGCATTCAGTCCTTGCCGACATCCCGATCGCCTACCAGAATCGACCTCAATCCCCCGCTCCCCTAACAAGGATAAACGTCATGATGCACGCGGATTTGATTGACCAGGACGACCTGCTTGGCCAACTGCGGTCGTTGGGTTTCGAAGTGTCCAGCGGCGCCACCGCCGAGCAGGCCTGCGAATGTGCCGTGCGCGGCTTGAGTGAAACGCGAGCCAAGGCGCTCAAGGGCATGGTCGAGCAGATGTACACCAGCAGCGCGACGATTTTGCCGGCGGTAAGGCAGGCTATCGATAAGCAGCTGTTACCGGCGCTGGTGCAGTTTCGGCAGAACTCCGGCGCCTGAAAATCACTGTCTCTGTAGGAGCGAGCTTGCTCGCGAAAAGCCTGAGGACGACGCGTTCATCCAGGATGCCAGCGTCATCGTTCACGACCTTCGCGAGCAAGCTCGCTCCTACAGTTAGAGCGTTAGAGCCTTACACTCGCGAAAGTCGACTCATTGCGAGCCTGGCTCAACGCCGACAACGGCCCGGACAGCGGTGACAACACCAACGCCTGCGGGATCGGCATCATTGCCACTTGCTGGGTGGTGTTGGAACCGACGCGCTCATCCCGTGGTGGAATGCCGAAGTATTCTCGGTAGCACTTGGAGAAGTGCGGCGTGGAGACAAACCCGCACACCGATGCCACTTCGATGATCGACATCGGCGTTTGCTTGAGCAACTGCCGTGCACGGATCAGGCGCAACTTGAGGTAGTAGCGCGACGGCGAACAGTGCAGGTATTTCTGGAACAACCGCTCCAGCTGACGCCGGGAAACGGCGACATACACCGCCAGTTCATCGAGGTCGATGGGTTCTTCCAGATTGGCCTCCATCAGCGCAACGATTTCCTGCAGTTTCGGTTGATTGGTGCCGAGCATGTGCTTGAGCGGTACACGCTGGTGATCCTGCTCATTGCGGATGCGTTCGTAAACAAACATCTCGGAGATCGCCGCCGACAATTCACGACCGTGGTCGCGGCTGATCAGGTGCAGCATCATGTCCAGCGGCGCAGTGCCGCCGGAGCTGGTGAAGCGGTTGCGGTCCAGCGTGAACAGGCGTGTGCTCATGGCCACGCGTGGGAAAGCTTCCTGCATCGACGCCAGGCATTCCCAGTGCACGCTGCAATCAAAGCCATCCAACAGACCTGCGCAAGCCAAAGCCCAGCTGCCGGTGCACACCGCACCGAGACGGCGCGACTGGCGCGCCTGGCTTTGCAGCCACGACACATGTTCACGGGTGACGGTGCGCTGGATACCCACGCCGCCGCAGACAATGATGGTGTCCAGGGCCGGAGCTTTGTGCATCGAGGCATCGGGGGTGATTTGCAGACCGTCGCTGGCCCACACATGGTTTCCATCGACACTCAAGGTCGTCCAGCGGTACAGCTCGCGGCCGGACAATTGATTGGCCATGCGCAGCGGTTCTACTGCGGAGGCCAGGGAAATCAGCGTGAAATTGTCCAGCAGCAAAAAGCCGATGGATTGAGGCGCACGGTTCTGGGGTTGAGCCCCGGAGTTGAACGACGTCATCGCGGTATCTCCTCACACAAAGCGGATGATGGCCTCAGGCGAGGCTCTTGTTATTGCACTCATCTTCCTCGGGAATATTTCCTGGGAGAGAGGCTTTGAATTGATAGAGCAAATGCCATGCCTAAAGTTGAATGGCCATTCAATAACTCCTGAAAACGACCTGCTGACCTGTCTATATAAGCCCGCGCACGGAGTGGGGGATATGACCCGAAAAAAACGCGATAGGAAGCAGGCTCAAGGGGTGTGAGCAGATCGGTAGCACTTGTGGGAAGCGGAAGAAACGACGTGGGAAAAGTCTGTCACCACAAGCACAGGTGACGGGTGGTCAGCGGCGGATTCGTTCGGGAGCTACTTATCTATTTGCGACGCGCTAAAAGGTGGCGTGACGAGAGGGTGTGCTCAATGTAGGAGCGAGGGGGACGCCTAGTTCTTGCTCGCGAAAAACCTGAGAGCGCCGCGTTCATTCAGGATGGGCGCGTTATCGTTCACGACCTTCGCGAGCAAGCTCGCTCCTACAGTCAACATTCAACGGCACTCACCGCCAACCCACCCCGTGAAGTCTCCTTGTACTTGTCATGCATATCCGCGCCGGTATCACGCATGGTGCGGATCACCCGGTCCAGGGAGATAAAGTGCTGACCATCGCCACGCAAGGCCATCTGCGCCGCATTGATCGCTTTCACCGCCGCAATGGCATTACGCTCGATACACGGCACTTGCACCAGGCCGCCCACCGGGTCGCAGGTCAGGCCCAGATTGTGCTCCAGGCCAATCTCCGCCGCATTGCACAGCTGTTCCGGCGTAGCGCCGAGAATCTCCGCCAGCCCGGCCGCCGCCATGGCGCAGGCTGAGCCGACTTCGCCCTGGCAACCGACTTCGGCGCCGGAGATCGAGGCATTCTTTTTACACAAAATCCCCACCGCCGCCGCGCTGAGGAAGTAGTCCACCACGTTGGCTTCGGTGACCACCTCGCTGAATTTCATAAAGTAGTGCAACACCGCCGGAATGATCCCCGCCGCACCGTTGGTAGGTGCCGTGACCATGCGCCCGCCGGCGGCGTTTTCCTCGTTCACGGCCAGGGCGAACAGGTTGACCCACTCCATGGCGCTCAAGGTCGAGCCGATCACGTTGGGCTTGCCCAGCTCCTGCAAACTGCGGTGCAACCTGGCCGCACGCCGCCGCACGTTCAGGCCGCCGGGGAGGATGCCTTCGTGTTTGAGGCCTTGTTCGACGCAATCTTGCATTGCACGCCAGAGCTTCATCAGGCCACTGCGAATGTCCTCCTCCGAGCGCCAGACCTTTTCGTTGGCCAACATCAATTCGGCGACCCGCAGGTTGTGGGTCTTGCACAAACTCAGCAATTGCACGGCGCTGGAAAAATCATAGGGCAGCTCAGTGCGATCCATGTCTGCCACGCCACTGGCGGCCTGCGCTTGATCCACCACAAAACCGCCGCCCACTGAATAGTAGGTGTCGCGGTGCAGTTCAGTGTCATCAGCGAACACCACCAGGGTCATGGCATTGGGGTGGAACGGCAGGTTTTCATCGATCAGGCGCATGTCCCGCGACCACAGGAACGGCACCGGCAAACGCCCGTCCAGCAGCAAGGTGTTGGTCTCGCGCAGGGTCTCGATGCACAGGCCAATTAGCGACGGATCAATCGCATCCGGCCACTCGCCCATCAGCCCCATGATCACGGCATTGTCGCTGCCGTGACCGATGCCCGTGGCCGATAAAGAGCCGTAGAGCTGAACTTCAACGCGCCGTACCTGTTCCAACAGACCACGTTCACGCAATCCTTGAACGAATAACGCCGCGGCGCGCATGGGGCCGACGGTGTGAGAACTGGAAGGGCCGATGCCGATCTTGAACAGGTCGAAAACGCTAATAGCCATTACCGTGAAACTCCTCGATGAGCACAGGCCAGGCATAGAAAACACCTGGTGACGGAGCTGCTACGCTCAAGCTGCTTTCCGCCGAGATGGGCGCATCATCAAGCTTTTGTTGCCCCGTTCGGCGTCTCACACCGACGTACCCATGCTTACCAGCGCCGCCCCCGTGCGATCACTCGTTTTGACCGTTTTTTTACGGTGCAGATCGACAAAAAGTGCAGTATTGCCTTGGAAAAATTCTGTAAGCGACGTCACCGACACTGGATACGACCATCCCTGTACTGGATACGACGCCCCCTGTAGGCGTCAGATTTTCACTGGTACATGATCAAGTCACGACTCGTTTGCAAGGTACCGTGGCAGAGCTGTGTCGCACGCCCCAACCGCAACACTTATAAAGCGCGGCAAACGCCGCCAGAAAAACACCAGGAGTCCAAACCCATGAAAGGTTCCCCGTCGTTGTTGTTGGCCGCCATGCTGAGTCTGCCCCTTGCGGCACAAGCCGCAGAACCGGCGCAATGCAGTACCGTCAATTTCTCGGATGTCGGCTGGACTGACATCACCGTCACCACCGCCACCACCAGCGTGGTCCTCGAAGCCCTCGGCTACAAAACCCGCACCACGATGATTTCCGTTCCAGTGACCTACAAGTCCCTGGCCGACGGCAAGAACATGGACATTTTCCTCGGCAACTGGATGCCGACCATGGAAAACGACATCAAGCAGTACCGTGATGCCGGCACCGTGGAAACCGTGCGCGCTAACCTGGAAAACGCCAAGTACACCCTGGCGGTGCCCGAGGCGCTGTACAACAAGGGCCTGAAAGACTTCGCCGACATCGTCAAATTCAAGAAAGAACTGGACGGAAAGATCTACGGCATTGAGCCGGGTAACGACGGTAACCGCACCATCCAGAGCCTGATCGACAAAGACGCCTTCGGCTTGAAGACCGCCGGTTTCAAGGTGGTCGAGTCCAGCGAAGCCGGGATGTTGTCCCAGGTAGACCGCGCTCAGCGCCGTGGCACCGATGTGGTGTTCCTGGGCTGGGAGCCGCACCCGATGAACACCCGTTTCAAGATGAAGTACCTCACCGGCGGTGACGATTCCTTCGGCCCCGACTACGGCAAGGCGACCATCTACACCAACACCCGCAAAGGCTACGTCCAGGAATGCAGCAACGTCGGTCAGTTGCTGAAAAACCTGGCGTTCACCCTGGACATGGAAAGTACCCTGATGGGCAATGTCCTGGACGACAAAATGAAACCCGAAGCCGCCGCCAAGGCGTGGTTGAAGAAAAACCCGCAAGTGCTCGACACCTGGCTCGCCGGTGTTACCACCATCGATGGCAAACCAGGTTTGGAGGCCGTAAAAGCCAAGCTCGCCGAGTAACCGCTGACCCCGGGCCGGTACGCTGGCCCGGGATGTTTTCCCTCTTCGCATGTGGACACTCACTACCATGCTGACTGAACAGAAAATCCCCCTTGGCCAGTACATCGCTGCCTTCGTTGAATGGTTGACGCAAAACGGCGCCGACTACTTCGACGCAATCGCATCGACACTGGAAACGATGATCCACGGCGTGACGTTTGCGCTGACCTGGTTCAATCCGCTGGCATTGATCGGTCTGATTGCGCTGCTTGCTCACTTTATTCAACGCAAATGGGGACTGACGGCTTTCGTCATCCTTTCCTTTCTGCTGATCCTCAACCTGGGGTACTGGCAGGAAACCATGGAGACCCTGGCGCAAGTGTTGTTCGCCACCCTGGTCTGCGTGGTCATCGGTGTGCCGCTGGGCATCGTCGCCGCACACAAACCGATGTTCTACACCCTGATGCGGCCGGTACTCGATCTGATGCAGACCGTACCGACCTTCGTCTACCTCATCCCTACCCTGACCCTCTTCGGGCTGGGTGTGGTGCCCGGCCTGATTTCCACGGTGGTGTTCGCGATTGCCGCGCCCATCCGTCTGACCTACCTGGGTATCCGTGATGTCCCGCAAGAGTTGCTGGACGCAGGCAAGGCCTTTGGCTGCTCACGCCGTCAATTGCTCTCGCGTATTGAACTGCCCCACGCCATGCCGAGCATCGCCGCTGGCATTACCCAATGCATCATGCTGTCGTTGTCGATGGTGGTAATCGCCGCCCTGGTGGGCGCCGACGGCCTCGGCAAACCGGTGGTCAACGCACTGAACACCGCCGACATTGCCCTGGGCTTCGAAGCCGGCCTGGCGATCGTGCTGCTGGCGATCATGCTCGACCGTATCTGCAAACAACCCGACGCCAAAGTAGGGGGTGACGCATGAGCATCATTCGCTTTGATCAGGTCGACGTGGTGTTCTCCAAGGACCCCCGTGAAGCCCTGAAACTGCTTGACCAAGGCATGACCCGCGACCAGATCCTGAAAAAAACCGGGCAAATTGTCGGCGTCGAAAAGGCCAGCCTCGACATCGAGAAAGGCGAGATCTGCGTGCTGATGGGCCTGTCCGGCTCCGGCAAGTCGAGCCTGCTGCGTTGCATCAACGGCTTGAATACCGTCAGCCGCGGGCAACTGTTTGTTGAGCATGAAGGCAAACAGATCGACATTGCGTCTTGTACGCCAGCCGAGCTGAAAATGATGCGCACCAAGCGCATCGCCATGGTCTTCCAGAAATTCGCCCTGATGCCGTGGCTGACGGTGCGCGAAAACATCAGCTTCGGCCTGGAGATGCAGGGCCGGCCGGAGAAAGAACGCCGCAAGTTGGTGGACGAGAAGTTGGAGCTGGTGGGCCTGTCTCAGTGGCGCAACAAGAAACCCGATGAGCTGTCCGGCGGCATGCAGCAGCGTGTGGGCCTGGCCCGGGCCCTGGCGATGGACGCCGATATCCTGCTGATGGACGAACCCTTCTCCGCCCTCGACCCGCTGATCCGCCAGGGTTTGCAGGATGAACTGCTGGAGCTGCAACGCAAGCTGAGCAAGACCATCGTATTCGTTAGCCATGACCTGGATGAGGCGCTGAAACTGGGCAGCCGCATCGCGATCATGAAAGACGGTCGGATCATCCAGTACAGCGTGCCGGAAGAGATCGTGCTGAACCCGGCGGATGACTATGTGCGCACCTTCGTCGCCCATACCAACCCGCTGAACGTGCTGTGCGGCCGCAGCCTGATGCGCACGCTGGACAACTGCAAACGGGTCAACAGCTCGGTATGTCTCGATCCTAGCGGCGACTCGTGGCTGGACCTGGCCGAAGGCAACACCATCAAGGGCGCACGCCAGAATGGTTCAGTGCTGAACCTGCAGAACTGGGCGCCTGGGCAAGCGGTGGAGGGGTTGGGTCGGGTACCGACGCTGGTGGATTCCAATATTGGTATGCGCGATGCGTTGCAGATTCGCTATCAGACAGGAAACAAGCTGGTGCTGCAGGACAACGACAAGGTGGTGGGTATTTTGGGTGACAGCGAGCTGTACCACGCGCTGTTAGGCAAGAACCTGGGCTGAAAAAAAGGGATCGCGGTGAGCGATCCCTTTTTGTTTTAGGCAGTTTGATCGTTCCCATGCGGGGGAACGGTCACTGTCTCAACCCTCAGCTATAGACACGGCCAAGGAGCTGGCGATGGCTTTCAAACTGATCGAGCACATCCCGGGTAATTTGTTCCGGGGTGAAGCCCATCAGGTCGTATTCCTGGCTGCCGTTGTGCAAATACACCTCGGCGCGGTAGTAGCGCGTGCGCTCTTCCTCGCCCTGAAGCGACTCACTCGGCGCCGCCAGGTAGCCATCCAGGCTGACCTCGTAGACAAACGGGTTGCCCTCTTCCATCTCGATCCGCACGCCCATGCAGCACTTGGACTTACCGAGCAAAGTCTGCACATCCAGCCCTTGAGCACGCAAGGCCGCCGCCGCTTCTTCCAGCGCTGGCGTCACCTTTTTATCCATAAAGCGCTGCACCACGGCTTGGGTTGGGTGCAGGTCGAGGGCAGTCAAGCGCTCGCTGAAACCATGACGACCACGCTCAGCCAGTTGCGCTTGCTCCAGCTCGATCGCCACGTCCTGGCGCATGGCCTTGTGCAGACCGAACATAAACAGAATCAGCACCACAGAGAACGGCAGGCCGGCCAGCACCACCATGGTTTGCATGGCTTCAAAGTTACCGGCGAACAGCAAACCGATGGTCACCAGGGTGATCACCGACGACCAGAAAATCCGCAGCCAGTGCGGCGCATCTTCGTCAACGTTGCCGCCCTTGCAAGACAGGTTCGCCATCATCACCGCGCCGGAATCCGCCGGGGTCAGGAACAGCACGAAGCCCACAAAAATCGACACACCAATGACAATTTTCGACGCGGGGTAATGCTCAAGCAGTTGGTAGATCGCCATGGACGGTTGCTCCAGGGCAGTTTTGCCCAACTCCACCGCGCCATGGTTAAGCACCAGGTCCAGCGCCGAGTTGCCGAAGATCGACAACCACGCCAGGGTGAAGCCCAGCGGGATCAGCAACACGCCGGCCACCAGTTCACGCACGGTACGACCACGGGAAATACGCGCGATAAACATGCCCACGAATGGTGCCCAGGAAATCCACCAGGCCCAGTAGAACAGGGTCCACAGGCCCATCCAGCGCTCGGACTTCTCGCCATCGCCTTCGTATACATACAAGTCGAAGGTTTTCAGCACGATGCCGTTCAGGTAATCGCCGGTGTTCTGCACCAGGCCATTAAGCAAATGCAGGGTCGGCCCGAACAACAGCACGAAAATCAGCAGGCCGCTGAACAGCACAATATTGAGGTTGGACAGGCGGCGAATACCGTTTTCCACACCCGACACGGCGGCGATGGTCGCCACGGTGCTCATCACGATGATCACGATCAGCAGGTTGGTGTTGTTGTGCTCCATGCCGAACAGGTTTTCCAGCCCCGACGATACTTGCAGCGAGCCAATGCCGAGGTTGGTCACCAGGCCCAGCAAGGTCACGAACATGCCAAAGCCGTCCACCGCGTGACCGGCAGCGCCTTTGACCCAACGCTCGCCCACCAGCGGGTACAGCGCCGAACGCAAGGCCAGCGGCTGGTTATGACGATAGGCAAAGTACGCCACGGCCAGGCCGACCAAGGCATAGATCGCCCAGCCGTGCAGGCCCCAGTGCAGGAAGGTCAACTGCAACGCCTGCCGTGCGGCCGTGCCAGTGGCAGCGGCGCCTTCAGGCGGATTGAAGTAGTGGTCCAACGGCTCCGAAGCACCGAAGTACAACAGCGAGATGCCGATCCCCGAAGAGAACAGCATGCCGGCCCAGGCGCCATAGCTGAAGTCTGGGGTGTCGTCCTTGCTGCCCAGTTTCAACTTGCCGTAGGACGAAAACGCCAGGCCCACCACAAATACCAGGTAGGCGGCGATGACCACCATGTAGTACCAGCCAAAGCTTTTGGACAGCCAGGCCTGGGCTACACCAAGCACCCGGCCGGCCTCTTGCGGGGCGATGATCAAAATGGCCGTCAACAACAGAATCAGCGCGGTAGAGGTGTAGAACACCCAACCGTTGACCCGTACCTTTTCTGGCGGGGTCTTTATAAGAGAGGCAGAACTCATGGCACAGATGCTCCAGGCAGTGCGAGAGAGAAACACAAGGCAGCGCTTTACCCGATCCATCGATTTTTTGGCAGTCGACTGGCGGGTGATATAAAGACACCCCGAAAAACCCTGAACCCCACAAAAGCAACATTGTTGGCTGGCGGCGAAAGCCTTGGGCGAGCTCTTTTCAGTAAAAAAAGCGTCGCGTCATGACCTTAAGCGTCTTGCCCATTCAAACGTTCCGTCTTCGCCAGCTCGCGCTATGCCACGTGGTCGTTTCAGAGGTTTTTTTCAGATGTCTGGTGTCGCGCCTTGTCGGTAAAAAACCGACAGGGCGTGACGATTTGTCGCAGATCTTATTCTTTGTTGATTGAACGTTCAATCAAAACAAAATAGACTGGCCCACAAGCCGACGGACGTTTATCGCTCGTCGGCAGGCCTAAGGAGAGGTGCACGATGCCCAAGGTCGGTATGCAACCCATACGCCGCCAGCAGTTGATCGAGGCCACGTTGACGGCCATCGATCAGGTCGGAATGGGAGATGCCAGCATTGCGCTGATCGCCCGCCTGGCCGGCGTCTCGAATGGCATCATCAGTCACTACTTTCAGGACAAGAATGGCCTGATCGCCGCCACGATGCGGTACCTGATGAACGTCTTGATCGAGAATGTCCACGTTCGTCGGCACGCGTTGAAGGATGACAGCCCACGGGCGCACCTGCAGGTGATCATCGAAGGCAACTTCGACGCCAGCCAGGTCAACGGCCCAGCAATGAAAACCTGGCTGGCCTTCTGGGCCAGCAGCATGCACCACCCGTCTTTGCACAGGTTGCAGCGGATCAACGATCACCGCCTGTATTCCAACCTGTGCTGCCAGTTCCGCCGTGCGATGCCACTGCCCGAGGCACGCAGCGCAGCCCGCGGGCTAGCGGCCCTGATCGACGGTTTGTGGTTGCGCGGCGCACTGTCGGGAGACGCTTTCGACACTGAGCAGGCGCAACGGATCGCTTACGAATATATGGATTTCCAATTGGCCAAGCAGGTGAGTTAGAGCACACATAATCGCTCAACCCCTGAACTGCTGCTGATCGGTGTTGCCAGAACCTTAATGGCCCACCTTTTAGTGGTTAACGCCAACCACTTATGCACTTGCGAGGACTTTATGGCCCGTTTCGAACTGCAAAAACTCTACATTGACGGCGGCTACTCCGACGCTGGCAGCGATGCCACCTTCGAAGCCATCAACCCGGCTAACGGTGAAGTTCTCGCCAACGTACAACGCGCCACCAAGGAAGACGTTGAACGTGCCGTGGTCAGCGCCGAAAAGGGCCAGAAAATCTGGGCCGCGATGACCGCCATGGAGCGTTCGCGCATCCTGCGTCGCGCCGTTGAAATCCTGCGCGAGCGCAACGATGAGTTGGCCGCGCTGGAAACCCTGGACACCGGCAAGCCGTACTCCGAAACCCAATACGTCGACATCGTCACCGGCGCCGACGTGCTGGAATACTACGCAGGCCTGGTGCCCGCCATCGAAGGCGAGCAAATCCCGCTGCGTACCACTTCGTTCGTCTACACCCGTCGCGAGCCCCTGGGCGTCGTGGCCGGTATCGGCGCGTGGAACTACCCGATCCAGATCGCCCTGTGGAAGTCCGCGCCAGCCCTGGCCGCCGGCAACGCGATGATCTTCAAACCAAGCGAAGTCACTTCGCTGACCACCCTGAAACTGGCCGAGATCTACACCGCAGCCGGCGTTCCAGACGGCGTGTTCAACGTCCTGACCGGCAGCGGCCGTGAAGTCGGCACTTGGCTGACCGAACACCCGCGCATCGAGAAAATCTCCTTCACTGGCGGCACCGACACCGGCAAGAAGGTCATGGCCAGCGCTTCCAGCTCTTCGCTCAAAGAAGTGACCATGGAACTGGGCGGCAAATCCCCGCTGATCATTTTCGACGACGCCGACCTCGATCGCGCCGCCGACATTGCGATGATGGCCAACTTCTACAGCTCGGGCCAGGTCTGCACCAACGGTACTCGCGTATTCGTTCCGACCGCCCTCAAAGGCGCGTTCGAAGCCAAGATTGCCGAGCGCGTAGCCCGCATCCGCATTGGCAGCCCGCAAGACGAAAACACCAACTTCGGCCCGCTGGTCAGCTTCGCCCACATGGAAAGCGTGCTCGGCTACATTGCCAAAGGTAAGGAAGAAGGCGCGCGCCTGCTGTGCGGCGGCGACCGTCTGACCGACGGCGAATTCGCCAAGGGTGCCTACGTTGCACCGACCGTGTTCACTGACTGCACCGACGAAATGACCATCGTCCGTGAAGAAATCTTCGGCCCGGTGATGAGCATCCTCACCTACGACACCGAAGAAGAAGTGATCCGCCGCGCCAACGACACCGACTTCGGCCTGGCCGCTGGCCTGGTAACCAAGGACCTGAACCGCGCGCACCGCGTGATTCATCAGCTGGAAGCCGGTATCTGCTGGATCAACGCCTGGGGCGAGTCCGACGCCAAGATGCCGGTCGGTGGCTACAAGCAGTCGGGTGTTGGCCGTGAGAACGGCATCACCTCGCTGAACAACTTCACACGCATCAAATCGGTACAGGTTGAGCTGGGCGACTACGCATCAGTGTTCTGAGGAGCCTCAAGCGGCAAGCTTCAAGCTGCAAGTAAAAGCAGTTTGGTTTGCCGCACCTCCCAGATACACCGCTCGCTGCTCTTTCTTGCAGCTTGAAGCTTAGAGCTTGTAGCTCTCAAGGAGACCCCATGACTCAAGAATACGATTACATCATTGTTGGCGCAGGTTCTGCGGGCAACACCTTAGCGACCCGTCTTACCGAAGACGAAGGCGTCACCGTCCTGCTGCTGGAAGCCGGCGGCCCGGACTACCGTCTGGATTTCCGCACCCAAATGCCAGCCGCCCTGGCCTTCCCACTGCAGGGCCGCCGCTACAACTGGGCCTACGAAACCGATCCAGAGCCATACATGGACGGCCGCAAGATGGAATGCGGTCGTGGCAAGGGCCTGGGTGGCTCTTCCTTGATCAACGGCATGTGCTACATCCGTGGCAACGCCATGGACTACAACGGCTGGGCGAAAACCCCAGGGCTGGAAGACTGGTCTTACCTGGACTGCCTGCCGTATTTCCGTAAAGCGGAAACCCGCGACATCGGCCCTAACGACTACCACGGTGGCGAAGGCCCGGTCAGCGTGACCACGCCAAAAGCCGGCAACAACCCACTGTTCGCCGCCATGGTTGAAGCCGGCGTGCAGGCCGGTTACCCGCGTACCGACGACTTGAACGGTTACCAGCAGGAAGGCTTCGGCCCGATGGACCGTACCGTGACGCCGAACGGCCGTCGCGCCAGTACCGCCCGCGGTTACCTGGATACGGCCAAGAAGCGTTCGACGCTGACCATCATCACCCATGCTCTGACCGACAAAGTGCTGTTTGAAGGCAAGCGTGCCGTGGGCGTGCGTTACCTGATCGGCGCCGCTGAAGAGCGCGTTGAAGCCCGTGCCCGCAAGGAAGTGCTGGTGTGCAGCGGCGCTATTGCTTCGCCGCAGATTCTACAACGCTCCGGCGTTGGCCCGGCGAAACTGCTGGAAAGCCTCGACATCCCGGTGGTCCACGACCTGCCAGGCGTCGGTGAAAACCTGCAGGATCACCTGGAAATGTACCTGCAATATTCATGCACCCAGCCAGTCTCGCTGTACCCGTCGCTGCTCTGGTACAACCAGCCGGCCATCGGTGCCGAGTGGCTGTTCAACGGCACCGGTATTGGCGCCAGCAACCAGTTCGAAGCTGGCGGTTTCATCCGTTCGCGCGAAGAATTCGAATGGCCGAACATCCAGTACCACTTCCTGCCGGTTGCTATTAACTACAACGGCAGCAACGGTGTGAAAGAGCACGGTTTCCAGGCCCACGTGGGTTCCATGCGTTCGCCGAGCCGTGGTCGCATCCAGCTGAAGTCGAAGAACCCACGGGAATACCCGAGCATCCTCTTCAACTACATGTCCAGCGAACAGGACTGGCAGGAATTCCGTGACGGCATCCGCCTGACCCGAGAAATCATGCAGCAACCAGCACTGGACGCCTTCCGTGGCCGCGAAATCAGCCCCGGCATTGAAGTGCAGACCGACGAGCAACTGGACAAGTTTGTCCGTGAGCACGCCGAAACCGCGTTCCACCCGTCCTGCTCATGCAAGATGGGCACCGACGAGATGGCTGTGGTCGATGGCGAAGGTCGCGTACATGGCATGCAGGGCCTGCGTGTGGTCGATGCCTCGATCATGCCGCTGATCACCACCGGCAACCTGAATGCGCCAACGATCATGATCGCCGAGAAAATCGCCGACAAGATCCGTGGCCGCCAACCGCTTGCACGCAGCACAGCGGATTACTACGTGGCGGGCGACAAGCCAGCGCGTGGCAAGCCGCTGCGTGAAGTAAGCCGTACTGCGTAATAACTGATACGCCCCTGTGGCGAGGGGCAAGCTCCCTCGCCACAATGGATTACAGCCCTGGCCGCACAGGCTGTAAACCCGCCCCACACCGCACCGCCCTTGATCCCACCCCCCGCGCAGGCCTAATCTATTGCCGCGCAAACGTTTCATCTTCCTGCCCTACCGATACGCCGGCACTTGCCTGGCCACGAGGCTTTCTCATGTTTGATGTCGTTTCTTCGAGCAAATGGCCTACCGGCTTCCTGATCAATCCAAACGTTGAACCACTGGACCCAAAATGGCTGAAGGAATTCAGCAAGATCCCGGCCGCTGCCGTCAGCGACTGCCTGGGTCGTAACGTCGGTGGCCTGGGACTCAAGTCCTTCCACGGTAATGCGCCGATGCTCGGCAGTGCACTGACTGTGCGCGTGCGTCCGGGTGACAACCTGATGATTCTCAAAGCCATGCAGATGGCCCGTCCGGGCGATGTGCTGGTGATCGACGGCAGCGCCGACCTGACCCGCGCCGTGTTCGGCGGCATCATGCGCGCCATGGCCCTGAAGGCCGGCATCGTCGGCGTGGTGATCAACGGCGCCCTGCGCGACCTCGACGAATGGCAAACCGGCGAACTGCCGGCTTACGCCATCGGCGGCGTACACCGTGGCCCGAGCACCGACGGCGGCGGCGAAATCAACGTGCCGATCTCTTGCGCCGGCATGCTGGTGGCCCCTGGCGACCTGATGATCGGCGACGGCGACGGCGTGGTCGCAGCTTCGCGCACTGAACTGCCGGAACTGCTGGTGCGCTGCCATGACCTGCTGGCCCGCGAGAAGGCTACACTGGCGGCTATCGAAGCCGGCACCCTGGACTCTGATCGTTTTGACGCCATCCTGCGCGCCAAGGGTTGCCCGGTCTAAAGCCAAAAGCATCGCGGGCTTGCCCGCGATGAGGGCCTCAGGGCCTGCGCTGCCCACAAGGAAGGCCCCATGTTCGACAAGCACCCCATCCTCAAAAAGCACTTCGCCGCCCTGCGCACTACCGCCGATTTTTTCTCCCTGCGCTACGTGCGCGAATCCGGCCAATACCTGTCAGTGCGCAAGAACGTCGCCGAGCCTCCACACCTGAACCGCGACGAAGGCGCGATGCTCACCGTGCGCCTCAACGGTGTCGAAGCCTACGCCGCGACCAACGATATTTCCCTGCCAGGCCTGCAAGCCGCCCTTGAGCGCGCCGAACAGCAGGCCCGGTTGATCAAGCCCCACGCCCTGCTCGACCTGCGCGACCAGCCGGTGTCCAGCGACGTTGCCGACTACCTGTCGCCCGACCTCAACCAGGCGTTCCCTTCCCTGAGCGATTGCTACCAACTGCTCGGCGCCGAATCCTTTGCGGTGCCCAAGGACGAGCGTCTGGTGAACTGGGAAGTCAACCTGGGACTGACCCACGTCGAACAGATCTACCTCAACAGCGTTGGTGCCGAACTGCGCCAGGCCCAGCGGTTTATTTTTCCGGGCCTGAGCGTCACCGCCTACGATGGCAGCGATAGCCAGACCCGCACCCTGGGTGGCACCAACTTCGGCCAGCAAGGCGGCTTCGATGTGATCAGCCGCTTCGGCCTGATCGGCGCCGCTGCGCAGATCGCCGACCAGGCCCTGCAACTGCTGTTGGCACCTAACACGCCGCAAGGTCCACGCGACCTGTTGCTGATGCCTGACCAGATGATGTTGCAGATCCACGAATCCATCGGCCACCCGCTGGAACTGGACCGCATCCTCGGCGATGAGCGCAATTACGCTGGCACCAGCTTCGTCAAGGCCAGCGACTTTGGCAGCCTGCAATACGGCTCCAGGCTGCTCAATGTGACCTTCGATCCGGACATTCCCGAACAGCTCGCCAGCTACGGCCATGACGACGACGGAACCGCCGCCAGCAAGCAATTCCTGATCCGCGAAGGCCTGCTGCTCAAACCGTTGGGCGGCGCGCTGTCGCAATACCGCTCGGGAATGGGCGGCGTGGCCAACAGCCGCGCGTGCAGCTGGAACCGCCCGCCTATCGACCGCATGGCCAACCTCAACATCGAGGCTGGCGACCAGACCCAGGCGCAACTGATCGAAGGCATCGAGCACGGCATTCTCATGTCCACCAACCGCTCGTGGTCCATTGATGACGCTCGCAACAAGTTCCAGTTCGGCTGCGAATGGGGCCAGTTGATTGAAAACGGCGAACTCAAGGGTGTGGTAAAGAACCCCAACTACCGGGCCATTTCCGCGCAGTTCTGGCGCAAGCTCAGCGCCGTCGGCGACGCCAGTACCTTCAAGGTCCTGGGTACGCCGAACTGCGGCAAGGGCGAGCCCAACCAGGTAATCCGCGTCGGCCATGCATCGCCGGCGTGTGTGTTCAGCAATGTTGATGTGTTTGGGGGAGACGCCTGATGGAGACCTTCAAGGCCCTGGTGAATTGGCTCAAGCAGGCCATCACCGAAGAGGAACAGTTTCATCTGGGTTACGCGGCGGAATCGTCCGAGTTCGTGCGTTTCAACCACGCCAAGGTGCGTCAGGCCGGCCAGGTGCAACAGGCCAGCCTGAACCTGAAACTGATCAATGACGGTCGCCATGCTGACCTGGGTATTACCTTGGCTGGCGAACCGGAACTGGATCGCCAGCGCCTGGCCGATGGCCTGCAACAACTGCGCGAGACCTTGGCGCTGCTGCCGCAAGATCCCTATCTATTGCTCAACCACAACGCCTGGCAAAACAAGGACCAGCAGGCTCTACCGCTGCCGGGGCTGGCTCAGGTATTGGAAGAAATCAACCAGGCTGCACACGGTGTGGATATGGTCGGTTTCTACGCCGCTGGTCCCATTAGCCGCGGTTTTGCCAGCTCCTCGGGCGCCTTCGGCTGGCATCAGGCCAATAGCTTCAACTTCGATTTCAGCCTGTTCCACGCCAACGGCGAAGCCGTGAAAGCCAGCTACGCCGGAAACGACTGGGACAGTGCCGACTTCGCCCGTCGTTTCCAGCAGGCGCGCGAGCAACTGGAGTTTCTTGGCCGCCCGCTGCACACCTTGGCGCCGGGACAATACCGCGCCTATATCGCTCCGGCGGCGCTGGAAGAAATCATCGGCATGCTCACCTGGGGCGGTTTTTCCGCCCAGGCCATCGCCAGCAAAAGCAGCCCGTTGCAGCGCCTGTATAGCGGCGATCAAGCGTTGAGCCCCTTGGTGGGCATCGATGAACAGGTCAGCGGCTCACTGAGTTCGGCGTTCTCTCGTGACGGCTATCCCCGCAGCGACGTGAAGCTGATCAGCGCGGGCAAGGCCGAAGGCCGGCTGGTCCACTCCCGTAGCGCCGCCGAGTACGGCTTGAGCGCCAACGGCGCCAGCGACGACGAATCCCCCAGCGCGTTGCAGATGGCCGCAGGTAGCCTGGCCCAGGCCGATATCCTCAAGCAGTTGGGCACCGGCCTGTACATCAGCAACCTGTGGTACCTGAACTACTCCGACCAGCCGGCGGCGCGCCTGACCGGCATGACTCGCTTCGCCACGTTCTGGGTGGAAGACGGCGAGATCAAGGCGCCGGTCAGCACCATGCGTTTTGATGACAGTGTCTACAACCTGCTGGGTTCGCAGCTGGAAGCGCTAACCGCTGATCGGGAATTGCTGCTGTCAGCCAGTACGTATAGCCAGCGCAATACCTCGTCCAACTTGTTACCGGGGGCACTGGTCAAGCGGTTGACTCTGACCCTGTAGACACGCATTCCCAATGCGACAACTATCCAATGTGGGAGCCGGGCTTGCCCGCGATGCAGGCGACTGGGTGTATCAATTACACCGCGGTGAGGCCATCGCAGGCGAGCCAGCTCCCACATTGAATCGCGTTATTCCCTAGACCGCATTGCGCCATGCGCAAAATTTCGCTTCAGACACTGGCCATCCGACCTGTTGTCGTCTTTGAAAAACCTCGCTATAAAGGCCAGTGGCATCTAGCCACGTCCGCGCGGTAAAAAACTCAAACAACCCCTGCGCAACCCCCAACCCACTTGCCCCCAAGTGATGCATGACCTTGCCCGGGAAAGGGCAAGCTGGAGCGTTGACATGAACCATGGAAGTTTTGTCATTGAAAAGCTGTTCAAGCACTACAACGTTCACGTAGAGCAGCTTGGTAACAACCCAGAGAAGAAAACCGTGCTGTTGGTCAATGGCGCGCTGTCCACCACCCGCTCGTTTGCCCGCACCAGCAAATGCCTGGCAGAGCATTTCAATGTGCTGATGTTCGATTTGCCGTTCTCGGGTTATTCGCGCCCTCACAACACCGAGCTCGACCTGGTGACCAAGGACGACGAAGTGCAAATCCTCCGGGCCCTGGTGGAGCGCTTTGAGGTCAATCACCTTGTCTCGGCCTCTTGGGGCGGTATCTCCACGCTGTTGACCCTGGCCCACAACCCGCCCTCCATCGAAAGCTCGGTGGTGATGGCCCTGGCGCCCAGCCTCAATCAGGCGATGCTCGAATACGTGGAGCGCGTCCGAGTGCTGATCGAGGCCGATGACAAGTCCGCCGTCGGCCATCTGCTCAACGAGACCGTCGGCAAGTTCCTGTCGTCACGGCTCAAGCGCAACAACCACCGTCACCTGTCGAACATGGCCACCACCGAATACCGCCAGGCGCGCTTTCATATCCACCAGGTGCTGCAAATGGGCGACGGCAATTACCTGCCGCAACTGCGCCAGATCGAAACCCCGGTGCACTTTCTCAATGGCACGCTGGACGAATACACGCCGGCCGAAGACGCCCAACTGTTCAAGCAATATGTCGGTCGTAGCAGCTTCGTCACTGCCGAATACACCGGCCATTTGCTCGACCTGGAGTCCCACGACGCTGCTCTGGCGGTGCATCGGGCGCTGATTGATTTCCTGGTGGGCAAGGACATGGCGCTGTCAGATATCGACGAACCGCCAGTGGGAAAAGAGGCAGCCGATGGCGCATAATCGCCAAAACATAGCCTGCTAACAAAAGGGAACTCATGCCGAATCGCGCCCCTCTCGACGCCAAGACCGCCCGCTGGCTACCCTGGGTGGTAGCGATTGCCTTCTTCATGCAGTCGCTGGATGGGACGATTCTCAACACCGCATTACCCGCCATGGCTCAGGACCTGGCGGAAAACCCACTGCGCATGCAAGGGGTAGTGATCGCCTACATGCTCACCGTGGCCCTGCTGATCCCTGCCTCGGGCTGGATCGCCGACCGCTTCGGCACCAAAAAAATCTTCTTCGGCGCGATCATGCTGTTCAGCATCGGCTCGTTGCTCTGCGCCCTGTCCAGCACATTGACCATGCTGATAGGCGCCCGCGTGATCCAGGGCCTGGGCGGCGCACTGATGCTGCCGGTCGGGCGACTGGTAGTGCTGCGCGCCTACCCCCGCTCGGAGCTGGTGCGAATCATGGGTTTCATCACCATTCCCGGCCTGCTTGGGCCCTTGCTCGGCCCGACCATGGGCGGCTGGATGGTGCAATACCTGACCTGGCACTGGATCTTCCTGATCAACTTGCCGGTGGGCATGATCGGCTGCTACGCCGTATGGAAATTTATCCCCGACCTGCGCGGCAGCGAACGCACGCGTTTTGATGGCGTGGGCTTTCTGCTGTTTGGCGCGGCGATGGTGCTGATCACCATCGCCATGGAAGGCCTGGGGGAGTTGCACCTGCCGCACCTGCGGGTGATGTTGCTGCTGTTCGGTGGCCTGGCGTGCCTGGCGGCCTACTGGCTGCGGGCCGGGCATATCGATAACCCGTTGTTCTCGCCGGTGTTGTTCAAGACCCGGACCTTTGCCGTGGGCATTCTCGGCAACCTGTTCGCCCGCCTGGGCAGCGGTGCCCTGCCGTTCCTAGTGCCGCTGCTGTTGCAGATTGCCCTGGGTTACTCGCCGTCCCAGGCCGGGATGAGCATGTTGCCTTTGGCGGCGGCGGCGATGGTCGCCAAGTCCATTGCGCGACCGCTGATCGAACGCCTGGGCTATCGCATCGTGCTCACCGGCAACACCCTGCTGCTGGGGATGATGCTGGCGAGCATGGGCCTGGTCAGCGAACAGACGCCGTACCCGCTGCTGCTGGCCATGCTGGCGGTACTGGGAGCGATCAACTCGCTGCAATTTACCGCGATGAATACCGTGACGCTGATTGATCTGGACGACGCCCAGGCCAGCAGCGGCAACAGTTTGCTGTCGGTGGTGGCGCAACTGTCCCTGAGCCTGGGGGTGGCCTGCGCCGGTGCGCTACTCGGTGGCTTTACTGCCGAAGTGGGCAACGACGGGGTCAATACCGTGCTCGGTGCGTTCCAACTGACCTTTCTCACCGTGGGCATCATGGCGATGCTGGCGGCGGCGATCTTTTTGCAGCTTTCACCCAAGGATGGCCGACGAGTGGTCAGCCGCGAACACGATATCGAGCACTGAAATAGTGGGAAAAACCTGCGCCACCCAGGACTTCTCGTCTGGAACGTGCAGGGAAAATCCTTCGAGGCTGGTACACTGCGCGACATTTTGTTTTGCAGGCCAGTCCCGTGACCACCATCGCCACCGCTTTTAATACTTTGCCGCTGTCCGCCGCCATGCTGGCTAACCTCGACTCTCTGGGTTATGTCGAGATGACGCCGATCCAGGCGCAAAGCTTGCCGGTGATCCTCAAGGGGCTGGACCTGATCGCCCAAGCCAAGACCGGCAGCGGCAAGACCGCGGCTTTCGGCATTGGCCTTTTGAACCCGATCAACCCGCGCTATTTTGGCTGCCAGGCTCTGGTGATGTGCCCAACTCGCGAGCTGGCCGACCAGGTTGCCAAGGAAATCCGCCGCCTGGCCCGCGCCGAAGACAACATCAAGGTGTTGACCCTGTGCGGTGGCGTGTCCCTGGGACCACAGATTGCTTCGCTGGAACACGGCGCGCACATCATCGTCGGCACCCCGGGCCGTATTCAGCAGCACCTGCGCAAGGGTTCGCTGGTACTCGACGGGTTGAACACGCTGATCCTCGATGAAGCCGACCGCATGCTCGACATGGGCTTCTACGATGCCATCGAAGACATCATCAGCAAGACCCCGGCCCGTCGCCAAACCCTGCTGTTCTCCGCGACCTACCCGGTGAGCATCAAGCAGCTGGCGTCCAAATTCATGCGCGCGCCGCAGCAAGTGAAAGCCGAAGCGTTCCACTCCGATTCGCAGATTGAGCAGCGCTTCTACGAAATTTCCCCGGAAGAGCGCATGGAAGCAGTGACCAAGGTCCTGGCGCACTTCCGTCCGGCCTCTTGCGTGGCCTTCTGCTTTACCAAGCAGCAAGTGCAGGAAACCGTCGACCACCTGACGTCCAAGGGCATTTCTGCCGTCGGCCTGCATGGCGACCTGGAGCAGCGTGACCGTGACCAAGTGCTGGCGATGTTCGCCAACCGCAGTACTTCGGTATTGGTGGCCACTGACGTCGCCGCCCGTGGCTTGGACATTGACGCGCTGGACATGGTGATCAACGTTGAGCTGGCCCGCGACTCGGAAATTCACATTCACCGCGTAGGCCGTACAGGTCGCGCCGGTGAGACTGGCATTGCTATCAGCCTGGTAGCACCGTCTGAAGCCCACCGCGCCCAGGCCATCGAACAACTGCAAAAAGCTCCACTGAACTGGGACCAACTGAGCAACCTCAAGTCCCAGGGTGGCGCGCCGCTCGTGCCGGTCATGAGCACCCTGTGCATTGGTGCCGGTCGCAAGGACAAGGTTCGTCCGGGCGACATCCTCGGCGCTCTGACCGGTGAAGCCGGGATTCCAGGCGCCCAGGTGGGCAAGATCGCGATCTTTGATTTCCAGGCGTTTGTGGCCGTGGAGCGCGGGGTCGCCAAGCAGGCGTTGCAGCGTTTGAATGACGGCAAGATCAAAGGCCGCTCGTTGCGCGTTCGCATTCTCTAAGAGCGCCGCGTAACCACTGTAGGAACCAGATCAATGTGGGAGCCGGGCTTGCCCGCGATGCAGACGACTCGGTCTAACAGACTGAGTTGATGCCATCGCAGGCAGGCCAGCTCCCACATTTCATTGCATTGCATTGCATATCAGGATTTGCAGTGAACCAGAATTTGCATGAGGACTGTATTTTGCGCTCTACCGAAGTCGTGATCATTGGCGCCGGCGCCGCGGGTTTGATGTGTGCACTGACCGCCGCCGGGCGTGGGCGCAAAGTGATGTTGATCGATCATGCGAACAAGGCCGGCAAAAAAATCCTGATGTCCGGTGGTGGCCGCTGCAACTTCACCAACCTGTACACAGAACCTGTCAACTTCCTCTCCCACAACGCGCACTTCTGCAAGTCTGCCCTGGCCCGCTACACCCAGTGGGACTTCATTGGCATGGTGGCCAAGCACGGCGTGCCATACCACGAGAAGAAGCTCGGCCAATTGTTCTGCGATAACAAATCCAGCGACATCCTCGGCATGCTGCTCGATGAGTGCGAGCAAGTGGGCGTGAGCCTGCACCTGGACACCTCGATCCAGCAGATCGAAAAACTCGACGCCGGGTATCAGTTGCAAACCACCCTGGGCGAGTTGCGCTGCGAATCCCTGGTGATTGCCACGGGCGGGCTGTCGATCCCGACCTTGGGCGCCACCGGCTTCGGTTATCAGGTGGCCAAACAGTTCGGCCATGAACTGCTTCCAACCCGCGCCGGGCTGGTGCCATTCACCATCACCGATCAGCTCAAGGAATTGTGCGGCGAGTTGTCCGGCACTTCGGTGGATTGCCTGGTGAGCTGCAACGACCAGAGTTTTCGCGAGAACATTCTGTTTACCCATCGCGGCCTGAGCGGGCCAGCGATTTTGCAGATTTCCTCGTACTGGGAATCCGGCGACGCCGTGGAAATCAACCTGCTGCCTGATCATGACGCCCACGCCTGGCTGCAACAGCAGCAGACCGAACGCCCAAACAGCGAGCTGAAAACCCTGCTGGGTGAGATCTTCACCAAGAAGATGGCCAACCTGTTGGCCGAGCAGTGGTTTATTTCCAAGCCGATGAAGCAGTACACCCACGCCGAACTGGCGGATATCGCGGCGAAGCTGGCAAGCTGGCAATTGGTCCCGGCGGGCACCGAAGGCTATCGCACGGCGGAAGTAACCTTGGGTGGCGTGGACACGCGGGAAGTGTCGTCCAAGACGATGGAGTCCCTGAAAAGCCCTGGGTTGTACTTCATCGGTGAAGTGCTGGATGTAAGCGGGCACCTGGGCGGGTTCAATTTCCAGTGGGCGTGGGCATCCGGCTACGCTGCTGCGCAATACATCTGACATCCTCTAAAACCGTAGGAGCTGTCGAGTGAAACGAGGGTGTGTATTTCAAGGCCGGAACATATTTTGCCCTCAGATGTGATTGCCACCCTTGCCGTGGCGTCATTACTGGCTCAATTTAGCGGCATCGTCCCGGAAGACCCCAGACTTCATGTCATCGACCTCGTTCAACCATTCCATGCGGCGCCTTTGGGCGCTGGACAAGTTCAGCTACAGCGTACGGGTATTCATCGCCCTCACCGGCAGCATGGCGCTGTGCTGGTACCAGGATGAGATGACGCTGCTGATCCCGCTGTTCCTGGGGATTATCGCCAGCGCCCTGGCCGAGACCGATGACAGTTGGCAAGGCCGCCTCAATGCGCTGGCGGTGACGCTGGTGTGTTTCAGTATTGCGGCGCTGTCGGTGGAATTGCTCTTCCCCTACCCGTGGATTTTCGCCCTGGCCCTGGCCCTGGCCAGTTTCGCCCTGACCATGCTCGGCGCGCTGGGGGAGCGTTACGGCGCTATCGCCTCGGCGACCTTGATTCTGTCGGTCTACACCATGATCGCTGTTGACCAGCGCGGCGGAGCGGTCACCGATTTCTGGCACGAACCCTTGCTGCTGGTGGCTGGTGCCGCCTGGTACGGGGCGCTCTCGGTGCTGTGGCAGGCGCTGTTTTCCAACCAGCCGGTGCAACAGAGCCTGGCGCGGTTGTTCCGCGAACTGGGGCACTACCTCAAGCTCAAGTCGACCCTGTTCGAACCGATCCGCCAACTGGATGTAGAAGCGCGGCGCCTGGAACTGGCCCAGCAAAATGGCCGGGTGGTGGCGGCGCTGAACGCGGCCAAGGAGATCATCCTGCACCGAGTCGGTAATGGCCGACCGGGGGCCAAGGTCAGCCGCTACCTCAAGCTGTACTTCCTGGCACAGGACATCCACGAACGCGCAAGCTCATCGCACTACCCCTACAACGCCTTGGCCGAAGCCTTCTTCCACAGCGACGTGCTGTTCCGCTGCCAGCGCCTGCTGCGCCAGCAAGGCAAGGCCTGCCAGGCTCTCGCCGAGTCGATCCAATTGCGCCAGCCCTTCGTCTATGACGCAAGCTTCGCCGAAGCCCTGGGCGACTTGCACGCCTCCCTGGAACACCTGCGCATCCAGAGTAACCCGGCCTGGCGCGGCCTGCTGCGCTCGCTGCGGGCGCTGTCAGCCAACCTGGCGACCCTCGACCGCTTGCTCAGCGACGCCAGCAACCCCGACAGCCTGGCGGATGCCACAGACAGCAACCTGCTGGACCGCTCGCCACGCAACCTCAAGGAAATGTGGACGCGCCTGCGTACCCAACTGACGCCGACATCCTTGTTGTTCCGCCATGCCCTGCGCCTGTCCCTGGCGCTGAGCATCGGTTACTTCATGGTGCATCTGATCCACCCTTCCCAAGGCTACTGGATCATCCTCACCACCCTGTTCGTATGCCAGCCGAACTACGGCGCCACCCGGCGCAAGCTCGGCCAGCGAATCATCGGCACCGCCATCGGCCTGACCGTGGCCTGGGCGCTGTTCGATCTGTTCCCAAGCCCACTGGTGCAATCGATGTTCGCCATCGCCGCCGGCCTGGTGTTCTTTATCAACCGCACCACGCGCTACACCCTGGCGACGGCGGCGATCACCCTGATGGTGCTGTTCTGCTTCAACCAGGTGGGCGATGGCTACGGGCTGTTCCTGCCGCGACTGTTCGATACCTTGCTCGGCAGCCTGATTGCCGGGTTAGCGGTGTTCCTGTTCCTGCCGGACTGGCAGGGTCGACGCCTGAACAAAGTGCTGGCCAACACCCTGACCTGCAACAGCATCTACCTGCGGCAAATCATGCAGCAATATGGCGCAGGCAAAAGCGACGACCTCGCTTACCGCTTGGCCCGCCGCAATGCCCACAACGCCGATGCGGCACTGTCCACCACCCTGGCCAATATGCTGATGGAGCCGGGACATTTCCGTAAGGAAGCCGACGTGGGCTTTCGCTTCCTGGTGCTGTCCCACACCTTGCTCAGCTACCTGTCGGGGCTGGGTGCACACCGCGAAACCCAGTTACCGGCCGAGGTGCGCGAGCACTTGATCGAAGGTGCCGGCAAAACCCTGGCGGCGAGCATCGACGAGATCGCCACGGGGCTGGCCAACAAACAGCCGATCGCGATTCAAAGCGATACCGAGGAAGCGCTGGCGGTTGAGCTGGAGCAGATGCCCGATGAGATCGACGAAGGGCAGCGCTTGGTGCAGACGCAGTTGGCGTTGATTTGTCGACAGCTGGGGCCGTTGCGGACGTTGGCAACGCATCTGATCAAGGACACCAGCGCCGCGTGAACCGCTACATCCCGTGCTGCTTCAACAACTTTGCATAACTGCCATCGACCTTCATCCTGGCAATCTCCCGATCAAACCCGGCAACAATTTGCTTGTGCTGCGGGTTTTTCAGGCTGACCAGGATATGCAGGCTGTTTTCACTCAACGGCTTGGGCAGAAACTCCACCGCATTGCGCACCCTGGCTGACTCACGGGCCAGGTAGTAGCGGGCGACAAATTCATCTTCAACCGTCAGCCGAACCCGTTGTGCCGCCAGCATGCGCACGGCCATGGCGAAGTTGTGCACAGGGACCTTCTGAAATTGCAGGTCGCGGTCGAAGTCCGCCGAATAGGCATAGCCGCGCACCACGGCGACGGGATAGTCGTGCAGTTGCTGCAGGTTCTGGAACTCGATGGGGTCGTCTCGGCGCTTGATAAATCGCACCCTGTTAAGCAAATACTCGCCGGAAAACTGCCCCAGCTGCGTACGCGCTTCGTCGTACCAGGCGTTGACCAGCACGTCATAACGCCCGTCACCTACGCCCATCAACGCCCTAGCCCAGGGCACCTGTTCAAAATCACTGGGATAGCCCGCACGGGCCAGCGCGGTGCTGACGATGTCGGTGGCCAATCCGCCATTGACCAGCGTGGCGTCGGTAAACGGCGGCCAAGCATCTGCCACCAGGCGCAAGCGTTCTGCGGTGGCCGTCTGAGCCAGCAACAGCAATCCGAGCAAAGCAACGGCACGAGACAATCGCGGCATGCTTGAGGTCCTTGCGCAGCGGGCAAATGCTTACGGGGGATGACGTCTGGCAAGCCGTGATCCGCATCACGCCCAGGCCCTGACTGTAGCTCATCACTCGCGCTGTACAGCAGATTACACAAAGAAGTCAGCGGCGGGAGCACTCAATGATGGCAATTTGACCCCGCTCGAAATATAGCTAGCTTTTCAGGGGTTTGCACAACCCATAAAGACAGTTGCCAGCCACGGGATTACTATCCCAGACCGGTACTTATTCGAGATATAACAATGACTGTCGATTGGGTCTGCAAACACCACAATGATCTAGGCAAGGAACAGTTGTACGCCATTTTGCGCCTGCGGGCGGAGGTCTTCGTTGTCGAGCAACAGTGCGTTTATCAGGACCTCGACGGCCAGGACCTGGAAGGTGATACCCATCACCTGATGGCCTGGAACGACGATCAATTGGTAGCCTACCTGCGCCTGCTGGACCCGGACCTCCACGGCGGTGACCTGGTAATAGGCCGCGTGATCGTCGCACCGAGTGCACGGGGTACCGGTCTTGGTCATCAGATGATGGATGAAGCGCTCAGGCAGGCGCACAAGAACTGGCCCGAAGTGCCGATCTATCTGTCAGCCCAGGCGCATTTGCAGGGGTATTACGGGCGGTACGGGTTTGTGGTGGTCGGGGAGGAATATCTTGAAGATGATATTCCCCATATCGGGATGCGCCGGGCCTAGGGGTATCCCAACACTTGCTTGATCGGCGACAGATTTGCCTCGATCCACCGCCGATCAATCGCACCCCAACTGCGAATCCGATAGCGTCCAGCATGATTGCGGGCGCCGTCTTCCTGTTCGAACTCACAGACGATATCCAGATCCGCCAACGCCGCAATCGTATCCTGGGCCGTGCGCCGGGGCATACCCGTCACCTCGGTCAGCGCCGGGACGCTGCTGGCCAACTTGCTGTCGATCAGATACGCCACATACAGGCGGCGATAGAAGCTGCTTTTGGTCTTGCTGACATCCATGCTCGGTAGCCTTTTGGAAGTTAGGTCTTGACCTGCAAATCGCGCCAAGTCAGGTACACCCGCAGGTCAAACTCCACCTGATGGTAGCCGGGCAGCATATGTTCGCAGAGTTTGTAAAATGCCTTGTTGTGGTCCGACTCCTTGAAGTGCGCCAGTTCGTGGACGACGATCATTCGCAAGAACTCGGGCGCTGCGTCCTTGAACAACGAAGCGATGCGGATTTCTTTCTTGGACTTGAGGTTGCCGCCCTGCACCCGGGAAATAGTGGTGTGCAGGCCCAGTGCGCGATGGGTCAGGTCCAGGCGGTTGTCGAACAATACTTTGTCGATGGCCGGCGCGTTACGCAGATGGTCCTGCTTCAAGGCCAGCGCATAGTTGTACAAGGCCTTGTCGCTCTGCACGCCGTGGCGCTCGGGGTAACGCTGGCTCAGGTAGTCGCTCAACTGATCCTTGGCGATCAACTGACGTACTTGGTCTTGCAGGGAAGCCGGGTAGGCCTGGAGGTATTTCAGCGCAGTCATGGCGTCAACAACGGGGATTTGAAAGGTAGCCAGTGTAGCGAATTCAGCGGGGCACCGCGCGCAAGGCGAAAGGTTACGGCCAGTCGGCAACCTCTTCGGCCATCAGCGGTTTAGCCACCAGTGATCCCTGAATAAACTGGCAGCCATTGGCTTTGAGCCATTGGCACTGCTCCTGGGTCTCGACTCCCTCGGCAATCACCAACAAATCGAAATGCCGGCACAGCTCGATAATACTGCGGGCCATGGCGGCATCCCGTGGCGAGTCCGGTAGGCGGGCAATCAATTGCGGATCGAGTTTCAAGGTATCGAACTCAAGATCACGCAAGTGCGCCAGGGAACAGGCGCCCAAACCAAAATCATCCAGGGCGATACGTACCCCGACCATCCTCAACAGCCTGAGTTGCTTGGCCGACTCCTCGGCGTTGTGCATCAAGCTTTCTTCACTGATTTCCACCTCCAACTGCCGCCCTTGCAACCCATGTTGCTCCAGCACCTGCTGCAGTTGAACGGCGAGGTTGGGCATATTGAACTGGCTGCTGCTCAGGCTCACGCTTAGCACCAGCTCATCGCTGAACGCCTCGGTCCAGGCCTTTCGCTGGATCGCCACCTGCTGGTAGATCCAGTTGCTGAGCTGGCTGATCAGCCGCGCCTCTTCCAGCAACGGCAGAAACAATCCAGGCGGCACGTCGCCAACACTGGGGTGCTGCCAGCGCAACAGCGCCTCGACCCCACGCAAATGACCATCGCCCAGAGATACCTGCGGCTGGTACACCAGGGTGAACTCCTTGTTGTCGATGGCGGTGCGCACACTGTCTTCGAGCATCAAGCGCGAGCGCGCCCGGCCGTTCATTTCCTGATCGTAATAGCGGTATTGCTGACGCCCTGCGCGCTTGGCTTCGTACATGGCGATGTCCGCCGCGCGCAGCAGGCCGTCCAGGTCGGAGCCGCAGTCAGGAAACGTGGCAATGCCAATACTGACGCCGAGCATCACATCCAGCCCCTCGACCTGCTGACAGATCGACACCCGCTCAATCAGCTTCTCGGCGATCTTCGCTGCCTGCTCCGGGAATTCCAGTTCCAGTAGCACGGTGAACTCATCACCGCCCATGCGTCCGAGAATGTCGTATGAACGCAAGCATGCCTTCAATTGCTCCGAGACCCAGCGCAGCACCCGGTCACCAGCGTCGTGCCCCAGGGAATCGTTGACCCGCTTGAAGCCGTCCAGGTCCAGATACAGCAAGACCAGGGAGTGCTCGCTGCGCTCACCGCGCAACAGCATATTCTCCACAGCCTGATGGAACCCGCGCCGATTGAGCAGGCCGGTTAGCGGGTCAGTAACCGCCTGGAACTCCAGTTGCTGGTGCAAATGGCGCACCTCAGACATGTCCAGCACCGTGACCACCATGGCCTTCTGCTCGGCGGGCAACGGCGCGCAAGACATCGCCACCGGTAGTTGCTGACCAGGAGCGGTGCGCAGGATGGCGTCGTGCAGGCGCCAGGTCTCGCCTCGACGATAGCCGGCGTACAGCTCGGAGTCGGACCAGCCGAGCACGTGGGGCTTTTGCAGGAAGCTGAGGAACTCCTTGCCCTGCAATTCATCGACCGAGGCATTGAGCAGACGCGAAATCGCCGGGTTCGCGTAGCTGATCACACCGTCTTCGCCTACCACCAGAATGCCCTCGGCGGCGTTGTCCAGCACCGAGGCATTGAAGGCACGAGCTGACTCCAGGTCATGACTCAAGCGCTGCAGGGCCCGGCGGCTGCTCTGATGCTCCAGCAGGGCCTGGACCTTGGGCTTGAGGATATGGGGGTCGAAGGGTTTGAACAGGTAATCGATCGCGCCGCTGGCATAGCCTTCCAGCACCGCCGCCGGCGATTGCGCATTGGCGCTTAGGAAAATGATCGGTGTCATCCGGGTGCGTTGGCTGCCGCGCATCAGTCGGGCGACTTCAAAGCCGTCCATGCCGGGCATCCGTACATCCAGCAGTACCAGGTCGACGTCATGCTCCAGCAACAACCCAAGGGCTTCAAGACCCGACCCGGCAGTCACGACCTGCCAATCCTCACGCTGCAAAAGCGCGCGCATGCTAATCAGGTTTTCAGGGTAGTCATCGACCACCAAGAGAACTGAAGTGCCGTCGCCGGGCTTAATTGAAGCGCATGCCATGTTACATCTCTTCCTTGAGGAGCCACTCCGGTCACTTTTGAGAAAAGCCGGACAAATATTGAGGGATCACTCTAGCTCTGGATCCAATAAAGCAGAAGTGACGACAGTGCCATCATTGCGCCAACGGCCATACAACCGACTAACGGTAAGAGCCCACAGCCCCCGGTTTATAGGGAACATGGCTTTTTGACATTCTAATGACGTCAATAATCCGCCATAAAATCATTAACAATCTATTACCAGGCGCTTATAAAGAATCCGCGAACCCTCGGGCCACGGCCTTCTTCCTCCTATTAAAGGCGTACTCAATGATTGATCTGTCCACCTGGAACCTGAGCATTCCCGTTGGCTCCCCGCCCACCACCATCGACACCCCCAAACTGCTCAGCGGTTTCAAGGACCAATACTTCCAGGCCGAAGGCAGCAGTGTGCAGTTCTGGTCCCCGGTCACCGGAACGCGCACCGAAAACGCCATTTACCCTCGCAGTGAACTGCGGGAAACCTACGCCGACGGTCGCCTGCGCAACTGGATGTATCCGGACGCCGACAATTACCTGCGCGCCACCCTGGCCGTCAATCAGGTGCCGTCTTCCGGCAAGATCGTCATCGGCCAGATCCACGCCTATGACAGCCAGAAACCGCTGATAAAAGTCGAATACCAGTACAAGGAAAAAACCCAGACCGGCAACATCGTCGCCAAAGTCCGCATGCGCCCGGATGACAGCGAAGGCCGGGTGATCATCGTCGCCGAGAATGTGCCACTGGAGCGCAACTTCACCTACGTCATCCACTTGAACCGCACAGGCCTGTTGAACGTGGAAGCCGCCAACGGCCAATGGAACGAACGCATCGGTGCCGCCTGGGGGAAAAAACCGCTGTACTTCAAGGCCGGGGTCTACGTGCAGGACAACAGCGGCGACAGCAAGGAAGGCGGCAAAGTGACCTTTGCCAAGTTGGATATCGATCACGACTAACACTCTGATCATTCTCACGACGCTTTAGGACAGAACCGCGACCCAGGGTCTCGACTTTTTTGTAGGACAATCCGAGTATGGCGCCGCACACGCGCAATACCCCCTACAAGAAAGTCATGGAGACTCGCCAATGCCATTCACTCGCACATTGCTCGCCCTCTCACTGGGCATGGTTCTGCTGCAAAATCCAACCTTCGCCGCCCCGCCACTGTCGATGACCGACGGGGTGGCGCAGGTCAATATCCAGGACAGCAACGCCTGGGTCGAAATCAACAAAGCCGCCTTCGAACACAACATCCGCACCCTGCAAGCCACTCTCGCCGATAAGTCGAAAATCTGCGCCGTGCTCAAGGCTGATGCCTACGGCCATGGCATTGGTTTGCTGATGCCGTCGGTGATCAAGCTGGGTGTGTCCTGCGTCGGTGTCGCCAGCAACGAAGAAGCCCGCGTGGTGCGCGAAAGCGGCTTCAAGGGCCAACTGATCCGCGTACGCACAGCCGCCTTGAGCGAGCTGGAAGCGGCACTGCCCTATAACGTCGAAGAGTTGGTGGGCAATCTGGATTTCGCGGTGCGCGCCAGCCTGATCGCCGAACACCATGGCCGCCCGCTGGTGGTCCACCTGGGGCTGAACTCCAGCGGTATGAGCCGCAACGGCGTGGAAATGACCACCGCCCAGGGCCGCCGCGATGCCGTCGCCATCACCAAAGTGCCGAACCTTGAAGTGAAGGCGATCATGACCCACTTCACCGTCGAAGACGCCGCCGACGTACGCACCGGCCTCAAGGCCTTCAACGAACAGGCCAACTGGCTGATCAACGTCGCACAACTGGACCGCAGCAAAATCACCCTGCACGCCGCCAACTCCTTCGCCACACTGGAAGTGCCCGAGTCGCGCCTGGACATGGTTCGCCCAGGCGGCCTGCTGTTTGGCGACACCGTACCGGCGTTTACCGAATACAAGCGGGTGATGCAGTTCAAATCCCATGTGGCGTCGGTCAACAGCTATCCGAAGGGCAACACCGTTGGCTATGACCGCACCTACACCCTGGCACGGGATTCGAAACTGGCGAACATTACCGTGGGTTATTCCGATGGCTATCGCCGCGCGTTCACCAACAAAGGCATCGTGCTGATCAATGGCCATCGCGTGCCGGTGGTGGGCAAGGTGTCGATGAATACGTTGATGGTCGATGTCACCGATGTGCCGACCGTAAAGAGTGGCGATGAGGTGGTGTTGTTTGGCAAGCAGGGCAATGCGCAGATTGCCCAAGCGGAAGTCGAGGACATCAACGGGGCGTTGTTGGCAGACTTGTATACGGTTTGGGGTAACTCCAACCCGAAAGTCCTGGTCGACAAATAACCTTTAAAGGGGACGCCCATTACCTCAAGCGACGGACAAGCCCAACTCGGATAACAACATCGACGCCTGGGCTTTGGAAATCACGGCGCCTTTGAAAAGTTTGGCATCACTGATGCCTGAGCCCACTCAAATCCGCACCCCGCAGGTCGGCACCGGCGAAATTGGCGCCGTTGATACGAGTATGGGCCAGGCTGCAGTCGATCAATTCGGCTTTGCGAAAATCTGCGTCCGACAGGTCACTGTCGGAGAAATCCAGGGTATTGAGGGTGGTTCGGGCAAAGGACAGCCCGGACAAAAAAGCACTGTTGAGCAGCGTCTCAGTGAACGTCAAATCTATTTAAGGGGACGGATCTATTTAGCAGTTAAATGGATCGCCCTTTCAATGAAGAACTCGGCAAAAAAAACCCGCATCACTGCGGGTTTTTTATAAACGCTTGAAGCTTAGTTAACCTTAGCGTTCAACTCACCTTTCAAATACCGCTGGTACATCGCTTCCAGGGAGACCGGCTTGATCTTCGAAGCATTGCCCGCAGTACCAAACGCTTCATAACGCGCGATACACACATCACGCATTGCGGTCACGGTAGCGCCGAAGAATTTACGCGGATCAAACTCGCTCGGGTTGGTTGCCATCAGGCGACGCATCGCACCAGTGGACGCCAGACGCAGGTCGGTGTCGATGTTGACCTTACGCACGCCGTGCTTGATGCCTTCGACGATTTCTTCAACCGGTACGCCGTAGGTTTCTTTGATGTCGCCGCCGTACTGGTTGATGATCGCCAGCCACTCTTGCGGTACCGAGGAAGAACCGTGCATCACCAGGTGGGTGTTGGGGATGCGTTTGTGGATTTCCTTGATGCGGTCGATGGCCAGCACGTCACCGGTAGGTGGCTTGGTGAACTTGTAGGCGCCGTGGCTGGTGCCGATGGCGATAGCCAGGGCGTCGACTTGGGTGCGCTTGACGAAGTCGGCGGCTTCTTCCGGGTCGGTCAGCATTTGGCTGTGATCCAACACGCCTTCAGCGCCGATGCCGTCTTCTTCGCCGGCCATGCCGGTTTCCAACGAACCCAGGCAGCCCAGCTCACCTTCAACCGATACGCCGCAGGCGTGAGCCAGGGCCACGGTTTGTTGGGTGACACGGACGTTGTAGTCGTAGTCAGTCGGCGTCTTGCCGTCTTCGCCCAGGGAGCCGTCCATCATCACCGAGCTGAAGCCCAGTTGAATGGAGCGCTGGCACACGTCAGGGCTGGTGCCGTGGTCCTGGTGCATGCACACCGGGATGTGCGGGAATTCTTCGATGGCGGCGAGGATCAGGTGACGCAGGAACGGGGCACCGGCATATTTGCGGGCGCCGGCCGAAGCCTGGACGATCACTGGGGAGTCAGTCTTGTCAGCGGCTTCCATAATGGCGCGCATCTGCTCAAGGTTGTTGACGTTGAAGGCTGGAACGCCATAGCCGAATTCGGCTGCGTGGTCCAACATCTGGCGCATGCTGATAAGTGCCATTGTGAGTCTCTCTCCCGGTCGAGGGTCGTTAATCGTGCAAGCCTGCCGTAGCGGCGGCTGCTATTCAAGTTATTGCAGATCGGGGGTTTGAAGGCCGATTTGCTGAATCGTTATTGCACTAAGGCTTACGGCGCTTTGCAGCCGCGGCCGATCAAGTCGTCGGTGGCAACCCAGTAAACCAGGCCTTCCTCACCTTTTGTGTGAAACGCCAACTGGTCATTGCTGTACAGCACGCCCGAAGCCGCCACATCCTGCTTGAGGCGATAGACTTGGTCCGAACCGCCAAGGCGTATATCCACCTGGCTGTGGGTCTGATCGGTAAACCGCCAGACCACTTGTGCCTGGCTGTCGCAGGTCCAGGTGGTCCATTTTTCCTGTTGCGGTTCTGCCTTGTTGAACATGTTCAGGTTGGCGCAACCAGCCAATAAGGCCAGTGCTGCCAGGGCGAAAACGCCTTTCATTGCCAATCCTCGAACGGCGACCGGAGGCCGCCACTGCTGTCGGTTAGTGAATCAGACCCGTCAAGGGCAGCCCTGTTCCTTACCTTTGGGCGGGGAATCGTACTTCTCCAGCCCATCCGGCCCGATACGTTTGCTGATCACCGGCAGGGTTTCAGCTTGCCAGTCAGCCTGGTAGCAGCCTTTGTCCGGTACGGCTTTCCCGGTTTCGGGCGCCGCAGGCGGCGCGCTGCTACAGCCGGCCAACAAGCCTGCGGCAATTACCAGCGCTATCGACTTGACCATGGGAATACTCCTTTTCTCAGGCCTTCAGGCCTCAGCCCTTGGCTCGGCTTTCCAGCACTTCGACGGCTGGTAATACCTTGCCTTCGACGAACTCAAGGAAAGCACCACCACCGGTAGAAATGTAGGAGATCTGGTCAGTAACGCCATATTTATCGATGGCCGCCAAGGTATCGCCACCGCCCGCAATGGAAAACGCCGAGCTTTCAGCGATGGCCTGGGCCAGCACCTTGGTGCCGTTACCGAATTGATCGAACTCGAACACGCCTACCGGGCCGTTCCACAGAATAGTGCGGGAAGACTTCAGCAATTCGGCGAAGTTGGCAGCCGTTTGTGGGCCAATATCCAGGATCATGTCGTCAGCAGCGACGTCAGCGATCAGTTTGACGGTGGCTTCGGCGCTTTCAGAGAACTCCTTGGCCACCACCACATCCACTGGCAGCGGTACGCTGACCTTGGCGGCGATGGCACGGGCGGTGTCCAGCAGGTCCGGCTCGTACAGCGATTTGCCGACCGGGTGACCGGCAGCAGCGAGAAAGGTGTTGGCGATGCCGCCGCCGACGATCAACTGGTTGCAGATCTGGCTCAGGCTGTTGAGCACGTCGAGCTTGGTCGAGACCTTGGAGCCAGCAACGATGGCGGCCATTGGTTGAGCCGGCGCACCGAGGGCTTTGCCCAAGGCTTCCAGTTCAGCAGCTAGCAACGGGCCAGCCGCAGCGACTTTGGCGAACTTGGCCACGCCGTGGGTAGAACCCTCGGCGCGGTGAGCGGTACCAAAGGCGTCCATCACGAACACGTCGCACAGGGCGGCGTATTGCTGGGCCAGTTCGTCGCTGTTCTTTTTCTCGCCCTTGTTAAAGCGCACGTTTTCGAACAGCACAATGTCGCCGGCCTTGACGTCGACGCCACCCAGGTAATCAGCCACCAGCGGCACGTCGCGGCCCAGGGCCTTGCTCAGGTACTCGGCGACAGGTTTGAGGCTGTTTTCGGCAGAGAACTCACCTTCGGTCGGACGACCCAGGTGGGAGCAGACCATTACGGCCGCGCCTTTTTCCAGGGCCAGCTTGATGGTCGGCAGCGAAGCCAGGATTCGCGCATCGCTGGTGACAACACCGTCCTTGACTGGGACGTTGAGGTCTTCGCGGATCAGTACGCGCTTACCTTGCAGATCGAGGTCGGTCATCTTCAACACGGTCATGGGTCGCAGTTCCTGTGTTACTGAATTAGAGAGCAGGTTTAGGTAATGGAGAAGCTGTTTGCAGGTAATGCTCTGCAACGTCCAGCATTCGGTTGGCAAAACCCCATTCGTTGTCGAACCAGGCCAGGATGTTAACCAGCCTTGGGCCGGAAACGCGGGTCTGGCTGGCATCAACGATGGCCGAATGCGGATCATGGTTGAAATCACAACTGGCGTGGGGCAACTCGGTGTAGGCCAAAAGCCCTTTGAGCGGGCCACTGGTAGAGGCCTCGCGCAGAATCCTGTTGACCTCCTCGGCGTCGGTGTCGCTGACGGTTTGCATGGTGATGTCCAGGCAGGACACGTTCACTGTCGGCACCCGAACTGCTTTGGCCTGGATTCGCCCGGCAAGTTCCGGCAGCAGGCGTTCGATACCTCTTGCCAGACCGGTGGACACCGGAATCACTGACTGGAACGCCGAACGCGTGCGGCGCAGGTCTTCGTGATGGTAGGCATCGATCACCGGCTGATCATTCATCGCCGAGTGAATAGTGGTGATCGACACGTATTCCAGTCCGATGGCCTGATCCAGCAGGCGCAACAACGGCACGCCGCAGTTGGTGGTGCAGGAGGCGTTGGACACCAGCAGCTCGGCGCCGGTCAGGCAATCCTGGTTGACGCCGTAGACGATAGTGGCGTCGACATCTGCCTCGCTGGCCATCGGCTGGGAAAACAGCACACGCGGTGCTCCGGCGTCGAGGAAACGCTGGCCATCGGCGCGAGTGTGGTAGGCACCGGAACATTCCAGCACCAGGTCAACGCCCAGCGACGCCCAGTCGATGCCCTCGGGGGTGGCACTGCGCAGGACCTTCACGCAGTTACCATTAATATGCAGACAATCGCCGTCGACCCGCACTTCGCCGGGAAACCGGCCGTGGGTGGAGTCAAAGCGTGTCAGGTATTCGATGCTGGCCATGTCGGCCAGATCGTTGATCGCAACAATTTCAAACCCGGCAGCCGGCCCTCGCTCGAACAGAGCACGCAAGACGCAACGACCAATCCGGCCGTAGCCGTTGAGTGCAACTTTGTAGGGGCGCGGTTGGGGCATGGGGTTCTCGATGGCGGACAACTTCTTATGAGCGACACAAAACCATTGTAGGAGCGAGCTTGCTCGCGATGAACTTGAGGACAACGCGTTTATCCAGACAGCCAGCGTTATCGTTAACGACCATCGCGAGCAAGCTCGCTCCTACAAGGGATGCGGTGACCATCGGCCACCGCGTTCGCGCTTTTAGTCTTCCAGCAGCTCTTCAGCCTGACCCAGGATGTTTTCCAGGGTGAAGCCGAACTCTTCGAACAACGCTGGCGCTGGCGCCGACTCACCGTAGGTAGTCATGCCAATGACGCGGCCTTCCAGGCCCACGTACTTGTACCAGTAGTCAGCGTGAGCCGCTTCGATGGCGATACGGGCGCTGACCTGCAACGGCAGTACCGATTGCTTGTAGTCGGCATCCTGGGCTTCAAAGACGCTGGTGCATGGCATCGAAACCACGCGCACGTTGCGGCCCTGCTCGGTCAGTTTGTCGTAGGCTTGAACCGTCAGGCCCACTTCGGAACCGGTGGAGATCAGGATCAGCTCCGGCTCGCCGATGCAGTCCTTGAGCACGTAGCCACCACGGCTGATGCCTTCGATCTGCGCCGCATCGCGGTTCTGATGCTGCAGGTTCTGACGGGAGAAGATCAGCGCCGAAGGGCCGTCCTTGCGTTCGATGGCGTGCTTCCAGGCCACGGCCGATTCGACCGCATCCGATGGACGCCAGGTGTCCAGGTTCGGCGTGGTGCGCAGGCTGGTCATTTGCTCGACCGGCTGGTGCGTCGGGCCGTCTTCGCCCAGACCGATGGAGTCGTGGGTGTAGACGAAGATCACACGTTTCTTCATCAGCGAAGCCATGCGTACCGCGTTGCGGGCGTATTCCATGAACATCAGGAAGGTCGCGCCGTAAGGCACCAGGCCGCCGTGCAGGGCAACGCCGTTCATGATGGCGCTCATGCCGAACTCGCGAACGCCGTAGTACATGTAGTTACCGCTGGCGTCTTCGGCCGAGACACCTTTGCAACCTTTCCACAGGGTCAGGTTGGAACCGGCCAGGTCAGCCGAACCGCCGAGGAACTCAGGCAGCAGCGGGCCAAAGGCATTCAGGGCGTTTTGGCTGGCTTTGCGGCTGGCAATGGTTTCGCCCTTGGCGGCGACTTCGGCGATGTAGGCCGACGCTTTTTCAGCGAAATCAGCTGGCAGGTCACCGGCCAGACGACGCACCAGTTCGCTGGCCAACTCAGGGAATTGAGCAGAGTAGGCAGCAAAACGCTGGTCCCACTCAGCTTCGGCAGCACGGCCGGTTTCCTTGGCGTCCCACTCGGCATAGATATCAGCCGGGATTTCGAACGGGCCGTGGTTCCACTTCAGCGCAGCGCGGGTCAGCGCGATTTCCGCGTCACCCAGTGGGGCGCCGTGGCAGTCTTCCTTGCCTTGTTTGTTCGGTGAGCCGAAACCGATGGTGGTCTTGCAGCAGATCAGCGTCGGCTGGTCGCTCTTGCGGGCGGTGTCGATGGCGGTCTTGATCTCTTCCGGATCGTGGCCGTCAACATTGCGGATCACCTGCCAGTTATAGGCTTCGAAACGCTTTGGCGTGTCGTCGGTGAACCAGCCTTCGACTTCGCCGTCGATGGAGATGCCGTTGTCATCGTAGAAGGCGATCAGTTTGCCCAGGCCCAGGGTACCGGCCAGGGAGCTGACTTCGTGGGAGATGCCTTCCATCATGCAGCCATCACCCAGGAACACATAGGTGTGGTGATCGACAACGTTGTGGCCAGGACGGTTGAACTGCGCCGCCAGGACTTTTTCGGCGAGGGCGAAACCGACCGCGTTAGCCAGGCCTTGGCCCAGGGGCCCGGTGGTGGTTTCAACGCCAGCGGTGTAGCCGTATTCCGGATGGCCCGGGGTGCGGCTGTGGATCTGGCGGAAGTTTTTCAGGTCGTCGATGGACAGGTCGTAACCGGTCAGGTGCAGCAACGAGTAGATCAACATCGAGCCGTGGCCGTTGGACAGGATGAAGCGGTCACGGTCGGCGAACGACGGGTTGCTCGGGTTGTGTTTCAGGTAGTCACGCCAAAGTACCTCGGCGATATCCGCCATGCCCATCGGGGCACCGGGATGGCCGCTGTTGGCTTTTTGCACGGCATCCATGCTGAGGGCACGAATGGCGTTGGCACGCTCACGACGGCTGGGCATCGCTGTTCTCCTGCGGATATTGAATCGAGAGTGAATAAAAGAAACGGAAAAAAGGACCGGCATTTTCCCTCAGCCACGGCCTTCGGGGCAATGATAGATAGTCACTTGAGGGTGTTTTTCCTGTGGATTGGCCTGGAGAAACCTTTCACCCCTTCGTCTAAAGGTTACAGAGCCTGCTTATAGCCACCACTTATCGACCAATATCAAAACTTTTTGATATTGGCCTTGCGAGGATTTATCCCCGTCACTAGACTGCTGGCCCTATGAACTTACGCGCGCCCTCCCTTCGTCATGACGACTGCGATGAGCTGGCGGCCTTGTGCAAGGCCGGCGGTGATCCCTTACGCCTGAATGTGTTGCGCGCGCTGGCCAACGACTCATTCGGCGTGCTGGAACTGGCACAGATCTTCGCCATCGGTCAGTCCGGCATGAGCCACCATCTGAAGGTGCTGGCCCAGGCCGACCTGGTGGCCACGCGCCGCGAAGGCAATGCGATTTTTTACCGGCGCGCGCTGCCGCACACCGACCACTTGGGTGGCAAGCTGCATGCCGCGCTCCTGGAAGAAGTGGACAACCTGGCGCTGCCGGCTGACGTACAGTCGCGAATCGGCCAGGTCCACGGACAACGCGCTGCGGCCAGCCAGGATTTTTTCTCGCGGGTGGCGGAGAAGTTTCGTGCGCAGCAGGACTTGATCGCCGGGTTGGCGCAATACCGCGAAAGCGTGCTGGCACTTCTCGACAAGCTGAGCTTCAGTGATGAGGCCACGGCGCTCGAAGTCGGCCCTGGCGACGGCGGCTTTCTGCCGGAACTGGCGCGCCGCTTCCACCAGGTCACGGCGCTGGACAACAGCCCGGCGATGCTCGAACTGGCGCGCCAGGTGTGTGAACGCGATAACTTGAGCAACGTCAGTCTGCAACTGGCCGATGCCTTGAATAATGTAAGCCTGCGGGCCGACTGCGTGGTGTTGAACATGGTCTTGCACCATTTCGCCGCCCCGGCTGAAGCCCTCAAGCAAATGGCCGGTTTGCTGCAACCCGGCGGCAGCCTGCTAGTGACAGATTTATGCAGCCACAACCAGAGTTGGGCCAGGGAGGCCTGCGGTGATCTCTGGCTGGGCTTTGAACAGGACGATCTGGCCCGTTGGGCCACCGCTGCGGGACTCGTTCCCGGGGAAAGTCTCTATGTAGGCTTACGTAATGGTTTCCAGATTCAGGTCCGCCATTTTCAGCGGCCATCTGGCGACACTCACCATCGGTAAATATCAGGAAAACATCGAGATGAGCGAATACTCCCTTTTCACCTCCGAGTCCGTGTCTGAAGGGCATCCGGACAAAATCGCCGACCAGATTTCTGATGCGGTGCTGGACGCCATCATTACTGAAGACAAGTTCGCCCGTGTGGCGTGCGAGACTCTGGTGAAAACCGGCGTGGCGATCATCGCTGGCGAAGTCACCACCTCGGCCTGGGTCGATCTGGAGGACATCGTTCGCAAGGTGATCCTTGATATCGGCTACAACAGTTCCGACGTGGGCTTCGACGGGGCGACCTGCGGCGTGATGAACATCATCGGCAAGCAGTCGGTGGACATCGCCCAGGGCGTTGACCGCAGCAAGCCGGAAGACCAGGGCGCCGGCGACCAGGGCCTGATGTTCGGCTACGCCAGCAACGAGACCGATGTGCTGATGCCTGCGCCGATCACCTTCTCCCACCAGTTGGTGAAGCGCCAGGCCGAAGCCCGCAAGTCCGGCCAACTGCCGTGGCTGCGTCCGGATGCCAAGTCCCAGGTGACCTGCCGCTACGAAGGCGGCAAAGTGGTGGGCATCGACGCCGTGGTGCTGTCGACCCAGCACAATCCGGAAGTCTCCTACAAAGACCTGCGCGAAGGCGTGATGGAGCTGATCGTCAAGCATGTGCTGCCTGCCGAACTGCTGCACAAGGACACCCAGTTCCACATCAACCCCACCGGCAACTTCATTATCGGTGGCCCGGTGGGCGATTGCGGCCTGACTGGTCGCAAGATTATCGTCGACACCTACGGCGGCATGGCCCGTCACGGTGGCGGTGCATTCTCCGGCAAGGACCCATCGAAGGTTGACCGCTCCGCCGCCTACGCCGGTCGTTACGTGGCCAAGAACATCGTTGCCGCCGGCCTGGCCGAGCGTTGCGAGATTCAGGTGTCCTACGCCATTGGTGTCGCCCAGCCGACGTCGATCTCGCTGAACACCTTCGGCACCGGCAAGATCAGCGATGACAAGATCATCAAGCTGGTGCGCGAAGTGTTCGACCTGCGTCCGTACGCGATCACCACCATGCTCGACCTGCTGCACCCGATGTACCAGGAAACTGCGGCCTACGGCCACTTCGGTCGCACCCCTGAACAGAAGACCGTCGGCGACGACACCTTCACCACGTTCACCTGGGAAAAAACCGACCGCGCCAACGACCTGCTTACCGCTGCAGGCCTGTAATCGCTGCCCGTTGTACCCAAAGCCCCGCCGGGTTTACTCGGCGGGGCTTTTTGTTGCGCGCTGATTGGCGCGATGACGTTCACATTTGTTCAACAGGGGCCTTGCAGGCCAAATAATGGCCCACTAGAATCCGCGCCCTCCCGAGCCCTTCACCTACTTGGATATTGCACTGCGCCTGCTCGGGATCCTTTTGTGCGCAGGCAATCGAACATTGAGGTTTTTCATGCGTATTTCCACGCTCGCTCCTGCCGCCCTTCTGCTCAGCCTGTTCGCCCTGCCAGTGCAAGCCGTCGACCTCGGCGCACTGGGCGGTGCTCTGACGTCTCAACTGGGTGGCACTTCCGGCGACTGCGAAAAACAAGGCAAAGACCTGCAAGCCAAGGTCGACGCGGCCAAGGCCAGCGGCGAAGAATTGAAAGTGAAGGCCATGCAGGCCGCACTGGACCAGGTAAACAAAGGTTGCAAAAAAGTCAGCGAGTCCCAGGACAAGCTGGACTCCACCCAACAAAAGCAACAGGCCAAGGCCGATGGCAACGACACCGTGAAAGCCTTGGGTGGTTTGTTCAAGTAAGCAGAAACACCCGGTAAAAAGCCTCGCGCCTGCGGGGCTTTTTTGTGGGTGCTCCGATGCCTTAGGCTGGGCGCCCCTTCGGAGCAAGGATGCTCATGATGATGCCGCGCCTGCTGGTCTGCCTGCTGTTTATCCTCTTCCCCATAACGGCCTGGAGCCAAGACTGTCCTGACTGGCACTCCGGCAAGGCCAGGGATGAAATGGCCGCACTGCAACAACAAATCAGCCTTTGGGACGACAGTTACCACCGGCTTGGCCAATCCTTGATCAGCGATGAACTCTACGACCAGGCACGTCTGCGCCTTGACCAATGGCGTACCTGCCTTGCACAGAACGCACCGCTCCCCGACAACCCGCTGGCCAGTTCCAGGGGCACTCTGGCCCATCCGACACCACACACTGGGCTGGAAAAACTGATCAGTGACCGGGCCGTCGAAGACTGGATCACTACCCGGCACGACCTGTGGATTCAACCCAAGGTCGACGGAGTCGCCGTAACGCTGATCTATCAAAAAGGTCGCCTGATTCAGGTCATCAGCCGCGGTGACGGGGTTCTCGGGCAAGACTGGTCGGTCTCGGCACGCAAGATCCCTGGCATCGTGCAGCAACTGCCCGAACCCATTGACCTGCTGCTGCAGGGTGAACTCTATTGGCGCCTGAGCGAACACCTCCAATCAGAACGGGGCGGTATTAATGCCCGCAGTAAAGTCGCCGGGCTGATGAACCGCCAACAGCTGAGCGATACCGATGCCGCCGGTATCGGCCTGTTTGTCTGGGCGTGGCCACAGGGGCCGGCCAACTTGAATGAGCAACTGGACACGCTGGAGCGATGGGGCTTTACCGACAGCAAGCGTTATAGCCAACCCATCAGTGACCTCGACGACGCTCGTCACTGGCGTACCTTCTGGTACAACAACCCACTGCCGTTCGCCAGCGATGGCGTGGTACTGCACCAAAGCCAGCGCGCACCAGCCAACCGTTGGCAGGCCAGAACACCCTACTGGGCGGCGGCCTGGAAATATCCGGTGATCAAAGCGCTGGCCCAGGTACGCAAGGTGCATTTCAAGATCGGACGCACCGGGCGTATCACGCCTATTCTGGAACTGGACCCGGTGTTGCTCGATGATCGGCAGATCAGGCGCGTCAGCGTCGGCTCGCTGAAGCGCTGGCAAGAACTGGATATCCGCCCCGGAGACCAAGTCGCCATCAGCCTCGCCGGCCAAGTCATTCCCAGGCTCGACCAGGTCATCCTGCGCAGCCAGCCACGAACCCACATCGAGGTGCCAGCGGCCAGCGCCTTCCATCATTTGAGCTGCTGGCAATTGGTCCCTGGTTGTGAGGAACAACTGCTTGCCCGCCTGACCTGGCTGAGTGGCAACCAAGGCCTGGCCCTGCCACATATCGGCCGTGAAACCTGGAATACGCTAATCCAGGCAGGTCTAATCAGCGGTCTGCTCGATTGGTTGAAGCTGGATGAGGCAGAGCTTGCTAACATTGACGGATTCGGTGATCGCAGCAGTGCGCGCCTGCTCGACAGTTTGCGCAGTGCCCGGCAGCGACCATTCGCACAATGGCTGATGGCTTTGGGTGTTCCGCCCACTGCCCGCAATAACCTGGAAGGTGGCTGGCAAACCCTGGCCACCAGAAACACTCAAGCCTGGCAGGCTGAAGCTGGAATCGGCCCGGGACGCGCGGCGCAATTGAGCGCTTTTTTTCGCGATCCGCACGTCCTGGCTATGAGTGAAACATTACGCGCTGCCGGGATAGACGGTTTTTAGCCCGGCCCCTGCAGTATTAACCGGTGCCAGCAGAACTCATCCTGCCCACCAGATTGCAACCTTGTTTACCCTGGAGCCCTTATGAAATTTCTTGCACCGCTCGCCCTTTTGACCGTCGCAAGCTTCATGACCACCCCGTTGCTGGCGGCCGAAGAAGCACAGGAACTCACCGGCTGCGCCGCCAAGCGTCAGGCCATCAGCGCCCAGATCGAACAGGCCAAGGCCCACGGCAACAGCGAGCAGCAAGCAGGCCTGGAAAAAGCCCTGAGCGAAGTCACCGCCCATTGCACCGACGCCTCCCTGAAAAAGGAGCGGGAAAACAAGGTGCTCGACGCCAAGCACGAAGTCAGCCGCCGCCAGGCCGACCTCGACAAGGCCATGAAGAAAGGTGATTCCGAGAGGATCAACAAGCGCAAAGACAAACTCGCCGAATCACGCAAAGAGTTGCAGGAAGCCTTGGACGAATTGGACAAGTAAGGCGCTTACCGCCCCCTTGCCCAGGCAGGCTCAATGATCACGAAACTGTTTATGGCAGGCGCTACAGGCATCTTCGACTTTCTGCACCGCAGGCCCCAGGTTGCTGGCCTTGTAAGGCTGCACCTGGCTGGCGATCACCAAATCACCGGTGGCCGCTTCAAGGTTTCTGGCCATCTCCTGAAAACGGGCCTGCTTTTGCCAGACATCATCCTTGGCGCTGGTGTGGTCTTCTTCGCGCACGGTTGGGAAATGCTTCCAAGGCTCATGGGACAGACTGTCGAGCTTGACCGCACCCTCGGCGAATTTCGCGCCGTCAAACGGTATGCGCCCACGCAGCATGCCACCCAGGTCTTCGCCGGTCTTGAGCATCTGCTTGAAAATGGCCTTGCGCTGGCCCAGCGGCGAATTCGGATCAACGCCGCCGCACGCAGACAGTGTCAGGCAGGCCAGTAATACAACGGTCAGTTTTTTAAGAATCATGGTGGCTCAGGGTCACGGGAAACGGCGGCCAGTATCCTCGCCCCGCCCGCAAAGACCAATAGCCCTATTAATAATACGGATTGCTTGAGCGCCAACAGGCTCGGGCAATCGCCTCAGGAATTGCTTGCATGAATGTTACGTTGAAACCCTGGAGCCGCCGCCTCGCGTGGACTTTACCGATGATTGCGCTGCTCGCCGGCTGCAACGCCAGCAAGCAGGAGCCAGAAAAACCCCACGCAATTGCCACCTATGTCAGTGCCACCTGGGAAGCCTTGCCGACGGTTTCGGATAGCGATTTGCAGGCAGGATTCGAATCCTGGCGCAGCGCTTGCCAACGCCTCAAGAGCGATCCGATATGGGGCGCGACCTGCGCCTCGGCCGTCAGCGTTCCGGCAACTGCCGTCGCCATTCGCGGATTTCTTAAAGAACACCTCGACGTCTATGGCTTGCGCTCGGCGGACAACACACCCCACGGCTTGATCACCGGCTACTACGAACCGGTTTATCCAGGCAGCCTCACCGAAACCAAAACGGCTCATGTGCCGGTGTTCGGTGTGCCGGACGACCTGATCATCGTCAACCTGGAAAGCATCTACCCGGAACTCAAGGGCAAACGCCTGCGCGGTCGCCTGGAAGGTCGCGTGCTCAAGCCTTATGACGACGCCAGCGCCATCAATCAACAAGGCTCTACTGCCGAGCCCATCGCCTGGCTAACCAACCCGATGGACCTGCAATTCCTGCAAATCCAGGGTTCGGGCCGCATCCAACTGGCCGACGGACGTCAACTGCGCGTGGGTTATGCTGATCAAAACGGCTTCCCGTATCGCCCCATCGGCCGCTGGCTGGTGGAACAAGGCGAACTGAAGAAAGAAGACGTGACCATGGGCGCTATCAGCACTTGGGCCAAGGCCCATCCCGAGCGGATTTCGGAACTACTGGCGAGCAACCCCAGCTATGTTTTTTTCAGCACTCGCCCCGACAGTAACGAAGGCCCGCGCGGTTCTCTTAATGTGCCGTTGACCGCCGGCTACAGCGTGGCAGTGGATCGCAAGGTAATTCCGTTGGGCAGCCTGTTGTGGCTGTCGACGACACGCCCCGATGGCGCGCCGATCGTACGCCCGGTGGCTGCCCAGGACACTGGCGGCGCGATTACCGGTGAAGTGCGGGCCGACCTGTTCTGGGGTACCGGCGATGCGGCGGGTGAGTTGGCGGGCAATATGAAACAGCAGGGGCAGATCTGGATGCTGTGGCCCAAAGGCGCGGTGCTGCCAAACGTGCCGGATGCGCCGGCAGGGACCTAGCGATCATTGTGGCGAGCGGGCTTGCCCGCTCGCCACATAGAGCCGACCCACAGGCAAGCCTTATATCGATACAAAAAAGAAGCTCGCAATCAACCCTACCCCCACAAACCACACCAGCGAACGCAGCATTGCCCAATCCGCCAGGTAGCAAATGATGTAGAGCAACCGGCTGGTGATAAACAGCACCGCCAGCACATTGATGGTCACCAGTTCCGCGTTGCCGGCCAGGTGGGCAATGATCACCGCAGCAGCAAACGCCGGGGTCACTTCAAAGCTGTTGAGCTGCGCGCTGTGGGCGCGCTTGGCAAAACCCTCCAGGGTTTCCAGGAAGGCCCGAGGATCGTGGTTCTGCCGGGGCCCGAACTTGCCACCGCTGAACTTGGCCACACCAATACACAGGTAAGGCAGAGCGATAGCGATCAACACACACCAGAAAGCGACTGTCATAACTCATTCCTTTGTTAGCGTTTTATTTAGAGTTTCATCACGAACATGCCGATCAGAACCAACCCACAAGCTATGAGCCGTGGCCGGCCGAAAGGTTCTTTCAGGTAACGCATGCCGAACAACACCACCAGGATCACACTGACTTCCCGCAGCGCGGCGGCCTCGGCAATCGAGCCCAACTGCATGGCCCAAAGCACCAGAGCGTAGCTCAATAACACACACACTCCGACGCTCAGCCCAAGCCGCCACTGGGTACGCCAGAACAGACCGAACGCCGCCCGCTTGCGCACCAGCGCCAGCAACGGAAAAGGCCAGGCGCTGATCAGGGTCAGCCACACCAGGTAATCCAACGGATGCGGCCAACGGCGCAAGGCCTGGCCGTCGAGAAAGGTATAGCAGCCAATGCACAGGCCGATCAGCGCCACCACCGGCAGCATCGACCAAGGCAACCGATCCCCGCCACCGCCCTGCCAAAGCAGGCAGAGCATGCCGAACGGAATCAGCAGGATGCCGAGGATCTGCTGGGTGCTGAGCACTTCCCCGGCAAACACCAGGGTCAGCGCCAGCACCACCAGAGGCGACAGACCACGCATCAACGGATACACCAGCCCCAGGTCGCCGACGCGATAAGCCTGAATCAGCAAATAGCGGTAGAGCAATTCAAACAGCGCCGAGGCGATGATCCATGGCCAGATCTCAAGAGGCGGAAATGACACAAATCCCACTGCCAGTGCCACAAACAGCAGGGCAACGCTGTCCATACAGGCGATCACCAACAGGCGCTCGCCGCTGAATTTGATCAGGGTGTTCCACGTCGCATGCAACAGCGCCGCCACCAGTACCAGGGCCGTCGCAACCACGGGCCGCTCCTTGTCAGAATAACTAGAATTGATTCGCCATATGTCAGCAGCTGTTTATACTAAAGCTGCTCACGCCGCACTCAGTTGCGCCCAGACCTATACCAATAAATTTCTGCTGCTGTCCGATCTTCCTCGATCAGGGCACCGGCATGCGTATGCCTGATCCGAGCGTCTCGACCACCGTCGGAGAACTCTTGCATGCCACTCGCCTTGCTTGCACTGGCTGTTGCCGCTTTTGGCATCGGCACCACCGAGTTTGTCATCATGGGCGTGGTGTTCGGCGCGCCGATCCTGGCCATCGCCACCGCCAATATGCCACGCAAGGCCACGCTGCTGGGCATCACCCTGATGTTGCTGCTGTTCGGTGTCGGCCTGACCGCTGACAGCATGCTCGGCGGACGGCTGGCCGACAGCCGCTTGCTGCCCTCACTGGTGGGCATGGCCCTGGCGGTGGTGCTGGTGTTGGCAGCGTTTACCCAGACCAGCCATTCGCTCATTCCGGCGGCAATCACCTTGCTGCTCTGCGGCGTGTTCGCCTTCGCTCTGTGCCCGATCCTGCAACTGCTGATCATCGACCAGGCACACGAAGCGCCGAACCTCGGCTCAACCCTGAACCAGAGCGCCTTCAACCTGGGCAATGGGATCGGCGGGCTGGTAGTGGCCAGCGGCGCGAATCTCTCGGACTTGCCATGGACCGGTGCGCTGGTCAGTCGCTTGACGGTGCTCACGGGACTTTTCTTCATCTACCTGCAACGTCGCGGCACAGACAAAATCGCCCACGCTGCATGAGTTGGCCATGCGGTATCTGTCTATTACTTAGGTAAACTGCTTTCACTGCGAATCTGCGCATGGCTGATCAAGGCAAAGATAAAGCTGCCGCCGATGATGTTGCCGGCCAGGGTCGGCCCGGCAAACACCAGCCAGAAATCCTTCCACGGCAACTCACCGGCAAACACCAGGTAAGACACTTCCGCCGAGCCAACGACGATGTGGGTGAAGTCCCCCAGGGACATCAGGTAAGTGATCAGAATGATGATCCAGATCTTGGCGCTTTCCATCGACGGAATCATCCACACCATGGTGGCGATCATCCAGCCAGAGACGATGCCCTTGGCAAACATCTGGCTGCTGTCGTTCTCCATGACCTTGCGCCCGATATCGAGGAAAGCCAGGTCAGTCTTGGCATCGAAGATCGGCAGATGCAACATCACGTACGCCACCAGCAAGGTGCCGCACAAGTTGCCCACCAGCACCACCGTCCATAAACGCAGCAGCCGCCCGGCGTTGGCCAGGGTCGGCTTGCTCATCACCGGCAGCACGGCGGTCAGGGTGTTTTCGGTAAACAATTGCTGGCGCGCCAGAATGACCGCCAGAAACCCCGCGCAGTAGCCGAAGCTGGCAATGACCTTGAACCCTTCACCGTCCGGCAGGCGCGAGTTGAGCAAGCCCATGGCCATCAGCGAGAGGCCCATGGTCAGGCCCGCAGCCAATGCTGACCACCAAAGTGCGGCAACGGTACGCTCCAGCTCCTGATCGCCCTGGGTACGGATGATTTCATGCAAAACCGCCGCACGAGGCGGTTGGTTCTTGTCCACGTCCTGTTGTTCTTCCTGCGACAGGTTGGGGGTCTTGCCGTCTTTTTGCGTGGCCATAGTGCTCCTCAATTCAAGGGGTGCCTGTAACTACGACACGCTGGATTCAGGGCTGTTCAGTGGCTGGATAACTTGACCGGCAGGCGCCAGGCCGGGGGCGGCGATAACTCCACCTTGATCCGGCCATCGGGGGCTCGCCATAGGATCATCTTGCGTTCGCCCGCGCCCTCTTCCACGGGCGCAGCCACACCTTCGGATTGCGCCGCAGAAGCCAGGGGGCTTGTGATGATCGGCGCCACAATAGCGTGGCGTGGCACAGATTCGAGCAGTTTCATACGCGGACTCTCTCTACAGGATGCAGTCCTGAGTGACGAGAGCGCCTGGGACATATCCATCCGGAATGATTTGATTAAAAATCAAACCCGCGCTGAGTTATTCGCTGATGCCGTCATCCTGAAACTGATCCTTCACGTACTTGATTTCGGTACGACCATGGGGGGCCGGCAAACCGTCTTCACCCAGGTTGACGAAGACCATCTTTTCCACCGTCAGGATGCTCTTGCGCGTGATCTTGTTACGCACTTCACAGGTCAGGGTGATGGAGGTGCGGCCAAACGCGGTGGCCGTGATGCCCAGTTCGATGATGTCGCCCTGGCGCGAGGCGCTGACAAAGTTGATTTCGGAGATGTACTTGGTCACCACCCGCTGGTTGCCCAACTGGACAATCGCGTAGATGGCAGCTTCTTCGTCGATCCAGCGCAGCAGGCTGCCACCGAACAGGGTGCCGTTGGGGTTGAGGTCTTCGGGTTTTACCCATTTGCGGGTGTGAAAGTTCATGGTCACTCCAAAGCGTCTTGCCAAATGATGGGCAACATCATGGCAGAGCAGCGCAGCAAGCTCTATGAACCATTGCCTATCAACCCCATGAGCGATCTTCATGCTGCCGACAGAAAGGCTTGGGAAGTCAGCCGCAGCCCGCTATAATCCCCACCGTTTCAAAACGGTCATCTTCAGTTGATACCGTTCTCCCGCCACCTGTCCGAGGGGCGCTGCAGCAGGCTCGACCTGTCAGGCTCGGATGGGGCGTTGTCTGGCCTGGTTACCCTGGCCTGATACTAAACGCACAACGGCGCCCATTCGCACACTACGAATGGAGGCTCTTCATGAGCGCTGTAATCACGCCTGCAGATTTTAACGACTACAAAGTCGCCGACATGTCCCTCGCCGCCTGGGGCCGTCGCGAAACCTTTATCGCCGAATCCGAAATGCCAGCCCTGATGGGTCTGCGCCGCAAGTACGCCGCTGAGCAACCGCTCAAGGGCGCGAAGATTCTCGGCTGCATCCACATGACCATCCAGACTGCCGTGCTGATCGAAACCCTGGTTGCCCTGGGCGCCGAAGTACGCTGGTCGTCCTGCAACATTTTCTCGACTCAGGATCAGGCCGCTGCCGCTATCGCCGCTGCCGGCATTCCGGTTTTCGCCTGGAAAGGCGAGACTGAAGTAGAGTACGAGTGGTGCCTGGAGCAAACCATCCTTAAGGATGGCGCGCCATGGGATGCCAACATGATCCTCGATGACGGCGGCGACCTGACCGAGTTGCTGCACAAGAAATACCCGGCCATCCTCGACCGCGTCCACGGCGTGACCGAAGAAACCACCACCGGCGTACACCGCCTGCTGGACATGCTGGCCAAGGGCGAACTGAAAATCCCGGCCATCAACGTCAACGACTCGGTGACCAAGAGCAAGAACGACAACAAGTACGGCTGCCGTCACAGCCTGAACGACGCGATCAAGCGCGGCACTGACCACCTGCTGTCCGGCAAGCAAGCGCTGGTTATCGGCTACGGTGACGTGGGCAAGGGTTCGTCCCAGTCCCTGCGCCAGGAAGGCATGATCGTCAAGGTTTCCGAAGTTGACCCGATCTGCGCCATGCAAGCCTGCATGGACGGTTTCGAGCTGGTTTCGCCGTTCATCGACGGCATCAACACCGGTACCGAAGCAAGCATCGATAAAGCTCTGCTGGGCAAGATCGACCTGATCGTTACCACCACCGGCAACGTCAATGTTTGCGACTCGAACATGCTCAAGGCCCTGAAGAAGCGTGCCGTGGTCTGCAACATCGGTCACTTCGACAACGAGATCGACACCGCTTTCATGCGCAAGAACTGGGCATGGGAAGAAGTGAAGCCGCAGGTGCACAAGGTTCACCGCACCGGCGCAGCTAGCTTCGACCCACAGAACGACGACTACCTGATCCTGCTGGCCGAAGGCCGTCTGGTGAACCTGGGCAACGCCACCGGCCACCCAAGCCGCATCATGGACGGTTCTTTCGCCAACCAGGTACTGGCGCAAATCCTCCTGTTCGGCCAGAAGTACGCCGACCTGTCGCCTGCCCAGAAGGCCGAGCGCTTGACCGTGGAAGTACTGCCGAAGAAACTCGACGAAGAAGTGGCCCTGGAAATGGTCCGCGGCTTCGGCGGCGTGGTGACTCAACTGACCAAGACCCAGGCCGACTATATCGGCGTGACCGTTGAAGGTCCGTTCAAGCCGCACGCATATCGCTACTAAGTAACCGGCGCCACCTGCTCTACCTGTAGGAGCGAGCTTGCTCGCGAAAAACCCAAAGGCACCGCGCATATCCTGTTTACACGCGTTATCGTTGCGGTTCTTCGCGAGCAAGCTCGCTCCTACAGTACAGATGGATGCACAGTCGGTTTTCGAGTTCCCAAGGGTATTACCATGTCCCAAGACCGTCGCTACAGCTTCGAGTTCTTCCCCACCAAGACCGATGCTGGGCATGAAAAACTGCTCGCCACTGCCCGTCAGTTGGCCAGCTATAACCCCGATTTCTTCTCCTGCACCTACGGTGCCGGCGGCTCCACCCGTGACCGCACGATCAACACCGTGCTGCAGCTGGAAAGCGAAGTCAAAGTACCGGCCGCCCCGCATTTGTCCTGCGTTGGCGACAGCAAGGCCGACCTGCAGAGCCTGCTGACACAATACAAAAGTGCGGGCATCAAGCGCATCGTCGCCCTGCGCGGCGACTTGCCGTCCGGCATGGGCATGGCCAGCGGCGAGCTGCGCTACGCCAATGACCTGGTGAGTTTCATCCGCGAAGAGACCGGTGACCACTTCCACATCGAAGTGGCTGCTTACCCGGAAATGCACCCCCAGGCGCGCAACTTCGAAGACGATCTACGCAACTTCGTGCGCAAGGCCAATGCCGGTGCCGACAGTGCGATCACCCAGTACTTCTTCAACGCCGACAGCTATTTCTACTTCGTCGAGCGTGTACGGGCGTTGGGTGTGAACATTCCAATCGTGCCGGGCATCATGCCAATCACCAACTACAGCAAACTGGCGCGGTTCTCTGACGCCTGCGGCGCGGAAATCCCCCGCTTCATTCGCAAACAACTGGAATCCTATGGCGATGACGTCAAAAGCATCCAGGCGTTCGGCGAGCAGGTCATCAGCGAAATGTGTGAACGTTTGTTGCAAGGTGGCGCGCCAGGGTTGCACTTCTATACCCTGAACCAGGCCGAACCAAGCCTGGCCGTCTGGAACAACCTCAAGCTACCTCGCTAAGGTTCGTTTCAAAGTGCCCAGGCCCTCTTAATACGAGGGCCTTTGCCGTTTTAAATGTCCACAGAAACCTGCAGTCCATGAATACAGCCGCCCCGACTCCGCGCCCACAACTGGTTTACCTGGTATTTGGCTCCGAGACTTACCATCAGGAAGCGGTATTCAGCATCGCCAGCGCCCTGGACGATACGCGCCAGGTCTCCGCTCACCTGCCGCGCCCACCGCGTCTGCAGCGTTTGATGTACAAGCTGATCACCCTGGTGCTACCCAAGCATCAGCAGCAGTTCATCCGGGAAATCCTCTACGGCTGCTACGAACACCCCAACGAATTCGACCAGGCCTGTGGCCCGGTTTGGTGGGAGAAGGCGCGGCAGAACCAGGAAGAACGCCAAGGCCGCCCTATTGATGCCAGCCTTCTGGAGCACTGGTTCGCCAACCCCTTTGTGCGCCTGATCCTCGGCGAGCGCCGCGAAGCCATTTACGAACACCTGATGAAGTCTTCGCCAAAATAAAAATTCAGTATCAGCGCCCGCAGATCCCTGTTCCAGAGCTTCTATTTAAGCGGAGACAGTCGTAACCTCAGGTATGCCAGCCATTTTCCAGTTGTTGACCGCTGTTCTTCTCACTTGCCTGAGCCTGACCGCCCGAGGCGAGAAACTGCGTATTGTCACCGAACCCTGGGCGCCCTATGTGTACGAGGAAAACGGCAGCATGCGCGGCCTCGACTACGAGACCACGGTGATTGTCTTCCAGCGCCTGGGGATTGATGTGCAATGGCAGTTCCTGCCCTGGAAGCGCTGCCTGGCCATGCTCGACCAGGGCCAGGCCGACGGCGCGCTGGACATTTTCCACAGCACCGAACGGGACAATGTGCTGCTGTACCCCAGTGAACCGCTGTCCCGGGTGGAGTTCGTAATGTTCTATGCCAACGAGCGCCCTCACCCGTTCCAGACCCTTGATGACCTGCGCGGCCTGACCATCGGCACTTCGCCGGGCTACCTTTACGGCGCTGAATTCAGCGAATCCACCCTCTTCAACCGCGAACCGGCCCCCAGCCATGAAGCCAATTTCGGCAAATTGGCCCGTGGACGGATCGACTTGCTGATCACCGATCGCCGAGTCGGCCAGCATGCACTCAAGGAGTTGGGCCTTGAAGACCAGATCACCCAGGCGCCGAACGTGATCAGCAGCCAACAGCAATTTCTCGCCGTGCGCCGTGGCGCGGGGATGGACCTGCTGGTCCAGCGCTTCGGCGCCGAGCTCAAGCGCTTCAAACAAGAGCCTGCCTACGCGGCCTTGAGCGCCAAATACGCAGGCGCCAGCGCTGAAACGACCTCATTGCCGCTTCCAGCGCCACCCCCGGACAAAACCGTTGAGCAGCAGGAAAGCAGCGCACACTGATTGCTCTGTTATACTGCGGCCTTTCCGCCAGGCTTACGCCCGGACGCTTGGGTCTATAAAAGACACCCCGATGCAGCTACTGCGCAGCTTTGCAGCCCGCGCGAGCCGTCGAAGTGCCTGCCAGCCCCAGCAGGACCGGACGGGATTGCGTTCATCTAAACGCCATTCGCGCCAGGCAAGACTATCCCTCTGGGCCAAGCCCTAACTAAAACAGGATTACTCATGTCCTTTGCTTCCCTCGGTCTCTCCGAGGCTTTAGTCCGTGCCATCGAGGCAGCGGGCTATACCGAGCCTACTCCGGTGCAACAGCGGGCCATTCCCGCCGTGTTGCAAGGTCGCGACCTAATGGTTGCGGCACAGACAGGTACTGGTAAAACCGGCGGCTTCGCCCTTCCGATTCTGGAACGGCTGTTCCCCAATGGTCACCCGGACAAATCCCAGCGTCACGGCCCGCGCCAACCGCGCGTATTGGTCCTGACCCCTACCCGCGAACTCGCAGCCCAGGTGCACGAGAGCTTCAAGCTCTATGCCCGCGACTTGAAGTTCGTCAGCGCCTGCATCTTCGGCGGCGTCGGCATGAACCCACAGGTTCAGGCCATGGCCCGTGGTGTCGACGTACTGGTTGCCTGCCCAGGTCGCTTGCTCGACCTGTGCGGCCAAGGCAGCGTCGACCTGTCCCACGTGGAAATCCTCGTGCTGGACGAAGCCGACCGCATGCTCGACATGGGCTTTGTCCATGACGTGAAGAAAGTCCTCGCCCGCCTGCCAGCCAAACGCCAGAACCTGCTGTTCTCGGCGACCTTCTCCAATGACATCACGTCCTTGGCCGGCAAGCTGCTGCACAACCCCGAGCGCATCGAAGTCACGCCGCCGAACACCACCGTCGAGCGTATCGAGCAACGGGTGTTCCGCCTGGCCGCAAGCCACAAGCGTGCGCTGCTGGCCCACTTGATCACCGCCGGCGCCTGGGAACAGGTCCTGGTGTTCACCCGCACCAAGCACGGCGCCAACCGCCTGGCCGAGTACCTGGACAAGCACGGCCTCACCTCCGTCGCCATCCACGGCAACAAGAGCCAGAACGCACGGACCAAAGCCCTGGCCGACTTCAAGGCCGGTGAAGTGCGCATTCTGGTGGCCACCGACATCGCCGCGCGCGGCCTGGACATCGATCAGTTGCCCCACGTGGTCAACTTCGAGCTGCCAAACGTCGATGAAGACTATGTGCACCGTATCGGCCGTACCGGCCGTGCCGGTCGTTCGGGCGAGGCCATTTCCCTGGTCGCTCCGGACGAAGAAAAGCTGCTCAAAAGCATCGAACGCATGACCAAGCAGAAAATTGCCGACGGCAACCTGATGGGCTTCGATGCCAGCGCAGTGGAAGCCGAGAAGCCGGAAGTGCGCGAGCGTCCGGACGTACGCAACCCACGCAACAACCCACGCGGTCCGAAGGGCGATGGCCCGAACGGTGGCGGTGGCGGCGGTGGTCGCAAGGACAAGGGCAAGGACAAGGGCGCCAAGGAGAAACCTGCAGCCAGCAGCCGTGGCGAACGCCCGGCCCGCGAGCAGAAGCCTCGTGAAGGCACCCCGGCCCGCGAACAGCGCCAGCCGAGCCAGCCACCACGTGCTGCCGCTGACCGCGCCCCGGACGAGTTCCTCGACGACGACGTGGATAATTTCGGTAACCGCGCTGACTACGTGCCCCAGGCCAAACCAGCCCAGGGCCGTGGTCGTCGTCCAGGTGCTCCGGCACAGGGTGCAGGCGCAGGAACTGGTGCTCCACGCACCGGCCAGCCGCAGGGTCGCCAAAGCGCTCCGCGCAGCAGCAACGGCGCAACCACTGGCACCCCGCCTGCCAAGCGCAACGGCCCACGCAACGGTGCTCCCCGTGACGGCCAGGCCCGTCGCGAAGAGGCGCCACGCAACCGCCGGCCAGCTCGTGACGAGCAGCCACAGTCGTCGGAACCGGCTGTGCAAAACCCGCGTGGCGGCCCTGCGCCGAAGATCATCCACAAGGAGTCGAAAAGCGACCGCTCCCTGACACCTGAGCAGTTGGATCAACTGCCAGGCCGTCCTCGTGGTGAAAAACCAGCGCTGCTGACCCGCAACCGCTGAGTTTTCAGCTGTAAAAAAACGCCCCGACTGGTTCGGGGCGTTTTTGTATCTGGCATTTTTCTTATTAATCGACAGCCGTACCAACCTTATGAAAAAGCTTGGCAAAAATAGTCCAGCGACCGTCCACTTTCATCAGGTTCAAGTAGTCCACCATGATGTTATCGAACAGGCGCAGGCGAACCTTGACCATGGAGTTCGTCAGTTTTGAGCAGGGGCTGGTAGATTGCGCAATCCGCTTCGGCCACGGCCAATGGCCCAACGTGCATTGCGAACCCCTGATGGCGGACTCATTGCTGGTGGTCGCCGCTGCAAACTTCAACGGCGGCGCGCTGCCAATCACCCCGCAGGCTGTACTGGAACAGCCGCTGCTACATGCCAGTGAAAGCTGGCCAGTCTGGCTCAGCGCGGCTGGAATCGAGGGTCAACGCCCTCCCGCCACACTAGAGTTCACCGACTCCACGTTACTGCTTGAGGCCGTCAGGCTGGGATACGGCATTGCGCTGACCCGACGTTCGATTGCCCATTCCCTGATAGAGCGCGGGGAGTTGGTCAAACTGACGGATATCGAACCCGTGCATTCATCACGCTACTTTCTGGTCTGGCCCACCGACAGCAAACGTTCGGCGCAAATATCATCACTGCTTAAGTGGCTCAAAGAACAGGTCGTGCAGTATCAGGGCGGCCTATAGGCCTACAACTGACAGACAGCAAAACGCCGACCCTGAGGTCGGCGCTTAGGGTTGACGCAGCGAAAGTTACTTCGCTTTGACACCTTCAAACGTGATGTACAACTCGACCGCGTCGGAGGACGGGCCCAGATCCTTCTGCTTGCCGAAATCAGAGCGCTTGATGCTGGTGGTACCTTCGAAGCCAGCACGGTATCCGCCCCATGGGTCCTTGCCTTCACCCAGGAAAGTAGCCTTGACCACGATCGGCTTGGTCACACCCAGCAAAGTCAGGTCGCCGGAGACATCAGCCGTTTCTTTACCATCAGCATTTTTGCCGGTGGACTTGACGCTGGTGGAGACGAACTTGGCGTCGGCGAACTTGCCAACGTTCAGGAAGTCAGCACTGGCGATGTGCTTGTCACGTTCAGCGTGGTTGGTGAACAGGCTGGCAGTGCGAACATTAAATTCGATCTTGCTGTCTTCAGGCTTCGCAGCGTCGAAGCTGAACTTTCCATCGATATCCTTGAAGGTACCGGTGATATAGCTGTAGCCCAAGTGGCTGATCTTGAAATCGACGAAGGCGTGCTGGCCTTCCTTGTCGACCACATAATCAGCCGCCATTACCTGACCGGCAGACAGCAAAGCAGAACCGATTGCCAGAGCAGCGAGAGTCTTTTTCAACATGCTTTATATTCCTTGTGAGTCGAGGTTGAACATCAGGCTCTGCGCCCCAGCATACGAACCAGGGTCGCATCACGATCAATAAAGTGGTGTTTCAGTGCAGCCACACCATGCAGGCCAGCGAACACAACCAGTACCCAGGCCAGGTAAAAATGCACCAAGCCGGCTACGTCTGCCTGGTCCGGTAGACCGGAAACCAGCGCAGGAATTTCAAACAGGCCAAACACCGGGATCCCGACACCGTCTGCGGTGGAAATCAGGTAACCGGCAATCATCACGGCAAACAGCCCGAGATAAAGGAAGGCATGACCAAACTTGGCACCCAAGCGGGTCAAGCGGCTGTAGCTGGCCAGTGACGGCGGCGGTGGGCTGATAAAGAGCCACATCACCCGCAACAGCATGATGGCGAACAACGTGATGCCGATGCTCTTGTGCAGGTCCGGCGCGTCTTTGCGCCACATGCTGTAGTAGTCAAGACCGACCATCCACAGCCCAAGAGCGAACAGACCGAACACCACCAAGGCCACGCCCCAGTGGATAACAATGCTGACCCAGCCGTAGCGGGCCGCTGAATTTCGTAGTTGCATTACCCAAATCCCGTAAGAGCTGCGCCCAAGACTAGCGTTTTACCTATCGAATTAAAGCGGAAAATTTCGCTTTGAAATATCGAGAAATATGATGTTAAGCGTAGAAGCAATAAATTAACCGGGGATTAAGGACTATTCAGAGGAAACGTGACAGACCGTCCTGCTACAGGTACCAATTCGATTTTCAAAGCACGCAATGGGTTGTGACACTGCCCGGCATTGCATAGGCTTGCGCGATTGTTTCGCCCGCGCACGTCGCGAGCCGCTTCGAGGAGACTGAAGATGGGATTGAATAACCAGTGGATGCAACGCGATCTTGCGGTGCTGTGGCATCCCTGCACCCAGATGAAAGACCATCAGCAACTGCCGCTGATTCCCATCAAGCGCGGTGAAGGCGTGTGGCTGGAAGACTTCGAAGGCAAGCGCTACCTGGACGCCGTCAGTTCCTGGTGGGTCAACGTGTTCGGCCACGCCAACCCACGCATCAACCAGCGCATCAAGGATCAGGTGGATCAGCTGGAGCATGTGATCCTCGCCGGTTTCAGCCACCAGCCGGTGATCGAGCTGTCCGAGCGCCTGGTGAAGATGACGCCCGAAGGCCTGACCCGTTGCTTCTACGCCGACAATGGTTCGTCGTGCATAGAAGTCGCGCTGAAGATGAGCTTTCACTACTGGCTCAACCGTGGCCAGCCTGCCAAGAAGCGCTTCGTCACCCTGACCAACAGTTACCACGGTGAAACCATCGCGGCGATGTCGGTGGGCGATGTGCCGCTGTTCACCGAAACCTACAAGGCCCTGCTGCTGGACACCATCAAGGTGCCGAGCCCGGACTGCTACCTGCGCCCCGAAGGCATGAGCTGGGAAGAACACTCACGCAACATGTTCCTGGCCATGGAACAAACCCTGGCCGAGAACCATGACAGCGTCGCCGCCGTGATCGTCGAACCGCTGATCCAGGGCGCCGGTGGCATGCGCATGTACCACCCGGTGTACCTCCAGTTGCTGCGCGATGCTTGCGACCGCTACGGCGTGCACCTGATCCACGACGAAATTGCCGTTGGCTTCGGACGCACCGGCACTATGTTCGCCTGTGAACAGGCTGGCATCCGCCCGGACTTCCTCTGCCTGTCCAAGGCCCTGACCGGCGGCTATTTGCCGCTGGCGGCCGTGGTCACTACAGAGGATGTCTACAGCGCCTTCTACGACGACTACCCGACCCTGCGTGCCTTCCTGCATTCCCACAGCTACACCGGCAATCCCCTGGCGTGTGCGGCGGCGCTGGCGACCCTGGATATTTTCGAAGAAGACAACGTCATCGAGAACAACAAGGCCCTGGCCCAGCGCATGACCACGGCCACCGCGCACCTGGTGGATCATCCCCACGTCTCGGAAGTGCGCCAGACCGGCATGGTCCTGGCCATCGAGATGGTCCAGGACAAGGCCACCAAGACTGCCTACCCGTGGCAGGAACGCCGTGGGCTCAAGGTCTTCGAACATGCTCTTGAGCGCGGCGCGTTGCTGCGCCCGTTAGGCAGCGTGGTGTATTTCCTGCCGCCTTATGTGATTACCCCGGAGCAGATCGACTTCCTCGCAGAAGTGGCCAGTGAAGGCATTGATATCGCCACCAACAGTAAAGTCAGCGTGGCAGTGCCCAAGGACTTTCACCCAGGGTTTCGTGATCCAGGCTGATTGCCCGCCCCCTTGTTGATCGTTCCCACGCTCCACGTCTGCCCTGCACACTATTTCCAGAGAACAGAAATGAGACTGTCCCGCTTTTTTATCGACGCCCCCCTGAGCATTGGCGACCACGAGTTGCCCGAAGCCCAGGCGCATTACATCAGCCGCGTGTTGCGCATGAACGAAAGCGATCCCGTGCAGTTGTTCGACGGCTCCGGTCAGGAGTTTCGCGGCACGTTGCTGGAAGTCGGTAAAAAACGCGTGGTGGTGCAACTGACCGAAGCCTTCGCCGGGCAGCTCGAATCACCGTTACAGATCCACCTCGGCCAGGGCTTGTCCCGTGGCGAGCGGATGGACTGGGCGATCCAGAAAGCCACTGAGCTGGGGGTCAACGAAATCACCCCGATTTTCAGCGACCGCTGCGAAGTACGCCTCAAGGACGAACGGGCCGACAAGCGCCTTCAGCACTGGCGCCAAGTGGCGAGCAGTGCGTGCGAGCAGTGCGGTCGTTCGCGGGTGCCAGTGATTCATCCACCGCTGTTGCTGGCGGATTGGCTGAAGCAGACCGAGGCGGATTTGAAACTGGTCTTGCACCCGGTGGCCGAACCGTTGGTCAGCCATGCCAAGCCTGCAAGCCTGGCGTTTCTGATCGGGCCAGAGGGCGGTTTGACCGATGGGGAAGTGAATAGCGCGCAGAATGCCGGATTCCACTCGGCGCGACTGGGGCCGCGAGTGCTGCGCACCGAAACAGCGCCAGTCGTGGCGCTGGCGGTGGCCCAGCAGCTGTGGGGCGATTTCTAAACCAACGCAACTCATCCCATGAAAACCCAATCACATGTGGAAGCTGGCTTGCCTGCTCCCACATTTTGATCGGGCTACCACTTCATCACTCAACCGGGTCACTCACCGGCTTGGCAATAATCGCCTTCAATTCGCTGGTCATCGGAAACTCCAGGTTCAAGCCCTTGGGCGGGATCGGCTGCTCAAACCAGCGCTGGTAAATCCCGTTGATCTCCCCCGAGCTGTACAGGCCCGCCAACGTCTCGTTGACCACCGCGAGAAGCTGCGGATCGTCCTTGCGCACCATGCAGCTGTAGATTTCCCGCGACTGCTCCTCACCCACCACTACCCACTTATGGGGGTCCTTGGCCTTGGCGCGCTCACCGTAGAGCAAGGCGTCGTCCATGTAGAACGCCACTGCCCGGCCCGACTGCAGCATCTGGAACGCTTCGCCGTGGTCCTTGGCGCTGATCACCGATATGTTCAGCTTGTGGTCGGCGTTGTAGCTCTTGATAAAGCGCTCGTTGGTGGTTCCTGCGGTGGTCACTACGTTCTTGCCTTTGAGGTCAGCGAAGCTGTTGATGCCGCTGTCCCTGGAGGTCAGCAACTGACCCTTCACGTAGATAAAACCGTAGGAAAACGCCACCTGCTTTTGCCGCTCGGCGGTCACGCCGGTAGAGCCACACTCCAGGTCCACCGTGCCGTTCTGCACCAGCGCGATGCGGGTCTGGGACGTCACCAGGTTGTACTTAACATTGAGTTTCGGCACGCCGGTTTTCTGTTGAATGCGCTCGACAATCTTGCTCGCCAGATCCACCGAGTAGCCCATGGGTTTACCGGTGTGATCACCGACGTAGGAAAACGGCACCGAGGCATCGCGATAACCCAGGGTGATGCTCTTGGCGTTGGCGATCTTGCTCAACGTGCCTTGCAAGGGTGCTTCAGTGGCGTGGGCCTGAGCCCCAAGCAACAGCCCCAGGGTGCAGCCGATCAACGTGATTTTTTGCATTGTTATTCTCCGTTGGTTTTCTTGTTATGCAGATCGTTAAGGGCGGCGAGCAGCGATGACGCTGATCTCTACCAGCACATCAGGACGTGCCAGTTCCGCTTGCAGGGTGGTGCGGGTTGGCGCCTGGCCGGGCGACAGCCAGGCTGACCAGACGTCATTCATCGGCGCAAAACCGTCCTGGATATTCTTCAGATAAATGGTTGCGTTGAGTAGATGATCCTTATCGCTGCCAGCGTCGCGCAGCAGCGCATCTATCTTGGCCAGGACTTCCTGAGTTTGCGTCGTCACATCCCGGCCCTCGCCGGGCACCTGGCCGGACAAAAACACCAGGTCCTGGAAGGTCACGGCGCCGGACAGACGGCTGTTGCTGTTGATTCGGGTGATGCTCATCGGTGCATCCTCAGGCGGCGCGGGGAGCGAGGCCCTGCATATCAATGGAAGTCGTGTGTTGGCCGATCAATTCGGCGAGCAATTGGCCGCTGCCACAGGCCAGGGTAAACCCCAGGGCACCATGGCCGAGGTTAAGCCACAGGTTGCGATAGACACTGGGGCCGATCAGCGGCACGCCGCTGGGCGTGGCCGGACGCATACCGGCCCATTCGATGGCCTGTGCGTAATCACCGGCCAGCGGGAACGTTTCACAGGCCTGGCGCTTGATCAGCGCCAGACGCTTGGGCTCAATACGGGTGTCAAAGCCTACGATATCCACCATCGCCGCCACCCGCAGTTGCTCGCCGATACGGGCGTAGACGATTTTGCGGTCGTAATCGGTGATGCTGATATTCGGCGCTTGATGCTGTTCGCCAATCGGCACGCTCAGGCTGTAGCCCTTGAGTGGATACAGCGGCAACGACACACCAGGCAAAGCCAGCTCGGGGCTGCGATGACCCGCCGCCAGCACTAGGTGTTCGACCGCCAGCACCTCGACGCCCATCTCGATCGCCTGCACGGCGCCATCCGCGTGACGAATGCCGGTGACTTTACGGCCCAGCATGAACGTGCAACGCCCCGAAGCTTGAAGCCGCGCTGCCAGTTGCTGGCAGAAGCCATGACAGTCCGCCACTTCTTCGTTGGGCGTGTAGATCCCGCCAACAAAATCCCCAGCGCCCAGGGTCGGCTCCAGCCGCGCACAATCAGCCGCCGACAACACTTGTTGTTGCAGGCAATCGGTCACTTTGCCCCGCGCATGCTCAAACGTATTGTGGCTACGAAACGTCACCAGCTTGCCGTTGCGCCGCCAGCCGAAGCCGTCCAGGCCGTCTTCGTCACGCCACTGCTGCAAGGTGCCCTGACTCAAAGACGCCAGGCGTAACAAATGCCCGGCATTGCGCTTGTTGACCGAGGCACGACATGCGCCGAGAAAGGACGCCATCCAGCGCCATTGCGCTGGGTCCAGGCGCGGGCGCAGCTTCAATGGCGAGTCACCACGCAGCATCCAGCCGATGGCTTGCAGCGGTACCCCTTTATCGGCCAGCGGTGCGACATAGCGATAGGACAGTTGGCCGCCGTTGGCAAAGCTGGTTTCGCTGCCCAGGGTTTCCCGCGCCTCGACCACCGTCACGTCCATGCCGGCGCGCACCAGGGCGTAAGCGCTCGCCAGGCCGATGACCCCTCCGCCGATGATGCAAACCTGCTGAGCCATATCAGTCCTTAGCCGTTGATTGTCAGAGCTGAAGGTTAGGGCCAGGTGACAGACGCCGGACAATGAATAAAGATGGGGCACCCATAAACAAAGGTTATGGACTTTCCATGCGCTTGCGTCATATCGAAATCTTCCAGGCGATCCGCCAGACCGGCTCCGTCAGCGCCGCCGCGCAGTTGCTGCACGTCTCGCAACCGGCGGTGAGCAAGGTGTTGCAGCACGCCGAGTTGCAGCTGGGCTTCCCGCTGTTTTTGCGCATCCGCGGCAAACTGCTGCCCACGCCCGAGGCGCTAGCCCTTGAGCGGGAAGTCGACAAGGTCACCGAAAGCCTGCAAGGCGTGCGGCGCCTGGCGCAGAACCTGCGCCGCGAACCGGGTCAAAGCCTGCGCATCGGCGCCACACCGGCCTTGGCGTTATCGCTGCTGCCACCGGCCATTCGCGAGTGGACTCAGCGCTACCCGGACATCGCCTGCGAACTGTCCAGCGCCCACAGCCGCGAGCTGGTGCAGAACCTGTTGATGCGCGAGATGGATGTGGCGCTGACGCTCAAGTCCCCCGATCACCCAGGATTGAAGGCCCAGGCGTTGGCCCATGGCGTGCTGGTCGCCCTGGCACCGCGAGGTTACTGGCCCGAGGCAGAACATGGGAAACCCTTGCCGCTGATGGCGTTGGCCGATGCGCCGTTGATTGGCCTGTCCAGCGCCGACCCGTTGTCGGCGAAACTCGACAGCTACCTGGAAGCCGTCGACCCGCCACCGCGCGTGAGCATCGCAGTGCAGACCTACTCCCTGGCCAGGGCCATGGTCGAGTCCGGTGCAGGGCTGGCGGTGATTGATCCGTTTACGGCCCTGGGTGCGTCAACGTCCACCACCTGCATCCGTCCGCTGGCACCGCCGCTGCCGATCACCTTGTATGCCCTGACTCGCGCCGATGAACCGCCGCCACATATGCTGGCGAGCCTACTGGAGATTTTCAGCAGCCGGGCCCAGGAACAACTCGACCGCCTGTAGGAGCGTCACAGTACATAGCGCATGATTGCCACGAAATGCAACAAACTCCCGCCAATCACGAACAAATGCCAGATCCCATGGGAGTGCCGCAGACGGTGCTCCAGGGCAAAGAAAATAATACCCACGGTGTACAACACCCCGCCCGACGCCAGCCAGATAAACCCCGCCGTACCCAACGCCGCAATCAGCGGTTTGACTGCCACCAGCACAATCCAGCCCATCACCGCATAGATCACGATCGACAGAATCCGCGCCTCCGAGCGTGGTTTGATCTCTTGCAGGATGCCAATCACCGCCAGTCCCCAGACAATCCCGAACAGCGTCCAGCCCCACGGCCCGCGCAGGGTCACCAGGCAAAACGGCGTGTAGCTGCCGGCGATCAGCAGGTAGATCGAAAAGTGATCGACCTTCTGCATGATCTCTTTTTTGCGCCCACGCACGCTGTGATAAACCGTTGACGCGCTGTACAGCACCAACAGCGTGAAACCATAAATCGCCACGCTGACAATCTTCCAGGGGCTGCCATCGAGACTTGCAACCACCAACAGCCACACCGCGCCGACAAAGGCCGCGACCGCCCCAAGCAAATGGCTCCAGGCGTTAAATCGTTCCCCGTGATACATGTGTCACTGACCTCCAATAGCCTGTGTTGCCAACAAGGCTCATGCCTGGCGAGGGATAGTGCAAGGCCGTTCTGATGTCCGCGACTCAAGATGCGCTACATGCCTGGGAGCGCGCAGGTTTTAGGGGCACAATCGAGCGCATTCGAACAAGAGTCACGGCCATGCTGATCGACGAAGAATTCACCCTCAAAAAACTGGAAATCTTCCTGGCGTTCATGCGTACCGGCAACCTGGCCCGGGCGGCAGCCGAGTTGCAGACCAGCAACGTCAGCGTGCACCGGGCGATCCACTCCCTGGAAAACGCCCTGCGCTGCCCGCTGTTCAAGCACGAAGGCCGCAACCTCACACCGCTGGAAAGCGCCTATGTGCTGGAGGAGCGCGCACAAAAGCTGATCCAGGACGTGGTCGACAGCGTACGCCTGACCCGTGAAGCCGCCGGGTTCTCCGCCGAGCGTTTCAAACTGGGTTCCCTGTATTCCCTGACGGTGAAGACCGTGCCACAGCTGATCATGGGCCTGAAAATCCGCCGCAGCGAGCTGAACATCGACCTGATCCTGGGCTCCAATTTCGACCTGCTGTACAAGCTCAAGAACATGGAAGTGGACGCGATCCTGATCTCCCTGGATGACAACGCCTGCGACTCGGACTGTGAGCAAATCGCGCTGTTTTCCGATGACATATTCCTCGCCACGCCTGCCGATTCGCCCTTGGACCGCGAACAGGAAGTCGACCTGGCCGATGTGCGCGACGCCACCTTCATCACCCTGACCCAAGGCTTCGCCACTCACCAGGATGGCAATCGGGTGTTCAAGCAGGCTGGCTTCGAGCCCAAGGTGGCGATGCAGGTCAACGACATCTTCACGCTGCTGAGCATGGTCAGTTCAGGGGTGGGGTATGCGCTACTGCCGGGGAGAATTGCGGCGGTGTATGAGAATCGGGTGAAGCTGATTCCGTTGCAGCCGCGCTATCGGTTACAACAGCGCATCGGCGTGATGTTCTTGAAGGCCAAGGAACGCGACCCGAACTTGCTCGCGCTATTGGCAGAGTGTCGGATGTATGCCAATCGGCAGGCCTGACACCCCACGGGCCGTTGTGGCGAGCGGGCTCGCCACAACAAGTCGTGCTCATACCACAGCAGTCAGGGCTTTAGCCCACCAACCCGCGCATGATCAGAAACAGCAACGACGGCCCCAGCAAACACCCCAGGGCTGTATAAAAAGCCGCCGTCAGGCAACCGTAAGGCACCAGCTTCGGATCGGTCGCCGCCAACCCGCCGGCCACACCGCTGGAGGTGCCCATCAGCCCGCCGAAGATCACCGCGCTGCGCGGACTGTTAAGGCCAATCAGGGGAGCTACGAACGGCGTCATCACCATCACCAGAATGGCCTTGATCAACCCGGCGGCAATGGACAACGCCATAACCTCGGAACTGGCACCAATCGCCGCACCGGTCACCGGCCCAACGATATAGGTCACGGCGCCAGCACCGATGGTGGTCAAGCTTACTGCATCGGTGTACCCAAACGCCATGGCCACCCCCACCCCAGCGATAAACGATGAGCCAACGCCGACAAACAGCGCCAACACACCGACGTACCCTGCCCGCTTGAGTTCATCAACACTGACGCCAAACGCGGTGGCGACGATGGCAAAGTCCCGCAGCATCGCCCCGCCCAGCAGGCCGATGCCCGACAGCAACGGGATATCCACCACGCCTTTTGAGCCACCGGTAAAGGCACCGCCGACATAGGACAGGACCAACCCCAGCAAAATGGCGATGGCCGAGCCATGCAGACGGCCCTTGGTGAAGGTGTCGGAGATCCAGTAGGAGACCCACATCGTCAGGCCAATCACCGCAAAACCGCTGATCAGGCCGTAGCCGGTGATCACTTTCATCATGGATTCATACATGGCAATCACCCGGCTTCTTTGGTGGGGACAACCGCACTCGGCTCACGGTTTCCGATGCGCACCAGCACCGGTACCAGGGCAAAGGCCACGACCACGGCAGCGGTTCCGGCAAGAATGGCCATGGGGCCGCCACTGATGGCGCCGTAGACGTTTTGCTGGGCAGCCATGGCCACCACAATCGGGATATAAATCGCCGCCCAGAAGCTCACGCCCTGTTCCGACTTGCCGGTAAACAAGCCGCGCTTGCCCAGGTAGCTGCCCAGGCCGATCAACAGCAACATGGCAATCCCCACCCCGCCGACGTTGGCCGGGATGCCCATCCATTTCCCCAGCAGATCGCCGACAAACAGGCCCGCCAGGGTACACAGCGCCAAAAACGCCACACCGTAAATAATCATGCTGGTTGTCCTCAAAGTGCTTCATCGAAATTGTTGTTTTTGTGCTTCGAAAGCCTCGGGTGCTGCTTTATCGGTGGCGGCGGCCCTCCTCTCGCAACAGGGCCTGCAAGGTGTCCAGGCGAGCACCTTCGAAGGCGATCACCGTGCCTTGCTCAAACACTCGCCGCGCCAGGCCGCTGAGCACCGCGCCCGGGGGCAACTCAATCTGCAGGCGTACGCCGCGTTCGTAGGCGCTTTGCACGGTGCCGCGCCAGTCGACGATGCGGCACATGTTGAAGGCCAGGTCGTCGCGCAGGTGTTCGATATCGCGGATCGGCCGGGCGCGGGTGCTGCTCAGATAAGTGCTGGTTGGGGCTTTCAACGTAACGCTGGCAAATGCCTCGGCCAGGGCGTGGGCCGGTTTTTCCAGCAGCGGGCAATGGGACGGCACGCTGACGGCCAGGCGCCTGGCGACACCCGTGCCTCGTACCAGTGCCGCGACTGCCTTCATTGCATCATCGCTGCCGGCGATCACGGCTTGATTGTCGGCGTTGATATTGGCCAGGTAGACCGGTGTTTGTGGGCTGTGGACTTGAACGAGGAGTGCTTCGACGGCGGGCAATTGCAGGCCGATGACCGCGGTCATTCCATAGCCCTGTGGATAAGCCTGTTGCATCAACTCACCGCGCAGGCTGACCAGTTTCAACGCGTCGCTAAACGCCAGGGAGCCCGCAATCACCGCTGCCGGGTAGGCGCCGATGGACAGGCCTGCGACGTAGTCCGGTGTTTGCTCAAGCATCCGCGCACTGGCAACGCCTGCGATCAACAGGCATAGCTGGACCGCACGGGTCGAAGACAGCGCCTGGGCCGAATCGAGATTGCGCACCTCTTCGCCCAAGGCGTCGCTCGCCTCCTGCAACACCACTGCGGGCAAATGCTCGAGCATGCCCGGACGCTGGGCGCCCTGCCCCGGGAACACCAAAAGGCTGCTCATGCCACTGCCTGCCAGGGATCAAGGACCAGATGCGCACCGCTGGCGCTTTTCAACAACACGCGCCGCGACGGACCGGCCCACTCACGCAAGGCGACCGCTCCTTGCGGGGCTTGCAGCTGCAGGTCTACCGGGCACACAGCGGTATCCAGTAACGCCAATAGTTCACGGGCGGCATTGCGCTCCAAGGGTTGCGGCGTGCGCAGAATCAGGTCCAGATCACTGCGTGCATGCAGCGCTTCAACGCCGCTGGCCAGCTCGAAACCGGCACTGCCGCTGACGCCCCAATCCAGCCCGAACTGTTCCAGCAATGGCCGCAGTTGATCGAGCGCCTGTAACGCCGGCAAGTCACGTGGCGAATGCACGCTGCGCAATTGCTCCGGACTTGTCCGGCGCTGAATAGCAGCCACCGGCATGACCGCGCCATAACGCTGTTCTCGCAACGGCCCGCGCACGCCCACCGACACCTGACCTACAGCGGTCATGGCACGGCGCACCACCACGGGGTGCCCAGCGCTCAGCGCATCCAACACCCACGACGGCGCATCGCCAGCAAAGTGCTCTGGCGTCATCCCCCAGAGCAAGTCATGGGGCAGCACACCCTTCACCACTGCTCACGCAACAGCTGGCGAACATGGGCGGAAGCGGCTCGATTGCTGGCGCCCAGGCGACCGCTCAAGTCACGACCGCCGGCCTGCACGTCCTTGATCGCCTGCACCAGGCAGTCGCTCACCCGAGCCAGATCGTCCGCCGTCGGCTGCTCGATCTGGCTGACCGACAAGGTCTCCCACAGCAAACCGAGGCTGGCAAAGCTGTCGATGTCATAGGCCATGGGCGGAACGCTGGCGGCCAAGGCTTCCAACTCCTCGACGCTGCGCAGGGTTACCCGCGCCGCCGAAGCCTTGCCCATAGCGTGAACCATCACACCGGGATCGCGCAGGGCGATCAAGCGGTTGGCCTGGTAACCATGGGCGAGAAACGCGCCGGACATGGCCTTGCCCACCAGCAGCGCAATCACCGGATGCCCGGCCAACCGAGCGCGAGCGTAACTGTCAGCGGCAGCGGCCAGGGCTTGATGGATGCCCAGGGCTTCTTCGCGGCGACCGTAGGCCTGGCTAGGCACGTCGACGATGGCGATCAGCGGGCGCTTGTCGCCCGTGTTGATAGCTTCATCGATGGCCTTGGCCAAGCCCCAGCCTTCCAGCAAACCGACTTCACCATTGCGCGTACGGGGGAAGCGGTTTTGCGGGTCGGTGACGACAGCGATGAAGCGCACCTGTTGATCACCGAGCGCGCCATCGGCGACTTTCAGCGAATTCGGCAAACCGTTTACAGGAATGGCGCCGGTGCTCAATGCATTGAACCACTGCAAACCTCTCATGACCGTTCTCCCCGATACAGGTCGCGAACCGTTGCCGGGTCGATTTGCGGTTCGGCGTCCAGGCGCGCGAGGCGTTTAAGGTAGTGATCGGCCTGGCGGCTGCGTTGAATACTGGGCAAACCTTGCTGCAACAACTCAGTGATTTGCTGTTGAATCTGCGCCACATCGTCCGCTACATAGCGGTCGGCCAGGCCGCTGGCAAAGCGCTGTTCGCCACCGGTCAGGCTCCAGATAAAGGGCCGGTCGCGGGAGTCGTATTCCTCAAGGCCAGCTTCCTGTTCGATCACTTGCGGGCCGTTCAGACCCAGCCGTGCTTCGCGGGTGACCACCAGATAACTGCACAAGCCTGCGGCAATGGACATGCCACCAAAGCAGCCAACGCTGCCCGCCACCACACCGATCACCGGCTGGTACTGGCGCAGGTCGACAATCGCGGCGTGGATATCGGCAATCGCCGCCAGCCCCAGGTTGGCTTCCTGCAAACGCACGCCACCGGTTTCCAGCAGCAACACGGCGCGAGTGGGAATGCCATTGCGGTTGTCTTCAGCGGCCAGTTCCAGGGCCCCGGCGATTTTCGCCCCGCCCACTTCACCGAGGCTGCCGCCCTGGAAATTGCCTTCGATAGCGGCGATCACCACCGGCAAACCACCGATGCTGCCCTTGGCAATCACCACGCCGTCGTCGGCTTGCGGGACAACGCCCTGGCGAGCCAGCCACGGCGACATCACCCGCTGGAACGGGTCGATCAGTTCACGAAAACTGCCCTGGTCGAGCAAGGCCTTGGCCCGCTGCCGGGCGCCGAGTTCGACGAAGCTGTGTTTATTGAGCAAGTCATTCATGACCGATCTCCTCGAAGCCTTGCTCCAGGCGCAAGCGCACCACGCCGGGGGTGGCGCCGAAGTCGTGGATATCAATGTTCAGGGCCGGTGGCGTCTGTTCCTGGAAGATCCGCTCGAACAGATGCTGCCAGCGTTGTTCGGCGCCATTGACCGAGGTTTGCACCTGGATCGTCAGGGTACCCGCCGTGCCCGGTTCCAGCAGCACTTCTAGGTCACCGGAGCCGACGCAACCCACCAGCGCACGACCTTTGGCGGGCTGCCCGGCGGGGAATTCAAAGGACAAGGTTTCCATCAAAACGCTCCGTCGCAAGACTCGATGCGGTCGATAAACAGGCAGGCAGCCAACAGGTCGGCGGCGCCGCCTGGGGAGGCATTCAAGGCGAGCAGTTGTTGATCCAGTTCATGCAGGCGGCGACGCCCTGCAAGGCTCGCGCTACCACCGGCATCCAGCACGGCTTGGGCGCCTTGCTGCATGGCGTTTAAACCTTCGGTGCCGGCGCGGTAGAGCACGCAGGTGTCGGCCAGGTCGGTCATGATCGCCAGCAACGCGTCGAGGCGGGCGTTCTGTTCGCCGTGCTGTTGCAGGCGGCTTTTTTGCAGTTGCGGCAGGCCGCGTTGCAGGAGCGATGGGAAGCCCAGTTGCGCTTCTTCACGGGCACCGCGAGCGCCGTAGCGTTGGGCGACCAGGGCGCCGTGGCTCAGCGACTGGGGCGCATGGCGGTCGTTGAGCAAAGCCAGGCGGGCGGCGCGCAAGGTCAGCTCGCTGGCTTGGCTGGATTCAGGTTCCAGCGCGGCAGCGGCCACCAACAACCCCAACGCCCAGATCGCCCCGCGATGCGTGTTCACCCCGCCCGTGGTGGTGAGCATCGACTGTTCACCTTCGCGACCAATACACCCAAGGGCTTCGCGCAGGGGTAAACCGACCTCGCCGAACTCGATGGCCGCTTCAGCCATTGCCTTGAACGCCGGCCACAGGGACAACGCCGAGACGTGCATCAGGCCCAGGTGCAAATCACTGTGGGCGCCATTGCCACGGCGGTCCACCAGGGCCGGTTTGGGCGACAGGTCGGCCTCATCGATCAACGCATCTACGGCCAGGTCGGCCAAGTGTTCAGCCAATGTCAGCTTATGCAATTTGAGTGCGTTCATTTACCAGCTCCTGAACTTGGCGGGTGGGTTGTACAAACCACCGGACCACTCCACCAAATCGGCCACGCTTTTCGCCGCGAGCAACTCGCGGGTGGCGTCGGTGCGGCGGATACCAAGGTCTTCGGGCAGCGCAATCAGGCCTTCGCGGCGCATGCGCGCAGTGTCCTTGGGGTTGTGGCGCATACCGATGGCAGTCACCCCCGCGACGGCGGCGATCATCGCCTGGCGCTCTTCCAGGGAGCGGGCTTTGTACAGGTAGGCGATGCCTTCTTCGGTGAGCAGGTGGGTGACGTCGTCGCCGTAGATCATGATCGGCGCCAGGGGCATGCCGCTTTTGCGCGCCACTTCCACCGCGTCCAGCGTTTCGACGAAGGTCGGTTTGCCGCCTTCCTGGAAGGTCTCGACCATTTGCACCACCAACTTCTTGCCGCGTTCGAGCAAGGCTTCGGGGGCATCATCGTGGCGCATGTCGAGCCAGGCTGGGGTGCCGTGGCGGCGACCGCGCGGGTCATGGCCCATGTTCGGCGCCCCACCAAAACCGGCGAGGCGACCACGGGTCACGGTAGATGAATGGCCGTCGCCATCCACTTGCAATGTGGCACCGATAAACAGGTCCACCGCGTATTGGCCGGCCAATTGGCAGAACATCCGGTTGGAACGCATCGAGCCATCTCGGCCGGTGAAAAACACATCCGGGCGGGCGGCGATGTAGTTTTCCATGCCCAGTTCGGTGCCGAAGCAATGCACGCTTTTCACCCAGCCGCTTTCGATAGCGGGGATCAGGGTTGGGTGCGGGTTGAGGGTCCAGTTGCGGCAGATCTTGCCCTTCAGGCCCAGGGATTCACCGTAGGTCGGCAGGATCAACTCGATGGCGGCGGTGTTGAAACCAATGCCGTGGTTCAGGGACTGGACGTTGTGTTTCTCATAGATGCCACGGATCGCCATCATCGCCATCAACACATGCACCGGCTTGATGTGCCGTGGGTCGCGGGTGAACAGCGGTTCGATGTAGAAAGGTTTGTCGGCCACCACCACGAAGTCGACCCAACTTGCCGGAATGTCGACACGGGGCAAGTCGCTGACGTCATCCACCAACTGGTTGACCTGGACGATGACAATGCCATCGCTGAAGGCCGCCGGTTCGATCAGCGCCGGGGTGTCTTCGGTACTGGGCCCGGTGTAGATATTGCCGGCGCGGTCGGCCATAAAGCCGGCGCAAAGGACCACGTTGGGAATCAGATCCACCACCAGCCGTGCATAGAGCTCGATGTAGGTGTGAATCGCACCGATTTCCAGCAGGCCGTCTTCCAGCAACTGGCTGATGCGCAGGGATTGGGTGCCGGCAAAGGAGAAGTCCAGCTTGCGGGCGATGCCCTTTTCAAACAGATCCAGGTGCTCGGAGCGGCCGACACTGGGCATGATCATGTGCAAATCGTGGAGCTTGGCCGGGTCGGTCTTGGCCAGGGAGCGAGAGAGAAAATCGGCCTGCTTCTGGTTGTTGCCTTCCAGGACTACGCGGTCGCCGGGGAGGATCAGGGCTTCCAGGGCTTCGATGATTCGCTCACTGGGGAGGACGGCGCCGTCGGCGAAAGACTTTACCAGCGCCAGCCGCCGCTGCTTCTCATCGCGCCGCCGCGTCCAGCGCGAGCCGGGGGTTATTGTTGTTGTCATGGTCACTCCACGGGGGTTGTGTCGTGAGATGTACCTTAGGAGTGAATCAGGGAGGTATCAATCAAGCTCGGCGGTGGATTGTTACGGCTGGAGTAACGGTTCTACAGTAAACGCGGGGCTCGAATTCAAAGAAAATCAAATGTGGTGTTGATCAGTCCCAGGTCTGGCAAACCAGCCCCTTTTCGACATCGCCCAACAGAGACACCGCGTTCTCGACCAGTTGTCCTAGCAGCCCCTCATCCTCATCCATGTACCCTTCATACTCCGCCAAGTTGCGACGCTCGTGGCATAACGCAAACAGCCTCACTTGGACCTTGCTGGCTCCCGTGGTATGGATCAGGCATTGAAAGACCAGATAGCGCTTGTCCGAGCGATAGCCTTGCAAGCGCAGAGCTGTGAGGGCGATGGCATGGGCGGCGTTGTAAGCCAGATCGAAACGGCTGGCGAAAGACAATTGCGCAGTGCTCGCGTCCTTCAACCGGTCCCAGGCCGAGCGCATCAAGCCATCACACTCCTTGCGGTCCGGCGGCTCAGCCTTCAAGCCACCACTACGTTGCAGATTCTCCAGGTTTGCGTTGCTGTCCATCCTTGGACTCCACGGGGTTTTCCCCAATGAGGTTGATCTTGTCCTGCTCCGCCACCCGCAGCACGAAACTGTTCCCGGCATTCCATTTGCCGATCCAGTCTTGCGGGGCGTAAAGCGTAGGGTTGATGGTGCGGCCCAGTTGCTCTTCCAACGGCATGAGCTGCTCCATGACTTCACTGTAGTTGAGGCTTTCACCGATCAGCATCAGATCTATGTCACTGGATGAGTGCGCCTCGCCCTTGGCAATGGACCCGTAGATAAAGGCCCACTTCAACTGCGCCGCAAACGGAGCCAATGCATTGCGCAGTGGCTCGTCCAGGCTCAAGGTTTTGCGCACAATGGCCAACAGTTCCGAATAGATGGGGCACTGCGGATTGGCTTGGTAATGGGTCTGGTTGCCCTGGCGCGTGACGCTCAAGATGCCCGCCAACTGCAAACGCTCCAGCTCGCGGGTTAGGCTGCCCTTGCCCACTTGGGCCCAGCGGGCGATTTCGTTGGTGAAGAAGCTCTGGTCGGGCTTGCCAAAGAGCAAACCCAGGACTTTTTGCTGGGTCACGGTGAAGAGCACAGTGCTGAGTGGCAAGGTTTGCATGGCAGCGACCAAAGAGTCCCAAAAAGGGAACGATAGGTCCCTTTTTGGGACTGATCAAGTTTTAGTGTGCAAAAGATGGAGCAACTTGTTCCAGTGCCTGGTCCACCAGCAACTGCCCAAGCTCACTCATCTGTTGAATCGCCAGCAGCACCCCGTGCGGTGAACCTTCCAGCTCACTTCTGCGCGCAGCCGCCATAAAGCAGTGAACACAAAAAACGCCCGTTGGATGGCTTAGCGCGAGAAGTTGCAGGAAAACCCCGAAGACAGCGATCAACATTGTGGCGAGGGAGCAAGCTCCCTCGCCACAGGGGTAATTAATTGCCCATGAAAAATGTGCAGCTCAGGCTAATCCGGACTCCACCAACAACGCTTCCAACCCCATCAAATCCGGCACCTTTGCCACATGCTCCCCCACCTGCACCGCTGCTAGCTCCAGCGAACACAGCGGTACATCGACATAGCTCAACTGGCTGTCGAGTTTGTAAGAGCGCGGAATCCCCTGAATCACCAGCGCAATAAACTTCAACGTCGGCCGCCCGCCCAAGGTATTGAGCACCACGATCCGCGCTCGCTCCCCCACGACACTGGCGCTACCGCAAGCCGCCTCAAAGCTGATCAACGGCAACTGCCGATCCCGCCACGTAACCTGGCGCAAATACCACGGCGGCGCATCGCTGGCCGGCTCACCACGCTGGAAATCGATCAGCTCGGCAACCGCAACATTGGGCAGCAGCAAATGGCGGTCGGCTAAAGGCAGCAGCAACCCGGTGAGTTGGCTGGCGCGGTGGTCAAGCATGATTGGGGCTCCAGTAGGCGATGCTTTCCAGCAACACCGACTCTTGGTAAGGCTTGCCGAGGTAGTCGTTGACGCCGATGGCCATGGCGCGATCGCGGTGTTTCTGCCCGGTGCGGGAGGTGATCATGATGATCGGCAGGTCTTTTAGCCGTGGGTCGTTACGTACCTGGAGGGCCACTTCGAAGCCATCCATGCGCGGCATTTCGATGTCCAGCAGCATCAGGTCCGGAGTGTGCTCTTCCAGCAGGGCAATGGCGTCGATGCCGTCCTTGGCGGTGAGTACATTCATGCCGTTACGCTCCAGCAGGCGGCTGGTGACTTTGCGCACGGTGACCGAGTCGTCCACCACCAGCACCAACAGAGGGCGTTTTTGCTGGGGTTCGTTGACCGCCAATTGACTGTCCGTCCTCAGGGATGGCTGCGCCGGTTGCAGCGCTCGAATGTGCGCCAGCAGGTCGATGATCAGCACCACCCGGCCATCGCCGAGAATAGTCGCACCGGACAAGCCCTTGACCCCGGCAAATTGTGGGCCCAGGCCCTTGACCACAATCTCCCGGGTGCCGGCCATGGCGTCCACCTGCACGGCGATGCGCCGCTCGTTGCATTGCACCAGCAGCACCGGCAGCGGCAGGCTCTGGCCCAGCAGTTTCGGCCGGGCGACGGTGTGCAGCAACTCGCCCAGGTAGTACAACTCGTAACGCTGCCCGGCGTATTCATAGACAGGCGGGTCGAGCTGGTAATGACCTTCCAGCTCATTGGGCAACACCCGCACCAGGCCTTCGATGGTGTTGAGCGGGATTGCATATTGATCGTCCGCGCACTGCACCATCAACGCCCGGTTGACGGACACGGTGAACGGCAAGCGAATGCGAAAATGCACGCCCTGCCCCGGCGTGGAATCGATGACCATGGAGCCGCCGAGCTGACGCACTTCTTCGTGCACCACGTCCATGCCGACGCCACGCCCGGAAATCTGGGTGATTTTTTCCGCAGTGGAGAACCCCGGTTGCAGAATGAACTGCAAGACATCGCGGTCGCTGATCTCCAGCGCAGGGTCGAGCAAACCGCGCTTGATCGCCTTGCGCCGCACTGCCTCCAGGGGCACCCCGGCGCCGTCGTCGCGCATGTCGAAGACGATGTCGCCGCCTTCATGGGTCAGGTCCAGGGTAACCCGGCCTTTTTCCGGTTTGCCCGCCAACAGCCTCGCATCACGGGACTCCAGGCCATGGTCGACGGCGTTGCGCAGCATGTGCTCCAGGGGTGCGACCATGCGCTCCAGCACGTTGCGGTCCATCTCACCTTCGGCATTGCCGACGATAAACTCAACGTCTTTGCCCAGCTCGCCGGCCACTTGCCGCACGATACGCTTGAGCCTTGGCAGCATGCGCTCGAATGGCACCATGCGCGTGCGCATCAGGCCTTCCTGCAATTCGGTATTGATCCGCGCCTGTTGCTGCAACAGGTTCTGTGCATCCTGATTGCGCTGGTCGAGGGTTTCCTTGAGGTCCAGCAGGTCGGAAGCCGATTCGAACAAGGCGCGGGATAATTGTTGCAACTGGGAATGACGGTCCATTTCCAGCGGATCGAATTCTTCATAACCCAAGCGCTCGGCTTCGGCCTGCTGGCGGCTGAGAATCCGCCCCTGGGTTTCGGTATCCAGCCTTCGCAGCTGGTCGCGCATGCGCTCGATGGTGGTTTCCACCTCGTGAAGGGCACTGCGTGCATCGTTGACTTGCTGCTCGATACGCCCGCGAAAGATCGAGGTTTCGCCGGCCAGGTTGACCAGGTCGTCCAGCAACTCGGCGGAGATTTTCACCATGTCGGCGGCCGGCTCATTGACCGGTACGGCCTCGGCCTTGATTGCTGGCAGCGTCACAGGCACCACCTGATCTTCGGCTGGACGCACCAGGCTTCTGATCCGCTCGATCAGCTGATCCACCGAGCCCACCGGCATGCCCGCCGTCACCGCTTCAACCATCTGCGCCAGGCGGTCGTGACAACCTTGCAGCAGCGCGAACAGTTCCGCGGACGGCGCCAGCAACCCTGCCGACAAGCCTTCGTAGAGAAACTCCAGCTCGTGGGCCAGGTCGCCAATGGGCCCGATCTCGACCATGCGCGCGCCACCCTTGAGGGTGTGCAGATCGCGCAGCAGGGTTTCCACTTCCTGGCGATTGTGTGGATCAGCCTGCCAGCGCAGCAACGCGGCGCCGGAGCTGTCGAGGATGTCGGCGGCTTCTTCGAGGAAGATCTCCAGCAACTCGGGATCACTGCCAGCCGACTCGACCTCGGGCGCCACAGGCGGCGGCACAAGCCCGGTGTTCTGACGAAGCTCATGCAAATTGCTGATCAGGGCGCTGGAATCACTCAGCGGTTGCTGGTGTTGCAATTGCTCCAACAGCAGCGCCAGTCGCTCGTGGCTGGCCATCAGCACCTGAGCCAGATCGCCAGAGTAGCTGTAACGACGATCCACCAGCCCTTCGTAAAGGTTTTCCAGCTCCAGAGCCAGGTCACCCACGGGGCCGATGTCGGCCATGCGCGCGCCGCCCTTGAGGGTGTACATATCTCGTTGCAAGGACGAAAGCGGCGCCATGCTATCGGGGTCCAGCAGCCAACGCTTGAGGGACTGCCCGGCGCTGTCGAGGATATCCACCGCTTCCTCAAGGAAGATCTCGACGATTTCGTCGTCCACCGCCGAGTCTTGCCCCAACTGCGCCGTCGCGGCGCCGAGTTCAGAAATACTCAGGGCGCGGCTGCCGTCGCTCTTGATCAGCCCGGTGGCGGATGGATCGAGGCCTTCATCCAGCAACTCGCGCAAGGCTCGCACCCGTGCCGACGCAGGGCTGACTTCCTGGCCGGCGGCCAGTTGGTCAAGCATATTGAGCAGCGCTTCGTGGGCCTGCTCAGCCTCATGGAAAAATCGCTCGCTGACCGCCAGGCTGCTCTCTTCAACCGCGCCATACAGGTCGAGCAAGGCTTCGCACAACTGGTCCATCGGGTGCAGGTCGGCCAGGTGCGCGCCCTCCCCCAACGTCGTCAATTCGTCCAGCAGCGCACTGAGTTCCTGACGCTCGCCGGGATGTTGCTGCCAGCGACGCAGGAGGTTTTCCGCGTCCAGCAGGATGTCCATGCCCTGGGCCAGGAAGTTGGCGATCAGGTGTGGATCGCGCTTGCCCCGTAGGCCGGTGCTGGGGGCGTTGAGCAGCGCTTCCAGTTGGCTGTCGAGGCGATTTTGCGTGCGCTCGATCAAGGAAGCGGCGCCGTTGATCGGTGTCAGCGGATCACCCTCCAACTGGCGTAAGCCACGCTGGAACAAGGTTTCGGCTTCCAGCAGCAATTCGATTTCATCCAGGTCCAGCGCCAGGCGGTGGGCCTTGTACTCGCGAGTCAGGTGATCCAGTGGCCGCGCCAGTTCGGCGATGGGCAACACGCCAGCCATATGGGCGCTGCCCTTTAGCGTATGCAACGCCCGTTGCAGTTCGTCACTGACTTGCAGCGGCACATGTTCGGTGGCCTGGTGCAAAAAATGGTTGAGGCTGTCCAGGTGGCTCTGGGCTTCATTGCGGAAGATTTCCAGCAACTGCGGATCGAAGGCCGTCGCATCTTCTTGCACCGCGGCCGGCAGCTCGACACCACTGGCCAGCGCATGGGCACGGGCCGCCAGGTGGTCGACATCGTCCCTTTGGCGCTGGGCATCGACGGCGAAATCGGCGATCAACTCCGGCAGCAGTGCCACCACGTCATTGAGGACCGCCTGCACCTGCGGTCCCGGCGCGACACTGCGTTCGAGCACGCGATTGAGCAGGTTTTCCACCGCCCAGGCCAACTCCGCCAACACCAGCGCACGGACCATGCGACCACTGCCTTTCAAGGTGTGGAAGGCGCGGCGCATTTCGCTCAAGACGGCCTTGTCTTCCAGGCTCGCCGTACCATTTGGCACATAGCGATGTAGCACCTCAAGCACTTCCCCCGTTTCTTCGAGAAAGACCTCGCGCAACTCATCATCCACCGGTTCTTCCCCGGCAGGCGGTGGCAGCAAGCTGCCGGGACCCTGCAGCGCCGGCGGGTTAAGGCGCGAAGTTGGGTTGGCCAGTACCTCGGCCAAGGACTGCGCCTGCGGCGGATCGTTGGGCGCGGGCAGTTCCTGGCGCCACGGCAGTTGGGTCTCGGTCGGTGCATAGCCAAGCGCCATCAGACCCTGGGCGGCAACTTCAAGCACCCGCTCGCCGGGGGCGTCATGGTCCTGGAGCATTCGCTCCAGGTAGTACTCCAGGCTGGTGAGCACATTGGCAAAATGGTCGAGCTGCGCCTCTGAAGGCGCGCTTTCGTTGACCATCAATTGCTCTTGGGCGTAATCATTACCGCCGCGCATCAAGCTCGCTGCGCGGGGCAGCGGGATCATCGCCAGGGCGCCGCGCACCTGGGTCAGCAGCTCTGGCAGGGACTCCAGGCGCTGCTTGTCCCAACCGGCTTCGAGACAGTCAACAATCAGCTCCTTGGCCTGCTTCAGGCACTGGCACGACTCCTTGATGACAAGCTGGTGGATCTGGGTCAGGTCGGTGGTCGGCAGGCGGCTTTCTTCGCGCCTTTCCGGTTCGACGGTGCCAACCATGCCGGCCAATGTTGCTTCGACGTAGAGCAAGGCACCGGCGACATCCATTAACACCGCATCGTTAGGCTCACGCTGCCCCTGGGCCAGGCCTTGCACCACAGCCAGTTGGTCGATGATCACTTTGCGCGGCTGACCGAAGCCCAGCACCGCCAGGGTGTCGGCAATCTGCCGCAGGGGCGACAGCAGGCTGTCGAGATTGGAGGTGTGTTGGCGGTCGCTGCGCACGAACAAATCCAGACGTTCCTTGACCCGTACCAGCTCTTCGCACAGGGCGCCGAGCACCGAGCCCATGGCATCGCGATCGGGTCCCGCCAGGCGCGCGCGCTCGGCGTCCACCACGGCACTGTCGGGCAGTGCTTCGTCCAGGCCGTAGCGTTCTTTCAGGCTTTGCATGCGCGGCGTCGGACGGGTGACTTTGGCGATGTAGAACAGCAAGCTCTTGAGCAACTCATCGGGTGCCGCCGTGTTGATCCCGGCGATGCCCTGGGCCAGCAGGCGCTTGAGTTCCTTGTCGCAGGCCTTGAGCAGGCTGCGCAGGGCCGGACTGTTGGCGATGACGCCGGTGAGCATGCCTTCAGCCAGCGCCGAGGTCACTTGCCACAAGGGCAGCAACGGCGCGCCGTGGCACAGGGCTTCGAGCCGGGCGAAGACCCGCGCCATGTCTTCCAGGTTGCTGGGGCCGTGGTCTTCGCGCAGCAAACCCGCCAAGGCCTGTTGCAGCATTTGCCGCCACTGGCGCAGCAGCTCGGGAAAGTCCTCTGGCGTGCGCTGGGCCAGGGCATCATCGGGCAGCGGCGCAATCACCAGCAGTTGCGGGCTGAACAGGCTGGTTTCCGACAACAGGCTTTCGCCGCGCACGCTGCGCAGATCATTGAGCAGCGGCAACACCACCAGCGGCAGGTCGCGACGAGCGCTGTGCACTCGATCCAGATACAGCGGTAATTGCCCCAGGGCCTGTTGCAGCAGGCGAATGCCTTCGTCGCGCTGGCTGACGCGTTCAGCTTGCAGCGCCAGCGCCAGGTGCTCCATTTCTTCGGCGAGCAGGGCCGCGCCGTAGAATTCGACCATCAGCAAACTGCCATGGACCTGGTGAATGCACTCAAGGCAGCCCGAAATCGCCTCGCGGCTCGAATCGTCGACAAAGGCGTCCAGCGCCGAACGGGCCTGCTTCAGGGTTTCGGCAATTTCGCCCTTGACCCATTCGAGGGCTACGTAGTCGTGCCGGTCAACCATAACGACTCCCGTCAGAATTCATGAATTGCAGTGTCGCTGACATCAATCCACATCCACCTGCCGAGCCGGCGGCAAGGTGAACCCCGACACCGAGCGCCGCAATTGACTGGCCATTTTCGCCAGGTTGCCGATGCTTTCGGCCGTGGCCGTAGAGCCCGACGAGGTCTGGCTGGTGATCTGCTGGATCACGTTCATGGTCAGGGATATCTGCCCCGCCGACGAGGTCTGCTGTTGCGCCGCATTGGAGATGCTCTGGATCAGCGCGGCGAGGGTTTTCGACACGCCTTCGATCTCTTCCAGCGCTACCCCGGCGTCCTGGGCCAACCGGGCGCCGCGCACCACTTCGGTGGTGGTTTGCTCCATGGAAATAACCGCTTCGTTGGTGTCGGTCTGAATCGCCCGCACCAGGGTTTCGATCTGCCGGGTAGCGGCCGAAGAACGCTCCGCCAGACGCTGTACTTCGTCTGCCACCACCGCGAAACCGCGCCCGGCATCACCGGCCATGCTGGCCTGGATCGCGGCGTTGAGGGCGAGGATATTGGTCTGCTCGGCGATGTCGTCGATCAGGCTGACGATGTCGCCAATTTCCTGGGACGATTCCCCCAGGCGCTTAATGCGCTTGGCGGTGTCCTGGATCTGTTCGCGGATGTTGTCCATGCCATGGATGGTGTTGTGCACCACCTCGTTGCCCTTGTTGGCGATTTCCACCGAGCGCTCTGCCACAGCCGAGGATTCGGCGGCGTTGGCCGATACTTGATCAATGGATTGGGCCATCTGATTGATCGCCGTGGAAGCTTCGGCGATCTGCTGGGCCTGGTGCTCCGAGGCTTGGGCCAGGTGCATGGCGGTGGCCTGGGTGTCCTGCACCGCGCCGGCGACTTGGCCGGCGGTGAGGTTGATAGTCGCCACCAGGTCGCGCAGTTGGTCTACGGAATAGTTGATGGAGTCAGCGATGGTGCCGGTAAAGTCTTCGGTCACCGAGGCAGTGACGGTGAGGTCGCCGTCGGCCAGGTCTTCGATTTCGTCCAGCAAGCGCATGATCGCGTTCTGGTTGCGCTCGTTCTTTTCAGCGGTTTCGCGCAGTTGGCGATTGGTCTCGCGCACCATCACCAAGCCGATCAGGATGATCGAGGCCAGCGCCAGCAAACCCAGCACGTAGCCGCCTATGGTGTCGAAGGTGCGACCGGCCGCCAGGTTTTCAAAACCGGTAGCCAGGTGCGAGGCTTCATCGAGCAGGGTTTGCGACAGGCTGAAAATATTGCTCGCCGAGGCGCGTACCTGGAACAGTTGCGGCGAGGTTTCGAGAATTTCATCCACGGAGCCTGAGACGAATTCGAACAGTTCCGCAATTTCTGCCAGGCGAGCACGGGCGTCGGGGTCTTGCACTTCGGTGATCTTCAGGCCGGCGTTGCCCTGGAGCATGCCGTTGAGTACCAGGCCAAAACGGTTGGCATCGCGGCCAAAGGCATCGGCGGCCTTGACGGCGGTTTCATCGCCGGCGAGCACGGTGTTGACCGCTCCCAGGATTCGCTCGGCCAGCAACGATTGCCGCTGGGCCACGGCCACCTGGCTGGCTGGCGCGCCGCGTTGCAGGAGAATCTCCACGACCTTTTCCGACTCCAGCTGCAATTGCGGCACGGTTTCAGCCAGGGTCGCGGCCACCTGATGCAAGGACAGCACCGTCTGTTCGCTGGCCAGGATCGCGTCGGTGTTCTTCAGCAGCGCTTCCCAGTCATGCTGCACCGCACGCATCTCGCCGCGTACGGCACTGGGTGCAGCAGGCAAGCCGGTGGCCGGGTCGCCCTTTTTGAGGTAACCCCAGCGCTGGGCAAAATCGTTGCGCGCCTCGCTCAGCAGCTTGAACGCGGCACCCTTGCCGGCCGCGGCTTCGGTGGCGTTCTTACCGATACGCTGGGACAGCACCCGCAACTCGCCGGCATGGCCGATGTACTGCTTGTCGTAGGTGGACTGGGTATTGAGGTAGGCAAAGTTGGCGAACAGCAACATGATGAAAATGATCAGGGCGATAAACAGCACAATGATCTGCGAACGGCTACGGGAGGCTTCCTGGGGTTTGGCGGGAGTGACGGTGGTCATGCGGAGACATCCATGAAGCCTGGTGCCTGGGCCAGGGCGAAAGGGCTGAAGACCTGCCACAGCTGGTCGCTGCTGAACTGGCCTTGGATAAACGGCGCGCTGGCCGCTTCATCCATCGACAGCTCGGCGCGTTCCAGCAGGTCCTGGGCAAAATGCTGCAGGCCGACCACTTCATCTACCAGCAGGCCAACAAAGATATCTTCGTGCTCGATCACCAATACTCGCCTCTGTTTGCGCCGCGCAGACAACCCGTGACCGAAGAACCCGCACAGGTCAATGACCGGCAACAGGCGCCCGCGCAGGTTGGCCACGCCCTTGACCCAAGGCTTGACCCCCGGCATCAAGGTGCAGCGCGGCTCGTGCAGCACTTCGGCGACTTCGCCCATGGGCGCCACGTACCAGTGATCACCCAGCCGAAAACCGATCCCGCTCCAGCTGTGCAGCCGGGTTTCCTGGGACGGCAGGTCGGCGGCCAACAGGCGGCAGCGGCGGTCGATGTCCAGCAGCAGTTCAAAGGCGGTTTGCGACTCGGTCATGGGAGCGTGCCGTCAGCCGATCAACACCTTGTTCAGGGTGGCGATCAGGGTCTCTTCATCCACCGGTTTGGTCAGGTAATCCTTGGCGCCTTGGCGCGTGCCCCAAACCTTGTCGGTTTCCTGATCCTTGGTGGTAATGATGATCACCGGGATATGGCCGGTTTCCGGGTCCTTGGTCAACTGGCGCGTCGCCTGGAAGCCGTTGAGACCCGGCATGACGATATCCATCAGCACCGCGTCTGGCTTTTCCTGGCGGGCAAGCGCTACGCCATCACCACCGTTTACGGCCTTGAGGACCTCGTGACCGTGCTTTTCCAGCATGCCGGTCAGTTTGTACATTTCAGTCGGCGAATCGTCGACGATCAGAATACGTGCCATGGTTTTCCCCACTACATTGGTCGATGCAAGCCCATATGGGCCTGCGTCAATGTGCTTGTTCTACTGCAGCGAAACCCGGCACATACGCCTTGATCGCGCTCAGCAGTTCTTCCTTGCTGAAAGGCTTGGTCAAAAACTGATCAGAGCCGACGATGCGTCCCTTGGCCTTGTCGAACAGACCGTCCTTGGAAGACAGCATGATCACCGGTATCGCCTTGAACGACGGGTGATTCTTGACCAGAGCGCAGGTCTGATAGCCATCCAGGCGCGGCATCATGATGTCGACAAAGATAATGTGCGGGTGATGATCAACGATCTTGGCCAAGGCATCGAAACCGTCGATGGCCGTGATGACTTCGCACCCTACGTTCTTCAACAGTGTTTCAGCGGTGCGGCGAATCGTCTTCGAATCGTCGATCACCATCACTTTCAAGGCGCTGGAATGCTGTTCCATATCTGCTCTACCCTCGCCACAGCGAATCGGTTTCGGTGTGCACTGCCTGATGTTGCAAGGGACGAGCGCCAAAACCCTTGCGGTTCAAGGGCCAACACGCCATGGCAGCCTTTTTAGCACAGACTGGTGAGGCAATCTATCAGCCGACCGGCAAGGTGGTTTTTCCTTGACCCACAACACCCACAGCGCCACTCTGACGCCACTTTTATGCGCCCTTATTTGCTAGAGGAAATCCCCCATGAGCGTTCGCGTCGGCATTGTCATGGACCCTATCGCCAGCATCTCCTATAAAAAGGATAGCTCGCTGGCCATGCTGCTGGCCGCCCAGGCCCGCGGCTGGACCCTGTTCTATATGGAACAGCGTGATCTTTATCAGGCCGAAGGGGAAGCTCGGGCACGGATGCGCCCGCTGCAGGTGTTTGCCAACCCTGAGAAGTGGTTCGAACTGGGCGCCGAAATTGACAGCCCCCTGAGCGACCTGGACGTGATCCTGATGCGCAAGGACCCGCCCTTCGACATGGAGTTCGTCTACTCCACCTACCTGCTGGAGCAGGCAGAGCGTGCCGGTGTGCTGATCGTCAACAAGCCCCAGAGCCTGCGCGACTGCAACGAAAAGCTGTTCTCCACGCTGTTCCCGCAGTGCACGCCGCCCACCGTAGTCAGCCGCCGCGCCGATGTACTGCGTGAGTTTGCCGCCAAGCACGGTGATGTGATCCTTAAACCCCTGGACGGTATGGGCGGCACCTCGATCTTCCGGCATCGTGCCGGCGACCCGAACCTGTCAGTGATCCTGGAAACCCTGACGGCGCTGGGCAGCCAGCAAATCATGGCCCAGGCCTATATCCCAGCGATCAAGGACGGCGACAAGCGCATCCTGATGATCGACGGCGAGCCGGTGGACTATTGCCTGGCGCGGATTCCGGCAGCGGGTGAGACCCGTGGCAACCTGGCCGCCGGCGGTCGCGGTGAGGCCCGTCCGTTGACGGACAAGGATCGCTGGATTGCCGCCCAAGTCGGCCCGACCCTGCGCGAAAAAGGCCTGCTGTTTGTTGGCCTTGACGTGATTGGCGAGAACCTCACGGAAATCAACGTCACCAGCCCGACCTGCATTCGTGAAATCGACAATGCCTTTGGCACTAATATCGGTGAAATGCTGATGGCGGCTATCGACCAAAAGCTAAAAGCTAAGTGACATAGAACAGCCAGACACAAACCGACATTGCGTTATCATGCCCCACCTGTGAAATGCGCGATGTTGGTTTTCCTGTTATGACGCTCCCGTCCGAACTGCCCCCCGAACTCTCCCACAGCGGCGTGCGCCCGGCTGATCGGCTCGGATTTACCCTTTTTCTGGCGGCGTTGATTCATTTGGCTCTGATCCTCGGCCTGGGCTTCACCTTCGCCGAACCCAAGCAGATCAGCAAAACCCTGGAAATCACCCTCGCCACCTTCAAAAGCGAAAAGAAGCCGGAAAAGGCTGACTTCCTCGCCCAGGACAATCAGCAAGGCAGCGGCACCCTGGACAAGAAGGCGGTGCCCAAGACCACCAAAGTCGCGCCGTTCCAGGACAACAAGGTCAATAAGGTCACTCCACCGCCGGCCCCCAAGCCTGAGGTCAAGCAGGCCGCGCCGAAGGCCGCCGTTGCCACCGTCGCACCTAAACCGCAAAAAGCCGTGACCCAGCGCGAAACGGTGAAGACCGAGCCGGCTCCCAGCAAACCAGCGCCAACCTTCGACAGCTCCCAACTCTCCAGCGAAATCTCCAGCCTGGAAGCAGAATTGGCCGCCGAGCAGCAGTTGTACGCCAAGCGCCCACGTATTTATCGCCTGAACGCCGCCTCGACCATGCGCGACAAAGGCGCCTGGTATAAGGACGAATGGCGCAAGAAGGTCGAGCGCATCGGCAACCTGAACTATCCGGACGAAGCCAGGCGCCAGCAGATTTACGGCAATTTACGCCTGCTGGTGTCGATCAATCGCGACGGCTCTTTATATGAAGTGCTGGTGCTGGAGTCGTCCGGCCAGCCGATGCTGGACCAGGCGGCGCAGCGGATTGTCCGTCTGGCAGCACCGTTTGCCCCCTTTACCGGGGACCTCGCGGACATTGATCGACTGGAAATCATCCGCACCTGGCGCTTTGCCAAGGGGGATCGGTTGTCCAGCAATTGACTGCCATGCTGATTTCCTGCACATCCTCAGCTTGTCAGTTCGCCCCTCCAACGCCACACTAGCGAACATGAAAAATGTCAGCCCGACCTACCTCAAGCACCAATTCCTGATCGCCATGCCCCATATGGCCGACCCGAACTTTGCGCAGACCTTGACCTATATCGTCGAGCACACGGCCAATGGTGCCATGGGGCTGGTGGTCAATCGCCCACAGCACCTGAGCCTGGCCGACATCCTTGAGCAGTTGCGCCCAGACATCGAGCCGCCGACCAACAGCCAGGGCGTGCCGATCTACATCGGCGGGCCGGTGCAGACTGACCGGGGATTCGTGCTGCACCCTACGGGGCCCAAATTCCAGGCCACTGTGGATCTCGACGGGCTGTCCCTGTCCACCTCCCAGGACGTGCTGTTCGCCATCGCCGATGGCGTCGGGCCACAGCAGAGCCTGATTACCCTGGGTTATGCCGGCTGGGACGCAGGACAACTGGAAGACGAACTGGCCAACAACGCCTGGCTGACCTGCCCGTTCGATGCTGACATTCTGTTCAATACCGCCAGCGAACTGCGCCTTGAAGCCGCGGCGGCAAGGTTGGGCGTCAATCTCAGCCTATTGACCAGCCAGGCGGGGCACGCCTGATGGCCCTGCGTCTTATCCTCGGTTTTGACTACGGCACCAAACAGATCGGCGTCGCCGTCGGCCAGGTGATCACCGGCCAGGCCCGCGAACTGTGCACCTTGAAAGCCCAAAACGGCATACCTGACTGGAACCAGGTCGAAGCCCTGATCAAGGAATGGAAACCCGACGCCGTGGTGGTGGGCTTGCCGCTGAACATGGACGGCACCTCGAGCGACATGTGCCTGCGGGCCGAAAAATTCGCCCGGCGCCTCAATGGTCGCTACAACCTGCCCTTCTATACCCACGACGAACGCCTGACCACCTTCGAAGCCAAGGGCGAACGCCTGGCCCGTGGCGGGCAAAAAGGCAGCTACCGTGACAACCCGGTAGACGCCATTGCGGCCGCCCTGCTGCTGCAAGGCTGGCTGGACGAAAATACCGCTTTATTTGAATCCTGACTGACGCGGCTTGCCGCGTCTTCTTACATTTGAGCCCGCACCTTGCCGACACCCTGCCGTGCAAGGCCTTGAAGGAGCCACCATGAGCCTGCCCAATCCCGCCGAACTTATCCGCCAAATGGCGTCAAGCCTTACGGCACACTTGGAACACCGCGCCATCCGCGAGCCGCGCTTTATCGGCATTCGCACCGGCGGCATCTGGGTGGCCCAGGCGTTGCTGGAAGAGTTGGGCAACGACTCGCCCCTTGGCACCCTGGACGTGTCCTTCTATCGCGACGACTTCAGCCAGAACGGCCTGCACCCGCAAGTGCGCCCTTCGGCCCTGCCCTTCGAGATCGAAGGCCAGCACTTGGTGCTGATCGATGATGTGCTGATGAGCGGCCGCACCATCCGCGCCGCCCTCAACGAACTGTTCGACTACGGCCGCCCGGCCAGCGTGACCCTGGTCTGCCTGCTGGACCTAGACGCTGGCGAGTTGCCCATCAGCCCGGACGTGGTCGGCGCCACCTTGTCGCTGGGCGCTCAGCAACGGGTAAAATTGTCCGGCCCTGCGCCGCTCAAACTCGAACTGCAAGAGCTTGCCCTTTAACCCTCCTTGTAAAGAGTCCCCGCGATGACGCCTCCAGATACCAAGCGCCCGCTGCAGCTCAATGCTCAGGGCCAGCTGCGCCACTTTTTGTCCCTCGACGGTTTGCCCCGCAAACTGCTCACCGAAATCCTCGACACCGCCGACTCGTTCCTTGAAGTCGGCGGCCGGGCGGTGAAAAAGGTCCCGCTGCTGCGGGGCAAGACCCTATGCAACGTGTTCTTCGAGAATTCCACCCGCACCCGCACCACCTTTGAACTGGCGGCCCAGCGCTTGTCGGCAGATGTCATCACGTTGAACATCTCCACATCGTCGGCAAGCAAGGGCGAAACCCTGCTCGACACCCTGCGCAACCTCGAAGCCATGGCCGCCGACATGTTCGTCGTGCGGCACGGTGACTCGGGCGCGGCGCACTTCATCGCCGAACACGTATGCCCGCAGGTGGCGATCATCAACGGCGGCGATGGCCGTCACGCCCACCCAACCCAGGGTATGCTCGACATGCTGACCATCCGTCGACACAAGGGTGGCTTCGAAAATCTCTCGGTGGCCATCGTCGGCGACATCCTGCACTCGCGGGTAGCGCGCTCGAACATGCTGGCCCTGAAAACCCTTGGCTGCCCGGATATCCGGGTGATCGCGCCAAAAACCCTGCTGCCCATTGGCATCGAGCAATATGGCGTTAAGGTCTACACCGACATGGTCGAAGGCCTGAAAGACGTCGATGTGGTGATCATGCTGCGCCTGCAACGCGAACGCATGTCCGGCGGCCTGCTGCCCAGCGAAGGTGAGTTCTACCGCCTGTTCGGCCTGACCACCGCGCGCCTGGCCGGCGCCAAACCGGATGCCATTGTCATGCACCCTGGCCCGATCAACCGTGGTGTGGAGATTGAGTCGGCAGTGGCCGACGGGCCGCAGTCGGTGATTCTCAACCAGGTCACCTACGGCATCGCCGTACGTATGGCGGTATTGTCCATGGCCATGAGCGGGCAAACCGCACAACGTCAATTCGAGCAGGAGAACGCCCAGTGAAGATCAGCATCCTCGGCGCCCGCGTCATCGATCCCGCCAGTGGCCTGGATCAAGTCAGCGATTTGCACCTGGAAGCCGGCAAGATCATTGCCATCGGCGCCGCACCCAGCGGCTTCAGCGCCGTCAAGACCATCGACGCCAAAGGCTTGGTCGCCGCGCCTGGGCTGGTGGATCTGAGTGTCGCCCTGCGCGAACCGGGTTACAGCCGCAAAGGCAGCATCGCCAGTGAAACCCGCGCAGCCGCCGCCGGTGGCGTCACCAGCCTGTGCTGCCCGCCGCACACCAAGCCGGTGCTGGACACCTCGGCCGTGACCGAACTGATCCTCGACCGCGCCCGCGAAGCCGGCAACTGCAAGGTCTTCCCCATCGGCGCCCTGAGCAAAGGCCTGGACGGCGAACGGCTGGCCGAGCTGATCGCCCTGCGCGACGCCGGTTGCGTGGCCTTCGGCAATGGCCTGGAGAGTTTTCGCAGCACCCGCACCCTGTGCCGCGCCCTGGAATATGCAGCCACCTTCGACCTGACGGTGATTTTCCACTCCCAAGACCGCGACCTGGCCGAAGGCGGCCTGGCCCACGAAGGCCCCACCGCCAGCTTCCTCGGCCTGGCGGGCATCCCGGAAACCGCAGAAACCGTGGCCTTGGCCCGGGACCTGCTGCTGGTGGAACAAAGCGGCGTGCGGGCGCACTTCAGCCAGTTGACCAGTGCACGGGGCGTGGCACTGATCGCTCAGGCACAAGCTCGCGGTTTGCCGGTGACGGCGGATGTGGCGCTGTATCAGCTGATTTTGACGGATGAAGCACTGATCGACTTTTCCAGCCTGTACCACGTGCAGCCGCCACTGCGCACTCGTGCTGATCGTGATGGTTTGCGGGCGGCGGTAAAATCCGGGGTGATTTCGGCGATTTCTAGCCATCACCAGCCTCACGAGCGGGATGCCAAGATGGCGCCGTTCGGCGCGACAGAGCCTGGAATCAGCAGTGTTGAATTGCTGCTGCCGTTGGCGATGACGTTGGTGGAAGATGGCTTGCTGGACTTGCCAACGCTGTTGGCGCGCTTGAGCTCAGGCCCTGCGCAAGCGTTGCGCCTGCCGGCGGGTAAGCTGGAAGTGGGTTCGGCGGCGGATCTGGTGCTGTTTGATCCGGCCAGCTCCACGGTTGCCGGGGAGCACTGGCTGTCCAAAGGCGAAAACTGCCCGTTCATCGGTCACAGTTTGCCGGCGAATGTGCGATACACCTTCATGGATGGGCGGATCAGCTACCAGGCTTGATGACCTACTCGGTCAATGTGGGAGCGCGATAGCGGAGTGTCAGATACCCGAAATGTGGACTGACACACTGCTATCGCACCATAAGTATCTACACACTTTGAAGACAGAAACCGCCGTAGCTGTTATCGACCGCCAAGCCGCTCGGCATTGCGAATCGAAATCTGCGTATTCAGCGTCCAGAAGTCATACAGCACGCCAATCAGGAACAAACCACCGGTCAGCAGATAAAGGAGACCGGTAAGCCATTTGCCCTGATACATCCTGTGCAAACCAAACACCCCAAGGAACGTCAGCAAAATCCAGGCGACATTATATTCAATGGGACCAGCGGTGAAACGCAGGTCCGCTTCCCGATCCATGGCCGGAATCAGGAACAGGTCAATCAACCAGCCAATCCCCAACAGGCCCAAGGTGAAAAACCAGATCGTGCCGGTCACTGGTTTGCCGTAATAGAAGCGGTGAGCACCCGTAAAGCCCAAAATCCAGAGCAGGTAACCGATCACCTTGCTGTGGGTGTCTTGCTGCGAAACATCCTGTCGATAGGTGTTCATAAATGACCTCTTTTGTCTCGATAGATAAATATTTCTGGTTTCTTTGTGACTTTTTTACAGACACCCGACGTATGGCAAATGGTATCGTCGCTTCCCTCAAAGCCCTGTACCACCTGACTTGTGTAGGACAATTGCGGCAGTTCGTCGCGGTTTTCCTGAGTTTGACCCCAAGGTTCAGTCGACAGACGGCCTGAGAACGACACAAAAAGCTGTTATAAAGTTGCGCGCAAACCCATATAGAGCCTTGCCTAATGCGACCATTTTTCAAGACATGGCTAACCATTTGCCTATTAATGCCACTGGCCGCCCACGCCACCAATCGTGAGCAACGACTTCCGAACGTTAACGGTTTCACCCCTAAAGTTCATGCCACTACCAGCTCCGCCAAATCGGTAAAGCTGACTGTCAAGCGCCCGACTCAACTGAGCAAGGCCCACGGTAAAGCAACACCCGGCCTGATAGCGGTCAATACCAAGCAAAGCAGTACCGTCTTGAGCCGCGCCGTCAACGTGCTCGGCACTCCTTATCGTTGGGGCGGCAGCAGCCCAAGTAAAGGGTTCGACTGCAGCGGCTTGGTGAAATATGCATTTAATGATGTTGCCGCGGTTGATTTGCCGCGCACCTCCAATGCCATGGCCAACGGCCACGGGCAAAAGGTTGATCGCAAGGACCTGAAACCGGGCGACCTGCTGTTCTTCAAACTCAAGAGCCGCCAGGTCAATCATGTTGCCATCTACCTGGGCAACGACCGCTTCATCCACGCACCACGCCGTGGCAAGTCGGTCAGCATCGACACGCTGAAAAAACCGTTCTGGGACAAGAACTACGTGATTGCCAAGCGCGTGCTGCCTAAAGAACAGAACAATCTGCGGATTGTGCAGCGCTGATCGGCTTACTGTAGGAGCAAGCTCGCTCCTACAGTTCCCCAGGTACCCTCGCTTTCTCCCGCGCATCCTCGCGACTGATCAGACCCTGGCTGACCAACGCCTTCAAGCTCATGTCCAACGTCTTCATTCCCAACGCCCCACCCGTCTGAATCGCCGAATACAGCTGCGCCACCTTGTCCTCGCGGATCAGGTTACGGATCGCTGGTGTGCCGAGCATAATTTCATGGGCCGCCACCCGTCCGCCGCCGATCTTCTTGATCAACACTTGTGACACCACCGCCTGCAATGACTCCGAGAGCATTGAGCGGACCATGGCCTTTTCCCCGCCCGGAAACACATCCACCACCCGGTCCACGGTTTTCGCCGCCGACGAGGTGTGTAGGGTGCCGAACACCAAGTGCCCGGTTTCCGCCGCGGTCAGCGCCAGGCGGATGGTTTCCAGGTCGCGCATCTCGCCCACCAGGATGACGTCAGGGTCTTCGCGCAGTGCCGAGCGCAAGGCTGTCGAAAAGCTATGGGTATCGCGATGCATCTGCCGCTGGTTGATCAGGGCGTTTTTCGGCTGGTGGACAAATTCGATGGGGTCTTCAAGGGTAAGGATGTGTTGATGACGGTGGTTGTTGAGGTAATCGATCATCGCCGCCAGGGTAGTGGATTTCCCGGAGCCGGTAGGGCCGGTTACCAATACCAGCCCCCGGGGTAGATCAGCGATCCGCCGAAACACCTCGCCCAACCCCAGGCTTTCCAGGCTCTGGACCTTTGACGGAATAGCGCGAAACACCGCCCCAACGCCCCGATGCTGCTGAAAGACATTCACCCGAAAGCGCGCCACGTCGGGCAACTCGAAGGCAAAATCCGTTTCAAGAGATATTTCGAAATCCTTTTGCTGGTGTTTGTTGAGTAAAGGGCTGAGCAGATCCACAACTTGCGTAGAGCTCAGCACCGGCCAGTCGAGCGCACGAACCTCGCCATCGACCCGCACCATCGGCGCCAGCCCGGCCGACAGATGCAGGTCGGACGCGCCTTGGCTGACGCTTGCAGCCAGCAATTGAGTGATATCCATAGGGCTTTCCATTTCCAGTAGAATGCCGCGGACTCCATATCCACGGGCGCATCTTGAATGTCGACGATAGCAGACAACATCGGCCTGGTTAGTGACCGGATCCGCGCGGCGGCCCAGGCCGTACAGCGCGACGAACACAGCATCCACCTGCTGGCCGTCAGCAAGACCAAACCCGCGCAAGCCGTGCGCGAAGCCTATGCCGCCGGGATGTGCGACTTTGGCGAGAACTATCTGCAGGAAGCGCTCGGTAAACAACTGGAATTAACCGACCTACCCTTGAGTTGGCACTTCATTGGCCCCATTCAATCGAACAAGACTCGTGCGATCGCCGAGAATTTCGCTTGGGTGCATTCCGTGGACCGCCTGAAAATCGCACAACGCCTGTCCGAGCAACGTCCGGCCAACCTGCCGCCGCTGAATATTTGCATTCAGGTCAACGTCAGTGGCGAAGACACTAAATCCGGCTGTACACCCGCAGATTTGCCGGCACTGGCCGAAGCGATAAGCGCCCTGCCCCGTCTGAAGCTGCGCGGTTTGATGGCGATTCCCGAGCCGTCTGAAGATCGGGTAGCCCAGGACGCCGCGTTCTCAGCTGTACGCGATCTGCAAGCAAGCCTGAACCTGCCACTGGACACACTTTCCATGGGCATGAGCCACGACCTTGAGTCGGCCATCGCCCAAGGCGCCACCTGGGTGCGGATCGGTACCGCCCTGTTTGGCGCCCGCGACTACGGCCAGCCGTGAAATGGCTGTCTTCCATCTGAGTAAGGACCTGTCATGAGCAACACGCGTATTGCCTTTGTCGGCGCCGGTAACATGGCGGCCAGCCTGATCGGCGGCCTGCGGGCCAAGGGCCTGGAAGCGGACCGGATTCGCGCCAGCGACCCTGGTACCGAGACCCGCGCCCGCGTCAGTGCTGAACACGGCATCGAAGTCTTCGCCGACAACGCCGAGGCCATTCAAGGCGTCGACGTGATCGTGTTGGCGGTCAAGCCACAGGCCATGAAAGCCGTATGCGAAAGCCTGCGCCCGAGCCTCAAACCCCATCAACTGGTGGTCTCCATCGCCGCCGGCATCACTTGTGCCAGCATGAACAACTGGCTCGGGGCCCAGCCGATTGTGCGCTGCATGCCCAATACCCCGGCGCTGCTGCGTCAGGGTGTGAGCGGGTTGTATGCCACCAGCGAAGTTAGCGCGGCACAACGTGATCAGGCGCAAGAGCTGTTGTCGGCTGTCGGCATTGCCCTGTGGCTGGAACAAGAGCAACAACTGGACGCCGTCACCGCCGTATCCGGCAGTGGTCCTGCGTACTTCTTCCTGCTGATTGAAGCGATGACCACCGCCGGCGTGAAGCTTGGCCTGCCTCGGAAAACTGCCGAGCAACTGACCCTTCAAACCGCGCTGGGCGCCGCGCACATGGCGGTGGCGAGTGATGTCGATGCCGCCGAACTGCGCCGTCGCGTGACCTCGCCGGGTGGTACCACACAAGCCGCTATCGAATCGTTCCAGGCCGGGGGCTTTGAAGCCCTGGTGGAAAAAGCATTGGGCGCCGCCGCGCACCGCTCGGCCGAGATGGCCGAACAACTAGGTCAATAAGGAGCCAACATGATTGGTTTGAACACCGCAGCCGTCTACGTGCTGCAAACCCTCGGCAGTCTGTACTTGCTGATCGTGCTGTTGCGTTTTGTCCTGCAACTGGTACGGGCAAACTTCTACAACCCACTCTGCCAATTCGCCGTGAAGGCTACGCAGCCGCTGCTCAAGCCATTGCGCCGAGTGATCCCGAGCCTGTTCGGCCTAGACATGTCCTCGCTGGTGCTGGCGATCCTGGTGCAGTTGGCGCTGATGGCCCTGACGTTGCTGCTGACCTACGGCACTACCGGCAATTTCCTGCAGTTGGTGGCCTGGTCCCTGATCGGTGTGACCGCGCTGTTCCTGAAGATCTTCTTCTTTGCCCTGATCATCAGTGTGATCCTGTCCTGGGTCGCTCCGGGCAGCCATAACCCTGGCGCCGAACTGGTCAACCAGATCTGTGAGCCTGCCCTGGCGCCGTTCCGCAAGATCATACCGAACCTGGGTGGCCTGGATATTTCGCCGATCCTCGCCTTCATGGCGCTTAAACTGCTGGATATGCTGGTAATCAACAATCTGGCGGCCATGACCCAAATGCCAGACATTCTGCGCCTGCTGATCTGATGAGCTATTTCCGCTGGGACGGTGACGATCTGATTCTGGATTGTCACCTGCAACCTGCAGCCCGCAGCAATGAGTTCGCGGGCCTGCACGGCGAACGCCTGAAGATCCGCCTCACCGCCCCGCCAGTGGAGGGCAAGGCTAATGCCTATCTGATGGCGTTTCTGGGCAAGGCGTTCGGTATCCCAAAAAGCCAGGTCAGCCTGATCAGTGGCGAGTTGAACCGGCAGAAACGGGTTCGGCTGAAGGCGCCTAAAAAGCTGCCGGACTTGCCGGGGTTGGTGCGACCGGCCTGATCACTTGCCGCTGGGGTCCCCGCTCTTTAGACTTACTCCTCATTTAAACGAGAGCAGGGTCGATGCCAACTGCCTTTCCCCCCGATTCTGTTGGACTGGTCGTGCCACAAGTGGCGCACTTCAGCGAACCGCTGGCCCTGGCCTGCGGCCGTTCGCTGCCAGCCTACGACCTGATCTACGAAACCTATGGCGAACTGAACGCCACGGCCAGCAACGCCGTGCTGATCTGCCACGCCCTGTCCGGCCACCATCACGCAGCCGGTTTCCACAACGTCGACGAGCGCAAGCCAGGCTGGTGGGACAGCTGCATCGGCCCTGGCAAGCCTATCGACACCAACAAGTTCTTCGTGGTCAGCCTGAACAACCTCGGCGGTTGCAACGGCTCAACCGGCCCCAGCAGCCTCAATCCGGAGACTGGCCGACCGTTCGGCGCCGACTTCCCGGTGCTGACCGTGGAAGATTGGGTTCACAGCCAGGCGCGCCTCGCTGATCTGCTGGGCATCGGCCAATGGGCAGCGGTGATCGGCGGCAGCCTGGGCGGCATGCAAGCCCTGCAATGGACCATCACTTATCCGGATCGGGTGCGCCATTGCCTGGCCATTGCCTCGGCGCCCAAGTTGTCGGCGCAGAACATCGCCTTCAACGAAGTGGCACGCCAGGCGATCCTCACCGACCCCGAGTTCCACGGCGGTTCGTTCCAGGAAGCTGGCGTGATTCCCAAGCGCGGGCTGATGCTGGCGCGGATGGTGGGACACATCACTTACCTGTCGGATGACTCCATGGGCGAGAAATTCGGCCGCGGCTTGAAGAGCGAGAAGCTCAACTACGACTTCCACAGCGTCGAGTTCCAGGTCGAAAGTTACCTGCGCTATCAGGGCGAAGAGTTTTCCGGGCGTTTCGACGCCAACACCTACCTGCTGATGACCAAGGCTCTGGACTACTTCGATCCGGCGGCGAACTTCGACGATGACCTGGCGAAAACCTTCGCCAATGCCACATCCAAGTTCTGCGTAATGTCGTTCACCACCGACTGGCGCTTCTCCCCGGCCCGCTCGCGGGAGTTGGTGAATGCACTGATGGCCGCGAAGAAAGACGTCTGTTACCTGGAGATCGACGCGCCGCAGGGCCACGACGCCTTCCTGATCCCGATCCCGCGCTACCTGCAAGCGTTCACCCACTACATGAACCGCATAAAACTGTGAGAACGCCATGAGAGCCGACCTGGAAATCATCCAAGACTGGATCCCCGCCGGCAGCCGCGTACTCGACCTGGGTTGCGGCGATGGCGAACTGCTGAGCTGGCTGCGGGACAACAAGCAAGTCACCGGCTATGGCCTGGAAAACGACCCGGACAACATTGCCCAGTGCGTGGCCAAGGGCATCAACGTCATCGAGCAGGATCTGGACAAGGGGCTGGGCAACTTCGCCAGCAACAGTTTCGATATCGTGGTCATGACCCAGGCCCTGCAAGCCGTGCACTACCCGGACCGGATTCTCGACGAAATGTTGCGGGTAGGCCGCCAGTGCATCATCACCTTCCCCAATTTCGGCCACTGGCGCTGCCGCTGGTACCTGGCCAGCAAGGGCCGGATGCCAGTGTCGGATTTCCTGCCGTACACTTGGTACAACACGCCGAACATCCACTTCTGCACCTTCGAGGATTTCGAAGCGCTGTGCAGTGAGCGCGAAGCCAAAGTCATCAACCGCCTTGCTGTCGACCAACAGCACCGCCACGGGTGGGCCAGTAAGCTATGGCCTAATCTGTTGGGTGAGATCGGGATTTACCGGGTCAGCAGTCCGGGCCTGACAGACCATCAGATTGCCATCTAACAACCCTATTTAAGGAGGACGATCATGAGTCGCCTGGCTGTTTTTCTACTCACCGCGTGCCTAAGCGTCACGGCCATGGCCGCCGACGTTATCAAGGGTGAGCGCAAGGAAGTGTTTGGTGATATCACCGTTCACTACAGCACCTTCAATTCCACCTTTTTGCAACCCGATGTGGCCCAGGCGGTTGAGCTGGTGCGCAGCAAGCAGCAGGGCGTGATCAACGTTTCTGTGATCAAGGGCGGCACTCCGTTAACCGCGCAGGTCAGCGGTACGATCAAAGAGTTGAGCGGCAAGAGCGTGCCTCTGAGCTTCAAGCAGATTACTGAAAAGGGGGCGATTTATTACCTCGCCCAATACCCGGTGCCGCAGCAAGAAATACGGGTTTTCACCATCAACGTTGAAACCGGCGGCAAAGCCCACGGTTTCAGTTTCAACCAAGAACTGTTTCCGGCTGAATAATGAACCTCACGCAACTCGTACTGGCCAGCCATAACGCCGGCAAACTCAAAGAACTCCAGGCCATGCTCGGCGAGTCGGTGCAACTGCGCTCGATTGGCGAGTTCAGCACCGTCGAACCGGAAGAGACCGGCCTGTCATTCGTCGAGAACGCCATCCTCAAGGCCCGCAATGCTTCGCGCATCTCGGGCCTACCGGCCCTGGCGGACGATTCGGGGCTGGCGGTGGACTTTCTTGGCGGTGCGCCGGGCATTTATTCAGCCCGTTATGCCGATGGCCAAGGCGATGCGGCGAACAACGCCAAGCTGCTGGACGTACTCAAGGACGTGCCCGACGCCGAGCGCGGCGCACAGTTCGTCTGTGTGCTGGCCTTGGTGCGTCACGCTGACGACCCGTTGCCGATCCTCTGCGAAGGCCTGTGGCACGGGCGCATCCTGCATGCGGCCAGCGGTGCCCACGGTTTTGGTTATGACCCGCTGTTCTGGGTACCAGAGCGCGATTGCTCAAGCGCCGAGCTGAGCCCGGCAGACAAGAACCAGATCAGCCACCGCGCCCGTGCAATGGATTTGCTGCGCCAGCGTCTGGGCCTGAAATGATCCAGAATACCTCTGCGCAGCCACTGATCCTCGGTGGCGCGCAAACACCTCGGGCGGCCCTGCCTCACCTGCCGCCCCTGGCGCTGTACATCCACATCCCGTGGTGCGTGCGTAAATGTCCCTATTGCGACTTCAACTCCCACACCGCCAGCCCCGTGTTGCCGGAAGAAGAGTACGTCGATGCCTTGCTGGCTGACCTTGATCAGGACCTGCACGCCGTTTACGGTCGCGAACTGAGTTCGATCTTCTTCGGCGGCGGCACCCCCAGCCTGTTCAGCGCAGCCGCGCTGGGCCGGCTGCTCAAGGGCGTGGAACAACGTATCCCGTTTGCCTGCGACATCGAGATTACCCTGGAAGCCAATCCCGGAACCTTCGAGCAAGAGAAGTTCGTGGCTTATCGCAAGCTGGGAATCAATCGACTGTCCATTGGCATCCAGAGCTTCCAGCAGGAAAAGCTCAAGGCCCTGGGCCGAATCCACAATGGTGACGAAGCCATACGTGCCGCCGGTATGGCGCGTCGGGCAGGGTTCGACAACTTCAACCTGGACCTGATGCACGGCTTGCCCGATCAGTCCCTGGATGACGCCCTGGACGACCTGCGCCAGGCCATCGCCCTCAAACCCACACACCTGTCGTGGTATCAACTGACCCTGGAACCCAACACAGTGTTCTGGAACCAGCCGCCGACACTGCCGGAAGACGACACCTTGTGGGATATCCAGGAGGCAGGCCAAGCCCTGCTGGCCGAACACGGTTACGCCCAATATGAAGTCTCGGCCTACGCCCAGACGGGCCGGCCGGCGCGGCACAACCTCAATTACTGGAGTTTCGGCGACTTTATCGGCATCGGCGCCGGCGCCCACGGCAAGCTCAGCCATCCAGACGGGCGCATCGTGCGCACCTGGAAAACCCGCCTGCCCAAGGACTACCTCAACCCGACAAAAAACTTCCAGGCCGGCTCGAAAGAACTGACCAATGATGAGTTGCCGTTCGAGTTCCTGATGAACGCCCTGCGCCTCACCGACGGCGTCGAAGCCAGGCTCTACACCGAGCGCACCGGCCTGGACCTGGCCAGCCTCAGTGAAGCCCGCCGAGAGGCAGAACAAAGTGGCTTATTGCAGGTCGAACCGTCACGCCTGGCGGCCACCGACCGCGGGCAACTCTTTCTCAATGACCTGCTGCAGAAGTTTTTGAGCTGATAGCTCTAAGGAAATCGAATGGATTTGGTACTCGACCTGCTCGCCACCGTATCCCGCTGGAGCCGCAGCAACCTGTCGGAAATCTCCCTGGCCCTCGTCGGCTGCCTGCTGGTGGTGTTCGGCGCCGACATCAAGGGCTGGGTCGACGCCCGCATGGGTAGCATCGCCGGCGCGTTGCGCGTACCGCTGATGGCTCTGGTGTGCATGATCGGCAGTGGCGCCGCGTTGATCTACGCCACGCCGTGGATTGTTCGGGGGCTGAGCCAGTTCAACAACTACAGCCTGGCGCCAGTGTTGTTGGTGGTGCTGGTGTTGATTGGGGTTGTAGCGGATCGGCGCTGACCTCAAAAACAACCCAACGCACAACTGTAGGAGCGAGCTTGCTCGCGAAAAACGAACAGACAACGCGGACTACCAGATACGTTGCGTTATCGTTGACGATTTTCGCGAGCAAGCTCGCTCCTACAGTTGATTGCCTTTCAGCTTTCTAGCTGATTAAGACAGCTTCTCGAACTTCATATCCCAAACCCCATGCCCCAGTCGCTCGCCGCGACGCTCGAACTTGGTGATCGGCCGTTCGGTCGGACGCGGGACGCATTTGCCGTCTTCGGCCAGGTTGCGGTAGCCGGGGGCGACGTCCATGACTTCCAGCATGTACTCGGTGTACGGTTCCCAGTCGGTGGCCATGTGCAGGATGCCGCCGACCTTGAGCTTGCTGCGTACCAGCTCCGCGAAGGAAGCCTGGACGATGCGGCGCTTGTGGTGACGGCTCTTGTGCCATGGGTCGGGAAAAAACAGCATCAGGCGATCGAGGCTATTGTCAGCGATGCAACGGTTGAGCACTTCAATGGCGTCGCAGTCGTAGACCCGCAGGTTGGTCAGGCCCAGGGTGAGCACGCCGTTGAGCAGCGCGCCGACACCCGGACGGTGCACTTCGACACCGATAAAGTCCTGTTCCGGCGAGGCCGCGGCCATTTCCAGCAGGGAGTGGCCCATGCCGAAGCCGATTTCCAGGGAGCGTGGGGCCGAACGGCCAAACACTTGGTCGAAGTCCACCGGCGCGTCGGCCAGGGGCAGGACGAACAGCGGTGTGCCCTGCTCCAGGCCCTTTTGCTGGCCTTCAGTCATGCGCCCAGCGCGCATCACAAAGCTCTTGATGCGGCGGTGCTGGCGCTCTTCGCCTTCTTCCACAGGGTTCGGCGTTTCGTTTGATTCAGTCATCAATGGCTCTTACTTGATCAGACCATCCAGCGGCGAGGAGGCGCTGGCGTAAAGTTTTTTCGGCATACGCCCGGCGAGGTACGCCAGGCGGCCGGCGACAATGGCGTGTTTCATGGCTTGCGCCATCATGATCGGTTGCTGCGCGTTGGCGATGGCCGAATTCATCAGCACCGCTTCGCAGCCCAGCTCCATGGCGATGGTGGCGTCGGAGGCGGTACCGACCCCGGCGTCCACCAGCACAGGAATCTTGGCTTCTTCGAGGATGATCTGCAGGTTGTAAGGGTTGCAAATCCCCAGGCCAGTGCCGATCAGGCCAGCCAGCGGCATCACGGCGATACAGCCAATTTCCGCCAGTTGACGGGCGATGATCGGGTCATCGCTGGTGTAGACCATCACGTCGAAGCCTTCCTTGACCAGGGTTTCAGCGGCCTTGAGGGTTTCGATTACATTGGGAAACAGGGTTTTCTGGTCGGCCAGGACCTCCAGCTTCACCAGGTTGTGGCCGTCGAGCAGTTCACGGGCCAGGCGGCAAGTGCGCACGGCCTCGATGGCGTCGTAGCAACCGGCGGTGTTCGGCAGGATGGTGTAGCGATCCGGCGGCAGGATATCCAACAGGTTCGGTTCGCCCGGGTTCTGGCCGATATTGGTGCGGCGCACGGCAACCGTGACAATCTCGGCGCCCGAAGCTTCGATGGCCAAGCGGGTTTCTTCCATGTCGCGATACTTGCCGGTGCCTACCAGCAAACGCGACTGGTAGGTACGACCGGCCAGGACGAAGGGCTTGTCGCTACGAACGATGCTCATGGGAAATCCTCTGTTGGGGTGAGGTTCTGCAGAATGCGGGTTGGCGCGCTTACGCGCCGGGCGAACGGCTAGCCGCCGCCGATAGCGTGGACCACTTCGACCTGGTCACCCTCGGTGAGCACGGTCTCGGCGTGCTGGCTACGCAGGACGATATCCTGATTGAGCTCCACTGCGACGCGGCGTCCGGTCAAGTCCAGACGGGTCAGCAGGGCCGCAACGGTTTCACCGTCGGGCAGTTCAAAGGATTCGCCGTTCAACTGAATGCGCATGCCGCAGGCCGCCATCGTTTTTAGGGGCCAGCATTCTAGCCCGATCGGCCTTGCCGACCCAAGGCCCTTCGTCAGCTGCAAGCGGCAAGCTTTAAGCCGAGAGTTGCAAGCGCCAGGCAGCCAGGCCAAGACACAGCCAACCAATCAGGAACGCCAAGCCGCCGAACGGCGTAATGATCCCAAGTTTGCTGATACCGGTCAGCGTCAGCAGGTACAGGCTGCCGGAGAACAGCAGGATGCCGACGACAAACGACATGCCCGCCCAGGTGACCAGCCGACCGGGAATGTGCGCGGCCAGCAGGGCCACGCCGAACAGTGCCAGGGCATGTACCAGTTGGTAGGTCACGCCGGTGTGGAAAATCGCCAGATAGTCGGCGCTCAGGCGGTTTTTCAGGCCGTGGGCGGCAAACGCACCAAGGGCGACACCGGTGAAACCAAAAAAGGCCGCCAGTAACAGAAAGCCACGCAGCATGAGGAACTCCAGTCAGACTCATTGGACAGGGTCTGTATAATGGCCCGCTCAAACGGTTCGGCCAAGCCATCTCTATGCTGCGTCTCCTCTTCAGTCGTTTCCTCAAAGCCGTGAAATGGTTTGCCATCGGCAGCGTTTTACTGGTGCTGCTGTTTCGCGTGGTACCGCCTCCGGGAACCGCGTTGATGGTCGAGCGCAAGGTCGAGTCCTGGTTCGACGGTGAACCCATTGACCTGCAGCGCAGTTGGGTGCCGTGGAATGAAATCTCCGACGATCTGAAAGTAGCGGTGATGGCTGGCGAGGATCAGCGCTTTCCCCAGCATTGGGGCTTTGATTTTGGTGCGATCCAGGCCGCTTTGCTGCATAACGAGCGCGGAGGTTCGCTTCGCGGTGCCAGCACCTTGAGCCAGCAAGTGTCGAAGAACTTGTTCCTGTGGGCCGGGCGCAGTTGGCTGCGCAAGGGGCTGGAGGCCTGGTTTACCGGGCTGATCGAGATTCTTTGGCCCAAGCAGCGAATTCTTGAGGTGTACCTCAACAGCGTGGAGTGGGATGAAGGGGTATTTGGCGCGGAGGCGGCGGCACGGCATCACTTTGGCGTGAGCGCGAAGTCCCTGAGCCGTCAGCAGGCCAGCTATCTGGCGGCGGTGCTGCCTAACCCACGGGTTTGGAGCGCCAGTCATCCGACCGCTTATGTAGCCCGACGGGCCGCCTGGATTCGCCAACAGATGAGTCAGTTGGGTGGCGACAGTTACCTGAATGAACTGAGCAATTCGCGTAAGGCGCCATGGGCCGACTGATTTTTTCCAGCACCAACAAAAATGCCCCGATCTTTCGATCGGGGCATTTTTTTATGCCTTTCGCAGCGTTTTAAGCGGCGATCGACAGTTTCAGCTTATTCATCGCGCTTTTCTCAAGCTGACGAATCCGCTCGGCCGACACGTTGTACTTCTGCGCCAAGTCGTGCAGCGTGGCTTTTTCTTCTGCCAGCCAGCGCTGGTAGAGGATGTCGCGGCTGCGGTCGTCCAGCACTTCCAGTGCTTCGTGCAGGTTGTGGTTGGAGTTATCGCTCCAGTCGGCATCTTCCAGTTGACGCGCCGGGTCGTACCGGTGGTCTTCCAGGTAGTTGGCCGGCGATTGGAAGGCGCTGTCGTCGTCCGCTTCCGCGGCCGGGTCAAAGGCCATGTCATGGCCGGTCAAGCGACTTTCCATCTCGCGCACTTCCCGAGGCTCCACACCGAGGCTTTCCGCCACGCGATGGACTTCCTCGTTGTTCAGCCACGCCAGGCGTTTCTTCTGGCTGCGCAGATTGAAGAACAGTTTGCGCTGGGCCTTGGTGGTCGCGACTTTCACGATCCGCCAGTTACGCAGGATAAATTCGTGAATTTCTGCCTTGATCCAGTGCACGGCGAACGACACCAAACGCACACCCATCTCCGGGTTGAAGCGCTTTACCGCCTTCATCAGGCCGACGTTGCCTTCCTGGATCAGGTCAGCCTGGGCCAGGCCGTAGCCGCTATAGCTACGGGCGATATGTACAACAAAACGCAGGTGGGCGAGCACCATCTGCCGAGCCGCCCCCAAATCCTGCTCATAGTAGAGACTCTCGGCCAGTTCACGCTCCTGCTCGGGCGTCAGCAATGGAATGCTGTTGACCGTGTGCACATAGGCTTCCAGGTTCGCACCCGGGACCAAGGCATAAGCAGGTTGCAAAGAAGTGGTCATACGAAAAAACCTCCGACTCACATAACTCGTGCAGTTCAGCACTGCGAAAATTGACCGGGAACCGTAGGACAAGTTCCCTAAACCGCTGATACGGTCAATACAAACAAAACCACGTTAATCTGACATTAACTACTTCGGTGCCAGCTCACGTAAATGCCGTGCAACCGCAATCCAAGCACCGATATACCCCAACAATACCGCGCCAAGCAAGAGCGACAGACCATCGGCTGCCGGCACGCCGGCCAGCGCAAAATCGCTGCCGTACAAACCGGCCAGGCCAACCACCGCATCGTCCAGCCAATCCAGGCCAAACGCGAGGACGCCCCAGGACAGAATCCCGGCACCGAAGCCATACAACGCGCCCATATACAGAAATGGACGACGCACATAGCTGTCCGTGCCGCCGACCAGTTTAATCACTTCTATCTCTGTGCGACGGTTTTCAATATGAAGACGAATGGTATTACCTATCACCAAAAGTAATGCAGAAACCAAAAGTACCGTCAAACCGAAGACAAACCGGTCACCCAGCTTGAGAATTGCCGCCAAGCGCTCGACCCAGACGAGATCAAGCTGCGCCTGTTGCACCTTGGGCAGCTCGGACAGTTTTTGTCGCAAGGCTTCAAGGGTCGGCTTGTCGACTTCATTGGGCGTCACCAACACCACGCCCGGCAGCGGATTTTGCGGCAATTCTTTCAGTGCCTCACCCAAACCGGTTTGCTGCTGGAACTCTTCCAGAGCCTGATCGCGGCTGATGTACTCGGCATCAGCCACACCCGGCATGTTCTTGATCTGCTCGCGCAGAGCCTCGCCTTCAGCGGGACTGGCGTCCAATTGCAAGTACAGGGAAATCTGCGCCGCCCGCTGCCAGGAACCGCCGAGGCGCTCGACATTATTAAGCAGCAGCGACAAACCCATCGGCAGACTCAAGGCCACGGCCATCACCAGGCAGGTAAAAAAACTACCCACAGGCTGTTTGCCCAGACGACGCAGGCTGTCCAGCAGGCTGGCGCGGTGGTTTTCGATCCAGGCTTGCAGCAAGGTGCTGAAGTCCGGGCCGTCGTCCTCGTCGTGTTTCTTTTTCTTCTGCGGTTGCGGGTCGGCCGGTTTCGGCGCGACACGTTCGGAAACCTTAGGGCTGCGTGTAGCACTCATACGCCAGCCTCCCCGTCACCGATCAAGCGGCCGCGTTGCAGGGTCAGCATGCGATGGCGCATACGGGCGATCAGCGCCAGGTCGTGACTGGCGATCAGTACACTGGTGCCCAGGCGGTTGATGTCTTCAAAAACACCCATGATTTCTGCTGCCAGACGCGGGTCGAGGTTACCAGTGGGCTCATCCGCCAGCAGCAAGGCCGGGCGATGGACGATGGCACGGGCGATGCCGACGCGCTGCTGCTGGCCGGTAGACAGGTCGCCGGGATAAAGATCGGTCTTGTCCGACAGCGCCACACGCTCCAGGGCCGAATCCACACGCTTGACGATTTCCGCCTTGGACAGCCCGAGAATCTGTAACGGCAAGGCAATGTTGTTGAATACCGTGCGATCAAACAGCAACTGGTGATTCTGGAACACCACGCCAATCTGACGGCGCAAGAACGGGATCTGCGAGTTACTGATGGTCGCCAGGTCCTGGCCCGCCAGCAGCAGCTTGCCAGTGGTTGGGCGCTCCATGGCCAGCAGCAACCGCAACAAAGTACTTTTGCCAGCACCGGAATGACCGGTGACGAACAAGAATTCGCCGCGACGCACTCTAAAACTCAACTCATGCAAGCCGACATGCCCGTTAGCGTAGCGTTTACCGACTTGTTCGAAACGAATCATGAACTCTCCCGCTCGGCAAACAGTGCCTGGACAAAGGGTTCGGCTTCAAAAGTTCGCAGATCATCGATGCCTTCACCGACACCGATATAACGAATGGGCAGCCCGAATTGTTTAGCCAGGGCGAAAATCACGCCGCCCTTGGCCGTGCCGTCGAGCTTAGTCAATGCCAGGCCAGTCAGCTGGACCGTCTGATGGAATTGTTTGGCCTGGCTGATGGCGTTCTGGCCAGTACCAGCGTCAAGCACCAGCAAAACCTCATGGGGAGCGTCAGCGTCCAGCTTGCCCATGACCCGGCGCACCTTCTTCAACTCTTCCATTAGATTATCTTTGGTGTGCAGGCGACCGGCGGTATCAGCGATCAGCACATCAATGTTGCGGGCCTTGGCAGCCTGCACGGCATCGAAAATCACCGAAGCCGAATCGGCACCGGTGTGCTGGGCGATCACCGGGATCTTGTTGCGCTCGCCCCAGACCTGTAGTTGCTCCACGGCGGCGGCGCGGAAGGTGTCACCAGCGGCGAGCATGACTTTCTTGCCTTCCAGTTGCAGCTTCTTCGCCAGTTTGCCGATGGTAGTGGTCTTGCCGGCGCCATTGACGCCCACCACTAGGATCACGAACGGCTTGTTCGGGGTGATGACCAGTGGTTGTTCCACCGGCTTGAGCATAGCGGTCAACTCGGCCTGCAACGACTTGTAGAGCGCATCCGCGTCGGTCAGTTGCTTGCGCGCGACCTTCTGGGTCAGGCTCTGGATGATCACGGCGGTGGCTTCGACGCCCACGTCGGCGGTCAGCAGGCGGGTTTCGATGTCTTCGAGCAGTTCGTCATCAATGATTTTCTTGCCCAGGAACAGGCTGGCCATGCCTTCGCCAATGCTCGCGCTGGTTTTGCTCAGGCCTTGTTTCAGACGGGCGAAGAAGCCGGTTTTACTGGCTTCGGTGACAGCGACTGGCTCCGGATCGGCGGCGGGCTCGATGACAGCTGACGCCGCGACCACAACTGGGGCGACGACTGGCACAGGGGCAGGCTCGGCGACAACAAGGGCAGGCACTTCAACGACCGGCACCTCTTCAATCACAACCTGCACGGGCTCCAACGCCGGAATCGGCGGCACCACATGTTCAGCCTGCTCGTCTTCGACCAAGGCTACGGGCTCTTCCGCCACCGGCAAGACCAGCCAGGGTTTGTGCTCTGGCTCTAGCTCAGGTTTCGGCACGGCTTCAACAACCGGCTGCAATACCGGCTCAGCCATGGGCAACACCACCGGCACCAGCGTTTCGGCAATCGGCTCGGCCTCTACCGGCTCAGGGATCGGCTCAGGCTGAACTTGCGGCTGTTCGACGACGGTTTCCTGCGGCTTTTTGCGCAGCCATCCGAACAGGCCTTTTTTCTCGCCAGCCGCAGCTGGGGTCTTCTTGTCGTCGTTGGAACCAAACATGGAGGACGGCTATCTCAAGGTAGCGACGCGCCAAGGTGGCGCTTCGGTAAATAATATTCGATGCGTAACAGACTGTTTTTTAGCCAGCTTGTTCATGCGCAACATTTTGTAAGGCGTAAACACGGCCTCAACAAATCGATTCAATATAGGTCTGAAGCAATAAAATCGGCGAAAAAACAAAGATCGTCGAGGAAAACCACCGCTAACGCCATCATTCCTACGACTGAATCCGAAACAATTTGGATGCCTCGCGCCTTATAGCCGTGGCCGCCAGTAAAACGGATCAGTATCCTAGCATCTCCTCGCCCGCCGACGCTAAGACCAAGCGGGCAGCCCAACAGGTTTAAAAACGAATGAATGCTCTAGCCCGCCGCGCCGCAGGCCTGCTGCTCAGCACAGTTTGTCTGCCCCTTTCAGCCTTGGCTGCCGACCCACAACCCACCCATGAATTCACCCTGGACAACGGCCTCAAGGTCGTCGTGCGCGAAGACCATCGTGCGCCAGTGGTGGTTTCGCAGGTTTGGTACAAGGTCGGCTCCAGCTATGAAACCCCGGGCCAGACCGGTTTGTCCCACGCCCTGGAACACATGATGTTCAAGGGCAGCTCCAAGACCGGCCCCGGTGAAGCGTCGTTGATCCTGCGCGACCTCGGCGCCGAAGAAAACGCCTTCACCAGCGATGATTACACCGCTTATTACCAGGTCCTGGCCCGTGACCGCCTGGGCGTCGCCTTCGAGCTGGAAGCCGACCGCATGGCCACCCTGCGCCTGCCGGCTGACGAGTTCAGCCGCGAAATCGAGGTGATCAAGGAGGAGCGCCGCCTGCGCACCGACGACAACCCGATGTCCAAGGCCTACGAGCGCTTCAAGGCCATGGCCTACCCGGCCAGCGGCTACCACACGCCAACCATCGGCTGGATGGCTGACCTGGATCGCATGAAGGTCGAAGAGCTGCGCCACTGGTACCAATCCTGGTACGTGCCGAACAACGCCACCCTGGTGGTGGTCGGCGACGTGACCCCGGATGAAGTTAAAATCCTGGCGCAACGCTATTTCGGCCCAATTCCCAAACGCGACGTGCCACCGGCGAAAATCCCTCTGGAACTGTCCGAGCCTGGCGAGCGCCTGTTGACCATGCATGTGCAGACCCAACTGCCGAGCGTGATCCTCGGGTTCAACGTACCAAGCATCGCCACCGCCGAAGACAAACGCTCGGTCAACGCCCTGCGCCTGATCTCGGCGTTGCTCGACGGCGGCTACAGCGCGCGCATCCCAACACAGTTGGAGCGCGGCGAAGAACTGGTGTCCGGCGCCTCGACCAACTACGACGCCTACACGCGCGGCGACAGCCTGTTCACCCTCAGCGCCACGCCGAACCAGCAGAAGAACAAGACCGTTGCCCAGGCCGAAGCCGGCCTCTGGCGCCTGCTGGATGAGCTGAAAGCCAAACCGCCGACCGCTGAGGAGCTGGAGCGTATCCGCGCCCAAGTGATTGCTGGCGTGGTCTATGAGCGCGACTCCATCACCAGCCAGGCCACGGCCATTGGCTCCCTGGAAACCGTCGGCCTGTCCTGGAAGCTCATGGACACCGAGCTTGCCGAGCTGCAAAGCGTGACCGTCGACGACATCCAGAAAGCCGCACGCACCTATTTCACCCGCGAACGTCTCAGCGTCGCCCATGTTTTGCCCGAGGAGACCGCTCATGAGTGACCGCAAAAATAGCCGCTTGGTTATTCCCGGCCTGATCGTTGTCACCCTGGTTGCCGCTGTTGCGGTGTATTTCGGCCGCCCGGACGAATCCGTCGCCAGTGAGGCGCTGGAAAAGGCCAAGGCTGCCAATACCCTGCAATCCCTGGCGGAACTGGACGGCAAGAACCCGACCAACCGCCAGCTCAACGTACAGACCTGGAATACCGCCGAAGGCGCCAAGGTGCTGTTCGTCGAAGCCCATGAACTGCCGATGTTCGACATTCGTATTCTGTTCGCCGCCGGCAGCAGCCAGGACGGCAATGCACCAGGCCTGGCCCTGCTGACCAACGCCATGCTCAATGAAGGCGTGCCGGGCAAGGACGTCGGCCAGATTGCCGCTGGTTTTGAAGGCCTGGGCGCTGATTTCAGCAATGGCGCCTACCGCGACATGGCCCTGGTTTCGTTACGCAGCCTAAGTACTGCCGACAAACGGGATGCCGCGTTGACGCTGTTTGATGACGTGATCGGTAAACCAACCTTCCCTGCTGATTCCCTGGCACGGATCAAAAACCAGTTGCTGGCCGGCTTCGAATACCAGAAACAGAACCCCGCCAAACTGGCGAGTATCGAGCTGTTCAAGCGCCTGTATGGCGATCATCCCTACGCGCACCCGAGCGAAGGCAACGCCCAGAGCGTTCCTGCCATCACCCTCGCACAACTGCGTGAGTTCCATGCCAAGGCCTACGCCGCCGGCAACGCGGTGATTGCAGTGGTGGGCGACTTGTCCCGTGCCGACGCCGAAGCGATGGCCGCCAAGGTGTCCGCATCGCTGCCAAAGGGCCCGGCGCTGGCGAAAATCGCTCAACCGGTCGACCCCAAGGCGGGTCTCAGCCACATTGAGTTCCCCTCCAAGCAGACACATTTGCTGTTCGCCCAATTGGGCATCGACCGCGCCGACCCGGATTACGCCGCCTTGTCCCTGGGCAACCAGATCCTCGGTGGTGGTGGCTTCGGCACCCGCTTGATGAGTGAAGTGCGCGAGAAACGCGGCCTGACCTACGGCGTTTACTCTGGTTTCTCGCCGATGCAGGTGCGTGGTCCGTTCATGATCAACCTGCAAACCCGCGCCGAAATGAGCGGCGGCACCTTGCGACTGGTCGAGGAAGTCCTCGCCGATTACCTCAAGACCGGCCCGACGCAAAAGGAACTGGACGACGCCAAGCGTGAACTGGCCGGCAGCTTCCCGCTGTCCACCGCCAGTAACGCTGATATCGTCGGGCAATTGGGTGCCATGGGGTTCTATAATCTGCCGCTCAACTACCTGGAAGACTTCATGAAGCAGTCCCAGGCCCTGACGGTAGAACAAGTCAAAGCCGCGCTGAATAAACACCTGAGCAGCGACAAAATGGTCATCGTCACCGCCGGCCCGACCACCGCGCAAAAGCCACTACCGCCCCCCACTGATAAACCTGCCGAGCAACCGCTCGGGGTTCCGGAGCATTAATGGCTAGTCCATCCCGTCCCAAAAAACCTGTCCACAACGTCCACAACGGTGTGGGCCAACTGCGCATCATCGGCGGAGAGTGGGGCAGCCGCAAGCTGAGCTTCCCCGACGTAGTGGGCCTGCGCCCGACGCCGGATCGCGTGCGCGAAACCCTGTTCAACTGGCTCGCGCCGTATATTGCAGGCGCCAAGGTGCTGGATCCGTTTGCCGGCAGCGGCGCGCTGTTCCTGGAGTCTCTGTCCCGTGGCGCCGCCCTGGGCCAAGCGCTGGACGCCAGCAACGTAGCGGTCGCCAGCCTCAAGGAGCATCTGGGCACCTTGCGCTGCACCACCGGGCAAGTGCAGACCGCCGATGCCCTGCGCTACCTGGAAACCCAGGAAGCTCGTGAGTTCGACGTGGTGTTCCTCGACCCGCCGTTCAACCAGAACCTGCTGCCAACCGTTTGCGCGCTGCTGGAAGAGCGTCAGTGGCTGGCCGAGAACGCCTGGATCTACACCGAAAGCGAAACCGCGCCGTCTACCCTCGGCCTGCCCGGCAGCTGGCGCCTGCACCGGGAACAAAGGTCCGGGCGGGTGTATTACGCGTTGTGGCAACGTACGTCTGAGAGCGTTTAATACGCACGGTGCGCCCTCTTGTGTGGCGAGGGGGCTTGCCCCTCACCACAACAAGCCCGCTCGGCATAGAGACTTGCATGACCCCTTCCCCCGACCGTTTCACTCCAGCCTTCGGTCTCGGCAACCCGCACCTGCAAACGTTGTGGGGGCCGCTGTGGCGCCCTACCACTCATATCGAACGTCAGCGTGAACGGCTGTGGCTAGAAGACGGCGATTTTCTCGACCTCGACTGGCACGGCCCGCACGATCCGCACGCGCCGTTGGTGTTGGTACTGCACGGGCTGACCGGCTCCTCCAACTCGCCCTACGTGGCTGGCCTGCAAAAAGCCCTGGCGTTCCAAGGGTGGGCTAGCGTGGCGCTGAATTGGCGCGGCTGTTCCGGCGAGCCCAATCTATTGGCCCGCAGTTACCATTCCGGTGCCAGCGAAGATTTGGCCGCCGCCATTACGCACCTGCGAAGCAAGCGCCCGTTAGCACCGTTGTATGCAGTGGGCTATTCCCTGGGCGGCAACGTGCTGCTCAAGCATTTGGGAGAAACCGGCGAAGACTCCGGCCTGCAAGGCGCAGCGGCGGTATCGGTGCCATTTCGCCTGGATCAGTGCGCAGACCGCATTGGCCTGGGATTCTCTCGTGTGTACCAAAAGCATTTCATGCGCGAGATGCTGGCTTACATCCGCGTCAAGGAGCGCCAGTTTCTCCAGGATGGCCGTGAAGAAGGACTGAAAGCCATCGCCGCCCTCGGCTCACTGGAAAAAATGCGTACCTTCTGGGACTTCGATGGCCGGGTCACTGCGCCACTGCATGGTTACCTGAGCGCCGAGGATTATTACCGTCGGGCCTCCAGCCGGTATTTCCTGGGCGCGATCCGCACGCCGACCCTGATTATCCAGGCCGCCGACGATCCCTTCGTATTCGCCCACAGCCTTCCCGAGGCCAGCGAACTGTCGGCTTGCACCGAGTTCGAGCTGCTGGCCAAGGGCGGCCATGTGGGGTTTGTCGATGGCACGCTGAAGCGGCCGGGGTACTACCTGGAGCGGCGGATTCCGGCCTGGTTGCTCAGTCGCCCGTCGCAACAATCCGCTTCGGATCGGTAATCCACTCACTCCACGACCCGGCATACAGCTTGCCCAACGGATAACCCGCCAGGCTCAGGGCGAACAGGTTGTGGCAGGCCGTCACCCCGGAGCCGCAATACGCCACCAGTTCATCCGCAGAGCGCCCATCAAGCTTGTCAGCAAAGCGCTGCTTGAGTTGATCGACCGGCAGAAAGCGGCCATCGCTGCCCTGGTTTTCGTTGAACGCGGCACATTGCGCACCGGGAATGTGCCCGGCTACCGGATCAAGGGGTTCCACATCACCGCGAAAACGCGGCTGGGCGCGGGCGTCGATCAAGGTCAGGCCCGGCTCGCCAAGACGCTTTTGCAGGTGTTCGGCGTCCAGCAGCAAGCGATTGTCAGGCGCACCCGTAAACGTCCCGACTTCAATCACCGGTGCATCCAGGCTCAGCGGTAAACCGGTGGCATGCCAGGCTTTCAATCCGCCATCGAGGATAAATACGCCATCGCGCTTGCCCAGCCAGGCCAGCAACCACCAGCCACGGGCGGCAAATGCACCGGGGCCGTCGTCGTACAGCACCACATCGCTGTCACCATTAACGCCCCAAGCCCGTAACTGCCCGACCAACTTGTCTGGCGCCGGCAGCGGATGGCGCCCGGTCACGCCCTTGGTCACCGGCCCGCTGAAGTCTCGTTCCAGGTCAGCAAAGCTGGCGCCTTCGATATGCCCTTCGGCATAGCTGCAAAGACCGTAATCCGGGTCTTCCAGGGCAAAGCGGCAATCCAGGATCACCAGTGCACCGGTCTTCTGGCGTTCGGCCAGTTGCTGGGGGCTGATCAGTTGGGCAAGCGGCATAGCGAACTCCCATGAATAGGTCAGAAAGGTTCTACTTCACGTCTTCCAGTGCCTGGCTCAGCGGCACGTAAAACTCCTTGAACAGTGCGTCCACCGCATCAAAAGCCTGCGGCGTGACAAACCCGGCTTCCAGCACCAGCACCTGATACACCCCGCGCTTGATCGCCTCGGCGCTCAGGTGCGCTGAGTTTTCGTTGGTGGTGCACAAAAAACGCACCCAGGAGGTAAGGATGATCCAGGCATTGAGGGTCAGGGCCTCCGTCTGCACCGGGTTCATGTTCAGGATGCCGGCGTCGACAAAACCCTTGTAGATAGCGCTGCCCTGAATCAGGCAACGTTGAGAAAAACGCCGGTAGCCGGTGGCCAGTTCCGGATCGCTTTCCAGCAGATGTTCCAGGTCGCGGTGCAAAAAGCGGTAGCGCCACATGCCGGCCAGCACCGCTTGCAGGTAGAAACGCTTGTCTTCGACGGTCACGGCACGGCCTTGAGGTGGGCGCAGGAAACTGTCGACCAGAGCTTCGTACTCGCGAAACAGCACGGCGATAATCGCCTGCTTATTGGGGAAGTGGTAGTACAGGTTACCCGGAGAAATCTCCATGTGGGCGGCGATATGGTTGGTGCTGACACTGCGCTCGCCTTGCTGGTTGAACAGTTCCAGGCTGGTTTGCACGATGCGCTCGCTGGTCTTTACTCGTGGTGCCATGGGGGATCAGCTTCGATTACCAGGGGTGCGGGCATCTTACGACCTATCCTTGTCAGGATAAATCCAAGTGTTACTGCAATGTCATTTGACAACTTAGAGCAATAACTCTAAAAACTCATTCATTCCAATAAAAAGTCGGGAACTGCCATGTCTGCCAACGTTGCCTACCTGCAAGATTCCCAAGCGCTGGATCAGCTACAGGGGCTGTTCGACATCCAGCGCCGGGCCTACGCCGCCAACCCCATGCCGCCGGCCGCACAACGCCAGCAATGGCTCAAAGCCTTGCGAGATCTGCTCAGCGATGAACGCCAGGCGCTGATCGACGCCATCAGCAGTGATTTCAGCCATCGCAGCGCCGACGAGACCCTGTTCGCCGAGTTGATGCCCAGCCTGCACGGCATTCATTACGCCAGCAAACACCTCAAGGGCTGGATGAAACCGTCCCGTCGCGCTGTAGGCATTGCCTTCCAGCCCGCCTCGGCCAAGGTTATTTATCAACCGTTGGGCGTGGTCGGGATTATCGTGCCCTGGAACTACCCGTTGTACCTGGCCATCGGCCCGCTTGTCGGCGCTCTGGCGGCCGGTAATCGGGTGATGCTCAAGCTCAGTGAATCCACCCCCGCTACCGGGCAGTTGCTCAAGGCCCTGTTGGCGAAAATCTTTCCCGAAGACCTGGTCTGCGTGGTGCTCGGCGAAGCCGAAGTGGGCATCGCGTTTTCCAAGCTGCGTTTCGATCACCTGCTGTTCACTGGCGCCACCAGCATCGGTAAGCATGTAATGCGTGCGGCGGCCGAGCACCTGACGCCTGTCACGCTGGAGCTGGGTGGCAAGTCGCCGGCAATCGTTTCAGCAGAGGTACCGCTCAAGGACGCCGCCGAGCGGATCGCCTTCGGCAAGACGTTGAATGCCGGGCAAACCTGCGTGGCGCCGGACTACGTACTGGTGCCGGAAGACCGTGTCGACGGTTTCGTCGAGGCCTACAGCAAGGCAGTTCGCGGGTTTTATCCGACCCTCGCCGACAACCCGGACTACACAGCGATCATCAACGAACGGCAATTGGCCCGGCTCAACGGTTACGTCAAGGACGCTACCGACAAGGGCGCGACTCTGATCCCGCTGTATGACCAGGGACAGGGGCGGCGCATGGCCCACAGCCTGCTGCTGAATGTCAGCGACGAGATGACGGTGATGCAGGACGAAATTTTCGGCCCAGTGCTGCCCATCGTCCCGTATCGCGGCCTCGATCAAGCCTTTGCCTACATCAACCAGCGCCCTCGCCCACTGGCTCTGTATTACTTCGGCTACAACAAGGCCGAACAAAATCGCGTGCTCCATGAAACCCACTCCGGCGGCGTGTGCCTGAACGACACCCTGTTGCATGTGGCCCAGGACGATATGCCTTTTGGCGGCATCGGCCCCTCGGGCATGGGCCATTACCACGGCCACGAAGGTTTCCTAACGTTCAGCAAAGCCAAGGGAGTGTTGGTGAAGCAACGCCTGAATGCGGCGAAATTGATTTATCCGCCCTATGGCAAATCAATCCAGAAATTGATCCAGAAGCTGTTTGTCCGCTAACAAACCCATCACCGGGATAACAATAAGAATGAACCCTAGCCTGATTGAAACACCTGGGATGTCGCGGCGCGGAGTCCTGAAAGTAGGCCTGTGTGCCAGTGCGTTCCTGGCAACCGCAGGCGCAGGCGCCAGCCTTAGCGGTTGCTCCAGCAGCACCCCGGCCAGCGGCTTTGCCATGTTGCGCAGCAGTGACCTACCGTTTTTACGGGCGGTGATTCCAGTGCTGCTGGAAGGCGTGGCCAGCGCCCAGGAAGTGGCAGCTGGAATTGAAGACACGCTGAAAAAACTCGATTACAGCTTGCAACACCTGTCACCGGAGATGTTCAAGCTGACCCAGCAGTTATTTGACGTGCTGGGCATGGCCATCACCCGCGGGCCATTGACCGGCGTGTGGGGCAGTTGGGAAAACGCCAGCAGCGAGCAAATCCGCAACTTCCTGCACCGCTGGGAGAACAGCTACCTGAACCTGCTGCGCATGGGCCAGGGCTCGCTGCTCAAGCTGGTGATCATGGCCTGGTATTTCCGAGCCCAATCCTGGGCCCATTGCGGGTATCCCGGCCCGCCCAGGATCTGATCTGCATCCCTATAAAAACAAGAGAAGACACTGATGCCCGTACCTGATCTGTTCCGAGACGGCATGGCCCGCGGCTGGAAAACCCATAACGGCGCCGCCCTCGACCAGGACCTGACCCTGGAAGCCGATGTCGCGATCATCGGCAGCGGCGCAGGCGGTGGCACCACTGCCGAAATCCTCAGCGCCGCCGGCTACAAGGTGCTGTTGATCGAGGAAGGCCCGCTCAAGACCAGCAGCGACTTCAAGATGCTTGAGGACGAGGCCTACGCCAGCCTGTACCAGGAAGGCATCGGCCGGATGAGCAAGGACGGTGCCATCACCATCCTCCAGGGCCGCGCAGTGGGCGGCACCACGTTAATCAACTGGACCTCCAGTTTCCGCACGCCCGACCCGACGCTCGCCCACTGGGCCAGCGAATACGCGATCAAGGGCCACAGCAGCGCCGAAATGGCGCCCTGGTTCGAGAAAATGGAACAGCGCCTGGGCATCGCGCCCTGGGCTATCCCACCCAACGCCAACAACGATGTGATCCGCAAAGGCTGTGAAAAGCTCGGCTACAGTTGGCATGTAATCCCGCGCAACGTGCGCGGCTGTTTCAACCTGGGTTATTGCGGCATGGGCTGCCCGGTCAACGCCAAGCAATCAATGCTGGTGACCACCATCCCGTCGACGTTGGAGCAAGGCGGCGAGCTGCTGTACCTGGCCCGCGCCGAACGCCTGAAGTTCAGCGGCGACACCATCACCAGCCTGGAATGCGTGGCGATGGACTCACGCTGCGTGGCGCCCACAGGCCGAAAAATTACGGTGAAGGCCAAGCATTACGTGCTGGCGGGCGGCGGCATCAATAGCCCGGCGCTGCTGCTGCGTTCGGATGCGCCCGATCCCCATTCGCGGCTGGGCAAGCGGACCTTCCTGCACCTGGTGAATTTTTCCGCTGGGCTGTTCGACGAGGTGATCAACCCGTTCTATGGCGCGCCGCAGTCAATCTACTCCGACCATTTCCAATGGCAGGACGGCACCTCCGGCAAAATGTCCTACAAGCTTGAAGTGCCTCCGCTGCACCCCGGTTTGGCCAGCACCTTGTTCGGTGGTTATGGCACGCAAAACGCCCTGAACATGGGCCAGCTACCCAATACCCACGCCATGCTCGCGCTACTGCGGGACGGATTTCACCCCGACAGCCAAGGCGGCAGTGTCGAACTACGCGGCGACGGCACGCCAGTGCTCGACTATCAAGTCTCGCCCTACGCCTGGGACGGCTTGCGCCGCGCCTTCCACAGCATGGCCGAGATCCAGTTTGCCGGCGGTGCCAAGTCGGTGATGCCGCTGCACAATGATGCGCGCTACGTGAACACCCTGGCCCAAGCGCGCAGCATGATCGATGGCCTGAACCTGGAATTGCACCGCACACGGCTGGGCAGTGCCCACGTGATGGGCGGTTGCGCCATGGGCGACGAGCCGAAAAACGCCGTAGCCGACAGCCTCGGCCGCCATCATCAGTTGCGCAATCTGTCGATCCACGATGGCTCTTTATTCCCCACCAGCATCGGCGCCAACCCACAGCTTTCGGTGTATGGGCTGACGGCGCAACTGGCAACAGCACTGGCAGAACGTCTGAAAACAGCCTGAAAAAGCAGACTATTCGCGGTGTCTATAGTGCTTTCTTCTGAATAAGTTGACTTGGCCGACCGGGATGGCTGCGATACCATCCGGTTCCCCAACGGACTCCGCCAGGACGACGCGATGAACCGAGTGTTGTACCCAGGTACCTTCGACCCTATTACCAAGGGCCATGGTGATCTGGTCGAACGCGCCTCGCGCTTGTTCGACCACGTGATCATCGCGGTCGCCGCCAGCCCCAAGAAAAACCCGCTGTTTCCCCTGGAACAGCGCGTGGAGCTGGCCCGTGAGGTCACCAAGCATCTGCCCAACGTCGAAGTCGTCGGCTTCGCCACGCTGCTGGCGCATTTCGCCAAGGAACAGAACGCCAATGTATTCCTGCGCGGCCTGCGAGCGGTGTCGGACTTCGAATATGAATTTCAGCTGGCCAACATGAACCGTCAATTGGCGCCGGATGTGGAAAGCCTGTTTCTTACGCCGTCGGAGCGTTATTCGTTCATTTCCTCGACCCTGGTCCGGGAAATCGCCGCGCTGGGCGGTGACATCACCAAGTTTGTCCACCCTGCGGTAGCCGATGCGCTGACCCTACGCTTCAAGAAATAAAATAATTGTGGCGAGCGGGGTTACCCGCGCCGGACTGCGCAGCAGTCCCATTTTTGGGGCCGCTTCGCAGCCCAACGCGGGTAAACCCGCTCGCCACAGCTCGCACTGCGGGCGCCAATGCGGCACAATTGCGCGCATTAGTTTTCAGATGCCTTGGCCATGTGCCCTGGCAGGAGTCCCCATGTCCCTGATCATCACCGACGATTGCATCAACTGCGACGTTTGCGAACCCGAGTGCCCGAACGCCGCCATTTCCCAAGGCGAAGAGATCTATGTGATCGACCCGAACCTGTGCACACAATGCGTCGGCCACTACGACGAACCCCAGTGCCAGCAGGTTTGCCCGGTGGATTGCATTCCGCTGGATGAGGCTCATCCAGAGACGCAAGAGCAGTTGATGGAGAAGTATCTGGTGATTACCGGGAAGGCTTAAGGATTAGCTCGGCCCAAGTGCTTCCCCTTCAATCAGCTCTGGCACCTGGGGCAAAACACGCTCGCCCGCTGCCCCAGCTTCACTTCGCGCAACTCGGTCCCGCAGACTTTGCAGCCCGCCCCGCCACGGCCATAGACGAACAATTGCTGCTGGAAATACCCCGGCTGCCCGTCGCCGCCGATAAAGTCCCGCAGTGTAGTGCCGCCGCGCTCGATGGCGGCGGCGAGAATGCGCTTGATCTCAATCGCCAGCTTCAAATAGCGCCCACGGGAAATGCCTCCGGCCGCACGGCGCGGGTCGATCCCGGCAGCGAACAACGCTTCAGTCGCGTAGATATTGCCCACCCCCACCACCACCGCGTTGTCCATGATGAACGGCTTCACCGCTATGGATCGCCCACGGGACATCTGGAACAGGCGCTCGCCATCAAACAGGTCGGTCAACGGCTCCGGCCCCAGGCGAACCAGCAGTTCATGGTTGAGCGGGTCCAGGCTCCAGAGCATCGCACCGAAACGTCGAGGGTCGGTGTAACGCAGGGCCAGGCCCGACTCCAGCTCGATGTCCACATGCTCATGCTTGGCCGCCGGCAGGCCGACCTCCACCAGCCGCAGATTGCCCGACATACCCAAGTGGCTGATCAAGGTGCCCACTTCGGCATTGATCAACAGGTACTTGGCCCGCCGCTCCACCAGCACGATGCGTTGCCCGGAAAGCCGCACATCCAGGTCTTCGGGGATCGGCCAGCGCAAGCGCCGGTCACGCACCACCACGCGGCTGACCCGCTGGCCTTCCAGGTGTGGCGCAATACCGCGCCGGGTGGTTTCGACTTCGGGTAACTCGGGCATGTTTACCTCTGGTATGAAGGGGCCGTGAATAAAAGATCAGTGCGTACCCAGCTCGCGAATCGACAACTTCAGGCTCTCGAAGTCGTAATCCGACAAACCGACGTAATCGAGCACCAGATGGCCGATGCTGTTCCATTCGTGGTCATCCACCTGATTGCCCAGCACCCGGTAAGAGGCGCAAATATGCTCGGCCATTTTCAGGATCGCCAGCAGGTTTTTCAGCGGGCTGTTGCGCGCAGATTCGTCGCTGAAAATCGCCAGGGCGTTGTGGTGGTTGGCGATGGCGTTGGTCACGTGCTCCGGCAAGCGCCAGGATTTGGCCGTGTAATAGCCGACTACCGCATGATTGGTGTTGAACGCCCTATTTTCGGTATCGACCACGCGGCACTCCGGGCCAGCGCAGGCGTAGGACTCTTCCAGCACCGCCATGTAATCAGGGAAGCGCTTGAGCATCAGCGGTACGCCACAATCGTGAAACAGCCCCAGGGCATAGGCTTCGTCCACAGCCTGGGAGCCAGTGCGCTTGGCCAGGGTCAGGCACGTCATGGCGACGTCCTGGGCGGTGTCCCAGAACCGGTTGAGGGTGACGATGGTGTCGTCGCTCATCTCGCCCTTGATCGACTGGGCGTTGATCAGGTTGATGATCGAGCGGCTGCCCAGCAGGTTTACCGCCCGTTGGATCGAAGCAATCTTGTTACTCAGGCCGTAATACGGCGAGTTGACGATCTTCAGCAACGAGCCGGAAAGGCCCGGGTCCTGGGCGATCAGCCGGGCAATCACTTCCAGGTCCGGGTCGGGCATGTACTGCTCCATCTGCAAATCCACCATGATTTGCGGTTGAGGCGGCACGCTGATGCCTTGCAGGGCCTGCTGGATCTGTTCGGCGGAAAGCTCTTGGGACATAAGTTCATACTCTGGGCTAGGCGGCGATTCTAACCCTTATAAAGGATGGGTCGACACCTTCCCGCACATCCGGCGGCGCGATCAATTGCTACACAACAGGGTATACTCCCGCTCTTTTTTCCGGAGCGACGTCATGTCCCTGCCAAGCCTGCGTCTCAAAGCCAACGCCGATCGTCGTTTGCGCAACGGCCACCTGTGGGTCTACAGCAACGAAATCGACGTGGCCGCCACCCCACTTCATGGCTTCAAGGCAGGCGACCAGGCGATTCTGGAAGCGGCCGGCGGCAAGCCGTTGGGCATCGTGGCCATGAGCCCGAACAACCTGATCTGCGCCCGCCTGTTGTCCCGCGACGTCAAGTTGCCCCTGGACAAATCCCTGCTGGTCCACCGCATAAACGTCGCCCTGTCCCTGCGCGATCGCCTGTTCGACAAGCCGTTCTACCGTCTGGTGTACGGCGATTCCGACTTGCTGCCGGGTCTGGTGGTCGACCGTTTCGGCGACATCCTGGTGGTACAGATCGCCTCGGCGACCATGGACGCCCATAAAGACGACGTGATCGCCGCGCTGACCCAAGTGCTCAAGCCCAGCGGTATCCTGTTCAAGAACGACTCCGCCGCCCGCGACGCCGAAGGCCTCAACCGCTACGTCGAAACCGTATTCGGCCTGGTGCCGGAATGGGTTGCCCTAGAAGAAAACGGCGTGAAGTTCGAAGCGCCGGTCATCCAAGGCCAGAAAACCGGCTGGTTCTACGACCACCGCATGAACCGCGCCCGCCTGGCCCCTTACGCCAAAGGCAAACGCGTCCTGGACCTGTACAGCTACATCGGCGGCTGGGGCGTGCAAGCCGCCGCGTTCGGTGCCAGTGAAGTCTTCTGCGTTGACTCTTCGGCCTTCGCCCTCGACGGCGTCGAGCGCAACGCAGCGCTGAACGGTGTTGCCGAGAAGATGACCTGCGTCGAAGGCGACGTCTTCGAAGCCCTGAAAGAACTGAAAGCCAGCGAAGAACGCTTCGACGTGATCGTCGCCGATCCTCCTGCCTTCATCAAACGCAAGAAAGACATGAAAAACGGCGAAGGCGCCTACCGCCGTCTCAACGAGCAAGCCATGCGCCTGCTCAGCAAGGACGGCATCCTGATCAGCGCCTCGTGCTCCATGCATTTGCCAGAAGATGACCTGCAGAACATCCTGCTGACCAGCGCCCGTCACCTGGATCGCAATATCCAGATGCTGGAACGTGGCAGCCAGGGCCCGGATCATCCGGTGCACCCGGCGATTGCCGAGACTCGGTACATCAAGAGCATTACTTGCCGGTTGTTGCCCAATAGCTAAGCCTGAAACCGCCAGCCCCCTGTAGGAGCGAGCTTGCTCCAGGCGGCGTTCCGACGAAAAACGCATAGACGACGCGGGCTACCTGGTAGCCCTGCGTTATCGTTGACGTTCTTCGTCGGAACGCCGCCTGGAGCAAGCTCGCTCCTACAATGGAATGGCAACCCACGTCACTACGGGAAGCCTCCCACAATAGTTTTGATTGAATTCCCCGTTTCGCAGACTAGTATCGGTTTCTGGTTTTCCTCCGAAAAATAACAACAATGTCTGAGTCCTCCTGCTCGCCCCCGCTCAGGGTCGACGTAAAACGCCAACAGCTCTCTCGACTCATACTCATCACCTGTATTTCACTGATCAGCTTTTTTCCGATCAATATTCTCCTGCCTTCTTTTCCAGCCTTGGCCACGAAGTTCAATACTTCAACGGCAGAAATCGCCCTGTCCATCAGCTTGTTCACGCTGGTTTTTGCGATTTCTCAGTTAATAACCGGCCCGCTCTCAGATAAGTGGGGGCGCAAGGAAGTCCTTCTGGGTTGCATCGTTGTTTCTACACTTGGCGCGATCGGTTGCGCACTGGCGGTGGACTACCTGAGCTTCCTGCTCTTTCGCGCCCTCCAGGCGATAGGCTGTGGTTTCTTTGTACTGGGTCATGCATTGGTTGAGGACCTGTTCGAGGAACAGGACCGAGCCCGGGTGCGAATTTATTACATGACCTTGAGCGGCTCCTTTGTTGCACTGTCGCCGCTGTTGGGGTCTTGGCTGCAAACCACGTTCGATTGGCAGGGCAGCTTTTATGGGTTTTCGTTAATGGCGCTCGGCATGTTTATCCATGCCCAACTGATACTGCCTTCCAAGGCAGCCAGCCCGCAAAGAACACCCATATCAATAATCCACACACTGAAATCCATCATTGGCAATCGAGATTTCATTCGTTACTGGTGGATCGCCGCGCTGGTGTTTGCCTGTTATTTCGCGTTGATCAGCGTGACACCGCTGATTTTCATGGATGCGTTGAAGCTGTCCGAGTACCAGTACGCATTGGTGTTGATGGTGTACGGCGTAGCCTATTTACTCGGCGGCGTTGCTGCTTCGTTTTTGCAGAAACACATCTCCCTGTCCCGGCAAATCAATATCGGGCTCGGTTTACTGGGTGTCGCAGGAGCGTTGTTGGCGTTGATCATCAGTTATGAAGCGATAACCACCATCACCCTGCTGATACCGATGCTGATAAGCGCCCTGGCTGTCACCCTGGTTCGGCCCGCCGCGATTTCTGCGGCAATGTTGCTGTTCTCCAGCCGCGCAGGTACAGCCGCATCAGCCGGTAATAGCATCATGTTCATCACCGCCGCCGTCAGCAGCGCCGCCCTGACGCAAGCCGGTATCCACTTGCTGATGACCATTGCGGTCAGCTTCATCGTCTTCAGTCTTTGGGGCTTGCTGACGAATGCCAGGGTAGGACGTTGAGTGCTTTCCACTGTAGGAGCGAGCTTGCTCCGGGCGGCGTTCCGACGAAAAACGCATAGGCACCGCGGACTACCTGATAGCGCTGCGTTATCGTTGACGTTCTTCGCGAGCAAGCTCGCTCCTACAGGAAGCGAGACACATCCTGACCCACTGTCGAAACGACAACCTCCCGCCCCACGCCTACCGTTTCTCTTCCCATCACGGAAGAGGACGAAGGAATGTCCAACGCACCACATGCACATCATTTACGCACCGGTCGCTACTCGGAACCTGGGCGTTTCTACTTGTTAACTGCCGTTACCCATCAACGACAACCAGCCTTCAAGGATTGGCGCATGGGTCGACTGGTGGTGAACGAATTCAGAAGAGCTGAGGAAGACGGCAAGGCCACCTCCGTGGCGTGGGTGGTCATGCCTGATCACTTCCACTGGCTGGTTGAGCTGCATAGCGGTGACTTGCCGAAGCTGATGCAAGCCACCAAGTCGCGAAGCGCACGAGCCATCAATAAGGCGAGAGGTCTGCACGAGACGCTGTGGCAAAAAGGTTATTTCGACCGGGCGCTGCGTCGCGAAGAGGATCTGAAAGCGATGGCTCGGTACATCGTCGGCAATCCATTGCGAGCCGGGCTAGTCGACCATATCGGCGAATACTCGCTGTGGGACGCAATGTGGCTCTGAAATGCACACCTCATGTAGGAGCGAGCTTGCTCGCGAAAAACGCAAAGGCACCGCTGGCTATCTGATAGCCCTGCGTTATCGTTGACGTTTTTCGCGAGCAAGCTCGCTCCTACAGTTATTGTATTTTACGCACCCACACGTCTCGTAAGCGCTACCTCCACGCTTCTCGCCATTCCCTCCAGCCGCCAGCGGTGTAGAATCGGCCTATTCATCGCCAGTCATCCCCCGGCGGGTTTATGAGCTCAAGGCCAATGCGCACGGCGATCCCGTAACGTTTGAGGCAACTTCCGGACACACGGCCATTTCTGATGTGCTCCAGACGTCAATAGAAGCTCACTCCCCTTAGTACCTGATTAGCCGCCCGGAGTGCTCCATGCCAGATTACCGCTCGAAAACATCCACCCACGGCCGCAACATGGCCGGCGCCCGCGCACTGTGGCGCGCCACGGGGATGAAAGATGACGACTTCAAAAAGCCGATCATCGCCATTTCCAACTCGTTCACCCAGTTCGTACCAGGCCACGTCCACCTCAAGGACCTGGGGCAACTGGTGGCCCGTGAGATCGAACGCGCTGGCGGCGTAGCGAAAGAATTCAACACCATCGCCGTGGACGACGGCATCGCCATGGGCCATGACGGCATGCTGTATTCCCTGCCGAGCCGCGAAATCATCGCCGACTCCGTGGAATACATGGTCAACGCCCACTGCGCCGACGCCATCGTGTGCATTTCCAACTGCGACAAAATCACCCCTGGCATGCTGATGGCCGCCCTGCGCCTGAACATTCCGGTGATTTTCGTCTCCGGCGGTCCGATGGAAGCCGGCAAGACCAAACTCGCCAGCCACGGCCTGGACCTGGTAGATGCCATGGTCATCGCCGCCGATTCCAGTGCTTCTGACGAGAAGGTTGCGGAATACGAGCGTAGCGCCTGCCCAACCTGTGGTTCGTGCTCCGGCATGTTCACCGCCAACTCGATGAACTGCCTGGTGGAAGCCCTGGGCCTTGCCTTGCCGGGCAACGGTTCGACACTGGCCACCCACAGCGACCGCGAGCAGCTGTTCCTGCAGGCCGGGCGCACCATCGTCGAGCTGTGCAAGCGTTACTACACCGACAACGATGAGTCGGTGTTGCCGCGCAACATCGCCAACTTCAAGGCGTTCGAAAACGCCATGACCCTGGATATCGCCATGGGCGGTTCCACCAACACCATCCTGCACTTGCTGGCCGCCGCCCAAGAAGCCGAGATCGACTTCGACCTGCGCGACATCGACCGTCTCTCGCGCCATGTGCCGCAATTGTGCAAAGTCGCGCCGAACATCCAGAAGTACCACATGGAAGACGTGCACCGCGCCGGTGGGATCTTCTCGATCCTCGGCTCCCTGGCCCGTGGCGGCCTGCTGCACACCGACCTGCCGACCGTACACAGCAAGTCCCTCGCCGAGGGTATCGCCAAATGGGACATCACCCAGACTGACGATGAGGCCGTGCACACCTTCTTCAAGGCAGGCCCGGCCGGCATCCCGACCCAGACCGCATTCAGCCAGTCGACCCGTTGGGAAACCCTGGACGACGACCGTGAAAACGGCTGCATCCGCAGCGTCGAACACGCCTACTCCCAGGAAGGCGGCCTGGCCGTGCTGTACGGCAACATCGCCCTCGATGGCTGCGTGGTAAAAACCGCCGGCGTGGATGAGTCGATCCATGTGTTCGAAGGTCGCGCCAAGATCTACGAAAGCCAGGACAGCTCTGTGCGCGGCATCCTCGCTGACGAAGTGAAGGCTGGCGACATCGTGATCATCCGTTACGAAGGCCCGAAAGGCGGCCCGGGCATGCAGGAAATGCTCTATCCGACCTCGTACCTGAAGTCCAAGGGCCTGGGCAAAGCCTGCGCCTTGCTGACCGATGGTCGTTTCTCCGGCGGGACTTCCGGCCTGTCCATCGGCCACGCTTCCCCGGAAGCCGCTGCCGGTGGCGCGATTGGCCTGGTGCAAGACGGCGACAAGGTGCTGATCGACATTCCGAACCGCTCGATCAACCTGTTGATCAGCGATGAAGAACTGGCGGCACGCCGGGTCGAGCAGGACAAGAAAGGCTGGAAGCCAGTGGAGAAGCGTCCGCGCAAAGTCACCACCGCGCTGAAGGCTTACGCCCTGCTGGCTACCAGTGCCGACAAGGGTGCCGTGCGTAACAAGGCGATGTTGGACGGGCTGTAAGCCTGCCCTACCCATAAAAACCGTCGACCATAAAAATGCCCCGCCAAGTGCGGGGCATTTTTTTGTCTGGGTTAACCCGAAAATACTGGGTTCTACTGTGCGGTTGACCTTCTGTGGCGAGCGGGTTTATCCGCTCTCCACAACAGTTGGGGCTATTGAATCTCATCCGGCTTGACGATCACCCAATTCTTGTCCGCCGTGACCGGCAAGCCTTCCTTGGCCTGGGCCGCAGCGTGCTTGGCCATCATGCCGTTGAGCTGGGTCATGTATTTGTCCTTGCGGTTGACCCACAGGTGGATGCCGCCCTTAGCCACGTCAACATCGTGGAACAGCATGTAGCCGTCACTGGTTGGGGTGTCGCCGCCTACCAGCACCGGTTTTTTCCATTCGTCGATATAGGTCAGGATCGCCGCGTGTTTACCGGCCATCCAGGTCGCCGGGGTCCACAGGTAGGGAGTCAGTTCCAGGCCCAGGTTGGCCTTTTCGTCATACTTGCCAGCGGTGATTTGCTTACGGGCGGTGGTCAGCTCGCCGGTCTTGCGATCCTTGAGCAAAGTGGTGACGCCGATGACGTTCTGCGGCTTGACGTTGTAGCCGTACTTCGGGTCGGCGGCGACCATGCGCACCAGCTCTTCGGAGGCGGCGGTCATCACGTAGACCTCGATGCCGTTTTCCATCAATTTGTTGAACAGTTCAGCCTGGCCGGTAAAGATTTTCGGCGGCTGGACCTCCATGTTCTTCACCACGTCACCCTCGTAGTAGGTAGCCGGGACCGGCTTGCCGGAAGCCATCAACTCATCGACGTAGCCCTTGAGCTCCTTGAGGGTGAAACCGGAAAAAACCTGGGCGACCCACGGATAGCAGACCATGTCGTCGACTTCGCAAAGGCGATAGTAGTAACTGAACAGGCTTTCCTTGTGGTCGGCGGTGTCCTTGAACGGCATCAGCTTCAGTGAAGGATCGAGAGTGTCGCGGGTGATCAGGCCCTTGTTTTCCATGAACGGCAGCAAGGACTCTTCGAGGTCGTAGCGGTAACTGGTGTTGTCCATGTCGAACACCGCGAAGTTACCCTTATTGGCGTTGGCGGCGATCATTTCGTTCAGTTGCTTGGCGGCAGGTGCAGGCCAGTGCTTCAACTCGGTGGCGGCAAACGCCTGGCTGGCGAGCCCCAGGCAAAGTGCGGCGGCAAATAATCTTGGCGCGAGCTTCATGTGCGTTTTCTCCCTGAGTAAAAGACATCGACGCTAACAAATCCCTGTGACACTTCCCACCACGGGCACGACCGACTGCGTCCTGATCTCGCCACGGGCATACTCCTGAGCGCCAATCCCTTATTCCAAAAACGACAGTCACCATTCCATCTCGGTATTAAATCAATAAATATCAAGCTGTTAGGATCGCCGGTTCGCAATCGCAGGCTCACGCGATTGGCTGCCCTTTACATGGAGCTTCAATGAATCTGCCCCTGATTCTCAATTTACTGGTGTTTCTCGCCCTGTTGCTGGGCCTGGCACAAACCCGTCGCACCCACTGGAGCCTGGCCAGAAAGGTCTTGCTCGCCTTGGTGCTCGGCGTGGTTTTCGGTGTAATCCTGCACACCATTTATGGTGCCGGTCACCCGGTGCTCAAGGCGTCGATCGGCTGGTTTGACCTGGTAGGCAATGGTTATGTGCAGTTGCTGCAGATGATCGTGATCCCGCTGGTGTTCGCCTCGATCCTCAGCGCCGTGGCGCGGCTGCACAACGCCACAGCCCTGGGCAAGATCAGCTTCCTGACCATCGGCACGCTGCTGTTCACCACGGCTATCGCGGCGCTGATCGGTATCGGCCTGACCAACCTCTTCGGCCTCACCGCCGAAGGCCTGGTGGCCGGCACCCAGGAAATGGCCCGCCTGCAAGTGATCCAGAGCGACTACGCCGGCAAGGTCGCCGACCTGAATGTGCCGCAACTGCTGCTGTCGTTTATCCCGCAAAACCCGTTTGCCGACCTGGCGCGGGCCAAGCCGACGTCGATTATCAGCGTGGTGATTTTCGCTGCATTCCTGGGGGTTGCCGCGCTGCAATTGCTCAAGGATGACGTGGCAAAAGGTCAGAAAGTAATCAACGCCATCGACACCCTGCAAGCCTGGGTGATGCGCCTGGTGCGCCTGGTGATGAAGCTGACCCCTTACGGCGTACTGGCGCTGATGACTAAGGTGGTCGCCAACTCCAACCTGCAAGACATCGTCAAGTTGGGCAGTTTCGTGGCGGTGTCCTACCTGGCCCTGGGGCTGATGTTTGTGGTCCACGGCCTGCTGCTGTCTCTGTCCGGGATCAACCCGCTGCGGTTTTTCCGCAAGGTTTGGCCGGTGCTGACCTTTGCCTTCACCAGCCGCTCCAGCGCCGCAAGCATCCCGCTGAGCATTGAAGCGCAGACCCGGCGCCTGGGCATCCCGCAATCCATCGCCAGTTTTGCTGCCTCGTTTGGTGCGACCATCGGCCAGAACGGTTGCGCCGGCCTGTACCCGGCCATGTTGGCGGTAATGGTGGCGCCGACCGTGGGCATCAACCCGCTGGACCCGCTGTGGATTGCCACGCTGGTGGCGATTGTGACCTTGAGTTCGGCGGGCGTGGCCGGCGTGGGTGGCGGTGCGACATTTGCCGCGCTGATCGTGCTACCAGCCATGGGCTTGCCGGTGTCACTGGTGGCGTTGCTGATTTCGGTTGAGCCATTGATCGACATGGGCCGTACGGCGTTGAACGTCAATGGTTCGATGACAGCGGGGGCAATTACCAGCCAGATCATGCAGCAGACCGATAAAGAGCTGCTCAATGCCGATAAGCATGCCGAGTTGGCGCAGGCTTAGAATGAACCCTTAACCTGTCGAGATCGTTCCCGCGCGCGTGGGAACGATCTATCGTCAGATCTTTTCCCAAACCTCAAAGTTGAACGCTGGCTTATCGCCTTCGGCCGGATTCTCGACATTCGACACCAGTTTCCACTGGTTCAAGTCAAACTCGGGAAACCACGCATCCCCTTCAGGGCTCAACGCCACTCGCGTCAGATACAGGCGATCCGCCTGCGCAAGGCCCTGCGCATAAAGCTGCGCGCCGCCGATCAGCATCAGCTCATCAACGCCCTGCGCCAAAGCCCACTCTTCAGCTCGCGCCACCGCCGCATCGAGGGACGGATAAACTTGCGCACCTTCAAGCACCAGATCGGTCTGACGGCTGACCACGATATTCAAGCGACCCGGCAACGGCCGACCGAGGGAATCCCAGGTCTTGCGCCCCATGATGATCGGCTTGCCCAGCGTGGTGGCCTTGAAATACTTGAAATCCCCCGGCAAGTGCCAGGGCATGCTGTTGTCGACGCCGATCACACGGTTTTCACCGATGGCTGCAATCAGGCTTAAAGGGAGAGTTTTTTTCATGCTGGCGAGAATACCAGAGGCACACACCGACAAACGAGCGGCATACCCCAACCCACGCCACAGCGGTTATGCTCCAACCTCACTTGCACAACAGGACGGCGCGTGACTGCTCTGACTCCCCTGCACCAACTCTGGCTGACAGAAACCGTGCGCCTGCGTGAAGAACACGCGGGCCCTTTGGAAGACCAGGAAGCCAACCGCCTGGCCCGCAGCACTGGCGGCGACTTGCCGACGCGCATTCAAAACCGCGCCCTGTGGCTGGCCGAACGTGATGGCCTGATCGCCGCCCTGCACCATTGGCTGCAAGGCGCGCGGCTGGCGCTGATGGTATTGGCCGTGATCGCCATCATCAGCGGCGCCGGCCTGGCATTCGCCGCGCTGGGCAACGGCCTGGCGCCGGTCAATGTGTTCTGGGCCCTGGGCAGCCTGCTGGGCTTGAACCTGATCCTGCTCTTGAGCTGGGCCCTGGGCCTGTTGTTTGCCGGCGAGCATGGTGCCAGCCTCGGGCGCCTGTGGTTGTGGCTCAGCGAAAAACTCGCCCGTGACGCCAAGGCCGCGCAACTGGCGCCGGCACTGTTGCTCCTGTTGCAGCGTAAGAAACTCAATCGCTGGGCGGTGGGCGTGCTGGTCAATGGTCTGTGGCTGCTGGCCCTGTTCAGTGCGCTGGTGATCCTGCTGACATTGATGGCGACCCGACGTTACGGTTTTGTCTGGGAAACCACCATTCTGCGGGCCGATACCTTTGTCAGCGTGACCCAAACCCTCGGCGCCCTGCCCGCACTGCTGGGTTTCAGCGTGCCCACCGTCGAGATGATCCGCGCCAGCGGCGATTCGGCACTGAACATCGAAAGCGCCCGCCAAGCCTGGGCCGCCTGGCTGGTCGGCGTACTGCTGATCTACGGCATCCTGCCCCGACTGATCCTCGCATTGTTGTGCCTGTGGCGCTGGAAACGCGGGCGCACCGCCTTGCGCCTCGACCTCAACCTTCCTGGCTACAGCCAACTGCGTGAGCGCTTGATGCCCAGCAGCGAGCGCCTTGGGGTCAACGACGCCGCGCCCGAACAGCTGCATCACGTGACCGGTGGCGTCAGCACCCTGGAAAGCGACGGCGCCCTACTGGTGGCCATCGAGCTTGATGATCAACGCCCTTGGCCACCGAAACTGCCCGCCAACGTCAAGGACGCCGGCATCCTCGACAGCCGCGAATCGCGGCACAAGCTGCTGGAGCAATTGACCCGTTTCCCGCCCGCGCGCCTGGCCATCGCCTGCGACCCGCGCCGTTCGCCAGATCGCGGCAGTCTGGCGCTGATCGCCGAACTGGCCCGCAGCGCCACGGCCACCCGTGTCTGGCTGCTGCAAGCGCCGCCGGGCCAGGCCCTGGATGCTGAACGCCTTGGCGATTGGCATACAGCCTTGCAGCAGTTGCAATTGCCATTCGCCGACTGCGCGCCGCTCAATTGGCTGGAGACAGGTCATGACTAAACCGCTGAAACTTGCCGTGGTCGGCCACACCAATGTCGGCAAGACCTCGCTTCTGCGCACCCTGACTCGGGATGTGGGCTTTGGTGAAGTCTCCCATCGCCCGAGCACCACCCGCCATGTCGAAGGCGCGCGTCTGTCGGTGAACGGCGAAGCCCTGCTGGAGCTGTACGACACCCCCGGACTGGAAGATGCCATCGCCCTGCTCGACTACCTCGAACGTCTGGACCGCCCCGGCGAACGCCTCGACGGCCCGGCCAGGCTGGCGCGCTTTCTGGAAGGCAGCGAAGCCCGGCAGCGTTTCGAGCAGGAAGCCAAGGTCCTGCGCCAGTTGCTGGCCTGCGACGCCGGGCTCTACGTAATCGACGCCCGCGAACCGGTGCTGGCCAAGTACCGCGACGAACTGCAAGTGCTGGCCAGCTGCGGCAAACCGTTGTTGCCGGTGCTCAATTTTGTCAGCAGCGCTGAACACCGCGAGCCAGACTGGCGCGAAGCCCTGGCCCGCCTCGGCCTGCATGCACTGGTGCGCTTCGACAGCGTGGCACCACCAGAGGACGGCGAGCGGCGGCTGTATGAAAGCCTGGCCCTGTTGCTGGAGCATTCCCGGCCACAACTGGAGCGGCTGATTATTGATCAAGAGGCCCAGCGCCAGGCCCGTCAGCAAAGCGCCGCCCGGCTGATCGCCGAGCTGCTGATCGACTGCGCCGCCTGCCGGCGTAGCGTGGTCAGCGAGGCCGATATCGAACAGCAAGCCATCAGCGAACTGCGCAAAACCGTACGCCAGCGTGAACAACGTTGTGTAGAAGCCCTGCTCAAGCTGTTCGGCTTTCGCCCACAAGATGCCGCCGCCAGTGATTTACCGCTGCTGGATGGCCGCTGGGGCGACGACCTGTTCAATCCGGAAACGCTCAAGCAACTGGGTGTGCGGGTTGGCGGCGGTATCGCGGCCGGCGCGGCGGCGGGTGCGGGTGTGGATTTATTGGTCGGCGGCCTGACCCTTGGCGCTGCCGCCCTGGCCGGGGCCATCGCCGGTGGCGCGCTGCAAACCGCCCGCAGTTATGGCAGCCGCCTGCTGGGCAAGATCAAGGGCCAGCGGGAACTGACCGTCGATGACAGCGTGTTACGCCTGTTGGCCCTGCGCCAGCGGCAACTGCTCAAGGCCTTGAATCTGCGAGGCCATGCGGCCATGCACAGCATCAAGGTCGATACCCCCCAGGACAAGACCTGGCGCGAAGGCAAGCTACCTGAAGCGCTGAACAAGGCCCGGGCCCATCCGCAATGGTCGTCCCTCAACCCTCACGCCAAACTGAGCCAGGCCGAGCGCCAGGAGCAGATCGAAGCACTGGCCCTGCGTCTGGACGAAACCTAAGCAACCAACAAGCGCTGGGCCTTGGCCTTCAAGAGGCCCAGGTCCAGCACCGGCACATGCATTTCCTTGGCCTGCTCATCCCAGTGGCGCATACGCAGACTCACGGCGCATAACGGGTCCTGCTCAAACGCCCGCGCTTCATCTGCCGTCATGACGCCACCCTGATAACCCAGTGTGCGGCGACTGGCTTCACTCAGACGCGCGTAGTAATCCGGCTGGCTGAACGTCAGGTAGCGCTTGGCCTGGACGTGGTACTCCACCAGTTTCGCCATCCGCTCGCTGAAACCGGCCCGCCGCAAATAATCAGCCCCCAGCCGCTCATGGCTGACCACGCCATAACCGCCCATATTCTCGCCGCCCTGGCCGCAAAGATGGCCGATGTCATGGAAAAACGCCGCCAACACCACCTCATCATCGAAACCTTCGGCCATGGCCAGTTGCGCGGCCTGGGACATGTGCTCGATCTGCGACACCGGTTCGCCGATGTAATCGGCTGAGCCATGTTGCTCGTAAAGGCCGAAGACTTCGGCAATGGCGTGTTCAACCTTCATTCAGCTCCTCCCCACAGATCGGTGATATTGCCCTCGGCCATCGCCGGCCCCACGCTCATGCCCACGCCGGTGTGCATCAACGCCGCACTCACACCCGGCGCCACCCGCAAGAACGAAAACGGCCCCGGCCCGCGGGAACCATAAACGCCCTGCCAGCGTTCCAGCACCTGAATCTCGCAGCCTAGCGTGTGCTCGGCCAGTTCGATCATCCAGTTATCCACCTGTTCGGCGTTGAATGGTGAGGGATCGCTACCGTAATGGTGGGAATCGCCGATGATCAGTTCACCATAAGGCGTCGGGCTGATCAGCAGATGGATGCCGTTTTCGTGCAGGTGTGGCGTGTCACGAAGGATTTGTGCCTGTACCGCCGCCGCTTCCGGCAGGTCAGCGAAGGCACCGTAATGCACGCAGCTCAGGCCGGTCAGCAGTGCGTGCTGCAGATTCAAATCTACCTGAGGCTTGGCCCGCAGCATTTGCAGGCGGCAGGTTTGCGGATTGAGTTCGGCAATGTGCTCGGCCAGCAGGGTTTGGTAGTCATGACCGGAGCAGACGATGATCTGCTCACCGCGAAAAGTCCCGGCGGTGGTATGCACCTGACCGGGCTCGACGTCGCGTACCAGCGTGGAAAAGTGAAACTCCACCTTGAGTTCGCGACTCAGGTAGTTGATCAACGCCGGGATAGCTTCGCGCGAATACAGTTGCTGATCGTCCTGGCCAAGGAGCGCAGCGCGGTGATGGCGGAACTGGCCGCCGTACAGATCATTCATCGCAGCGCCCTGTAGCAGCTCAACGCGGTAGCCATGCTCCCGGGCGCGGCCGGCGCAAAAAGCTTCCAGCAAATGTTCTTCCGCTTCGGTGCGGGCAAACAAGTAGGAGCCGTTGCGCTTGAGCTGAATGCCGGCCAACTGCGCCCATTGGCCCCAGATGTCACGGCTTTGCCGTGCCAGGTCGAGCATCGGGCCTGGCGGCTGGCCGGTGACCAGGGCCTGGCCGAAGTTGCGCACCGAGGCGCCCAACGGCGTGGCGCTGCGCTCGAACACCTGGACCCGCAAGCCACGCTTGGCGGCGGCGTAGGCATGGGAAAGGCCGAGGATGCCGGCGCCGATGATCAATAGATCGCTGTGATGTGTCATGAATTTCGCTGCCCCTTGTAGGAGCGAGCTTGCTCGCGAAGAACGTTAACGATGACGCGGCATCCTGAATGCACGCGTCGCTCTCAGGTTTTTCGCGAGCAAGCTCGCTCCTACAGTAACGGTGGTAGTTATTGTTTTTCCGACTTGCCGTCATAGCGCTTGCGCCACTCGGTCAGGATGTTGTCGCGGTTTTTCGAAGCCCAGGCGAAGTCGTTCTTGATCAGCCGCTGCTCATAGTCAGCCGGCAATTCGGTCTGCGGCTTGGCAATACCCGGCTGGGCGAGAACGGCGAAGTTCTCTTTATACAGGTCCATCGCGGCAGTGCTGGCAGAGAAGTCGGCGAGCTTCTTCGCCGCGTCCTCATGAGCGGTGCCCTTGATTACGGCGGTGGCTTCGATGTCCCAACCCAGGCCCTCTTTGGGCAGCACGATGTCCAGCGGCGCGCCTTGGCGTTTCAACTGAACGGCTGGGTATTCGAAGGAAATCCCGATCGGGAACTCACCGGAAGCCGCCAGCTTGCACGGTTTGGAACCGGAGTGAACATACTGGCCGATGTTCTGGTGCAGGTCGTCCATGTACTGCCAACCCTGCTTCTCGCCGAAAGTCTGCAGCCAGGCGCTGACATCCAGGAAGCCCGTGCCGGACGACGCCGGGTTGGGCATGACAATCTTGCCCTTGTACTCGGGCTTGGTCAGGTCTTGCCAGCTGATCGGCTTGGTCAGGCCCTGCTTTTCAGCTTCGACAGTGTTGAAACAGATAGTCGCGGCCCACACGTCCATGCCGACCCAGGCCGGAGGGTTGGCGGCGTCACGGTAGTTCGCGCCGATCTTGCCCAGCTCTTTCGGGGCGTAGCTTTGCAACATGCCTTGTTGATCAAGAATGGCCAGGCTGGACGCGGCCAAGCCCCAGACTACGTCAGCCTGCGGGCGGACTTTTTCAGCCAGCAGCTTGGCGGTGATGATCCCGGTGGAGTCGCGCACCCATTTGATTTCAATATCTGGGTTGGCGGCTTCGAAGGCTTTTTTGTAGGTCTTCAACTGCTCGGCTTCGAGGGCCGTGTAGACGGTCAACTCGGTTTTCGCAGCGAAGGCATTCAGACTGAACGCAGTGAGCACAGCAGCGGCTAACGCCAGGGGCTTGAACATGGTGCAGTTCCTTTTTAATGGGGACGGATTTATTTATTGACCAGGCGCGGTTTGGCGCCAGGCCTGGGAGCGGCGCAACAAACCGCGTGAGGCCCACGCCAGCAGCAGCGATACGCCCGCCGAGGTGAACAGAATGAGCGTGGACATGGCCGCCGCACCGCCAACATTGCCGGCGTCGTCCATGTTCAGAACCGCCACCGCCGCGAGGATGGTGTCGGGGCTGTAGAGGAAGATCGCCGCCGAGACAGTGGTCATCGCCGAGACGAACAGGTAGCGCACGATGTCCAGTAACGCCGGCAGGCAAATCGGCACGGTGACCCGTAGGTAGTGGCGGTAAAGCGGCGCCTTGAGGGACAACGCGGCGGCTTCAAATTCCGCGTCCAGTTGGCGCAGGGCCGTGGTGGCGGTCATTTGTGCGGTGGTCAAATAGTGAGCAATGGTGCACACCACCAGCAGGGTCATGGTCCCGTAGAACACATGCAGCGGGTTGCCGGGGAGGTTGAAAAAGAACACGTAGCCCAGGCCCAGCACCAGGCCCGGTACCGCCATCGGTACGAAACTGAGCATGCGCAATGCCAGGTTCAGGCCGCGTTGGCCGTGGGTCTTTTCCATCAGGTAGGCGCCGGTGAAGATCAGCACGCTGCCAATCAATGCCGTGCACAGGGCCATGGTCAAACTGTTGCGATAGGCCAGCCAGCCGCCGCCCGCCGTGTCGTTGAACTGGTAATGGTTCAGCGACAGCGACAGGTTATAGGGCCAGAACTTCACCAGCGATGAATAGACCGCCATGCCGAACACCAGCAGCAACACCGCACAGATCAGCAGGACGATGGCCAGGTAACAGCCGTCCCGCAGCCGCGATGGCGCAGGTTGAAAGACCTGGGCGCGACCGCTCATGGAGTCACCATGACGACGGCGCAGCCAGGCATCGACGCCAAAGCTGAACAGCGCCGGCAGCAGCAGTACCATGCCGATCAAGGCGCCACGGCCAAATTGTTGTTGGCCGACCACCGCTTTGTAAGCTTCCAACGCCAGCACTTGATAGTCGCCGCCCACCACCACAGGAACGCCGAAGTCGGTGATGGTCAGGGTGAACACCAGGCAGAACGCCGCGAATACCGCCTGGCGCGTTGCCGGCCAAGTGATGCTGCGAAAAGCCCGGGCGGGGCTTGCACCCATACTCGACGCCGCGTCGAACAGCCGCGCATCCGCCAGGGACAGCGCCGACAATAGGATCATCAGCGCATGGGGAAAGGTGTAGATCACTTCACCAATGACAATGCCCCAGAAGCCGTAGATGTTGTCCGACAGCAACCCGCGCAACATTCCCTGGTTGCCGAACAGATAGACCAGTGCGATACCCGGCAGCATCGAAGGCGCCATTAGCGGCAGTAATGACATGCCGCGCCAGATGACCTTGCCGGGGATCAGTGTGCGTTGCAGCGCGTAGGCAAACAGGTAGGCCAGCGGTACGACGATGGCCGAGACACTGAGGGAAACCTTCAGGCTATTGCCCAGCAGCCAGTGGAAATTGTCACTGGTGAGCAACTCGCGCGCAGCCACCAGGCCACCGCCCTGCCCATCCTCAGCGCTGAAACCACGCCAGAAGATCGCCAGCAGCGGTAGCAACACCGCCACGCCCAGCAGGAGCAACAGCAGCAGCTTGCCGCCCAGTACGAAAATGCGGTCGCCGCGTTCGGCACGGGAAGCCTGACGAGCCACGTTGCCGGGTATCGGCAGGGTCATGTCGGCGGCCATCTCAGGCAAACACCTGCAGGCTGCGTGGCGGCAGCGCGACCCAGATGTCCTGGGCGCCGAGGCGCGGCATGGCTTCCGGGGCCAATTCGGCGAGCAGCGGATGGCCAGGCAATTGGTCCAGTTCAAAGCTCATGCGGCAGCGGTTACCGAGGAAGGTGATCTCGCGGACCTTGGCCGGGAACAGGTTTTCCTCATGCACTGGCGGGTTGACGCTGATGGCTTCGGGGCGGCAGAACAAACGACCTGATGCCGCTTTGCCAGAGTTTTCGGCCAGGCGCACATTCATCCCGCCGACCTGGGCATGGCTGGCGCTGTTGCGGCTGAACGGCAGCCAGTTGCCTTGGCCGACAAATTCGGCGACGAAAGGCGTGGCCGGGCGATCGTAAATTTCCTGGGGAGTGGCGTATTGCTCGACCTTGCCGTTGTTCATCACGGCGATGCGGTCGGCCATCAGCATGGCCTCGTCCTGATTGTGGGTGACCATCAGGGTGGTGATGCCTAGGCGCTGTTGCAATTGGCGCAGTTCGGTACACAGATGCTCGCGCACGCGGGCGTCGAGGGCGGACATCGGCTCATCAAGCAACAACAGCGACGGTGCGGGCGCCAGGGCACGGGCCAGGGCCACGCGTTGTTGTTGGCCGCCGGAGAGTTGGCCGGGGTATTTTTTTTCGCTGCCCAGCAGGCCCACCAGTTCCAGCATCTGCCCGACGCGCTTGCGTACTTCATCGCGGCCGCTGCCGGCCAGGCCGTAGCCGATGTTCGCTTCGACAGTGAGGTTGGGAAACAACGCGTAGGACTGGAACAGAATGCCGTAGTCCCGCGCCTGAGGGGCCAGCAGGGAAACGTCGCGCTCACCCAGGTACAACTCGCCACTGTCCTGGCGCTCCAGCCCTGCGATACAACGCAACAAGGTGGTCTTGCCGCAGCCGGATGGGCCGAGCAGGCACACCAGTTCACCGGCGGCGACATCCAGGGACACGTTGTCCAGAGCGGTAAAGGCGCCGAAACGCTTCTGGATACCGCGCACCTTCATCGGCGCGCCGGGGTTGGTCATGGCTGTGTTCATGGAGGCACCTCATCAAACTGATGAAGGCCATCCTAGGGAGCAAATGCGTAGCTCGTGTGGCAGGAAGGCAAAAGTGAGCGATAGTGGTATTGGTAGATTTGGGTAGGGCTGAACAATTATTTGTGGCGAGCATACCTTGTGTGGCGAGCGGGCTTGCCCGATCGCCACACAAGGTAGTCAGCCCGCTGGCGACATTTCCTGCGCCAACCCCAGAAAAGCCGCCGGCAACCGCGCACCCTTTCGCTCCTTGAGGCAGTACAGGTATTCGGCAATCTGCGGCGCATTCTCGATGGTCAGCACCCGCAATTGCGGATCATGGGGCACTTCCTGGCGAGCAATGATGCTGATGCCAATATTGCGCAGCACCGCCTCGCGAATCGACTCCCGGCTGCCAATCTCCAGCAGCGGGCCGTAACTCACCCCCGTGCCCTGCAACATTTCTTCGGTCAGCCGCCGAGTGGTGGAACCTGCTTCGCGCATCAATAAGGTGTGCCCGGCCAGGGCGCTCAACGGCACAGGGTCCAGCACCGCCAGAGGATGATTGCGATGTACCGCCAACACCAGCGGATCGGTGCCCAATACCCGACGAATCAGGCGCGGGTCTTCCAGCAATTGCGACGACGCGGCGACATCCACCCGGTAGTCTTCCAGCGCTTCCAGCACCTGCTGGGAGTTGCCGATCTCCACCGAGACTTCCACCTGGGGCAGCCTTTCGCGAAAGGTTTTTACCAAACCGAGGATGTAGTACGGAGCGGTCGCGGCAATTCTCAACGTGCCCTGGACCTGGCCGCTGTTGCGCAGGAAAAACTCGATATCGCTTTCCTGCTGCAACAACGCCTTGACCATCGGTAGCAGCCGCGCACCTTCGTCACTGACCGTCAGGCGGCGCCCGCCCCGATAGAACAGCTCAACCGAATACTGGCTTTCCAGATGGCGAACCTGGGTGGTCACCGTGGGCTGGCTCAGGCCTAGCTTTTTCGCCGCCTGGGTAATGCTACCCAGGCGGGCGACCATATAAAACGCCTTCAGCTCAGCACTCAGCACACCACCCTCACATCGACTATTTGCGCAACAAGCGCAGACCATTGAACACCACCAGCAGGCTCACGCCCATGTCGGCGAACACCGCCATCCACATGGTGGCCATTCCGAGGAAGGTCACCGCGAGGAAGATCACCTTGACCACCAGCGCCAGGGCGATGTTCTGCTTGAGGATACTCGACGTTTGCCGCGACAACCGTATGAATGCCGGAATCTTGCGCAGGTCATCGTCCATCAGCGCCACGTCGGCGGTCTCGATGGCGGTGTCGGTACCGGCGGCGGCCATGGCAAAACCGATCTCGGCACGGGCCAGCGCCGGGGCGTCGTTTATACCGTCGCCAACCATGCCGACCCGATAGCCCTTGCCGTAGAGGGCTTCAATCGCTTGCAGTTTGTCGGTGGGCAACAGGTCGCCCTGGGCCTGATCGATGCCGACCTGAGCGGCAATCGCCTGGGCGGTATGGGTATTGTCGCCGGTGAGCATCAGGGTTTTGATACCCAGGTCGTGTAACTGCTGGATCGCTTCGCGGCTGCTGTCCTTGACGGTATCGGCCACAGCGAACAGTGCCAGCGGGCCGGATTTGTCCAGCAGCAGGACCACGGACTTGCCCTGTTTTTCCAGGGCGAAGAGTTTTTCTTCCAGGGCCGGTGAACACAGGCCCAGTTCTTCCACCAGACGGTGGTTGCCCAGATAGTAGATTTCCCCGTTGATTTCGCCGCGTACACCACGACCGGTCAGGGCTTCGAAGTTATCCACAGCATGCACGGGCAGTTTTTTATCCACAGCCGCGTTGGCGATGGCCAGGGACACCGGGTGATCGGAACGACCAGCAAGGCTCGCCGCCAGTGCCGGCGCACTGTCTTCAAGGTTGGGGAACAGCGCCAGGTAATCGGTTTGCACCGGCTTGCCGTGGGTGATGGTGCCGGTCTTGTCCAGGGCCAGGTAGTCGAGTTTGTAACCGCCCTCCAGGTACACACCACCCTTGATCAGGATGCCTTTGCGGGCGGCTGCAGCCAGGCCGCTGACGATGGTCACCGGGGTGGAAATCACCAGCGCACACGGGCAAGCCACTACCAGCAACACCAGCGCGCGGTAGATCCAGTCGAACCAGATGCCGCCCATGAACAGCGGTGGAATCACGGCCACACCCAAGGCAAAGAGGAACACTACCGGGGTGTAGATTTTGGAAAAGCTATCGACAAAGCGCTGGGTCGGCGCCCGCGCCCCCTGAGCCTGCTCCACGGCGTGAATGATCCGCGCCAGGGTGGAGTTGTTGGCTGCCGCGGTGACTTTGTATTCCAGGGAACCGGCCTGGTTGATAGTGCCGGCGAAAACCTTGTCGCCGACGGTTTTCTCGATGGGCAGGCTTTCACCGGTGATGGGCGCCTGGTCGATGGTCGACTGGCCGGACACCACCTCGCCGTCCAGGCCAATGCGCTCGCCGGGACGAACCCGTACGATAGCGTCCAGTTCGATGGTTTTAACGTCTTTTTCAATCCAGCTTCCGTCAGCCTGACGAACCGTGGCCTGCTCCGGAGTCATCTGCATCAAGCCGCTGATGGCGTTGCGCGCGCGGTCCAGGGACTTGGCCTCGATCAACTCGGCCACAGTGAACAGGAACATCACCATGGCCGCTTCCGGCCACTGGCCGATGAGGACCGCGCCAGTCACGGCGATGCTCATCAGGGCGTTGATGTTCAGGTTGAGGTTTTTCAGGGCTATCCAGCCCTTTTTATAGGTGGTGAGGCCGCCGCTGAGGATCGACACCAGCGCCACCAAGGCAATCACCCAAGTCGGTGCGGCGTTGGTGAAGTGCAGCACTTCGGCGCCCAAGGCACCGAGGCCGGACAGCGCCAATGGCCACCAGTGTTTCTTGGCCGGAGGCGCGGCGGCGGCGATACCTTCCTCGATCGGATCGGCCTGCATCCCCAGAGACTTGATGGCCTCGATGATCGGTGCCGTTGTCGGCAAGTCATGGGTCACACCGAGGACGCGGTTGATCAGGTTGAATTCCAGTTGTTGCACGCCAGCGAGCTTGCCCAGTTTGTTCTGGATCAGCGTCTGCTCGGTGGGGCAGTCCATGGCTTCGATGCGGAAGGTGCTCAGCCTGGAGCCTGCGGTGGGCGCTTCGCTCAATTGCACCAGGGACGGTGCCGCGGCGCCGGAGCAGCAAGAGCTGCCATGATCATGCTTTTGTACAGGCTGAAGCTTTTCGCCGTGGTCATGGTCATGGTCATGATCATGATCATGCTTGTGCGGGGTGTGGATAGAGTCGCTCATTGGTCGGGTCCGGAAAGGTGCCTGTTGCCAAGTAAAGACCCTGTAGCCACTATAGGGTCAAGCACCCTTTTGGAGATTGCTGCGATGAAGATCGGTGAATTGGCAAAACTGACGGATTGTCAGGTGGAAACCATCCGTTATTACGAGAAGGAAGGCCTGCTGCCGCCGCCCGCGCGCAGCGAGGGCAATTACCGCTTGTACACCCAGGCCCACACCGAGCGGCTGACCTTTATCCGCAACTGCCGCAGTCTGGACATGACCCTTGAAGAAATTCGCAGCCTGCTGGGTTTGCGAGATAGCCCGCAGGACCAGTGCGAAAACGTCAATGCGCTGATCGACGAGCACATCCACCACGTCAAGGCGCGGATCGATGGGTTGTTGGCGTTACAGGGACAGTTACTCGACCTGCGCCAGCGTTGTGGCGAAGGGCCGGATATTGATCAATGTGGGATTTTGAAGCGACTGGAGGTCAGCGGAGGTGTGGCGGCGAGTGAGGCGGAGCATTCCCATGTGGGCAGGAGCCACGGCCACTAAAATCGCCCCTGTGGCGAGCGGGCTTGCCCGCTCGCCACAACAAGTCGGCTCTAGTGTCAGACCGCCATCGGCGCTGTCATCGGCGCATGGTGCTCGTAACCTTCCAGCGAGAAATCGCTCGGTTCGATCTGCTCCAGCCACTCCGGCTGGTACACACCCGTCTTGGCAAACTCCGGCACACGGTCACTGATCACCAGCTTGGGCGCCGCGAACGGCTCGCGCTTGAGCTGTTCGTTGAGCATGTCCAGATGGTTTTCGTAGACGTGGGCGTCACCGATGAAATAGGTGAACCAGCGCGGCGTGTAACCCGTCAGACGGCCGATCAGGCTCAGCAGCGCGGCGCCCTCGGTGAGGTTGAACGGCGTGCCCAGGCCTAAATCGTTGGAGCGAATATAGAGCGTCAAGGATATTTCCCTGGTCTCAACGTTGGGATGGAACTGGTACAGCAGGTGGCACGGCGGCAAGGCCATTTCATCGAGCTGGGCGCAGTTCCAACCATGGAACAGGATACGCCGGCTGCCCGGGTCCTTGATGATGGTGTCGACGCACTGGCGAATCTGGTCAATGGCCTTGTACAGCACCACATAGGCCTGACCGTCTTCCTCGCCTTCGGCGATTTGGCGGTAACCCTGGCTTAGGGTCTGCTCGATGGCAGCCTGGTTGCTGACCGGAATCTGCTTGTACGCCGGCCATTTGCGCCATTGCACGCCGTAGATCTCGCCAAGGTCGTCATCCCCCTGGCGGAACGGGTTGGCCAGCCATTGGGCGTTTTCGTTGGCGTTCTGGTCCCAGACCTTGCAACCCAGGGCGCGGAATTCAGCAGCGTTGTTCACCCCACGCAGGAAGCCGACCATCTCGCCAATCGCCGATTTGAAGGCCATTTTTCGGGTGGTGATCGCCGGAAAACCTTCCTGCAGGTCAAAGCGCAGCATCGCACCGGGAAAGCTGATGGTATTCACGCCGGTACGGTTGGCCTGCTTGGTGCCGTTCTTGATGACGTGGGACACCAGATCGAGATATTGCTTCATGTCATTACCTGCATCGTTGAAGCCGAAGCCCTCAGGCCTCGGCGTTCGAATTTAAAGCGCGGTGTTCTTGATCGGTTGCGGGCGATTGTAAGCCCACCACAGCAGACCCAGGCCGGCGAGGATCATCGGGATGCTGAGAACCTGCCCCATGGTCACCCAACCAAACGCCAGGTAGCCCAGTTGCGCATCCGGTACCCGCACGAACTCGACGATAAAGCGGAAAATCCCGTAGAACAGCGCGAACATCCCCGATACCGCCATGGTAGGCCGCGGTTTGCGAGAGTAAATATAGAGGATCAGGAACAGCGCCACGCCTTCCAGGGCGAACTGGTACAGCTGCGACGGATGGCGCGGCAGTTGCGAAGGGTCGCTGAACGCCGGGAACACCATGGCCCACGGCACATCGGTCGGCTTGCCCCACAATTCGGCGTTGATGAAGTTGCCGATACGCCCGGCGCCCAGGCCAATCGGCACCATCGGTGCAATAAAATCCATCAGTTGGAAGAACGATTTGCCGTTGCGTCGGCCGAACCACCAGGCCGCGACCATCACACCGATAAAACCGCCGTGGAACGCCATACCGCCTTTCCACACTTCGAAAATCAGCGTCGGGTTGGCGATGTAGGCACTCAGGTCGTAGAACAGCACATACCCCAGGCGCCCGCCGACGATCACGCCCATCGACATCCAGAACACCATGTCGGAGAGCTTCTCCTTGGTCCAGGTCGGGTCGAAACGGTTCAGACGCCGGGAAGCCAGCAGCCATGCACCGCCGATGCCAATCAGGTACATCAACCCGTACCAGTGGATTTTCAGCGGACCAATGGCCAGGGCCACCGGGTCGATATGCGGGTAAGGCAGCATTGCGACTCCTCGTTAAATCATTCGTTATTGCGCACGGACCATGCCGGGACGCGATTAAGCCTGCGTTACATAAAATAAGCTTCGTTACAGCAGAAAACTTAAACCGACACAAAACAACAGGCCGGCAAACAGCCGCTTGAGCAAGCGCGGCGACAATCGGTGAGCCAGGCGCGCGCCGAAACGGGCGGCTAGCATACTGGTCAGGGCGATACCCAGCAGCGCTGGCAAATACACGAACCCGAGACTATGAGCGGGCAACAGCGGATCGTGCCAGCCCAAAATCATGAAACTTAATGCACTGGCCAGGGCAATCGGCAAGCCGCAGGCCGATGAGGTAGCCACAGCCTGGCGCATCGGCACGCTGCGCCAGGTCAGGAACGGCACGGTCAGCGAGCCGCCGCCAATGCCGAAAATCGCTGAAGCCCAGCCGATCACCGTGCCCGCCAGGGTCAGCCCGACCTTGCCCGGAACCGTTCGGCTGGCCTTGGGCTTGACCTCCAGGGCCAGTTGCACAGCGACGATCAGCGCGAATACGCCGATGATCTTCTGCAAGTGAGGCCCCGAGATGGCTTCAGCCGTCAACGCGCCAAAACCTGCGCCGATCAAAATACCGACGGTCATCCACACAAAAATCGGCCAACGCACCGCGCCAAGCCGATGGTGCTCACGCACGGCATTGACTGAAGTGAAAATAATGCTCGCCAGCGACGTTCCTACCGCCAGGTGAGTCAATACCTGCGGATCAAAACCCTGCAAAGTGAAACTGAACACTAGCACCGGAACAATAATAATCCCGCCGCCCACGCCAAACAGCCCAGCGAGCACGCCTGCACAGGCGCCCAGCAGCAAATACAGCAGAAATTCCATAGGCACCCTCAAAATCAGACCGGCATGTTAACGGATGCGGGGCGCAAGGCGGAACTGGATGCGATGGATAGCTATGGGTACAGTGGGAAAAACACAAAGGGATCGCCTTATGTGCCTGATTGTTTTTGCCTGGCGGCCGGGCCATGTCCAGCCGCTGATCGTCGCGGCCAACCGTGATGAGTTCTATGCCCGACCCAGCCTGCCGTTGGCCCAGTGGCTCGATGCACCGCAGGTTTACGCGGGGCGTGATCAGGAAGCGGGGGGCACATGGCTGGGGGTTGGCGCGGATGGGCGCTTTGCGGCGCTGACCAATATTCGCGATCCGCACCAGCCACCGGCGCGCAAGTCCCGGGGGGAGCTGGTGTCGCGTTTTCTCAGTGGTTCGCTGCCTGTTGACGATTATTTGGCCGACGTTAACGGTAGGTCGATTGAATATGCCGGGTTTAACCTGTTGATCGGAACGCGGGATGAGCTGTGGCATTACAACGCCAATGATTCGGCGTCCACTCAGTTGGCGGCGGGGGTTTATGGGTTATCCAATGCAGGGCTGGATACGCCGTGGCCCAAGTTGCTCAAGGCCAAGGCGGCGCTGACAGAGGTGCTGGACGACCCGCAGCCGGAAGCCTTGCTGGGAATTTTGAGCGACCCGCACACAGCGTCTTTCGCCGACTTGCCGGATACCGGCGTGGGATTGGCGACTGAGTATTTGTTGTCGAGTGTGTTTATTGCCAGCCCCAGTTATGGGACGCGAGCGAGTACGGCGCTGATTGTGAATGCCGATGGGACGCGGCACATCGTCGAGCGCAGCTTCGGGCCCTATGGTGGGCAACTGGGAGAAGTCGAGCTGAGGCTTTAGGCAGGCTTTTGTGGCGAGCGGGCTTACCCGCTCGCCACAAAAAAACCACTCGCTGCCAGGTTTAGAGGGTCTTCGCCGAAGCCGGATTGATCATCCGCGCCAACCCAAGGTTCTTCAGCGCCAGCTGCAGCGAGCTGTGGATAACTTGCGGGTTGTCGATGGTCATCAACTCTGCCAGTAGCTCCTTGGCCTTGCTCAGGTTGATCTGACGCAGCATCCATTTCACCTTCGGCAGGTTGGTGGCGTTCATCGAAAGGCTGTCAAAGCCCATCGCCATCAACAACACTGCCGCCGCCGGATCGCCGGCCATTTCACCGCAAATACTCACCGGCTTGCCTTCGGCATGGGCGTCGCGCACCACGTTCTGCAAGGCTTGCAGCACTGCCGGGTGCAGGTAATCGTAAAGATCGGCCACCCGTGGGTTGTTGCGGTCCACCGCCAGCAGGTACTGGGTCAGGTCGTTGGAGCCCACCGAAAGGAAGTCCACCTGCCGCGCCAGTTCCTTGGCCTGGTACACCGCCGCCGGAATTTCGATCATCACGCCAATGGGCGGCATAGGCACGTCGGTGCCTTCGTCGCGTACTTCGCCCCAGGCCCGATGGATCAGGTGCAGCGCTTCTTCCAACTCGTGGGTGCCAGAGATCATGGGCAGCAGGATGCGCAGGTTGTTCAGACCTTCGCTGGCCTTGAGCATGGCGCGGGTCTGGACGAGGAAGATTTCAGGATGGTCGAGGGTGACGCGAATGCCGCGCCAGCCGAGGAAGGGGTTGTCTTCTTTGATCGGGAAATACGACAGTGACTTGTCGCCGCCAATGTCCAGGCTGCGCATGGTCACTGGCAACGGATGGAAGGCGGAAAGTTGCTCGCGATAAATCGCCAACTGCTCCTTTTCGCTGGGGAACCGTTGATTGATCATGAACGGCACTTCGGTGCGGTACAAACCGACCCCTTCAGCGCCACGCTGTTGCGCTCGGGCTACGTCCGCCAGCAAGCCGGTGTTAACCAGCAGCGGCATGCGGTGGCCGTCGAGGGTTATGCACGGCAGTTCCCGCAGGGCATCGAGCCCCTGGGACAACTGGCGTTCTTCTTCCACCACTTCGGCGTATTGCTTGCGCAGCACTTCGCTGGGGTTGGTGTAGACCTCGCCGTGGTAGCCGTCGACGATCATCTGAATGCCGTCGACCTTGGAATACGGCAGGTCCACCAGGCCCATCACCGTGGGGATGCCCATGGCCCGTGCCAGAATCGCCACGTGGGAGTTGCCCGAACCCAATACCGAAACCAGGCCCACCAGCTTGCCCTCCGGCACTTCGCCGAGCATGGTGGCGGTCAGTTCTTCACTGATGAGAATGGTGTTGTCGGGGTAGACCAGCGTCGTGGAACGTTCTTCCTGCAGGTAAGCCAACAGACGGCGACCTAGGTCCTTCACGTCCGAGGCTCGCTCGCGCAGATAGGCGTCGTCCATCAATTCGAAACGGTTGACGTGATCGGTGACCACCTGGCGCAGTGCGCCCTGGGCCCACTGGCCAGTCTTGATCACGTCCTTGACTTCGCTGCCCAGGGACGCGTCGTCGAGCATCATCAGGTAAACATCGAACAGTGCCCGCTCTTCGGGGCGCAGTTGGGTAGCCAGCTTGGTCGACAGGGTGCGCATGTCATTGCGCACGCCTTCGAGGGCGGTCTTGAACAGGCCGATCTCGGCCTCGATATCGGTAACCGTCTTGTCCGGTACCACGTCGAGGTCGGCCGGTGGCAACATGACCACGGCGGTGCCAATAGCAGCGCCTGGCGAACCGGGCACGCCGACGAACTTCGCTTCCTGGATGCCTTTGCCCTGACGGCCCAGGCCGCGGATCGAACCGGTGGCCTCGGCGTGGGCAATAACCCCGGCCAATTGCGCGCTCATGGTCACGAGGAAGGCTTCTTCACCTTCGTCGAACTGGCGGCGCTCTTTCTGCTGAATGACCAACACGCCAACAACGCGGCGGTGGTGAATGATCGGTGCACCGAGGAACGAGGCGTAACGCTCTTCGCCAGTTTCGGCAAAGTAGCGATAGCGCGGGTGATCGGCGGCATGTTCGAGGTTCAGGGGTTCTTCACGCGTCCCCACCAGGCCCACCAGACCTTCATTGGGCGCCATGCTGACCTTGCCGATAGAGCGCTTGTTCAAGCCCTCGGTGGCCATCAGGACAAAACGGTTGGTCTCGGGGTCCAGCAGGTAAACCGAGCAGACCTGGCTGCCCATGGCTTCCTTGACGCGCAACACAATAATCCCCAACGCCGCCTTGAGATCCTTGGCGGAGTTAACTTCCTGGACGATCTTGCGCAGCGTATTGAGCATGGCTCGGGGTCGAACTCCGTCGTCAGTCGCGCGCTAAAAGGCGCGGGGCAAGCTCTTTGAGAGCGCGACGATAAACCTCGCGCTTGAATGTCACCACCTGGCCCAACGGATACCAATAACTGACCCAGCGCCAGCCATCGAACTCCGGTTTACCGGTCAAATCCATCCGCACCCGCTGCTCGTTGGAGACCAGGCGCAGGAGAAACCATTTCTGCTTCTGGCCGATGCACAGCGGTTGGCTGTGAGTCCTGACCAGACGTTGCGGCAAACGATAGCGCAACCAGCCCCGGGTACAGGCGAGTATTTGCACATCTTCTCGCTCAAGGCCTACTTCTTCGTTCAACTCACGGTACAAGGCGTCTTCAGGGGTTTCGTCGGGGTTGATTCCGCCTTGAGGAAACTGCCAGGCATCTTGGTTGATACGGCGAGCCCATAGCACCTGTCCGGAATCATTCGTAAGAATAATCCCGACATTAGGACGGAAACCATCGGGGTCGATCACGGCAACAACCTCGCAAACGCATGTCGCCGCATTGTTCCACAAAGGTTGATCCAGCGGCAACGAGGCTGCTTACCTTATGTGCACTCTTGTGAAAAGACCGTATTCTGGACGCCTTTTTACAGACTTTTCAGCGAGTAACCGCAATGCGCCTGGCTTTATTCGACTTGGACAACACGCTTTTGGGCGGCGACAGTGACCACGCCTGGGGTGATTACCTATGTGAACGGGGCATCCTCGATGCCGTCGCCTATAAGGCCCGTAACGACGATTTCTACCAGGATTACCTGGCCGGCAAGCTCGACAACGCCGCCTACCTCAACTTCTGCCTGGAAATTCTCGGCCGCACCGAGATGGCCCAACTGGACGAATGGCACCGCGATTATATGCGCGACTGCATCGAGCCGATCATGTTGCCCCTTGCCGTTGAATTACTGGCCAAACACCACGCTGCTGGCGATAAGTTGGTAATCATTACCGCCACCAACCGTTTTGTCACCGCGCCGATTGCCGCACGCTTGGGCGTTGAGACGCTGATCGCGACGGAATGCGAGATGGCGGATGGCCGCTATACCGGGCGCAGTACCGATATCCCGTGCTTTCGCGAGGGCAAGGTGACGCGCTTGAATCGGTGGCTGGAAGAGACCGGGTACAGCCTGGAAGACAGCTATTTCTACAGTGATTCGATGAATGACTTGCCGTTGCTGGAGCAGGTGACACACCCAGTGGCGGTGGACCCAGACCCAAGTTTGCTGGCCGAAGCCAAGAAACGCGGCTGGCCCGTCATCACCCTGCGTAGCTGAGAACCCACTGTAGGAGCGAGCTTGCTCGCGAAGAACGTTAACGAAAACGCGGGGAATCTGATTCCCCGCTGCGTCCTCAGGTTTTTCGCGAGCAAGCTCGCTCCTACAGTGTCAGACAGGCTTGGCGCCCATCAACCCGGCAATCGCCACGAACCCCACCAGACTGACAACTGCCAGCGCCAAGGTGAAACTCAGGCTGCCTGTCCCGCCCAGTCGCAGTCGATTAAGCCGCGCCACTAACCAGAACCAGCTCAACGCCGCCACGGTGTAGATCACGCTGGAACCCAGGATCCAGGTCTGCCCCAGCGGCCAGCCGATCAGATGCGCCAACCACCAGCCGGTGAACGGCATGCTGACCAGGCAAATCCCCATCAACAACCAGACGAACACCCACGGCCGTTGCACGGTATAGGCAGGCCCTGCGCTGCGTTTGCGCCAGGCCAGCACGGCCAGCCCGAGACCACTGAGTAGCAGCAATACGGTGGCTGCTATGTGGATAACTTTGAGGGTAGTCAGCGTTTCCATGTTCTCAATTCCTTAAAGGCCGCCCAATCAGCGTAGTCGTTCAACCGAGGAACAGTTGGTAGGCCGGGTTATCACTTTCATCCCAATACGGGTATCCGATGGCTTCCAGCGCCGCCTGCACCAGGTGACGCTCGCTCGCCGGCACTTGTAAGCCGGCGACCACACGCCCATCGGCCGCGCCGTGGTTGCGATAGTGGAACATCGAGATGTTCCAGCGCCCGCCCAACTTGTTAAGAAAGTTGAACAACGCCCCCGGACGCTCCGGGAATTCGAAGCGAAACACCACTTCATCGCTGACCTTCGCCGCATGGCCGCCGACCATATGACGGATATGCAGCTTGGCCAGTTCGTTTTCCGTCAGGTCCAGCACCGGGAAACCCTGGCTGGTCAGGCTGGAGATCAGGGCGCTGCGCGGGTCGTTTTCCGGGTGGGTCTGCACGCCGACGAAAATGTGCGCTTCGCTGCCGGAATGGTAGCGGTAGTTGAATTCTGTGATCTGGCGCTTGCCCACGGCTTCGCAGAAGGCTTTGAAGCTGCCCGGTTTCTCGGGGATGGTCACGGCAATAATGGCTTCGCGACCTTCACCCAACTCGGCACGCTCGGCCACATGGCGCAAGCGATCGAAGTTGACGTTGGCCCCGGAATCAATGGCGACAAAGGTCTGACCAGTGACGCCACGGGTCTCGACATACTTCTTGATCCCTGCCACGCCCAGGGCGCCGGCGGGCTCGGTGATGGAGCGGGTGTCGTCGTAGATGTCCTTGATCGCCGCGCAGATTTCATCGGTGCTGACGGTGATCACTTCGTCCACATAGTCTTTGCAGATATCGAAGGTGTGCTGGCCGATCTGCGCCACCGCAACGCCGTCGGCGAAGATGCCCACGGTCGGCAGTACCACACGCTCGCCCGCCGCCATGGCGGCTTGCAGGCAGTTGGAGTCGTCAGGCTCGACGCCGATGATCTTGATTTCCGGGCGCAGGTATTTCACGTAGGCCGCGATGCCAGCGATCAGGCCACCACCGCCCACCGGTACAAAAATCGCGTCCAACGGCCCTGGATGCTGGCGCAAAATCTCCATCGCCACGGTGCCCTGCCCGGCAATGGTGTGCGGATCATCGTAAGGGTGAATGTAGACAAAGCCTTTTTCGTCGACCAGTTTCAGCGAGTACGCCAACGCTTCCGGAAAGGAATCACCGTGCAGCACCACTTTGCCGCCACGGGAGCGCACGCCTTCAACCTTGATCTCCGGAGTGGTCTTGGGCATCACGATAGTGGCCTTGACCCCCAGCACCTTGGCCGCCAGGGCCAGGCCCTGGGCATGGTTGCCGGCAGACGCGGTGACAACGCCGCGGGCGCGCTCTTCAGCCGTCAGTTGCGTGAGCTTGTTGTAAGCGCCGCGAATCTTGAAGGAAAACACCGGCTGCAAGTCTTCACGCTTGAGCCAGACCTTGTTACCCAGGCGCTCGGAGAGCTGGCGGGCGGTCTGCAATGGGGTTTCTACGGCAACGTCATAAACGCGCGAGGTGAGGATCTTCTTGACGTACTGTTCGAGCATCGGAAAGCATCACTGGGCGGTTTGGGCAGGGCCAAGGAGTCTAACCCAGCGTTTGGCCGGGCGACCACACGAATACAAAGGTTTTGTTGGGTTATACTCGCGTCCCTCTTTACTCCCCGCCCGTTCCGGAGCCCGCATGACCCAGGATCAACTCAAACAGGCAGTGGCCCAGGCCGCCGTCGATTTAATCCTTCCCAAGCTCGACGATAAAAGCATCGTCGGTGTCGGCACCGGCTCCACTGCCAACTGCTTTATCGATGCGTTGGCCCTGCACAAGGGCGCGTTCGACGGCGCCGTCGCCAGCTCCGAAGCGACCGCCGCACGCCTCAAGGGCCACGGAATTCCGGTGTACGAGCTCAACACCGTCAGCGACCTGGAGTTCTACGTGGACGGCGCCGATGAAAGCGACGAACACCTGAACCTGATCAAAGGCGGCGGCGCAGCCCTGACCCGCGAGAAGATCGTCGCAGCCGTGGCCAAGACCTTCATTTGCATCGCCGACGCCAGCAAGCTGGTACCGGTGCTCGGCGCGTTCCCGCTGCCAGTGGAAGTGATCCCCATGGCCCGCAGCCACGTGGCCCGCGAGCTGGTGAAGCTGGGCGGCGACCCGGTGTACCGTGAAGGTGTGCTGACGGATAACGGCAACATCATCATCGACGTGTTCAATATGCAGATCACCAACCCGGTGGAGCTGGAGCGTCAGATCAATGCCATCGTTGGCGTGGTCACCAATGGCTTGTTTGCAGCGCGTCCTGCGGATGTGTTGCTGCTGGGTACTGCCGAAGGCGTGAAGACCCTCAAGGCCTAAGTACACGCAGAACCCATGTGGGAGCGGGCTTGCTCGCGATGGCAGAGTGTCAGTCGATATCTTGATTGACTGATCCACCGCTATCGCGAGCAAGCCCGCTCCCACATTTTTGACCGCGCTTCATCCGATGGACATGTAACAAAAACGCTACTTTTCGCAGCAACCCTCCCCCCGCCTGCCCCAACTTGTGCGCCAGATCACGGCATCCTCAGCCATATCTGGTATCAAATCCGTTACAACTTATAGCCAGGCGGCCCCCACTTCCAACAACGCGCCAATTCGCGACTGCCCCATGGAATGAGGCGCGCATTGTGCAATTGGTCCCGCCGAGCAACTCCCTCACCCCTTCAAGGAAGACCTTGTGATCAAGCCTCTAGCACTCGCTATCAGCGTTGCCAGCGCCCTGCTGTCGACCCACACACTGGCCTACGATTACGGCCAACACGCCAACACCACCCTGGAAAAGCTGATCAACGACTACCCCGGTCGTTACCGCGGCACGGCCAATTTCGCCGGGGCGGCCGACTGGATGCAGAGCCAGATGGGCAGCGCCTACAACATCAGCCGTCAGGATTTCTCCTGGAACGGTGGCAGCCGCGCCTCGCAAAACGTGGTCGCTTATGCCGCCGGCACAAAACCGCAGTACGTGGTGATCGGCGCACACTTCGACACCTATTTCGGCCGCCCAACCTTGCAAGGCCTGGACGATAACGGCTCCGGCGCCAGCGTGCTGACGGAAGTGGCGAAGAACCTTGGCGGCCTGCAGCTGGAAAACGGCCTGCAAATCGTCGGCTTTGGCGCCGAGGAAGAAGGTTTGCGCGGCTCCAAGGCGTTCGTCGACTCGCTGAGCGCCAGCCAACGGGCCAACATGTTGGCGATGATCAACCTCGACAGCCTGATAACCGGCGACATGATGTATGCCCACGCCGGCCAGAACAGTACCGCCAACCCGGCCCTGGCTTCCCTGCGCGAACACACCTTACAGATCGCCAAGGAGTTGAACATCAATCTGTTCACCAACCCCGGCCTCGACCCGCAATACCCCGCTGGCACTGGCTGTTGCAGCGACGGGGAAGCCTTTGAAGGGCTGAATATCCCGATCCTCTATATCGAAGCCACCAACTGGGAGCTGGGGGACCTGGACGGCTACACCCAGACCGACAACCCGGCGATCCCCGGTGGCTCGACCTGGCACGATCCCAACGAAGACAACAAGGCCGTGCTGACCAACGCCTTCGGCCAGGAGCGCATCGACCAGCGCTTGCGAGACTATTCACGCCTGCTCAGCCGCCTGGTACTGGAGTTGACCAACGCCGACTTGATGGCATCCACCGCGTCGGGCGGCGCGGTTGCGCGCAATATGCAGGACAATCTGCAACGCCAGCACCAGTCCATGGTGCGTCTGCATGATCGCCGCTGGCTGACACTGCAATCGGCCAGCCGCGAGGAGGGCAGCTTCGATGGCGAGATTGGCGTCGACGGCGAGTACAACCCGGACAGCGGTTTCGACACTGCGCCCAACCCCGAAGCCCGGCACTTGGGGCTGCACGCCTTGGGTGACTACCAGTTGAGTTCAAATCTGAATATCGGCGCCAGCCTCAGCTACCTCAACGGGCGCGACAAGCTGGAACATCGTGGCAAACTGGAAAGCGACACGTGGCAAGCAGCGGTCTACGCCCTGCTGAACGATGGCGGCCCGACCTGGCTGGCGGGCGACCTGAGCGTCGGCCACAGCAGCTTCGATTCCCAGCGCAACCTGGTGATCCAGGCCAATGGCGGGCCAGTGCTACTCAATCAGCACCTGACCGGCGAAACCGATGCCTTGTCCCTGGGCGCGCGGGTGCTCGGCGGCTACGACTTCGACTTCGGCGCCATCAAGAGTGGGCCGTTTGCCGGGCTGGACTACAGCCACTACCGCATCGATAAATTCCACGAGAAGCAGAACCTGCGAACTGCCCTTGAGTATCAGGAACAGTCCTTCGATTCCCTGGAAGCCAGCCTTGGCTGGCGCGTGCGTGGCGCCGTTGCCCTGCCCTATGGCTTGAGCCTGATGCCTTATGGCGATATCGCCTGGGTCAAGGAGCTGGCGGATGGTCGACTGGACGATCTTGACTTGATCGCCCGCGCCGATGGCCAGGCACGTACAGCCAAGCTCGGTTCAGTGGACAAGACCTTTGGCCGGGCGCAAGTCGGCAGCCAACTGGCAATCACTCCGCAGCTTGGGGTGTACGCCGAAGTAAATGGCCGCCTGGGCCACGCTGAGGGCAGCCAGACCGGCTACTCATTGGGCGTGCAATGGATGTTTTGATTGAGGTGGCCCCTGCAGGGGCGAGGCGGGTTCGTTGGGTTCAGGGTGCCGGTTTCTTGAACACATAGAACAGGTTCGGCTCACTGACCATATAGAGCGTGCCGTGGTCGTCCATGGCAATCCCTTCGGCTTGGGGTACACGTTTTTTCAAACCATGGCGTCCCTTGAGCAGCGACAAACTGCTCAAGGGACGACCGTCGATATCCAGCTCCAGCACCAGAAACGACTCATCGGACAGCGCCAGCAAATGGCCGCTGCGCTCATCGTATTGCAGGCTGGACAGGTCGCGCACAAACAGCCCTGCATCGCGCTTGGGGTTGTTGATGACGTGTACCGAGTAGGTTTTTTCTGGCTTGAAATGGGGAAAGCCGTGCACTTCGTAGATCAGCATCGGATCCTTTTCCTTGGCGACAAACAGCCGTTTGCCCACCGAGTCGTAGGCCAGGCCTTCAAAGCCCTTGTTGCTACCCAGGTGCAAACCCAAGGTCATTTGTTCGGCATCGGCGGCATCGAGAAACTGGGTGTCGTCCTCCAGGTGAACCTTGATCAACCGTTGCTGGTATTCGTCGCTGATGACGTAGGTGTTCTCGCTGATAAATTCCACCGCCTCGGCATCGCCAAAGCCCACCAAATGAATACGCCGCACAATCTTGCCGCCCAGGGACAGCTCGATCAGTTCGGCGTTTTTATTGGTGACAGTGAACAGACTGTTGCGCACCGGATCGTAGGTCAGCGCCGAGACGTCATCGTCCAGGCCGTCGATGACCTGGGCCTCCACAGCGACCTGGTAGCCCGCCAGGCCAATGGAGCGCTCGTCGGCAGGCTGGCGCCAGGACTGCCAGTTGAACCAGGCACGTTCAAACAAGCGGAACTGCTGAGCGAGCACCCCCACGGCAACGAGGGCGATCAGCAACAGGATAAAAAAAGCGGGCTTGGGGCGGGCAAGTCGACGCATGGGAGCGGGCTCAAAGTAAAAACTGGCGAATGAATATCACGGCCGCCTGAATTTAAGCTTAAACGCACCTGACAGTCTGGTGAATGCCGCTGACAGAGAAGAGTCCGACGTAATCAGTCTGCTATTTCTGCTTCTCGAAACGATAGAACAGATTTGGCTCACTGACCATGTACAGGGTGCCGTTCTCGTCCACGGTCACACCTTCAGCACGGGGAATGGTGTTCTTCAAGCCGTTGAAGCCGCCGAGCAAGGTCATGAAGCTGACTTGCTCGCCTGTTTCATCCAACTCCAGCAGCAGGTGGGAATCGGCCGACAGCGCCAACATATGGCCGGTGCGCGGGTCGATGCTCAGGGCCGAAAGGTTGCGTATGTCCAATTCGGTGCTGGGATGCTTCTGTTTGTCGCCAACCAGGGCCTGGCTGCCGTCGCTTTTCCAGGTGAACAAGGCCGGTGGGCGTTCCTCACCCAGTACGAGCTGCTGGTTGCGTTTGTCCCAGGTGATGGCTTCGAACGCTTTGTTCTGGTCCTTGGACGGGCCAAGGTCATAGGTCGGGAAGTCGGCGAAGGTCAGTTGGCGGGTGTCTGCATCGACCTTGACCAGGGTCAGGGTGTGCATGCGCTCATCGACAATGGCCAGCACGCCGTTCTCCATCACGGTCACACCTTCCGGGTTGTTCCAGCCAAGCAGCGGCATCTTGCGCAGCACATCGCCTTGCAGGCTCAGCTCGACCAGGAACGGGTTCTTGCCCATGACCGAGAACAGCGTTTTGGTTTGCGGGTTGTAGGCCAGGTCCGAAGCTTCGTCCTTTTCCATCCCCGGCAGTAGCTTGGCGTCGATCACCGCGTGATAGTCCGGAAGCCAGACGCTTTCCTGGCGTTCTACCGGGCTTTCGAAGCGCTCCAGCACCCATAACACGCCACGGTCGTCCCAGTGCATCGCCCAGGAGACGCCATAGATGATCGCCCCGGCCAGGAACAGCCAGGAATACCAGCGCATGGCGAAGCGGGAAAGGCGAGAGGGGTTTACCGACGGAAGAGGCACGGCCATTGAGAACTTTCCAGAAAGTCAGCTATAGGTGATAGCACAGGATCGACAGGCCCGCGTACCGCAGGCTAGGGATTATCCAGATGAGGTGTGAAAAAAATGCAATAAGCCAACGCTGGGCAACCTGGGAGCGGGCTTGTCGTGGCGAGCGGGCAAGCCCGCTCGCCACAAGTGTTTAGCGAACGCTGCTTTCGAAGCGACTGATGCCTGGCAATTCCAGCACCAGTTCATCACCGGCATTCAACGGCCCCACGCCGGCAGGCGTACCGGTGAGGATTACATCACCCGCCTGCAGCGAAAAGCAGCCAGCCATGTGCTGGATCATTGGGATTATCGGATTGAGCATGCTGGCGCTATTACCATCCTGGCGCACCTCACCATTGATGGTCAGGCGAATGCCGATGTCGGCGATGTCCGCAAAACTGCTGCCCACTACAAACGGTGCAATCACCGCGGCGCCGTCGAAGGACTTGGCGATTTCCCACGGCAGCCCCTTGGCTTTCAGCTCTGCCTGTTTGTCGCGCAGGGTCAGATCCAGGGCCGGAGCGAAGCCAGAGATGGCGTCCAGCACTTCTTCACGGCTGGGCTTGGTCGACAAGGGTTTGCCGATCAGTACCGCAATTTCCGCTTCGTAGTGCACCGAACCACGCTCGGCAGGGATGGTAAAACCGCCTTCCAGCGCCACAACGCAACTGCCCGGCTTGATAAACAGCAGGGGCTCGGTGGGTACCGGGTTATCCAGTTCCTTGGCGTGTTCGGCGTAGTTGCGCCCGATACACACCACTTTCCCCAGGGGAAAGTGGATATTGGTCCCGTCGACGTACTTGTGCTGATAGCTCATTGACCCACTCCTGGTTCGTGACGGTTAAACAGCGAAGATCTTGCCTGGGTTCATGATCCCATTCGGGTCGAATACTGCCTTCACTGCCTTCATGTATTCGATTTCTACTGGCGAACGGGTGTAGCTCAGATAATCGCGTTTGGTCATCCCAACGCCGTGTTCGGCGGAGATCGAACCGTTGTACTTCTCGACGGTTTCGAATACCCACTTGTTGACGGTGGCGCACTTGGCGAAGAACTCATCCTTGCTCAGGTTTTCCGGCTTGAGGATGTTCAAGTGCAGGTTGCCGTCGCCGATGTGGCCGAACCAGACGATTTCGAAGTCTGGGTAGTGCTCGCCGACGATCGCGTCGATTTCCTTCAGGAAAGCCGGGACTTTCGATACGGTGACCGAGATGTCGTTCTTGTACGGCGTCCAGTGAGAAATGGTCTCGGAGATGTACTCGCGCAGCTTCCACAGGTTATGCAGTTGGGTTTCGCTCTGGCTCATCACGCCGTCCAGTACCCAGCCCTGTTCGACGCAGTGCTCGAAGGTTTCCAGGGCATCGTTGGCCACTTCTTCAGTGGTCGCTTCAAATTCCAGCAACGCGTAGAACGGGCAATCGGATTCGAACGGCGCCAGCACGTCGCCACGGGCAAGGACCTTGGCCAGGGCTTTGTCGGAGAAGAATTCGAAGGCGGTCAAGTCCAGCTTGCTCTGGAAGGCGTGCAACACGGGCATGATCGAGTCGAAATCGGCGGTACCGAGAACCATGGCAGTGAGGTTTTTCGGCGCCCGGTCCAGGCGCATGGTCGCTTCAACCACAAAGCCCAGGGTGCCCTCGGCGCCGATAAACAGCTGGCGCATGTCGTAGCCGGTAGCGTTCTTGATCAGGTCTTTGTTCAGCTCCAGCAGGTCGCCCTTGCCGGTGACCACTTTCATGCCCGCGACCCAGTTGCGGGTCATGCCGTAGCGAATCACCTTGATCCCGCCGGCATTGGTGCCGATATTGCCGCCAATCTGGCTGGAACCGGACGACGCGAAGTCCACCGGGTAGTACAGGCCTTTTTCTTCGGCGGTGTTCTGCAACTGCTTGGTGACCACGCCCGGTTGGCACACGGCGGTGCGATCGGTGAGGTTCACGTCGAGGATCTGGTTCATATAGTCGAACGACACCACCACTTCGCCATTGGCGGCTACCGCTGCGGCCGAAAGTCCTGTGCGACCACCGGACGGCACCAGCGCGACCTTGTGTGCATTGGCCCAGCGAACAATGGCCTGCACCTGTTCAGTGGTCTTCGGGAAGACAATGGCGGTAGGGGCCGGGGCGAAATGCTTGGTCCAATCCTTGCCGTAAGCATTCAGGGAGTCGGCATCGGTCAGGACCTTGCCAGGCTCAACCAGGGTCTTTAGCTCATCAATCAGGGCAGGATGGGTCATCGACAGAACTCTCGAACAATTCATGGTCATCCTGAGAACGCTTCACGTCGCAGGAATGGGTGTTTAGCGGGGCACGTATGCTAGCATACCGCCCCCGCAGGATAGTGCCCAAGGGCGTTCTGCGGTGACGGCTTTCCTGCCGTCCGGGTCAGCTTGCGCTGCTCGACTCCCTGCCAATTTTCTCCGGGATACAGGTTTACGCAGATGAGCAAGACTTCTCTCGATAAGAGCAAGATCAAGTTCCTTCTTCTGGAAGGCGTCCACCCATCGGCCGTCGACGTCCTGAAGGCCTCCGGGTACACCAGCATTGAGTACATCACCAGTTCTCTGCCGGAATCCCAGCTCAAGGAAAAGATCGCCGACGCGCACTTTATCGGCATCCGCTCCCGCACCCAGTTGACCGAAGAAATCTTCGACCATGCCAAGAAGCTTGTGGCTGTAGGGTGTTTCTGCATCGGCACCAACCAGGTCGACCTCAACGCTGCGCGCGAGCGCGGCATCGCGGTGTTCAACGCACCGTACTCCAACACCCGTTCCGTTGCTGAACTGGTGCTGGCCGAGGCCATCCTGCTGCTGCGCGGTATCCCTGAGAAGAACGCTTCCTGCCACCGTGGCGGCTGGATCAAAAGCGCGGCCAACTCCTTCGAAATCCGTGGCAAGAAGTTGGGTATCGTCGGTTACGGCTCGATCGGCACGCAATTGTCGGTCCTGGCCGAAGGCCTGGGCATGCAGGTGTACTTCTACGACACCCTGACCAAATTGCCGCTGGGCAACGCCACTCAGGTCTCCAGCCTGACTGAGCTGCTGGGCATGTCGGACATCGTCACCCTGCACGTTCCGGAAACCGCTGAAACCCAGTGGATGATGGGCGAGAAAGAAATCCGCGCCATCAAGAAGGGCGGAATCTTGATCAACGCTGCTCGCGGCACCGTGGTCGAACTGGACGCACTGGCCGACGCGATCAAGGACAAGCACCTGATCGGCGCCGCCATCGACGTGTTCCCGGTAGAGCCTCGCTCCAACGACGACATCTTCGAAAGCCCGCTGCGTGGCCTGGACAATGTGATCCTGACCCCACACATCGGCGGTTCCACCGCTGAAGCCCAGGCCAACATCGGCCTGGAAGTGGCGGAGAAGCTGGTCAAGTACAGCGACAACGGTACGTCGGTGTCCTCGGTCAACTTCCCGGAAGTGGCGCTGCCGGCTCACCCTGGCAAGCACCGCCTGCTGCACATCCACAAGAACATTCCGGGTGTGATGAGCGAGATCAACAAGGTCTTCGCGGAAAACGGCATCAACATTTCCGGTCAGTTCCTGCAGACCAACGAGAAAGTCGGCTACGTCGTCATCGACGTCGACGCCGAGTACTCGGACCTGGCGCAAGAGAAGCTGCAGCACATCAACGGCACGATTCGTAGCCGCGTGTTGTTCTAGGTTTCAAGCGCCCACGAAAAAGGGAGACCCTCGGGTCTCCCTTTTTTTGTCTGAACAAATCTTACTTAACGTTAACCGTAATGACTTTAGACGCTACAGTCGGGTTGAATTGCATGTGCAGCTTGTCGCCGGCCACCAGTTGCAAGGTGTGCTTACCTGGAGTGAGGGTCAGTTCGGTTTCCGTCTGGGCCTTGCCGTAGTGGATCACGGTGTCGGTAGCCGGAATCGGCACGCTGGCGTCAGGCAGTGCTTTCTGGTCGACCAGCAGGTGGTGGTGACCGGTGCCTGGGGTCTGGTCGGTGGCTGGGGCCAGTTTCAGGCCTCCCATGCCGAACTTGACGGTGAAGGTCTTATCGACAGTGGCGCCGTCTTTGGGCGAGACGATGAAGACTTTGGCATCAGCCGGTGGTTCGCTGCGGGGGATACCGTCTGCGGCAGTCGCCAGCATCGAAGCACCCAGCAATAGGCTGGCCAGGGTTGCACGGGACAAAAAGGCTTTCATTAACTTCTCCAGTTTTTTTGTGAAATCTGTAGGGTTATGACAACTTAGCGACAAATCGTTGTCCAAGGCACTCAACACCATAGCAAAGCGAGTCTGAACGACGCCTCGCACATTCGAATTCTTTAGGAGTGACCATGCATTTTTTGCCTGGCCTGTTACTTTTGCTACCCCTGATGAGCCCCCTGGCTCATGCCGAAATGTTCGATGATGTGTTTGATCGCGGTGAATTGCGCATTGCCCTGGAGGCCAACACACCGCCCTTCAACTTCAAGGAAGGCGACAAGCTCACCGGCTTTGAAGTGGAACTGGGTGAGTTGCTGGCCAAAGAGATGGACGTACGCGCCTCCTTTATCACCACCGATGCCACGGACATGCTGCCCGGTGTGGAAAGCGGCAAGTACGACGTGGCGATCAACCATATCGCTGTGACTCCTGAACTGCAGGATCGTTTCGATTTCAGCGAACCCTATAGTTATTCCAGTGCCCAGTTGATTGTGCGCAAGCAGGAAAACCGCCCATTGGGCAGCCTTGACGCGCTCAAGGGCAAGGCGCTGGGCGTGGCCCAAGGCAGTCAGTTTGTGGAGCAGGCGCGCACCGCAGAAGGTGTCGACCTGCGCAGCTACGCCGACGCCAAACAACCGATCAAGGACGTGGCCGACCAGCAGATCGATGCGGCCATCAGTGATCGGCTGCTGATTCCCTACGCGATTCGCGACAGTCAGTTACCGGTTAAGGAAGGTGCAACCGTCGGCCCGACCTTGAGCCTGGCGATTCCCTTCCAGAAGGGCAACCCGGCGTTCAAGTCGAGCCTGGACAAGGCGCTGCAACGAATCAAGGCGGATGGCCGGCTGACGGCGTTGTCAGAGAAATGGTTCGGGATGGATGCGAGCAAGCCGGTGGCGAGGGCTGACTAAACTCGATCAATGTGGGAGCTGTCGAGCCCACATTAGATCAGTGCGGATTTGAGAGGTGCGCCAGCGCCTGTGCCGCCTCGGGCAGCTCCAGCTCACTGAACACCAACACCCCATGGCGCTTGAGCAACGCCGCTGTCACTCCTTCGCCGCTCACCTTCACGCCGCTGAAGGTGCCGTCATAGGTCAGCAGATTACCGCATGACGGGCTATTGGCCTTGAGCACCGCAATACGAATACCGTAGCGCTGCACCAACGCCAACGCCTGACGCGCGCCGTCGAGGAACGCTTCGCTGAAGTCTTCACCTTCAGCCGTCAGCACCTTAGCGCGGCCTTCCCAGACATCAACGCCCTGCCCGCCCGGAATCTCGGCAGACGGACGTGGCGTCGGCAAGCCACCGGCTACTTCTGGGCACACTGCAACCACGCGGCCTTCGGCCTGCCAAGCGGCCAGTTGATCAAAAGACCCGCTGGCCCCGCCGTCGTATCGCACGCGATGCCCGAGCAGGCAGCGGCTGATCAAGATTTTTTCCATGATTAAAACGGCTCGTTGCCCCGCCGGCGAAACCAGCCCGTCAAGGACAGGCGCTCGCGAGTGGCGGGCAGGACTTCATGGGGCACTTCACCCGACAGGAACACCACCAGGCAACCGCCGGTGGGCACCACATCGTGCTCCACACCCTCGTCAAGGTACATGCGCAACTGGCCACCATGCTCAGGCAGCCAGGCATTGTTCAAGTAGATCACCGCAGAGACCATACGCCGGTCGTCGTCGCGAAAGCGGTCAATATGCCTGAGGTAAAACGCTCCCGGCGGGTACAGGGCGAAATGGCTTTCAAAATCTTCCAGACCGAGGAACAGGCCTCGATTCATCGCCACCCGCAGGCTGTCCATCAGGTCGAGGTAATTGTCGCAGGCAGCGACCTGGCCGGCTTCCAGCCATTGAATGTGATCACCGCGAATACCCTCGCGAATCTCCTGAAACGGCCCGCGCCCAACGGCCGCTGGTGCCAATTCACCTTCAGCGGCACGTTTATGGCACTCAGCCGCCAGTTCCAGGGTCAGAGCCTCTGGCAGGAAGATGTTCTGCTGCGACCAGCCCTTCACAGCCAGGTCGTCGACGATGCGTAACAACAGCGGGTGATCAGAGGGTATTTGCATGGCGCGCATAGTATCCATACGCCTGTGAATCCGACAGCGCCGCTGAGCGTCTGAATACACTTTAGTCAGGTGACTGATAGGACTTCTCGACAAATCCTACGCCCGACACGGACAATAGTGGCCGACTGACAGGAGTCCATATGCGTCATTTGTTTTTTTCCTTGCTGATGTTCTGCGTTTTACCCGCTTGGGCAGACAGCCATGACCAGTTGTACACGGTCGCCGGCTGGCCAGAACAACGCGCGCATTTTAATGACGCCTTGAGTGCCGCCCAGCAACGCTATCGCAACAGCTTGCCGCCCGCCGTATATCAAGCGCTGGTGGACAACAGCAATAAGCGCTTCAACCCCAAGGCCATGGATCAGCGGGCCGAGGCGCAGTTGCGCAAAAATCTGGTGGACCCAAAACCTGCACTGGCCTTCTTCCAGTCGCCCTTGGGCAGCAAGATCGTCGCCGCCGAATTGCTCGCGACCCGTCGGGATCAGTTGGCGAAAAACGCCCAGGGCCTGCCGCAAATCCAGGCCGATGCCACCCGTAGCCTGATCATCGGCCACCTGGCCCAGGCGCTGCCCGCCCGAGAAGCCGGCGCCGAGGTCAGCCTGGCGATTGCCGGTGTGGCGGCCGACAGCTTGAGCCAGATGATTCCCGGCCTACTGGGCGGCGGTCAGGCCCAAGGCATGTTGAACGGCCAGCGCGAGCGTTTGATGCAGCAGATTGGCAATGACTTGAACAACACGCTGTTGTACGTCTATCGCGATTTGTCCGACCCGGAATTGGAAGAATTCGCTACGTTTGCCGAGTCGCCGGAAGGCAAGGCTTACTATCAAGCGGCCTTGGCCGCGATCCGCGCCGGCCTGGCCGTCGGCCAAAGTACATCGAGCCTCGCACCGTAATAAATGTGGAGCGGGCAAGCCCGCTCCCACCTGTAGATTTCGGTCAGCTCAGGTGGTCGGTGAGGAACTTGAAATACTCTTGGCGAATCTGCGGAATCTCATTGGCCAAATGATGCCTGCCGCGCGGCAACATCAGAATCTCAGGCTGATCAAACTTCCCCTGCAACACTTGCAAGTTGTGCTGCCAATCCACCGTCATATCGTCTTCCCCCTGCACAATCAGCGGCCGCCGACTGCTGCGCGGTGCGGCTTCGATACGCTTGATCCAGCGTGCCAGCGCGCCCACCCAGGCGGTGGGCAATTGCCGCGGCTGCAACGGGTCCGCTTCCAGGAACGGCCTGAACGCAGGGTCGTTGGTGTTATCGCTGAAGCGTCGGGCAATGCCTTTGACGAACGGCTTGAGCAAGTAATAGCTGAGCTGCGACCAACCCCAGGCCCGAGGCCGGACCAGCGGTGACAACAGGAACGTCTTGCCTTGTGCCGGGCTGTCGACGCCGTGGTTGAGCAGGTGGTCCACTACAATCGCCCCGCCGGTGCTTTGCCCGAACAGGTGCCACGGCTGAGGCAGTTGCAACGCCTTGGCCTGCTCGAACAGCACCTGCACCACGTTCTGGTACACCGCGAAGTCGTCGATGCTGGCCCGCTCGCCGCTGGACAGCCCGTGGCCCGGCAGGTCGCAGGCGATCACCACGAAACCCTGGTCCAGGCCCCAGTCCACCACGTTGCGGTACAGCCCCATGTGATCGTAGAAACCGTGAAACAGGAACATCGTTGCCACAGGTTGCCGTGGCCACCAGACCTGGCTGACCACCTCGAACCCGTCGACCTCAAAACGCCCCAGGCGGCTGACAACCGGCTCCTTGCGGGCCGCCAGGTCCAGACCATAGAAGCGCTGATAGACCCGGGCCTCGGCTGAGAGCGGCTGCGCATCCACCAACGGCCGCAAGCTTTCGCGAAGGTGATCGGGGTCAAAGGTCACGGGCATAAGAGGTTCCAGACTAGAGGCTTGGTGCGCTGCACAGGTTTTATCGAGCTGCGATATTCATCTGTCAGGGCAAGCATGGCAAGCTACGCGTCCTTCGAGGATTGATCTGAATGCGAAAGCCTTACCGCACGACCCTGTTCGCCAGCCTGATCGTACTGATCTGCGCAGTGGTGTTGTGGGCGGCGTATGACTGGTTCCAGGATCGCTACCTGCGGGCCTTCAGCGAACACACGGCGGTGTTTTCCGGGGACATGCTCAAGCTGCCCGACGACCTCGCCGGGCCAGGCCCGATTCGCCTGGTGCATTTCTGGGACCCAGCGTGCCCGTGCAACGTCGGCAATCAACAGCACCTCAGCGAATTGATCGAGCAATACGCACCCCAGGGCGTGGAGTTCTACGCCCTGCAAAAAGCCGGCAGCCACGGCCAGTTGCCCACGACCCTCGGCGCAATGAAAGTCCTCACGGCCCTGCCCGGCGCCGAACACGTGCCCGCCAGCCCCGCCGTGGGGATTTGGGATCGCACGGGCAAGCTGGCCTATTTCGGGCCTTACAGCGAAGGGCTGACCTGTAATTCCAGCAACAGCTTTATCGAACCTATCCTGCAGGCACTCAAGGGTGGACGCGACGTGAACGCGACCCACACTCTGGCGGTGGGCTGCTATTGTTCCTGGCCGGAAGGTTTGTAGTCTGCTGTCCCATTCTCACTAAGGAATTTCCATGAAGCGCGTGTTGTCGGTCCTCGCAGCCCTACTGGTGCTGATCGCCCTCGGCGCCGGCTGGTACGTCTACAGCAAGCAGCCGACCCGCCAGGGCACGGTAGAGATGGCCAACCTGCAAGGCTCGGTCACTGTTCGCTATGACGACCGTGGCGTACCCCATATACGCGCCGAGAACGAAGCCGACCTGTACCGCGCCCTTGGCTATGTGCATGCCCAGGACCGGCTGTTCCAGATGGAAATCATGCGCCGCCTGGCCCGTGGCGAACTGGCCGAAGTGCTCGGCCCCAAGTTGCTGGACACCGACAAACTGTTTCGCAGCCTGCGTATCCGTGACCGCGCCACCACTTATGCAGCGCAGATGGACCGCCAGTCGCCCCACTGGAAAGCCCTGCAAGCCTACCTGGACGGTGTCAACCAGTATCAGGACAGCCACGCCAAACCCATGGAGTTCGACGTACTGGGTATTCCCAAGCGCCCGTTTACCGCCGAAGACACCATCAGCATCGCCGGCTACCTGGCCTACAGCTTTGCCGCCGCCTTTCGTACCGAGCCCTTGCTGACTTACGTACGCGATCAACTCGGCAGCGACTACCTGAAGGCTTTCGACCTTGATTGGAAACCCAGGGGCGATCTTGGCCTGGCCGCCGGCGACTGGAAAGACCTTGGCGCCATCGCCCGCCTGAGCGAGCAGGCTTTGGCCGATAACGGCCTGCCGCAGTTCGAGGGCAGCAACGCCTGGGCCATCAGCGGCGCACGCACCAAGAGCGGCAAGCCGTTGCTGGCTGGCGACCCGCATATCCGCTTCTCGGTGCCGTCGGTGTGGTACGAGGCGCAGTTGTCGGCGCCGGGCTTTGAACTCTACGGTTATCACAACGCGCTGGTGCCGGTAGCGTTCCTGGGGCACAACAAGGATTTCGGCTGGAGCCTGACCATGTTCCAGAACGATGATCTGGACCTGATCGCCGAGCAGGTCAACCCGGACAACGCCAATCAGGTCCGCTACCACGACCAGTGGGTCGACATGACCAGCAGCGAGCAGCAGATCGCCGTCAAGGGCCAGGCCCCGGTGACGCTGACCCTGCGTCAATCGCCCCACGGCCCGATCATCAATGACGTGCTCGGCGCAAACGCTGGCAAGACGCCGATCGCCATGTGGTGGGCGTTCCTCGAAACCGAGAATCCGATCCTCGACGGCTTCTACCAGCTCAATCGTGCCAACACCCTGGCCAAGGCTCGCAGCGCCGTGGCCAAGGTCCACGCACCGGGACTGAATATCGTCTGGGCTAACGCCAAGGGCGATATCGGCTGGTGGGCGGCGGCGCAGTTGCCAATCCGCCCGGCCGACGCCAAGCCCGGCTTTATCCTCGATGGCAGCACCACCCAGGCCGACAAGCTCGGCTTCTACCCGTTCAGCGCCAACCCCCAGGAAGAAAACCCGGCGCGTGGCTACGTGGTCTCCGCCAACGCGCAGCCCGTGTCGCCCACCGGCATGGAGATCCCTGGCTATTACAACCTGGCGGATCGCGGCCAACAGTTGAACGCGCAATTGAGCGACAACCGCGTGAAATGGGATCTGGAAAACAGCCAGGCCTTGCAGCTCGGCACCACCACCGCCTACGGGCCAAGGCTGCTGGCGCCGCTGTTGCCAGTACTGCGTGATGTGGTCAAGGACCCGGCAGAGTTGAAACTGGTGGAGCAACTGGCCGCGTGGAAAGGTGATTACCCGCTCGACTCCACCAGCGCCACGCTGTTCAACCAGTTGCTGTTTGATCTTGCTGATGCCGCGATGCGTGACGAGCTGGGCGACGCCATGTTCCAGACCCTGCTCTCGACCCGAGTCATCGACTCCGCCCTGCCGCGCCTCGCCGCTGCCACCGACTCGCCGTGGTGGGACAACCGCACCACCCCACTCAAGGAAACCCGCGCCGACACCGTCCGGATCGCCTGGCAAGCCAGCCTGAAGCACCTCAAGGCCACCTTCGGCGATAACCCGGCGCAGTGGCAGTGGGGCAAGGCGCATACCCTGACTCATGGCCATCCGCTGGGCTCGCAGAAGCCGTTGGACCAGATCGTCAATGTCGGCCCCTTCGCGGCCCCCGGCACCCACGAAGTGCCAAATAACCTGTCTGCCGCCATCGGGCCGGCGCCCTGGCCGGTGACTTATGGGCCGTCAACCCGGCGCCTGATCGACTTCGCCGACGCCGCGCACGCCCTGACCATCAACCCGGTAGGGCAAAGCGGCGTGCCGTTCGACAAGCACTACGCCGACCAGGCAGAAACGTATATCGAGGGTGGGTATGAGCAGGCGCACTTCAATGATGAGGAAGTGACGGCCAATACCCGAAGTACGCTCAAACTGTTGCCGGCCAGAGCCGCGCAATAGCGCTCAAACTGGCGCCGCGAAATTCAGCCTGAATTGTTGCGGCGTCACTCCAAGCCTGCGATTGAACACGCTGCGCATGTGCTGGGCTTGTGGCGAGGGGGCTTGCCTGCAATGGCGGTGTATCAGTCAACCAATCAGTCGACTGACAGAGCCTCATCGCAGGCAAGCCAGCTCCCACATTTTGATCCAGTTTCTTCAGGTAGACCTGATTAAACCGGCGCAGGCGCCCGACGCGCATCTGGCTGCTTCCAACCGTCCGCTGCCGCTTCTTCAATCGCCTGCTGGATCGCCTTCTTGCGGCGCTCTTCGGCACGGCGGCTGAAGAACCACACCAGGAAGGTCACCAGCGACACCGCCAACAGGATCAGACTGGCCACGGCATTGATCTCGGGTTTAACCCCCAGACGCACCGCCGAGAACACTTCCATCGGCAACGTGGTGGAACCCGGCCCCGAGACAAAGCTGGCCAATACCAGGTCATCCAGGGACAGCGCGAAGGACATCATCCCACCCGCCGCCAACGACGGCGCGATCATCGGGATGGTGATCAGGAAGAACACCTTCCACGGCCGTGCGCCCAGGTCCATCGCCGCTTCTTCGATCGACAGGTCCAGCTCACGCAAGCGCGCCGACACCACCACCGCCACATACGCCGAACAGAACGTGGTGTGAGCGATCCAGATGGTGACGATGCCACGTTCCTGGGGCCAGCCGATCATCTGCGCCATGGCTACAAACAGCAGCAACAGCGACAGACCGGTGATCACTTCTGGCATCACCAGAGGCGCCGTCACCAGGCCGCCGAACAGCGTACGGCCCTTGAACTGGCTGATGCGCGTCAGCACAAATGCCGCCAACGTGCCCAACGCCACTGCCGCCACCGCCGTGTAGCAGGCGATTTCCAGGGAACGCGCTACCGAGCCCATCAATTGGGTGTTATCCAGCAGGCCGACATACCACTTGATCGACCAGCCGCCCCACACCGTCACCAGTTTCGATTCGTTGAACGAATAGATCACCAGGATCAGCATCGGCAGGTAGATGAACAGCAGCCCGACGACCAGCATAAAGCTGGAGAAACTGAAGCGCTTCATATCTTGCCCTCCATCTCTTTGGCTTGGCTGCGGTTGAACAGGATGATCGGCACGATCAGGATCGCCAGCATCACCACCGCCAGGGCAGAAGCCACCGGCCAGTCACGGTTGTTGAAGAATTCTTGCCACAACACTTTACCGATCATCAGGGTTTCCGGACCGCCCAGCAGTTCAGGGATCACGAACTCGCCCACCACCGGGATAAACACCAGCATGCAGCCGGCGATGATGCCGTTCTTGGACAGCGGCACGGTGATTTTCCAGAAACTGTTGAAGGTACTCGACCCCAGGTCCGACGCGGCTTCCAGCAGACTTTGGTCATGTTTGACCAAGTTGGCGTAGAGCGGCAGGATCATGAACGGCAGGTAGGAGTAGACCACGCCGATATACACCGCGATGTTGGTATTGAGTATCTGGAACGGCTCGTTGATCAGGCCGATGGACATCAGGAAGCCATTGAGCAAGCCGTTGTTGCTGAGGATGCCCATCCACGCATAGACGCGGATCAGGATCGCCGTCCAGGTCGGCATCATGATCAGCAGCACCAGCACGGTCTGCATTTCCTTGCGGGCGCTGGCGATGGCATAGGCCATCGGATAACCGATCAGCAGACACAACACTGTGCTGAAAAACGCCATCTTCAGCGAGCCAAGGTAGGCTGCGATGTACAACTCGTCGTCGCTCAGCATCGCGTAGTTGGCCAGGTTGAGCACCAACTGCAGCTTCTGTTCAACGAAGGTGTAGATCTCGGTGTACGGCGGGATCGCTACGTCGGCTTCGGCAAAACTGATCTTCAGGACAATGAAGAACGGCAGCATGAAGAACAGGAACAGCCAGAGGAAAGGTATCCCGATCACCAAATGCCGGCCACCGGGGGTTATTCGTTGCAACTGGCGCTTGAATTTCTTCATATTCATGAACGAAGTACCACGCCGCTGTCGTCTTCCCACCACACGTAGACCTGGTCACCCCAGGTCGGCCGTGCGCCACGGCGTTCAGCGTTGGCGACGAAGGACTGCACCAGTTTGCCGCTGGGCAGCTCAACGTAAAACACCGAGTGCCCGCCCAGGTAGGCGATATCGTGGACCTTGCCGCTGGACCAGTTGTGCTCGCAGGTCGGCATTTCGGAGGTCACCAGCAGCTTTTCCGGGCGGATGGCGTAGGTCACCGACTTGTCTTCTAGCGAGGTGGCGATGCCGTAGCCGACGTAGATGTCGCGGTCCAGGTCAGGGCACTTGAGCAGCGCGTGGCCTTCGGCGTCGTCCACAACCTGGGTTTCGAAGATATTGACGTTGCCGATGAACTCGCACACCAGGCGGCTGGTTGGCGTCTCGTAGATGTCGATGGGGCTGCCGATCTGCGCGATCCAGCCCAGGTGCATGATCGCAATGCGCTCGGCCATGGTCATGGCCTCTTCCTGGTCGTGGGTCACCATCACGCAGGTCACACCCACGCGCTCGATGATTTCCACCAGCTCCAGTTGCATTTGCGAACGCAGCTTCTTGTCCAGGGCGCCCATCGGCTCATCGAGCAACAGCAACTTCGGCCGCTTGGCCAGGGAGCGGGCCAGGGCCACGCGCTGACGCTGGCCGCCAGACAGTTGGTGCGGTTTGCGCTTGGCGAACTGGCTCATCTGTACCAGCTTGAGCATTTCCGCGACGCGGGCATCCACCTCGGCCCTGGGGATCTTGTCCTGTTGCAGGCCGAAAGCGATGTTCTGCGCCACCGTCATGTGCGGGAACAAGGCGTAGGACTGGAACATCATGTTGATCGGCCGCTCGTAGGGCGGCATGTCGGTGATGTCCACACCGTCGAGGAAAATCCGGCCCTCGGTCGGGCGCTCGAAACCTGCAAGCATGCGCAGCAGGGTGGACTTGCCTGAACCCGAACCGCCGAGCAAGGCGAAGATCTCGCCTTTTTTGATTTCCAGGGACACATCGTCCACGGCAATCGTCTCGTCGAATTTCTTCGTGACCCGGTCGATTTTGACCAACACCTTTTTCGGTGTCTGGTCGCCCTCGAGGGCTTTCTTATAGGCGCCGGAGGCAACTGCCATTTACGAAACTCCCAACAAAATTTGCAGTTCGCCCAATACGGGCAAATCTTGGATAGTTTGAGCCTTACTTGCCCGACTTGACCTTGGTCCAGCTGCGGGTCATTAAACGTTGCACCTTCGGGGGTAGCTCGCCGTTGACAAAGGTCCGGTCGAGAACCGCCTGCGGTGGGTAAACCGCTTCGTCGGTGCGTATCGATTGCTCCATCAGTATGTCCGCCCCTGGGTTAGGGTTGGCGTAACCGACGTAATCACTGACCTGAGCGATCACTTCAGGTTTCAGCAAATAGTTGATGAAAGCGAGGGCTTCCTTGACGTTGGTGGAGTCCTTGGGGATCGCCAGCACGTCGAACCAGAGGTTGCCGCCTTCTTTCGGGATGACGTAGGCGATGTTCACGCCCTTGCCCGCTTCGGCCGCACGAGCCTTGGCCTGGAAGACGTCGCCGGAGAAGCCGGCGGCGACACAGATCTCGCCATTGGCCAGATCGGAAACGTACTTGGAGGAGTTGAAGTAAGTGACGTACGGACGCACCGCCATCAGCTTGGCTTCAGCCTTTTTATAGTCTTCGGGGTTCTGGCTGTTAGGGTCCAGGCCCATGTAATTGAGCACAGCCGGCAACATTTCATCGGCCGAATCAAGGAACGCCACGCCGCACTTGGAGAGCTTCTTGATGTTTTCCGGCTCGAACAGCACCGCCCAGGAATCGATCTTGTCGACGCCCAGCGCCGCTTTGACTTTCTCGACGTTGTAACCGATGCCATTGGTGCCCCACAGGTAGGGCACTGCGTACTGGTTGCCTGGATCGTTCTTTTCCAGCCGCTTGAGCAGCGCCGGGTCCAGGTTGGCGTAGTTGCTCAGTTGGGACTTGTCTAGCTTCTGGAATGCGCCGGCCTTGATTTGCTTGCCGAGGAAGTGGTTGGACGGCACTACCACGTCATAGCCGGTACGACCGGCCAGCAACTTGCCTTCCAGGGTTTCGTTGGAGTCGAACACGTCGTAGACGGGCTTGATGCCGGTGGCCTTTTCAAAGTTGGTCAGGGTGTCGGGACCGATATAGTCCGACCAGTTATAAACATGCACGGTTGAAGCGGCCTGCACGCTGACTGCCAACGTGACGCCCGCACCGACCAGCAAGGCTTTGCGAAATAAAGAAATTGGCAAGTGGAGGTCCTCTCAACTAGTTGGGCCAAGTTGCCCGAGCTGCATGGCAGCAACACTGCGCGGCAACAAAACCGGCGCGCAACTTACCCTCGATAAACCGATCCGGCAAAACTTTCTGTCATTTAATTGTTTCGTTAACCACCGCGCGCACCGCGGCGGTTAACGAAGACCTGATCAAACCGGCTTATTTGCCCGATTTGATCTTGGTCCAGCTGCGAGTCAGCAAACGCTGAGTGGCGGCCGGCAAGTCAGCAATTGCATACAGCTTGGCCATGACGTCCGCTGGCGGATAAACACCTGGGTCGCTGGTGATTTCCTTGTCGACCAGTGGCGTCGCCGCCGCGTTACCGTTGGGGAAACGTACCGCGTCGGTGATCTCGGCCATAATTTCTGGCTTCATCAGGAAGGTCATGAACTTGTAGGCGCCGTCGACGTTTTCGGCATCTTTAGGGATGGCGACCATGTCGAAGAAGCTGCCAGCACCTTCCTTGGGAATGTTGTAGCTGACTTTGACCTTGTCACCCGCTTCGGCGGCACGGGCCTTGGCCTGGTAGATATCACCCGAGTAACCGACTGCCACACAGATGTTGCCGTTGGCCAGGTCCGAGATGTACTTGGAGGAGTGGAAGTAACCGACCGAAGGACGGATCTTCAGGAACAGTGCTTCGGCTTCGGCCAGTTGTTTCTTGTCCTGGCTGTCGGTCGGGTAACCGAGGTAATGCAGGGCAATCGGCAACATTTCGGTTGGCGAGTCGAGGAAGCTGATACCGCAGGATTTCAGCTTGGCCGCATTTTCCGGCTTGAACAGCAAATCCCAGGAATTGGTCGGTGCGTCGGCACCCAGTGCGGCCTTGACCTTATCGGCGTTGAAGCCAATACCGATCGAGCCCCACATGTAAGGGAACGCGTGTTCGTTGCCCGGGTCGCTTACTGAGACGGCCTTGAGCAATTCAGGATTGAGGTTTTTCCAGTTTGGCAGCTTGGACCTGTCCAGCTTCTGGTAAACACCGGCCTTTATCTGCTTGGCCAGGAAGTTGTTGGAAGGTACGACGATGTCATACCCGGATTTGCCCGCCAGCAGCTTGGCTTCCAGGGTTTCGTTGCTGTCGAATACGTCGTAGACCACCTTGATGCCCGACTCCGCTTCGAACTTCTTCACGGTGTCCGGTGCGATGTAGTCAGACCAGTTGTAGACGTGCAGCACTTTGTCGTCTGCCTGGGCCGCGCCCACCATCACGCCCATCAGGGACAAGGCCAGGAGGGTCTTGCCAGCGTTCTTCAATCCTAATGCCTTCATTCGGTCATGCTCCAATTTTTCTTTTTGGGCCACATTCTTTATCTATAAACAGCTGCAAAGTGTTGAGTGGCCCCTCGAAGGGCAACAAAACAGGGCGACAGTCTGGCAAGTTCAAGGGCCGGCTTTCAACCAAAGCCCTACATTTATAACGGAGCGGCCAAAGGCCACTCCGTACTGAGCCTAGCACTTAGCCCTGCAATGCCGCCAAAGTCAGGTCCAGGCACTTGCGCGCCTTGGTCACCAACTCGTCAATCTCGGCCTTGCTGATCACCAGCGGCGGCGAAATGATCATGGTGTCGCCGACAGCGCGCATGATCAGGCCATTCTCAAAACAGAAGGTGCGGCAGATCATACCAACGCCTTTACCTTCGTAACGCTTGCGCGTCGCTTTGTCCTGCACCAGCTCAATGGCACCCAACAGGCCGACACCGCGGACTTCGCCCACCAGGGGATGATCACTCAGCTCTCGTAGGCGTTGTTGCAAATAGGGTGCCGTTTCGTTGTGGACACGCTCGACAATTTTTTCATCGCGCAGGATGCGGATGTTTTCCAGGGCCACTGCGGCGGCCACCGGATGACCTGAGTAGGTGAAACCGTGGTTGAAGTCGCCACCTTCATTGAGCACGGCAACCACTTCGTCGCGCACGATTAGACCGCCCATGGGGATATAACCCGAGGTCAGGCCCTTGGCGATGGTCATCATGTCCGGCTTGAGGTTGTAGAAATCGCTACCGAACCACTCACCGGTACGGCCGAAACCACAGATCACCTCATCGGCGACAAACAGGATGTCGTACTTGGCGAGGATTTCCTTGATGCGCGGCCAGTAGCTGTCGGGCGGAATGATCACGCCACCGGCGCCCTGGATCGGCTCGGCAATAAAGGCACCGACGTTGTCCACGCCCAGTTCCAGAATCTTCTCTTCCAGTTGGTTGGCGGCCCAGATGCCGAACTCTTCGGGGCTCATGTCGCCGCCTTCGCCGAACCAGTACGGCTGGGCGATGTGGACGATGCCCGGGATCGGCAAGTCGCCCTGTTCGTGCATGTAGGTCATGCCGCCCAGGCTCGCGCCGGCAACGGTGGAACCGTGGTAGCCGTTCTTGCGGCTGATGATGACTTTCTTGTTCGCCTGGCCCTTGATCGCCCAGTAGTGACGAACCATGCGCAGCATGGTGTCGTTGCCTTCGGAGCCGGAGCCGGTGAAGAACACGTGGTTCATGCCTTGAGGGGCAACGTCAGAGATGGCCTTGGCCAATTCCAGTACCGGCGGGTGGGCGGTCTGGAAGAACAGGTTGTAGTACGGCAGCTCTTTCATCTGCTTGGCGGCGGCGTCAGCCAGTTCATCGCGGCCATAACCGATGGCCACGCACCACAGGCCGGCCATGCCGTCGAGGATCTTGTTACCTTCGCTGTCCCACAGATAGACACCATGGGCTTTGGTGATGATTCGCGGGCCTTTCTCTTTCAACTGTTTGAAGTCGCTGAACGGCGCCAGGTGGTGATCGCGGCTCAAGGCTTGCCATTCACGGGTTTGCGGGTTGTTGCTGGTCATACCAATCTCCAAAAATAGCAGGTGGAGGTGCGGCGTGTGACGGCCGCACCCGGCGCATCAGACGGCAAAGAGCAGGAATTCCCGCTCCCACGAACTGATCACGCGCTTGAAGTTTTCATGCTCGGCCCGCTTGACCGCGACATAGCCTGTGATGAATTTTTGACCCAGGTATTTCTCGATGGTCTTGCTGTTTTCCATCCGCTCCAGGGCGTCCTCGATGGTCAACGGCAGGCGCAGGTTGCGACGCTCGTAACCACGACCGACCACCGGTGCACTTGGGCTGATGCCTTCGACCATACCGATGTAGCCGCACAACAAGCTGGCGGCAATCGCCAGGTACGGGTTGGCATCGGCGCCCGGCAGGCGGTTTTCCACCCGACGGTTCTGTGGGCCGGCATCCGGCACCCGCAGGCCGACGGTGCGGTTTTCTTCGCCCCACTCCACGTTAACCGGTGCCGAGGTGTCCGGCAGGAAACGGCGGAACGAGTTGACGTTGGGCGCAAACAGCGGCAACAGCTCGGGGATGAATTTTTGCAGGCCGCCAATGTGGTAAAGGAACAGCTCGCTCTTGGACCCGTCTTCGTTGGAGAAGACGTTTTTGCCGGTGGCAATGTCGATGATGCTCTGGTGCAGGTGCATGGCGCTGCCGGGCTCGCCGGTCATCGGCTTGGCCATGAACGTAGCGGCCACGTTGTGCTTGAGCGCGGCCTCACGCATGGTGCGCTTGAACACCAGGATCTGGTCGGCCAAAGACAGGGCATCGCCGTGACGGAAGTTGATTTCCATCTGTGCCGTGCCGTCCTCGTGGATCAGGGTGTCGAGGTCCAGCTCCTGCAGTTCGCACCAGTCGTAGACGTCTTCGAACAACGGGTCGAATTCGTTGGCCGCTTCTATAGAGAAGGACTGACGACCGGTTTCCGGGCGGCCAGAGCGGCCAATCGGCGGTTGCAGCGGAAAGTCCGGGTCTTCGCAGCGCTTGGTTAGGTAGAACTCCATCTCCGGCGCCACGATGGGCTGCCAGCCTTTGTCGGCGTAGAGCTTGAGGACTTTCTTGAGCACGTTGCGCGGCGACAACTCAATAGGGTTGCCTTGCTTATCGTAGGTGTCGTGGATCACCTGGGCCGTGGGCTCTATGGCCCAAGGCACAAGGAATACCGCGTTCTCGTCCGGGCGGCAGATCATGTCAATGTCGGCCGGGTCGAGCAGTTCGTAATAGATGTCGTCTTCGACATAGTCGCCGGTCACGGTCTGTAACAGGACGCTCTCGGGCAGGCGCATGCCTTTTTCGGCGATGAACTTGTTGGTCGGCGAGATCTTGCCCCGGGTGATACCGGTGAGGTCGCCAATCATGCATTCGACTTCTGTGATCTTATGGTCTTTCAACCAATCGGTGAGCTGGTCGAGGTTGTTACTCATAAATGCCTCTGGGCTGAGTTTCCTGACATCCATTAAAGGTCAGGCGTTGGTTGACGCATCATCCGCGTCGCGTTGTGTTGCCCGCTTTCGACAGGCATTGCCAAATGCCTGGAAGATCGCGAGATAGTGCGGGTTAGAGCTTACCTGCCATTCGGGGTGCCATTGCACTCCCAAAGCAAAAGCCTTGCCGTCTGTCACCGAAAAGGCTTCGACCAAGCCATCGGGGGCTGTTGCTTCAACGTGTAGCCCAGGCGCCAGACGATCAACGCCCTGCCCGTGAATCGAGTTGACCTGGATCGTTTCTGGCAAACCCAGGCTTGCCAATACACCACCTGCAGAGATCGTCACCGGGTGAGCCGGGCCGTACTGGACGTCCAGCGGCTGGGTGTCGTCTTCGCGATGATCCATCATGCCCGGCACCTCATGAACCTTCTGGTGCAGGCTGCCGCCAAACGCCACGTTCATTTCCTGGAAGCCACGGCAAATCCCCAGCACCGGAACGCCTGCAACAATCGCGGCGCGAATCAACGGCAAGGTGGTTTGGTCCCGTGCAGGGTCATGAGCAGTCCCGGGCGCGCTGGCCGGACCGTCGTAATAAAAAGGTTCGATATTGGAGGGTGAGCCGGTAAAGAGAATGCCGTCCAGACCGTCAAGAATATTGGCCGGGTCGAGCAAATCCGCCAGAGACGGAATAATCAATGGCAAGCCCTTGGCAGCGGTGGCCACTGCACGGACGTATTTGTCGCCACTGATGTGATAAGCATGCAGACCGACCTGTTTGGAACAGGCGGTGACGCCGATTAACGGCAGGCGAGACATGAAGCACCCCGGTATTATTGCTGTTATGGGTTTGAATCGAGCTTAGCCTTGTTCATTTTTTTACACAACACCCCCGTAAAAAATACAACACGGCCCGCTCAAACGTGCTGGTTCCAAGAGACCCAAATACAAAAAATCGCCCCAAAAAGCCTCGAAAATGCCCTCAGGGCGCTTTTTTAGGGCAAAAAAGGCCTCGCTTGACTTCGGCATGCCGTTCGGGTTGACTGAAACCCGAAGATTTCAATGATTGATATTTTTAACAACAAAGGTGTTGCATCATGTCGGTACCCCCGCGTGCCGTTCAGCTTAACGAAGCGAACGCGTTCCTTAAGGATCATCCTGAGGTTCTGTACGTAGACCTTCTAATTGCGGATATGAATGGTGTGGTGCGCGGCAAGCGCATCGAACGCACCAGCCTCCACAAGGTTTACGAGAAAGGCATCAATTTGCCGGCCTCTCTATTTGCCCTGGATATCAATGGCTCGACGGTGGAAAGCACCGGCCTGGGTCTGGACATCGGTGATGCTGACCGAATCTGTTATCCAATCCCTGACACCCTGTGCAATGAACCCTGGCAAAAGCGCCCAACCGCGCAACTGCTGATGACCATGCACGAAATCGAAGGTGAACCTTTCTTCGCCGATCCTCGCGAAGTGCTCCGCCAAGTTGTGAGCAAGTTTGATGACCTCGGTCTGACCATCTGCGCCGCATTCGAGCTGGAGTTCTACCTGATCGACCAGGAGAACGTGAATGGCCGGCCACAACCGCCCCGCTCGCCGATCTCCGGCAAACGCCCGCACTCGACACAGGTCTACCTGATCGACGACCTCGACGAATACGTCGACTGCCTCCAGGACATTCTGGAAGGTGCAAAAGAGCAAGGCATCCCTGCCGACGCCATCGTCAAGGAAAGTGCCCCGGCGCAGTTCGAAGTGAACCTGCACCACGTTGCCGACCCGATCAAGGCCTGCGACTACGCGGTACTGCTCAAGCGTTTGATCAAGAACATCGCCTACGACCATGAGATGGATACCACCTTCATGGCCAAGCCTTACCCAGGCCAGGCAGGCAACGGTTTGCACGTACACATTTCGATCCTGGACAAGGAAGGCAAGAACATCTTTGCCTGCGAGGATCCCGAGCAGAACGCCGCACTGCGACATGCGATCGGCGGTGTGCTGGAGACCCTACCCGCCCAAATGGCGTTCCTGTGCCCCAACGTCAACTCCTACCGTCGTTTCGGCGCACAGTTCTACGTGCCGAACGCGCCGTGCTGGGGGCTGGATAACCGCACTGTTGCGGTACGCGTACCCACCGGTTCCGCCGACGCGGTCCGCCTGGAACACCGCGTGGCTGGCGCCGATGCCAACCCGTACCTGCTGATGGCTTCGGTCCTGGCGGGCGTGCACCACGGTCTGACCAACAAGATCGAACCGGGTGCTCCGGTGGAAGGCAACAGTTACGAGCAGAACGAGCAAAGCCTGCCGAACAACCTGCGCGATGCATTGCGCGAGCTGGACGACAGTGAAGTGATGGCCAAGTACATCGATCCGAAATACATCGATATCTTCGTCGCCTGTAAGGAAAGTGAGCTGGAAGAGTTTGAACACTCCATCTCCGACCTTGAGTACAACTGGTACCTGCATACCGTGTAAGCGGTTGCGACAGTAAAAGGAACGCCGCAGGCTTTTGGCTTGCGGCGTTTTTTTATCGGCTTTTCGAAGTGCTCGCCACAAAAGCCCACTCGCCACAGGTATGGATCATCTTCAGGCTCTGCGTACAATGCCCACTGCCCTGTAGGAGACTTCCATGACCCGCCCCGCAGCCCCTCGCAAACCCCGCGCCCGCAGCCAGGCCCGGATCGACGCGATCCTCGACGCCGCCCGCACCTTGCTGGCCGCCGAAGGCGTGGCCAGTTTGTCGATCTACAGCGTGGCCGAACGGGCGCAGATTCCGCCGTCGTCGGTCTACCACTTCTTCGCCAGCGTCCCGGCGCTGCTGGAAGCGCTGACGGCCGATGTTCACGCCGCCTTCCGCGCCGCCCTGCAAGCGCCTATCGATCATGAAAAACTCAACCATTGGCGCGATCTGTCACGCCTGGTGGAACTGCGCATGCTGAGCATCTACAGCAAGGATGCCGCTGCCCGCCAGTTGATTCTCGCCCAGCACGGGCTGACCGAAGTGACCCAGGCTGACCGTCAGCATGATCTGGAGTTGGGGGGCTTGATGCTCACCGTGTTCGACCAGCACTTCCAACTGCCGGCCCTGCCCACAGACGTCGACGTGTTCGCCCTGGCCATGGAACTGAGCGACCGGGTCTACGCCCGCTCGGTGCAACAAAATGACCACATTACGCTGCGTATGGCCGAGGAAGGGATGCGCGTATTTGATGCGTACTTAGGGCTTTACCTGCCGCCCTACCTGCCCAAGCGCAGCCACTGAAATTCCAGGATGGGTTTATGCAGCAAGTCCCTGAACACTATCTGGGCGTGTGGAAACGACGCCTGATCAGCTATCAGAACGGCGAAATCGATCAACACACCTCGGTGTACTGGCTGCAAACACCGCGCCTGTTCGCCGACCTGCGCATCCCGACAGACACGCCTGCTCACTCCATCAGTCATGCCGACCACCTGGCCCTGTGCGAACAAAAAGGCTTTGCCGGCGTGACCCAGGTCGACGGCGATATCTGCCAGTGGCATCGACACATCGACTTTCAGCCCGCCAGCGATGAGGCCGATATCGGCCGGATGCATTTTGAAACCCGCGACCGCCTGATCGAAACCGCCCTGGACGATGATTATTACGAAATCTGGGAGCGGCTTGCCGACTCTAAAGGTCTGTGTCGCAGCCAATGGCTACAAGCCAACGACAACCCGACCCGCAGCGCGTGCCTGGTGCTCGCGGGCGACTATTTTTTGTTCGCCGCCGACCGGCCTGCACCACTGACACCCAACGGCCACTTGCGTGAACGTATCAACAGTGAGAATCCGCAAGCACTGCTGGCCTGTGAACTGTCCTTCGGCCAACATCGTGCTGGCGCCATGCCCTGGCACATCGACTACTCCACCCTGCCCGCGCAGATCGGCCAGCGGCTACTGCCGGCCAGCGTGGAACCGTTAGCCGACGATCTGTTCAGCCATGCCATGGGTTATTTCGCCCCAACCAACGGTTGGAAACTCGCTTCAGATCCCTCCCCAAAACGCTGAAAACCCCGAAGGGCTCATGCCGTCCGGGGTCGTCTGTCGCCCATCGATCACAACTTGGCGATCGACACCTCGGTGGACTTAACGAACGCAATCACTTCACTGCCAATCACCAACTCCAGCTCTTTTACCGAGCGAGTAGTGATCACCGAAGTAACGATGCCCGAAGCGGTCTGCACGTCGATTTCCGACAGTACGTCGCCTTCGACGATTTCCTTGATGGTGCCTTTGAACTGGTTACGCACGTTAATGGCTTTAATAGTCATGTTGTTCTTCCTTCATGGGGCAAGTGAGTTATTGCGCCCAACGCAATTGCGTAGGCAGCGGTGCAACAGGTTCGGGTTCCGGCGCAGTACCAGGTAGTAACAGCACCCGGTTGAGCACTTCGGCTTCCAGTGCTGCCAGGCGGTGCGAACCACGGGCCCGTGGGCGTGGCAGGTCGACGAGCAGGTCGAGGCCGATTTCGCCGTCTTCAATCAGGATCACCCGGTCGGCAATGGCCACGGCTTCGCTGACGTCGTGGGTCACCAGCAACACAGTAAAACCGTGCTTCTGCCAAAGGTTCTCGATCAGTTGCTGCATCTCGATCCGGGTCAGGGCATCCAACGCACCCAGCGGCTCATCGAGCAGCAGCAAGCGCGGCTGATGAATCAAGGCACGAGCGAGGGCGACGCGCTGCTTCTGGCCACCGGACAAGGCCGCCGGCCATTCATCGGCACGTTCGGCCAGGCCGACGGCTTCCAACGCTTCCAATGCCTTGGCGCGCCAGTTGCCCTTGAGCCCAAGGCCCACGTTGTCGATGACTTTTTTCCACGGCAGCAGACGCGCTTCCTGGAACATCAACCGCGTGTCTTCAATGGCTTCGCTCAGCGGCGCAGAACCTGCCAGCAATTCACCGCTGCTGGCTTTATCCAGACCGGCAAGCAGGCGTAGCAAGGTGCTTTTACCGCAACCACTACGGCCGACCACTGCGACGAATTGGCCTGCCGGAATGTGCAGATCAATCTCACGCAGTACTTCCCGCGCGCCAAAGGATTTACGTAGCTTGCGCACTGCCAACGGAATACCGCGCAGCAGGCGTGGAGGTTGTTGAGCGGTCATGCTGCACCTCCCTTGGCCACTTGATAAGCCGGGTGCCAGCGCAACCAGACACGCTCCAGGCCACGAGCTGCCAGGTCGGCGAGCTTGCCGAGCACGGCGTACAGCACAATCGCCAGCACCACGACGTCGGTTTGCAGGAACTCGCGGGCATTCATTGCCAGGTAACCAATACCGGAACTGGCGGAAATGGTTTCTGCGACGATCAAGGTCAGCCACATAAAGCCCAGGGCAAAACGCACGCCCACCAAAATCGAAGGCAAGGCACCCGGCAGAATCACCTGGCGAAACAGACTGAAACCAGACAGGCCATAACTGCGGGCCATCTCCACCAGCGCCGGGTCGACGTTGCGAATGCCGTGGTAAGTGTTGAGGTAGATCGGGAACAACGTGCCGAGGGCGACCAGGAAAATCTTTGCCGTCTCATCAATGCCGAACCACAGGATCACCAGTGGGATCAGCGCCAGGTGCGGCACGTTGCGGATCATCTGCACCGAGCTGTCCAGCAGGCGTTCACCCCACGTCGACAGGCCGGTGATAAAGCCCAGGGCCAGACCGATACCGCCACCGATGATAAAACCAAGGCCCGCACGCCAACCACTGATGGCCAGGTGCGTCCAGATTTCGCCGCTGCGTACCAGGTTGATACCCGCTTCGATCACCGCGCTAGGGGCCGGCAGGATGCGTGTCGATAACCAGCCTGCCGAGACCGACAACTGCCACACCGCCAGCAACAAAATCGGTAGTGCCCAGGGCGCCAGTCGATGGCCTAACTTTTCAATATTCATGGCAGCGCCTCAGCTCTGGGACGCAGCTTTGGGGAGGATATCGTTGGCAACGCCGTGGGTAGGCAGGAACCAAAAAATATTGAGGCCCATGGAGTTGTCTCCTGAAGAAGTCGGATTACGGCGCTTTGGCAACGGTCGCAGGCGGCGTCCAGATCACGTCCTTGATGCTCAAGTGTTTCGGGATCAGTTTGAGTTGGTAGAAGGTGTCGGCGATTTTCTGTTGGGCGGCGACCACTTCCGGCGTCAGGAACAGCGCGCCGTAGCCCTGGCGTTTCACTGAGGTCAGGGTGATGTCGGCGGGCAGGCCGAGCAGCGGCGCGACTTGAGTGGTGACTTCTTCAGGGTTGGCCTTGGACCACTCGCCCACGGCGCGCACTTCTTCCACCAACGCCTTGATCACTTCAGGGTGTTTTTCGGCGTAAGGCTGGGTCGCCAGGTAGAACTGATGGTTGTCGGCGATGCCGGAGCCGTCACGCAGGGTGCGGGCTTGCAGTTGTTTCTCGGCGGCGGCCTGATATGGGTCCCAGATCACCCAGGCGTCGACGCTGCCACGCTCGAATGCGGCGCGGGCGTCGGCGGGCGGCAGGAATACGGTCTGCACGTCGGTGTATTTCAGGCCAGCATCTTCCAGGGCACGCACCAGCAGGTAGTGCACATTGGAGCCTTTGTTGAGCACGATTTTCTTGCCCTTGAGGTCCTGCACCGATTTGATCGGTGAGTCCTTGGGCACCAGGATCGCTTCACTGGTGGGGGCCGGCGGTTCGTAGGCGACGTAGAGCAGATCGGCACCGGCGGCCTGGGCGAACACCGGTGGGGTTTCACCGGTGACGCCGAAATCGATGGAACCGACGTTTAGCCCTTCCAGAAGCTGCGGGCCGCCGGGAAACTCCGTCCATTGCACCTGCACGCCCTGCTCAGCCAGGCGCTTTTCCAGCGAGCCCTTGGCCTTGAGTACTACCAGAGTGCCGTATTTTTGATAGCCGATACGCAAGGTTTCGGCCGCTTGAGCTTGAACAATGGCGCCGAAGGACACAGCCGCAGCAAACAGTGCGACCAGACCACGACGCAAGATGACAGTGCGCATGGCGCTCTCTCCAATTATGCGATTAGGATTTTGGCGGCACCTGCTTGGCCGTTGGCGGCTGAGTAAGGTGAGGGTTTCTAGATCAGGGTGAAGCTCAGATACTCCAGCGAGCACTCAACAAACGTTCATTCAACACATGTGGGTCAAGGGGCTTGGGGCGGCGGGCCATGGCGCTGTAGAACTGATCCAGGGCCTCGCTCAAGCGTTTTTCGAGAATCGGCACCAATTGCGCCTGGGCACTGCCTTCGCCGTACGCGATCTGGCTGTCTTCGGCGAAGATCCCGTGGAGCAATTCCTGGGCTTTCAGGGCTGACAGCACCGGCTTCAAGGCGTAGTCCACCGCGAGCATGTGGGCGATGCTGCCGCCGGTAGCCATCGGCAATACCACTTTGTGGGCCAGGGCGCGCTCGGGCAGCAGATCAAGAATGGTTTTCAACGCGCCCGAAAACGAAGCCTTGTACACCGGCGTGGCGATCACCAGGCCATCCGCGTTTGCCACTTGCGCCAGCAGGTCGATAACCTTGGGGCTGTCGAAACGCGCATGCAGCAAGTCTTCGGCCGGGAAGTCCCGTACCTGATAACTCACCACTTCCACGCCTTGCTGCTGCAACCAGCGCCGGGAATGATCCAGCAAGACCCCAGAGCGGGAGCGCGGGCTGGGACTGCCACCAAGTGTTACGACCAGCATCTAGAGAATTCCTTGAGCAAGTGTCGGCGGTTCGCTGTGTGGCGATGGCGCCAAGATGGGACAGACCTTATCAGCAGATTCATATATCTATAAATCTCATTTTTTCATTTGTTTATTCTTTAAATGAATATGAGGATATTCAATCGCCAAACGAAAAAAAGGCCGTAAAAACGGCCTGAAAACCCCTGCTTTCCTGTAGGAGCGAGCTTGCTCGCGAAGAACGCACAGGCACCGCGGGCAACCCGACACGCTGCGTTATCGTTGACGTTCTTCGCGAGCAAGCTCGCTCCTACAGTTGATCCAATTGATTCGGCTGATCTCAACGGTTGGGTTGAGGTGTCAGTCGCAGGTACGGCTTTACCGCGCGATAGCCCTTCGGAAAGCGTTTCTTGATCTCTTCCTCATCCTTGAGCGAAGGCACGATCACCACTTCATCACCGTCCTGCCAGTTGGCCGGGGTGGCGACTTTGTAGTTGTCGGTCAGCTGCAACGAGTCAATAACCCGCAGGATTTCGTGGAAGTTACGGCCGGTGCTGGCCGGGTAGGTGATGGTCAGGCGAATCTTTTTGTTCGGGTCGATCACGAACAATGAACGCACAGTGAGGGTGTCGTTGGCGTTCGGGTGGATCAGGTCATACAGGTCAGAGACCTTGCGGTCGGGGTCGGCCAGGATCGGGAAGTTGACGACGGTGTTCTGGGTTTCGTTGATGTCTTCGATCCACTTGTGGTGCGAATCCACCGGGTCTACCGACAGGGCAATGGCCTTGACACCGCGCTGGGCAAATTCGTCCTTGAGCTTGGCGGTGAAACCCAACTCGGTGGTGCATACCGGGGTGAAGTCCGCCGGGTGGGGAAAGAGCACGCCCCAGCTATCGCCCAACCACTCGTGAAAGCGGATCTTGCCGGCACTGGAATCCTGTTCGAAGTCGGGGGCGATATCGCCCAGTCTGAGGCTCATGGTGTGGCTCCTGATGAGTGCTTATGGAGCCCACTGTGCCTGCGTTAGGGGTTATTTAAAAAGAATAAATATCGATTTATCTAGACGATAAAGGAATATTAAAAATCTGTTCACTGGACCGCGACAAAGGCGCAGACCAACATGCACCCAAGGTTCGAGAAGGCCTTGAGACGCTGTAAAAAAGAGGGTTCAGGAAGGGCTTGCGGGGGTTGAGCCCGACTTGTGCAAAACGAGCAAAAAAAAACCTCGCGTTTATCGCGAGGTTTTTTTCTTAACTTGGCTTACAGGAAGCTGTAAGTGTAGTTAAAGATCAGACGAGTCTGATCCTGGTCCTGAATGCCGGTACCGCTGCCGCGATAGGCACCGTGACGCAGCGTGGTGCCAAAGCCTTTCAGTGCGCCCTGCTGAATGGTGTAGTCGATGCGCATATCGCGCTCCCACTCAGACTGGTCACTGCCACCGTTCTTGGCTTTGATGTTGTCGCCATACAGGTAAGCAATCGAGGTTTTCAAACCTGGAACGCCCAATGCAGCGAAGTCATAGGAGTACTGACCGAAGGTGGTGTTTTCACCCGCACGCACGAAAGAGTTGATCATGCTATCGGTGAAGAGGTAGAAGCTGGAACCACCGGCACCTTCGTTACGACCATTGCCGTCGACAACGCCGCCCTGGTTCAACCAGACGAAACCACCGTCATCATTGACACGCTGATGCCCGACCATGAACGCACTGCCACCCAGGGAGTAGGTGAACATGGCGCTCCAGGTTTTGTTATTAACCTCGCCAGTATCCTTCGCGTAACCACCGTTGTTGTTGAACTGGTAGCCAGCCTGGCCATTCTTGCCGTCGGAGCTGCTGTCAAAGTAGCGCAGATCGGTTTTGAACGACTGACCCTCGGTGATCGGGTAGACGTGGACCAGACCCAGGAAGTGCTGCTTATAGAAGTCTTCCAGGTTGGCGTAGTAGTACTGCAATGTCAGGTCTTTGGTGACTTTCCAATCAGCACCGCCAAAGCGGAACTGGTTGCTTTCCTGACTAGCGCCGGCGATAGACAGGCCCGTGCTGTTGGTCGAAGCACGCCCGGTGGCGTGCTCAAGTTGACCGGCGTTGAAGGTCACATTGTCGATTTCTTTGGAGGTGACAGTGCCGCCTTCAAAGGTCTGTGGCAGCAGACGACCGTCGCTTGCAATCAGAATCGGCAGGTTTGGCGCCAGAGCGCCACCCAGGTGAGCTTCGGTCTTGGAGAAGCGGGCCTTAACGTTGGCACTCGCGCTACTCCAGCTACTCACGGCAGAGCCGTCAGTGTCGCTTGGAACGAAGGAGTTGCTATCTGGGTGATGGCCCCGGCCACCGTCAAGGTGAAGACCGACCAACGCCTGAGCATCAATACCAAAGCCAACGGTGCCTTGAGTGAAACCAGACTGGTAGTTGAACTTCAAGCCTGTAGCCGTTTCGCGCTGGTCCGACCCGCCTTCACGCTGGTCGTTATCAAAATAAAGGGTCCGGGAACTGACGGATGCCTTGCTGTCCTCAACGAAACCTGCGGCGCCTGCTTGTTGAGCCAGAACCCCAGCCGCGACGGCGATCGCCAATGTGTACTTCTTCATGTACCGCTCCTCTCATTTCTAATTTTTGTAGTTCTTGGTCTCGGGTCTGACGCCCTTGATCCACAGATGCGCGATTAGCGCCAGATCGTGACTGACAAGTCAACGTAACCTTGCGTGTCTACGACCTTGGTCTAACCGCAGTTATTTGGTCCCTGCAGGGTAATGAGTTTTTCATACACCCAAAAAGAATTATTTCATCCTTTTTCATACGATTCAGGAATAAGATTTTCCATGGGGCGATAGACCCGACAACGGGGGCACCGCTCCATAAGCTAATTCCTAAAGGGTATTTGTTGGCCATTTTTTAGATCGCTTAGTGTGAACGTACAGTTGCATACGTCACTCACGATCAAAAAGGCGACGCCATCATGGCCAAACGCACATCCTCTCGTCAATTTGTTACAGTTTTTGTATCGCTAGCGCTTTCTTTTAGCGTGCAGGCGGCCAACCTCACCATTGGTTATCAAACCGGCATCGACCCCAGCAAAGTGCCCCAGGCAGACGGCTTGTACGAAAAAGCCATCGGCGAAAAGATCGACTGGCGTCGCCTCAACAGCGGCCCGGACGTAATCACCGCGATTGCCTCCGGCGATGTGCAGATCGGCAACCTCGGCTCAAGCCCATTGGCAGCAGCCACTTCGCGCAATCTACCCATCGTGGCGTTCATCGTATCGGCCCAGATCAATAGTTCTGAAGCTTTAGTCGTGCGTAACGGCAGCGGCATTGACACACCCCAGGACCTGATCGGCAAAACCATTGCCACGCCGTTCGTCTCAACCTCCCATTACAGCCTGCTTGGCGCCTTGAAGCATTGGGGGCTGGACACCTCGAAAGTCAAAGTGGTGAACCTGCAACCAGTGCCAATGCTGCTGACATCCCTGAGTTGCTGACCGGCTCGACGTTCCCCGATGCCAGGGCGCAGCAAACCGACGCCTTGCTTAATGGCGGAACGGCCAAGGCGCTTGGGGAAACGGCGAAGTTTCTCAAGGAACAAGGAAAGGTGGAGACGGTGCTGCCGGATTATTCGGCGTTTGTGACGGGGGAGTTTGTCAGCGATTAAAGAAAAGCCAAATGGAGCGAGCGTGCTCGCTCCTAGCAAGAAAGGGGGTTACAGCGTTTTTTCGAAGATCTTCGAATTACGCTGGAAGTTGTACAGCGAAGCCCGCGCCGACGGCAGGCGATCTACGCTGCTGGGCACAAAGCCCCGCTCGCGGAACCAGTGGGCGGTGCGGGTCGTCAGCACGAATAGCGTCTTCAACCCCTGGGCCCGGGCGCGGGTCTCGATGCGTTCCAGCAGTTCATCACCCCGACCACCATGACGGTACTCCGGGTTGACCGCCAGGCACGCCAGCTCGCCGGCATCCGACTCGGCGATTTGATACAGCGCCGCACAGGCGATGATCATGCCTTCCCGCTCGACCACGCTGAACTGCTCGATCTCCCGCTCCAGCACTTCGCGCGAGCGACGCACCAGAATCCCCTGCTCTTCCAGTGGGCTGATCAGGTCCAGCAAGCCGCCGACGTCTTCAATCGCCGCCTCGCGCACCAGTTCGAACTGCTCCTGGGCCACCAGCGTACCGCCGCCGTCACGGGTAAACAGTTCGGTGAGCAAGGCGCCGTCTTCGACGTAGCTGACGATATGGCTGCGCCCAACTCCGCCACTACACGCCTGGGCGGCGGCATCCAGCAATTCGCCCTGGTAGTCGCTGCCCAGGCGCTGCAAGTGCGCGGGCACTTGTTGCGGCCGCAGTTCACGCACCAGGCAACCGTTTTCATCGATCAGGCCCAAGTCGGCGCCAAACAGCAGCAATTTGTCAGCACCCAGGTCGATGGCCGCACGGGTGGCGACGTCTTCGCAGGCCAGATTGAAAATTTCCCCGGTAGGCGAGTAGCCCAACGGCGACAACAGCACGATGGAACGCTCGTCCAGCAGGCGGTTGATGCCCTTGCGGTCGACCCGGCGCACTTCGCCGGTGTGCTGGTAATCGATGCCATTCAGCACGCCGATGGGACGCGCTGTCACCAGGTTGCCACTGGCCACCCGCAGGCGCGAGCCCTGCATCGGCGAAGAGGCCATGTCCATGGACAGGCGTGCTTCGATGGCGATGCGCAAGTGGCCAACCGCGTCGATCACACACTCCAGGGTCGTAGCATCGGTGATGCGCAAGCCTTCGTGGTAATGCGGGGTCAAGCCACGAGCGATGAGGCGGGTTTCGATTTGCGGGCGCGAACCGTGAACCAGCACCAGTCGCACGCCAAGGCTGTGGAGCAGTACCAGGTCATGAACGATGTTGCCGAAGTTCGGATGGTCCACACCATCGCCCGGCAGCATGACCACAAAAGTGCAGTCGCGGTGGGCGTTGATGTAGGGCGAAGCATGACGAAGCCAATTGACGTATTCGGGCATAAAACCTGGGCCTGTAATAAAAAGCAGCCGAAAAAGGATGAATCGTGAAAACACACAGCGGGCTGTTGCTTATCGTCGGAACAGGCTTGGCGACACGCTCACTCTCCTTTATGTACGGGATGGTCAGTGGTTAATTTATGCAGGTTTCAGGCAGTAATGTTCAATCAGTTCCCGCAATAGACGCACTGTAGGCGTCAAGCGTGACATTTCGAGGTACTCGCCCGGCTGGTGGGCGCAGGCGATGTCGCCAGGGCCAAGCACAATGGTTTCGCAACCAAGGCGCTGAAGATAAGGCGCTTCGGTGCCGAACGCTACTGCTTCGGCACGATGGCCGGTCAGTCGCTCTGCAACGCGCACCAATTCAGCGTCCTCAGCCTGCTCGAACGGCGGCACTTCGGGGAACAGCGGCGCATAGTCGATCTTCACCTGATGGCGCTCGGCCAAGGGTTCCAGTTTCTGTCGGATGGCGGCGCGCAAGACTTGCGGGTCCATGCCCGGCAAGGGCCGCAGATCAAACTCCAGGGAGCACTGGCCGCAGATGCGGTTGGGGTTGTCGCCGCCATGAATGCAGCCAAAGTTCATGGTCGGTTGCGGCACGCTGAACTGCGGGTTGCGGTATTCACGCTGCCAGGCCAGGCGCAGGCCGCGCAGTTCGCCGATGGCATCGTGCATGGCTTCCAGGGCGCTGTGGCCCAGGCTTGGGTCCGACGAATGGCCGCTGCGTCCGAGAATATCAATGCGCTCCATCATCACACCCTTGTGCAGGCGGATTGGCTTGAGGCCCGTCGGCTCGCCAATCACCGCCGCGCGGCCCAGCGGGCGCCCCGCCTCAGCCAACGCCCGGGCACCGGCCATGGAACTTTCTTCATCACAGGTGGCGAGAATCAGCAGCGGTTGCTTGAACGGTTGATCCAACAGCGGTTGCACGGCTTCGATCACCAGGGCGAAAAAACCCTTCATGTCGCAGCTGCCCAAGCCTACCCAGCGACCGTCCACTTCCGTCAGCTTGAGCGGATCGGTCTGCCACAGCGCGCCGTCGTAAGGCACCGTATCGCTGTGCCCCGCCAGTACCAGGCCACCAGGTCCGGTACCGAAGCTGGCCAGCAGGTTAAATTTGCCGGGGCTGACCTGCTGGATGTCGCAGGCAAAACCCAGGTCGCCGAGCCAGGTCGCCAGCAAGTCGATCACCGGCCGGTTAGTTTGATCGAGAGACGCCTGGGTACAACTGACCGAAGGTGCGGCAATCAGCGCGGCAAATTGATCTTTCATGGGTGGTAAAGGCATGCGCTGTCTCTCAACTTACACAGATGAAACCCATCATAGAGCTATCTGCGCCGAGGAATAAACCGTTGCGGCACGTTGCCGGGCTCAGTCCTGTACACTGCACGACTTTGGCAGCCACACATTTCCCCGGCTGCGCTCCCGATCCTGGATTTTCCGGCCATGCAGAAAGAAACCGAAATCAAGCTCCGCGTCAGCCGCGAAACCCTCGCCGCGCTGCGTGAGCACCCGTTACTGAAAAAACGCAACAAAAGTGGCTGGGAACGCCGTGAGCTGATGAACCAGTACTTCGACACGCCTGAGCGTGACCTGGCCCAGGCCAAGGTGGCGCTGCGCCTGCGCAAGGATGGCGACGAAGTGATCCAGACCCTCAAGACCCGTGGCCAGAGCGTCGCCGGCTTGTCGGAACGTAACGAATACGACTGGAAACTGGCCAAAGCCAAGCTCGACGTGAAGAAGCTCGACGGCGAATGCTGGCCCGAGCAACTGGCCGATCTGGACAAGAAGACCCTCAAGCCGATCTTCACCACCGATTTCGTCCGCGAACGCGCCGAAATTGCCTGGGGCCGTGGCAAGGCCAAGGTGGTAATCGAAGCCGCCCTGGACCTGGGCCACGTGATTGCCGGCAAACAGAAAGAAGAAATCTGCGAACTGGAACTGGAACTGCGCGAAGGCGAACCCGCCGCGCTGCTGGAACTGGCTGCGGAATTGGCGGCGACCCTGGCGCTGATGCCCTGCGATATCAGCAAGGCCGAGCGTGGTTATCGCCTGTTCGACGCCAACAGCTATTCCCTGAGCCTGCCAGCGCCGGTGCTGCACGCCGAAACGCCGCTGGACGACGCTTTCGCCGCCGTGATGTGGCATTTGCTGGGCAGCAGCCAGCGCCTGGCCGAGCAGTATCGTTTCAACGGTCACTGGCGCCTGTTGCAAGACTGGGTGGAAAACCTCGGCGAACTGCGCGCCTTGATCGGCAGCCTCGGCCAAGCCGCGCCACGCCAATCCACCAGTGAACTGCGCAGTGCGCTGGACGCCTTGCTGGAAGACTGGCGCCCGTTGGTCCAGGCCGGCGACGAAGATGAAGACGTGCGCAAAGCTGCGCCGGAACAGTTCGCCGATGAATTGGAAGACGTGCGCTGGGGCCTGTTCTCACTGAACACTTCCCGCTGGCTGCTGGCCCGTACCTGGGCTACTGATCGCAACGTACGCGGCAACCGTCAGGGCGCGGCACAAGTCGCCAACTGGCTACCGCGCCTGCTGGCCGACGAAGCCGTCGCCCTGCAACTGCAGCGCTACCAGCAACAGCCGGAAGACTTGGCAGAGCAACTGCCACGCATCGAACGCATCCTGGCCTGGTTGCACCATGCGCGTCAGGTACTGGAAATCCCGGAAATGGATCGCTTGTACGGTGAGCTGAATAAATTGGCGCACCTGGCCAATCAGCCGATCACCGATGAATCGTTGGATGCGCGGATGCACCAAGCGATTGCGGTGTATCAGAATCGGGCGTGGAAGACTTTACTGCGCCTGTGAAAAATCTGTGGCGAGTGGGCTTGCCCCGCTCGCCACAAGGGCCACCTAGCGCAACACCGGTAAGCTCGTCGTTGATTTGATCTCCGACAGGGCCACAATCGAATTGACCTCCTGAATCCCCGGCACCATCGACAGTTTTTCGAAGAAAAACCGCTCATACGCCTCGATGTCCGACGTGACGATCCGCAGCAGAAAATCCACCGCCCCCATCAGCACATAACACTCCAGAACTTCCGGGAAACCGCGAATCGCCTCGGTGAATTCGGTGAAGTTGGAGCGCCCGTGCGCATTGAGTTTGACCTCGGCGAAAATTTGCGTGTTCAGGCCGATTTTCTTGCGGTCGAGCAAGGTCACCTGTCCACGGATCACCCCTTCCTCCTTGAGCCGCTGAATCCGCCGCCAGCACGGCGACTGCGAGAGGCCGACCTGTTCGGCAATCTGCGCGCTGGAAAGCGAAGCGTCTTCCTGTAGCAGCGCCAGAATCCGGCGGTCGTATATGTCCAACTCACTGTGCATAAAAATACCCGTCAGCGTCATACCTACGAATTGATTTATTCATTTATAAGCCAATATGTCCAAACATAGATAAGAAATACCCGCTGCCGAATGTAAAAATTTCTCCAGTCGAATCCGGAGAATTGCCATGCACTCAGTCGAAGCTACTCGCCCAGCCACCCGCGTCGATGCCTGGGCAGTCAACAACAGCCATTGCCGGGCCCACTATCAAATCCTCGCCGAGGCGGAACCCGACGTGTTGTGCCGGGTGCTCAACTACTTCGCCCTGCAGTTTCTGGTGCCGCAGCAGGTGAGTGTGATGCGCGACGATGACCTGTTGACCATCGACGTGGTCATGGACGGTTTGAGCTGGCATCGGGCCCAGGTGATCGGTGAAAAACTTCGTAACCTGATCAGCGTCTGTTCGCTGGAGCTGCAACCGCTTGAATCCACGCGGCTACAAGCGGTACAGGCGGTACAGGCGGTGGCTCAGTAAAAGCCTGCAATACCCTGCTGGACGACAAGGTCCAAGGCGCAACTAGCCTTGTGGCACCTCTCGATATCGTCCAGGAAATTCACCATGCCCGTTGCGCCAACCCCTCAGGATCGCAGGCTGACGCTTGATGAGCTGCTACCCGCGTTGATCACACAAGGACTGATCAGCGAAGACATGGCCAAGCTGTTGTCGAACGAGACGAACAACGGACTACATCCCCTGGAGTTTCTCGCCAGCCGGCAGCTCGCCAATCCCGCCCACCCTGGCCAGTCGCTGTCCCTGGAAACCCTGACGCAATGGCTCGCCTGTCACCTTGGCCAACCCTACCTGCGCATCGACCCGTTGAAGATTGACGTGGCGACGGTGGTGCCACTGATGTCCTACGCCTTTGCCCAGCGGCATAAAATCCTCGCCATCGCCCTCGACTCCCAAAGCGTGACGGTCGCCAGCGCCGAGCCTTATCTGTGCAGTTGGGAAATAGGTCTGGCCCATGTACTGAAACGCTCGATCAAACGCGTGCTGGCCAATCCCCAGACCATCCAGCGCTGTAGCGTGGAGTTTTTCAGGCTGGCCAAGTCCGTCAGCGGCGCTGATCAAAAAACGCTCAGCGCGTTCAATCCCGAACAGTTGCTCAACCTCGGCGCCAGTGACCAGGAGCCCGACGCCAACGATGCGCACATCGTCAACATCGTCGATTGGCTGCTGCAATACGCCTTTGATCAGCGCGCCAGCGATATTCATGTCGAACCCTGTCGCGATCAGGGCCACGTGCGCTTTCGCATCGACGGGCTGCTGCACGATGTCTATCAATTCCCATCCCAGGTGACGACGGCCGTGGTCAGCCGCCTGAAAAGCCTCGGGCGGATGAACGTGGCGGAAAAGCGCAAACCCCAGGACGGCCGTGTGAAGACCAAAAGTCCGACCGGAACAGAAATGGAACTGCGCCTCTCGACCTTGCCCACAGCCTTTGGCGAAAAGCTGGTCATGCGGATTTTCGATCCCCTGGTGCTGCTCAAGGACTTCCACCAACTGGGGCTCTTAAGTAACGACCTGCAACGCTGGAAAAGTATGACCGGCCAGACCAACGGCATCATTCTGGTCACCGGTCCCACCGGCTCGGGCAAGACCAGTACGCTGTACACCACCCTCAAACAGCTGGCGACCCGCGAGGTCAACCTGTGCACCGTGGAGGACCCGATCGAGATGGTAGAGCCGGCCTTCAACCAGATGCAGGTCCAGCACAACATCGACCTGACCTTCGCCAGTGGCATACGCGCGCTGATGCGCCAGGACCCGGACATCATCATGATCGGTGAGATCCGCGACCTGGAAACCGCCGAAATGGCGATCCAGGCCGCGCTGACCGGGCACCTGGTGCTGTCGACGCTGCACACCAACGACGCGCCGAGCGCCATCAGTCGCCTGCTGGAACTGGGAATTGCTCATTATTTGATCAAGGCAACCTTGCTGGGTGTCATGGCTCAGCGTCTGGTGCGCCTGCTGTGCCCGCACAGCAAACAGGCCACCGCCCTGACGCAAGAGGATTGGCAAAGCCTGACCCAGCCTTGGCCGGTCCCGCACCCAGAGCAGGTTTATCAGGCCGTCGGCTGTCCGGAATGCCGGGAAAGCGGTTATCGCGGGCGGGCGGGCGTTTACGAAATCATGCGGATGAGCGATGACGTCAAGGCACTGATCAGTCCGGACACCGATGTGCAGGCCCTGCGGCGCGAGGCGCTCAAGGACGGTATGCACAGCCTGCGGTTATCGGGCGCGCTCAAGGTGGCCGAAGGGCTCACAACCCTTGAAGAAGTGTTGCGGGTAACGCCCCAGAACGAAGTGCGATAAAGATTACGCCGCCAAAGATGCCAGTAACATCAGCACACTTATTTAACAAAATGACCAACGGGGCGGGGCCAAAGATCATGAAAGCACGCCGTAGAGGGGGCACGGTTTGCCCTTAAGGTCCGCCACGTCACCACGAGTGATGCAATCCCTTGATTGTTCACCGAGTAAACCGTTCTTATCTCTGACAAGCCCGTTACAATCAACCAAACCTCGCTTTACCGCCACCATCCAGACAGGGACTCGTTATGCAGATCGGTACCGTATTGCTTCTTTTTGTAGGCTTGGCTATCGCCATCCTCTTCATGGGTTTCAAGGTCGTGCCACAGGGCTATCAGTGGACGGTCGAACGCTTCGGGCGCTACACCAACACGCTCACACCCGGCCTGAACATCATCATTCCGGTCATGGACCGCATCGGTCGCAAGATCAACGTAATGGAAAGCGTGCTGGATATTCCGCCCCAGGAAGTCATCACCGCCGACAACGCCACGGTACAGATCGATGCTGTGTGCTTCTTCCAGGTGGTCAACACCGCCCAGGCGGCCTACGAGGTGAACAACCTCGAACACGCCATCCGCAACCTGCTGCAAACCAACATCCGTACCGTGCTCGGTTCCATGGAACTGGACGCGATGCTCAGCCAGCGTGACGGTATCAACGAAAAACTGTTGCGCACCGTCGACGAAGCGACCGCGCCGTGGGGCATCAAGATCACCCGGATCGAAATCAAGGACATCAGCCCGCCTGCCGACCTGATGGCCGCCATGTCCGGCCAGATGAAGGCCGAGCGGATCAAGCGTGCCCAGATCCTTGAAGCCGAAGGCCTGCGGGCGGCGGCGATCTTGACGGCTGAAGGCAAGAAGCAGGCACAGATTCTTGAAGCCGAGGGTGGTCGCCAGGCCGCATTCCTGGAATCCGAAGCCCGTGAGCGTCAGGCCGAGGCAGAAGCCCGCGCCACCAAAGTGGTGTCGGAGGCAATTGCCACCGGTAACGTGCAAGCCATCAATTATTTTGTTGCACAGAAGTACATCGAAGCCCTCGGCAAGCTGGCCTCGGCCAACAACAGTAAAGTGATCCTGATGCCTCTGGAAGCCAGCCAGGTGATCGGTGCGGTGGGCGGCATCGGCGAGATCGTCAAAGCCACCTTCGACAACAAGAAAGCCTGAGGCACACGCCATGTGGGAATTCTTGCAGAACCTGTCTTTTTGGGACTGGCTGGCACTGGGCACCGTGCTATTGATCCTTGAGGTGTTCGGTGCCGGTGGCTATCTGTTGTGGATGGGTATCGCGGCGGCGGCCGTCGGCGTGCTCAAGTTCCTGATCCCAGGGCTTGGGCTGGAACTGCAGCTGCTGCTGTTTGCCGTGCTGTCCATATTGACGGCGGTGTATTGGTGGAAACGCCAACGCAGCAGCGCCAAGGTCAGTGACCAACCGGGGCTGAACATGCGTGGTTCGGAGCTGATCGGTCGCACCTTCGTGGTGCATCAAGCGATTATCGACGGCCGGGGCAAGATCAAAGTCGGCGATGGCGTGTGGATGGCCACCGGTGAAGATGCGCCGGTGGGGGCTCAAGTCCGAGTGATTGGCCAGGATGGCGTGGTTCTGCGGGTTGAAACTGTTTAGTCAGCCAGGGAACTAGGCTGGGCTATCTATAATCCAACGATTTAGATAACCCAGTTGGAGTCACCCATCATGCGTCTCAAATATGCTGTCGCAACCCTCGCCGTGCTATCCCTTCCTGTCGGTTCAGCCATGGCCGACAGCTTCTGGCGTAATGTCATCTCCTCGGGCGCCACAACCGGCTCGACGTACCTGACCTTCAAGGACCACAAGCTCGTGGTCGCAGCCCAGGACGACGCCGGCAGTTTCGTCGCCAGCGACGGCGGCATCCGTGGCCCGTACCTGGAAGCCGCAATGCAGAAGGTCCGCGCTGACAACCCTGGCCTGAAAGCCACGGACATGGAGCTGGCCAACGCTATCCTGGCGAAAAACGCCATCGCTTCCGAGTAAAACCGCCTCATGAAAAAGCCGCTTTTGAAGCGGCTTTTTTTTGCCTGGAGGGTGACAATTCGTTCACAGATGACAGGCTATATTCAGTCTCTGCATGTAACCATGTTGATATGTTCTTACCCATTGCCTCTCTTAAACGGATACCTGCCACGTCATGAGCCAGTTGCCCTTCCTGCCGTTTTCAAAGCCCACCATTGATGAAGCCACCATCTCGGCGGTTGGTGATGTGTTGCGCTCTGGCTGGATCACCAGCGGGCCCAAGGTGCAGGCGTTCGAGGCGCAGTTATCGGAATATTTTGGCGGCCGGCCGGTACGCACCTTCAACTCAGGCACCTGCACGATGGAGATTGCCTTACGCATCGCTGGCGTTGGGCCTGGGGATGAAGTCATCACCACGCCGATCTCCTGGGTGGCCACGGCCAACGTGATTCTTGAAGTGGGCGCCACACCGGTGTTTGCCGATATCGACCCGGTCACCCGCAACATCGACCTGGCCCAGGTGGAAGCGGCCATCACGCCGCGCACCAAGGCAATCATTCCGGTGTACCTGGCGGGCCTACCGCTGGACATGCCAATGCTCTACACGCTGGCCAATAAGTACGGCCTGCGCATCGTCGAAGATGCCGCGCAGGCACTGGGCTCCAGCTGGGATGGCCAGCGTATTGGTGCCACCGGAGATTTTGTGTCGTTCAGCTTCCAGGCGAACAAAAACATTACGTCCTCCGAAGGCGGCTGCCTGGTGTTGAACAACGCAGAAGAAGCCCGACTGGCAGAGAAATATCGCCTGCAAGGCGTTACCCGCAGCGGCTTCGACGGCCTGGACGTGGATGTGCTGGGCGGCAAGTTCAACATGACCGATATTGCGGCGGCCATCGGCCTGGGTCAGTTTGCCCATATAGAGAACATCACCGCCCATCGCCAAGCACTGGCCCAGCACTATTTCGAATGTTTTGGCAGTGATTTTGAAGAGGAGTACGGCGCGCAACTGCCGCCGGCAGACTTCGAGAACAGCAACTGGCACCTGTTCCAGCTGGTGCTACCGGAGCGCCAGGACGGCCTGCCGGCACGCGCCACGTTCATGGAGCAGATGCAGGCCCACGGCGTCGGCATTGGCTATCACTACCCGCCGATCCACCTGCTGAGCCTGTATCGGGCACAAGGATTCAAGGAAGGCATGTTCCCGGTGGCGGAAAAAGTCGGGCGTTTGATTATTTCGTTGCCGATGTTTACGGCGATGACGAAAGCGGATGTAGAGCGTTCGGTGGCGGCGGTCAAAGCAGTGTTGAAGGCAAGCTAAATAACGATTTTTAGCCCCCCCAATCAAATGCAGGAGCTGGCTTGCCAGCCCCCGCACTGATTTGCGCCGTTGCAGCTCTCGGGCTTATTCGCCGATGGCAGCCTTGTAGCCGGCAGCATCCAGCAGTTTGTCCAGTTCAGCGGCATTGCCTGGCTTGAGCTTGAAGATCCAGGCGCCGTACGGGTCGGTGTTCAGCGACTCGGGGCTGCCACCCAAGTCTTCGTTGACTGCAATCACTTCACCGGCAATCGGTGCATAGATGTCCGAGGCCGCTTTTACCGACTCAACTACGCCAGCCTGATCGCCCTTGCCAAACACCTTGCCCACTTCAGCCAACTCGACGAACACCACATCCCCCAGAGCTTCCTGGGCATGGTCGGAGATTCCGACGGTTACGGTGCCGTCAGCTTCCAGTCGGGCCCATTCGTGACTTTCGGCAAAACGCAGGTCGGCAGGGATATCGCTCATAATCTGTGTCCTCAAGAAGAAATGTCAGCGGCCATTGGCCCGCCAGAAAATTTAAATCAATGTTTTACCATGGCGCACAAAGGTCGGTTTGACCACCCGGACCGGGTACCACTTACCGCGAATTTCCACTTCGGCACGGTCAGCGGTCGCCATCGGTACACGCGCCAGGGCAATGGATTTGCTTAGCGTAGGAGAGAAACTACCACTGGTGATCTCTCCTTCGCCAACATTGGCGATACGGACCACCTGATGAGCACGTAAAACCCCGCGCTCTTCCAGCACCAGGCCCACCAGCTTGAACTTCACACCGCCAGCCCGCTCGGCTTCCAGCGCAGCGCGGCCGATGAAGTCGCGGCCGGCAGGTTCCCAGGCGATGCTCCAGGCCATATTGGCGGCAAGCGGCGATACATTCAGGTGAATATCCTGTCCGTAGAGGTTCATCCCGGCCTCAAGGCGCAGGGTGTCACGGGCGCCGAGGCCGATGGGCGAGATACCCGCACCTACCAGGTCGTTGAAAAACGCCGGGGCCTGATCGGCAGGCAGGATAATTTCCAGGCCATCTTCGCCGGTATAACCGGTACGCGCAATAAACCAGTCGCCGTCGGCCTGACCTTCAAAAGGTTTGAGCTGGTGAATCAGGACGCCACGGGACTGTGTCACCAGTTCGGCGATTTTGTGCCGAGCATGGGGGCCCTGAATGGCGAGCATGGCCAAGTCCGCGCGCTCGTGCAGTTGCACCTGGTAGCTGCCCAAATGAGCCTGCATCCAGGCGATGTCCTGGTCGTGGGTGGCAGCGTTGACCACTAGCCGATAGCCGGCTTCAGTGCGGTAGACAATCATGTCGTCCACCACGCCGCCTTGCTCGTTGAGCATGGCGCTGTACAAGGCACGGCCGCAGCCATGCAAACGATCAACATCATTGGCCAATAAATACTTGAGCCATTGCGTGGCCTGAAGGCCGGTGACGTCGATCACGGTCATGTGGGAAACATCAAATACTCCGCAGTCACGTCGCACCTGATGGTGCTCTTCGACCTGCGAGCCGTAATGCAGAGGCATATCCCAACCGCCAAAATCGACCATTTTCGCGCCAAGGGCGAGATGCAGGTCATACAGAGGCGTACGCTGTCCCATGGGTTTCTCCTTCCGGGCGTGGCGAAGGTGCGGACGGTTGCCGTTCGGGCCACACACCTTGCAATACAAGGCCTGCAGCCACGTTCAGTCACCCGATCTAAAAGATGGACCGCACCGAATGCCGCGCATTGTAGCCTCAAGCCGTAGGACTGACACCTAACCGATTCGTCGCGCTGAACGCCGGATCAATCCGATGACCGGTAATAGGCCCACCAGCACCAGGGTCAACGCTGGCAGAGACGCGCGCGCCCACTCGCCTTCACTGGTCATTTCGAAGATTCGTACCGCCAACGTGTCCCAACCGAACGGGCGCATCAGCAGGGTCGCAGGCATCTCCTTGAGCACATCGACAAACACCAGCAGCGCCGCGCTCAAGGTCCCCGGCAGCAATAACGGCAGATACACTTTGCAAAACAGTCGCGGACCACTTACCCCCAAACTGCGGGCGGCTTCAGGCAGCGAGGGCCGGATTCGCGCCAGGCTGTTTTCCAGCGGCCCGTAGGCCACCGCCATGAACCGCACCAGATAAGCCAACAGCAATGCCGACAGGCTGCCCAGCAGCAACGGCTTACCCGCACCACCCAGCCAGTCCGACACCGGGATCACCAGTTCACGGTCCAGGTAACTGAATGCCAACATAATCGACACCGCCAGCACCGAACCCGGCAAGGCGTAACCGAGGTTGGCCAGGCTGATACCCGAACGAATAGCCCGGGTCGGCGCCAAGCGATGGGCAAACGCCAGCACCAACGCCACGCTAACGGTGATCAACGCCGCCATGGCGCCCAGGTACAAGGTATGGACGATCAGCCCGGCGTAACGCTCGTCGAGGTCGAACCGGCCGCGCTGCCAGAACCAGGCCACCAGCTGCACCATGGGGATGACGAAAGCGCAGGCGAAAACCAATCCGCACCAGCCGCTGGCCGCTGCCGCCTTGAACCCGCGCAGGTGATAGAGCGCCTTGCCACGCGGCCGTTCATTGCTCGGCCGGCTGGAACCCCGGGCACGACGCTCGCCGTACAGCACCAGCATCACCACCAGCAGCAACAGGCTTGCCAGTTGCGCGGCGCTGGAAAGGCTGAAAAAACCGTACCACGTCTTGTAGATGGCGGTAGTGAAGGTGTCGAAGTTGAACACCGAGACCGCGCCGAAATCCGCCAGGGTTTCCATCAGCGCCAGCGCCACACCAGCCCCGATGGCAGGCCGGGCCATGGGCAAGGCCACGCGCCAGAACGCCTGCCACGGCGATTGCCCCAGCACCCGCGCCGCTTCCATCAGGCCCTTGCCCTGGGCCAGGAATGCGGTGCGCGCCAGCAGGTAGACGTAGGGGTAGAACACCAGCACCAGCACGATGATGACGCCACTGGTGGAGCGCACCCTCGGCAGGCGCAGGCCGCTGCCGAACCATTCGCGCAGCAGGGTTTGCACGGGGCCGGAGAAGTCCAGCAGGCCGACGAAGACAAATGCCAGAACATAGGCGGGAATGGCAAACGGCAGCATCAGCGCCCAGTCCAGCCAGCGGCGGCCAGGGAACTCGCAGAGGCTGGTCAGCCAGGCCAGGCTGACACCCAGCACCGTAACGCCCACGCCCACGCCCAGCACCAGGGTCAGGGTGTTACCCAGCAGGCGCGTCATCTGGGTTTCCCATAAATGGGACCAGATTTGCTGGTCGATGCTTTGCCACGACAGCAACAGGACGCTCAGCGGCAACAGCACCAGGGCGGCGACGGTGAAGACCGGCAGGTACCAGCGGCGTTGAGCGGGGTGGGCCAAGGAAAACTCTCGATCAAGGTAGGAATATGTGCGCTTTGCAGAACACGCCGTTGCTCTACTGTAGGAGCGAGCTTGCACGCGAAAAACGTCAACGACAAATCGGACTTACCTGGAAGAATGCGGCGCTCTCAGGCTTTTCGCGAGCAAGCTCGCTCCTACACAAAGCAAAGCCCGTTAAGCAAAACGCCCCGCAAATGCGGGGCGCAGTATAGCGTTTGGCTTAGTTCCAACCAGCGCGATCCATCAGGCGAATGGCTTCGGCCTGGCGCTTGCCAGCCACTTCAACCGGCAGGGTGTCGGCGACAAACTTGCCCCAGGCGGCCACTTCGGCCGACGGCGGCACAGCCGGGTTGGCCGGGAACTCCTGGTTCACGTCTGCAAAAATTCTCTGGGCCTCAGGTGTAGTCATCCACTCCACCAGCGCCTTGGCCGCTTCCGGGTGAGGCGCGTGCTTGGTCAGGCCAATACCCGACAGGTTGACGTGCACACCACGGTCGCCCTGGTTCGGCCAGAACAGTTTCACCGCCAGGCTCGGCTTCTGCTTGTGCAAGCGGCCGAAGTAGTAGGTGTTGACGATGCCGACATCACACTGGCCGGCGTTGATGGCTTCCAGTACCGCGATGTCATCGGAGAACACGTCGGTGGACAGGTTGTTGACCCAGCCCTTGACGATTTCTTCAGTCTTGGCCGCGCCGTGGGTTTCGATCAGGGTGGCGGTCAGCGACTGGTTGTAGACCTTTTTCGACGTGCGCAGGCACAGGCGGCCTTCCCATTGCTTGTCGGCGAGGGCTTCGTAAGTGGTCAAGTCGCCCGGTTTTACGCGATCGGTGGAATAGGCGATGGTCCGCGCCCGCAGGCTCAAGCCAGTCCAGGCATGGGTCGATGAGCGGTATTGCAGCGGGATGTTGGCGTCGATCACCTTGGAGGTGAGCGGTTGCAGGATGCCCATTTGCTCGGCTTGCCAGAGGTTGCCGGCGTCGACGGTGAGCAACAGGTCGGCGGTGGCGTTTTCGCCTTCGGCCTTGATGCGCTGCATCAGCGGCGCTTCCTTGTCAGTGATGAACTTGATCTGCACGCCGGTTTTTTTGGTGTAGGCATCGAAGACTGGCTTGATCAGTTCGTCGATACGCGAGGAGTAGACCACCACCTCGTCAGCCGCCTGGACGGTGGTGCTGCCAATTAGGGTGAGTGCCAGGGCAGTCAGGAGGCGCTTGGGTACCAACATGAGTGCGGTCTCTCGTAGCGAAATGAGCGTAAATGATAAGGACTCACATTTAGCTTCTCAACTGAACACTTGGCGAAGGAGTTACGAGATGTTGCGCAACCGGAATTTCGGGTGAGGCCATCAGCCGCACCCTCTCCTTCACGCCTTGGCCAGTTCCGGTAAATCCCCGGTCAACCCCAACGCCTGACGCACAAACACCGCCTTGGCCTCAGGCATCTGGTCCACCACTTTCAAGCCGGCATTGCGCAACCAGCGCAACGGTAGTTGATCGGCCTGGAACAACCGCTCAAAGCCTTCCATTGCCGCCATCAGCGCCAGATTATGGGGCATGCGCCGGCGCTCATAACGGCTGAGCACTTTCACATCCGCCAGCCGCTCGCCGCGCTCCGATGCCTGCAACAACACCTCGGCCAACACGGCTGCATCCAGGAAACCCAGGTTCACACCCTGCCCCGCCAGCGGGTGAATGACATGAGCCGCATCGCCGATCAGCGCCAGGCCTTCGGCCACATAGCGCTTGGCATGGCGTTGACGCAGCGGCACGCACAGTCGCGGGTCGGCGCTTACCACGGTGCCAAGACGGCCTTCAAAGGCACGCTCCAGCTCACGACAGAAGCTTTCATCATCCAGCGCCATCAGGCGTTCGGACTCGCTCGGCGTGGTCGACCAGACGATCGAACACCAATCTTCCTGGCCGTCCCGTACCAGCGGCAGGAACGCCAGCGGGCCATGGTCGGTAAAGCGCTGCCAGGCGGTACGCTGATGCGGCAGGCTGCTGCGCACGCTGGTGACGATGGCGTTATGCAAGTAATCCCATTCACGTGTCGCGGTACCGGTCAGACGCCGCACCGCCGAATTGGCGCCGTCAGCGGCGATCACCAGCGGCGCGCGCAAGGTGCGGCCATCGGCCAGGGTCAGCAGCCAGTCGTCGCCGGAACGGCGCATCTGCTCCAGCCGCGCATTGGCCAGCAGGCCCAGGTCGCAGTCGTGCAGGCGGTCGAGCAAGGCGTCCTGGACCACGCGGTTTTCGACGATATGCCCGAGCACCTCGGCATGCACGCTGGCCGCCGAAAAGTGGATCTGCCCAGTGCCACTGCCGTCCCACACCTGCATCTCGCCATAAGGGCTCGCGCGGCGCTCAACGATGCCGTCCCAGACGCCGAGTCGCTCCAGAATCCGCTGGCTGGCAGCCGACAAGGCGCTCACCCGCGGTTCGAACGGCGCATCCACGTCGAAGGGCTTGACGCTCAGCGGGCTGCCATCGAGCAGCAGCACTTGCAGGCCACTGCCCTGCAACGCCAGCGCCAGGGCGCTTCCGACCATTCCGGCCCCGACAATCAGCACATCTGCGCGCATGTCCATGCTTTAAGCCTGTCTCGCTGGCGGCTTGCGCCGCACGTAAAGGGTTTTGTCGACCCGCGCCACCAGGGTGCCGGAGCCGTCATGAATCAGGACCTTGAGGTGCGGCAAATACTTGTCGCCGCTATCGGTCTGTCGGCGAATCTCATCCAGCAAGGCTTCGTCGATGGAAAACTCGGCAAACACCGGGCCTTTACCCGGCGAGATAAAGTCGATGGCCGCAGCCTTGTCCCATACGATGTAGTCACGGCCCAGGTTCTCCATCAGCATCAGCATGAAAAACGGGTCGACCATCGAGTACAGGCTGCCGCCAAACTGCGTGCCTACGTAATTACGGTTGTACCAGCCCAGGCCCATGCGCACCTTGACCTGACGAAAGTCGCTGCTGATGTGCTGCACGCGAACCCCGGCGCCGAGGTACGGCGGGTACAGGGTCATGATCCAGCGCAACAGCCGCGCCTTGCCCAGGCGCTCGATCAGCCACCTACGCATCGGGACGGGTGCCCAGGCCCATGGCCTGACGGGCGAACCAGCGCTTGGCCGGTGGCAACAAGTCCAGACCGAGCAAGCCCATGTTGCGGCCCAACGCGACCAACGGCTGGGCACTGCCAAACAGGCGGGTGACCTGATCGGAGAAACCCACGGTCAATTTCTGATCCATGCGCTGGCGTTCGCGGTACCCCTGCAAGGTCGCCAGGTCACCCGGCACCGCCGGCCCGGCCAACAAGGCCTCGGCCAGGGCGTAGGCATCGCGCAGGGACAAGTTGAAACCCTGCCCCGCAATCGGGTGCAGGCTATGGGCGGCGTTACCCAGTATCGCCAGATGGGAGCGCACCTGCTCCTCGGCTTCCACCAGGGTCAACGGATACAAATGCCGAGCGCCCACCTGTTTCAGGGTGCCAAGGCGATAGCCGAACACGCCTTGTAACTCACTGAGAAAACTACGTTCGTCGAGATTGGCAAGACGCTGGGCGTCCATGCCGACACGGGTCCAGACCAGCGCGCAACGGTTGTCCGGCAGCGGCAGCAAGGCCATCGGGCCGTCATCGGTGAAACGTTCGAACGCCTCGCCGTTATGGACTTCACTCGGGGTGATGTTGGCAATCAACGCGCTCTGGTTGTACGGGCGTTGTTTAACGCCGATGCCTAACTGCTCCCGCAGCCCGGAACGGCCACCATCAGCCAGTACCGCGAGGTCACATTCGAGGACGGTTTCATCGTTCAGCGTCAGGCGATAGCCGTCGGCCAGCGGCTCCATGCGGGTGACTTCGGCCGGGCAGCGCCAACTGATTACGTCCTTGTCCAGGCCTTGCCACAGGCATTGGCCGAGCCAGGCGTTTTCCACCACGTAGCCGAGAGCCGGAACGCCCTCTTCCATGGCCGACAAGCGCGCGGTAGAGAAACGTCCACGGTCCGACACATGAATCTGCTTGATTGGCTCGGCGCGGCGGGAGATCTCCTGCCACACGCCCAGGCGCTGATAAATCTGCCGCGCACCGAAGGACAGTGCCGAAGAGCGGGCATCGTAGCTCGGCTGGAAACTGTCGCCGGGGGCAAAGGGCTCGATCAGCACGATCTTCCAGCCGCGCGCCTTGGCCCCGGCCTGCAGCGCCAACGCCAGGCTGGCGCCCACCAGGCCGCCACCAATGATTGCCAGATTGACCCGACTCATCGTGCATCCGCCATCAGGGCTTCGATCTCGGCGACCGTCCTGGGCACGCCACCGGTCAGAATTTCACAACCTTGCTTGGTCACCACCACGTCGTCCTCGATACGTACGCCAATGCCACGCCATTTCTTCGCCACGTTCTGGTTGTCCGACGAGATATAAATCCCCGGCTCCACGGTCAGGGCCATGCCGACTTCCAGCACCCGCCACTCACCGCCGACCTTGTACTCGCCGACGTCGTGCACATCCATCCCCAGCCAGTGGCCGGCGCGGTGCATGTAAAAAGCCTTGTAGGCTTCGCTGGCGATCAACTCGTCCACATCGCCCTGCAACAAGCCCAACTTCACCAGCCCGGCGGTGATGACGCGAACCGTCGCTTCGTGGGCCTGGTTCCAGTGCTTGTTCGGCGCGATCTGAGCAAACGCGGCTTCCTGGGACGCCAGTACTATTTCGTAAATCGCTTTCTGCTCAGCAGAAAACTTACCGTTGACCGGCCAGGTACGCGTGATGTCGCTGGCGTAGCAGTCGATCTCGCAACCGGCGTCGATCAGCACCAGGTCGCCGTCCCTGAGCACCGCGTCATTCTGCTGGTAATGCAGGATGCAACTGTTGCGTCCTGACGCGACGATGGAGCCATAGGCCGGCATCTTTGCCCCGCCCTTGCGAAATTCGTAATCAAGCTCCGCTTCCAGGCTGAATTCATGCAGCCCGACACGGCAGGCCTGCATCGCCCGTACATGGGCCGCGCAGGAAATCCGCGCCGCCTCACGCATCACCTTCACTTCCGCGGCGGTTTTATACAGACGCATGTCGTGGAGCAAATGATCCAGGGCAACAAATTCGTTCGGTGGCTGGGCGCCCAGGTGCGCCTTGGAGCGAATCACATTGATCCACTCCATCAGGTGCCGGTCGAATTCGGCGTGGCTGCCCATGGCCGAATACACCCGGTCGCGGCCTTCGATCAGGCCAGGGAGGATGTCGTCGATATCGGTGATGGGAAAAGCATCATCGGCACCAAACTCACGGATTGCGCCTTCGGTGCCGGCACGCAGGCCGTCCCACAATTCGCGCTCGGCATTGCGTTCGCGGCAGAACAGCACGTACTCGCCATGCTGGCGACCGGGCATCAACACGATCACCGCTTCAGGCTCGGGGAAGCCACTCAGGTACTGGAAGTCGCTGTCCTGGCGATAGACGTGTTCGACATCGCGATTGCGGATCGCCACGGCGGCGGCAGGCAGGATCGCGATGCTGTTGGGTTCCATCTGCGCCATGAGCGCCTTGCGGCGCCGGGTGTATTCCGCTTTGGGGATATGAATCATGGGCAGGAGGGCTTCCTTTCTTAGTGCAGCGAAGGCTTGATTGCTGCCGGCTCATCCGGTTTCTTGGTCTCGGTGAACAGCAGCAGCGGCGCGACACGCAAGTATTCCATCACTTCCATATAGTCGCTTTCGCCGTCTTCGGATTCTTCCAGGGCTTCTTGCACCTGGGAGATGGCGGCGAGATCTTGCAGCACTTCCTTGGCGTCGGTGCTCAACTCCAGGCCGGCGGCGTTCACCCCAAAACCATGGAGGAAGCCCTGGCACCATTGGCCCAGTGCCGCGGCACGGTCAGCGAGCGGCGCATCATCGGTTGGCAACAGCAGGACGACAGTCACGTCGTCGCCGGTCAGCTCGCCCTTGACCATCTCTTGCAAGCCGATCAGAGCGTTGCGAACGTTCTCTTGCGGCTCGGTTTCAAGCAGCTCGGCAACGTCAGCCAACCAGTTGTCGGCATCAAACCCGACACCGGTGCAACTGCGACCCAGCAGCACGCCGTGAAGCTCGGCAGGCGAGCAAGGATGACCGCTGATGCTCAGCAGTTTGGAAAAAGCGTCGTACGGGGAATTCTGAATAGGCATGGTGAGCTAGGCGCCAAGCGGCGCAATGTCTAGAATGAAGCGCTGTATCCTAGCATCGGCAGACGTACCAAGACTATCGAGGGCGTCAGATCGTTTATCCAGCAGTTGCCATTCATCAGACAAATCCAGTGGAACCCAATGGAAGACACCGACCTGCAAGCGCTGATGGCCAGACTCGAATTGCTAATTAACCGGGTCGAGCAACTAAAGAGCCAGAATGGACTCCTATTAGCTCAGGAAAAGACCTGGCGCGAGGAGCGCGCTCACCTCATTGAAAAAAACGAAATCGCCCGGCGTAAGGTCGAGTCGATGATTTCGCGCCTGAAGGCCCTGGAGCAAGACTCATGAGTTCAAGCAATAGCGTCACCGTGCAGATTCTCGATAAAGAATATTCGATCAGCTGCCCCCAGGAAGAACGCAGCAACCTGGTGAGCGCTGCTCGCTACCTGGATGGCAAGATGCGTGAAATCCGCAGCAGCGGCAAAGTGATTGGCGCCGATCGCATCGCCGTGATGGCCGCGTTGAATATCACCCACGATTTGCTGCATAAGCAGGAACGCCCTGACGTGCAGGCCGGCGGCTCGACGCGCGAGCAGGTACGCGACCTGCTGGAGCGCGTTGATCTGGTGCTTTCTACCGACCTGGAGCAACCCAAGGGCTGATTGCAGTGTCTGTTTCGGGTATACTTGCCCCACTCCCTGGCGTGCTTGCCAGTCGGCGATGTCCCGGAGCCGATTCGCACTACCCTGGAAGTTGCACGTTTGGCTGGTGTGCATGTCCGCTAGACGGAAAGCCTTAAAGCCTACTGCTTCTTCCACCTTGAACTTTCGGGTTCAAGGGCTTAGTCGACAGCGGTTCTGTCGGGGAGCCTGATTCCCAAATCCAATGCCAGTCTTGTGACTGGCATTGTTTTATGACCCAAAAAAAGCAGAATCCCATGACCGAACCTGCGCCGCTTTCCCGCCCGCAACTTCGACGCATGCTGCGCAAAGCCCGTCGCGCCCTGACGCCGAGCGAGCAACGCCAGGCCGCCCACGGCCTGTATCGGCAACTGGCACAGCACCCGCTGTTTCGCCGGGCCAAACATATCTCTTTATATCTACCGATGGACGGTGAAATCGATCCGCGCCTGCTGCTGCGCGCCGCTCAGCGCCGGGGCAAGGCTACCTACCTGCCGGTACTCAGTGCGTGGCCGCGAACCAAGATGGTGTTTCAACGGGTGCGCCCGGGGGAAAAGCTGTCGCCTAACCGTTTTCGCATTCTTGAACCACGGGTCAACGTTGGCCGCCAGCGCAAGGTCTGGGCCCTGGATCTGGTGCTGTTACCGCTGGTGGGTTTCGATGATGTGGGTGGACGCCTTGGCATGGGCGGCGGCTTTTATGACCGCAGTCTTGCCTACTTGGTGCGGCGAACGACCTGGTGCAAGCCGACGCTATTGGGCCTGGCCCATGAATGTCAGAAAGTCGAACGACTGGCGCAGGCGAGTTGGGATGTGCCGCTTGAAGGCACGGTCACCGATAGGCAATGGTATGTCGCAGAGAGGACGCAACTGGAGTCAGCGGCGCCGAAGTAGCTTCAACGCTTGAAGAGTTGTGGCGTCTGTTGTGCAAGTTCAATCGGTGCTTCGGTCTTGTTCGTCCACAGGCTTTGCGCGTAGCCAGTGGTCACGACGCCCAGACCGAACAAAATAACCAAAATCCATAGTAAATCCGGTTTGCGTTTCATCGATTGCCCCCCTTCAGGCATATCACACACGATGACAGCAACGTTCCATAAGTAGTCCGTTCTGGCTGCGTCAAGCTTAAAATCCCGGCATTCTGCGTTAACGTGATCCAACACGCAAACCTTGACGTCAACCGACCGTCGGTTTGTCATGCAATTGCCGAACAACTTGCCCAATACCCCAAAAGGAGCAAAAACATGGCCTATTGGCTGATGAAATCCGAGCCCGACGAGCTGTCCATCAAGGACCTGGGGAAACTCGGTAAAGCCCGTTGGGATGGCGTGCGCAATTACCAGGCGCGCAACTTCCTGCGGGCCATGGCGGTGGGCGATGAGTTTTTCTTCTACCACTCCAGCTGCCCGGAGCCGGGGATTGCCGGGATAGGAAAAATCATCGAGGCGGCCTATCCCGACCCGACCGCGCTGGAGCCCGAGAGTCATTATTTCGATGCCAAGGCTACGTCCGAAAAGAATCCGTGGAGCGCGATCAACGTCGCCCATGTCGAGACTTTCCCCAAGGTGCTGGGCCTGGGGTATTTGAAACAACAGAGCGCCCTTACCGAATTGCCCCTGGTGCAAAAAGGCAGCCGACTGTCGGTGATGCCGGTAACCGCCGACCAATGGGCCGCCGTGCTGGGCTTGCGCTAGATAGCAGAACCCTGCGGTCACGCCACCGGCGCATGCATCTGCGCGTCAACCGGGTTAGGCTTGCGCTTCATTTGACCGGTATCAAGGGCCCTAGGGCAGTATCTGTCAAACTAGGACGCTAACGCCGCAGGATGCACCCATGTCGACGACCCATCGCAGCTCCCATCTTTTCGCCACGCTCCTGATACTTCTGCTGGTGGCCGCTGGCGGCTTCGGTTACTGGAAGTCCACCCAGGACCGCCTGCCCGAAGGCTTGAGCATGGGCAACGGCCGGCTCGAATCCACCGAAGTGCAGATCGCCACCAAAATCCCCGGGCGCCTGGCCGAGGTGCGGGTCGATGAAGGCGACAAGGTGCTCAAGGGCCAACTGCTGGCGCGCATCGACACCCGCACCCTGGAAGCCCAGCGTGCCCAGGCCGAGGCTGAAGTGCTGCGAGCCAAGGAAAACTTCGCGGCAGCCGAGGCCAACGTGCAACTGCGCCAGAGCGAACAGCTGCTGGCCAACCAGGAACTCAAGCGCACCCAGGAACTGTACAAGCGCGGCTTCGCCAGCGGCCAACTGATCGACCAGCAACAGGCCCGCCAGAACACCGGTAACGCCGCCGTGCTTGCTGCCCGCGCTCAGGTCAACGCAGTCAAGGCCGCCATCGGCGCCGCCCAGGCCAGCGTCGAACAGCTTACCAGTGAAATCGAAGACAGCAGCCTGCGGGCGCCCATCGACGGCATCATCCAGTTGCGCCTGGCCGAGCCCGGTGAAGTGCTCGGCGCCGGTGGCCGGGTGTTGTTGCTGATCGATCCCAACGACCAATACATGAACCTCTATTTGCCCGCCTCCGTTACCGGTCGCCTGACCGTAGGCAGCGAAGCGCGGATCGTCCTCGACGCCCTGCCACAACAACCGCTGCCGGCAAAAATCAGCTTCGTCGCCGCCAAATCCCAGTTCACCCCCAAAGAAGTTGAAACCCGAGACGAGCGCCAGAAACTGGTGTTCCGGGTAAAGTTACGCCTGACCCAACCCAGCGCCGTGCCGCAAGCCAAGCCCGGCATGCCCGGTGCCGGCTACGTGCGCACCGCCGAACTGGACTGGCCGGCTAACCTGCAATGACCGGTCCGGCGCTGCACGCCACAGGCATCAACCATCGCTACGGCAAGCAACAGGCCTTGATCGACATAGCCTTCAGCTTGCCGGCCGGCACCCGTTGCGGGCTGATCGGCCCGGATGGTGCCGGCAAGTCGAGCCTCCTGGGATTGATCGCCGGGGTTAAAAAGCTCCAGGACGGTCAACTTGAGGTGCTCGGCGGCTCCATCGAAGACCGCCGCCACCGCAACAGCCTGTACCCGCGCATCGCCTTCATGCCCCAAGGCCTGGGCGGCAACCTTTACCCCGAGCTGTCCATCAGCGAAAACATCCGTTTCTTCGCGACCCTGTTCGGCCTGTCGAAAGCTGATTGCGACCAGCGCATGCACAACCTGCTGCTGGCCACCGACCTGGCTCGTTTCGCCGAGCGCCCAGCGGGCAAGCTCTCCGGCGGGATGAAACAGAAGCTCGGCCTGTGCTGCGCGCTGATCCACGACCCGGACCTGTTGATCCTCGACGAACCCACCACTGGCGTAGACCCGCTCTCCCGCCGGCGCTTCTGGGAGCTGGTAGAAAACGTACGCAGCGAGCGGCCGCAACTGACCCTGCTGGTGGCCACCGCTTATATGGAAGAGGCCGAGCAGTTCGAACATTGCCTGATGCTCGACCGCGGCAAATTGATCGCCGATGGCCTGAGCAGCGAACTGGCGGCCATCACCCCCAGCGGCAAACTGGATGAAGCCTTTACCCACTTCCAGGGCGACAGCGCCCACAACAACCAACCGTTGGTAATTCCACCCAGGGCGAGCGACAACACTGACATCGCCATCGAAGCCCATGACTTGACCCTGCGTTTCGGCGACTTCACGGCGGTGGACAAGGTCAGCTTCGCTATCGGCCGGGGCGAAATCTTCGGCTTCCTCGGCTCCAACGGCTGCGGCAAGACCACTACCATGAAAGTCCTCACCGGGCTGATGCCGGCCAGTGAAGGCAGCGCCACCTTGCTGGGCAACCCGGTGAACGCCAAGGACCTGGCCACCCGCAAGCGCGTGGGCTTTATGTCACAGAGCTTCTCGCTGTACGGCGAACTCAGCGTGCGGCAGAACCTGGTGCTGCATGCGCAACTGTTCGACCTGCCCAAGGCTGACAGCGAGCAGCGCATCGACGAGTTGATCCAGCGCTTTGACCTGGGCGGCGTTGCCGAGCAGCCTTCCGGCGAGTTGCCATTGGGCTTGCGTCAGCGCCTGTCATTGGCGGTGGCGGTGCTGCATCGTCCGGAAGTGCTGATCCTCGACGAACCGACTTCCGGCGTCGACCCGGCGGCGCGGGATGATTTCTGGCGGCTGTTGGTGGAGTTGTCCCGCGAGCAAGGGGTGACGATCTTTCTGTCCACCCACTTCATGAACGAAGCTCAGCGCTGCGACCGCATCTCGCTGATGCACGCTGGCAAGGTGCTGGCTTGCGATACGCCCGATGCACTGCAACAGCAATTCCACGGCGAGACCCTGGAAGCGGCGTTTGTTACTTGCCTGGAACAAGCCCAGGGTGCGCCTGACGCGCCGACAACCGTCGAGACCGCCACTGCTGAAACACCCGCTACGGTGCCCAGCAGCAAACGCGGCTTCAGCGTGGCCCGCCTGTTGGCTGTCGCCAGCCGCGAAGGCAAGGAGTTATTGCGCGACAAAGTGCGCATGGCCTTCGCCCTGCTCGGGGCGATTTTCATGATGGTGATCTTTGGCTACGGCATTTCCCTCGATGTGGAAAAGCTCGCCTTCGCCGTCTACGACCAGGACCAAACTCCACAAAGCCGCGCCTACCTGGAAGCCTTTCGCAGTTCGCGCTACTTCGCCGAACAACCGCCGATCCAGGACTCGAACGAGCTGCACAAGCGCCTGCAACGCTCGGAAATCAAGCTGGCCCTGGAAATCCCACCCGGTTTCGGCCGCGACCTGTACGCCGGGCGCCAACCGGCGGTTGCCGCCTGGCTCGACGGCGGCATGCCGTTTCGGGCCGAGACCAGCCGCAACTACGTGGAAGCAGTACATCAGGCCAATCTCCAGCAACTGGCCGAACTCCACAGCCCACCACTGAACAACCGCGCCGCCGCCAAACTGGAAACCCGCTTTCGCTACAATCAAGACGTGGTCAGCGTAAACGCCATCGGCCCCGGCGTCATGGCGCTGATCCTGGCGTTTATCCCGGCGATGCTCACCGCCCTCGGAATCGTACGTGAAAAGGAGTTGGGCTCCATCACCAACTTCTATGCCACGCCGCTGACCCGCCTGGAGTTCCTGCTGGGTAAACAGGCGCCGTACCTGGCCGTCAGCCTGATCAACCTGGCTTTGCTGGTGGCGATGAACCGCTGGCTGTTCGGCGTGCCATTCAAGGGCAGTGGCGTGACCCTGGCCTTCGGCGGCCTGCTTTACGTGCTGGCGACCACCAGCATGGGCCTGTTGATTTCGGCGTTCACCCGCACCCAGATCGCCGCGATCCTCGGTACCATGATTATCACCAGTCTGCCGACCATTCAGTTTTCCGGGTTGATCGTGCCGCGCTCGTCCCTGGAAGGCGCGGCCGCGCTGATGGGCATGCTGTTCCCGGCCGGTTACTTTCTCGATATTGCCGTCGGCACCTTCACCAAGGCCCTGGACCTGCGCCAGCTGTGGCCGCAGTGCCTGGCGCTGTTCGGGTTTTTCCTGGGGTTTACCGGACTTAGCCTGATCATGCTCAAGAAGCAGGAGGCCTGATGCACAAGCTCGCTCATATCCTGCGCCTGGGCATTAAAGAACTGACCAGCCTGCGCCACGACAGCGTGTTGCTGTTGTTTTTGTTCTACGCCTTCACGGTGGCGATCTATATGCCCGCGGCCGGTTCGGTCATCGGCGTACATAACGCCAGCGTTGCCCTGGTGGATGAAGACCACAGTCACTTGTCCCGCCAGTTGGCCGAAGCCTTGCAACCGCCAGAGTTCCAGCCCGCGGTGCCGTTGCCCTATGACCAGCTGGACAAGGTCATGGACAGCGGCCAGTACACCTTCGTGATCAACGTGCCGGCAAATTTCCAGGCCGACCTGTTGGCCGGGCGCCAGCCGAGTGTGCAGGTCAATGTCGACGCCACAGCCATGAGCCAGGCCTTTATGGGCGCCGGGTACATCGGGCGGATTTTCCAGCGCGAACTGCTCACCTATAGCGGTCAGGCCGATGCGGCCAACAAGGCGCCGGCGTTACTCACCACGCGGGCGTTGTTCAATACCAACCTGGAAGGCGGCTGGTTCCTGGCGGTGATCCAGATCGTCAACAACATCACCATCCTCGCCATTGTGCTGACCGGCACCGCATTGCTGCGCGAGCGCGAACACGGCACCCTCGACCACTTGCTGGTGCTACCGCTGACGGCGCTGGAAATCATGCTGGCGAAAATCTGGAGCAACATGCTGGTGGTGGTGCTCTGTACCTGGCTGTCGCTGGAAGTGGTGGTCAAGGGCTTGCTCGGGGTACCGCTGGCAGGATCCCTGACGTTGTTTCTGCTGGTCACGGCACTGTATCTGTTTGCCAGTACTGCCCTGGGAATCTTCCTCGCCACCCTCGCCCGCTCGACGCCACAGTTCGGCTTGCTGGCGATCCCGGTGATCATTCCGATGCTGTTGCTGTCAGGCGGCAGCACACCGCTGGACAGCATGCCGCAATGGTTGCAATGGGTGATGCAGGGCTCGCCGTCGACGCACTTTGTCAGCCTGAGTGCGGCGATCCTGTTCAGGGATGCGGGTGTGAGCGTGGTGTGGCCAGACTTGCTGGCGCTGGCGGGGATTGGCTTGCTGTTTTTTGCGGTGGCGTTGGCGCGGTTCAGAAAGAGCCTTGCCTCTTAAGGTATTGCCGATTTCTGTGGCGAGCGGGCTTGCCACAAAGGGCCCGCCGCACACAGCAATAGGGTGCGATTACTGGATGATCAGGTTGTTGAACAACAAATCATCAACCATCGGTTTACCGGTCTCGTCGTTCATCACTTGCTGGGTCTGCTTCAAGGCTTCCTGACGCAGTTTTTCCTTCCCCTCGACGCTGCCCATGGCCTCGGCGGTTTGCTGGGTGAACAGGGCCACCAACTGATTACGAATCAACGGATCGTTGGCTTTGACCGCCGCGGCAGCCTCCGGCCCGGTCACACGCAGGGCGATGTCAGCCTTGTACACCTTGAGCTTCGCAGTGCCGTCCAGGCCATAGTTGCCAACGAAGGGCGGCGTCAGGCTGATATAGCTGACCTTCGGCGCTTCGCCTTCCTTGGCTTCTTCGGCATGGGCTGCCATCGGCAACGTCAGGGCCAGCATCAACAGGGTCCACGCTTTCACAGTTCATTCCTCAATTCGGTTGCTCAGTAGCATAACGCTAGCAAGGCTGAGCACAAGCTTATGGCGACTTATCAGGCCAAGGTATGCTCGTTGACCCCTCGACTTACCCACCTACACTTATCGGCCAATACGCCAAAAGGAAGAGTCCGATGAAAGCCGTGCTGTGCAAAGCCTTCGGCCCCGCCGAAACCCTGGTGCTGGAAGACGTCGAAAGCCCGGCAATCAAGAAGAACGAAATCCTGCTGGATGTGCACGCCGCCGGGGTGAATTTCCCGGACACCTTGATCATCGAAGGCAAATATCAGTTCAAGCCGCCCTTCCCGTTTTCGCCGGGTGGTGAAGCGGCGGGCGTGGTCAGCGAAGTCGGGGAAAAGGTCAGCCACCTGAAAGTCGGCGACCGGGTCATGGCCTTGACCGGCTGGGGCAGCTTTGCCGAACAGGTCGCGGTACCGGGCTACAACGTGCTGCCAATCCCGCCGAGCATGGACTTCAACACCGCCGCCGCCTTTAGCATGACCTACGGCACTTCGATGCATGCCTTGAAACAGCGCGCCAACCTGCAAGCAGGGGAAACCCTGTTGGTACTGGGCGCGTCTGGCGGCGTTGGTCTGGCTGCTGTGGAAATCGGCAAGGCCATGGGCGCCCGGGTGATCGCTGCCGCCAGCAGTGCGCAAAAGCTCGCGGTGGCCAAGGCGGCCGGCGCTGATGAGTTAATCAACTACAGCGAAACCAGCCTCAAGGATGAAATCAAACGCCTGACCGACGGCAACGGCGCCGATGTGATCTACGACCCGGTGGGTGGCGATCTGTTTGACCAGGCCATCCGCGCCATCGCCTGGAACGGCCGGCTGCTGGTGGTGGGTTTTGCCAGCGGGCGCATCCCCGAGCTGCCGGTGAACCTGGCACTGCTCAAGGGCGCGGCAGTGGTCGGGGTGTTCTGGGGTTCGTTTGCCCAGCGCCAGCCCCAGGATAATGCGGCGAACTTTGCGCAGTTGTTTGGCTGGTATGCCGAGGGCAAGTTGAAGCCGTTGGTGTCGCAGGTGTATCCGCTCGACAACGCCGCCCAGGCGATCAATGACCTCGGCCAGCGCAAGGCGGTGGGCAAAGTCGTGGTTCAAGTCCGCTAACCCTGCCTTTCTGTAGGAGCGAGGGACGCCTAGTTCCTGCTCGCGAAAAACCCGAGAGCGTCGCGTTCATCCAGGCCGAACGTGTCATCGTTAACGTTTTTCGCGAGCAAGCTCGCTCCTACCTATTACGCCCCTCACTTATCTATTAGCGACATGTTCGTAAAAGAACATGCAATAGCTCCCAATTCCTGTGCTCCCAGATAAGAGGCGATGCTATTTTCGGTAACGAAACTGTAACATTCGCATCCGCAGTCAAAACAAGAAACTTGGAGCTCTTGAATGTTTGCTTTCTTTCGACCTGCCGCACACCTGGCACCCTTGCCTGAAGAAAAAATAGACAGCACCTACCGACGCCTGCGCTGGCAGATCTTCGCCGGTATTTTCGTCGGTTACGCCGGGTACTACCTGCTGCGCAAAAACTTCTCCCTGGCCATGCCGTATCTGATCGACGAGGGTTACACCCGCGGCCAGTTAGGCCTGGCGATGTCGGCGATTGCAATTTCCTACGGCTTGTCCAAGTTCCTCATGGGCCTGGTTTCCGACCGCTCCAACCCACGTTACTTCCTGCCCTTCGGCCTGCTGGTTTCCGCCGGGGTGATGTTCATTTTCGGTTTCGCACCTTGGGCGACGTCCAGCGTCACCATGATGTTCATTTTGCTGTTCATTAACGGCTGGGCCCAGGGCATGGGTTGGCCGCCAAGTGGGCGGACCATGGTGCACTGGTGGTCGCAGAAGGAACGCGGCGGCGTGGTGTCTGTGTGGAACGTGGCGCATAACGTCGGCGGCGGCCTGATCGGCCCGCTGTTCCTGCTGGGCATGGCCTTGTTCAACGACTGGCACGCGGCATTCTACGTCCCGGCCACCGTGGCTTTGCTGGTGGCGGCCTTTGCCTTCATCACCATGCGCGACACCCCGCAATCGGTAGGCCTGCCGCCGATCGAGCAGTACAAAAACGATTACCCGGAAGGCTATGACGCCAGCCACGAAGAGGAATTCAGCGCCAAGGAAATCTTCGTCAAGTACGTGCTGCGCAACAAAATGCTCTGGTACATCGCCTTCGCCAACGTCTTCGTCTATCTGCTGCGCTATGGCGTACTGGACTGGGCGCCAACTTATTTGAAAGAAGCCAAGCACTTCGACGTCGATAAAACGTCCTGGGCCTATTTCCTCTACGAGTGGGCAGGGATTCCAGGCACGCTGTTGTGCGGCTGGATGTCAGACAAGATCTTCCGTGGCAACCGTGGCCTGACCGGCATTGTGTTTATGGCATTGGTGACGGTCGCGACCCTTGTTTATTGGCTCAACCCACCAGGCAACCCGATGGTCGACATGATCGCGCTGTTCTCCATCGGTTTCCTGATCTACGGCCCGGTGATGCTGATCGGCCTGCAGGCGCTGGAATTGGTACCGAAGAAAGCCGCTGGTACGGCGGCAGGCTTTACCGGCCTGTTCGGTTACCTGGGCGGTTCCGTGGCAGCCAGTGCGGCCATGGGCTACACCGTTGACCACTTCGGCTGGGATGGCGGTTTTGTGTTGCTGATCGGTGCGTGTCTGTTGGCGATTGCCTTCCTGATCCCCACCTTGTGGCACACCAATAACGTCAGCAACGCGCGCTAGTCGACGGAGCAATCCTTCGAACAACGCTTGAGCCGCGCCTCCAGGTTTTTATCTGGCATGGCGTGGCTACGCAGGGCGTTGACGGTCTGCTCGACATAATCGCGCGTAGTGCCATAACGCCCGCAAGCGCTTTCAAATACCTGGTTCAGCACGCTGTCCGGCAAGTTGCCGGCGTAGCTGGGCAGGTGCCGTTCCAGGACAAATCCCAACGCCTGCACCTGGCTGCCATCGGCAAGACGGCAGTTGAGCCAGTGCGGGCGGTAGGATGGAAACGGCATCTCGCGGCGCCACAGGGCGTAGAGCGACGCTTCTAGTTGCTCTTCCGGCAAGCGGTAGGCAAACCCGCTGCAGGAGCCGCCACGGTCCAGGCCAAACACCAGCCCCGGTAACTCCGGCGTGCCCCGATGCTCGTGGGACCACAGGTACAAGCCGCGATGATAACCATGCACCCGTCCCCGCACCCGCTCTACGGCTGAGCATTCAGGCCGCCAGATCAGCGAGCCATACGCGAATAGCCAGACCGGCCCCCCCTTGTGCCGGCCCATGGTGGCCTGCATCGAGCTCATCAACTGTTCGTGAGTGAGTTGCGGCCCAAGATCGAGCCGCGGAGGGTAAGCCAATTGCAAAAGATCAGATTCAATGGCGGTCATGGCGAATCGCTTAGGTCTCCCTTCTTAATTACCAATTGTATGCAACTTTACCGTAATAGAACGCGCCGCTGTAACCGTACGGCGAAAAAGTGCTATAGGCCAAGTTACCACCGCTACTCGCGTAGGCATTGAGCTTTTCCGGGTATTTGTCGGTGACGTTGTCGCCACCGAAGGTGTAGAACTCGGCCGTCAGGATTCAGCGACTCAATCCCGGTACTTTCAGCATCCGTTCAGCCTTTGTGCACCCCGAGCCTTCAAAATAGGCGTACGTCACGACCCACTTAGCCGTCACTCAATCGACTATCGAGGTCGCACCATGAAATACCGACTTTGCGGCCTGCTGCTTATTGCACAGGCCACCACTGCCCTGGCGGTCGAAACACCACCGACCGAGGATGACAAAGGCTTCTGGTACGCCCAGACCAGCGTCTACACCCGGCACTTTGCCCCGGACCCCGAGCACAACAACAACCAGGACCTGATTGGCCTGGAGCGCAATGAAGCTTCGGGGCTGGTGTATGGCGGGGCGACGTTTCGCAACTCGTTCAGCCAACGGTCCTACTACGCCTATGCCGGCAAGCGCTATGACATGACCGACTATCCGGTGTACCTGAAGCTGACCGGCGGGGTGATCCAGGGCTATCGCGGCAAGTATCGCGACAAGATCCCGCTGAACCGTTTTGGCGTGGCGCCGGTGATCATTCCGTCAGTGGGCGTTCACTATGGGCCTGTGGCCGGGGAATTTGTGTTGCTGGGGTTTAATGCGGCGATGGTGACAACGGGGCTGCGGTTTTGATTGCTGTGGCGAGCGGGCTTTCCACAACAAGCCCGCTCGCCACAGGATACCCGGCAGTTTTTGAGGTTAGGACCTTGGGGCATAGGCAAACACATCGGCACGCATCTGGTGCGCATCCATGCCGGCCGTCACCAACGCATCCAGCGTGGCATAGATCATCGCTGGGGAACCGCTGGCGTAGACATGCACGGACTTGAGCTCGCTGATGTCTTCGCACACCGCTTCATGCAACATCCCGCAGCGCCCTTCCCACCCGCAGAGGTCGCTGACCACTTTGTGCAAGAACAGGTTGGGCAGTTGCTTCCATTGCTCCCAATGCTCCCAATGCTCGATCTGATAAAAGTCGTCGGGACGACGCACGCCCCAATACAGGTGCACCGGGTGTTTGAAACCGCTGGCCCGGCAATGTTCGATCAGGCTGTGCATCTGCGCCATGCCGGTACCGGCGGCGATCAACACCAGCGGCCCGTCGGGCAATTCCGCCAGGTGAGTATCACCAAACGGCAATTCGACCCGCGCCATCTGGTTGCGTTGCAACTGCTCGATCAGGCTACGGGCACTGTCTTCGCGGACCAGCACATGCAGCTCAAGCTCACGTCCACCGTGGGGGGCCGAGGCCAGTGAAAATGCCGACTTCTCGCCGTTTTCCCGCTCAATCATCAAGTACTGCCCGGCGTGATAACGCACCGACTTGCCGGCCGGCGCCCGCAAGCGGACGCGCCAGACATCACCGCCGATGTCCACGCACTCGCTCAGTTGGCACGACAGCTTGCGCACGGGCAACTCTCCCGGCGCCAACACGCCATCCCATAGAACGATGCAATCTTCCAGCGGCTCGGCAATGCAGGTATAGAATTCGCCATGGTCACGCACCTCGCCGGCCTGCTGCACGCGGCCCTCGACCAGCAGTGCCGCGCACACGTGGCACACGCCGTTGCGACAGGCCTGGGGGCAATCGTAGCCCAGGCGCCGCGCGCCATCGAGAATCCGCTCACCGGGCACAAGCTCAAGTACCGCACCAGAAGGCTGCAGGGTTACACGCATCAATCTATTCCTAATTCTTTCCAGAGCGCATCGATACGAGCAGTCACCGCCTCGTCCTTGACGATCACCCGGCCCCACTCGCGGGTGGTTTCACCCGGCCATTTATGGGTGGCATCCAGGCCCATTTTTGATCCCAGGCCTGATACCGGCGAGGCGAAGTCGAGGTAGTCGATTGGCGTGTTGTCGATCATCACCGTGTCGCGCTTGGGGTCCATGCGCGTGGTAATGGCCCAGATCACGTCATTCCAGTCCCGGGCGTTGATGTCGTCGTCGGTCACAATAACGAACTTGGTGTACATGAACTGTCGCAAAAACGACCAGACACCGAGCATTACCCGCTTGGCGTGGCCCGGATACGACTTCTTCATGGTCACGATGGCCATGCGGTACGAGCAACCTTCGGGCGGCAGGTAGAAGTCGGTGATTTCCGGAAACTGCTTCTGCAGGATAGGCACGAACACTTCGTTCAGCGCCACGCCGAGAATCGCCGGCTCATCCGGCGGACGGCCCGTGTAGGTGCTGTGGTAGATCGGTTTGATCCGGTGGGTGATGCGCTCGACGGTGAACACCGGGAAGCTGTCGACTTCGTTGTAGTAGCCGGTGTGGTCGCCATACGGACCTTCAGCAGCCATTTCGCCGGGATGTATCACGCCTTCGAGGATGATTTCGGCAGTGGCCGGCACTTGCAGGTCGTTGCCACGGCACTTCACCAGCTCGGTGCGATTACCGCGCAGCAGTCCGGCGAAGGCGTATTCGGACAGACTGTCGGGCACCGGTGTCACCGCGCCAAGGATGGTCGCCGGGTCTGCGCCCAGAGCCACGGCGACCGGGAACGGTTTGCCGGGATGCTTCTCGCACCACTCGCGATAATCCAGCGCACCACCTCGGTGACTCAGCCAACGCATGATGACCTTGTTGCGGCCGATCACTTGCTGACGGTAAATGCCGAGGTTCTGGCGGTCCTTGTTCGGGCCCTTGGTGACGGTCAGGCCCCAGGTGATCAGCGGGCCAACGTCGCCGGGCCAGCAGGTTTGCACCGGAAGCATGCCAAGGTCGACGTCATCGCCTTCGATGACGACTTCCTGGCATACCGCATCCTTGACCACCTTGGGGGCCATGGCAATGATCTTGCGGAAGATCGGCAGCTTCGACCAGGCGTCTTTCAGGCCCTTGGGTGGCTCGGGCTCCTTGAGGAAGGCCAGCAACTTGCCAATCTCACGCAGCTCGCTGACCGCTTCGGCGCCCATGCCAAAGGCCACTCGCTCGGGGGTCCCGAACAGGTTGCCGAGCACCGGAATATCAAAGCCCACCGGTTTTTCGAACAGCAACGCCGGGCCCTTGTTACGCAAGGTGCGGTCGCAAATCTCAGTCATTTCCAGGACCGGGGAAATCGGCACCTGGATACGTTTCAACTCTCCGCGCTGCTCAAGTTGCTGCACGAAATCCCGAAGATCCTTGAATTTCATTAACCATGCCACCCGTAAAATAGGCGTACATCCTACCTGCTCTGAGGGCGGCTGGCAGCTTATCGCGGTGTAATTGAGCGCCGCGCACGCTTAATTGGCCGTCAGCCCTCGCGATTGCAGCGAACTGAACAACGGCTCCAGGAAACCCTCAATGTAACGCGCGCCCACCTCGGAAATGTGGTTGTCGTCGGTATACAGCGCCTGGCCATTGAGTTCGACCCGGCACAGGCTGTCGATAGCACACAACCGGGACGCAGGGTCCAACGCTACGACGCCTGGGTCGGCGGCGGCCATCTGATCGAACAACTGGTTGATGAACCCCTGGCGCTGCAAGTGATGAGCCAGCGGCAATCCTTGGCCTTCCACCGACCGATGGAGCATCGCCAGACGGCTCAGACGGTACGGCACGCTAAACTCCTGCAGCGGCACTTCCTTGACCAGCCAGACCCGATGCCCTGCGGCGCGCAACCCGGCGACGCGCTCACGCATGCCCTCGGCGAAACGCTGTTCGGCAATAGCCTGCACGTAGTGGCCGGTGGCCGGGTCCTTGAGCGCATGCTCTTTGTCACCAGACGCCTGCCCATAAACGTATAGGCTCCAACGGGCCACCAGCATCACATCGCTGAAGGTTTGCTGGACCAGGACCGCTTGCACGCGCTGGTTGAAATGCGCACAACGGGGAATATTTTCCAGGCCTGAAAGGGGCACGCAGCCGGCAAAACTAGCCTGAACCAGGCTGATATCGTGTTTCTGCGCCCCATCCTCAAGGGCCGGGATCAACGCCGTGGCATGGCTGTCGCCCCAGACCAGGGCGGAAACCGAGCGACTCCTGGGGCCGAAATGGCAGAAAAGCCGGTCATCAGGGGTGTCCTTCTCGGCCAGGCACGCCAACAGTTCCGGGCTCCACTCTTTGGCCTGGGCATAACGCAACGCCTCCTCGGACAGCCGCCAGGGCAAGCCATCGGTCCAGCGCAACGCTTGCCCGGCCAGGCCGATACAAAGAATACCGACGCCCGCGGCAGCCAATATCGCCTTGCGTCCCGCCAACAAACGCTGTTCCCGGAACGGGCTTTCCACCAGCCGCCAGGACAGGTAACCCAGCCCCAGGGTCAGCAGAATCAGCCCAGCTAGCTCGAACGGCCCCAGACCATCGACGCTGGCATAACTGGCAAAAACAAACACTGGCCAATGCCACAGGTACCAGGAATAGGAAATCAGACCCAACCCCACCAGCACTCGCGTGCCCAGCAGCCGTCCGATCAGCGTTTGCTGATGTCCGTTGGCCCATATCAGCCCGACCACGCCCAGCACCGGCAGTAACGCCGCCACACCTGGAAATGGCGTGCGGGGATCAAAACAGAACACCGCCAGCAGGATCAGCACCATGGACACCAGGCTGACGCCTTGAGCCAGGGCCGGTGATGCGCGCCAGTCGCGCTTGGGCTGTACCGCCAGCATGGCACCGGCAAGGAGTTCCCAGCCACGCATCGGCAGCAGGAAAAAGGCTTTTTCCGGGTGATAAGCCACGGCCCAGACACTGAGCCCGAACGACACCAGTAACACCGCGAACAACGCCGTGCGCCAGTGTTTCAAGTAACGAGACAGCAGCGCCAGTAATAGCGGGAACAGGATGTAGAACTGCTCCTCCACCGCCAGCGACCAGGTGTGCAGCAAGGGTTTGAGGTCGGACGCCACGTCAAAATAGCCGTCCTGACGCATAAACAGCAGGTTGGAGGTGAACAGCACCTGATAGCGCACCGAACGCCCCAGCTCTTCATAGTCCTTGGGCGCCAGCAGAAACCAGCCCATCAGCAGCGCCGCGATCATCATCACGAACAGCGCAGGCAGGATGCGCCGGGCACGACGGGCCCAGAAATCCACGAAACTGAAACGATTGGATTGGCGCTCGCGCCAGATGATGGAAGTGATCAAATAGCCAGAAATCACAAAGAACACGTCGACGCCAATAAAGCCGCCGGTGAAACCTGGAACGCCAAAATGGAATAACACTACAGCGATTACAGCTATTGCGCGCAGGCCGTCGATATCCCTTCGGTAAGCAAGTGTGGTCATAAATTCTTATTGTCAGTCAGATTCGAATGGGGTGAGCGTAGACGTGCTCGCCTTTTTTGTTTCTTAACAGACATGCATAGCGCCTAAACCTCCCACTCTCGACACAAAAAAAATGGCGCCCCGTAGGGCGCCATCTTTTTTCGACCTGAAAAGTCGCGTTACTTGCGCTTCATCGACAAGAAGAACTCGTCGTTGGTCTTGGTTTGTTTCAACTTGTCGATCAGGAACTCGATGGCGGCTACTTCGTCCATCGGGTGCAGCAGCTTGCGCAGAATCCACATGCGTTGCAGTTCGTCGTCGGCAGTCAGCAACTCTTCGCGGCGGGTGCCGGAGCGGTTGATGTTGATGGCCGGGAAGACGCGCTTTTCAGCGATCTTGCGATCCAAAGGCAATTCCATGTTGCCGGTACCTTTGAATTCTTCGTAGATCACTTCATCCATCTTCGAGCCGGTTTCAACCAGCGCGGTGGCGATGATGGTCAGCGAACCGCCTTCTTCGATGTTCCGTGCGGCGCCGAAGAAACGTTTCGGTTTCTCCAGGGCGTGGGCATCGACACCACCGGTGAGGACCTTGCCGGAGCTCGGGATCACGGTGTTATAGGCACGGGCCAGACGGGTGATGGAGTCGAGCAGAATCACCACGTCCTTCTTGTGCTCGACCAGGCGCTTGGCCTTCTCGATCACCATTTCGGCAACCTGCACGTGGCGGGTTGGCGGCTCATCGAACGTCGAGGCAACCACTTCGCCGCGCACGGTGCGCTGCATTTCGGTCACTTCTTCCGGACGCTCATCGATCAACAATACGATCAGGTGAACTTCAGGATTGTTACGGGCGATGTTCGCTGCGATGTTCTGCAGCATGATGGTCTTGCCAGCTTTCGGCGGCGCGACGATCAGGCCACGCTGGCCTTTGCCGATCGGGGCGCACAGGTCGATGACACGACCGGTCAAGTCTTCGGTGGAACCGTTGCCAGCTTCCATCTTCATGCGCACGGTCGGGAACAGCGGCGTCAAGTTCTCGAAGAGAATCTTGTTTTTCGCGTTCTCGGGACGATCGTAGTTGATCGTGTCGACCTTGAGCAGGGCGAAATAACGCTCGCCTTCCTTCGGAGGACGGATCTTGCCAACGATGGTGTCACCGGTGCGCAAGTTGAAGCGACGGATCTGGCTCGGCGAGACGTAGATATCGTCTGGACCGGCAAGATAGGAAGCGTCTGCAGAGCGGAGGAAGCCGAAGCCGTCCTGGAGGATCTCCAGCACGCCATCACCGGAGATTTCCTCGCCGCTTTTCGCGTGCTTTTTCAACAAGGAGAAAATCACGTCCTGCTTGCGCGAACGGGCCATATTTTCTATGCCCATCTGTTCGGCCAATTCGAGCAGTTCGGTAATCGGCTTTTGCTTGAGTTCAGTCAGATTCATATAGGAATGACGTAATCATTTATGGAGGGGGGGAATTAAGCTTTGGGCTTAATGAGGCCGCGCCGCAGAGAAGGCGACAGAATCGCGTACTAATCGAAAAGAAGAGCGTCGGCGACGGCTTGCAGGGGGCAGTGGAGAAACCAGTGCGGGGCCGAATGTACCACCTGAGTTTCAGAGCGTCTAGCCCTGACTTACGAAAAAGCCCCGCAATTTGCGGGGCTTTTTTACGACGCTTAGATGTTGGCGTCGAGGAATGCTTGCAACTGGGACTTGGACAGTGCGCCGACCTTGGTGGCTTCGACGTTGCCGTTCTTGAACAGCATCAGCGTCGGGATACCACGCACGCCATGCTTGGCCGGGGTTTCCTGGTTGTCGTCGATGTTCAGCTTGGCAATGGTCAGTTTGCCTGCGTAAGTGGTAGCAATGTCGTCCAGGACCGGAGCGATCATTTTGCAAGGACCACACCATTCAGCCCAGTAGTCAACCAGCACCGGGCCTTGGGCCTGAAGTACTTCTGCCTCAAAGGTCGCGTCGGTGACGTGCTTGATAAGATCGTTGCTCATGGATGTCTCCGGGTTGTAAGCAAAAAAAACGTTGCCCATCATAGCTGCCCTTCCCTCGTTCAGGAAGCCGCCTCTGATTGACTCTTGCTATGGTGGTGCATGAGTTTGGGTATAGCCCAACTTAAGGCGCGACGGGAGTAGTGAAGGCAATTCCTGTACGCAACGCCGCATTGCGTACATGTTCCTGCATGGTTTTCTGCGCCACCCCGCTAGCGCGCCGGGCCAGCGCCCGGAGAATCTTGCGGTGCTCCTGCCAAGTTTCCATGGCCCGCTCCGGCCGGATGAACGGTAGCTTCTGGCTCTCCAGAAACACCTCGGCACTGGCACTGAGAATGCTGAGCATTGCCTGATTGCCGCTGGCCTGAAGGATGTGCTGGTGGAATTCGAAGTCCAGCCGGGCCGACGCTTCAAAGTCGCCGGCCTTGAGCTCCTTGCGCATCGCCTCGACATTATCTTCCAGGATATCCAGCTCATCGGTGGTCAACGTCACCGCCGCCAGCCCCGCCGCGAACCCTTCCAGGGCGTAGCGCAGTTGAAAGATGTCCAGCGGCGTGGCCTGCGCAGCAAAAGGCCAGGCCAGCTCTGGGGTTTCCTCGGGCGCTTGTACGAACACGCCTTTACCTGGCTGCACACTGACCACGCCCAAGGCGCTGAGGGAAGACAAGGCTTCGCGCAACGAGGCGCGACTCACGCCCAATTGCAGCGCCAGGTCGCGCTGGGAGGGCAGCACATCGCCCGGCCCGAAACCCTCTTCAGCGATCAGTTTGCGGATGGCTTGCAACGCCACCTCCGGTACGGCCTGCGCGATGGAATTCATAAAAACTCAAGTTTCCAGTCAACTGATCGGCTAGTTGTAAAGCTATTCGCGCCAGCCGGCAAGCCACGCCCTAAAGGGGCTCGCGGGTTTTTGGCGACGCTCGAAAAGGGTGCAAAAAGCGCAGCAACTGTTCAGACCAGTAAGACCGCCGTAGCTCAACAGATACCGGTCTTGCAGCCGATCCAGGCAGTGATGGCATGGGCTGTGCACTGGCAGAAACCAGAAAACCCCTTCGCCCTTTTCGGAGAGTTGCCATGACCAAGCGTTGCAGCGTCCTGCTCACTGCCCTGTTTGCCAGCCTGATGCTGAGCCAGGCGCCCGCACAGGCTGACAGCCTGGACGATATCGTTGCCCGTGGCACCCTCAAGGTCGCCGTGCCTCAGGACTTCCCGCCGTTTGGTTCGGTAGGATCCGACATGAAGCCTCGCGGCCTGGATATCGACACCGCAAAACTGTTGGCCGACCAGCTCAAGGTCAAGCTGGAACTGACCCCAGTCAACAGCACCAATCGCATTCCGTTCCTGACCACCGGCAAGGTCGACCTAGTGATTTCCAGCCTGGGCAAGAATCCGGAGCGGGAAAAAGTCATCGACTTCTCCAAGGCTTATGCGCCGTTCTACCTGGCGGTTTTCGGTCCGCCTGACGCTGCGATCAACACCCTGGACGACCTCAAGGGCAAAACCATCAGCGTGACCCGTGGCGCCATCGAAGACATCGAGCTGACCGCCGTCGCGCCCAAAGAAGCCACCATCAAGCGCTTTGAAGACAACAATTCAACCATCGCCGCCTACCTCGCAGGCCAGGTGGACCTGATCGCCAGCGGCAACGTGGTCATGGTGGCCATCAGCGCGCGCAATCCCAAGCGCGTGCCGGCACTGAAAGTGAAGCTCAAGGACTCGCCGGTCTACGTGGGCGTGAACAAGAACGAGCCAGCGCTGCTGGACAAGGTCAACCAGATCCTGGTCGCGGCCAAGGCCGACGGCAGCCTGGAAAAGAACGCAAAACTGTGGCTCAAAGAGCCGCTGCCAGCTGATCTCTAATCGCTGCGAAGAGGGTTAGATATGGCCTATCAATTCGACTTTGTGCCAGTCCTGGCCAATACCGATCTGTTGCTGCGCGGTGCGCTGTTCACACTTGAGCTGACCGCCATCGGCGCGGTGCTGGGCGTGGCCCTGGGGATCGTCGGGGCGGTGGTGAGGGCGTGGAAGATCCAGCCGTTTTGCTGGATCTTCGGGGTGTATGTCGAGTTGATCCGCAACACGCCGTTCCTGGTGCAGTTGTTTTTCATCTTCTTCGGTTTGCCCTCCCTCGGCCTGCAGATTTCCGAATGGCAGGCGGCTGTGCTGGCGATGGTGATCAACCTGGGGGCCTACTCCACGGAGATTATCCGTGCCGGCATCCAGGCCATTCCTCGCGGACAGCTGGAAGCCGCGGCGGCGCTGGCGATGACCCGCTTCGAGGCGTTCCGCCATGTGGTGCTGCTGCCGGCGCTGGGCAAGGTCTGGCCCGCCCTGAGCAGCCAGATCATTATCGTGATGCTCGGCTCGGCAGTCTGTTCACAAATCGCCACTGAGGAGTTGAGCTTTGCCGCCAACTTTATCCAGTCGCGCAACTTCCGCGCTTTTGAAACCTATGCCCTGACCACCCTGGTCTACCTGTGCATGGCGTTGATGATCCGTCAGTTGCTCAATTGGATCGGCCGCCGCTATGTGATGAGAAACAGTCGATGAGTGATTTTTCCTTCTGGGACATCGTGCGCAACCTGCTCACCGGCCTGCAATGGACCTTGCTGCTGTCGCTGGTAGCGTTTATCGGTGGCGGCCTGATCGGTTTGCTGGTGATGACGATGCGCATCAGCACCAAGGCGTTCCCACGCAACGTCGCGCGGACTTACATCGAACTGTTCCAGGGCACGCCGCTGTTGATGCAGCTGTTTTTGGTGTTCTTCGGCGTGGCCCTGCTGGGGATTGATATCTCACCCTGGCTGGCGGCCGCGATTGCCTTGACCCTGTTTACCAGCGCCTACCTGGCGGAGATCTGGCGTGGCTGCGTCGAATCCATCGTCCACGGGCAATGGGAAGCGTCGGCGAGCCTGGCCCTCAACCCGTATGAGCAACTGCGCTACGTGATCCTGCCCCAAGCCCTGCGCATCGCCGTGGCGCCCACCGTAGGTTTCTCGGTGCAGGTGGTCAAAGGCACCGCCGTGACCTCGATCATCGGCTTCACCGAACTGACCAAGACCGGCGGCATGCTCGCCAATGCCACCTTCGAACCCTTCATGGTCTATGGCCTGGTGGCGCTGGGTTACTTCCTGCTCTGCTACCCCTTGTCCCTTAGTGCGCGCTACCTGGAAAGGAGACTGCATGCCTCTGCTTAGAATTTCTGCCCTGCATAAGTATTACGGCGATCACCATGTGCTCAAGGGCATCGACCTGACGATCGAAGAAGGCCAGGTGGTCGCGATCATCGGCCGCAGCGGCTCGGGAAAATCCACTTTGCTGCGCACCCTCAACGGCCTGGAGTCGATCAACGATGGTGTGATCGAGGTCGATGGCGAATACCTCGACGCCGCCCGTGCCGACCTGCGCAGCCTGCGACAGAAAGTCGGCATGGTATTCCAGCAGTTCAACCTGTTCCCCCATCTGACGGTGGGTGAAAACGTCATGCTCGCGCCGCAGGTGGTGCAGAAAGTGCCCAAGGCCAAGGCCGCACAGCTGGCGAGGCAGATGCTGGAACGGGTTGGGTTGGGGGAGAAGTTCGATGCTTTCCCCGATCGCCTGTCCGGCGGCCAGCAACAGCGTGTGGCCATCGCCCGTGCGCTGGCAATGTCGCCCAAGGTGTTGCTGTGCGACGAAATCACCTCGGCGCTGGACCCGGAGCTGGTCAACGAAGTGCTCAGCGTGGTCCGCCAACTGGCCAAGGACGGCATGACCCTGATCATGGTCACCCACGAGATGCGTTTTGCCCGGGAGGTGGGTGACAAATTGGTGTTCATGCACCAGGGCAAGGTGCACGAAGTCGGCGACCCGAGGGTGCTGTTTGCTAACCCGCAGACAGCTGAACTGGCCAACTTCATCGGTTCGGTGGAACAGCCGGGCTGACCAGCTCAAAATTCCCAAGGCACTACGCGTTGGCGTCAGCGTTTGATCGTGGCACGATGGCGAGGTTATCGACCGAGATCCCCTACCCATGCCGCAATCCCAAGCCAAGAATCTGTCCCTGATCGCCGCCATCGACCTGGGCTCCAACAGCTTTCACATGGTCGTGGCCAAGGCCCAGAACGGCGAGATCCGTATCCTTGAGCGGCTCGGTGAAAAGGTGCAACTGGCTGCAGGGATCGACGAAGAGCGCAAGCTCAACGAAGAATCCATGCAGCGCGGGCTCGATTGCCTCAAACGCTTTGCCCAACTGATCAACGGCATGCCTCAGGGCGCCGTGCGAATTGTCGGCACCAACGCCCTCAGGGAAGCCCGTAACCGTGGCGAATTCATCCGTCGCGCCGAAGAAATCCTGGGGCATCCGGTAGAAGTCATTTCCGGTCGTGAAGAAGCACGCCTGATTTACCTCGGTGTATCCCACACCCTGGCCGACACCCCTGGCAAGCGCCTGGTGGCGGACATCGGCGGCGGCAGTACCGAGTTCATCATCGGCCAACGCTTTGAACCCTTGCTGCGCGAAAGCCTGCAGATGGGTTGCGTCAGCTACACCCAGCGTTATTTCAAGGACGGCAAGATCACCCCGGCCCGCTATGCCCAGGCGTATACGGCGGCGCGGCTGGAGATCATGAGCATCGAGCATGCCCTGCATCGCCTGACCTGGGATGAAGCCATCGGCTCATCCGGCACCGTCCGCGCCATTGGCCTGGCCCTGAAGGCCGGCGGCCACGGCACCGGCGAGGTCAATGCCGAAGGCCTGGCCTGGCTCAAGCGCAAGATTTTCAAATTGGGCGACGCCGAAAAAATCGACTTCGACGGCATCAAGCCTGACCGCCGGGCGATTTTCCCCGCAGGCCTGGCGATCCTCGAAGCGATTTTCGACGCCCTTGAACTGCAACGCATGGATCACTGTGATGGCGCCCTGCGCGAAGGTGTGCTCTACGACCTGCTGGGCCGCCATCACCACGAAGACGTCCGTGAACGTACCCTGGGCTCCCTGATGGAGCGTTACCACGTCGACCTCAAACAAGCGGAGCGAGTCGAGCGCAAGGCGCTGCATGCCTTCGACCAGGTGGCCGAGGATTGGGACCTGGCAGACGGCGTCTGGCGTGAGTTACTGGGCTGGGCGGCCAAGGTTCATGAAGTGGGCCTGGACATCGCCCACTATCATTACCACAAGCACGGCGCCTACCTGATCGAACACTCGGACCTGGCCGGTTTCTCCCGGGAAGACCAGCAAATGCTTGCGCTCCTGGTACGCGGCCATCGCCGTAATATCCCCAAGGACAAGTTCGCCGAGTTCGGTGCCGAGGGCATCAAGCTGATTCGCCTGTGCGCCCTGCTGCGGTTTGCAATTTTGTTCCACCACATTCGTGGCACCCAGGAAATGCCTCAGGTCACCCTGCGCGCGCACGGTGACAGCCTCGATGTGGTGTTCCCGAAAAACTGGCTGAACGAAAACCAACTGACCCAGGCGGATTTCGCCCAGGAAGCGGAATGGCTGACGCGAGTTGGGTTTAGCCTGAACGTGCGTTGATCTGTGGCGAGGGGCTTGCTCCCTCGCCACATTGAAAGTTACCCGCCCCAATCAAAAACGGCCCTCGAAAGGGCCGTTTTTTTGTCAGGTTTAAAAGAGTCTCAACGAACGTTCAACACCGGGCTGCCCAACCGCTCCAGCAACGTCGCCTGGGCACTGCGTGGGTTCTGGTTGCCGGTTGGCGTGTTGCGCACGTAGCGACCGTCCGACTGCAGGCTCCAGCTGTGGGTGTTATCGGTGAGATAACTCTCCAGTTCCTTCTTGACCCGCATGATCAGCTTCTTGCCTTCCACCGGGAAGCAAGTCTCCACACGTTTGTCGAGGTTGCGCTCCATCCAGTCGGCACTGGAGAGGAACATCTGCTCCTCGCCACCGTTGAGAAAGTAGAACACCCGCGTGTGCTCCAGGAAGCGGCCGATGATCGAACGCACATGGATGTTATGGGAGACCCCGGCGATGCCCGGCCGCAGGCAGCACATGCCACGCACCACCAAGTCGATGCGCACGCCAGACTGGCTTGCCTTGTACAGCGCGCGGATGATCTTCGGATCCGTCAGCGAGTTGAACTTGGCGATGATGTGTGCCGACTTGCCGTCGAGGGCGAACTGGGTTTCCCGGGCAATCATGTCGAGCATGCCCTTTTTCAGGGTGAACGGCGCGTGCAGCAGCTTCTTCATGCGCAACGTCTTGCCCATGCCGATCAACTGGCTAAACAGTTTGCCGACGTCTTCGCACAATGCATCGTCGGAGGTCAGCAGGCTGTAGTCGGTGTAGAGCTTGGCGTTACCGGCGTGGTAGTTACCGGTGCCCAAGTGGGCGTAACGCACGATTTCGCCGGCTTCACGGCGCAGGATCAGCATCATCTTGGCGTGGGTCTTGAAGCCGACCACGCCGTAGATCACCACCGCACCGGCCGCTTGCAGACGGCTGGCCAGTTGCAGGTTGGATTCTTCATCGAAGCGCGCGCGCAATTCGATCACCACAGTGACTTCCTTGCCGTTACGCGCGGCGTCCACCAGCGCATCGACGATTTCCGAGTTGGCGCCGCTGCGATACAGGGTCTGGCGCACCGCCAACACATGCGGGTCCTTGGCAGCCTGGCGCAGCAAGTCGACCACCGGGGTGAACGACTCAAAGGGGTGCAGCAGCAAGATGTCTTGCTTGCTGACCATGCTGAAAATGTTCTCGCTGTTTTGCAGCAGTTTCGGGATCTGCGGGGTAAAGGGGATGTATTGCAGCTCCGGATGGCTGTCCAGGCTGGTGATGCTGAACAGGCGCGTCAGGTTCACCGGGCCGTTGACCTGATACAACTCGGTCTCGGCGAGGTTGAACTGCTTGAGCAAATAGTCGGACAGGGGCTTGGGGCAGGTGTCCACCACTTCCAGGCGCACTGCATCGCCGTAGCGACGGGAGAACAATTCGCCGCGCAAGGCGCGGGCCAGGTCTTCGACGTCTTCGGTGTCTACCGCAAGGTCAGCGTTACGGGTCAGGCGGAACTGGTAGCAGCCCTTGACCTTCATGCCCTGGAACAGGTCATCGGCGTGAGCGTGGATCATCGACGAAAGGAATACATAGTTATCGCCAGCGCCCCCAACCTCTTCGGGTACCTTGATGATGCGCGGCAACAGACGCGGGGCCGGAATGATCGCCAGGCCCGAATCGCGACCGAAGGCGTCGATACCTTCCAGCTCAACAATGAAGTTCAGGCTCTTGTTCACCAGCAGCGGGAACGGGTGCGTCGGGTCCAGGCCGATCGGGGTGATGATCGGTGAGATCTCGTCACGGAAATAGCGACGCACCCAAGTCTTGAGCTTGACGGTCCAGTTGCGGCGACGAATGAAGCGGACCTGATGTTTTTCCAGTTCCGGCAACAGGATGTCGTTGAGGATGGCGTATTGACGATCAACATGACCGTGCACCAACTCGCTGATGCGGGCCAAGGCCTGGTGCGGTTGCAGGCCATCGGCACCGGCCTGTTCGCGGGCGAAGGTGATCTGTTTCTTGAGGCCAGCGACACGAATCTCGAAGAACTCGTCCAGGTTGCTGGAGAAAATCAGCAGGAACTTCAGTCGTTCCAGCAGCGGGTAGGACTCATCCAGCGCCTGTTCCAGCACGCGAATGTTGAATTGCAGTTGCGACAGCTCGCGATGGATGTACAGGCTGCTGTCATCCAGGTTCGGAATCACGATCGCAGGCGCCACCACCACCGGCGGTTCCGCGATCACGGCAGGCGGCGCGGGCTCTTGTACCGACGGGGTTTCGGCAACTTGTTCGACCACCGGGTGAGCGTCTTTTACGGCAACTTCTGTGAGTCCTTCGGTATTCATCGAGTGTTCCTGTGAGGGCTATTTTTGCTCTCTAAGCAATTGGGCGGCACGGACGGCAAAGTAAGTCAGGATGCCATCAGCACCCGCACGTTAAAAGGCAGTCAAGGATTCAAGAATCACCCCTTCACTCAACCAACCATTCTGGATCGCGGCCATGTGCATGGCGTACTCACCGCTGACCTGATAGACAAAGGTCGGCACCTTGAATTCATCTTTGACGCGGTAAAGGATATCCAGGTACGCCATGCCAGGCTTGACCATAACCATATCGGCGCCTTCGGCCAAGTCCGCCGCCACTTCGTGCAGGGCTTCGTGGCTGTTGGCTGGGTCCATCTGGTACGAGGCCTTGTTGGCCTTGCCTAGGTTAAGCGCCGAGCCGACCGCATCGCGGAACGGGCCGTAATAGGCGCTGGCGTACTTGGCCGAGTAGGCCATGATCCGCACGTTGACGTGGTCGGCCAGCTCCAGGGCTTCGCGGATCGCCTGGATTCGACCGTCCATCATGTCCGATGGAGCAACCACCTGAGCGCCCGCCGCAGCATGGGACAGCGCTTGCTTGACCAGTGCGTCGACGGTGATGTCGTTCTGCACATAACCGCCTTCGTCCAGGATGCCATCCTGCCCATGTGTGGTGAACGGGTCCAGGGCCACGTCGGTAATCACCCCAAGCTCCGGGAAACGCTCGCGCAGGGCACGAGTGGCGCGCTGGGCGATGCCTTCGGGGTTCCAGGCTTCGGCGGCGTCCAGTGACTTGAGTTCGGATGGCGTCACCGGGAATAGCGCCAGCGCCACAATTCCCAACTCGACCCAGTGCACCGCTTCTTCAAGCAACAGATCAATGGTCAAGCGCTCGACACCCGGCATCGACGCCACCGCTTCCCGACGGTTTTCACCGTCCAGCACAAATACCGGCAGGATCAGATCATCCACCGTCAGGACGTTTTCACGAACCAGACGGCGGGAAAAATCATCACGGCGGTTGCGGCGCAGACGCGTGGCAGGGAACAAGCGATTGGCGGGAGTGAAGCTCACGGCAGACTCCTGAGCCCATGTTGACGGGCGAGCGTGACAGTTATAGGCGGCCATTATGACGAAGGAATGACAGTTGTGCTTAGCCATGCGACCTGTAGTCGCATTCGCAGCTTTTGTAGGAATTGTTCACTTCGTGACACATCTCGATACTTTCATGAATGTTCACGAAGGCGTAGGCTGCGCGTTCATTTCGCTAGCACCCAGACAATGCTCCAACAATTTCTGCATGACTTCGGCTATTTTGCCCTCTTCCTAGGCACGTTCTTCGAAGGCGAAACCATCTTGGTGCTCGCAGGCTTCCTAGCGTTCCGCGGATACATGGATATCAACCTGGTGGTGGTCGTTGCCTTTTGCGGCAGCTACGCCGGCGACCAGCTGTGGTATTTCCTGGGGCGCAAGCATGGCCGCAAACTCCTGGCACGCAAACCGCGCTGGCAACTGCTGGGTGACAAGGCGCTGGAGCATATCCGCAAGCATCCGGACATTTGGGTGTTGAGTTTCCGTTTTGTCTACGGCCTGCGCACTGTCATGCCAGTGGCCATCGGCCTGTCGGGCTATCCGCCGGGACGTTACCTGCTGCTTAACGGCATCGGTGCGGCGATCTGGGCGACTGCGCTGGGCGCTGCGGCCTACCACTTCGGCGCGGTACTTGAAGGCATGCTGGGCAGCGTCAAGAAATACGAACTGTGGGTACTGGGCGCCTTGCTGGTACTGGGCCTGGGCCTGTGGATCCGCCGCCGCATCAAGAACGCCCGCCTGATCCGGGAAGCCTGCGCGGCCGAAAAGGTGCGCCTGGCAGAAGAACAGTTGAGCGAACCGCAAACATCCAACACGCCTAAGACGCCAGTCGAGTAAGCCGGTCTCTGCAACAGTAGAGGCCGATGACGCTAAGCAAGCTGTAGCTGAGCAACCCCAGCCAGCCCAGCGAACTGGCCGGCCATAACCCGACCAGCGGCGCCAGCCACACCAAAGGCACGTTCAGCGCCAGTCGCACAAGCTCAGCCTTCAATGCCCATGGGCGATTCTCCAAAGCCACGCCCAGCGTAAACAACCCCAATGCCATCGCGCTCCAGCCCAATACCAGGGCCGCAGTCGGCATGGCTTCGCCAAAATTCATCAGATAGCTGCCAAATCCTACATAAACGGCGAATTGCAGGGCGACATAAACCTGCTGGCGCGCATCCAACGGCACCTCGAATTTGCGGAACTGGCTCAGGTCCGGCTTGGCCAGCGGGTACTTGGCCTTCACGTCCGCCGGGCGCCAACCGGTGCGCATAAACCAGATGCGTAGCTTATCCCACCTACTTTCGGTGCGCCGGGCATCGCTCCACAGCTGTGCATAAAACTGCAGGTTAGCCCACAGCGGGTTCCAACTGGCCAGCGGCGTGGTCACGCCAAAGATGACCGGCTCGTTTTCGTCTTCTTCCTGGAAGGAACCAAACAGCCGGTCCCAAATAATGAACACACCGCCGTAGTTGCGATCCATGTAGAGAGCGTTCTGCGCATGGTGAGCCCGATGATTGGACGGCGTGACGAAAAACCACTCGAACCAGCCAAGCTTGGGCACATGGCGGGTGTGGACCCAGAATTGATACAGCAGGTTGAGGGACGCTACGCTGATAAACACCACCAGCGGCACGCCGAGCACGGTCAGCGGCAGGTAGAATATCCAGCTCAGCAGAAAGCCGGTGCTAGTCTGGCGCAAGGCGGTGGTGAGGTTGTAATCCTCGCTCTGGTGATGCACCGAATGCGCGGCCCAGAGGATGTTGCGCTCGTGGCCGCAGCGATGCAGCCAGTAGTAACAGAAGTCATAGAAGACAAAGGCGAATACCCACGTCCAGACGCTTTGGGCCGAGAGTTCGATGACTGCCAGGTGCTTGAGGGCAAACGCATAGGTCAACAGCCCCACACCTTTGGTCAGCAACCCCGTGGTGGTGGAAAGCACGCCGGTGCTGAGACTATTAATGGCGTCCGCCACCCGATAGTTGCGCTCACCGCGCCAACGGTCGGCCAGCAGCTCGACCACGATCAGCGCAATGAAAAACGGTACCGCGTAAGGAACGAAGTCCATGGGCAAGTCCGGTCAATTATTGTTACATCAAGATTAGGTGTAACGGCTTGAGATCCCATTGGCAACGAGTGACAAATTAGTAGACATTTAACGCCATGAATCAGGAGAAATGCCCATGAGCAAAAAGATTGCAGTGATCCTTTCCGGCTGTGGCGTGTACGACGGTGCTGAAATCCATGAAAGCGTGATCACCCTGCTGCGCCTGGACCAACGCGGCGCTCAGGTGCAGTGCTTTGCACCCAATATTGCGCAGTTGCATGTGATCAACCATCTGACTGGCGAAGAAATGCCCGAATCACGCAACGTGCTGGTGGAGTCGGCGCGCATTGCCCGGGGCCAGGTGAAGGATATTCGCGAAGCCCGCGCCGAAGAGTTTGACGCGCTGATCGTGCCCGGCGGTTTTGGCGCGGCGAAAAACCTGTCGAACTTCGCCATTGAAGGCGCCGGGTGCAGCGTCAATCCGCAGGTGCTGGAACTGGCTGAAGCCTTTGCTGAAGCGGGCAAGCCGGTGGGGCTGATCTGCATCTCGCCGGCCTTGGCGGCGAAGATCTACGGCCCTGGCGTGATCTGCACCATCGGCAACGACGCCGACACAGCGGCGGCCATGGACAAGATGGGTGCGACTCACCAGGAATGTACCGTGGATGAGATTGTCGAAGACAAGGCCCGCAAACTGGTAAGCACACCGGCTTACATGCTGGGGCAGAACATCAGTGAAGTGGCCTCAGGGATTAATAAGCTGGTGGACCGCGTGCTGGAGCTGACCCACGAGAACGATTAATCGGTGCGCATCAACCGGATCAAGATCCGGTCCAGGGCATTGGCGAAGGCTTGCTTCTCCCGTTCACCGTGAGGCGGCGGACCGCCGCCCATCTGACCCTGCTCCCGCAGATCGGTGAACAGGTTGCGCACTGCCAGCCGCTCGCTCATGTTCTGCGGGCTGAACTCCTTGCCGCGGGGGTCGAGAGCAGTCACGCCGTTTTTCACCAGGCGATCCGCCAACGGCACATCGCTGCAAATCACCAGTTCGCCAGGCACCGCGTGTTCCACCAGGTAATCATCGGCGGCGTCCGGGCCGCTGGGCACGACGATCAGCTTCACGCACGAAAAACTCGGCTTGATCTGGCTCTGTCCGGCCACCAGCACCACTTCAAACTGGCGTTTGAGGGCGAACTTCACCACCTGATCCTTGGCTGCCCGAGGGCAAGCGTCGGCATCGATCCAGACTCGCATGGGTATTTCCTTTTGATCAGGCCGTAGCCCGGCGCTTATCGGCCAGCCGACTGCGGCCATACAGCACCACAATCGCCAGAATTGCCACCGCCTGGGCACTCAACGAATAGGCATCAGCGTGGATGCCCAGCCAGTCGAAGTCAAAGAACGCCACCGGCCGCGTGCCAAAGACACCGGCTTCCTGCAACGCCTTGACGCCATGCCCGGCGAACACCACCGACAGTGCACACAGCAGAGCTGCGTTGATGCCGAAAAACAACGCCAGCGGCAGTTTTGCCGAACCGCGCAAAATCACCCATGCCAGGCCCATTAACAGCACCAGCGCCGTGGCGCCGCCTGCCAGTACTGCGTTGTGCCCGGCGGGGCCTGCCTGCAGCCACAGGGTTTCATAGAACAGAATCACTTCAAACAACTCACGGTAGACCGAGAAGAATGCCAGCACCGCAAAGCCAAAACGCCCGCCACCGCCCACCAGGCTGCTTTTGATGTAGTCCTGCCAGGCCGCCGCGTGGCGCCGGTCATGCATCCACACCCCAAGCCATAGCACCATGACGCTGGCAAACAGCGCCGTGCAGCCTTCCAGCAACTCGCGCTGGGCGCCGCTGACATCAATCACATACGCCGCCAACGCCCAGGTCGCCAAGCCAGCCACCAGCGCCAGGCCCCAACCAACGTTGACGCTGCGCACCGCCGATTGCTGGCCGGTGTTACGCAGGAACGCGAGGATCGCTGCCAGCACCAGAATCGCTTCCAACCCTTCACGCAGCAGAATCAACAAGCCGGAGATATAGCTCAACGACCAGCTCAAGCCATCGCTGCCCAACAGGCCGGCAGATTCCGTGAGCTTGCCCTTGGCCACATCCAGGCGCTGCTGGACTTGCTCGATCGGCAACCCATCCTGCAACGACTGCCGATAGGCCATCAAGGCTTTTTCGGTGTCCTTGCGCACGTTGGCGGCGACGTTGTCCAGAGAGCTTTCAACCAGCTCGAACCCTTCCAGGTAGGCAGCCACCGACAGGTCATAGGCCTGTTCGTGTTCACCGTTGCGAAAGGCGGCAAGGCTCTTGTCTAGGGTGGTCGCGGTGTAATCAAGCAACTGCGCCGGGCCTCGCTTGACCTGAGGCGGCTGCGCCCGTTGCGCACGGAAGGTGCCAGCCGCGTCCGGGCCTTCGGCGGCCAATACTTCGTTGGGGGTCTGACGAGCCAGCTCGGCAAGGTTGAAGGATTTTTCGCTTTTCGCCGCAGCCGGGTTGGCGGTGAAGCCGGCGATGTAGGTGGCCAGGTCCCAGCGCTGGCGGTCGTCCAGTTGATCGGCGAAAGACGGCATGTCAGTGCCTTCGACCCCGAGACCAAGGGTGTTGTAGATCCCGTAAAGACTCAAACGGTCCAGCCTCGCGGTATCGCGCAGGTTGGCCGGTGGCGGCGTCATGCCAACGCCCGCAGGACCGTCGCCGGCGCCTGCATCGCCGTGGCACACCGAGCACTGCTGGGCGTACAACGGCGCGCCACGCGTCGGGTCTGGAGTGATGGCCGGGGCCTGGCTGACTTCATAGGCCACCGCCAGCTTCGCGCCCAATTGGCGAGCCTGATGGGCTACCGCCTCACCATCCTGATGCCCGTTCACGGCAGCAACCAGTTGATCAACGCCTTTCACCAGTTCAGCGCGCTCGGGCTTGTCCGGTAGTTCAGCGACAAGCCCCTGCAAAACGCCAAGGAATTCCACCTGTTCACGGTATTCAGAATCATCGATAACCTTGCCCGCCTCCACCGTCGGCGGGTAATCGGCGCCGATATAGTCCAGTAGATGCAGAGCCTGAGTGGCACCCTCTGCGGTTGCAGCCAGCAGGTTGAAGCTGCACGACACCAACGCAGGCAGGAGCAGCCAGGCGAGAAAACGGGAAGGGGCAGTCATGAATGATTACCAAATGGAAATAAGAAGTAACACATTGTCGAGTGTTAGAAGGTTTGACTCAAGACGTTAGTGATTTGTCGGGTGCAATAACCCGTCATTGGGTCGATGTAGGTAGTGGCATTTTCGTTAAGCAATAGCACTGAAAAGCCATTGTTTTGCCAGTGACGGGGCCTATAATGCGGCGCCTTCGTTATCGCGAAATGGCATTTTTGCTCCTCTTTTATGAGGGATTTGTGGGATAGAGGCTTCTCCTGCGATTGGTTATTCGGCCCGACCAGCACATTAGGCCGATTACGCTCAGGGAAGCAGCACTCCAATGGTATCTCGCCTCTTTACTTCGCTTGCGCTCAGCGCGGTCATCTTGCTGTCGGGCTGTTCTATGTTTCGCAGTTACGATTCGGAGTTGCAGGCTACCAATCAGCAGTTGGCCACCGGTAATGTCGACGGCGCATTGACGTTGCTGGAGAAGAACAACAGCGGCGAAGACAAGGACCTTCTCTACTACTTTGAAAAAGGCGAGCTGCTTCGGGCCAAGGGTGACTTGACCGGCAGCCAGACAGCCTGGCGCGGTGCGGATTTGGCGGTCTACAAATGGGAAGAGTCGGTGAAGTTCGACACCGAGCGCTACCTGTCGCAGTTCGGCAGCTTCCTGGTCAACGATAAAGTCCGCCGCTACGAAGGCTATGACTACGAGAAAGTCATGCTGACCACGCAGATGGCGCTGAACCTGCTGGCCGTGAATGACTTCGACGGCGCCCGCACCGAAATCAAGAAAACCCACGAACGCGAAGCAGTGATCGCGGATCTGCGGGATAAGGAATACCTCAAGCGCGAAGACGAGGCTGAACGCCAGGGCGTGAGCACCCAATTCAAGGATCTGCGCGGCTACCCGGTGGAAAGCCTGAATGCACCGGAAGTGGTCGGCTTGAAGAACAGCTACCAGAGCGCCTTCAGTCATTACCTGGCTGGCTTCGTCTACGAGGCTCTGGGCGAGAAAGACCTGGCCGCGCCGGGCTATCGCAAGGCTGCTGAACTGCGCCCCAATACGCCGTTGCTGGAACAGGCGCTGCTGGATCTGGATAAATCAGCTTCCAGCGCCGATGAAAGCGACGTGCTGATCGTCGTGCAAAGCGGTTTGGCGCCGGCCCGGGATTCGATTCGCCTGCCGCTGCCGATCCCCATCAACGGCAATCTGGTGATCACTCCGCTGTCGTTCCCGGTGATCAAGCCCGACACCTCCACCGCGACATTCAACCAGATCGGCGTCGACGGTCGGCAGCAGAACCTCACCGCCCTCAACAGCACCACCGCCATGTCCCGTCGTGCCCTGCGCGATGACATGCCGGGAATCATCCTGCGCACCACCGTGCGGGCAATTACCCGAGGCATAACGCAAAAAAACCTCAACGATGTTAACCCCATGGCCGGCCTGGTGCTGGGTATCGCCTCAGCGATCACCGAAGGCGCCGACACCCGCACCTGGCGCACCCTGCCAGACCTGACCCTGGTGACGCGCCTGCGCCTCAAGCACGGCGAGCATCAGGTCAGCCTGCCCAATGCCCTGGGCGGCAGCCTGGTGACGGTTAAAGCCGACCAGCGTTATCAAGTGATCACCTTGCGCGTGGTCGGCAACCAGGTGTTCGCCAGCGGTCTGGCGGCCCATGTGGTACCGAGCAACCCTTCCCAGGCTGTCGCCAGCCTCAAACAACCTTAAGGAGCACGCTATGCGTCATTTCATTTTCGGCGCCCTGGCGCTGGTCCTGCTCGCCGGCTGCGCCACGCTGCCACCGGAACCGGGCAGCGCTGCAAGCAAAATCGTGGTGATGGGCAAGTTCAAGGGCATCGCCGTGGGCGCAATCCGCGTCGCCCGGGAAAACGGCTTCATGACTGCCAAGGTGCAACTGAGCAACATCACCAGCAGCAACCAGATGATGTATTACCGCTTCACCTGGTTAGGTGCCGATGGTTTCCCGGTGGGCGATGAAGAGACCTGGAAAGTGCTGACGCTCTACGCCAACCAGGCCACCTTCCTGCCGGCTATCGCCAACCTGCCCCAGGCTGCCGACTTCCGCCTTGAAGTAAAAACGCCGTGATCCACCCCCCTATTAAGCTTCAGAGAGACATCCCCATGTTTGCACGCTTTTCGTTCCTCGCCGTGGTCGCCGTTTTGGCCAGCGGTTGCGCCAACACCTCGCCGGTCATCGGCGGGAAAAACATCAGTTACGGCGACACCAAGGCCGTGGAACTGGTGACCAACGAGTTCGGTTCCACCGACCTGCAGATGATCGCCGAAAGCATGACCCGCTCCCTGGCCCAGTCCGGCATCCTCCACGGTCGCCCGGTGGTGCAGGTGTACGACGTGAAGAACAAGACCAGCGAGTACATCGACACGCGCGAAATCACCACCTCAATCAAGACCCAGTTGATGAAGACCGGCACCGCGCGTTTTGCCAGCGACAACACCGACATGCAAAGCCAGGTCGACCAGCTCAAGCTGCAAAACCAGAGCGGCCTGTACAAGAAGGCCACGGTCAGCAAGACCGGCAACATGATCGCCGCCAAGTACCGGCTGGAAGGCTCCATCAGCTCCATCGTCAAGCGCAGCGCTGACTACAAGGACGTGTTCTACAAGTTCAGCCTGCAGCTGATCGACGTCGAAAGCGGCCTGGCCGAATGGATGGACGAAAAAGAAATCCGCAAGACCACGGAGCGCTAAGCAATGCGTGCATGGATCGGCATAATCGGCCTGCTGTGCGCCTTTGGCGCCTCGGCCGCACCCAAGATCGCAGTCACTGACCTGGCCTACGAGGCACGAGTGGAGGAGTACATCCACGCGGTCTCGGCCAACAACAACTTCCAGGCCAGCGCCTACAACGCCAGTGGTTCGTCGAGCTACAGCGAGTTCGAAAGCCGCAACAGCTACATCGAACAGACCGAGTTGCGTAAATTCACGGGCGACATCAAGGGCGAGATCCTCAAGTCGCGGCAGTTTCAGTTGGTGCAGGGCACGCCCTATACCGCTGATGCCAAGGGCGACGTCTACGACGTGATCAAGCGCATCAAGGCGGGCAACTTCAAGGGCGCCGACTACGTGCTGTTCGGCACCTTGTCGGACATCGACTTCACCCAGGACATCAACGCCCTGGACAACACCAACAGCTACTCGGCGATCCTGGGCCTGACCCTGGTGGCCGATTTCAGCCTGATCAACACCCGCACCCTTGAGATCACCTCGGCGTTTACCGCCATGGGCGAGGGACAGGACACCAAGCTGGTGAGCAGTCGCGACGTAAAAGTCAGCCTGAGCCGGCCACGGGTAGTGCGCGAAGTGTCGAAGGCGTTGGGGGAAGATGTAGCGCGCCAGTTGCAGGAGCAACTGGGTAGCGGCTATCAGGAGCAACCTGGCCAGCCTGCATTGCGCAATAACTTGCCACGAGATGAAGCGCCGAAAATTCTGCGCTGATACACAAATCAAATGTGGGAGCTGGCTTGCCTGCGATAGCGTCACCACGGTGTAACTGATACACCGAGGCGTTTGCATCGCAGGCAAGCCAGCTCCCACATTTTTATTCGGCTTCTTCCGTCAGGCCGTTGTGCGATGCAGGCTGGCGAGGAAACCCGCCGCGCCCACAAACAACCCGGCAAACGTACGGTTCATACGTTTCTGTTGTTTGGGCGTGCGCAACAACCGCAACACTTTCGACGCCAGCCCCGTGTAGCCCGCCATTACAATCATATCCACGCAGATCATCGTCGCGCCCAAGATCAGGTACTGAATCAGCAGCGGAGCCTGCGGGTTCACGAACTGCGGCAGCACCGCCAGCATGAACACCAGAGCCTTAGGGTTGCTGGCATTTACCAGGAAGCCACGAAACATCATCGCCAACGGCTTGCCGATGGGGCGAACCGCTGCGTCATCGGTCAGGTCGGCCGGCAGTGCGCGCCATTGCTTGATGGCCAGGTATACGAGGTAGGCCACGCCAAACCATTTGATTGCGTAGAAGGCAGTGGACGATGTGGCGAGAATCGCGCCCAGGCCGCCGGCAACCACGGCAATCTGCATTGCCAGGCCCAGTTGCAGGCCCAGGGCGTTCCAGTAGCCGCGCAGGAAACCGTATTGCAGGCCACTGGACATCGAGGCGATGGCGCCCGCGCCAGGAGAGAGACTGATGATCCAACTGGCCAGGAAAAAGGCCAGCCATGTGTCGAGCGCCATTACACACCTCGGGGAGAGTTTGCTGAATATTTCTTAAACTAACCCCGGCACCCGAACAATGGCTACAGATTTTTCTGTAGGAGCGCTCGCGCCTACAAAGGTGTTACATCAGTGCCGCGCCAACGGCGCACCGAGCGCTGGAAGAACAGGCTGTTGGGCACTTGCACCATGACGCTGCCGGTCCCCGCCTCCTCCACTTCAATCAGCGTGGTGTAGAGCAGGTTGATCGCCACCACTCGGCCTTTGACGCCCGGCTTGTCGACGGTGTCCACCAACTCGACCACATCTCCGAGGCGAAACGGCCCAACGGTGAAGATCAAAATGGCGCAGAGCAGGTTGGACAGCACCGACCATATGGCGAAGAACGCTACCGCTGCCACGGCGACAAAACCCGACAGCGCAGTCCACAGCACCGTGGCAGAAACGCCGAGGCGCTCCAGTACAAAGATCAGCGCACTGCCCATGATCAGCCAGCGCAGGCCGCCGCGCAGGGGCATCAACAGTTGCGGCGGGAACGGATAATGCTCGCCCAGACGGGTCAGGCACCTGGCGACAAAACGCTGGGTAAGGTAGCCGGCCAGCAGGATCAGCAGGATTTGCACGCCGACCCATATAGGCTCAACCCATTGCGGCGGCAGCGGTAGGTGCAACGCTTCCATCAGGACAGCGCCTCCAGCTCTGCTTGCAGGCTTTCCAGCAGTTCGAGGGATTCCATCCAGGTTTCTTCCAATTGCGCTTCACGCACCTTGAGCTTGGCCTGCTCGGCCAGCAGGTCGCGCAACTCGTCCTTGCGCGCAGGTTCGTACACGGCGCTGTCACCCAGACTGGTTTCGATCTTCGCCAGCTTCTCGTGGACCTTGCCCAACTCGGCTTCCAGCTTGTCGGCTTCGCGCTTGTGGGGTGCCAGTTGCTGACGCAGCGCGGCGGCGGCCTGGCGCTGGGCCTTCTTATCGGTTTTGTCGGGATTGATCGGAGTGTTGCTGGCCGGCGCGTGGCGTAGACGATAGTCCGTCAGCCAGCGGGCGTAGTCTTCCAGGTCTCCGTCGAACTCTTCAACCTTGCCATCAGCCACCAGCAGGAAATTATCGGTGGTGCTCTTGAGCAAGTGCCGATCGTGAGACACCACCAGCACGGCGCCGGTGAACTCCTGCAGAGCCATGGTCAGCGCCAGGCGCATTTCCAGGTCCAGGTGGTTAGTCGGCTCATCGAGCAGCAACAGGTTCGGCCGACCCCAGGCGATCAACGCCAGGGCCAGACGAGCTTTTTCGCCGCCGGAAAAATTCAGCACCGGCTCGTCGATGCGCGCGCCACGGAAGTCAAACCCGCCGAGGAAGTCGCGCAGGACCTGCTCCCGTTCGGTAGGCGCCAGGCGCTGCAAGTGCAACAACGGGCTGGCCTTGGAGTCGAGAGAGTCCAACTGATGCTGGGCGAAGTAGCCCACCACCAGGTTCTCGCCACGCACCAGGCGACCGGCCAGGGGTTGCAGATCGCCGGAAAGGTTTTTGATCAGCGTGGACTTGCCCGCACCGTTGGGGCCGAGCAAACCGATCCGCGCGCCCGGCGCGAGTTGCAGCTTGACCTTCTCCAGGATGGTTTTATCACCGTAGCCCAGGCGAGCATCGGACAGGTCGAGCAGGGGGCTGGAGATTTTCAGCGACTCGCGGAACACAAAGTCGAACGGTGAATCGACGTGGGCCGCCGACAGTTCTTCCATGCGTTCCAGGGCCTTGATCCGGCTCTGGGCCTGACGGGCCTTGGTAGCCTGGGCCTTGAACCGGGCGATGTAGCTTTCCATGTGCGCCCGTTGCACCTGTTGCTTCTCGTAGGCTTGTTGCTGTTGGGCCAGGCGTTCGGCACGGGCACGCTCGAACGCGCTGTAACCACCGCGATAGAGGGTGATTTTTTTCTGTTCGATGTGGGCAATGTTGTCGACCACGGCGTCGAGGAAGTCCCGGTCGTGGGAAATCAGCAACAGGGTGCCCGTGTAAGCTTTCAGAAAGTCTTCCAGCCACAGGATCGCATCAAGATCCAAGTGGTTGGTCGGTTCATCGAGCAGCAGCAAGTCCGAGGGGCACATCAGCGCTTGGGCCAGGTTAAGGCGCATGCGCCAGCCACCGGAGAAGTCCGCGACCGGGCGATCCATTTGTTCGTTGGTGAATCCGAGGCCAGCCAGCATCTTGCGGGCGCGGGCGTCGGCGGTGTAACCATCGGCGCTGTCCAACTCGGCATGCAGGCGGGCCTGTGCGGCGCCGTCCTGGGACTTCTCGGCCTCAGCCAGGTCGTGTTGAACCTGGCGCAGGCGCAGGTCGCCATCGAGCACGTAGTCGATCGCGATGCGGTCCAGGGTGTCGATCTCCTGGCGCATATGGGCGATTCGCCAGTCGGCCGGCAGCAGACAATCCCCGGAATCGGGAGTCATCTCGCCCAGCAACAAGGCAAACAACGTGGATTTGCCGGCGCCGTTGGCACCGATCAGGCCGGCTTTGTGACCGGCGTGCAGGATCAGCTCGGCGTCTTCAAGAAGACGTTGCGGGCCACGCTGTAATGTTAGGCTTTGAAGTCGGATCATAATGGCGGCGGAGTCTACCAGCTTCGTTGACCGCTGGCTTGGGGGGAATATGTGCGCTGACCTGTGGAGCTTTGCCCTATTGACCTACGCCCGCCCGGGTATCGAGGACGCTTGCCTGCGCCTGCAGGGTCAAGGGGCCGATGTATGCCTGTTACTGTGTGGGTTGTGGCTGGATCAGCGTGGCGTGGCGTTCGAACAGCGGCGCTTGCAGGCGCTGCGACAGATCGCAGATCCCTGGCAGGCCGAGGTGGTCGAACCCCTACGACACGTGCGCAAGCAATGGCGCGCCATGGCGCAGCAGGATGCCGAGTTGGGAGTGTTACGGGAGCGGGTCAAGGCCCTGGAGCTGGATGCCGAACGGCAATTGCTGTCGCGCCTGGAAACCCTGGCGCAGATATGGCCATTGGGCGAGGCGACCGATCAAGGTACCTGGCTTGAAGGACTGGCGACCGAAGCCGCCAACCTTGACCGCGACGCGCTGCATCAGCTGCGCGTCGCGATCACCGGCACTTAGGAAGCGCTGGTTGGGGTGGTGCTTGCCGGTGCAGGGGTGCTGCTGGCCGGCGCGACGCTGGCAGCCGGTGCGGCCGGGGTAGCTGGCTTGGCAGCGATAGCGGCTGGTTTTGCTACAGCAGGTTTAGCGGCGGCTGGCTTGACGGCCGGCTTTGCAGCAGCAGGTTTAGCAGCTGGCTTGGCGGCCGGTTTTGCAGCAGCGGTTTTAGCAGCCGGCTTGGCGGCTGGTTTCGCAGCAGCGGTTTTAGCAACTGGCTTGACGGCCGGTTTTGCAGCAGCAGTTTTAGCAGCTGGTTTTGCAGCAGCGGCTTTAGCAGCTGGCTTGGCGGCTGGTTTCGCAGCAGCGGCTTTAGCAACTGTCTTGGCGGCTGGTTTCGCAGCAGCGGTTTTAGCAGCTGGCTTGGCGGCTGGTTTCGCAGCAGCTTTAGCTGGTGCTTTAACCGCAGGCTTGGCTACAGCTTTTACAGGCGCCTTGGCAGCAACTGCTTTGCTCGCAGGCTTTTTCGATGCGCTCGCCGCAGCCGGTTTGGCCGGTGCGCGGGAGCCCAAGACCTTACCAACGGCTTCTTTCACACGACCAATACCCTGAGCCAATTTCAGGCTCTCTTGAGCATCGCGCTTGAGTTGCAGAATGTAGGTGCGGGTTTCGGACTGACGACCTTTGAGGGCGTCGAGCAAGTCCTCAAGTTCTTTGACTGCGCCCTTGGCTTTGGCTTGTGCCTTGGCTTTGCCGGCGGTTGCGGCGTCTTGCAGTTTGGTGCGGGATTTGTGCAGTTTTTCCTGAGCCTTGCCGCGTTGTTTTTCCAACTTGGCGAGCAACTTCTCAGCATCAGCCAAGGCTTGGGAACACGCACTTTCCAAATGTTCGAGCAGGCTGCTCGATAGCTGTTGGAGCAAGTGCAATGGGGTATTTACAGGCTTCTGTTTGGCCGACATGGTTTACCTCCTGGCTGACGTGGGTGCGGCTCATACTAGCTCTCTGCTCTTGCCGCCGCTAGGGCATGTTGACAGTATCGAATGCCTTGCGTTGCACAGCGTCAAAATTCTTATCGATATAACAAAAAGCCGCTCCACTTTTTGGGCACTCACACTGGCATAATCCAACGCACTTTCGGCTGGAGAACGCCCATGTCGCGTTACCTTTTTTTAGTGTTGAGTTTGTCGATTTACGCAGCCCAGGCAAATGACCAAGCCCCGTCTAACGACAGCCATGATCTCGCCTACAGCCTAGGCGCCAGCCTGGGTGAACGCTTGCGCCAGGAAGTCCCCAACCTGCAAATCCAGGCCTTGATCGACGGACTCAAGCAGGCCTATCAAGGCAAGCCTCTGGCTCTGGATGACGCGCGCATCGAACAGATCCTGGCTCAGCATGAAGCCCAGAGCACAGCAGAGGCGCAAGTTCCGCAAAGCGAAAAAGCACTCGACGCCGAACAGCGTTTTTTAGCCACGGAAAAAACCAAAACCGGTGTGCGCGAATTGGCAGACGGAATCTTGCTAACCGAACTGACCCCCGGCGCCGGAAAAAAACCGGGGCCCAACGATCGGGTTCAAGTGAAGTATGTGGGGCGGCTGCCCGATGGGACGATCTTCGATCAGAGCGCACAGCCCCAATGGTTTCGCCTGGACAGTGTGATCACTGGCTGGCGCAACGCGTTGCAACAGATGCCGGTCGGGGCGAAATGGCGCCTGGTGATCCCATCAGCACAAGCCTATGGCACTGACGGTGCAGGCGAGTTGATCGCGCCCTACACGCCGCTGGTATTCGAAATTGAGCTGCTCGGCACAAGTGCCTGAACTCAACGAAAAACGGTGCGCAATGCGCACCGTTTTTTGATCCTGCAGCGACCTATCAAGCCTGTGCTACCGGCTCTTCCTTGTGGGCGTTGTGCAGCACCTCGATCAGGCAATCTTCCAGCTCAAAGCGCTCATGGAGCAGACCGCCCAACTCTTTGAATTTCGCCGCAACGCACTCGCCCTTGTCGCAAAGGTCGTTGAAGGCCAGGAGCTTTTCGGTGATGACGTCGATGCGTGGGTAAATCGTCTCAGCCAAGTCAAGACCTCGCTGATCGTCGAAAGCTTCTGCTTCCTTGGTCAACTGCTCATAAACACCGAAGTGGCCAGCAGACACGTAATCCACCAAGACACCACAAAACTCCTGCAAAAGCTTGCGATTCTCAGCTAGCGCTTCGGGCTTGGCACCGAGAGCATCATAGGCCCGAACCAGTTCGTGACGCGCCTTCAACCAACCATCGATCAGTTTGTGCACACCACCCCAACGTTCCTGAGCATTCTGACAACTTTCCAGCATGATGATCTCTCTTCCCTTATGGGCGGTGCCGTCCTTTGCCCGCGCAACACTTCAAGATTAAAGCGGCAACCGGACAAAGCCGCATCGAACAAACTGTTTCAATAACGCGTGCGGGCCAGATTATGCCCGCAAGACTATGGCTTCAAGGTACGCAGGAGAGAAAGTTCATACAAGTGTTTAATCCCGCCTACAGACCTATGGTGCTCAATCAGTGCTGCGCCATCCTTAGACGCAGACTGAATACCAACCGGAAAAACTGCGTACTGCCCAGAATCAGCATCGCGACGAAGAACAACAGGCTCCACTCCGCAATGCTCAAGTCGAACAGCGTCCAGTTGATTTCCACGCAATCGACGGTGCCCTTGAATGTCAGCTTCAGCGCCTGCCAGAGCGACAGGCTTTCAATCATGTATTGCAGGCTGGGCCAGCAGTTGGGCAATTGCTCTGGAGGGGTGTTTTGCAACAGCACCTGACGCACCGCCGTGATGGCACCCAGCAATGCACACCCCATGCTCGCCAACCAATACAGATAGATGCCGGAGCGCTTGGGGCCATGAATCGCAGCCACAAGGTTGATCAGCGTGAAAGCTGCCAGCGAAATTCGTTGGACCATGCACAAGAAACAAGGGCGCAAAAGAGCACCGTATTCCAGGTAAAAGGACGCGCCCAAGGTCAGCGCACTAGCCAAAAACGCCAGGAAGAACAAGGAGCGTGAGGGGGCCAAAGACATTGTTTATCCGCAACGCAAGAGATAGGTAGTTACGGTAGAGGAAAGGCCTTACCCCTTTCAATACGCGCTGGAGCAGACGATTCCGCGAGAACGTAGGGATATCCCATCAACATCAGGGTGATTAAACGTAAGCCTGCGTAGGTATTTACCTGGAAGCCGTTTTATTCACGCCTATCAGGCGGTATTGAGGGTTGGTCACCAGACAGTTCTGAGCCAACCCTGCGCTACTTCCTACTTCAAACCCGCGCGGGCACCGGTATCGGTGACGCCAGCAGGCGATTGTCCAACAGGCCCAGGCCTTCCTGAAATAATTGGTTGCTGCGCTCGGTGTCGCCCAGCTGCGCTAACAACCGTGCCAATTCGGCGCAGGCCTCGGGATTGCGCTGAACCTGCAAACTGCTTTCCAGATAGTCCCGAGCCTTGCCCCACAGGCTGTTTTGCAAGCACAGGCGACCCAGGGTCAGTAACAAGCTGGCATCTCCTGGATGGTCCTTGAGCCAGCCTTCGGCAAACTTCAATTGCCGCGCCGGATCACCGCCGCGCAACAAACCATAAAGCCTGATCAGATGGCTGTCATAGGCGCGCTTGAGCGTCCCACGCAGCACCTCTTCGGCCTTTGCGTCAGCGCCCAGCTGGCGCAGTTGCTCGGCATAGGCCAGCACCAGTTGCGGTTCCTGGCGCTGCGCCGAGGTCAACTGCTGCCAGGCACGTTCGAGGGATTGCAGACTGGCCTCGCCTTGTTCTTCACGCTGGGCTGCCAGGGTCAGGTTCTCGCCCCATGCCCGACGCTCCAGGTCTGCCAGTTCAGCCGACGGCAACACCTTGTCCTTGCGCAACTGCGGCAACAACCGAATCACCGACGACCATTCACCACGCTGCTGGTAAAGCCGCTGCAACTGACGCAACACCTGAGCATTGTGGGGATGGCGTTCATGCATGGCCTGCAGAGTCACCAGGGCAGCTTCGGTGTCGCCACGGTCCACCTGCAATTGCGCGTGACTCAAGGCCACTGCCAGCTCGGCCTGGGGCTGACGCTCAAGCGCACGCTCCAGCAAGCCATCCGACTCTTCGTAGCGGCCCTGCTCATTGGCCGCCCGCGCGGCGCCGAGGTAGTAAAGCAGAGGTTGGCGCTCGGCCTCGGCGGCACGCTGCAAATGACGTTCGGCGCTGGCCCAGCGCCCTTCTGCCAAGTCCATCTGCCCCTGCTCGATGGCGATCTGAACCCGACGACTGCGGTTACGCCGCGACCACGGGTTGACCACCCCACCGGAGGTGGTCATCAGGCTCAGGAGCACCCTGATCAAATAGATCGCCAAACCGATGACGAACACCGCCACTAACGTCGACCACAGCCCGGACTCGTAATGCAGCACGTGGGGATAAGTAATCAGCACATAACCGGTGTGTTTCGAAATGCCCACAGCCAGCGCCAGGGCAACTGCAATCGCAAGCACCAGGATCACGTAGAAACGCTTCATCGGCTTTACTCCTGGGTCGCCGGCGTGCCAGCGGAAGCCTTGGCTTCATCGGCAGACAGATGACGACGTTCAAGGTAAGCCTGCACCGCAGACAGGCTCGCGGCCAAGTCCGGCGTCACTACCGAAACAGCTTTGGGCTCAAGCTCGGCAAGGCGTGCCAGCATTGCCTGGCTTTGCGGGTTGTTCTGATTGAAGTTGTCCTGCAAGACGCTTCGGGCCTCGCCCAACGAACGGGTGTAGACCGCCGGCTCGCCATTCAAGGCAGCCCATTGCGCCTGCTCCAGCGCCAGGCTAAGGGCCAGGCGAACCTGGTTCAGGCCTTGGCCGGCGAGCAGTGGACGAATGTTGTCATCAGGGTTGAAGTCGATACGGAAATAGCGGGATATCTGCTCCCACCATTGGCTCCAACGGTTTTCATCATCGGTGGTTGGGCGTCCTTGGGGGGCGTCCTGAAGCTGATATTCCGGAGAAGTGGCGGCCAGTTGCACTACTTGGTCACGCAGGGCCGCCAGTTGCAGATAGAGCCCGGTGCGATCCGGCTGCTCGACGCTGCGCAGGGCCGCCAGGCTCTTGGCCAACTGCTCACGGGCAGCATAGGAGCCCGGATCGCTCTGTTCTCGAAGGATTTCATCAGCGCCCTGGACCAGCGCCTGGGCACTGTTGATATCTTGCAAGGCGGACAGCCGCAGGCTGGCCAGGCGCAACAGATGCTCGGCCTCGGCCAGGCGCCAGTCCTTGCGGCTCGCGCCCAGCACGGTTTCCAGGCGCTGGCTCAAGCGCTGTTGATCACCCTGCAATTGCGCTACCAGACGGCGACGATCTTCCAGCTCATCAGCTCCCGGCAACTGCGCCAAGCGTGCGGCCAACTGCTGCTGGCTCTGCTTAAGGCCTTGGGATTGTTCATCCAGGGTTTGCACCTGACCCAGCTGTTGCTGGCTGCTCGCTTGCAGGGCCCGGACCTGCCAGATCCCCCAGCCACCGGCCGCAACGCCTGCGGCACCGAGCAACAAGGCCAGGATCGCCAGGCCGTTACCATGGCGGGGCGCAGTGACTGGGGTCTCAACAGGCGCATCAAGCGCGGGCTGAGCTTCATCTTTAGGCAAGGCTGTTTCGCTCACGTATCCATCCTTTGCGTTTAGAGAGTGGGAACGGGTTGGCTCCGTAGCGCCACTAGCAAAGCCGCGGCACTCGCACCGCGACAATCCACAACTTTTTCTGCACCAGCGGCACGGGCCATTTCGGCGACGCGCGGGCTGGGCACGAACAACGGCATCTGTGCCACGCGCGGCCAGTCGGCGCCCGCCAGAGCTTGCAGATGTAAAAAACCCTGCCCACTGCTGACCACCAGGCCGTTCAAGCGTTCCGCGCCGATGCGTTGCGTCAGCACGCCAGTGTCGTAAGCCGCAAGGAAACGGCGATACAACTCCAGATAATCGACACTAGCACCTTGGTCACGTAAACGCTCAGCCAGTAGCTCGCGCCCACCCTCGCCCCGCAGGATCAACACGCGCGGATCGGGCCCTGCAATAGCCTCGCGCAACCTGGGCAATTCAAGCAAGGCCTCGCTGTCATCGCCGCTCTCGGGGTAGCTGACGTCCAGGCCATGGCCGGCCAATACTTGCGCCGTCGCAGCACCGACGCTGAACCAGGGTTGAGCCGGTGTCCGTGGCCCGTATTGGGCCAGTAATCCCAGTGCGAACCGTGCAGCCGGCTTGCTGACAACGATCACCGCACAATAGCGGTCAAGGTTGCGAAAAACTGTCTGTTGTTCGGCCGTGGTGGGTAGGCCTTCGATTTCCAGCAAGGGCAAGCTGCTGCTGAAGATCCCCTGCTCGGACAGTGTTGCAGCGAGGGCGACAGACTCATCTGCCGGCCGGGTCAGCAGCACACGCCAAGCTGTCACTGCGGACCGGCCTCGCCATAGACTGCTTGCAGAATGGCGCCGGCACCTTTTTCCAGCAGTTCCTCGGCCACTTTTACCCCCAGGCTGGCAGCCTCACTTTGCGGCCCACGAATCTGGGCAGTCAGCAGCAAGCCGCCACTCGGATCACCCACCAGGCCTCGCAACCAGAGGTTTTCACCTTCCAGAACGGCGTAGCAGGCAATCGGCACTTGGCAGCCGCCGTTAAGGTGCTTGTTCAGGGCACGCTCTGCAGTCACCCGGATCTCGGTATCGCGGTGATCCAGGGGCTTGAGCAGCGCGTGAATTTCGCTGTCAGCCGTGCGGCATTCAATGCCCACGGCGCCCTGCCCGCCGGCTGGCAAGCTGTCTTCAACGCTGATGGCCGAGGTGATGCGGTCTTCGAAGCCCAAGCGAATCAGGCCGGCGGCGGCCAGGATGATTGCGTCATATTCACCAGCATCCAGCTTGGCCAGACGGGTGTTGACGTTGCCACGCAGGAAGCGGATTTGCAGGTCTGGACGGCGGGTCAGCAACTGGGCCTGGCGGCGCAGGCTAGAGGTGCCGACGATGCTGCCCAATGGCAATTCATCAAGGGAGGCGTAGGTATTGGAAACAAAAGCGTCGCGAGGATCTTCGCGCTCGCAGATGCAGAACAGGCCCAGGCCTTCGGGGAAGTCCATCGGCACGTCTTTCATCGAGTGCACGGCGATGTCGGCCTCGTTCTCCAGCAGAGCAGTTTCCAGCTCCTTGACGAACAGCCCCTTGCCACCGATTTTCGACAGCGGCGAGTCAAGCAGCTTGTCGCCGCGACTGACCATGGGCACCAGGGATACCTTCAGGTCGGGATGGGCCTGCTCAAGGCGTGCTTTGACGTATTCGGCCTGCCACAAGGCCAGGGCGCTTTTACGGGTGGCGATGCGGATTTCGCGAGAGGACATGGATCAATCCGTACTGAATAGATACGGCAGATAATAACAGCTCAGGCAGATTCGCCTTGATTTGAATCAGCAGGAGCGGGGCCTCCCTGGCCTCAACGCACCGGGATAGAGGATGTGAAGGTCGCCGCAACCCTCGGGTTAAAGCTGCTGCATCATCTTGCGCACACCCGCGACGTGGCGCCGGCTGACGATCAAGGCGTCGCCGTTAAGCCCCTTCAGAAATAACTGAAAGTGTCCCAGCGGCGTGCGTTGCAGGCGCTCGATGCGTTCGCGGGCTACCAGCGCATTGCGGTGGATACGCACGAAGCGCTCACCAAACTCGTCTTCCAGGGCCTTGAGCGGCTCATCGAGCAGCACTTCCCCGGCCTCGTGACGCAAGGTCACGTACTTATGATCGGCGATGAAGTAGACCACCTGGTCAAGGGGGATCAGTTCTATGCCCTTGCGGGTCCGTGCACTGATATGGCTGCGTGGCCCGTTGCCGCTTTGCGCTGCGGGCTGGGTCAGGGCGGCGAGCTGGACGCGATTGGGGCGCTCTGCCTTTTTCAAGGCTTTGAGCAGGTCTTCGGCGCGCACCGGCTTGGCCAGAAAACTCACCTCGCTGGTTTGTAGGGCCTCAAGGGGAAACTCATCCTCGGCCGCACAAAACACCACATTGGGCGCTGACTCGCGCTCGCTCAATCGGGCCGCAACCTGCAGGCCATCAAGGCCCGGCATGCGGATATCAAGCAAGACGACATCCGGTTTCAGGCTGTCGATCAAGACCAATGCTTCGTCGCCGTTGGAGGCGCTCGGCTCAAGGACACTGTATCCCTCGATCTCACTGACCATACGGCTCAGTCGCTCGCGGGCTTGGGGTTCGTCATCAACGATCAGGACATTCATATTGCGCTGGATTCCTGCGTGAGTCTCGCACAAGGATAGCGTAGACAGGTGCGGTGACTTCCGTCACGGCGATCCACGCTAAGACTAGCGGGAGCGGCAAAAAGTGCCCCAAGAGCGGCACCAATATTTACCCGGTCCTGTTCAATCGCGCCCAAAGCCTGCTGCCTTCGGGCATCGTCGTAGGGTTTGCTGATACACAATACGAACACCCCCCTCTCATTATGGATAGCTTGAACTTCGACCCCGCCGACCGTCATTGGTGCAAGATGGATCAAATCAACGCATAGGCGACGCCCCGGGCCCTGAGCGCCACGGATACGAATACTTGCTTCTTCACAGTCCAACTGTAGACGTTCGCAGAGACGATATTGCTCAATCGTCAAATATCGTCTCAATAAACACCCTTTGTTTACCTCAAGGTGCGGGCGGCTTTAAACCCTTGATTCAATCCTGCCTCCAGTCTCTTCCCGGACGAGGCCGGGGGCAAGGCACTTAGCCATCCTCCTCGCAAATAAAAATGCCGCCGCGCTGTATCAACGCCTCTAGAGCAACCCTGTTATTATCGGCGGAACACTTCATGCCCTCTTTCAGCAGATCACGAGCGAATCCATGAGCACCGACAAGACCAACCAGTCCTGGGGCGGCCGCTTCAGTGAACCCGTCGACGCCTTCGTCGCGCGCTTCACCGCCTCCGTCACGTTCGACCAGCGCCTCTACCGCCACGACATCATGGGTTCCATCGCCCACGCCACCATGCTGGCCAAGGTCGGCGTGCTGACCGACGCCGAGCGCGACAGCATCATCGATGGCCTGAACATCATCCGTGGTGAAATCGAAGCCGGCACCTTTGACTGGCGCGTCGATCTAGAAGACGTGCACATGAATATCGAGGCCCGCCTCACCGACCGCATCGGTGTGACCGGCAAGAAACTGCACACCGGTCGCAGCCGTAACGACCAGGTGGCCACCGATATTCGCCTGTGGCTGCGGGACGAGATCGACCTGATTCTCGCTGAAATCACCCGCCTGCAAAAAGGCCTGCTGGAGCAGGCCGAGCGTGAGTCCGACACCATCATGCCCGGCTTCACCCACTTGCAGACCGCGCAGCCTGTGACATTCGGTCACCACTTGCTGGCCTGGTTCGAAATGCTCAGCCGCGATTACGAGCGCCTGGTGGACTGCCGCAAGCGCGCCAACCGCATGCCCCTGGGCAGTGCCGCGCTGGCCGGCACCACCTACCCGATCGACCGCGAATACACTGCACAACTGCTGGGTTTCGATGCCGTCGGCGGCAACTCCCTGGACGGCGTGTCAGACCGTGACTTCGCCATCGAATTCTGCGCCGCGGCCAGCATCGCGATGATGCACCTGTCGCGTTTCTCCGAAGAACTGGTGCTGTGGACCAGCGCGCAATTTCAGTTCATCGACCTGCCGGATCGCTTCTGCACCGGCAGTTCGATCATGCCGCAAAAGAAAAACCCTGACGTTCCGGAACTGGTGCGTGGCAAGAGCGGCCGTGTATTCGGCGCGCTGATGGGCCTGCTGACCCTGATGAAAGGCCAGCCGTTGGCCTACAACAAGGACAACCAGGAAGACAAGGAACCGCTGTTCGACGCCGCCGACACCTTGCGCGACTCTCTGCGGGCCTTTGCCGACATGATCCCGGCGATCAAGCCCAAGCACGCCATCATGCGTGAAGCGGCGCTGCGCGGTTTCTCCACCGCCACTGACCTGGCGGACTATCTGGTACGCCGTGGCCTGCCGTTTCGCGACTGCCACGAGATCGTTGGCCATGCCGTGAAATACGGCGTGGAAAACAGCAAGGACCTGGCGGAAATGAGCCTGGAAGAGCTGCGCCGGTTCAGTGACCAGATCGAGCAGGACGTGTTTGCGGTATTGACCCTGGAAGGTTCGGTGAATGCCCGTAACCATATCGGCGGTACTGCACCGGCGCAGGTGAAGGCAGCGGTGGTACGCGGTCAAGCATTGCTCGCCAGCCGCTAACCCGAAACTGTGGCAAGGCGCTAGTTGTGGCGAGAGGGCTTGTCCCCTCGCCACAACAGCCCACTCACCACAAAGTTACTCAACAGACTGATCCGCTACTTCTTGGCAGCAATCATCGCCATGAAAGCCGGCATCGCCGCTTCCCTGTCCGCCGCCACCCGCTGGGCATTGGGCAATGCGTGCAAACGCTCCAGCAACGCCTTGGCCGTGGGCAACTCAGCCAACAAGTCCAGGCCAAACAGCTTCTCGCCCACCGCGCAGGCGAGGTTCACGCTGTACATGAAGTACAAATCCGCAATGCTGAAACTATCGCCCGCCACATAGGGCGCGAACTTTGCGTGCCGCCCCAACGCGGCGATTCCCAGCAACAACTCTGCCTTGGATTTTTCCTTGATCGCCTCCGCTACCGGCATGCCAAAGAAGGCTTCGGCAAAGCAGGCACGAGCCGGCAGCTCGATGTACAACTCGATTTCCCTGCACAACGCCAGCACCTGGGCACGCTGGAACGGGTCGCTGGGCAGCAGCGAAGGCCCACCCTGGGTCTGTTCGATGTATTCGAGGATGACGCTGGTTTCGTTGATAAACCCTTGTTCGACACCCAGTACCGGCACCTTGCCCCTCGGGCTTACCTCAAGGGCTTGCACGGTTTGCCCGGCATAGAAAGGCACCTCGTCAAAGGGTAATCCTTTTTCCAGGAGCGCCAGTTTGACCATGTTGTAGTAGTTGCTGACCGAAAATCCGTAAAGCTTGAGCATCACAAAGCCTCCAGGCCATGCAGGGGGTTGGCTGCGTTGGTTATAGAACGTCATGTCTGATCTGACCAGCAGCATCACCTCCCTGAATGGGGGTAGACTGGCGCCCTTTCCTTCAGGAGCCTGCCATGAGCGAGCCAACCGATATCGACAACGACGAAGAAGAGTTCGCCGAGACCACCTTAATTGAAGCGATCGAAAACCAGATCGAAAGCGACAACCCGCCTGCCGCCAAAGCCACGTTCAACAAGCTGACCCTGGTGGGCTACGAGCGCGAAGATATCCTGCAAATGATGGCCCATGTACTCGCCATCGAAATCGACGCCTTGCTCGAAGAAGACCGCGCCTTCAATACCGAATGGTATGAAACTGCCTTGCGCGCGCTGCCAGAGTTGCCGCCAGAGAAGCAGTAAGCAGAACATTTTCCTGGCCAGCAAACTCTTGCTGGCCACAATCCTGTCCCATATCAAGACCTCACGACTTCTGACTGGACAGCTCGGCAAAGTACGTTCACCTTATGGACTGCTAACGCCTAAAAATTCCTAGAAAGTCTGGAGTCCTTATGTCGTATACCCCTGAGTTGGTTGCCGAACTGGAAATCCTTGCACTCTTCAACCTGGACAGCTCCCAGGAAGGTCTGAAAGTTCATCAAACTGCAGCACCTGCTGCTATCGCTGCTGCCCGGCGACTGTTTGAAAAAGACTTGATCGACCAGCCAGACGGCGGCTATCTGACTAGCCTCGGCCGGGACGCGGCTCAACATGCCCAAAGCCTTCTGACCATACTGACCACCGCCACAGAAGCAGCCTGACACCTCGTATCGCCCACGGAATCCCTCCTGACGGATTCCGCGGGCACTTCTGCGCCCGGGATAAAATTCTGACGCCAAAAACAAATTCCCCTTAAACCTCCTACGCTTCTGTCTGTAAACTCCTATACGGCTGCCCACGCCGGGCCCTGCGAGCCACCGAGTTCGACATGACCCGCACCCACGAAATCCGCCCCAACCTGGACGAAGGCATCGACCGCAAGGTGCTGGCCCAGTTGCGCACACGATTTCTGACCCTCAATGAAGGGCGCATGACCAGGGCCATGGAAGGTTTGACGCCGCGCCAGCAAAGCGTACTAACCCTGCTACCGCTGTTTTTTCACGTCAATCACCCGCTGTTGCCCGGCTATGTCTCGGGCAGCACTCCGGCCGGGCTGTCGAACTTCGAACCTGACGACCAGGCATTGGCCGAAGCCCAGCGCCTGACCCGCTCTTTTTCCTACAAGCCCCGTCACGGCAACCCTCCGCGCCCTATTCATGGTCTGTTTCTGATGGGCAGCCTCGGCACCCTGGCTCAGGCAGATCAAAGCGATATGGACGTTTGGGTCTGCCACGCCGCTGATTTAAGCGAGAGCGAGCTGACCGAACTGCGCAAGAAATGCCAGTTGCTGGAAGCCTGGGCCTTGACCATGGGCGCCGAAGCGCACTTCTTCCTGATCGAACCGAACCGCTTTGTCCAGGGTGAGCGCGACACCCAGCTCAGTTCCGACGATTGCGGGACGACCCAGCACTATCTGTTGCTGGACGAGTTCTACCGCACCGCCATCTGGCTGGCCGGACGTACGCCCATCTGGTGGCTGGTGCCGGTCTACGAAGAAACCCGCTATGCCCAATTCACTCACGCGCTGATCTCAAAACGCTTTATACGCGCCGATGAAACCCTCGACCTCGGCCACCTGGCGCACATCCCGCCCGGTGAGTTTATCGGTGCAGGCCTGTGGCAGCTGTTCAAGGGCATTGAGTCACCCTACAAATCGGTGCTCAAGCTGCTGTTGACCGAGGTCTACGCCAGCGAACACCCCAAGGTGCAATGCCTGAGCCTTCGCTTCAAACGTGCGGTGTTCGCCAACCAGGTCGATCTGGATGAGCTGGACCCGTACATCGTGGTCTATCGCCGCATCGAGGAATACCTCCAGGGCCGCAACGAACCGGAGCGCCTGGAACTGGTGCGGCGCAGCCTGTACCTGAAGGTCAATCGCAAACTCAGCAGTGGGCAGCGTACCTCTGGCTGGCAACGATTGCTGCTGGAGCGGCTGGCCAACGAATGGGGCTGGGATCAACGGCAACTGGCCTTGCTCGATAGCCGCAGCCAGTGGAAAGTCCGCCAGGTTGCGTCCGAACGCCGGGCCCTGGTCAACGAACTCAATTACAGCTATCGCTTCCTGACCCAGTTCGCCCGCACCGAACAGACCGTCAGCCTGATCAACAAGCGCGACCTCAATGTGCTCGGCCGGCGCCTGTATGCCGCCTTCGAGCGCAAGGCCGGCAAGGTCGAGTTCATCAACCCTGGTATTGCCCCCGACTTGGCCGAAGACACCCTGACGCTGGTGCAGTCGCCCAACCGCAAGGAGCCGGGCCTGCACCATTGGGGCCTGTACAACGGCAACCTGACAGCTCTGGAGTGGGAACACTTTGCGCCAATCAAGCGCAGCCGTGACCTGCTGGAAATGCTCACCTGGTGCCACCGCAACGGGGTGATCGACAGCAGCACCCGCCTGGCGCTACATCCAGGCACCAGCGACCTGACCGAGTTCGAGCTATTCAACCTGCTGGGCAGCCTGCAGCAGACCATAACCCTGCCTCTGGTCAGCGTTGATGAGGATCAGCTGCTGCGTACGGCGATACCCGATGAAGTGCTGTTGCTGGTCAATGTCGGCGTCGATCCGCTCAAGCATCACCGCGACCTGAATATCCTGATGACCACCGAGCGTACCGACTCCCTGAGCTACGCAGGAGTGCGGGAAAACCTGGTGCTGACCCTGGATCAGGTCACGCTCAACAGCTGGAGCGAGGTGATGGTCAGCCGCTACGACGGCCCCCACGCCCTACTCGATTGCCTGCGCGACTACCTCAACCAACTGCCGCGCAATCATCTGCCGCGGCTGCGGGTGCGCTGTTTCTGTCACAACCGCGCGCAATTCATTGCCCAGCGGGTGGAAGAGATTTTCAACACCGCGCAAAACCTGCTGCTCGGCCAGCTCAACCATCGCTACTTGATTCAGGTACAACAGCACTATCACGTGATGGAGTTGGCGCCAGGCCAGGCCAACCATGTGTCACTGGCTAGCCAGCAGGCGCTGGTCGACTACCTTAGCGAGGAGTTGGCCAGCTACAGCCCGCTGCACCTGGACGCCATGGCCTTGGAAGACCACGACCTGGCGCTGCTGCTGCCCATGGGCCTGCCGGACTGTGTCCAGGTGTTCTACCGGATCAACGACACCTTCGCCGAGCTGTACGTGCTCGACGAGTTCAACGCGCTCTGGCAGCAACGCCTGCCGTTTCACGACGAGCAAAGCCTGTTGGTGCCCTTGCAGCGGTTCCTGCAATCGGTCATCTATCGCCGTGACGCGCTGTCACCGCTGGACCTCCAGCAACCGCTGGGCGCGGTGCAGACGCTGTATTATCAGCTATCACCTTCGGGCAGCGGCCGCGCACGCAGGGCCGAGCCTCGTCCGGCGCCGCAAAATCCGACCAACAAGCCGTTCTACGACGTGCAGGCGATTATCGGCAAAGCCGCACCCGGCCAGGTCGGCATCACCTTGTACTGCAATCAACGGGAGTTTTCCGAGCTGGAATTTGGCGACCAACTGTTTGCAGTGGTCGCCCAGGAAATCGTCGGGCAACGCCGGGAGACCGAGCGTTACCGTTGCTACATCACCGATCTGGACCTGTCCGGCCTGCTCGGTGATGTTCAAAGCCCGAGCAATCTGTACCTGCGCTACAAGGCCGAGTTGGAACAGGCGCTCAACGAGGCACTGGGCCAGGTTTAGAGAGAAAAGGCGCCGCCGTCTTTGGGCTGAACTTCGACACTGAGCAATTCAAGCTTGAGGGTCTTGCCGCCCGGTGCAGGCCAATCGATGTGCTGGCCGACTTGCAAGCCCAGCAAGGCGCTGCCGACCGGAGCCAGGATCGAGATTTTGCCTTCGTCGGCATTCGCGTCCTTGGGGTACACCAGGGTCAGGTGATAGTCCTTGCCACTGCCTTGCTCACGGCAATGCACGCTGGAGTTCATGGTGACAACACCGGCAGGCACTTCATCGTGGCCAACCACTTCTTCGGCGCGGTCGAGCTCATGTTGCAGGGCCTCGACGCCCGGCGAGGCTTCGCCTACGCGGTCGATCAGTTGCTCAAGACGCTGCACGTCAAGACGGGTGAGGATGATGGAAGGTGCGGTCATGATTCAGGCAGACTCCTTTTTTCTGCACAAAAAAGCAAAACCCCGCCAGGAAAAGGCGGGGTTCTCACGGACCTCGATGAGTTGAGGTGTATCCGGACACTACCACAGCACAATAAATAAACAAGACAGGCTGACCTGAGGGTCAGGCGCCAGCCTTGCGCTGCTCGGCCTGGGCGACGATTACCCGTCGGCGCTGATCGTCAGCAGAGCGCCATTCACGGATGTCTTCCACATGCCGGAAGCAGCCGAGGCAGACTTTCTGCTCATCTAGCCGACATAAACTGATACAAGGTGACGGCACCGCCGGGCTGGCATTGCTGAACAGCGGCTTGGGCGGGCGTACCGAAACAGGCTGTGTCACGATCAGATCTCGTCGAAGTCCAGCTCGACGCCGGCTTGTTCCAGGGTGATGCGCGCGAGCATTTCGCTGAGCAGCTCATCGCTGGTGTCATGCGCCCAGCGCTTTTCCTCTTCATCGTAGTCAAAGTGAAAGCCACCGGAGCGCGCAGCCAGCCATAACTGACGCAGAGGCTCCTGACGACTGAAGATCAACTGGCTACCGTTCTCGAACTTGACGGTCAGTACACCCGCCGAGTTCTCCAGATCCACGTCCAGGCCACTCTCGTCGAAAATATCTTCCAGCGCTTGCTGGGTGGCATCCACCAGATCGTGAAAACGGGCTTCGGTCAAACTCATTGTGGGAACCTCGAAAAGTGTCTACTCACGCTCAAGCGCCGCACGATACGGGCGAGCCCCGCCGATTGCAAAGGATACCGATTTCATTGCCGAGAGCTGCATGAAATATCCTCGCTTGAGGTAGGCCACTTCCCGAGAAACTCGGCAAAGCCCCGCCGGACGGGTGTCCCGGCGCATAGGCAAGCTGGCGGGTGGTCGGTATACTCGGGCGCAATTAATGCATATTCAAGGATTTCGCCATGAAGCGCCTGATCTCTTCCCTTGCTGCGCTCGTCGCGGTCGCTTGCCTCGTTAGTGCCTGTGGTCAAAAAGGCCCGCTGTATCTGCCCGATGACAGCAAAGACCCGAATGAACAGGCGCAATCATCGCAAACCAAAGCGCACAAGCACGACACCTACTAAGGGAACACCATGGACGCTTTTAACTACCGGGACGGCGAGCTGTTCGCGGAAGGCGTGGCGCTGTCTGCAATTGCCGAGCGCTTTGGCACCCCGACCTACGTTTATTCTCGTGCCCACATCGAAGCACAATACCGTACCTTCGCCGATGCGCTGGACGGTACGCCACACCTGGTGTGCTACGCGGTCAAGGCCAACTCCAACCTGGCCGTGCTCAATGTCCTGGCGCGCCTGGGCGCCGGTTTCGACATCGTGTCCCGAGGCGAGCTGGAGCGTGTGCTCGCGGCTGGCGGCAAGGCTGACAAGATCGTGTTCTCTGGCGTCGGCAAGTCCCGTGAAGACATGCGCCGCGCCCTGGAAGTGGGCGTGCATTGCTTCAACGTCGAATCCACCGACGAGCTGGAGCGCCTGCAAGTGATCGCCGCCGAGTTGGGCGTTCGCGCGCCTATCTCCCTGCGGGTCAACCCGGATGTTGATGCAGGTACTCACCCATACATTTCTACCGGTCTTAAAGAAAACAAGTTTGGCATCGCCATTGCTGACGCGGAGGATGTGTACATCCGCGCCGCCCAACTGCCGAACCTGGAAGTACTGGGTGTCGACTGCCACATTGGCTCGCAACTGACCAGCCTGCCTCCCTTCCTCGATGCCCTCGACCGCCTGCTGGCGCTGATCGACCGCCTCGGCGAGTGCGGTATTTACCTGCACCACATCGACCTCGGTGGCGGTGTCGGCGTGCGTTATCGCGATGAAGAGCCGCCGCTGGTGGCCGACTACATCAAGGCCGTGCGTGAGCGCACCAAAGGCCGCGACCTGACACTGATGTTCGAGCCGGGCCGTTATATCGTCGCCAATGCCGGCGTACTGCTGACCCAGATCGAGTACCTCAAGCACACCGAACACAAGGACTTCGCCATCGTCGATGCGGCGATGAACGACCTGATCCGCCCCGCGCTGTACCAGGCCTGGATGAATGTCACTGCTGTTCGCCCACGCGATGGCGCAAGCCGCACCTATGACATCGTCGGCCCGATCTGCGAAACCGGCGACTTCCTGGCCAAGGAACGTCAGTTGGCCCTGGAAGAAGGCGATCTGCTGGCCGTGCATTCGGCCGGTGCCTACGGATTTGTCATGAGCTCCAACTACAACACCCGCGGGCGTACCGCCGAAGTGTTGGTGGACGGTGATCAAGCGTTTGAAGTGCGTCGCCGCGAGACGGTAGCCGAGTTGTTTGCTGGCGAAAGCCTGCTGCCGGAGTAAGACCATGCTGCTGCGTTTTACCAAGATGCACGGCCTGGGCAATGACTTCATGGTCCTCGACCTGGTCAGCCAGCACGCGCACATCCTGCCCAAGCATGCCAAGCAATGGGGCGACCGACACACCGGTGTCGGCTTCGACCAGTTGCTGCTCGTCGAGGCGCCGAGTAATCCGGACGTGGATTTCCGTTACCGGATCTTCAACTCCGACGGTTCCGAAGTAGAACAGTGTGGCAACGGCGCACGCTGTTTCGCCCGTTTTGTCCTGGACAAGCGCCTGACCGCCAAGCGGCAGATTCGCGTCGAGACTAAAAGCGGCATTATCGAGCTGGATATTCGCAGCGACGGCCAGATCAGCGTCGACATGGGCGCGCCTCGGCTGGTTCCGGCGGATATTCCGTTCCAGGCTGTCGAACAGGCCCTGAGCTATTGCGTCGATGTCGACGGCGAGAGCGTAGAACTGGCCGCCGTGTCCATGGGCAACCCCCATGCGGTACTGCGGGTCAACGACATCAACAGCGCGCCTGTCCATGAGCTGGGGCCGAAGATAGAACATCACCCGCGTTTTCCGGCACGGGTAAACGTCGGTTTCCTGCAGGTCATCGACCGCTCCCGCGCGCAATTACGCGTCTGGGAGCGCGGTGCCGGAGAAACCCAGGCCTGCGGCACCGGTGCTTGCGCCGCTGCCGTGGCCGCGATCAGCCAGGGGTGGATGGATTCGCCACTATTGATCGACCTGCCCGGCGGACGCCTGTCCATCGAATGGGCAGGCCCAGGCCTGCCGGTGAAGATGACCGGTCCGGCCATGCGTGTATACGAAGGACAGGTCCGTCTATGAGTGAGCCAATCCAATGACCGATAAGCCCCAGGTACCCGTTCAAGAATCCGAACCAACCCCTGATGAAAGTCTGGAGGCGGCGGCCGTCGCCGCTTACCTGGAGGCTAACCCGGACTTCTTCGTCGAGCATGAAGAGCTGCTGCCGGCCCTGCGCATTCCCCACCAACGCGGCGATACCGTGTCGCTGGTGGAGCGGCAGATGAAGATCCTGCGCGAGCGCAATATCGAAATGCGCCATCGGCTCTCGCAACTGATGGACGTGGCCCGCGACAACGACCGCCTGTTCGACAAGACCCGTCGACTGGTCCTGACCCTGATGGACGCCGCCAGCCTGGAAGACGCGGTCATTGCCGTCGAAGACAGCCTGCGCCAGGATTTCCAGGTACCTTTTGTCAGCCTGATCCTGTTCAGCGACAACCCGATACCGGTGGGCCGCTGGGTCAGCGGCAGCGATGCACAAACCGCCATTGGTGGCCTGCTGTCGGAAGGCAAAACCATCAGTGGCACTCTGCGCGAGCATGAGCTGGACTTCCTGTTTGGTGAAGAACAGCGCAAGCAGATCGGTTCCACGGCCGTGGTCGCCCTCAGCCATCAAGGCCTGCACGGTGTACTGGCCATCGCCAGCCGTGATCCACAGCATTACAAGAGTTCGGTGGGTACGCTGTTCTTGAGCTATATCGCCGAAGTGTTAGGCCGCGTCCTGCCGCGCTTCACCACCGCCCTGCGCGCGGTGCGCTAGCCATGGAACGACAACTGGACGCCTACTGCGCTCATCTGCGCAGCGAGCGCCAGGTGTCTCCCCATACGCTTGAAGCCTACCGACGGGACCTGAACAAGGTCCTGGCATTCTGCGAGAAACAACAGATCGGCAGTTGGAAAGCCCTGGATATCCAGAGCTTGCGTAGCCTGATCGCCCGCCTCCACCAGCAAGGCCAATCCTCTCGTAGCCTGGCGCGCTTGCTGTCGGCGGTGCGTGGCCTTTATCACTACCTGAACCGCGAAGGCCTCTGCGACCACGACCCGGCCAACGGCCTCGCGCCGCCCAAGGGCGAACGGCGCCTGCCCAAAACCCTCGACGCCGACCGTACCTTGCAACTGCTCGATGGCGCGGTAGAGGATGACTTCCTCGCCCGTCGCGACCAGGCGATCCTTGAGCTGTTCTACTCCTCGGGCCTGCGCCTGTCGGAGTTGACCGGCCTCAACCTCGATCAGTTGGACCTCGCGGATGGCCTGGTACAAGTGCTCGGCAAAGGCAGCAAGACCCGCGTGCTGCCGGTCGGCAAGAAAGCCCGGGAAGCCTTGCAACTGTGGCTGGGGTTGCGAGCCCTGAGCAATCCGGCGGATGACGCGGTGTTTGTCAGCCAGCAAGGCCGGCGCCTCGGGCCACGGGCGATCCAGTTGCGGGTCAAGGCCGCCGGCGAGCGCGAGCTGGGGCAAAACCTCCACCCGCACATGCTCCGGCACTCGTTTGCCAGCCACATGCTGGAGTCTTCACAAGACTTGCGCGCGGTGCAGGAACTGCTCGGCCACTCCGACATCAAGACCACCCAGATCTACACCCACCTGGACTTCCAGCACCTGGCGACGGTGTACGACAGCGCCCATCCACGGGCCAAACGCATTAAAGGCAGCGACTCATGAGCATCAAGCTGATCACCTTCGACCTGGACGACACGCTCTGGGATAACGTGCCCGTCATCATCAGCGCCGAGGCGTCGATGCGCGAGTGGCTCGCCACTAATGCCTCATTGGTGGGCGAATTGCCCCTGGAAAAGTTCGCCGACCTGCGCCAACAGGTGCTGCAGCGCTATCCCGAGCTGAAATACCGTATCAGTGTGTTGCGTCACCGCGTCCTGCTGCATGCCTTTGAAGAGGCTGGTTATCCACAGCCTGAGGCGACGGAGTTGGCGGGTGCGTGTTTCGAAGCGTTCATCCACGCCCGGCACCAACTCACTATATTCCCCGAAGCAGAGCCCATGCTGCAGGCCCTGGGCCGCCAGTACATGCTGGGAGTGATCACCAATGGCAATGCCGATGTGCAGCGCGTTGGTCTGGCGGATTACTTTAAGTTTGCTCTGCGCGCCGAGGATATCGGCATCGCCAAGCCGGACGCACGACTGTTTCAGGAGGCGTTACAGCGCGGTGGCGTAGATGCGAGCGCCGCCGTACATATTGGTGACCACCCCGGCGATGACATTGCCGGCGCCCAGCAGGCGGGGCTTCGCGCCATCTGGTTCAACCCAGCGGGTAAAGCCTGGGAAACCGAGCAATTGCCAGATGCAGAGATTCGCAGCCTGACTGAACTGCCCGACTTGCTCGCCCGCTGGAACGTATAACCTGGTGGTGAAGGCTCTTTGTGTCACCCATGAAAAAGCCCGCAGCGACGGCGGGCTTTTTCAGCAAGCAAGTAACTGACCTTAGATAGGCCGGCTGCCGTACTTGTTATCAGGCTTCTTCGGTGGATCAGCCACCACGTTGGCCTCGACTTCCTGCACTTTGCCGCCTTTGGCGAGGAATTCATCCATCGCTCGGGCCAGCGCATCGCGCTCTTTGTTCTTGGCTTCAACGCTTGGCAGCTCGTCAACCGAAACAGCAGCCTTGGCCTTGCCCTTGGCAGCCGGAGCCGGTGCGTCTTCCCCGCCGTCGTCGTCGTCAGCAACGTCTGACGCAGCCGCTTCCAGACCTTCTTCGGCTTCGTCGTCACCTACTTCGAGGTCGTCGTTTTCCAGATCATCGTCGCTCATGTTCTACCTCATGACTTGCGAAAAGCAGATTAGTTATAGCCCAGCTTCGCCGTCTGTCGACGGCAGCTGGAAAAAAATCAACATCCACCGGATAACCAGCGGCTTATGCCCCATCACCGTGCAAGGTGGCGAGGACTTTACGAGCAACACCATGATCGCGGTGCTCGCCCAGATAAACACCTTGCCAGGTCCTCATCGCCAAGTGGCCGGCCTTGACCGGCAAACTCAACTGACAGCCCAGCAGTCTGCCCTTGAAGTACGCCGGCAGATCATACGGGCCTTCGTCGTCATGTTCATACACCGCTCTACCTTGTGGCACCAGCGTGTTGAAAAAACGTTCGAAGTCACGGCGAACCGCCGGGTCGGCATTCTCGTTGACGGTCAACGAGGCCGAGGTGTGCTGCAGCTACAAATACAACAAGCCCATCCGACTAGCCTTCAATTCAGGCAAACCAACGAGCAACTCGTCCGTCACCAGATGAAAGCCCCGGGGCTTGGCCCGCAGGATAATCAGGGTCTGTTGCCACATACAGTTCTGCGCACATCGGCGCGCATTCTAGCGCGCTCAGGGAAAAAACAAAGTGCCGAATACGCCTACATGCATGTAAGACATTTGCACAGTGAAAAGTACCCTATGGATCCAATCACAAAGTCAGCACAAAAATACTCACAACCCTTCACCGCAGACAAACCCCAGACAAAAAAATGCCCGGCAAGCCGGGCATCTTTTTTAAGCGTACTTACAAGTTGTAGCCACGCTCGTTGTGTTCCGCCAGATCGAGGCCGACCGCCTCTTCCTCTTCAGTAACCCGCAGGCCCATGACCTTGTCCAGCACCTTGAGGATGACGAAGGTCACGATACCGGTGTAGATCACCGTGAAACCGACACCCTTGGCCTGAATCCAGACCTGTGCCGCAACATCAGTCACAGTGCCGAAGCCGCCCAGGGCCGGGGCTGCGAACACACCGGTGAGGATCGCACCGACGATACCGCCGATACCGTGAACACCGAAGGCGTCCAGGGAGTCGTCGTAGCCCAGCTTGCGCTTGAGGCTGGTAGCGCAGAAGAAGCAGATCACACCGGCAACCAGACCAATCACCAGGGCGCCCATCGGCCCCACGGTGCCAGCGGCTGGCGTAATGGCGACCAAACCGGCAACCACACCCGAAGCAATACCCAGGGCACTTGGCTTGCCGTGGGTGATCCACTCGGCGAACATCCAGCCCAGCGCCGCAGCAGCGGTAGCGATCTGGGTCACCAGCATCGCCATGCCGGCAGTGCCGTTGGCAGCAGCAGCGGAACCTGCGTTGAAGCCGAACCAGCCAATCCACAGCATCGCCGCGCCGATCAGGGTGTAACCCAGGTTGTGCGGAGCCATCGGCGTGGTCGGGTAGCCTTTACGCTTGCCGAGCACGATGCACGCCACCAGGCCAGCAATACCGGCGTTGATGTGCACCACGGTGCCGCCAGCGAAGTCCAGTACGCCCCAATCCCACAACAGGCCACCGTTGCCGCTCCAGACCATGTGCGCAATCGGCGCATAGACCAGGGTGAACCAGATGGCCATGAAGATCAGCATGGCGGAGAACTTCATGCGCTCAGCGAACGCACCGACGATCAGTGCCGGAGTGATGATGGCGAAGGTCATCTGGAAGGTGATGAACACCGCCTCAGGGAACAGCGCCGCAGGCCCGGTGATGCTGGCCGGAGTGACACCCGCCAGGAACGCCTTGCCCATGCCGCCGAAGAACGAGTTGAAGTTGACGACGCCCTGCTCCATCCCGGTAGTGTCGAACGCAATGCTGTAGCCGTAGACGACCCACAGAATGCTGATCAGGCCGGTAATGGCGAAGCACTGCATCATCACGGAAAGAATGTTTTTGGAGCGGACCATGCCGCCGTAGAACAGCGCCAGACCGGGGATGGTCATGAACAACACCAATGCGGTAGCGGTCAGCATCCAGGCGGTGTCGCCGGAGTTGAGGACTGGAGCCGCCACTTCGTCTGCCGCCATAGCCAGGCTGGGCATTACGATGGACAACAGGGCTCCTAGCCCTGCGAATTTACGCAGAGTCATATTGTTTTCTCCTGGGGCGTTGGGGTTTGGCGGCTTAGATTGCGTCGGTATCGGTTTCGCCGGTACGGATGCGAATAGCCTGTTCCAGATTGACCACGAAGATTTTGCCGTCACCGATCTTGCCGGTGTTGGCGGCCTTGGTTATCGCCTCGATAACCCGATCAAGATCCTTGTCGTCAATGGCGACATCAATCTTCACCTTCGGCAGGAAATCGACCACGTATTCCGCGCCGCGATACAACTCCGTGTGCCCCTTCTGCCGACCGAAGCCTTTGACCTCAGTAACGGTAATGCCCTGCACGCCGATCTCGGACAACGACTCGCGTACATCGTCCAACTTGAACGGCTTGATGATGGCAGTGACTAGCTTCATGAAAACTCTCTCCCGAATTGGTGGACTTGCCCCAGGAAAACAAACCCGTCTCAAGTCTAAGCGCAGTGCCTGGCTTTGTAACGCTTCGTCGCCCTGACAAGTGCCATTGCGACGCGAGCTAACCACTGGTGACGAAACCTGTACCCCGCTCCGTCGGCGCACTGCATTCGTCACAGCGACTGCATCAGTGCATGGGTCATGATGGTCTAAGCAGAAACCTTGCCAGCTCCGTAAAAATCACTGAAATCAATCCTTTGCTCACTCGTGCCCACTTGCGGGGGCCTACAGCGGTGTGGATACGCACGAAAACAGTGCGCAGCTGCCCGACCCCATGCACGAAAAGCGTGCGCAGCGCCGCGTGAAAAAGACTATAGACGCTGCGTGATACACTGCCTGCCAACAGTTTTCCGGAATATTTCCCATGCTCGCTCCCAAAGACCTCCTCGACGCCCTGAGCGGCCACGCCTCCCGCCTGTTCAGCGGCGAAACCCCGCTGCCTCGCAACGAAATCGAAAGCCAGTTCAAGGCTTTGTTGCAGAGCGGCTTCAGCAAGCTGGACCTGGTCAGCCGGGAAGAGTTTGATAGCCAGATGGTTGTACTGGCCCGCACGCGTGCGCGGTTGGAGAGCCTGGAGGCGAAGGTGGCGGAGCTGGAAGCGCGGTTGAATCCACCCACCGAATAACGCCTGCCCTTGTAGGAGCGAGCTGTTCGCGAAGAGCCCGAGAGCGCCGCGTTCATTCAGAATGCCCGCGTTATCGTTGACTATTTTCGCGAGCAAGCTCGCTCCTACAGTTTGGTCACGTTCTGTAAAACCTCCCCGCCTCGCTCTTCCCCACCTCGTCTACTCTTGAAAAACCCGCAGGAAGCGGCCCTCCATCTCAAGGAACGAGCATGTCCCTCGCCATCGTCCACAGCCGCGCCCAGATTGGCGTCGAAGCCCCCGCCGTCACCGTCGAGGTGCATATGGCCAATGGTTTGCCGTCGCTTACGCTAGTGGGTTTGCCGGAAACGGCGGTCAAGGAAAGCAAGGACCGGGTGCGCAGCGCCATTCTCAACTCTGCCCTGCAATATCCCGCCCGCCGTATCACCCTCAACCTCGCGCCCGCCGACCTGCCCAAGGACGGCGGGCGTTTTGATTTGGCGATTGCCCTGGGAATTCTCGCCGCCAGCGTGCAGGTGCCATCACTGATGCTCGATGACGTGGAATGCCTCGGCGAACTGGCGCTGTCCGGCGAAGTACGCGCGGTAAAGGGTGTGTTGCCAGCGGCGCTCGCAGCACGCAAGGCCGGGCGCACCTTGATAGTGCCTCGGGCCAATGCCGAAGAGGCGTGCCTTGCCTCCGGCTTGAAGGTGATTGCGGTAGATCACCTGCTGCAAGTGGTGGCGCACCTGAATGGGCATGTGCCGATTGAGCCCTTCGTTTCCAGTGGCCTGATGTACCTGAACAAGCCCTACCCCGACCTGAGTGAAGTCCAGGGTCAGTTGGCGGCCAAGCGAGCGTTATTGATTGCCGCAGCAGGCGCCCACAATCTGTTGTTCAGCGGGCCACCAGGCACCGGCAAAACCTTACTCGCCAGTCGCCTGCCAGGATTGCTGCCTCCCTTGAGCGAGCAGGAAGCGCTGGAGGTAGCGGCGATTCAGTCGGTGGTCAGCCTGGCACCACTGAGCCATTGGCCGCACCGACCATTTCGCCAACCCCACCATTCGGCTTCAGGGCCGGCACTGGTGGGCGGCGGCTCAAAACCGCAGCCTGGAGAAATCACTCTCGCCCATCACGGCGTGCTGTTTCTCGACGAGTTGCCGGAGTTTGATCGCAAGGTGTTGGAGGTACTGCGCGAGCCACTGGAGTCGGGCCATATCGTCATCTCCCGCGCCCGCGACCGAGTGAGTTTCCCGGCGCGCTTTCAGCTGGTGGCGGCGATGAACCCTTGCCCTTGCGGTTATATGGGCGAACCGAGCGGGAGATGCCGCTGCACACCGGAACTGATTCAGCGTTATCGCAACAAACTCTCCGGGCCCTTGCTGGACCGAATTGACCTGCACGTGACCGTTGCGCGGGAAAGCACCGCACTGAACCCGGCCACACAAGCCGGAGACGACACGGCCAGCGCTTCGGTACGTGTCGCCGAGGCCCGCGACCGCCAGCAGCAGCGCCAGGGTTGTGCCAACGCCTTTCTCGACTTGCCGGGGCTACGCGAGCATTGCGTGCTGGCGAAAGTCGATGAAGGCTGGCTGGAGACCGCCTGCGAGCGGCTGACTTTGTCGCTGCGGGCGGCGCATCGATTGTTGAAGGTCGCCCGCACCTTGGCGGATCTGGAGCAGGTGGAAGCGATCGGTCGCCATCATTTGGCAGAAGCGTTGCAGTATCGGCCAGCAGCAATCAGCTAATCCCTCGCCACAGTTTTGATGCTCACCTGAATCGGTCAACCTCATCGCGCAAGCCCGCCGCCAACGTCTCCAGTTCCTTGGCAGTAATCGCCAGGTTCGACACCACTTCCCGCTGCTCACTATTGGCCAGGGCAATGCTTTGCAAGTTGCTGCTGAGCAATGTGGCAGTGCTGCTCTGTTCCTGGGTTGCGGTAGTGATCGCGGCAAATTGCTGGCCGGCCGAGCGGCTTTGTTCGTCGATCCGCGCCAGAGCCGAAGCCACGTTGGCATTGCGTGACAGGCCTTCCTGCATCAATACGTTGCCTTGCTCCATGGTGCTGATGGCGTTGCCGGTTTCCTGCTGGATACTCTGGATCATCCCGGAAATCTCGTCGGTGGCCTGACGGGTGCGCGACGCCAGGTTGCGCACTTCATCGGCCACCACCGCAAAGCCACGACCCTGCTCGCCGGCCCGTGCTGCTTCGATGGCGGCATTGAGGGCCAGCAGGTTGGTCTGTTCGGCAATCGAGGTGATCACCCCAACAATCCCGCCGATTTCCTGGGAGCGCTGCCCCAAGGTGTTGATCACCGTCGCCGTGCTGTTCAGTGAGGTGGCGATATGCTCCAGGGACGACGACGCCTCTTGCATCGAGGTACGGCCGATCCGGGTTTGCTGGGCGTTTTCCTGAGCCAGGCGTTCGGTACTGCCCATATTGTCGGCGATGTTCAGCGACGTGGCGCTGAATTCTTCCACTGCGCCGGCCATGCTGGTGATCTCGCCGGACTGCTGCTCCATGCCTTCATAGGCACCACCGGACAGACCGGATAGCGCCTGAGCGCGGCTGTTGACCTCTTCGGCGGCCTTGCGGATATGGGACACCATGTTCGACAGCGCTTCGCCCATCTGATTGAAGCTGCGGGCCAACTGACCGATTTCGTCGTGACTGGACACATTCAAGCGCGCACTCAAATCCCCCGCGCCCAAGGCTTCGGCCTGGCGCACCAGATCCCCAAGCGGTGCCAATTTGCTGCGCAGCAGCCAGACCGTCGCGCCCACCGCCAGCAACATAGCCAGCACACTGCCGATCACTAGGCGAATGCCCACCGACCAGGTCACCGCGCGGATTTCAGCTTTCGGCATACTTGCCACCACCGACCACGGGCCACCGTCGAACGACACCGAAACGCTGTAGAAGTCTTCGTTCTTGTCGCTCCAGAAACGGCCCTTACCCGGTTTCTTGGCCAGATCGAGCATTACCGGAACCGATTGATCCAATGCTTGCACGCCGGCCGGCGGCACCAGCCAACGCTGCTGCTCGTCCAGCAACGCCAGGGAGCCGGTCTGGCCAATACGGAAACGCTTGAGGTTGTCGAACTGGGTGTTCTGCGCATCGGTGTAGTCGAAACCGATAAACAATACGGCGATGACCTTGCCGGCCGTATCACGCACTGGACTGTATTGAGTCATGTAGGAGCGTTCGAACAACACCGCTCGGCCGATGTAACTCTGCCCGGCCAGCAGGCGCGAATAGGCTGGACCCTGGCGATCCAGTACCGTACCGATGGCGCGATTGCCATCCTGCTTGGTCAGGGAAGTACTGACCCGGATGAAGTCATCGCCGCTGCGCACAAACACCGTGGCCACGCCGCCGGACATCTGCTTGAACTCGTCGACTTCGTCGAAGTTATTGTTGAGCATCTCAGTACCGAGGTACAGGCTCGGCGTCTGCACGCCGGCCACTGTCACCGGCTGGTCTGCACGCACGCTCAAGCCGGCGCCGAAGCGTTTTTCGAACAACCCGCTCAAACGCTGGGTGCTCTCGCGCAAGGTGCTGTGGAAGGTATTGAGTTGGTCGGCGAGCAACCGCGCCTCGCTGGCCAGGTGTTCTTCCCGAGTGTCGAGGTTGGCCGAGTCTAGGGAACGCAGGGCGAAGACGGTACTGCCGCTGATGACGACAGCCAATATTACCGCTAAGGCAAGACCCAGCTGGGAGGCAATCCGGGCGCGTGGTTGAGACATGACAGCTCCTGGCCGAGGCCCGGATCATCCTGATCTCATAGCGCAGCTCGGCAAATTTTCTAATAGGGGGGCACGCTGAGCCGCTAAAGAATAACGGCTACGTCACACCTACTTCGGCGGGGCTGATCAATACTTGAGTGAGTCACAGAGGCGCCACTCAAACGCATTGTTTTGGGGCACTACACCGAGTCAGTCGAGCCGTTCGACCTGAGGCAACTCCATGGCCCGGACCTCGCCCTGAAGGAAGTCCGAGAGCCTGCGCAAGCGTTCACCACCGGGACGGGTTTTCGGCCAAACCAGATAGTAATTTTCCCCACTGGCCACAGCGGTCGGCCACGGCAGGCTCAACCGGCCTTGGGCCACGTCTTCGGCCACCATCAGCAAATCGCCCATCGACACCCCATAACCTCGGGCCGCGGCGATCATCCCCAGCTCCAAGGTGTCGAACACTTGCCCACCCTTGAGCGATACCTGGGACGACAGCCCCATGCGCTCCAACCAATTGCGCCAATCCCGACGATCTGGCGTCGGGTGCAGTAGTTCGGCAGTGGCCAGGCGCGCAGCGTCCCAGGGCCCGTCGCTGAGCAGGTTGGGCGCACCCACCGGGATCAGCAGTTCGGGAAACAGGTAACTGGCCTCCCAGGCTGGTGGAAAATGGCCATTGCTCAGCAGTACCGCGCAGTCGAAGGGCTCCTGATTGAAATCCACTTCATCGATGCTCATCCAGGCGCTAGTCAATTGCACTTCATTGCCTGGCTGCAAATGCCGGAAACGACTGAGCCGCGCCAGCAACCAGCGCATGGTCAGGGTGGACGGTGCCTTCATGCGCAGGATGTCATCTTCGGCGTTCAGGGTATGACAGGCACGCTCCAGGGCGGCAAAGCCCTCGCGCACACCGGGCAGCAACAATCGCGCCGCTTCGGTGAGCTGCAAGGTGCGGCCGCTACGCTGGAACAGGCGGCAGGCGAAATGCTCTTCCAGGGTGCGAATGTGCCTGCTGACCGCACTTTGGGTAATGGACAACTCCTCTGCCGCACGGGTGAAGGAGTTGTATCGCGACGCGGCTTCAAATGCCCGCAAGGCATAAAGCGGAGGAAGACGACGAGACATAGGGACAGCTCCGACAGCGCAATCTCGAAACCCTACCAGAATCTCTCAGACATGAGTTTTAATCATGCGAACCATCGCATTTATCCCTTTGTGCAAAGTGCTGAGAGCGCCGAGAATCAACCCTTCCCCTTTCCTCCGTTTTTTTGAGTGTGATGAACATGCAGCATCCGGCACGTACCGAACTCTGGGCCATTCTGCGGCTGGCAGGGCCGTTGATTGCCTCACAGTTGGCGCACATGCTGATGGTGCTGACCGACACCCTGATGATGGCCCGCCTGAGCCCCGAAGCCCTGGCTGGCGGTGGCTTGGGCGCGGCGAGCTATTCGTTTGTATCGATCTTCTGCATCGGCGTGATCGCCGCCGTCGGCACGCTGGTCGCCATCCGCCAGGGCGCGGGCGACATTGAAGGCGCCACCCGGCTGACCCAGGCTGGGCTCTGGCTGGCGTGGCTGATGGCGCTGGTGGCCGGCTTACTGCTGTGGAACCTCAAGCCGGTGCTGCTGATGTTCGGCCAGACGGAAACCAACGTGCACTCGGCCGGGCAGTTCCTGATGATCCTGCCGTTCGCCCTGCCCGGCTACCTGACCTTCATGGCCCTGCGCGGATTTACCAGTGCCATCGGCAAGGCGACGCCGGTCATGGTGATCAGCCTGGCCGGTACGGTGATCAACTATTTGCTCAACCATGCCTTGATCGAAGGCATGTTCGGCCTGCCTAAGTTGGGCCTGGTGGGCATTGGCCTGGTGACCGCCATAGTCGCCAACTGCATGGCCCTGGCGCTGATTTGGTACATCAAAATCAACCGGGCCTACGACGCTTATCCGCTGTGCGAGGGCCTGTTGCGTCCCAACCTTCAGTACCTGCGAGAACTGTGGCGCCTGGGCCTGCCAATTGGTGGCACCTATGCGGTGGAAGTCGGGTTGTTTGCATTCGCAGCGCTGTGCATGGGCACCATGGGCAGCACGCAATTGGCGGCGCACCAGATCGCCCTGCAAATCGTCTCGGTGGCGTTCATGGTGCCGGCGGGGTTGTCCTACGCAATCACCATGCGCATCGGCCAGCACTATGGCGCCGGGCAACTGCTGGATGCACGTCTGGCCGGGAGGGTCGGGATTGTCTTCGGGGCGGTGGCGATGCTCGGGTTTGCGATGATGTTCTGGCTGCTGTCGAACCAGTTGATCGGCCTGTTCCTCGACCACAATGACCCGGCGTTTCGCGATGTCATCAGCCTGGCGGTCAGCCTGTTGGCTGTTGCGGCCTGGTTTGAGCTGTTCGATGGCGTGCAGACCATCGCCATGGGCTGTATTCGCGGGTTCAAGGACGCCAAGACCACGTTCCTGGTGGGGCTGGGTTGCTACTGGCTGATCGGCGCACCAGCTGCCTGGTTGATGGCCTTCACGCTCGGCTGGGGGCCGACCGGCGTCTGGTGGGGCTTGGCCCTCGGCCTGGCGTGCGCAGCGGTAAGCCTGACGTGGGCGTTTGAAGCGAAGATGAAGCGGATGATTCGCCGGGAAGGAACGGTGCCTGAAACTCACAATGAATTTCAGGCACCGCAGCCGGACTAGATCACTTCTCCCAGCAATGCCTGCTGACTGTCACCAAACCTCAGGTATTCCACCAACTCCGCCAACGGCAACGGCTTGCTGATCAGATACCCCTGGGCCTGATCACAGCCGAACAACCTCAGCAACGCCAACTGCTCGGGCGTTTCCACACCCTCGGCCACCACTTCCAGGTTGAGGTTGTGGGCCAGGTTGATCATGGCGTGGACCAGCTTGCGGTTTTCCTCGCGCTCTTCCATGCCGCCGACAAAGCTCTTGTCGATTTTCAGCAAGGCAATCGGCAGGCTGTTGAGGTGCACGAACGATGAGAACCCGGTGCCAAAGTCATCCAGGGAAAAACGCACCCCCAGGCGGCCGAGAGCGTCCATGGTCTGCTTGACTAGATCGCTGCGACGCATCACGGCGGTTTCCGTCAGTTCGAATTCCAGCCACTGCGCGTCCACTCCCCGCTCGGCAATCAGCCGGCTAAGGGTCGACAACAATTGGCTGTCCTGGAACTGACGGAACGACAGGTTGACCGCCATGTGCAGCGGCGCAATCCCGCGTTCACGCAGGTCCTGCATGTCACGCAAGGCCCGGGAAATCACCCAGTAACCCAGCGGCACAATCAAGCCACTCTGCTCGGCCAGAGGCACGAACTCACTGGGCGGCAACAGGCCGCGCTCGCCATGGCGCCAGCGCACCAGGGCCTCCAGGCCGACGATATGCCCGTCGTCCAGGTCCAACCGTGGCTGGTAATGCAACTCCAGCTCATCACGGCGCAGCGCCCGGCGCAGTTCGCTTTCCAGGTCGGCGAGGCTGCGGGCGTTGCGGTTGATGCGCTCGTTGAAAATATGGAAGGTGCAGCCTTGGGTGCTTTTGGCTTGTTGCATGGCGATATGGGCATGCCACATCAGCGGGTCGGCGCCAGCCTTGGCGCGAGCGTGGGCTACCCCCAGGCTGCAACCGATCAGCAGGCTTTCGCCATCCACCCAATAGGGTTCGGCCATGGCTTCGGTGATGCGCTCGGCCATCCACTCGGCGCGTTGGGGCGCCCGGCGGGTGTCGATCAGCAGGGCGAATTCGTCACTGCCCAGGCGCGCCAGTTGATCCCCGGCCTCCAACTGGCTCTTGAGCCGCGAGACCACTTGCAGAATCAGGCGGTCGCCGGCCTGGTGGCCGAGGGCGTCGTTGGCGTGACGAAAGTTGTCCAGGTCCAGGTGCCCGAGGGCCAGGCCACGTCCTTCGTTTTCAGCCAGGCGTGCAGTCAGCAGGGTCTGAAAGCCCTGGCGATTGGCGATGCCGGTCAGCGGGTCTTGTTCGGCCAGGCGCTGCAAGGTATTTTCCAGCAAGCCGCGCTCGCGGACATGGCGCAGGCACCGGCGCAATGTATCGATATCCAATGCCGTGCGGACCAACCAGTCGCTGACGCCCAACGGCGCTACCAGCGGCTCCTGTTCCAACAACAACACGCAGGGCAGGCTGCAACGGCCGGGCCCGGGTTGAAGGCTGGGAGTGGTCAACAACACCGCCGTGCGGTGGTCATCGAACAGGCTGCTCACAGACTCCCAATTTGGCGCGCTGATCAGCACAGCCCCATCGCCCATCGGCACCAGGCACTCGCGCAACAACGCTGCCCACGCTGGCTCATCGGCCAGTAGCAGCAAACGCAAGGGTTCGACAGGCGTAGACAAGCTAGCTCCCTAGACTCTGCAAAATTTCGTTGGCGGCGGGCATTATGACGTGCCGCCTGGTAATGACCAATGATATTGGTTATCAAATACAGCGCAGTGCGGCTCTAGATCAAACAATAGACTCTAATACCCCGCACATCCTGCGGCAAAGTAACAAAACCGGCAAATTTAGATCGAGTGGTACGTCACACTGTCGTTCAGAGGCAGCAGAATCTCGCCAGCCTGTTAAAATACCTGCCCTTTTGATCAATGACTCCCTGAACTCTGTATGTCCCGACTCAATCCCCGGCAGCAAGAAGCCGTGAACTACGTCGGCGGCCCTCTATTGGTGCTCGCCGGCGCAGGCTCCGGCAAGACCAGCGTGATCACCCGCAAGATCGCGCACCTGATCCAGAACTGCGGCATCCGCGCCCAGTACATCGTCGCCATGACCTTTACCAACAAGGCGGCGCGAGAAATGAAAGAGCGTGTCGGCACCCTGCTCAAGGGTGGCGAAGGCCGCGGCCTCACTGTGTGTACCTTCCACAACCTGGGGCTGAACATCATCCGCAAGGAGCATCTGCGATTGGGCTACAAGCCGGGCTTCTCGATCTTCGACGAGACCGACGTCAAAGCCCTGATGACCGACATCATGCAGAAGGAATACGCGGGCGACGACGGCGTCGACGAGATCAAGAACATGATCGGCTCGTGGAAAAACGACCTGATCCTGCCGCCCGAAGCCCTGGAAAACGCACGCAACCCCAAGGAGCAGACCGCTGCCATCGTCTACACCCATTACCAGCGCACGCTCAAGGCGTTCAACGCGGTGGACTTCGACGACCTGATCCTGATGCCGGTGAAGCTGTTCCAGGAACACGCCGACATTCTCGAAAAATGGCAGAACAAAGTCCGCTATCTGCTGGTGGATGAATATCAGGACACCAACGCCAGCCAGTACCTGCTGGTGAAGCTGCTGATCGGCATCCGCAACCAATTCACCGTGGTGGGCGACGATGACCAGTCGATCTACGCCTGGCGCGGCGCACGCCCGGAAAACCTGATGCTGCTCAAGGACGACTATCCGTCCCTGAAAGTGGTGATGCTGGAGCAGAACTATCGCTCCACCAGCCGCATCCTGCGCTGCGCCAACGTGCTGATCTCCAACAACCCCCACGAGTTTGAAAAACAACTGTGGAGCGAGATGGGCCACGGCGACGAAATCCGCGTGATCCGCTGCCGCAACGAAGACGCCGAAGCCGAGCGCGTGGCCGTTGAATTGCTGACCTTGCACCTGCGCACCGATCGGCCGTACAGCGACTTTGCCATCCTGTATCGCGGCAACTACCAGGCCAAGCTGATCGAGCTGAAGCTGCAGCACCACCAGATCCCTTATCGTCTGTCCGGCGGCAACAGCTTTTTCGGACGCCAGGAAGTCAAAGACTTGATGGCCTACTTCCGGCTGATCGTAAACCCGGATGACGACAACGCCTTCCTGCGGGTGATCAACGTCCCTCGTCGGGAAATCGGCGCGACCACCCTGGAAAAGCTCGGCAACTACGCCACCGAACGCAAGATATCGATGTACGCCGCCACCGACGAAATCGGTCTGGGCGAGCATCTGGACACCCGCTTCACCGACCGCCTGTCGCGCTTCAAGCGCTTTATGGACAAGGTCCGTGAGCAGTGTTCCGGCGAAGACCCGATCAGCGCCCTGCGCAGCATGGTCATGGACATCGACTATGAGAACTGGCTGCGCACCAACAGCTCCAGCGACAAGGCCGCGGACTACCGCATGGGCAACGTCTGGTTTTTGATTGAAGCACTGAAAAACACCCTGGAAAAAGACGAAGACGGCGAAATGACCGTCGAGGACGCCATCGGCAAGCTGGTCCTGCGAGACATGCTCGAACGTCAGCAGGAAGAGGAAGACGGCGCCGAAGGCGTGCAAATGATGACCTTGCATGCGTCCAAGGGACTGGAATTTCCCTACGTGTTCATCATGGGCATGGAAGAGGAAATCCTCCCCCACCGCTCCAGCATCGAAGCCGACACCATCGAAGAAGAACGGCGCCTGGCCTACGTGGGCATTACCCGCGCCCGTCAGACCCTGGCCTTTACCTTTGCCGCCAAGCGCAAGCAGTACGGCGAAATTATCGATTGCGCCCCTAGCCGCTTCCTTGATGAGCTGCCTCCGGACGACCTGGCCTGGGAAGGCAACGACGACACACCGACCGAAGTCAAAGCCGTTCGCGGCAACACCGCTCTGGCGGATATACGCGCAATGTTAAAGCGCTAGAATTGACTACTTTTTAATCTACTTTCGGCGCACAAGACGCCAGTTGAGGAAGCTTTCGTGGAAGCACTACACAAGAAAATTCGCGAAGAAGGCATCGTGCTTTCCGATCATGTACTTAAGGTCGACGCCTTTTTGAACCACCAGATCGACCCGGCCCTGATGAAGCTGATCGGCGACGAATTCGCCGCACGGTTCAAGGATTCGGGCATCACCAAGATCGTCACCATCGAAGCGTCGGGCATTGCCCCAGCGATCATGACAGGCCTGAACCTGGGCGTGCCGGTGATCTTCGCCCGCAAGCAGCAGTCCCTGACTCTCACCGAAAACCTGCTGTCGGCGACGGTGTACTCCTTCACCAAGAAGGTGGAAAGCACCGTGGCGATCTCGCCGCGCCACCTGACCAGCAGCGACCGCGTGCTGATCATCGATGACTTCCTGGCCAATGGTAAGGCGTCCCAAGCGCTGATCTCAATCATCAAACAGGCCGGTGCGACCGTGGCCGGCTTGGGGATCGTGATCGAGAAGTCGTTCCAGGGTGGCCGTGCGGAACTGGATGCGCAGGGTTACCGGGTTGAATCGCTGGCTCGGGTGCAGTCGTTGGCGGGTGGCGTCGTAACCTTCATCGAATAATCGACGCCCCCACATACTGTAGGAGCGAGCTTGCTCGCTCCTACAGTGACGTCGCCTGAAGCCCTGCCAACAGTAGTCGCTGATACAAGTCCTCTTTCAACCCCTCCGGCTTGGCCAACCCCATCCGCTCCAGATGCAGGGGGAACGCCTTCGGCTCTGGTGCATCCAGCGCCGCCTTGCCCAGTTCCAGAATCTCCGTCAGCTTGAATTTGCTCTTGAGCCAGTTCAACGCCCGCAGCAAATCCCGCTCCTCATCAGTGAAATCACTGCCCAACGGATACTCCGGAAATAACCGCGCATGTCGGGCCTGGACTGCCTGCAAACGCTCTGGCGTATTGTTGGCAAAACGCGGGGCCAGCTGGAAATCCTTGGGCAACTTGCCCGCTTTTTGCGCCCGTTCGATCAGGTCGGCCTGGAACCGCGAGTCGGTGATATTCAGCAGCGCCTCAATCACCTTGGCGTCAGTCTGACCACGCAAGTCGGCGATGCCATATTCGGTGATGACAATGTCGCGCAAGTGCCGGGGAATAGTGCAATGGCCATAGTCCCAGACGATGTTGGAGCTGACCTCGCCTGCCGATTCGCGCCAGCTACGCAGGATCAGGATCGAGCGCGCGCCCTCCAGCGCATGGCCTTGGGCGACAAAGTTGTATTGCCCGCCCACACCGCTGAGCACACGGCCATCTTCCAACTGGTCTGCCACACCCGCGCCCATCAGGGTCACGGTAAATGCACTGTTGATAAACCGCGCATCCAGGCGCTGCAAACGCTTGAGTTGTTCCTGCCCGTACAGCTCGTTGATGTAGCTGATGCGGGTCATGTTGAACTCCAGGCGCTTGCTCTGGGGCAAGTCCCGCAACCGCGCATAAAAACTGCGCGGCCCCAGGAAGAAGCCGCCGTGCACCGAAATACCATCTGGCTGCGCCGACTCATCCAGGGTGCCGGCATTGGCCTGCTCCTGAGTCGCAACGTCCGGATAGACCTTGCGCCGGACGATGCCCGCATCGGCCAGTACCAGCAAGCCATTGACGAACATTTCGCTGCAACCGTAGAGGCCCCTGGCAAACGGCTCGACCCCACCTTCGCGGCTGATCAGCGGCGCCCATTGGTATACGTCCAGGTCGGTGAGCAATAGCCGATAGGCCTCGTTATCCGCCTGGCGCGCCAACAGTGCAGCGGTCAGCGCATCGCCCATGGAGCCGATGCCGATCTGCAAGGTGCCGCCGTCACGCACCAGGGTGCTGGCGTGCAGGCCGATAAAGTGATCCTGGAACCCCACCGGCATGTTCGGGGTGGAAAACAGCGTGGTGCTGTCCTTCTCGTCGATCAGGAGATCGAACTGATCCATGCCCAGCTCTGCATCGCCGGGCATGTAGGGCAAGTCGTTGTGGACCTGGCCAACCACCAGGATGGTTTCCCCGGCCGCGCGCCGCTTGGCGATCATCGGCAGCAGGTCGAGGGTAATGTCGGGGTTGCAGCTCAGGCTCAAGCGATCCGGGTGTTCGCTGCAGCTGGCCACCAGTTGCGCCACCAGGTTCAAGCCAGCGGCGTTGATGTCGCGGGCGGCATGGCTGTAGTTGCTGCTGACATAGTCCTGCTGGGCCGAAACGCTGTGGAGCAGGCTGCCGGGCTGCAGGAAGAACTGTTGCACATGAATGTTGGCCGGCAGGCTGTCCTTGTGCAGGTCGGCGAGAAAGTCCAGCTCGGGATAGTCACCGAAGACTCGCTCGATAAAGGGTTCGAGGAAGCGCTTTTGCAAACCGTCACCCAAGGTCGGGCGGCCCAGGCTCAGGGCGGTGTAGATCGTCAGTGCGCGATCGGGCAGCTTGGCGATGCGACGGTACAGCGCATTGGCAAACAGATTGGGTTTGCCCAGGCCCAAGGGCATACCCATGTGAATATGCGCTGGCAACCGCGCCAGTACGTCATCGACCGCTTGCTCGATTGAACACAACTGCACCATCGGACTTCTCCCGAACATTCCATGAATTGGGGTTGGACCGAGCTTGCCGGGTCTTTGCTGTAAAGAACAGCCTCGAAAGGTAAATCGCGCTCACAAAAAAGCCGCTCGCAAGCGGCTTTTTTGACGAAGATCGGCTTTTTACAAACCGGACATCTCCTTGATCGCACCCTTGAGGTCGTCATCCGAGCAATCGGAGCATGTCCCTTTAGGTGGCATTGCGTTGATGCCGGTGATGGCTTTGGCCAGGATGCCATCAAGGCCGCCCTGATGGTCGGCGCGCTCTTTCCAGGCAGCTTTATCACCGACTTTCGGCGCGCCCAACAGGCCAGTGCCGTGGCAAGCATTACAATGCTTGGCAACGATATCCGCCGGCGTTTTTGCTCCGCCGCCGCCCGCAGCCACAGCAACTTCCATCCCCTTGCATTCTTCGCCCTGAACACAGACCTTCCCGACGGGTTCAAGACGCTTGGCAATATCATCATTGGTCGCAGCTTGAGCGCTGACAGCCCAAAGGGCCAGTACGGTTGCTGGTGCGGCCAGCATTTTCATAATTAGGTTCACGCGTTCACCCTCATGGTGGCTATTCACGCCTGCGGCCACGGTTTCGCAGGCGGCGAAAGTATAACGGTTAGCCCGCCCCACTGAAACAACCCTATTGTCGAAGGGGAGATTCACCACGACGGAATACTGCGTCGGGTATCGCTGCAATACAGGCAGGATGCCTCTTTTCTTAAAAGTTCGCGGGTGTGGCTGCGCTGATTAGTCGCGCCGGCACATCGAACGGATTACGAAAACGGTGTGGCTTGGTGCTTTCAAAGTAGTAGCTGTCGCCGGCTTCGAGCACAAAAGTTTCAAGACCGACCACCAGTTCCAGGCGTCCTTCTACCAGGATTCCGGTTTCCTCGCCCTCGTGGGTGAGCATTTCCTCGCCGGTGTCGGCGCCTGGCGGGTAAATCTCGTTGAGAAACGCAATTGCCCGGCTTGGATGCGCTCGGCCCACCAGTTTCATGGTCACCGCGCCATCGGAGATATCGATCAGCTCATTGGCTTTATAGACGATCTGGGTCGGTTTTTCCTGGAGGATCTCCTCGGAAAAGAACTCGACCATGGACATGGGAATGCCGCCCAACACCTTTCGCAAGGAGCTGATGGAAGGGCTGACACTGTTTTTCTCGATCATCGAAATAGTGCTGTTGGTAACGCCCGCGCGCTTGGCAAGCTCTCGCTGGGAAAGACCTTTCAGTTTACGGATGGATTGCAGTCGTTCGCCGACGTCCAATGCTGGAGCCTCCTAGATTCAGGCGTTATTGTAATTGAGCGTTATCATGGCGACAGCGTTCAGTATTTACAACACTTGGACCTAAATCCTGGCGCCCTCAGTTCGTCGCCTACGGCTAAACGCCGCAATAGAGCCGTGGCACTCGACGCAGGTTGCAGAAAATCTGATACGGGATGGTGTCAGCAGCAGCAGCGACCTCACTGGCGAGGATGTTTTTGCCCCACAACTCGACAATGGAACCCAGACCGGCTTCAGCTACATCGGTCAGGTCGACACACAGCATGTCCATCGACACGCGACCGAGCAATTGGCTGCGCTGGCCAGCGACCAGCACGGGTGTGCCGGTCGGAGCGTGGCGTGGATAACCGTCTGCATAGCCCATGGCAACCACGCCGATGCGCATCGGCTTCTGAGTCACGAACCTGGCGCCATAGCCCACAGGTTCTCCGGCCGGCAGTTCGCGTACACAAATGACTTTCGATTCCAGGGTCATGACTGGCTGCAAACGCGCATCGATCGCCTGGTCTTCGCCAAACGGCGTGGCTCCATACAGCATGAGGCCCGGGCGAACCCAATCGCTGGAAACGTTCGGCCAGCCCATTACCGATGGCGAGTTGCGCAGGCTGACCTGGGCCGACAAGCCTTGGCTAGCCGCCGTGAATACCGCGACCTGCTCTTCGCTACTCGTACTGTCCAGCTCGTCGGCACGGGCGAAATGGCTCATCAACACGATCTTCGCCACTTTGCCGCTGGCCAACAGACGCTGGTAAGCGTCGTGATAGTCCTTGGGATGCAGGCCAACCCGGTGCATGCCCGAGTCCAGCTTCAGCCAGACCGTGAGCGGTTTGCTCAAGGTCGCTTGCTCAATCGCCTCCAACTGCCACAACGAATGCACCACGCACCAGAAATCATGCTCGATGATCAGCGGCAGTTCATCGGCTTCGAAAAAACCTTCCAGCAGCAACACCGGCGCACGAATGCCGGCGGCCCGCAGCTCCAGCGCTTCCTCGATGCAGGCGACGGCAAAGCCATCCGCCTCGGCCTCCAGCGCCTGGGCACAGCGCACGGCACCATGCCCGTAGGCATCAGCCTTGATCACGGCCAGGGCCTTGGCCCCGCTGATTTCACGAGCCAGTTGGTAGTTGTGGCGCAGGGCTTGAAGGTCGATCAGGGCACGGGCAGGACGCATGGCGGCAGGCTTCTAGGCAGCTAGGGGAAGAAAATCGGCACCGACTGACAGCGTCGGCACCGGGAGAGGGATCAAGTTTTAAGGCAGAGCGGCCACGACTGACAGCTCAACCAGGATTTCCGGTTCGCAGAGCTTCGACTCAACCGTCGCACGGGCCGGGGCAACACCTTTTGGCAGCCACTTGTCCCACACCGCGTTCATGCCGGCGAAATCGGCGTCGATGTCTTTCAGGTAGATCGTCACCGACAGCAACTTGCTTTTGTCGGTACCGGCCAGATCCAGCAAACGCTCAATGTTGGCGAGGGTTTCACGGGTCTGCTGCTCAATCCCGGCACTCATGTTGTCGCCGACTTGCCCTGCCAGGTACACGGTACCGCTGTGGACAACGATCTGGCTCATGCGCTCATTGGTGAGCTGGCGCTGGATTGACATGTTTTGCGGACTCCTGGTGGTGGTTGCCGTAACGGGAAATATCGAGGCCTTCGGCACTGATTTGCGGCGTTTTCTTCGCCATCAAATCGGCCAGCAGACGACCAGAGCCACAGGCCATGGTCCAGCCGAGGGTGCCGTGGCCGGTATTCAAGAACAGGTTTTTGAACGGCGTGGCGCCAACAATCGGCGTGCCGTCCGGAGTGGTCGGACGCAGGCCTGTCCAGAAACTGGCTTGGGACAAATCACCGCCCTGAGGATAAAGGTCGTTGACGATCATCTCCAGGGTTTCACGCCGGCGCGGGTTCAGCGACAGGTCAAAACCGGCAATTTCAGCCATGCCGCCGACGCGGATGCGGTTGTCGAAACGGGTGATCGCCACCTTGTAGGTTTCGTCGAGAATGGTCGAGGTCGGGGCCATTGCCGGGTTGGTGATCGGCACGGTCAGGGAGTAACCCTTGAGCGGATACACCGGCGCCTTGATCCCCAGCGGCTTGAGCAACTGCGGCGAGTAACTGCCCAGGGCCAGCACGTAGCGGTCGGCGGTTTCCAGCTTACCGTCGATCCAGACGCCGTTGATACGATCACCAGCCTGGTCCAGGCGCTGAATATCTTGTTCAAAGCGGAACTCGACGCCCAGCTGGATGGCCATTTCCGCCAGGCGGGTGGTGAACATCTGGCAGTCGCCGGTCTGGTCATTGGGCAAACGCAGGGCACCGGCCAGGATATCGGTGACGCCGGCCAGGGCTGGCTCGACGCGGACGATACCGGCACGGTCCAGCAGCTCGAAAGGCACGCCAGACTCCTTCAAGACGGCGATATCCTTGGCGGCACCATCGAGCTGGGCCTGGGTGCGGAACAATTGCGTGGTACCTAGGCGGCGACCTTCGTAGGCAATGCCGGTTTCGGTGCGCAATTCGTCGAGGCAATCTCGGCTGTACTCAGACAGACGGACCATGCGCTCCTTGTTCACCGCATAACGGTTGGCGGTGCAGTTACGCAGCATCTGCGCCATCCACAGGTATTGATCAATATCGGCGGTGGCCTTGATCGCCAGTGGCGCGTGGCGTTGCAGCAGCCACTTGATGGCCTTGAGCGGCACACCCGGCGCGGCCCACGGCGAGGCGTAGCCAGGTGAGACCTGCCCGGCGTTGGCGAAACTGGTCTCCATGGCAACAGCCGGCTGACGGTCGACCACAACCACCTCGAAACCGGCCCGCGCCAAATAGTAGGCACTGGCCACACCAATGACTCCGCTACCCAAGACCAGAACACGCATTTTTATATCCTCATCGCGGCTTGACCGCTGACATTTATTGTTCAGCACAAAGATGTTCGCAGTATAAAAAGCATTCGCCAGTGCATTTCACTATATAACTGCCTATATTTGGCGAGAATTCTCGGCAAAAACCCTTTTCACGGAGGCGCATCCCCTATGCGTACCAACACCCAGACCAAACGGGAGCTGGACAAGATCGATCGCAACATCCTGCGTATCCTGCAAGCTGACGGGCGAATTTCCTTCACCGAGCTGGGAGAAAAGGTCGGACTGTCGACCACGCCCTGCACCGAGCGGGTTCGGCGCCTGGAGCGTGAAGGGATCATCATGGGCTACAACGCCCGGCTTAATCCCCAGCACTTGAAGGGTAGCCTGCTGGTGTTTGTCGAGATCAGCCTCGACTACAAATCAGGCGATACCTTCGAAGAATTCCGACGAGCCGTGCTGAAACTGCCTCATGTGCTGGAGTGCCACCTGGTGTCGGGGGATTTCGACTACCTGGTAAAGGCGCGGATTTCCGAGATGGCCTCGTACCGCAAACTGCTGGGCGACATCCTGCTCAAACTGCCCCATGTGCGGGAGTCCAAGAGCTATATCGTGATGGAAGAGGTGAAGGAGAGCTTGAGTTTACCCATCCCGGATTGAAGAGCGGACTAAACCAGCACTTGCCGCGTCGTCGCCATGTACTCATGAATCTGCTTCTCCACCCGTGGATGGATCATCTCCACCGGGCCGCGGCCATTGGGGCATGGCAGGGTCGGCGTAGTACCGAACAGTCGGCAGATCAACGGCCGTTCGCCGTAAACGGTGCAGCCATTGGGGCCCAGGTGCACGCAGTTCAGTTCGTCCATCGCGGCATCCTGTTCGGCAGCCGTCTTACGGGGCAGACGGGACATTTCCTCGGTTGAGGTGGTCACCGGCCCACAGCAGTCGTGGCAACCCGGGACGCACTCAAACGAGGGAATTTGCTGACGCAGCGTGCGAATTTTCTGACTGTTGCAACTCATCGAAACAGGTACCAAACAGCGAATAGGCCTGAATTCTGCCTTAAAAACCCTCGGTGAGACAGCGTCGTCCGACCGCTGTATCCTGCGTCAAATTTTCCAAACACGGATGCCTCCCATGACAGCCAGTGCCCGGCACACCGCTTCCTACTATGCAGCCAGCAGCTTGCCGCAACCCGATCATCCGGCGCTTGCAGGAGAAGTGGTGGCCGATGTGTGCGTGGTTGGCGGCGGTTTTTCCGGGATAAACACCGCCCTGGAGCTGGCCGAACGAGGCTTGAGCGTGGTGCTGCTGGAAGCGCACAAGATCGGCTGGGGCGCCAGCGGTCGAAATGGCGGGCAGTTGATTCGCGGCGTCGGTCACGGCCTGGATCAGTTTTCCAATGTCATCGGCACCGACGGTGTGCGGCAGATGAAGCTGATGGGCCTGGAAGCCGTGGAGATCGTGCGCCAGCGGGTCGAGCGTTTTCAGATCGACTGCGACCTGACCTGGGGCTACTGCGACCTGGCCAACAAACCCCGCGACCTGGAAGGCCTGAGCGCCGATGCCGACGAACTGCGCAGCCTGGGCTATCGCCATGAGCTGCGCCTGCTGCAAGCCGGGGAGGTGCGCAGCGTGGTGGGTTCCGACCGGTATGTCGGCGGGATGATCGACATGGGCTCCGGGCATCTGCATCCGCTTAACCTGGCCCTCGGCGAAGCTACTGTCGCCCAGCAACTGGGGGTGAAGCTGTTCGAACAATCGCAAGTGGTGCGTATCGACTATGGCCCGGAAGTCAAAGTCCACACCGCCCAAGGCTGCGTGCGGGCCAAGACCCTGGTGCTGGGCTGCAATGCCTATCTGAACGACCTCAATGCGCAACTGAGCGGCAAGGTGCTGCCCGCCGGCAGTTACATCATCGCCACCGAACCCTTGAGCGAAGCGCAAGCCGCTGACCTGCTGCCGCAGAACATGGCGGTGTGTGACCAGCGGGTAACCGTGGATTACTTCCGGCTATCGGCGGACCGGCGCCTGCTGTTCGGCGGTGCCTGTCACTATTCTGGCCGCGACCCCCAGGACATCGGTGCCTATATGCGGCCGAAGATGCTGCAAGTGTTCCCGCAGTTGGCTGGCGTAAAAATCGATTACCAATGGGGCGGCATGATCGGCATCGGCGCCAACCGTTTGCCGCAGATCGGTCGGCTGGCTGATCACCCTAACGTGTATTACGCCCAGGCCTACGCCGGCCATGGGCTCAACGCCACCCACCTGGCGGGCAAGCTGTTGGCCGAAGCCATCAGCGGCCAGCAAGGTGGAGGCTTTGATCTGTTTGCCAAGGTGCCGCACATGACCTTCCCCGGCGGCAAGCATTTGCGCTCGCCGCTGTTGGCGCTGGGGATGCTCTGGCACCGGCTCAAAGAGTTGGTGTAACCCTTACCCGCGCCAGAACGGCTTCAATCCTTCCCGACGCGCCTGCCCGGGGCTCAAGCCGATATCGCGCAATTGCTCCGCGGTCAGCTCCAACAGTGCCTTGCGCGTATGCCGACGGTGCCAGAAAAGGGCCCAGCGGCTGAGGAAGGAAGGTGCATTACGACGGATGCTCACGCCCGTCGCCCGCTCCTGCCCCGCTGCCAGTTCCTGACTGCGTAGCGCCAGCCGTACATCGCTCAAGCCGTTCATTTTGCTGCCCCTCATCTACCTGTTGCCATGAGTGCCCATGATGAGTCGAGCGTCGAAATCAATACAGATCCAAATAAGCGGTATTAAATCCATACAGATACTGCCTATCTTTGACTGAATCGTGTATTTTCGCTTCATCTGTACTGGTTAACCGGGAACAAACGTCATGACCCTCTATGTAAACCTCGCCGAACTGCTGGGCACTCGCATCGAACAGGGCTTCTACCGCCCCGGCGACCGGCTGCCCTCGGTACGGGCCTTGAGTGTCGAACATGGGGTCAGCCTGAGCACTGTGCAGCAGGCCTATCGGCTGCTGGAAGACAACGGCCTGGCGATGCCAAAGCCTAAATCCGGTTACTTCGTGCCCGTGGGTCGAGAGCTGCCGGCATTGCCAGCGGTGGGCCGACCGGCCCAGCGCCCGGTGGAAATATCTCAGTGGGACCAAGTGCTGGAACTGATCCGCGCCGTCCCGCGCAAAGACGTCATACAGATGGGCCGGGGCATGCCGGATGTCCTGTCACCCACCATGAAACCTCTGCTGCGCAGCCTGGCGCAGGTCAGCCGCCGACAGGACATGCCCGGCCTGTATTACGACAACATCTACGGCTACCTGGAGCTGCGCGAGCAGATTGCCCGCTTGCTGCTGGACTCCGGCTGCCAACTGAACGCCCAGGACCTGGTGATCACCACTGGCTGTCATGAGGCGCTGTCCACCAGCATCCGCGCCACTTGCGAGCCGGGCGATATCGTTGCAGTTGACTCGCCGAGCTTCCACGGTGCCATGCAGACTCTCAAGGGCGCGGGCATGAAAGCCCTGGAAATCCCTACCGACCCGTTGACCGGCATCAGCCTCGAAGCCCTGGAGCTGGCGTTGGAGCAGTGGCCGATCAAGGCCATACAGTTGACGCCCAACTGCAACAACCCGCTGGGCTACATCATGCCGGAGTCACGCAAACGAGCGCTGTTGACACTGGCCCAGCGCTTTGACGTGGCGATCATTGAGGACGATGTATATGGCGAACTGGCCTACAGCTACCCGCGACCGAAGACCATCAAATCCTTCGACGACGATGGCCGCGTCCTGCTGTGCAGTTCCTTCTCTAAAACCTTGGCGCCGGGTCTGCGGATCGGATGGGTAGCGCCTGGCCGTTATCTGGAACGGGTGCTGCACATGAAATACATCAGCACCGGTTCCACCGCCACCCAACCGCAGATCGCCATTGCCGAATTTCTCAAAAATGGGCATTTCGAACCTCATTTGCGGCGGATGCGCACTCAATACCAACGTAATCGCGACCTGATGCTCGACTGGGTCAGCCGCTACTTCCCGACCGGCACCCGCGCCAGCCGCCCCCAAGGCAGCTTCCTGTTGTGGGTGGAGTTGCCGGAGGGGTTCGACACCCTGAAGCTCAATCGGGTGCTGATCGACCAAGGCGTGCAGATTGCTGTGGGAAGTATCTTTTCCGCCTCAGGCAAATACCGTAACTGCCTGCGGATGAACTACGCTGCCAAGCCAACGCCGCAGATTGAAGAGGCGGTGCGCAAGGTCGGTGCGGCGGCCATCAAGTTGCTGGCCGAAACGGCGCAAGGCCTGGACTGATCTTTCGCGAAAAATTACCGTCATATGGCGATAACCGCCCTGATTCGGAACCCACACCCTTGATGAGCCAACGGCTTTTAGCGTTTTTCCTGCTGGGATTCCTGGGCGTGGCCGGTTGCGCCACCGTGAATGTGCCACGTACACCCAGCCAAGCCATGCCAGCGATGGACTCCTCCTTCGGCCGCTCGATCCAGGCCCAGGCCGCGCCGTACCAGGGCCGCTCTGGATTTCGCCTGCTGCCCAACAGCAGCGAAGCGTTCATGGCCCGCGCCGAACTGATCCGCAACGCCCAGACCAGCATCGACCTGCAGTACTACATCGTTCATGACGGCATCAGCACGCGGATGCTGGTGGAGGAACTGCTCAAGGCCGCCGACCGTGGCGTGCGGGTGCGCATTCTGCTGGATGACACCACCAGCGACGGCCTGGACGAGATCATCGCCACCCTCGCCGCCCACCCGCAAATCCAGATTCGCCTGTTCAACCCGCTGCACCTGGGCCGCAGCACCGGCGTGACCCGGGCCATGGGCCGGCTGTTCAACCTGTCGCTGCAACACCGGCGCATGCACAACAAGCTGTGGCTGGCGGACAACAGCATGGCCATCGTCGGTGGACGCAACCTGGGGGATGAGTATTTCGATGCCGAACCCAACCTGAACTTCACCGATATCGACATGCTCAGCGTCGGGCCGGTGGCCGAGCAACTTGGCCACAGCTTCGATCAGTATTGGAACAGCGCCCTGAGCAAACCGATTGACGAATTCATCTCCACTGCGCCTTCCTCGCGCGACCTGGCCGCCGCCCGCTTGCGCCTGGAAGAATCCCTGGCCGAGTCCCGCCAGCAAAACCACGCACTCTATCGCCGCCTGATGGCCTACAAAACCCAACCGCGCATGAACATCTGGCGCCGCGAGCTGATCTGGGCATGGAACCAGGCTTTATGGGATGCGCCGAGCAAAGTCCTGGCCAAGGCCGATCCCGATCCACGGCTGCTGCTGACCACGCAACTGGCACCGGAACTGGAAGGCGTCAGCCACGAACTGATGATGATTTCAGCCTACTTCGTGCCCGGCCAGCCTGGTTTGCTGTACCTGACCGGCCGGGCCGACGCGGGTGTATCGGTAAGCCTGCTGACCAACTCCCTGGAAGCCACCGACGTGCCAGCGGTGCACGGTGGCTACGCGCCATACCGCAAGGCCTTGCTGGAGCATGGAGTGAAGCTGTACGAGCTGCGCCGCCAACCGGGAGGAGGAGGAGGAGGAGGCGGCAGTGGCCCGAATCTGTTGCGCAGCAGTTCATTCCAGGGCTCGGATTCCAGCCTGCACAGCAAGGCGATCATCTTTGACCGGAAAAAATCGTTTATCGGCTCCTTCAACTTCGACCCGCGTTCAGTGCTGTGGAACACCGAAGTCGGCGTGTTAGTGGACAGCCCGGAGCTGGCCGAACACGTGCGCAACCTGGCGCTGGAAGGCATGGCGCCGGCTTTGAGTTATCAAGCCAAGCTGCAGGATGGGCAGGTGGTGTGGGTGACGGAAGACAACGGTCAGCTGCATACACTGCCCCGTGAGCCGGGGAGCTGGTGGCGCAGGTTCAATGCCTGGTTCGCCACTACTGTTGGCCTGGAGCGCATGTTGTAGGAGCGAGCTTGCTCGCGAAAAACCCGAGAGCGCCGCGTTCATTCAGGCAGCAAACGTTATCGTTGACGACCATCGCGAGCAAGCTTGCTCCTACACGGACTGTGTAGCGCCAAATGCGCCTTGGCGCAGCAGCAAAATCACCAGCCCAAACGCCCCCGCCGCCATCAGCAATGGCAGCGAATGCCCGCTAATCCACTGGCTGCCTGCGCCGGCCACCAGTGGCCCGATCAAGCAGCCGATCCCCCACAACTGCGCGATATGGGCATTGGCGCGCACCAGCGCATCGTCGCGGTAGCGCTCGCCGATCAGGATCAACGATAAGGTGAACAGGCCACCAGCACTGGCACCAAACAGCACCCACACCGGCCAGATCAGCAACGTATCCAGCAGCAGCGGAATCGCCAGGCTCGACACCAGCAACAGCAGTGCGCAGCCCATAAACAGGGTGCGCCGGGGCAGGTAATCGGCCAGCGCACCAATCGGCAATTGCAGCAGTGCATCGCCCACTACCACCGTACTGACCATGGCCAGGGCAATCTCGGCCGTGAAACCTTGTTGCAGGCAATACACCGGTAGCAGCGTAAGAATCATCGCCTCGAAGGCAGCGAACAAGGCCACCGCCCAGGCAATCGCCGGCAAGCCCTGGCAGAAGCGCAGTAAGTCGCCCAAGGTCACACTGAGGGATTCGGCGGTCGGCGCCCCTGATCGACCCAAAAGCACTATCGGTGAGAAGGTCAGCAAGCCCACGCCGACCCAGAAGCCAATGTCGTTATCCGTGCCCAGCGCGCCCAGCAGCAGCGGCCCCGACAGCTGGCTCAGGGCATAGCTGCAGCCATACAGCGCCACCAGCCGCCCTCGCCATTGCTCCACCACCAGTTGGTTGATCCAACTTTCTCCGAGGATGAACACAATGGTCAGGATCACCCCGATCATCAGGCGCAGCACCAGCCACACCGGGTAGCTGGGCAATACCGCCAGCAAGCCGATGGAAATCGCACCGGCCCACAGACACAGACGCATCAGATTCGCCGTGCCCAACCGCGAGGCCAGACCACTGGACACCTTGGCCCCCAACAACACACCGAAGGCCGGCATCGCCGCCATGACACCGATAGCAAAGCTGCCGTAGCCCCAGCTTTCCAGGCGCAGGGACACCAGCGGCATGCTCATGCCCAGGGCGAGGCCGACGCTCAACACCGAGGCCAGGACGGCGAAGTAAGTCGCCCAACGCATTTCCATGCTCCTGTGGATAATTATTTTTCAGACCGTAAACGAACTGTAGGAGCGAGCTTGCCCGCGAAAAACCTGAGAGCGCTGCGTGCATTCAGCATGCCCGCGTCATCGTTCAAGTCCATCGCGAGCAAGCTCGCTCCTACAGGGGATCGCCGGGGTTACTTACAACTTGATCCAGGTCGATTTCAGTTCGGTGTACTTGTCGAACGCGTGCAGCGACTTGTCGCGGCCGTTGCCCGATTGCTTGAAGCCACCAAATGGCGCGGTCATATCCCCGCCATCGTACTGGTTGACCCATACGCTACCGGCACGCAGTGCCTTGGCGGTCAGGTGCGCCTTGGATATGTTGGCAGTCCACACCGCAGCGGCCAGGCCGTACGGGGTGTCGTTGGCGATCTCGATGGCTTCTTCAGCGCTGTCGAAGGTAATGACCGACAGCACCGGGCCGAAGATTTCTTCCTGGGCGATTTTCATCGCGTTGTTCACACCGTCGAAAATCGTTGGCTCAACGTAGGTGCCACCGGTTTCCTGCAGGATGCGCTTGCCACCGGCCACCAGCTTGGCGCCATCGGCATGCCCGGACTCGATGTACGACAGCACGGTGTTCATCTGCTGGGTATCCACCAGTGCGCCGACGTTGGTCGCAGGGTCCAGTGGGTTGCCCGGCTTCCAGCCCTTGAGCGCTTCAATCACCAGCGGCAGGAAGGTGTCCTTGATCGAGCGTTCTACCAGCAAGCGGGAACCTGCAGTGCAGACTTCGCCCTGGTTGAAGGCAATGGCGCCAGCGGCGGATTCGGCAGCAGCTTGCAGGTCCGGGGCATCGGCAAACACGATGTTCGGGCTCTTGCCGCCGGCTTCCAGCCACACGCGTTTCATGTTCGATTCGCCGGAGTAGATCAGCAGTTGCTTGGCGATCTTGGTGGAACCGGTGAACACCAGGGTATCGACGTCCATGTGCAGCGCCAAAGCCTTGCCCACCGTGTGGCCGTAGCCCGGCAGCACGTTGAGCACGCCTTTGGGGATACCGGCTTCGACGGCCAGGGCGGCGATGCGGATGGCGGTCAGCGGCGATTTTTCGGACGGTTTGAGGATCACCGAGTTACCGGTGGACAGCGCCGGCCCCAGCTTCCAGCAGGCCATCATCAGTGGGAAGTTCCACGGCACGATGGCACCGACCACCCCGATCGGCTCACGGGTCACCAGGCCCAGTTGGTCATGGGGCGTGGCAGCAACTTCGTCGTAAATCTTGTCGATGGCTTCGCCGCTCCAGCTCAGGGCTTGCGCCGCGCCAGGGACGTCGATGCCCAGGGAATCGCTGATCGGCTTGCCCATGTCCAGGGTTTCCAGCAGCGCCAGCTCCTCGGCATTGGCCTTGAGCAGTGCTGCGAAACGGATCATGGTAGTTTTACGCTTGCTTGGCGCCAGGCGCGACCAGACGCCAGAATTGAAGGTGGCGCGGGCGTTTTCAACGGCGCGCTGGGCGTCGGCGACGTCACAGCTGGCGACGGTGGTCAGCAGGCGGCCATCGATCGGGCTGATGCACTCGAAGGTCTCGCTGGAGACGGCATCGGTGTATTCGCCATTGATGTAAGCGCGGCCTTCGATCTTCAGATCCTTGGCGCGTTGTTCCCAGTCGGCACGGGTCAGGGTGGTCATGCGAGTGTCCTCCTCTTATTGAATACAAGGGCCCGGCATGGTGCTCGGGTACCTTTGAAGAATGCTTGCCCGGCCAGCCAGCTGTTCGGCTCAAGGCACCCACCACCCTAAACCAGCCGCCGGGGATGTTTCAATATATTTGACACAACAGCGGTAAACACCCTTGCGATGTTCATTTTAATAAACATAGACTTTGAGTCCTCCATCCGCAGGCCAGACGGGATACGCACATGAACATTCAGAATATCGTCGACTTCAGCCAGGCCAAGACCGAGCCCGAGCGCTATCGCCCGGCCGCGGAAAAAATCCTCAAGGGAGATCCCGAGCAAACCGTCTACAACCACTACAACAGCCCATGCGGCCAGATGAACGCTGGGGTCTGGGAAGGTGACGTTGGGCAATGGAAGGTCAACTACAGCGAACATGAGTACTGCGAAATCGTACAGGGTGTTTCCGTGCTGCGAGATGTCGACGGCAACGCCAAGACCCTGCGCGCCGGTGATCGCTTCGTGATTCCGGCAGGTTTTATCGGCACCTGGGAAGTGCTGGAGGCGTGCCGCAAGATCTATGTAGTGTTTGAACAAAAGGCCTGATTTATCTACCTCCCTGACATACACCTTCTACGAGATTTTGTTGCGATGCCTTGAGTCCAAGACAAAGCGGCAGGGGCCTTTTTACTGCGGCTGCGCAGCGAGGGCTTTTCGAGCGCAAAAAAAAGCCCGCATCGTGAGATGCGGGCTTTTTTTCAGAAAGAAAACCAATTACTTGATTTTGCCTTCTTTGTAGATCACGTGCTTGCGAACGCGCGGGTCGAACATTTTCTTTTCGAGCTTGTCCGGGGTAGTACGCTTGTTCTTGTCGGTAGTGTAGAAGTGACCAGTACCGGCGCTAGAGATCATTCGAATCAATTCACGCATGATAGAGCTCCTTAAATCTTGCCAGCGCGGCGGATTTCGGCCAGCACGACAGTGATGCCACGCTTGTCGATGATGCGCATGCCTTTGGCAGATACGCGCAGACGAACAAAACGTTTCTCTTCTTCAACCCAGAAGCGGTGATGCTGCAGGTTAGGCAGGAAACGACGACGGGTTTTGTTATTTGCGTGGGAAATGTTATTCCCAGTCACCGGACCCTTACCGGTAACTTGACAGACTCTCGACATGCCTCAGCCCTCTAAAACCACATGCCCAACCCGGCATGGGTTGGCCGCTTAATCTCTCAGTCATTTGGCGCCAGGCGCCGCGTTTCTTTAGGGTCTTACCGGCTACACCTACTAGCGAAGGAACCGGGCCCCTAGAAAAGAGCGCTGCTTTATACCAGAAAGACCCAAGTGCAACAACAGTCCGTGTATTTTTACCGGTATAAATCTCGCCCACAAACGCCTGAACCGTTGCCAGGGTGGGCCGCTGCACGAGTGAACCGCTCGTCGCACAGAATGATTTACAGCGCTTGCGCACACCGTAAGATGTCCGGCAAAACGACCTGAGACGCCATCAAAACAGCATTTGAGGCAAAAGCACAGGCAAAAATGGGCTAGTCATTTATCAATCAGCCCACTACGGTAGGACTTTTCCAGACTGCACTCGCAGATGGGCCTTCGATCTGCAAAGGAAACCGACCATGCGCCTCGCTGCCCTGCCGCTATTGCTAGCCCCGCTTTTTCTTGCGCCACAGGCCTTTGCAGCCACCACCTTGAGCGTCTGTACCGAGGCCAGCCCCGAAGGGTTCGACGTGGTGCAATACAACTCGCTGACCACCACCAACGCCTCGGCAGACGTGCTGATGAATCGCCTGGTGGACTTCGACGCCGCCAGCGGCACGCTGATTCCCAGCCTGGCCGACAGCTGGGACGTCTCGCCTGACGGCCTGACCTACACCTTCAAACTGCACCCAAGCGTTAAATTCCACCGCACCGCGTATTTCAACCCAAGTCGAACCTTGACCGCTGAAGACGTGCGCTTCAGCTTCGAGCGCATGCTCGATCCAGCCAATCCGTGGCACAAGATCGCCCAGAGCGGTTTCCCTCATGCGCAATCCCTGCAACTGCCAGCGCTGATCAAGAAAATCGACGCTCTGGACCCACTGACCGTGCGCTTTACGCTGGACCATGCCGATTCAACGTTCCTGGCCGCACTGAGTATGGGTTTTGCCTCGATATACCCGGCTGAATACGCCGGTAAATTGCTCAAGGCTGGCACCCCGGAAAAGCTCAACAGCCAACCGATCGGTACCGGACCGTTCATTTTCGGGCGCTTCCAGAAAGACGCATCTATCCGCTACAAGGCCAACCCGGAGTACTTCGCCGGCAAACCTGCTGTGGATAACTTGATCTTTGCCATCACCCCGGACGCCAACGTCAGGCTGCAAAAGCTGCGGCGCAACGAGTGCCAGATCGCCCTGTCGCCCAAGCCACTGGATATTGGTGCTGCCCAGCAGGACGCCGCACTCAAGGTGGAAAAAACCGCCGCCTTTATGACCGCCTTCGTCGCTATCAACAGCCAGCATCCGCCTCTGGACAAGCCAGAAGTACGTCAGGCGATCAACTTGGCTTTCGACAAGGCCAGCTACCTCAAAGCGGTATTCGAAGACACTGCCGAAGCCGCCAATAGCCCTTTCCCACCTAATACCTGGAGCTATGCCAAGGAATTACCAGGCTATCCCCAGGACGTCGCCAAGGCCAAGGTGCTGCTCGAAAGAGCCGGCCTCAAGGACGGTTTCAAAACCACTATCTGGACCCGACCTTCAGGCAGCTTGCTCAACCCCAATCCAAGCCTGGGCGCTCAGTTGTTGCAAGCGGACCTGGCTAAAGTTGGCATCCAGGCCGAAATACGCGTAATCGAGTGGGGCGAACTGATCCGCCGCGCGAAGGCCGGCGAACACGACTTGCTGTTCATGGGCTGGGCGGGCGACAACGGCGACCCGGATAACTTCCTGACCCCGCAATTCTCCTGCGCGGCGGTGAAATCCGGCACCAACTTCGCCCGTTATTGCGACCCTGCACTGGACAAGCTGATCAGCGCCGGCAAGACCACCAGCGAGCAAGGGGTGCGCAGCAAGCTGTATCAACAGGCACAGGCGCAGATCCAGCAACAGGCACTGTGGCTGCCCCTGGCACACCCCACGGCCTTTGCCCTGACGCGCAAAAATGTCGAGGGGTATCAGGTCAGCCCGTTCGGGCGTCAGGATTACTCGCGGGTGAGCGTCAAGCCATAAGCTGCAAACTAACTTGAGGCTTGCAGCTTGCCCCTTGCAGCTGCCTTTCTACATCCACCCGTACTCGGCCATGGACAACGGATCCCCATCGCCAACGATGATGTGGTCCAGTACTCGCACGTCGACCAACTCCAGGGTTTTTTGCAAAAGCTTCGTCAGCTTGCGGTCGGCAATGCTTGGCTCGGCGCTCCCGGAAGGATGGTTGTGACACAGGATCAGCGCAGCCGCGTTATAGGCCAGGGCACGCTTGACCACTTGCCTTGGGTACACCGTGGCATTGTCGATGGTGCCTTGAAACAACTTCTCGAAACCCAACACCCGATGCCTTGAATCGAGAAAAAGGCAGCCAAATACCTCGTGGGGTTCATGGCGCAACAGCGCCTTGAGGTAATCGCGCACTGCCATTGGGCTTTCCAACGCCGAATCGTGACGCAGCCGCTCGGCCAGATGGCGCTGGGCCATTTCCAGCACGGCCTGGAGCTGGGCAAACTTCGCCGGGCCCAGCCCCAGGTGCTGGCTGAATTGCGCCTGTTTGGCCTCCAGCAGAGCACGCAAACTGCCGAACTGCTTCAGCAGATGACGCGCCAGATCCACCGCACTTTTGCCCGCCACCCCGGTGCGCAGAAAAATCGCCAACAATTCGGCATCGGAAAGATTTGCCGCACCCAACTCCAAAAGTTTCTCCCGCGGGCGCTCCGCCGCGGGCCAATCGCGAATACTCATAGCACCTCCGTGTGCATGTGCGCCGCTGTTGCGTGGCGGTCGCTGTGTTATCTTAGCCCATCTTTTTGCGTGCGATTTCACCTGGGGAGGGGGCATCGCAACGCCATCACTGAACTGGAAAGGCAAGCCAATGCAGCGTCTGTATCGGAAACGCATCGTTCTCGGCGTCGGCGGCGGCATTGCCGCCTACAAGAGCGCAGAACTGGTTCGCCGGCTTCTGGACCAAGGCGCCGAAGTGCGCGTGGTCATGACCCGTGGCGGTAGCGAGTTCATCACCCCGTTGACCATGCAGGCCCTGTCCGGGCACCCGGTTCACCTGGACCTGCTGGACCCGGCGGCGGAAGCCGCCATGGGCCATATCGAACTGGCCAAGTGGGCCGACCTGGTGCTGATCGCGCCCGCCACCGCCGACCTGATCGCCCGCCTGGCACAGGGCATTGCCAATGACTTGCTGACCACTCTGGTGCTGGCCACCGACGCTACCGTCGCCATAGCTCCCGCGATGAACCAGGCCATGTGGCACGACCCAGCCACCCAAGCCAACACCCAACTGCTGCAAAGCCGTGGCCTCAAGGTCTTCGGCCCGGCATCCGGCAGCCAGGCCTGCGGCGACGTGGGCATGGGCCGCATGCTCGAAGCCACTGACCTGGCGCTGTGTGCCGCCGAGTGTTTCCAGCACTTGGCCCTAACCGGCAAGCACGTGCTGATCACCGCAGGTCCGACCCAGGAAAACATCGACCCGGTGCGCTACATCACCAACCACAGCTCCGGGAAAATGGGCTTTGCCCTGGCTGAAGCAGCGGTAGAAGCCGGCGCCCGCGTCACCTTGATCACCGGCCCCGTGCACTTGCCAACGCCTGACCGTGTCACCCGCATCGACGTGGTCAGCGCCCGTGACATGCTCGCGGCCTGCGAAGCAGCAATCCCTTGCGACCTGTTTATCGCCTCGGCAGCGGTCGCGGACTACCGCCCGGAAGTCATTGCTCCACAAAAACTCAAGAAAGACCCTACGAGCGGCGACGGCCTGCTCCTGCAAATGGTCCGCAACCCGGATATTCTGGCAACTATCGCCACTCGCCCGGATCGCCCGTTCAGTGTCGGCTTCGCCGCCGAAACCGAGCACCTGCTGGACTATGCCGCTCGCAAATTGAAAGACAAAAACCTCGATTTGATCGTTGCCAATGATGTCGCCAACCCGAGCATCGGCTTCAACAGCGAGGAAAACGCCTGCAGCGTGATCGACCGCGAACTGCACGCCACCCTTTTCGCCCAGACCAGCAAAGGCAAGATTGCCCGCCAACTGATCTCTTTTATCGCCCAACGGCTGAACCAGGTTTAATTTCCATGCACGCTTTGCAAGCCAAGATCCTCGACCCCCGCATCGGCAACGAATTCCCGCTGCCGGCCTACGCCACACCGGGCTCCGCCGGCCTCGACCTGCGCGCCATGCTCAAGCAGGACACCGTTCTTGAGCCTGGCCAGACCCTACTGATCCCTACCGGCCTGTCGATTTATGTGGGCGATCCCGGCTTGGCTGCACTGATCCTGCCGCGTTCCGGCCTGGGCCACAAACACGGCATCGTCCTCGGTAACCTGGTGGGCCTGATCGACTCGGACTATCAGGGCGAACTGATGGTGTCTTGCTGGAATCGTGGCCAGACCGCTTTCAACATCGCGGTCGGCGAGCGCATTGCCCAACTGGTGCTGGTTCCGGTCGTGCAGGCGCACTTTGAACTGGTTGAAGAGTTCGACGAAACCCAACGCGGCGCAGGTGGTTTCGGGCATTCCGGCAACCACTGACCACGCTGATCCAGGCCGGGCACCCTGCCCGGCCCGCAGCCAACGCATGGCTTTCAGGATGAATAATGCGCAGCGCCTATCAAGAAGATTTGCCTTGTGAAATCAAGGTATTAAGCAGTAAGGGAAGTGGTTCTGCGGCGCAGGTGGCACTTTTGCACCACGAACTCTATGCCAAAAATGCCGTCATACCCTTCAGTCTGAGCCTGCCGGTCAGCAACATTTAGGCCTGTCCAGCCCCGTATCGATGGAGTTTCCCAGTGATGAGCAACGCAGCCCACGTCGCACCGACATTTCCCGACAGCATCTTCCGCGCCTACGACATCCGTGGCGTCGTGCCCAAGACCCTGACCGCCGAAACCGCCTACTGGATCGGCCGCGCCATTGGCTCCCAGAGCCTGGCCCAGGGCGAGCCCAACGTTTGCGTGGGGCGTGACGGGCGCCTGTCCGGCCCTGAGCTGGTGGAGCGACTGATCCAGGGCGTGGCCGACAGCGGCTGCCATGTCAGCGATGTCGGCCTGGTGCCAACCCCGGCGCTGTACTACGCCGCCAATGTGCTGGCTGGCAAGTCGGGCGTGATGCTCACCGGCAGCCACAACCCGTCGGACTACAACGGCTTCAAGATCGTGATTGCCGGCGACACCTTGGCCAACGAACAGATCCAGGCCCTGCACACCCGCCTCAAGACCAACAACCTGACCAGCGGCAAGGGCAGTATCACCAAGGTCGACATTCTTCAGCGCTACTCGGACGAAATCACCCGCGACATCAAGCTCGACCGACGCCTCAAAGTGGTGGTGGACTGCGGCAACGGCGCAGCTGGCGTGATCGCCCCGCAACTGCTCGAAGCCCTGAACTGCGAAATAATCCCGCTGTTCTGCGACGTCGATGGCAATTTCCCCAACCATCACCCGGACCCGGGCAAACCTGAAAACCTGGTGGACTTGATCGCCAAGGTCAAGGAAACCGGTGCTGACCTGGGCCTGGCGTTCGATGGCGACGGCGACCGCGTTGGCGTGGTGACCAACACCGGTAATATTGTGTTCCCGGACCGCTTGCTGATGCTGTTCGCCCGCGACGTGGTGGCACGCAATCCTGGCGCCGAGATCATCTTCGACGTCAAATGCACCCGCCGCCTGACACCGCTGATCAAGGAATACGGTGGTCGCCCGCTAATGTGGAAGACCGGTCATTCGTTGATCAAAAAGAAAATGAAGGAAACCGGCGCCCTGTTGGCTGGCGAAATGAGCGGGCACGTGTTCTTCAAGGAGCGCTGGTTCGGCTTTGACGACGGCATTTACAGCGCCGCGCGCCTGCTGGAGATCCTCAGTAAGGAGAAATCCACTGCCGAAGACCTGTTTGCGACCTTCCCGGACGATATTTCTACGCCGGAAATCAATATCCATGTGACCGAAGAGAGCAAATTCAGCATCATTGACGCACTGCACGATGCGCAATGGGGCGAAGGCGCCAACCTGACCACCATTGATGGCGTGCGAGTCGATTACGCCAAAGGCTGGGGCCTGGTTCGCGCGTCCAACACCACCCCGGTGCTGGTGCTGCGTTTCGAGGCGGATACCGAGGCTGAGTTGCAGCGCATCAAGGATGTGTTCCACGCCCAGTTGAAACGTGTTGCCCCTGATCTCCAACTACCGTTCTGATTTTTTTGCCCCGGAGCCCTGAATGACCCTCGAACGCGAAGCCGCCGCCAACACCGCCAAGGTCCTTTCCGAAGCGTTGCCTTACATTCGACGCTACGTCGGCAAGACGTTGGTGATCAAGTACGGCGGCAATGCCATGGAAAGCGAAGAGCTGAAAACCGGCTTTGCCCGCGACATCGTGTTGATGAAAGCCGTCGGGATCAACCCGGTGGTAGTTCACGGTGGAGGCCCGCAAATCGGCGACCTGCTCAAGCGCCTGTCCATCGAGAGTCACTTCATCGATGGCATGCGCGTGACTGACTCGCAGACCATGGACGTGGTGGAGATGGTTCTCGGCGGCCAGGTGAACAAGGACATCGTCAACCTGATCAACCGTCACGGCGGCAGCGCAATCGGCCTGACCGGCAAGGACGCCGAGCTGATCCGGGCGAAAAAGCTCACCGTCACCCGCCAGACGCCGGAAATGACCCAGCCGGAAATCATCGATATCGGCCAAGTGGGTGAAGTGATCGGGATCAATACCGACCTGCTGAACCTGCTGGTCAAGAGCGACTTCATCCCGGTGATCGCGCCGATTGGCGTGGGTGCCAACGGCGAGTCCTACAACATCAACGCCGACCTGGTGGCCGGCAAGGTGGCCGAGGCGCTGAAGGCCGAGAAGCTGATGCTGCTGACCAACATCGCCGGCTTGATGGACAAGTCGGGAGCGGTCCTGACCGGCTTGACCACCCAACAGGTGGACGACCTGATCGCCGACGGCACCATCTACGGCGGCATGCTGCCGAAGATTCGTTGCGCGCTGGAAGCGGTGCAAGGCGGCGTCGGCAGCTCACTGATTCTCGATGGCCGGGTTCCAAACGCGATTTTGCTGGAAATCTTCACCGACACCGGTGTGGGTACGCTGATCAGTAATCGCAAGCGCCCTTAAACAGCGCTGAAACAAAAAGACCCCGCTCAACCTTGTTGGGCGGGGTCTTTTTTATTGCCCGGGGAAAATCAGACGCCGAACTGCTCGCGATACGCCTGCACTGCCGGCAAATGCTGCTTGAGCTGCGGATCATCTGCCAGGAACTGCAACACCTGATTCAGCGACACGATGCTGACCACTGGAATCGCGAAGTCACGCTCCACTTCCTGGATCGCTGACAACTCACCGTTGCCTCGCTCCTGGCGGTTCAAGGCGATCAACACCCCGGCGGCCTTGGCGCCATCCTGGGATGCGATGATCTGCATCACTTCACGAATCGCCGTACCAGCGGTGATCACGTCATCGATAATCAGCACATCGCCAGTCAGCGGAGCACCTACGAGACTGCCACCTTCACCATGGGCCTTGGCTTCCTTACGGTTGAAGCACCACGGCAAATCCCGGCCGTGATGTTCAGCCAGGGCCACGGCGGTCGCGGCGGCCAGCGGGATGCCTTTGTAGGCCGGACCGAACAGCACGTCGAAGGAAATACCGCTTTCCACGATGGCCGCCGCATAGAAACGACCCAACTGCGCCAGGGCAGAACCCGAGTTGAACAGGCCAGCGTTGAAGAAGTACGGGCTGGTGCGCCCGGACTTGAGGGTGAACTCACCGAAGCGCAAAACACCGCGATCGATGGCAAAACGAATGAAATCGCGTTGATACGCCTGCATGAAAAAAGCCTCAGATACCACGGATTTAGCTAATTAGGTAGACGGCGTGTATCATACACGCACGCGATTTTTGGGGCCATTTATGCGGATCATCAGTGTGAACGTCAATGGTATTCAGGCTGCAGTCGAGCGTGGTTTGCTCAGTTGGCTGCAAGCCCAGAATGCCGACGTCATCTGCCTGCAGGACACCCGCGCCTCCGCCTTTGAACTGGACGACCCAGCCTTCCAACTGGATGGCTACTTCCTTTATGCCTGTGATGCCGAAGTTCCCGCCCAAGGTGGCGTGGCTTTGTATTCGCGGTTGCAACCCAAGGCGGTCATCAGCGGCCTCGGCTTCGAGACAGCCGACCGCTACGGGCGCTACCTGCAAGCCGATTTCGACAAGGTCAGCATCGCGACCTTGCTGCTTCCATCAGGGCAGAACGGCGATGAAGACTTGAACCAGAAGTTCAAGCTAATGGACGATTTCGCCCGTTATCTGGATAAACAGCGACGCAAACGTCGCGAGTACATTTACTGTGGCTCGCTGTACGTGGCGCAACAAAAGCTGGATATCAAGAACTGGCGCGACAGCCAGCAATCCCCGGGATTCCTGGCGCCGGAACGGGCCTGGATGGACGAGATTGTCGGCAACATGGGCTATGTTGATGCCCTGCGCGAAGTCAGCCGCGAAGGCGACCAGTACAGCTGGTGGCCGGACAACGAACAGGCTGAGATGCTCAACCTGGGCTGGCGTTTTGACTACCAGTTGTTGACCCCTGGCCTGCGCCGCTTTGTTCGCAGTGCACGCTTGCCGCGTCAACCACGGTTCTCGCAGCACGCGCCGCTGATCGTGGACTACGACTGGACCTTGACCATCTAAGGTCGATTCCAGGATGCAAAAAAGCCGACATCGCTGTCGGCTTTTTTGTTTTTTGTGGGGCGCCTATTTAACGATCCGCCAGGTAAACGGATACCGATAGGGAATCCCCTGGTTGGCCTTGATCCCACCAATAATGGTCAGTACCAGCGCACCGATCAATACCAACGCCAGCAGCGCAAAGCCAATCAGCACGAACATCAGCAGGTAGCAAATCGCCGAAGCAATGGCCACGGTGATCTGGAAGTTCAACGCTTCCTTGCCCTGAGCGTCGATGAACGGGTCCATCTCACGCTTGACCTGCCACAGGATCAACGGTCCCAGCAGGTTACCGAACGGAAACCACATCCCCAGAAACGCCGCGAAGTGACAGAACATCGCCCACTGGCGAACTTCCTGGCTCGGCGTTGGCTGTGGAAGCTGACTGTCACTCATGGCCTTGCTCCTTGGGCGTGGCTTAGTCAGCCAGCGCGGCGTTCTGCAGTTCGAACAGTTCGGTCATGCCTTTCTGGGCCAATGCCAGCATGGCGTTCAACTCGGCTGGCTGGAATGGCGCGCCTTCGGCCGTGCCCTGGACTTCGATGAAACCACCGGAGTTGGTCATCACCACGTTGAGGTCGGTTTCGGCAGCCGAATCTTCAAGATAGTCCAGGTCCAGCACAGGCTCGCCCTGGTACATGCCTACAGAAACTGCAGCGATCATCTGCTTGAGTGGATCGCCGCCTTTCAGGCCGCCGCGCTTCTTGATCACTTTCAAGGCATCGACCAGAGCAACCATCGCACCGGTGATGGACGCGGTACGGGTGCCGCCGTCGGCCTGGATCACGTCGCAATCGACGTACAGGGTGACGTCGCCCAGCTTGGTCATGTCCAGCGCCGCACGCAGGGAACGGCCGATCAGGCGCTGGATTTCCAGGGTGCGGCCGCCTTGCTTGCCGCGGCTGGCTTCACGCTGGTTACGCTCGCCAGTGGCGCGCGGCAGCATGCCGTATTCGGCGGTCAACCAACCCTGGCCCTGGCCCTTGAGGAAGCGCGGCACGCCATTTTCAACGCTGACGGTGCAGATAACCTTGGTATCGCCAAACTCGACCAGTACAGATCCCTCGGCGTGTTTGGTGTAGTTGCGGGTGATGCGGATCGAGCGGAGCTGATCGGCAGCGCGACCACTTGGACGTTTCATAGGGGAACACCTGTACGGAGGACGAAAAACTGCCGAGCATTATAGAGCCGCCAGCCGCGCCTGGGCAGTTCTAAAAAATCCGGTTACCAAGAAGCGCTCTGAAGCGTGCCTTCAACTCTTTGTCACAGCCAGCGTTTGGGGCCGCTCGTTGCGTTGCGCTACAATCCTGCGCCTTCGCAGCCTGTCGGCTTCAATTCACCCATCAGCCCGCCCTACCCCACGGTTTGCGGGACTGCATCGCGAGGTACCTCCATGGTGCACAGCATGACCGCCTTTGCCCGCGTCGAAAAAGCCGGCGTCCAGGGCACCCTGAGCTGGGAGCTGCGCTCGGTCAACAGCCGCTACCTGGAACCGCACCTGCGCCTGCCGGAGTCCTTTCGCGATCTCGAAGGCGCGGTTCGCGAAGCGCTGCGCCAGGGCCTGTCCCGTGGCAAGCTCGAATGCACCCTGCACTTTACCGAGGAGACTACCGGCAAGCCGCTGCAGGTCGACCGCGAACGGGCCGCACAACTGGTAGCCGCCGCCGAAACCATCGCCAGCCTGATCAAGCAACCCGCCGCGTTGAACCCCCTGGAAGTCCTGGCCTGGCCCGGCGTGCTGGTGCCCGACGCCACCGATCCACAAGCCCTGAACGCTGAAGCCCTGGCCCTATTCACCCAAGGCCTTAAGGAACTCAAGGCCGGCCGCGAGCGCGAAGGCACCGAACTGGCCCGGCTGATCAACGAGCGCCTGACCTCCATAGAAGAAGACGTAATCATTCTGCGCGAGCTAGTGCCGCAGATGCTTGCCACCCAGCGCCAGAAGGTCCTCGACCGCTTCGCCGACATGCAGGCCGAACTTGATCCGGTGCGCCTGGAGCAGGAAATGGTCCTGCTGGCGCAAAAGAGCGACGTCGCCGAAGAGCTCGACCGCCTGAGCACCCACATCGTGGAAGTTCGCCGCGTGCTCAAGTCCGCTGGTGCCGCTGGTCGGCGCCTGGACTTCCTGATGCAGGAACTCAACCGCGAAGCCAATACACTAGGCTCCAAGGCCTTCGATCCGCGCAGCACCACCGCTGCGGTCAACCTCAAAGTGTTGATCGAGCAAATGCGCGAACAAGTACAGAATATTGAGTAAGGCTACCCCGACATGACCCACAGCACCGGCACCCTGTACATCATTTCCGCCCCTTCGGGCGCGGGCAAGAGCAGCCTGGTCAAGGCTCTGACCGACACTGATCAGGAGATCCGTGTCTCGGTCTCCCACACCACCCGCGCCATGCGCCCTGGCGAGGCAAACGGGGTGAACTATCACTTCGTCGAACGCAGCGAGTTCGTGAAGATGATCGAACACGGTGACTTCCTGGAGCGTGCCGAAGTATTCGGCAACCTCTATGGCACCTCGCAAAGCCACTTGCAGCAGACCCTGGACGAAGGCCACGACCTGATCCTGGAAATCGATTGGCAGGGTGCCGAGCAAGTGCGTCAACTGATGCCCAAAGCCCGCTCGATCTTCATTTTGCCGCCGTCTCTTGAAGCCTTGCACCAGCGCCTGACCAATCGCGGCCAGGACAGCGACGAGATCATCGAGGGCCGCATGCGCGAAGCCGTCAGCGAAATGAGCCACTACGTCGACTACGACTACCTGATCATCAACGACGATTTTTCCCACGCACTGGAGGACCTGAAGTCGATTTTTCGTGCCAATCAGCTCCAGCAAAAACGCCAGCAACAACGTTTTGGCAAATTATTGGCCGAATTGCTCGGCTGACAGGCTCTTCCCAAAACCGCTGCAAGGGCCTTACATTGGCACTTGCAGCGCGTTTGCGATGGCCGGTGAAAATCAGCGCTTCCCTAAACGCTGGTGATTTTTTAAACTGTTCAGTCCGCTCGCCCAACCGGGCAGCGCGCATATTGCATTCGCTCCGAGGAATACCATGGCCCGCGTAACCGTTGAAGACTGCCTAGACCACGTGGAAAACCGCTTTGAACTGGTCATGCTCTCTACCAAGCGTGCCCGTCAACTGGCCACTGGCGGCAAAGAGCCCCTAGTGCAGTGGGAAAACGACAAGCCTACCGTTGTGGCCCTGCGCGAAATCGCGGCAGGCCTGATGAGCTACGAGTTCATCGCCAACGCCGAAATCGTTGAAGACGAACCACTGTTCGCGTTCGAGGACGAGTCCAACGAGGCCGTCTAAGCCTATGCCAGGTCGACGCAGCACGGCGCGGGGTCAACGCTTGCGGCAGGAGTCATTCCTTTGCCGAGCATAGACGCCCTCGCCGATCGCTTATCGACCTACCTCGGCCCAGACCAGGTCAACCTGGTCCGCCGAGCGTATTTCTACGCCGAACAAGCCCACGACGGCCAACGCCGGCGCAGCGGCGAGGCGTATGTCACCCATCCTCTTGCGGTGGCCAATATTCTTGCCGACATGCACATGGACCATCAGAGCCTGATGGCCGCGATGCTGCATGACGTGATTGAAGACACCGGTATTGCCAAGGAAGCGCTCAGTGCGCAATTTGGCGAAACCGTGGCCGAACTGGTCGACGGGGTCAGCAAACTGACCCAGATGAATTTCGAGACCAAGGCCGAAGCCCAGGCGGAAAATTTCCAGAAGATGGCCATGGCCATGGCTCGGGATATCCGGGTAATCCTGGTCAAGCTGGCCGACCGGCTGCATAACATGCGCACGCTGGAAGTGCTGTCCGGTGAAAAGCGCCGGCGCATCGCCAAGGAAACCCTGGAAATCTACGCGCCCATCGCCAACCGGCTGGGCATGCATGCCATTCGTATCGAATTCGAAGACCTCGGCTTCAAGGCGATGTACCCAATGCGTTCCGCGCGCATCTACCAGGCAGTCAAGCGCGCCAGGGGCAATCGCAAGGAAATCGTCAACAAGATCGAAGAGTCCCTGAGCCATTGCCTGGCGATCGACGAGATCGAAGGCGAAGTCAGCGGCCGGCAGAAACACATCTACGGCATCTACAAGAAAATGCGTGGCAAGCGTCGAGCCTTCAACGAGATCATGGACGTCTATGCGTTTCGGATCATCGTCGACAAGGTCGATACCTGCTACCGCGTACTGGGCGCTGTACATAATTTGTACAAACCCCTGCCGGGACGCTTCAAGGATTACATCGCCATTCCCAAGGCCAACGGCTATCAGTCGCTGCATACCACGCTGTTCGGCATGCACGGGGTTCCGATCGAGATCCAGATCCGCACTCGGGAAATGGAAGAGATGGCCAACAACGGCATCGCCGCCCATTGGCTGTACAAATCCAGCGGCGACGAGCAGCCCAAGGGCACTCATGCCCGAGCCCGCCAGTGGGTCAAGGGCGTACTGGAAATGCAGCAACGCGCCGGCAACTCCCTGGAATTTATCGAAAGCGTGAAGATCGACCTGTTCCCGGACGAGGTCTACGTCTTCACGCCCAAAGGCCGGATCATGGAGCTGCCAAAAGGCTCCACTGCGGTCGACTTTGCCTATGCGGTGCACACCGACGTGGGCAACAGCTGCATCGCCTGCCGGATCAACCGCCGCCTGGCCCCACTGTCAGAACCGCTGCAAAGTGGCTCTACGGTGGAGATCGTCAGCGCACCGGGCGCACGCCCGAACCCGGCCTGGCTCAACTTCGTGGTCACCGGCAAAGCGCGCACCCATATTCGCCATGCCCTGAAGCTGCAGCGTCGTTCCGAGTCCATCAGCCTGGGCGAGCGCCTGCTGAACAAGGTGCTCAACGGCTTTGGCAGCTCCCTGGAAAAAATCCCGGCAGAGCGCATACAGGCGATGCTCCACGAGTACCGCCAGGAACTGATCGAAGACCTGCTTGAAGATATCGGCCTGGGCAATCGCATGGCCTATGTAGTCGCCCGCCGCCTGCTGGGCGAAGGCGAACAACTGCCAAGCCCCGAAGGCCCACTGGCGATTCGCGGCACCGAAGGCCTGGTGCTCAGCTACGCCAAGTGCTGCACGCCGATTCCAGGGGACCCGATTGTCGGCCACTTGTCCGCGGGTAAAGGCATGGTCGTGCACTTGGACAACTGCCGCAATATCAGCGAAATCCGCCACAATCCGGAAAAATGCATCCAGCTGTCCTGGGCCAAGGATGTCACCGGCGAATTCAACGTCGAACTGCGGGTCGAGCTGGAACACCAGCGCGGCCTGATCGCCCTGCTGGCCAGCAGCGTCAACGCGGCCGACGGCAATATCGAGAAAATCAGCATGGACGAGCGCGATGGTCGCATCAGCGTGGTCCAACTGGTGGTCAGCGTGCACGACCGCGTACACCTGGCCCGCGTGATCAAGAAACTGCGTGCCCTGACCGGAGTCATCCGCATCACTCGCATGCGTGCGTAGCCCACCCATTACAAGGAGTCATTCATGACCAAGACAGTAATCACCAGCGACAAGGCACCTGCAGCCATCGGCACTTACTCCCAGGCGATCAAGGCAGGCAACACCGTTTACATGTCCGGCCAGATTCCCCTGGACCCAAAAACCATGGAACTGGTTGAAGGCTTCGAAGCCCAGACGGTACAAGTCTTCGAAAACCTCAAGTCGGTCGCCGAAGCCGCTGGCGGCTCGTTCAAGGACATCGTCAAGCTGAACATCTTCCTCACCGACCTGAGCCACTTCGCCAAGGTCAACGAGATCATGGGCAAGTACTTCGAACAACCGTACCCAGCCCGCGCCGCCATTGGCGTTGCCGCTCTGCCAAAGGGCGCACAGGTTGAGATGGACGCGATTCTGGTCATCGAGTAAAACACCCGGCGCAGCTCTTCTTCTCTATAAAAAAACGGCTGCGCCGACTTCGTTTTGAAAGGATTTTGTAATGCGCAAAGCGCTCGTTGCCTCTTCATTGCTTGCCCTGCTGCTCAGCGGTTGCGCCAGCAATCCTGCCGACCTTGATGTCAGCGGCACCTGGATCAACCAAGTCGCCATTGATACAGCGTCCAAGGGTGGGCCTTTGCGTGAAGCCTTGCAGGCCTATGGTCCGAACCTCGAATGGGAGGTCAACACCAAGGCCAACCAGGCGCGCTACTTCAATGGTTTTGAACGCCCTGAAGGCAAGCTGCTGGGCGAAAAGTCCGGCGCCTGGAGTGTTGATTTTTATGGCAGCTCCACCACCGAGCTCAAGCGCGATGGCAAACAACTGTTGCAAGTCGCCAACGACAACGAGCCGGAGCAACTCTTCGATCGCTCCAAGGACCCCGTACCCGAAGGTGCACCCTTGGGCGCCAACTTTGAACGAGCCTTGTACTCGGCCTATATGGGCGGCATCTGGAAAATCACCAGTGGCAACGGCCAAGGCGCCACCGTGCAATTTCAAGCCAACGGCCAAGTGACCGGTTTGCCAGGAGCAGACCAGTACTCGCTGTGCCTGGCTGGCGATTGCGCCTCCATGAGCGGCGGCTACGACAGCATCTGGCTGCAACAAGGCGGCCAGGGCAACCCATGGATTTTTGCCCGTAAAGGTGCGCAACTGGAGATCTTCCAAGCCATCAATACCTCCCAGGCTGACGAAGTGCCTTCGTTTACTCCAGGGTCGCGGCAGTGGTTGCTGGAAAAGCAGTGAAAAAAAAGGAGCCCGAGGCTCCTTTTTCTTTGGCTGACACTCAGCGCCCGCCCTCAAGAATCGCCGCATACCCTTCGCGATAACTTGGATAAGTCGGCACCCAGCCCAACGCCTTGGCCCGTGCGTTGCTGCACTGCTTGCTGCCGGCGCGACGTACGCTGGCATCCTCGGCCCATTCGGTCACCCCGAGGTACTCACGCAACCAGCCCACCACTTCAGCTAATGGCGCAGGCGCATCGTCGACGCCGATATAGCAGTCATCCAGCGAACCACCCTGCTCCACATGCCTTAACAGAAAGGCCAACAGGCCCGCCGCGTCATCGACGTGTATCCGGTTGCCGTACAAGGGTGGATCAATCGCCACGCGGTAACCCTGGCGCACCTGGCTTAACAACCATTCGCGACCTGGGCCGTAAATGCCGGTCAAACGCACCACGCTGGCAGGGACGCCGCTCTTCAGCGCGACCTGTTCAGCCTCCAGCATGACCTGGCCCGAGTAGCCGCCTGCCTGCGTCGGCGAATTTTCATCGACCCACTCACCGTTCTGCTGCCCGTAGACACTGCTGCTGGAGACGAACAACAGATGCTTGGGCTCCTGGCCATAATCTTTCAGCCAATCGAGCACATGTTGCAACCCTTGAACATAAGCGGCGCGATAGCCTGCCTCATCGTGATCGGTAGCAGCCGCGCAATACACCAGGTAATCCACCCCGCCCACTGGCCAGGTGTCCGGGCAGTCTTCAATGAACAGATCACCGGCAATGCCGATCACCCCTTCAGGCAGGCGTGAAATATCACGCCGCAGACCATGAACCTCCCACCCCGAGGCCAGCAATTGGGTGGCCAGGCGGCTACCAACATCGCCACAACCGGCAATCACAACAGAAGGCGCAGACATCACAAAACTCCATTCTTAAAGGTCAAGATTAGCCTTCACAGATGACCAGCGGCTAGCAAACTGAGAAATAAAGTAACTGTATTACTTTTGTTAACAAGAATTACTTGCAATAATAACCGCCCATTTGTCCTCGACCCACTCCGGTCTGGCAGGACAGCCACTCATTTTTTCTCTCAGGTCCGGCCAGCATGACGCGCAATAAAATTCCCGCTTCGCCAACCAAGCCTCACAGTCCATCCCGCTTCTCGCGTGCGATCGCTGCGGTGCTGTTCAGCGTTCTGCTGGCACCGACCGCTGCGTTCGCCGATGTAGCGGCCCCGGCTACACAGCCAGCCACCACCGCACCAGCGGCGGCTCCAGCGCCAGAACACAACGCAGCAGCGCCTGGCGCTCCGGCTGCCGCACCCGCGGCCACCGACCCGGTCGCAGCCGACGGCGTTACTCCAGATGAAGAAACCGGCGTTGTGCTGGAAGAAGACAACACCCTGGGCATGGCCCACGACCTGTCGCCCTGGGGCATGTACCAGAACGCCGACATCATCGTAAAGATCGTGATGATCGGCCTGGCCATCGCCTCGATCATCACTTGGACCATCTGGATCGCCAAGGGCTTCGAGCTGCTGGGCGCCAAACGCCGCCTGCGCACTGAAATCGTCAACCTGAAGAAAGCCAACACCCTTAAGGAAGCCAGCGAAAGCGCGGCGAAAAAGGGCACCCTGGCACACCTGCTGGTCCACGACGCGCTGGAAGAAATGCGCCTGTCGGCCAACAGCCGCGAAAAAGAAGGCATCAAGGAGCGTGTGAGCTTCCGTCTTGAGCGCCTGGTTGCAGCTTGCGGTCGCAACATGAGCAACGGTACTGGCGTACTCGCCACCATCGGTTCCACCGCGCCTTTCGTCGGCCTGTTCGGTACCGTGTGGGGCATCATGAACAGCTTTATCGGCATCGCCAAAACCCAGACCACCAACCTCGCCGTAGTTGCTCCCGGCATCGCCGAAGCCCTGCTGGCAACGGCCCTGGGCCTGGTGGCGGCGATTCCTGCGGTGGTGATCTACAACGTCTTCGCCCGCTCGATCGCCGGCTACAAGGCTCAGGTGTCGGATGCGTCGGCAGAAGTCCTGTTGCTGGTAAGCCGTGACCTCGATCACCAGCCTACCGAGCGCAGCTCGCAACCGCACATGGTGAAAGTGGGGTAATCGGCCATGGGCCTGCATTTGAATCAAGGCGACGACGAACTCGTCGAGAACCACGAAATCAACGTCACGCCGTTTATCGACGTGATGCTGGTGCTGCTGATCATCTTCATGGTGGCAGCACCCTTGGCCACGGTGGACATCAAGGTTGACCTCCCCGCCTCCAGCGCGAAACCTGCGCCACGGCCAGAGAAACCGGTGTTCCTCAGCGTCAAGGCCGACCAGCGCCTGTTCCTGGGCGAAGAAGAAGTCAAATCCGAAACCCTGGGCGCTGTGCTCGACGCCAAGACCCAGGGCAAGAAAGACACGACCATCTTCTTCCAGGCCGACAAAGGCGTGGACTATGGCGACCTGATGCACGTGATGGATGCCCTGCGGGCAGCCGGCTACCTCAAGGTAGGCCTGGTCGGACTTGAGACGGCAGCCAAGAAATGATCACGACGCGCCACAAACTGACGCGTTATGGCACAAGCCTCGCCGTCGTGCTGGGCGTCCACGCCGTCGCGATTATCATCGCGCTCCAGTGGTCGGCGCCACATACGGTCCAGCTGCCACCGGCCGCCATGGTCATCGATCTGGCGCCGATGCCGGCGCCACCGCCTCCGGCCCCGCCGAAGGTGGTGACGCCGCCGCAACCGCCTGCGCCGGTGGAAGAGCTGCTATTGCCGAAACTGGCCGAAGCACCGAAACCAACGATTTCGGTACCCAAGCCGGTCAAGCCCAAGCCAAAACCACAGCCGCCCAAGCCTGAGAAGAAGCCCGAGCCGCCCAAGGAAAAGCCTTCCGAAGACCCGCCGAGCGAGAGCCCTCAGAACAACGCGCCTACGGAAAAATCGGCTCAACCTCAACCCGGTCCGTCGCCGCAGCAGACTGCTGCCAAGGCCACCTGGGAAAGCACCTTGCTCGGCCACTTGGCGAAGTACAAGAAGTACCCGCCAGGCGCCCAGTCACGAGGCAAGGAAGGCTTGAACCGCTTGCGTTTCGTGGTCGATGCCGAAGGCAAGGTGTTGTCCTATGAGCTGGTGGGCCGCTCCGGCAACGCCGACCTGGACCGCGCGACCCTGGACATGATCCGTCGTGCCCAGCCGCTGCCCAAGCCACCGGCCGACATGTTGAAAAACGGCAGCATCGAGATCGTTGCTCCGTTTGTCTACAACATCGAGAAACGTCGCCGGTAACAACAACGCGGGGGATCTGCTACCCCGCGGGGTTATTACGTTCTTCGCGAGCAAGCTCGCTACTACATAACGTGCGTCTATCGATTGCAGCCGGTATGCTTGGCCTGCAACCTTATGGACGCCCGCTATGACTCTTACAGAATTACGCTACATCGTGACCCTCGCCCAAGAGCAGCACTTCGGCCACGCGGCCGAGCGTTGCCATGTCAGCCAGCCGACCTTGTCGGTGGGTGTGAAAAAGCTTGAAGACGAACTCGGTGTGCTGATTTTCGAGCGCAGCAAAAGCGCCGTGCGCCTGACCCCGGTCGGCGAAGGCATCGTCGCCCAGGCCCAGAAGGTTCTGGAGCAAGCCCAAAGCATTCGCGAACTGGCACAGGCCGGCAAAAACCAGCTGACAGCACCGCTGAAAGTCGGCGCAATCTATACTGTCGGCCCCTACCTGTTCCCGCACCTGATTCCGCAACTGCACCGCGTCGCGCCGCAGATGCCTTTATACATCGAAGAAAACTTCACCCACGTGCTGCGCGACAAACTGCGTAACGGCGAACTGGACGCGATCATTATCGCCCTGCCGTTCAACGAGTCGGACGTGCTGACCCTGCCGCTCTACGATGAGCCGTTCTACGTGCTGATGCCGGCGTCCCACCCGTGGACGCAAAAAGACACCATCGACGCCGCCCTGCTCAACGACAAGAGCCTGCTGCTGTTGGGCGAAGGCCATTGCTTCCGCGACCAGGTACTGGAAGCCTGCCCGACCCTGACCAAAGGCAACGACGGCGCCAAGCACACCACCGTGGAATCCAGCTCCCTGGAAACCATCCGCCATATGGTGGCGTCCGGCCTGGGCATTTCGATCCTGCCGCTGTCAGCGGTGGACAGCCATCACTACGCCCCCGGCGTGATCGCCGTGCGCCCACTGACGCCGCCGGTGCCGTTCCGCACCGTGGCGATTGCCTGGCGCGCCAGCTTCCCGCGCCCGAAAGCCATTGAAATCCTCGCCGACTCGATCCGCCTGTGTTCGGTGGCCAAGCCGCCCGCTGCGAGCTAAGGGCCGTATGACCGAGTTGTCGCAGGTGTCGGTGACGGCACTCAAGGGTGTCGGTGAAGCCATGGCCGAAAAACTGGCCAAGGTCGGCCTGGAAAACCTCCAGGATGTACTGTTCCACCTGCCCCTGCGCTATCAGGATCGTACCCGCGTGGTGCCCATCGGCCAGTTGCGCCCTGGGCAGGACGCGGTCATCGAAGGCACCGTCAGCGGTGCCGATGTGGTGATGGGCAAGCGCCGTAGCTTGGTGGTGCGCCTGCAAGATGGCACCGGCGGCCTGAGCCTGCGCTTCTACCATTTCAGCAACGCCCAGAAAGAAGGCCTCAAGCGCGGCACCCGCGTGCGCTGCTACGGCGAAGCCCGCCCTGGTGCCTCGGGGCTGGAAATCTACCACCCGGAATACCGCGCCATTACTGGCGACGAACCACCGCCGGTGGACCAGACTCTTACCCCGATCTACCCGCTCACCGAAGGCCTGACCCAACAGCGGCTGCGCCAGCTGTGCCAGCAAACCCTGACCCTGCTCGGCCCCAAAAGCTTGCCCGACTGGCTGCCCGAGGAACTGGCGCGGGATTACCAATTGGCGCCGCTGGATGACGCCATTCGTTACCTGCACCATCCGCCGGCCGACGCTGACGTCGACGAACTGGCCCTCGGTCATCACTGGGCCCAGCATCGCCTGGCGTTCGAAGAGCTGCTGACTCACCAACTGTCCCAGCAACGCCTGCGCGAGAGCATGCGCTCGCTGCGCGCGCCAGCAATGCCAAAAGCCACCCGGCTGCCGGCGCAATACCTGGCCAACCTGGGCTTTGCGCCCACCGGTGCCCAACATCGGGTCGGCAATGAAATCGCCTACGACCTCAGCCAGAAAGAACCGATGCTGCGCCTGATCCAGGGTGACGTGGGCTCCGGCAAGACCGTGGTCGCCGCCCTCGCTGCACTACAAGCCCTGGAAGCCGGTTATCAGGTGGCGCTGATGGCGCCCACCGAGATCCTTGCCGAGCAGCACTTCATCACCTTCAAGCGCTGGCTCGAGCCCCTGGGTCTGGAAGTGGCGTGGCTGGCGGGCAAGCTCAAAGGCAAGAACCGTGCAACGGCTCTGGAGCAGATCGCAGCCGGCGCACCCATGGTGGTCGGTACCCACGCGCTGTTCCAGGATGAGGTGAAATTCAAGAACCTGGCCCTGGTGATCATCGACGAACAACACCGCTTCGGCGTGCAGCAGCGCCTGGCGCTGCGCCAAAAGGGCGCGGGTGGACGGATGAGCCCGCACCAGTTGATCATGACCGCCACGCCGATTCCGCGCACCCTGGCCATGAGCGCCTATGCCGACCTCGACACCTCGATTCTCGACGAACTGCCGCCAGGCCGAACTCCAGTCAATACGGTGCTGATCACCGACAGCCGCCGCGTCGAAGTCATCGAACGGGTACGCGACGCCTGCGCGCAAGGGCGTCAGGCCTATTGGGTGTGCACACTGATCGAAGAGTCGGAAGAGCTAACCTGCCAGGCCGCCGAAACCACCTACGCAGACCTCACCAGCGCCTTGGGCGAACTCAAGGTCGGGTTGATTCACGGGCGCATGAATCCGGTGGAAAAAGCCGCGGTGATGGCCGAATTCAAGGCCGGCAACCTGCAGTTGCTGGTGGCGACCACCGTGATTGAAGTCGGTGTCGACGTGCCCAACGCCAGCTTGATGATCATCGAAAATCCCGAGCGCCTGGGCCTGGCGCAGTTGCACCAGTTGCGCGGTCGCGTCGGCCGGGGCAGCGCCGCTAGCCACTGCGTGCTGCTGTACCACCCGCCGTTATCGCAGATCGGCCGCCAACGCCTGGGGATCATGCGCGAAACCAACGACGGTTTTGTGATCGCCGAAAAAGACCTCGAACTGCGCGGCCCCGGCGAGATGCTCGGCACCCGCCAGACCGGCCTGCTGCAATTTAAGGTCGCCGACCTGATGCGCGATGCCGACTTGCTGCCTGCCGTACGGGACGCCGCCCAGGCGCTGCTGGAGCGCTGGCCGCAACACGTCAGCCCATTGCTGGATCGCTGGTTAAGGCATGGGCAGCAATACGGCCAAGTGTGACGGCACAATCACTTAGTCGACCCTCATCCGCATCAAGCTGGTTATACTCCGATGACTGTAGGAAATTGGATCAGGCCATGCCAGAAGTTGCCCTCGCCACAGCCCCGCCGACCGCACCTTCGGTCATTCGGGCTCTGCTCGCAAAACTCGCCATCAGCTACACGGAAGTCGCCGAACAGCCTGGACTGAACCCTGCACGAAAGGTTCAAGCAGTGCTGCTCGATGATGCCGTGGGCGCGCTGATGGTGCTGTTTCCCCAGAGCCAGTTGCTGGACCTCAATCGCCTCACTGAATTGACAGGTCGCAGACTCACCGCTGTGTCTCAGGAACGCCTTGAGCGCATGCTCGGCAAGCACAGCCTGAGCCTGTTACCTGGCCTGCCGCCGCTGACCAGCTCGCCGTGCCTGTATGAAGAAAGCCTGCTGCGCGAACCGACCTTGCTGGTTCACTCGGGCGAGGCCGGTGTGTTACTGGAAATCTCCAGCGAAGCCTTCAAGAGCATGTTGACCAAAGCCAGCGCCGCCAACTTCGGCGAGCCCCTGAGCAGCATCCGGCCTAACCTTGACCGGCCGAACGACGACCGCGAAGAAATCACCCAGGCGGTACAGGCCTTCACCGCCCGGCGCATCCAGCAACGCCTGGAAGAGACCATCGAGATTCCACCCCTGGCCGACACGGCGCAGAAGATCATCAAGCTGCGGGTAGACCCCAACGCCACCATCGACGACATCACCGGCGTAGTGGAAACCGATCCGGCCCTGGCCGCGCAAGTAGTGAGCTGGGCGGCGTCGCCGTACTACGCCTCGCCGGGCAAGATTCGCTCGGTGGAAGACGCCATCGTCCGCGTGCTGGGCTTTGATCTGGTAATCAACCTGGCCCTCGGCCTGGCCTTGGGCAAGACCTTGAGCCTACCCAAAGACCACCCGCAACACGCAACTCCGTACTGGCATCAGTCGATCTACACCGCTGCGGTAATCGAAGGCCTGACCCGCGCCATTCCCCGCGCCCAACGCCCGGAAGCAGGCCTGACTTACCTGGCGGGCCTGCTGCACAACTTCGGTTACCTGTTGCTGGCCCACGTCTTCCCGCCGCACTTCTCGCTGATCTGCCGGCACCTGGAGGTCAACCCGCACCTGTGCCACAGCTACATCGAGCAGCATCTGCTGGGGATCAGTCGCGAACAGATCGGTGCCTGGCTGATGCGCTACTGGGATATGCCGGACGAGTTATCCACAGCCCTGCGCTTCCAGCACGATCCGACCTACGACGGCCAATACGCTGAATACCCGAACCTGGTGTGCCTGGCCGTGCGCCTGCTGCGCAGCCGAGGCATCGGGTCCGGGCCGGATGAAGAAATCCCGGACGAACTGCTGGAACGCCTGGGCCTGACCCGGGATAAGGCAGAGGATGTGGTGAGCAAGGTGCTGGATGCGGAAGTGTTGTTGCGCGAATTGGCTTCACAGTTCAGCCAGGGCTAAACAGCCTCTTGGGCAAAGAGCTTGTTGTGACGAGCGGGCTTGCCCGCTCGCCACATGGAGCTGCTCCGACTCTGTTTAAGCCTTCGGCTTTTTCTTCGGCTTCAAATACTTGGTCAACCCCTGGAACCACATCACCAGTGCCGGGTTGCCCTTGATCTGGATCGACTTGTCCTGAATGCCCGTCATGAACGCCAGTTGCTTGTTCTTCGCCTGCATCGTGGCGAAGCCATAGGCGGCATCTTTAAAGACGATAGCGAACGCAGGCTCGGGGTGAACACCCGAACGGCTGGTGATGCGCTGGTTCTTGACGATGAAGTGACGGGCAACCTTGCCGTCGAGGGTCTGCAGCTGAAACGCCAGGTCCTTGTCACCCAGCTGTTGCTGGAACGCAGGATTATTGCGGCTGGCTTTGCCCATCAACAGGCCCAGCATCCACAGAAGAAAACGAAATTTCATGCACACGGCCTCAGTGTAATTATTGGGTGGCCGCAGCAGTTTAACGATTTGTGCCCAGAACGCTACCGATCTCCCGCGTTAGCAGGAGATCGGCTTGTGTTTACCGCTTATAGCAACAACTTTGCTCAGACGTTAGGGCAAGGAACCGGTGCCCAGTCGCCCAGGTCAGGGTTTTTGCACATGCTATTGACCTGGGTGGTGCCGGCGCTGGCGACCTGCTTGCTTTCAGCTTGCTTGGTCTTGACGCCCTGGATGGTCTTCTCGGTAGCTACCGCTTCTTTGGGCACAACAGGCAGTGGTGGACGCTTGGTGACTTTCGCGGTTGATTTGCCTTTTTTCGCAGGCGTGACGACCGGGGTAACGTCGGCAGTGGCCACGGTTACCACGTCATTACGCTGAACACCCACCTGTTGCAGGTCTTTCTCGTAGGCCTGGGTGTAGTTGTTCAGGTCTTCGCTGGCCTTGCCGTTGACGGCGACGATCAGGTCGTTGGACTCTTTGAGGCCGGCAACGATTTCCGCCAGACGCTTGCGACCTTCGGTGTCGTTGACGGTCTTGGCCTTTCTATCAGCTACAAGCTTGGTGAACGCACCCTGGTAGCACTGCTGGGACGCCTTGGCGTAAGAGGTGCTGCGATCGATGTCCGAGGCACTCTTGTTGAAGTCGGTGGCGTAGGAGGCGATGCGCTGGTTGTCATCGCTGACCTGCTTCTGGCGCTCGGTGTAGTAACCCGCCGCACCGCCTGCCAGTGCGCCGCCCGCTGCGCCAATGGCGGCATTGCGACCGCGCTTGTCGGAGTCGCCGGTCAGCGCGCCCAGCAGTGCACCGCCAGCAGCGCCGATGGCTGCACCGGTGACGACCGACTTGGTCATGTCCGAATCAGTGGCACGCAGGTGTTGCACCGGCTCGTAGCAGCTCGGGTAGTACTCGACCTTGGTGGTCGACGCCACTTTGGAGGAAGGTGAAGTCGCGCAACCAGTCAGCACAGTGCTGAAGCCAGCGGCGATCAGCAGCAGATGACGCTTGGAAACCGTCTTACGGGAAAAAAGCATAGTTGTGTTCTCGTTTAAGTTTGACCAGCCCAGCACGGCCCACCGCCGCCTGAGTCCCTTCCAAGCTCGCCGTACAACCAGCGATCAAGACCGCTGACCGCTTGCTGCGAGCAATTCCTTCAATATCGCCGCCGGATCGGCCCGCTGTTGCTTGCGGTAGTTGCCGACATGACGAACGAATAACGTCGCACGCGTCACCAGGCTCTTGCCCAGTACTGGCTTGCGATCCAACTCTTCCTTGATCCTTTGAAACTGCGCCTGAATCACTGCATCGGTGTAGCGCGTGCCGGTGGCCAGGTTGTCGATATAGATCGCCACCGCGCCGTCCAGCGCGCTGCGTCCATTGTCGATAGCCGTGGCAAACAGCTGCGCGCTGGCCTCGTCCTTGGCGTCCAGGGACTGTTGACGACTCTTCTGCAGATTGGTCAGGCGAATGTTGTAGTTGTTGATGGTTTCGGCCACCAGGGCGGCGGACTGAATCAGGTTGCCGGCCGCTTCCTCGCGCTGCTGGGCGATCAGCGAAACGTTGCGTTTGAGCTCTTCGTTAACCAGGCCCAGCTCGGCTTGCAGGCGTGGGTCGACGCTGGCGGCGATGATGCTGTCCAGGCGCTTGGTCGGGTCCTGGGCGTCATCGATGGCATCGGTCAGCGAAGCCAGCCGACCTTCTTTCTGCCACTGGGCGAACAGCTCCTTGTAGCGCGAACGGGGTGCCGACAATGCGCCAATGGCCACGCGAAAACCGGTGGTTTCGTTGCTTTGCTCGGTGCCATCAACCGCGAACAACGGGTACTCGCGGCGCATGCCGGTGAACAGCGTGCCCTCACCTTCCAGGTAATTACCGCCCTTGACCACAAAGCCGCCGTAGGTGCCCTGGCGGCGCCCGGCGTGGACCAATTGAAAGGATTCCTGGACCATTTCGGCGGCGTTGCCAATCACGTCGAACATGCCGATCGGGTTGGGTAACTTGGTGCCAATAGGCATCAAGCGCGCGGCCTGGCCGGTGCCGCCAGCGACCTGGTTGAACACCGCCCAATCCGCCAACGGGCCGTCGCTTTCGCTGCCTTCAATTCGGCGCGGAAACAGCCGGCCCTCCAGATCCTGGCGGCTCGCGGCTTGACCGCCCCGCGCAGCGAATTCCCACTCCACTTCGGTGGGCAGGCGCACAAAGCCCAAGCCGCCATCGTCTGCCGAAGAACCCCGGCCGCTGACCGGCAGCAACTCGCGGTGGTGCTTCATCAGCCACGCGCTGTACACCGCCGAGAAGCGTTCTGCTTCAAAGCGCGACAACTTGACCTTGGGCAAGCGCCCGGCCATGCCGGAGGGTGCGTCGCAGGCCGGGGCCGGTTCGCCACTGGCTAGCGATTGCGCCTGGGACATGACCTGGGCGTATTGGCGGGCAGTGACTTCGTACTTGCCGATGAAGTACAGCATCGGCTTGAGCGGAGTCTTGGCGTCGGTCTTGGGCATCAACGGCGCGATGACCTTGTTCCAGCCCTTGGGCAAATCCTTGAGGGTGAACTGACCGTTAATAAAGTCCCGACGATAACCGGAGATAAACGACTGCTGATAGCCCGCCTCGCCTTCGCTGAACGGGTAGCCGAGGCTGATCTCGCGGTCGTCCAGGGTGCCTTGCGCCAGCACGTAGGCATAACGGAACACCATATTGCCTTCGCACGGCAGCGGCAGGCTGACGTCATCGGCCAACGGCTTGGGGTTGTCCAGCTTGTCGCTCGCCTCATCGGCCCAAGCCATCGAGGCCAGGCTCAGCGCCACGGCGGCGCCCAGTAACTTATACATCTCTGATTCCTTCAGAAGCCTGGATACGTGCCACTCGCCAACCGCCACAGGCTGCCGCCACGGCGCTGACGCCGAGGATTGCAACCAGGGCAAGGGCGTAATGACGCGCCAGCAGGTGGCTGGCGTATTCGCCCGGCACCTGCACAAATAATTGGTTCAAGGCCGACTCGGCCAAACCGTACAAGGCACCGCCGAGCAACGCGGCAAAACCTGCGCTGTACAGCGCCTGCAACACCACAAACAGCAGCAACGCGCCGGTGGAAAAACCCAACAAACGCAACACCGACAACTCCCGCCGCTTGCGCTCGACTGCCGCCAGCGCGCCCGCAAAAATCGCGGCAAACGCACCGGCCAGAGCCAGCCCGCAAATGATCCAGAACACAATCGACAGGTTGCGGCTCAACGACTGCACCTGGGCGATGGTCTGGGCCTGGGTCGACACCAATAGGTTCTGCCCGGCGAAATACACCCGTAACGGCTCGACATCCGTCAGGCTGCGGGCATATAGGCGGAACGCCGGGTACACCCGTTGCTCGCTCACGCCGACTGCATCGCCGTCCCAGCCCAACGCCGGTACCGCACGGCCATCGCGGTAATCTTCCGCCGCTTCCAGCAAGCCCAACGTCGCGAAGATTGCGTCTCGGGCGAACGCTTGCAGCGGTAATACGCTCAGCACCTGAACGCGAGTGCGCTGCGCCTCAACCCGACCCGCCACCTGGCGACCAAAACTCGCTTGCAGCCAATCCCCGTCCTTCGCCCCCAGCTTCTCGGCAGCCGTATGGCTCAGCACGATCTGATCCAGACCCTGAGGCATGGGCATCCCGGCCAACAACGGATCACCTTCGGTCGTCGGCAGCATCTCCACCGTCACCACGCCAGCCAACAGTGCCGTCGCCGCAATCTGCCGGGTACGCGGCAAGGCAAATGCCACATCGCTGCGCTGGCTGAGCTGCTCGACAAATGCACTGCTGAATCGACCACCGCCCAACGGAATAATTTCCCGGGTGGCCGGGTCATTCTCCAATCGTTCGGTCAAACTGCTAACCAGTCCAAACTTCAGGCCAAATAACACCAGCAACGGCGCGATCACCGCCACCAGCGCCAACACCGAACAGGCCGACAGCCAGGCGTCGTTGCGGTAATCCTGCCAGGCCAGGGAAGCCACTAGCGCGCCGCGCATCAGCAGGCCTCCCCAAGGGTGGCGGTGACGCCGCCGTCGGCGTCACGACGGCAACTGATGCGCCGCACCTGCAAGCCACTGGCGCGAGCCAAAGGTTCGTCGTGGGTAGCGATTACGCAGCACACGCCGCTTTCTCGGGTCTGGGCCAACAGCGCCTGCATCACTCGCTCGGCGTTCAGCGGATCGAGCGCCGCGGTCGGTTCATCGGCCAGCAACAACTGCGGAGCGTGAGCCAACGCCCGCGCGCAGCTCACGCGCTGGCGTTGGCCCACGGACAAGGCAGCCGGTTTCTTGCCCAATTGATCGGTGATTCCCAGTTGCTCGGCGAGTCGTGCCACGCTGCCGTCGTCCTTCAAACCCAACAACTTCCGGGACAGGGCAATGTTGCCGCGCACATCGAGAAAGCCCAACAGGCCGCCGGTTTGCAGCACATAGCCGAGGTGCCGGCTACGCAGATCTGCCAAGGCACTTTGCTGATCGGCACGCCATAGCTCGGCGATGTCGACATGGTTGAAGTCAAACTGCCCCGCCTGATCCGGCGCCAACACCAAGGCCAGCAAATCCAGCAGCGTGCTTTTGCCACAACCGCTTGGCCCGACAATCGCCAGTTGCTCACCGGCACCCAGTTGCAGCGCCGCAATCACCAGGCTATAGCGCTGGCTACCGACGCCCCGGCTCTTGTGCACCGCGCTCAAATTCAGCATTACGGCAACGTCGACAACGGCACGCGGTACAACGCATCACCCGGTTCGGCATCGCCGAAACGGACCCAGTTGGCCACATCGTTGTGGAAGGTCTCGTAGAGACGGATTTTCGAATCCAGCTCGTCGATAAAGTCTTCCTGCTCAGCCACGCTCAAGGACAGCCACAAGTCCTGGGTCATGTTCAGCGATTTGCTGCGGTACGGCAGGCCTTCCAGGTATTCACCAAGAATGCCGCCGTCGGCCAGGTTGCCGCCCTTGCGCAACGCCGACGGATCGCGGCTCATGTAGGCGCTGGCGCTGGCGATCTCCTGGAAGAAATCTTTCGGCGAGGTTTGGGTTTTACGTGCCGCATCGACGATCAGTTTCAGCGACTGCTGCAAATCGTTGAGTTGCAGTTTGGTCAACATCACACACACCTGAAACGCCGGCAGCGCCGGGTTGGTCAGGTCACGGTCGGCGGTCCAGGCGCTGACCAGTTGCGGCGCCTGACTGGCGGTTTTTCGACCGAGAAAATCCATGTGCATGGCATAGCCGACGGCGGCGGACTTGTCCGCCAGGCTCGGCGCAGCACTGAGCAGCGGCACCGGCTGCGGCGTGTTGCTGCGCACTTGATGCACCAGATTGGCGAACACGGTACCGATCTCATCGACGCGCTCGCCGAACTTGCGCACGTCGCCACCGAACACCGGCGTGTACAGATCGCCGATCTGTGGGTTGGCGTCGGCAGTCAGGATGCGGTACTGGGTTTCAGCGCCGCTGTGGGTTTTCTTGCCCGCGTCGGTGCGCAGGTGCAAGGCGTAGATTTTGATCTGCTTGCCCAGCGCCGCCTGACGCACTTCGGCTTCGTTCATTTGGGTGGCGGCGAACGGGTCGTTCTTGCGCAAGGCGCCTGCGTCGGTGACCAACAGGATCAAGCGCCCGCCATAGCCGGACCAGTCCATGCCTTCCACCGCCTGCATCACCCCGGCGAACGCATCTTCGTTGAACGAGTGGCTGGAGACCGTCGAGGCCTTGACCTGCCGCGCCATGTCGAGGAAGCGTTGCGGGTCGCGGCCCTGATCCAGGGTGATGAGGGTCTTGGCCACGTATTCCAGGCCGGGGGTTTTCTTGATGCTGCTGCGAAAGCCGATCATGCCGAAGCTGACGCTGCCCAGCTCGCCCCGCTCGGCGATGCGGGTTTGCAGCTCGTGGACCACATCGCGCACCTGGTCGATATAGGGTTGCATCGATACGGTGGTGTCCACCACCAACACCACGGCGGTGCGGAAGGCATCGGCGTTGGCGCTGATCACGGGCGTGGCGGATTTGGCCACGGTTTGTGGCGTGCTGCCGGGGTCGATGGAGGCAACATTGAGCAACTGCACCGGCTGGCCGTTCTCGTCGAAGCTCTCCTTGGAGTCGAAGATCGGCAGCAGGTAGAACTGATTTTGCGGGACGGCACTGGCAGTAGGTTCCAGGGCCAGGACCTGCTGGTTGTCCTCACTGTTTTTCTGCGCCTTGAGCAGCAGGCTTTTCGCCGCGGCAGGATCGGCCAACAATTTTTCCACTTCGCCGGATTGGCGCAGGAACATCACGGGGGCGCGGCCCGAGCGCTCGGTGAACTTGAGTACCAGGCTCTGCTTCCAGTCACTGACCTGGGCGGCTGGCAACCAGCCGTCGCTGCGCCCGTCGGTGGCGGCGCCAATGCGCAGCCAAGGGCTGCCATCGATGTCCTTGCGCTGATAAACGTAGAGCACGGAAAACGCCGGCAAGGCCCTGCCCGGAGTGCCGCCTGCCTCAACGGAGAGCTTGGCGCCGGGCTTGCTGAGCACGCGCTGGAACAAGGTTTTTTTGCCGGCCATAAGCAATGGGCGCTGGCCGCCGTCGACATCGGCCACTAGCGGCTTAACCGCAGTCGGTGTGTTGACGGGCGGCGTCGTGACCACTGATGCCGCCGGTGGAGCGGCTGGCATATCGTCACTCATCCACCAATAACTCGCCCCGCCAATGGCCAACGCGACCGCCACCGCAACGGCGGCGAGTGCCAGCACCGGACCACGGTGCTGTTCGGAAACGGCGCGGTGTTGCGTCGGCGTCACCACCGGCTGGCGCACAGGCTGTGGCTGTGGCTTGTCGGTGGGAATCTCGATGGACACCGGGGTCAGTCCCGCCAGATCTGTGCTGACCGGAATCGGCATGACCACTGGCCGAATCAACGTCGCCTCCACCGCTTCCTTCGGCAGGTGATCCAGCGCCCATAGCAACGCCGCCGCATCCGCAAAGCGCTCCGCCGGGTCCTTGGCCAACAACTTGCGCAACACATCCTGATAACGACCATGGTGCACCGGCAATTCCGGCAAGGGCTCGGTCAAGTGCGCCAGCGCGGTGGAAAGCGCATCGTTGCCGGTGTAAGGCAACTTGCCGACGAGGATTTCGTAAAGCACCACGCCCAGCGCATAGAGGTCGGCGCGACCATCGATGTCCTGGCCCCGAGCCTGCTCCGGGCTCATGTAGCTCGGCGTACCGACAGCAAAACCGGCCTGGGTGAATTGGGTGCGGTCGTCCAGGGACTTGGCGATGCCAAAATCGGACAGCACAGCGGTGCCATCGGCGCGAAACAGAATATTCGCCGGTTTGACATCCCGGTGGACCAACCCTTGGGCATGGGCATAACCCAATGCCGAGGCTATCTGGCGGATGTAGATCAGCCCCTGCTCCGGCGTCAGGCCAGCGGCGATGCGCTCCTTGAGCGTGCCGTTGGGCAGGTATTCCATGGCCATGTAATACAGCTCACCGACATTGCCAATGTCATGGATAGTCACGGTGTGGGGGTGGGACAGCCGCGCCAGGGTCTTGCCTTCGCGCAAGAAGCGCTCGCAGAAACTCGGGTCGGCGGCCAGCGCGGCGGCCATGATCTTCAGCGCCACCTTGCGCTCCAGGGAACGCTGGGTCGCCAGGTAGACGCTGGCCATGGCGCCTTCGCCGATTTCGCCTTCGATGTCGTAACCGGGAATGACGATGTTCATGGCGAAACCTTCACGACGATGGCGGTGATGTTGTCGGGCGCGCCACGGTTGAGCCCCAGGTGTACCAGGCTGCGGACAATTTCGTCCGGTTCGTCATGGCTCAGCACCTCGTGGATCTCATGGTCCTCGACGGTCTTGTTCAGGCCATCGCTGCACAGCAGGTAGCTGTCGCCGGGCGCGATCAGCAGGTCGACCACCGACAACTCCAGTTGTGCCTCGACGCCAATGGCGCGGGTGACGATATTGGCCCGAGGGTGCACCCGCGCGTCGGCTTCGCTGAGCAGGCCACTGTCTTGCAGGTCCTGCACGTAGCTGTGGTCGCGGGAAATGCGTTCCAACTCACCGTCTCGCAGACGATACAGGCGGCTGTCACCGGCCCATAGGCACACGCCACGCAAGCCTCGCGCAGCCAGCACCACCACGGTGCTGCCCATCATCGTCACGCCACGGTTGGCGGTTTCTTCACGCACCGCCGCGTTGACTCGATTCAAGTCACTGCGCAACGCCGAAGCATATTCATCCAGGGAGCGGCCCACGGGAATGCTGCGCAGGCTGTCGACAATCAAGCTGCTGACATAATCGCCGGCCGCATGACCGCCCATTCCATCAGCAACCACCCACAGGCCGTTTTCCGGCAGGTCCAGACACGCGTCCTCGTTGACCTGGCGGACCATGCCGACGTGGCTCTTGCTCGCGGATTTAAAGGTGACGCCTAGGGTGGACCGCATCTACACAACACCTTCTTGTCCGAGCAAAAATTGCGCAAAATCAGCGGCGGGCGGCAGGCCCTGACACCGCATCAAACCTGGGGAAATTCGTTCCGAACCACGTCCCCACCACAGGCTCGCGCCTTCGCAGGCCTGTTCGGCGAGCACCGTCATCCGTGCTTGCGGATCAATGGCAGTAAACCGTTGCAGGCCGGCAAAGCGACTGCCCAACGTGCGCGGCCGAGTCGCCGGGCCACCCAGGGCCTCAAGCCCCTCGCTGAAACCTTCAAAGCTGGCATCCACGTCCAGGGTGCTCAACAGCAACTCCTCTACCTGTTCAAACCAGGCGTCAGGGCCGCCGATGACCGAAGCAGGATCGGTGTCGTGACCCAGCAATGTCGCGACCGTCAGCGGGAAATAACGCCCGACCCGGTCGATGCTCGGCATCACCACACCGACGGCGGCGTCCGGCCCGCACACACCCGGCGCCAGCACAAAGCGCCACAACGGGCTGACCAGATACGTATTCAACCAATCACCGCCGAGGCTGCCTTGACTGGCGAGCAAACCTGCCGCCAGCCAGCTGTCCCAGGGGCCGATAAAACTTTGCGGCAGAGCGCGGCTGACAAAGTCCCCGCGACTGGCCAACTTGCCGTAGAAACCCAGCGTTTTCATAGCCGCTCCGGCAGGCTGAAGCCACTGAGCACGCGGCTCTTGAACGGGTTGAAGGCACTGTTGGCCCGCAGCTCGTAGGAAATGCTCGCGCCGTCGACCCGCAGCCGCAGGTTGAAGCGGTCCGGCGAATTGCCGGCAGTCAGGTCCGACTGCTCCAGCAAACGGAACCACGCCCACGGACCGTCCAGAGTGACGCCAGAGCGACCGCTGGCCGACGGCGGCATGATGGAAATCCGCACCACGCCGATGCTGCCAGGGTTGGGCCATTGCATGGCGACCGGACGGCTTGGACCGTGGTCGTAGCTCAGTTGCTGGCCGTCCAGGTCAAGCAGGAACTGAGTGATCGTCGCGTCCATCGCCACTGGCTTGAGTTCGAAACGTACAATCGGCTGAGTACCTCCAGCGCGGAAAAACGCATCGCGAATGGTCGCTGCGCGTTGGAAGGTTTGCAGCACACCCGGCGCAATTCCGAGCTTCTGCGCCGCGCCCGGCTGCCAGCGCCAGGTCTGCGTCGAGGTGTCGACATAAGGCTGCAGGTATTTGCGGAAGTAGTTATCCATCACCCCGCCCACACCGAAGAACTGGCCGAAGTCATCCAACGTCGCATCGCGGGCGCTGCCGGGGGACATCGGATAACGCCCCGCCAGGGACTGGCGGTAGACGTTGACCACTTCGCTGACCCAGGCTGCGTTCAGTTGATTGCGCACCCCGCCCATCATGCTGTTGGTGGTGGAGTTGACCACCGACTTGACCAAGCCTTGCACCAGCGGCGGCTGGCGTTCGGCGTTAAGGCTGACCCGCGTGGCCGCAGCCGCTGCCTGGTTCTTGGCCTCGCCGAGCAAGGCGTCGCCACTGGCACCAACCATGGCACTGACCTGCACATACAGCGCATTCATATCCGCCAGCAGGCCGTCGATGGCGGCTGGATCACCTTCGCTCTTGCTGACGATGCTGTTGAGTTCGGCAAAGTGCGTGGTCACCGGGTCTTCGCTGGTCGCCGGAGTGTTTGCCGCGGGTTGCTCCTGGCCGAGCAAACTGCCCAGGCGCTCCTTGAGCTTGTCGACACCGCCTCCCACCGGCGCCCCCTTGGCGGCCAGCAAGCGCTCTTCCTGTTGCAGGTCGGTTTCCTTGGCCACCGCCACCAGCAGCTTTTTCAGCGGCGAGGTCGGGCCGGAAATCACCCGCAAAACGTCGGCCGCCTGGGCCACGCTGGTGATCGGCACAAAGTCGATATCCGCCAGCAAGGCATCCCACTGGCGTTGATAGTCCTGGAAATACAGGCGGCGCACATCGGCAGCAAGGCTGACAACGTTCTGCTGATCGGCCGGCTCATGGCCCAGCACCCACTGCTCTTCAGCGAGGGTGCCGGCCTGGTTCAGGCTGGTGAGCAAAAAGCCCTGGCGATAACCCTTGGCGGTGAAGAGGCCGCTCAACGGGTCGCCCAACGGCTTGCCGCTCTTGCGACTGAACACCAGCGCGGCATCACGACCGGCAGCTTCGTTGATGTGAAAGTCCGGCACGCCATCCGGCAGTTTCTGGCGTTTGACCCGGTCATAGACGCGCTGGGCCACGGGCAGTTGTTGCAGCTGCCGACGCAAGTCGTCGATCAGGCGCGGGTCAAGGCGTGCGTTCGGCGGGTGACGTTCGAACAACGCCTGCAAATGCCCGATCAGTGCCTGGCGCTGATCGGCAGGCAGGTCGCGCGGCAGGTTGCGGTCCCAGTCCAGGGCGATCCAGGCCTTGATGAAGTCCGGGTCGTAATGCTCGTTATCGGCGAGCATCAGGTAGGCCTTCAAGCCTTCGTAGAGGAAGTCGGAGTTGCCGCCGCCGTGCAGTTGCTCTTCGATGCGCGTCACCAGCCGTGGCGAAAACACCGCGATCAGCAACTTGCGATAGACGCTGCCAGACTCGGCTTCGAGCATGTCGCCCTGATACAGGCCCAGGCCTTCAGCCCAGCTTGGGGAATCACCGGCAAGGTTCTTCACCGCGTTGAGCAACGGCAGCACCGCGAGGACATCCCGTTGCGCCGGGCTGAGGTTTTGTACGGTCTGGCCCAGCGGTGCAAGCTTCTGATCGACCTGGGCGATATAGGCCTGGTTGGCGCGGTAGCTGATCCACCATACGGTGCTGACCACCAACACCAATGCCACGGTCGCGGCCAGGACGCCACGGGCGATCCATTTGCGCCGCCGCTCGACCTTGGGGTTGACCCCGACCAATCCGCGCTCGGCAAAGGCCACGGCGGTAAAGAGTTTTTCGATGAAGTAACTGCGCCCTGTGCCGCTCTGCCGCGCCAGGTGCTGGCGGTCCAGGTTCATGCTTTGGGCCATGGCGCCGATCAGCCGGTCAATCGGGCTGCCTTCCTGGGTACCGCTGGTGAAATACACACCGCGCAGCAATACACGCTCTTCAAAGGCGTTGGGTTTGAACACGCCTTCGAGGAAGTTTTGCAGGCAATCCTTCAGCGCACCGAACTGCTGTGGGAAGCCGTAGATCAGGTCACGACGTGCCGGGTCACGCTCCTGTTGCAGGCGCTCCACCAGGCGATCATTGAGGCGTTGTTCCAGGCCAGCGAACTCGCTTTGCAGATGAGCCAGCGGGCTGTCGCTATTCTTGCCGTCGTCCAGGGCAAAGGTCATGCCCCACACCTGGGCCCGCTCTTCCTTGCTCAGGTTGTCGAAGAACTCCATGAAGCCTGGCACCAGATCAAGCTTGGTCAGCATCAGGTAGATCGGGAAGCGTACGCCCAATTGGGTGTACAGCTCCTGGATGCGCAAGCGAATCGCCGCAGCATGGGCGGCACGCTCAGCATCGCTGCCCAGCAGCAGATCCGACAGGCTGATGGCGATGAACGCGCCGTCAATCGGACGACGGGAGCGCTGCTTTTTCAGCAGGTCGAGGAAGCCCAGCCACGCGGCTTTATCCACCGTGGCGTCACTGTCCTGGGTGGTGTAACGGCCGGCGGTGTCCAGCAATACGGCTTGGTCGGTGAACCACCAATCGCAGTTGCGGGTGCCGCCCACGCCACGCACCGCACCAGCGCCCAGTTGCGCCGCCAGCGGGAAGTGCAGCCCGGAGTTGACCAGCGCGGTGGTCTTGCCCGAACCCGGCGGGCCGATGATCACGTACCACGGCAGCTCGTACAGGTTGCGGCGTTCGTCACCGCCCAGCTTGGCTTTCTTCAACAGCACCAAGGCTTCGTCCATACGCTGGCGCAGGGTCGCCAGTTCTTCGGCAGTGGCGACGCTGGCGGGGTCCGGCGGGGTCTCTGCCGCAAGGCTGCGCATCACTTCGGCGGCCTGACGGCGCGCCTGGATAATCCGGAAAACGCGATAGGCGATCCATACCGCGAATACCAGGATGATCAGCGCCCAACGACGCCCTTCCGGCACCAGCATTTCGAGCAGCGGCCCGACAAACCAGATGATCAGGCTCAAGGCGATCAGGCCCAGCAGCGGGATCACCCAGCGAATCACAAAACTGAAAAACGCCTTCACTCGACCCCCTCCGCCAATACGGTGATTTCAACCCGGCGATTGCGCGCACGGCCTTCAGCTGTGTTGTTCGACGCCAACGGCTCGGTGTCGCTGCGACCCTCGGCGCTGAAGCGGTCCGGCTGGCCGGTCTTGGCCGCGAGAATCTCCAGCACCGACTTGGCCCGCGCCTCGGACAGCGCCCAGTTGGACGGGAAACGCAGGGTGGCAATCGGACGGTTATCGCTGTGCCCAGTGACACGCACCTGGCCCTTGACCTTGCGGATGGCATCGGCGATGCGCAGCATCAGCGGCTGGAAGTCATCGACGATGCTGGAGCTGGCTGAGGCGAAAAGCTCATCGCCACGGATAGTCACCACGGAACGGTCGACGGCATCTTCCACCGCCACACGACCGGCCTTGATGTCTTCGGCGAGGAAGCCCGCCAAGCGTGGCCGCTCGATGATTTTCGGCTGCACCACGGGGCGGTCAATGGCCTGCACCGGGATTTCCCCCAGGGTATGAATATTTTTGAACACCGGCTCGGCGTCCGACGCCAGTTTCATCCGCAAACCGAACAGCAGTGCCAGCAACAGTGCGAGACCGATGGCCACGGCGATCCACGGCGGCATGAATTGCGCCAGGCGATCACGGGCCACGGTAACGCCGCGCCAATGGGGCGATAGCTCTCGCTCATGCTCACCGCGCGCACTGCGAATGGCCGCAGCGGTACGTTCGCGCAAGGCTTCCAATTGGCTACGACCATCGTTCATTACCCGGTAGCGGCCTTCGAAACCCAGGCACATGCACAGGTACAACAGTTCCAGCAGGTACAGGCGTTCGCGCGGGCTTTGCAGGCAGTGATCCAGCAACTGGAACACCTTCTCGCCGCCCCAGGCTTCGTTGTGCACGGTGATCAACAGGCTCTGTTTGCCCCAGTCACTGGCACTGCCCCACGGCGTGCTGAGCACGGCTTCATCGAGGGCGGTGCACAGCGCGTAACGGGCCAGCAGCACATCGTTGCGGGCTACGCCGGCGGCCTCGGCGCGCTCTTCGAACTGGCGCAGGTAGGCCAGCAATTGCGCCCGCAGGCTCGACGGCGCCGGGTGGGAAATGGTGTTTCGCAGGCGCGTCAGTAACGCCAACAGCGGGCCAGCGGCGCTTTCCAGCGGGTTAAGGCCACAGGCGGTGCCGGTCAGGACCGGTGCAGCCGGCATCGACAGCGGTGCAGCAGTCGGTTCGGCGCGAGCAGGTTCCGGGGAACGACCACCCGGACGCGGCATGAACTGGGTGCGGTCATCATCATTGGGATGCATCGCGGATTATCCTCGGATGGCCCAGAAAGCCAGGTTCAAACCCGGGAACTGCCCGGCAATGTGGAACGCAAAGCCGCCGGAATGGATCAGTTGCTGCCAGTGCTCGCTGCCCCGGTCCAGCTCGTAATAAGTGGAGCCGGCGTGGTACGGAATCTGCCGTGGCGCCACCGGCAGCGGCAGCAGGCCGATGCCCGGCAGTTGCAGGTTGACCAGGTCGCGGATGTGTTCCACCGAACCGACCTTGCTCTGCTGGGCAAAGCGACCGCGCAAGGTTTCACCGGGCACGTCAGCGCGCACCACGAGAATGAAACTGGCGGTATCGATCAGGGTTTTATCGGCCAGCATCGCCACGTGCACGCCGTAAGCTTTCTCGACAATCGGGATCGGCGTGGCCTTGCTGTCGATCAGCATCGACAGCGCTTCGCGCAGGGCCTGCATCACCGGCGTGAAGCTCAGGGCCAAGTCGTCGTGCTGGTATTGCGGGAACTCCAGAGGGCGGCGGCCGGAGGTTGAGAATGTGGAGAATTCCCCCGCCAGGCTCACCAGTTCGCTGAAGAACCGCTCCGGGTGCAGCGGGCTCAACTGGCTCAGGTGCTGGATCAGCGGCTGGGCGCGGTTGACCAGTTGCAACAGCATGAAGTCGGCGATCTCCGAAGCGCCACCGGCGCCGGATGCGACCACCCGACCGGCCAGGGCTTCGCCGCGCTGGTGCAGCAGGCCCAGCAGTTCGCTGCGAAACGCCGTCAGCGGTTTGCTCGCGGCCACGTCCAGCACAGGTGGGATGTAGCTGTCGTCCAGCACCAGGGCGCGGTCGGCGCGTTTTTCCTTGATCCGCACCAGGCCAATGGCGGCGTAATCGCTGACGCCATCCTGGGCAGTCAACAAGCGCAAGGCCCGGGAGCCAACAGCCACTGGCGCACGGTTTTCGAAGGGGGCGTTGTCGTCCCGTACTTCCCGCACCTGGCTTACATAACGAGCAGCGCCGAGGGCTTCACCTTCGTCGACAGTATCGCGGGCGCCGGCACGCTTGAGGGGCAAGGCCAGGTACACCAGGCCATCGCGCAGGTTGTCGTCGATGTTCAGCGGGCTCGGCGCCAGGTCATCCTGGGGAATATTGAACGGTGTGCCATCGGGCAACAGGCCACGAGCCGAGACAATGGCCAGCTTGCCCTGGGCCAGCAGGCCCTGGTCGATCAGCAATTCGGAAAAGCCCCAGGCGCCGGCCGACAACGGGCGGCTGCGGGCGTCGATCAGGTTTTCCAGGTAACGGTCATGCTGCTGAAAGTGCTGCGTTCCGATGAACATGCCTTCCGACCAGACCACTCGATTGTTCCAGGACATGGGGGCTCCGATTGCTTATTGGGCAGGGCTGGATGGGGGAACCACGACGTCAGCGCGCACGGCACGAACATCAAGGCTGATCTGGTATTCGGTGTATTGGCGGGGCGGCACGCTGATCACCGTGCGCCACAGCGCCTGGTCCAGATCGCGATAGCCCACCAGCAGGCCGATCTGACGGGTGGCCGGGTCGAGGTCGCGCTGGATGCTCAGCTGTTGGCCGGGCAATATCTGCACTTCGTCCTGGTCGATCAGGTCCAGGCCGAGGGTCGCCTGGGCGCGGTCGGCCAAGGCGAAATAATCGGAGCGGCTGAAAGTGGCGGCGTTTTTCAGTTCGAAAATCCGCACCCTAACCGGGGCCGGTTGGCCGCTGGCGCCGGGGTTGAGCCCGGCAATTGCATGGAAGTGCAACTCGACGGCAGCAGTGTTGGCTTGCTCCTCGGAAGCCTCGGGCTGGGCTGCATCCTTGGCACACGCCGTCAGCAGAAGCATTGTGGCAACTGCGAGTAAAAACCTGGGAATCATCCTGCGCCCTCAATGACGTACTTAGCTGTCCGTTGTTCCATTTGTTGTTATGCGACTACGACCCTCAGGGGCGACGCTGTCGTGCGCTGTGCTCTTCGTAGGCACGGCTGAATTCACGCCCGAACAAGTCCTGGAAATCTTCCTGGGCCTCACGGGAAATATTGCTGTAGAGCTCGGTGAACTGTTGCCAGTACTGGGCCTGGCGCGAACCGTTGAAAAGGCTCGACAGGCCGCCGGGCTTGCCCATGCGCTCTTCCAGCTGCGCTGGCTCAAAGCGTGTCAGCAGGTGTTTGATCGCGGCTTCGACACCGGCCATCACCGCCAACTGGTGGGCGCGCAAGTCATCAAAACTGTCGCGCACTGCCAGGTCTGGCGCCATAAACGCCTGGTTGCCGTGGCGCAGCAGCAGCAATAACGCTTCATCAGCATTGGGGGCGAATTTCAACGGATTGTTTTCCACCGGCTGAATCATCGTCTGCTGCATGCGGAACTCGCCCTTGAGGCTGCTGCGAGCACGCAACACATCGATCAGGCCTTCGACCATCAGCCGGTAACTGCGGCCGATGCTTTCCATCTGGGCTTCGGCTTGGGCCTTGTCCAGACGCAACTGGTCCAGGCCGGCGCCGCGCAGGAAGGCTTGTAGAAGGTCGGGCTGGTTAACGTCCACCACCGGGAGCGGAGCCTCGACCACAGGCGGCTCAGCAATCGGCGCCGGTGGTTCAGGGATCGCCACCGGCGTTGGGACGCTGATCATTGGCGCAGGCGTATCACCGAACAAGTCCCAGTCTTCGGGAATCACCGAACCCGATAAAACGGGCGCAGGAGGCTCAACTACCAGTGGTAGCTGCGGCGTTGGCGGGCGAAAGTCGTGTTGCTCGGCCGGCACATGGTCGGGCTGGGTAGGCGGCGGTACGGCAGTTGGCGTGAGGAAGTCAAACAGATCAGGCAGGGTGTCCATCGACGACGCGCCCTGAAAGTGCGGCGCGATCACAGGGGTTGGCATCGGAGTATTCACGACGGCGCCCTGACGCCCCATCAGGGCCTCAAAACTGTTGGACGAATCCCCGGCAAAAGGATGGTTATCGGTGACCTGCAGATTGAAATCGATGCGCGCCTGGATTTCATAATCACCGATACGGATCAGTTCACCGTCCTGTAGCGGCTCGCTGTTGCCACGGCGCAGCCGAATACCGGCCTTGACCAACTCCACACCATTAGTGCTGTTATCGGTTAAATAATAACGGCCATCTTTGTACTGAATAACACAATGTTGCGAGGAAACCAGGCGCTCTGGATCAGGCAATATCCAGTCATTTTCCGAACTGCGCCCAATAGCCATCACACCCTGATCCATAGACTTCTCAGGGCACTGGCCAGGGGTAATCTTGTGATAACTAGTGATAGTCAAACACAGCGACATCTTGCCTCCTTGCTGATACTTCGCACGCGGTTGACCCAAGGGAAAATGGCTCCCGAGAAATCGCCGACAACTCGTGCAAACATCCTTTAAAAGCCGTTTTTCCAGCGTAATTGCTGATCTTACCTGGCTCTTGTGACAAAAATCCTCTAACGGTACTGGCTTCGACTCGGCGGTCGCGCAGCTTGTTAAGCACCGCACATCTGTCACACGGGGCGAATAGCTTACCTTGACAAGGCCTAACTACTACACCAAAAATGCACAACTTCTTGAATGCCAGTGATGGCACTTTGAAATCAAATAGACTTCAAAGCGCGTATATGACCAAGAAAACATGCAAAGTTCCTCGCGCAACTAACGCATGAATCGCCCGAGACTAACGGGCGGATAGGGAGATCAAATTTAGTGGATGTGCCTTTACTGCTCACCGCCGTTTCCACGACTTCGCCCTGTGGCGAAGACCTGGAATATGATGCGGATTATCTGCATCTGGAACGTGCCGCCCAGGGTCAACCTGAGCGCAGCATGGGCGACTCGATCCTGCCCGCCGAACCTCCGCAATGGCGCGGCGTCCAGCAACAAAGCCTGGACCTTCTGCAACGCAGCAAAGACCTGCGCATCACTCATTTTCTGCTGCAAAGTTCCCTCGCCCTGCAAGGCGTTGCCGGACTGGCTACGGTCCTGACGCTGATCAGCGAACTGCTCAAGCAGTACTGGGCCGACCTGCATCCACGCCTGGATGCCGATGACGACAACGACCCCACCGTACGTATCAACGCCCTCGCCGGCCTGACCTCGGACGCGACCATCCGCCTGCTGCGCGAAAGCATCCTGACCCGCTCGCGGACCTTCGGCCCCGTCAGCCTGCGCGCCGCCGCCAACGCCAGCGGCCTGCAAGGTTTCCCAGGGGAAACCCTGGGCGCCGAACAACTGGCCGGGGCATTCCTCGACAGCGATGCCAAGCAGTTGGACGCCACCCGCGCCGCCCTCAACGAAGCCCGCGCGGCCTGCGAAGCCATCGAACAACAGGTCAGCGACCAGGTCGGCTCCGCCCAAGGCGTGGACCTCGGGCCCTTGAAGCAACCGCTCAAGCAGGCCTTGCAGATCCTCAGTCAATTCGCCCCACACAGCGGCGAGCCCGAGGTTGTCAGTGAAGATAGCGCCCCCTCGGTTGAATACGCCGTAGCCCCCGCAGCACCGCGTAACAACGGCGACATCGCCAACCGCGATGAAGTGCTGCGCAGCCTGGACCGAATCCTCGCGTACTACACCCGCCACGAGCCTTCCAGCCCGCTGCCGGTGCTGTTGAACCGGGCAAAGAACCTGGTGCACGCCGACTTCGCGGCCATCGTGCGCAATCTGATTCCCGACGGCATGTCCCAATTTGAAAACCTGCGCGGACCGGACGGCGAATAAGCGTCTGGACCTCGCAGTTACAACACCGTCGCTCAAGCGACCAGGAGCAGCAACGTGGCGAAGCAAAGTTCTCAGAAATTCATCGCGCGCAACCGCGCGCCTCGGGTGCAGATCGAGTACGACGTCGAGCTCTACGGCGCCGAGAAAAAGGTCCAGCTGCCCTTCGTCATGGGCGTCATGGCCGATCTCGCCGGCAAGCCGGCCGAGCCTCTGGCGCCGGTGGCCGACCGCAAGTTCCTTGAAGTGGACGTCGACAACTTCGACTCCCGCCTCAAGGCCATGCAGCCACGCGTGGCCTTCCACGTGCCCAATGAGCTGACAGGCGAAGGCAACCTGAGCCTGGATATCACCTTTGAAAGCATGGACGACTTCAGCCCCGCCGCCGTGGCGCGAAAGGTCGACTCGCTGAACAAGCTGCTCGAAGCGCGGACCCAACTGGCCAACCTGCTGACCTACATGGACGGCAAGACCGGCGCCGAAGAAATCATCATGAAGGCCATCAAGGACCCGGCACTGCTGCAGGCGCTCGCTAGTGCACCAAAGCCCAGCGCCCCAAAGCCAGCCGAGCCCCAGGCTTAATCAGGACGAATGATCATGACCGATACAGCCCGTGAAGGCGCGCACAACCTGGGCGCCACCGAAGAAACCAGCGAGTTCGCCTCGCTGTTGCTGCAAGAATTCAAACCCAAGACCGAACGTGCCCGCGAAGCGGTAGAAACCGCCGTGCGCACCCTGGCCGAACAGGCGTTGGCGCAGACCGACCTGGTGTCCAACGACGCCATCAAATCGATCGAATCGATCATCGCCGCCATCGACGCCAAGCTCACCGCCCAGGTCAACCAGATCATCCACCACCCAGACTTCCAGCAGTTGGAAAGTGCCTGGCGTGGCCTGCACTACCTGGTCAACAACACCGAGAGCGACGAGCAGCTGAAGATTCGCGTGCTCAACATCTCCAAGACCGACCTGCACAAGACCCTGAAGAAATTCAAGGGCACCGCGTGGGACCAGAGCCCGATCTTCAAGAAGATGTACGAAGAAGAATACGGCCAGTTCGGCGGCGAACCTTACGGTTGCCTGGTGGGCGATTACTACTTCGACCAGTCGCCTCCGGACGTTGAACTGCTGGGCGAGCTGTCGAAAGTCTGCGCCGCCATGCACGCGCCGTTCATTGCTGCGGCCTCGCCGACCGTGATGGGCATGGGCTCGTGGCAAGAACTGTCGAACCCGCGCGACCTGACCAAGATCTTCACCACGCCGGAATACGCCGGCTGGCGTTCCCTGCGTGAATCGGAAGACTCACGCTACATCGGCCTGACCATGCCGCGCTTCCTGGCGCGCCTGCCATACGGCGCCAAGACCGACCCGGTGGAAGCCTTCGCCTTCGAAGAAAACACCGACGGCGCCGACAGCTCCAAGTACACCTGGGCCAACGCCGCGTATGCGATGGCGGTGAACATCAACCGTTCGTTCAAACACTTCGGCTGGTGCTCGCGCATCCGTGGCGTGGAGTCCGGCGGTGAAGTGGAAAACCTGCCTGCCCACACCTTCCCGACTGATGACGGTGGCGTGGACATGAAGTGCCCAACCGAAATCGCCATCAGCGACCGCCGCGAAGCGGAACTGGCGAAGAACGGTTTCATGCCGCTGCTGCACAAGAAAAATACCGACTTCGCCGCGTTCATCGGCGCCCAGTCGTTGCAGAAACCGGCCGAATACGACGACCCGGACGCCACTGCCAACGCCAACCTGGCCGCACGCCTGCCGTACCTGTTCGCCACCTGCCGTTTCGCCCACTACTTGAAGTGCATCGTGCGCGACAAGATCGGTTCCTTCAAAGAGAAGGACGAGATGCAGCGCTGGTTGCAGGACTGGATCCTCAACTACGTCGACGGTGACCCGGCGCACTCCACCGAAACCACCAAGGCCCAGCATCCGTTGGCGGCTGCCGAAGTGATCGTGGAAGACGTCGAAGGCAACCCGGGGTACTACAACTCCAAGTTCTACCTGCGCCCGCACTATCAGCTCGAAGGGCTGACGGTGTCGCTGCGCCTGGTATCGAAACTGCCTTCGGCGAAAGGCGCGTAAAAAATCGGGACTGGCTCGCTCCCTGTAGGAGCGAGCTTGCTCGCGAAAAACTTGAAGGCACTGCGTTCATCCAGGATGCCAGCGTCATCGTTGACGACCTTCGCGAGCAAGCTCGCTCCTACAGGGGTCGGCGGCGTTAACAAATTCTGTGGCTAAGACCACACAGGGAGAAAACATGGCTGTTGATATTTTCATCAAGATCGGCGACATCAAGGGCGAGTCCATGGACAAGGCCCACAAGGACGAAATCGACGTCCTGAACTGGAGCTGGGGCATGTCCCAGTCCGGCAACATGCACGTCGGCGGTGGCGGCGGCGCGGGTAAGGTGAACATCCAGGACCTGTCGCTGACCAAGTACGTCGACAAGGCCTCGCCAAACCTGATGATGCTGTGCTCCAGCGGCAAGCACATCGACAAGGTTCGCTTGACCGTGCGCAAGGCCGGCGGCGAAAGCCAGGTCGAGTACTTCATCATCGACCTGGAAGAAGTGCTCATTACTTCCCTGAGCACCGGCGGCTCGGGCAGCGATGATCGCCTGACTGAAAACGTCACGCTGAACTTCGCTCAGGTACTGGTCGAGTACCAGCCACAGAAAGCCGACGGCAGCAAGGACGGCGGCGCGATCAAGTACGGCTGGAATATTCGTTCCAACACCAAGCGCTGATAAAACACCCCCCCGACGTCATGCGCCGGGGGTTTGGTGCTTGCTCGAACTCGACCTCTCCCCCTTCGGTATTTGAGTCATGGCCAAACCTTCGTTTATTAATTTGTGGAACAGCTATCCGCCCTATTCTCCTGTAGATCCTCCTGCCTGTGATGGCCCCTGGATCAACCAGTGCGCGATCCGTGTCAGCATTGCCCTGTGTGGCGAACGAACACTTGCGGTCAATTCATCGACCTACTCGGAACCCCGCTGCGCGCATGGTCATGCGCGAGGTGCAGAGTCATTAGCCAACTGGCTGTGGAAAAGAACACAAATCGGCCCTCCAAAGATCTACACCAACAGCGTGGAGGACCGTACGAAACTGATGAGCAAAAAAGGCATTATCTTTTTCAAAGACTGCTACGAGCAAAGCAGTGACACCGCTGGAAGACCGACCGGCGACCATATCGACTTATGGAACCGCGGTCAGACCCGCAGTGGTGATCTCTTTTTCAGGTCCAAAGCCATCTGGTTCTGGGAGCTCTTATGATTCGCAAATTGTTGCTTGCCACATTATTGGCAACAAGCCTGAGCGCATGCGCCGGAGAGAAAACAAGAACCTCTGCGAGCCCGCTAACGCTAACCGAGGCAGTTTTTGTGGGTCAGCCCCTGAGCCTGATAAACGACCAAGGTCAGTGCACGCTCGTCAAACCCGATCAAACCCATATGACACTTGATATGGAATGGCCTTGCCAATTCAGCCTGAACAGGGCTCAACAGTTGCGCGTCGAGATGTTTCGCGAAGTGCCGGTTTTTATGGTTGAACGCAGCGAGCACTTACCAGCACCCAGTAGGGATTGTCTGACCACTCTCCAGGCAGTGCGCCAGATCAAAGGTGCTCTGGAAGCATCCGAGGCTAACCGCATTGCCTCGTGTGGTCCTGGGCAATGGGATCAAAAAATGTATGTGGCTTTCTTTTCGTGGTAACCGAAATCGCCTCCCGCGACCGCCTGCAACCGTCTCTCCTCGACCGGTTGACCGACGACGACCCGAGCAACCCCAAGGAAAGCGCCGACAAACGCGTGCTGTCCCTGACCCAGCTGAAAACCTCGGTGCTGCGGGACCTGACGTGGCTGCTTAACACCACCTCGTTGCTCAACGCAGATGCCACGCTGCACACCCCAGCAGGTACTTCAGTGATCAATTACGGGCTGCCGGCATTGGCGGGCAACAGTGTGTCCAGCGTCGACATCAGCGCCCTGGAAGCCTTGATTTACCAGGCCATCGCCACCTTTGAACCGCGCATCCTGCGCAACACTTTGCGGGTGAAAGCGCGCATCGGCCACGGTGAGATGAACCACAACGCCCTGAGTTTCGAGATCGAAGGCGACCTGTGGGCACAGCCGGTGCCATTGCGCTTGTTGCTGCAAACTGACCTGGACCTGGAGTCCGGTCATGTACGCGTGGTCAATGCCGACCAGCGGAGACGTTCATGAACCCGCGCCTGCTGGAGCTGTACAACCAGGAACTGCACCACGTTCGCGAGAGCGCTGCGGAGTTCGCCAAGGAATACCCGAAGATCGCCAGTCGGCTGACCCTGTCCGGCATGGACTGCGCCGACCCGTACGTCGAACGTTTGCTGGAAGGCTTTGCCTACCTCACCGCCCGAGTGCAGCTTAAGCTCGACGCCGAGTACCCGACCTTCACCAATAATTTGCTGGAGATCGCCTACCCGCACTACCTGGCACCGACGCCGTCGATGACCGTGGTGCAATTGCAGGCTGATCCCGATGAAGGTTCCCTGACCAACGGTTTTCCTCTGCCGCGGGACACGGTCCTGCGCGCCACCCTTGGCCGCGAAACCCAGACCTGTTGCGAGTACCGCACCGCTCACCCTGTGACGCTGTGGCCGTTGCTGGTCAGCCAGGCCGAGTACTTCGGCAACCCATCCGCCGTACTCGGGCGCCTGGCCGCCAGTGAACCCAAGGCCAAGGCCGGCTTGCGCCTGACCCTGCGCACCGGTGCCGAGTTGCCGTTCAGCAGCCTGGCTTTGGACAACTTGCCGCTGTACCTCAGCGGTGCCGACGAGCAACCATTCCGCCTGTACGAACAACTGCTGGGCAACGCCTGCGCGGTGTTCGCCCGCCAGCCTGGCGGTGATTGGGTCGAACGCCTGCCGCAAGACGCGCTGCGCTCCCGTGGCTTTGACGACGCCGATGCAGCCATGCCGGTGGTGCCGCGTGCTTTCCAGGGCTATCGGCTGCTGCAGGAATACTTCGCCCTGCCCCACCGTTTCCTGTTCGTCGAATTCGCCGAACTGAGCCGTGCGGTAAAACGCTGCGACGGCCAGGAGCTGGAACTGATCGTACTGTTCGACCGTCACGATCCGAGCCTGGAAGGCAGTGTCGGCGCCGCACAGTTCGTGCCGTTCTGCACCCCGGCGATCAATCTGTTCCCCAAGCGGGTAGACCGCATTCACTTGTCCGAGCGCGTCAACGAACACCATGTGATCGCCGATCGCACTCGGCCGATGGATTTCGAGATTCATTCCCTGAGCGGTATCGCGGGCCACGGTACCGGGCCGGAGCAACCGTTCTTGCCGTTCTACGCGGTACGCGATCCGTCGCGTTACGGTCGGGATCAGGCCTATTACACGGTGCGCCGAGAGCCGCGCGTGCTGTCCAGCGACCAGCGTCGCAACGGGCCGCGCTCCACCTATGTGGGCAGCGAAACCTTCGTCAGCCTGGTGGACAGCCAGCAAGCGCCGTACCGCCACGACCTGCGCCAATTGGGCGTAACAGCCCTGTGTACCAACCGCGATTTGCCGCTGTTCATGAGCGTTGGCAACGGCAAGACCGACTTCACCCTGGCCGACAGCGCCCCGGTGCTGGCGGTTCGCTGCGTCGCAGGCCCCAGCCGCCCGCGCGCCAGCCATGCCCATGATGCCAAGGCATGGCGTCTGATCAGCCAGTTGTCGCTCAACTACCTGTCCCTGAGCGAAGAAGGCCAGGGCGCCGCCGCACTGCGGGAATTGCTACGCCTGTACGGCGATAACAACGACGCCGCCCTGCAATTGCAGATCGAAGGCTTGCGCAAGGTCAGCAGCAAAGCGGTGACCCGCCGCCTGCCGATGCCAGGGCCCATCGTATTTGGTCGTGGGTTGGAAATTACTCTGGATTTTGATGAAAACGCGTTCCGCGGTACCGGCGTGTTTCTGCTCGGTGCCGTGTTCGAACGCTTCCTGGCGCGTTACGTGTCGATCAACAGTTTTACCGAGACGGTGATCCGTACCACCGAACGCGGCGAGATCATGCGATGGAAAGCCAAGCCCGGACGCCGTCCGACCCTGTGAGTACTCTGGACGCGATGCACCAGGAGCCCTGGGAATATGACTTCTTCCAGGCGCTGCGCCGTATCGAGTGCGAATCGCCGGATTTGCCGCGCCTGGGCCATTCCCTGCGACTGGCAGATGACCCGTTGCGCCTTGGCCAGCAGGCTGATTGCACCTTTGCCCCGGCCACGCTGGCCTCGGTCGATCCCGGCGGAGACGGCAAGCCTGCGCGGCTGGAGCAGTTCTTCTTCGGCCTCGGCGGCCCCAATGGCCCGCTGCCGCTACACATCACCGAATACGTGCGCGAACGCCAGCGCAACAATGCCGACAGCACCAGCAAACGCTTTCTCGATGTGTTCCACCACCGTCTGCTGACTCTGTTTTACCGGGCCTGGGCCGAGGCGCGGCCGACGGTCAGCCATGATCGGCCGGATGATGATTACTGGTCCGCACGCCTGGCCGCCTTGAGCGGTCGCGGCATGCCAAGCCTGCTCAAACAAGGCCTGATTCCTGACACGGCGAAGCTGCATTACAGCGGCCACCTGTCGGCGCAGACCCGCTACCCGGACGGTTTGAAGGCGATTCTTGGCGAGTATTTTGGCCTGCCGGTGGAGATCGAAGAGTACATCGGCCAATGGCTGGAACTGCCGGAACGCAGCCGCGTCAGTGTTAGCGCCAACCAGTTGGGCGTGGACTTTTGCCTGGGCAGCCATGTCTGGGACCGCCAGCACAAGTTCCGCATCCGCTTGGGGCCGCTCAAGCTCGACGACTACATGGGCATGCTGCCCGGCAGCCAGCCGTTCAACGAACTGGTGGCCTGGGTCGCCGAGTACCTGGGCCATGAGCTGGACTGGGACCTGAACCTGATTCTTCAACAACCGCAAGTTCCGGCGTTGCAACTCAATGGCCAATTCCGTTTGGGCTTCAACACCTGGCTCGGCCAACCCGAGCACGACGCCAACGACCTAATCCTGGCCCGGCATTACGCCGAACACGCCAACACCTCAAGGAATCCAGAGCATGGGTGAAATCAGTCGCGCCGCACTGTTCGGCAAACTCAACAGCGTGGCCTACAAGGCCATCGAAGCCGCCACCGTGTTCTGCAAATTGCGGGGCAATCCGTATGTGGAACTGGCCCACTGGTTCCACCAGTTGCTGCAACTACAAGACTCGGACCTGCACCGCATCATCCGTCAGTTCAACGTAGAGCCAGCGCGCCTGGCCCGTGACCTGACCGAGGCCCTGGACCGCCTGCCCCGTGGCTCAACGTCGATCACCGATTTGTCGTCCCACGTCGAAGAAGCCGTGGAACGTGGCTGGGTCTACGGCAGCTTGATGTTCGGCGAAAGCCAGGTGCGCACCGGTTACCTGGTGCTGGGCATTCTCAAGACACCAAGCCTGCGCCATGCACTGCTGGGTTTGTCCTCGGAGTTCGACAAGATCAAGGCCGAAGCCCTGAGCGAGCGCTTTGACGAATACGTCGGCGACTCGCCGGAAAACGCCCTCAGCGCCAGCGACGGTTTCAACGCCGGCGCCGTGCCCGGCGAAGCCAGTGGTGCGATGGCCCCGAGCGCCATGGGCAAACAGGAAGCCCTCAAGCGTTTCACCGTCGACCTGACCGAACAGGCCCGTAGCGGCAAGCTCGACCCTATCGCTGGGCGTGACGAAGAGATCCGCCAATTGGTGGACATCCTCATGCGTCGCCGGCAGAACAACCCGATGCTCACCGGTGAAGCCGGCGTGGGCAAGACCGCCGTGGTCGAAGGCTTCGCCCTGCGCATCGCCGCCGGTGACGTACCGCCGGCCCTGAAAGACGTGGAACTGCGCAGCCTCGATGTCGGCCTGTTGCAAGCGGGGGCGAGCATGAAAGGCGAGTTCGAACAGCGCCTGCGCCAGGTCATCGAAGACGTTCAGGCCTCACCCAAACCGATCATCCTGTTTATCGACGAAGCCCACACTCTGGTAGGTGCCGGAGGCGCTGCCGGTACTGGCGATGCAGCCAACCTGCTCAAACCCGCCTTGGCCCGCGGCACCCTGCGTACCGTGGCGGCCACCACCTGGGCCGAGTACAAGAAGCACATCGAGAAAGACCCGGCCCTGACCCGCCGCTTCCAGGTGGTGCAAGTGGCCGAGCCGTCGGAAGACAAAGCGCTGCTGATGATGCGAGGCGTGGCCTCGACCATGGAAAAACACCATCAGGTGCAGATCCTCGACGAAGCGCTGGAAGCTTCAGTCAAGCTGTCCCACCGCTACATTCCTGCGCGCCAGTTGCCAGACAAATCCGTGAGTCTGCTGGACACCGCTTGTGCCCGCGTCGCCATCAGCCTGCACGCGGTACCGGCGGAAGTGGACGACAGCCGTCGCCGTATCGAAGCCCTGGAAACCGAGCTGCAAATCATCGCCCGCGAGCATGCGATTGGCATCGCCATCGGCGCGCGCCAGACCAACAGCGAAGCCTTGCTGAGCGCCGAGCGCGAACGCCTCGCCACCCTGGAAAGCCGCTGGGCCGAAGAGAAAACCCTGGTGGACGAACTGCTCGCCACCCGCGCTACCTTGCGGGAAAAGGCCGGCGTGGTGGACAGCGATGTCGACAGCGACGACAGCCACGCCCTGCGGGAAAAACTGGTGGACCTGCAACAGCGCCTGAGCGCCCTGCAAGGTGAGACGCCGTTGATCCTGCCAACCGTGGATTACCAGGCAGTGGCCTCGGTGGTCGCCGACTGGACTGGCATTCCGGTGGGCCGCATGGCCCGCAACGAGCTGGAAATCGTGCTCAACCTCGACCAGCACCTGAAAAAACGCATCATCGGCCAGGACCACGCCTTGCAGATGATCGCCAAGCGCATCCAGACCTCCCGTGCCGGCCTCGACAACCCGAGCAAGCCGATTGGCGTGTTCATGCTCGCCGGCACCTCTGGCGTGGGCAAGACCGAAACCGCCCTGGCCCTGGCCGAAGCCATGTACGGCGGCGAACAGAATGTCATCACCATCAACATGAGCGAGTTCCAGGAAGCCCACACGGTATCGACCCTCAAGGGCGCACCACCGGGCTACATCGGTTATGGCGAAGGCGGTGTGCTGACCGAAGCCGTACGGCGCAAGCCTTACAGCGTAGTGCTGCTGGACGAGGTGGAAAAAGCCCACCCGGACGTGCACGAGATTTTCTTCCAGGTATTCGACAAGGGCGTGATGGAAGACGGCGAAGGACGGGTGATCGACTTCAAGAACACCTTGATCCTGCTCACCACCAACGCCGGTACCGAGCTGATTTCCCGGGTCTGCAAGGACCCGGCAAACATCCCTGAACCCGAAGAGATCGCCAAGGCCCTGCGCCAGCCGCTGCTGGAGATTTTCCCCCCGGCCTTGCTCGGACGCCTGGTGACCATTCCGTACTACCCGCTGAGCGATGAGATGCTCAAGGCGATCACCCGCCTGCAACTCAACCGCATCAAGAAGCGTGTGGAGAACACCCACAAAGTGGCCTTTGACTACGACGACGAGGTGATCGACTTGATCGTCTCCCGCTGCACCGAAACCGAAAGCGGCGGGCGGATGATCGACACCATCCTCACCAACAGCCTGCTGCCGGACATGAGTCGCGAGTTCCTCACCCGCATGCTGGAAGGCAAGGCGTTGGCGGGGGTGCGGATCAGCGCGCGGGATAATGAATTGCACTACGACTTCAGCGACGCGGCCTAAACGCCGCAGTACCTGTAGGAGCCGAGCTTGCTCGCGAAGAACTCGAACACGCCTCGCTGATTCAGAATGCCAGCGTCATCGTTAACGACCATCGCGAGCAAGCTCGGCTCCTACAATGAAACGGGTTAGCCAATGTTATTCAACCAAGCCTCACGCCTGGCCAAGGTCACCAGCCCCCTGGGGCCGGATGTGCTGTTGCTCAATGAAATGGGTGGCGGCGAAGAGCTGGGGCGGCTGTTCAACTTCGAGTTGCAGCTGACCTCCCTGGACTCGGCCATCGACCTCAACCAGTTGCTGGGCAAGCCTATGTGCCTGAGCCTGCAACTGGCGGACGGTGGCGAGCGCTATTTTCACGGCCTCGTCGCCCGCTGCAGCCAGAACATCGACCAGGGCCAGTTCGCCAGTTACCAGGTGACGCTGCGCCCATGGCTGTGGATGCTGAGTCGCACCTCCGACTGCCGGATTTTCCAGAACCTGAGCATCCCGCAGATCATCAAGCAGGTGTTCCGCGACCTGGGTTTTTCCGACTTCGAAGACGCCCTGAGCCGCCCGTACCGCGAGTGGGAATACTGCGTGCAGTACCGCGAGACGAGCTTTGATTTCGTCAGCCGGTTGATGGAGCAGGAAGGGATCTACTACTTCTTCCGCCATGAGCAGGACCGCCATGTGCTGGTGCTGGCCGATGCCTACGGCGCCCATACCGGCGTGGTCGGTTACGGCTCGGTGCCCTACTACCCCAAGGACGAGCAGCAGCGCGAGCGCGACCATATGCACAACTGGCACCTGGCCCAGCAAGTGCAACCCGGTTCCCTTGAACTCAACGACTATGACTTCCAGCGCCCCAGCGCCAGCATCGACGTGCGTTCGGCCATGCCGCGCCCACACGCCGCTGGCGACTACCCGCTGTACGACTATCCCGGCACCTATGTGCAAAGCGCCGACGGCGAACACTACGCCCGCACCCGAATCGAGGCGCTGCAAACCCTGCACGAACAAGTAGAGTTCAGCGGCAACGCCCGAGGCCTGGGCTCGGGCAACCTGTTCAGCCTCACTGGCTTCAGCCGCCAGGACCAGAACCGCGAATACCTGATCGTCGGCGCCCGCTACTTCATTACCCAGGAAAGCCTGGAGAGCGGTGGCAGCGCGGCCTCGGCGCAGTTCGAAAGCAGCATGACCTGCATCGACGCACAGCAGAGCTTCCGCCCCCTGGCCAACACTCACCGGCCCATCGTCAAAGGCCCGCAAACGGCGCTGGTGGTGGGCCCCAAGGGGGAGGAAATCTGGACCGACCAGTACGGGCGCGTGAAGGTGCATTTCCATTGGGACCGGCATGATCAGTCCAATGAAAACAGCTCGTGCTGGATTCGTGTGTCGCAATCCTGGGCAGGTAAAAACTGGGGCTCGATGCAGATTCCACGGATTGGCCAGGAGGTAATTGTCAGCTTCCTGGAAGGCGATCCGGACCGGCCAATCGTCACCGGGAGGGTATATAACGCCGAGCAGACCGTGCCTTACGACTTGCCGGAAAATGCCACCCAAAGCGGGATGAAAAGCCGCTCCAGCAAAGGCGGCACGCCAGCCAACTTCAATGAAATCCGCATGGAGGACAAGAAGGGGTTGGAGCAGTTGTACATCCATGCCGAGCGTAATCAGGACATTGTGGTTGAGGTGGATGAAAGCCACTCCGTCGGGCATGACCGAAACAAGAGCATCGGCCATAACGAGACGGTGACCATCGGTAATAACCGCACGCGCATCGTCAAGCAGGAGGATGTCCTCTTGGTGGGCCAGCGCAAGACCGACAGCATCAGCCAGAGCTACGTCATCGAAGTGGGTGAGAACCTGCGCCTGGTCTGCGGCGAAAGCATCCTGGAGCTCAATGCCAGCGGGCAGATCAACCTCACCGGCGTGCAAATCAGCTTCTACGCCAGCGGCGATGCCCAGTTCAACACTGGCGGTGTGCTGCACCTGAACAACGGCCTGGGCCCCGGTGCCGAACCCGAAGGCCAAGGTTGCAAAAAGAGCATCGACGCCAACGTGAAAGCCGCGTTCCCACCGCCTAAAAGCTCCTGACGAGATCTGTTTTCCATGACGTACCGAATCAACGAATTCCAGTTCCAACTGCCGGCCGGCGAGCTGCAGGACGCGACGATCAACATCCTCAAGTTCCCGGAGTTGGGCACGTCGCTGATCGTCAGCCGCAGCTTCCTTGCCGAGGGTGAAATCTTGCAGAGCAACTTCGACGACCAGCTCAAACGCCTGGAAAAACAGGTGCAGGATCTGCGCTACCAACCGGGTGTTGCCGTGCGTTTGGGCACGGCCCAGGAAGTGGAAGGTATCGAGTTGCGCAGCCAGTTCAACAAGGGCAACGACAAGGTATTCCAGTACCAGTTGGCGCTGGTGTTGCCCGGCACGCGCAAGATGCTTGCCTTGAGTTATGTGAAGGCGGACAAGCTTGGGGATGCCGAGGCGGCGCACTGGGCGACGATTAAAAACTCGTTGTCGTTCGACGCTATTTCTTGATGAGCCGCTTGTATGTCTGACGCATTATGGGCTGCCCGCATGGGCGACGCGCTGTCCCACACCTCGATGATGGCGGACATCCTCGGCGGTGTGCTGGAGGTGGCGGCCAACGTGGCGATTACTGCGCTGGCAACGGCGGCGGTCGCGGCGGCTGTGGGCGTGACCATTGCCACCGCAGGCGTGGGCGGCTGCATCCTCGGCGCGGTGGTGGGCATCGTCGTCGGCATGGCAATGAGCAAGACCGGGGCCGACAAGGGCCTGAGCAAGATGTGCGAGAGTTTCAGCAACGCACTGTTCCCGCCCACGGTGCAGGCCAACATCGCGATTGGCTCCACCGACACCTTCGTCAACAGCATTCCGGCGGCGCGGGCGGCGGGAAGTATTCCCTCGCATGTAGCACCTGCGGGGACTGAGCTTGAGCCGGGGCCAGAACCCGAAGGTGCGCCAGCGCCTGAGCCTGGTTTCCTGGACATGGCTGAGGGGTTTTTCTCGCAACTGTGGCGGCCCACCGTTGCCACACCGGCACCCGGCGCCGTGCCCCTGCCCACCGACTTTGTACTGTGCGCCCTGCACCCACCGATGCCACCGCAGTTTCTGGCCGAGGGTTCGGAAAAGGTCACCATCAATGGTCAACCCGCTGTGCGCAGCGGCGATCGCAGTGTCTGTGAAGCGACTGTTGTTTCATCCGGGCTGATCTCCAACAACGTCACCATCGGCGGCGGCTCGGTGGTGGTGCGCGAAATTCGCAGCGGCAAGACACCGGGCGTGGGGTTGGCGATTGAAGCGTTGATGATGCTCAAGGGGGCAAAGGGCAAGACGCTGAGTAATTTGCCGTGCATGTTGCTCAACGGGGTTGGCTCCTATGCAGTGAGCCAGGCCATTGGCGCGATGACCAACGCGGCGATGGGCTCGATGAACCCGGTGCATGCGGCAACGGGTGCCAAGGTGCTGGGCGCAGATACCGAGCTGGATTTTGTATTGCCGGGCGTGCTGCCGATTGATTGGCAGCGGTTCTATAACAGCCGGGATGAACGCCAAGGCGGAATGTTTGGTGCAGGCTGGAGCTTATCTTACGAGATCAGCGTCGAGGTGTTGTCGCACCCGGATGGCGGAGAAGAGCTGGTCTACACCGATGAGCAAGGGCGGCGGATCAACCTGGGGGCGGTAGCGTTGGGCGGTGCGATATTTAGTCCCGGCGAGGGCTTGAGCATTCGGCGACACCGCAATGGGCAACTGTTGATCGAAAGTGATGACGGGTTGTATCGGCTGTTTGATACAACGCCCGGCGCAGCTTCGTTGTTGCGATTAAGCCAATTGGGTGATCGCAACGACAACCGTATCTACCTCGACTATGACGCCGCAGGCCAGTTGGTGCGACTGCGCGATACCTTCGAGCTGGTGCAGGTGGAACTGATACGCGAGATGGGTCGTGTCAGCCGGGTTGAGCGTTTGTATCCTGATCAGCGTCGGGAAACGCTCGTCAGTTATGCCTTTGACGTTGTCGGTGATCTGGCCGAGGTTCGCGATGCCACCGGCCAGATTCAGCGGCGCTTTGCCTATGACGCCGGGCGGCGGATGGTGGAGCATCAACTGCCCACAGGGCTGCGGTGTTTCTATGAATGGGGATTGGTCGAAGGCCTTGAGTGGCGAGTGGTGCGGCATTGGACTGGTGAGGGAGATGAGTACCGTTTCGACTATGACTTGTACGCGGGTATCACGCGCATTACCGATGGGTTGCAGCGCGTAAGTACACGCCTGTGGAACACTCGACACCAGATCATTTCGTACACCGACAACCTCGACCAGACCTGGCTGTTTGAATGGAATGATGAGCGCCAGTTGCTCAGTGCTACCGACCCGCAAAGCGGTCGATACGAATACAGCTACGACGAATCCGGCAACTTGATTGGCGAGCTTGACCCGTTGGGGCACAGCGACTCGACCGTATGGCTGGCGCATTGGGCATTACCGCTGATCCGTACCGACGCCGCCGGAAACAGTTGGCAGTACCGCTATGACCCCCGTGGTAATTGCATCAGCGAATCCGACCCGTTGGCCCATGTCACCCAGTACCGCTATGACGCCTATGGGCAAGTCGTGGAAATTATCGACGCCACAGGCAAAAGTAAAAGGCTGTCCTGGAACGCCCTTGGCCAACTGGTTGAACACGTTGACTGCTCGGGTTACCCGACACGCTTCAGCTACGACGACCGGGGCTATTTGCAGGTCATCACCGACGCCCTGGGCGAACGCACACAGTTCAGCTACGACGCTCAGGGGCGCTTGCTCAACAGCCAGTTGCCTGATGGACGCACAGAACATTTTCAACGTGATGCAAGCGGCCAGCTGGTGGCTTACACCGACCCGGCCGGACACACCACCCTCTATCAGCACAATGCCCGAGGCCAAGTCAGCCAGCGGACAGACGTCCATGGTCGGCATGTACAGTTCGGTTACGACCGATACGGACGGTTGCAGGCACTGACTAATCAAAACGGAGAGATTTATCGATTTGCCTGGGACGCAGGCGACCGGCTGATTGAACAGCAAGACCTTGACGGTAGTGCCAAACGTTATTCCTACAACAAGCTAGATAACGTCTGCGTCGTCAGTGCTATTGCAGCGCCATTCGGTAATGGATTGGCGGTGGTGCCCTCCGTACCTGTCGAACCAATCATCCACCACCTGGAGCGGGATGCCGTTGGACGCCTGATTGCCAAGGTGACTACCGATGGGCGCACAGAATATGCCTACGACCCGTTGAACAGGTTGGTCGCGGTGAGTTTTGTCGACACGGTGGGAAACGAACAGAGTCTTGGGTTCACCTATGACCCCCTGGGCCAGCTACTCGAGGAGCAGAGTGCTGCTGGCAGCCTGCAGCATCACTACGACGAACTGGGCAACTTGATCCAAACGCTATTACCTGACGGGCGCTGGATCAATCGCCTGCACTACGGCAGCGGCCACTTGCACCAGATCAATCTGGATGGACAAGTCATCAGTGACTTCGAGCGTGATCGCCTGCACCGCGAGGTGTTACGTACCCAAGGGCAGATCAGCACTCGCAGCGAATATGACCGCAGCGGCAGGTTGCGAGCACGTCAGCGCCGTCAAAACGGGCAACCGTCATTACTCCCGCCAGCAGCACAGAAAACATTCGAATACGACCCGGCTGATAACCTGATCGGCAAGTTCAATCAGCAACCTGCCGCCCAGCATCGTCAGTTGCTGCACTACGATGCCAGCGGGCGGATCATCGCCAGTCAGGACAATCTGCAGGGTCAGACAGAGACGTTCTCCTATGACGCGGCTGCCAACTTACTGGATGCCTCCCTGCCGCCCCAGGGGTTGGTAGTCCATAACAAACTGCTGACCTACCAGGACAAACGCTATCGCTACGATGCCTTTGGCCGAATGATTGAAAAGCGCAGTGCGGTATGGGGCCTACAGCGCTTTACGTACGACGCCGAACATCGGCTGGTCGAAGTACGTAGCCAAAAAGGCCAGCAGGAAACCGTCGTAACAATGACCTACGACCCCTTGGGCCGACGCATCGCCAAAACTGACCATGGCAGCAGTGGCTACCCGTTGGGTGAAACCCGCTTCACCTGGGAAGGCCTGCGGCTGCTGCAAGAGCAGAAAAACAACCAGAGCAGCCTGTACCTTTACGAAGGCGACGGTTATGAACCTCTCGCCCGGGTCGATGGCACGGGTGAGCATCAAAGCGTGCGTTATTACCATAACGATCTGAACGGCTTGCCTGAGCAACTGACTGAGTCGGATGGCCGTGTGCTTTGGCAAACCCGCTATCAGGTTTGGGGTAATACGGTTGAGGAAGTTCGCGAGCCGTATTACATAGAAGAGCAGAACCTGCGATTCCAGGGGCAGTATCTGGATCGAGAAACGGGACTGCACTACAACACCTTCCGCTTTTATGATCCGGATGTAGGCCGGTTCACGACCCCGGACCCTATTGGATTGGCCGGAGGAATCAACCTCTACCAATACGCTCCAAACCCCATTGGCTGGACCGACCCACTAGGTTACAAGGGATGCAACGTCAAGGCGGGCGACGGCAAGACCCACGATATCGTCCTCGAATTGACCAAAAAGCAGTACAAACAGACCTTTGGCCACATCGCCGACGTGATCAAGGCTCGTGGCAAAAGCATCTTTACCATCGACCGCCTCGGCGCGACGGATAACCGAAAAGCCTCCTTGGCCGGTCACCCGTCAGTCAAGGCAAAAGACCGGGACGAATTCCCGATGGCGATGTTCAAGGAAGGCGGCAAGGGCGCGAGTGTCAGGTACATCGACCCTAGCGACAACCGGGGAGCGGGGTCCTCGATTGCTCATGCCCTGAGCGGCTACGACGACGGCACCCGAGTCAAAATAGTTGTGAAATAACCGATTGGAGATCCGCATGCTGATTACCGAAGCGCTTGACTCATTTTCATCTGCCAGCGGCCCGCTGGCGGATTACCTGGCAAAGGTCCCGGCCAAGTACAGCAAAACCAACAAGCTGCGCATTGAATCGCTAACCCGCCTGGCGTACCTGTTGTATGTCATTAACGAAAAAGACCTTGCGGGGCAGATCACCGCGCCGCTCTCCCGAATTCCTTTCGAGAACAACTACGACTACTGGGTATGGGTGGAGGCAGCACTGGTGCTGGATGCCACGCTGGCCAAGGAGCAGGGCAATACCGAGGTTTATGAGCAGGCATTGACGCGTGTGCTGGAGGCACTGTCTTCAGGGAATGAGCTGCAGATAACGGTAAAGCGCAATACACATGAGCGCTTTATAAAGGGTGAAACGTTAAGCCTGGAAAAAATACAGGATGCTGCCGAGGAAAAGGACTTCGTCACAGAGGGAAATCAACGCATTACTTATTTGATAAGCCTGCTGAAGATCAAGTTTTTCGACAAGCCCGAATATTATCCAAGCGAGAAAATCAACGCTGACATTAACGATAATTTAAAAAGAATAAAGGAGATTATTGGTTCGATCGGCCTGCAAAAACTCACACCATTTAAGTGATCGTCAAGCTAACAGCTACAGCGCACGGGGCCTATTGAACATTTCTAGTAATAGATCCATCGTCGTTCCTCAGTGATGCGGTTAAAGGGGACGAATCTATTTAATAACTGGGCCTCTTTACCGCCCAGTAAATAGATCTGAGAATCATCTGGCCGGCCTCCCCACCTCACAGAGGTGGCGCAAAATTCAAGGTGCGAACTTAGACTTTTGCAAAGGAGGCCAAGGGCAATAAGTAACTCGCGACCCACAAAAAATGGGCACCCGACCCAGTCGGCGTGCCCATTTTTCATTCCACGCTCGCTATGTGCGGCGCGCGTACTTCGCTACTTAAGGATTGACGCTGTCTTTCAAGAATTTACCTGGCTTGAACGCCACGGTATTGCTCGCCTTGATTTTCACCGGCTCGCCGGTTTGCGGGTTTTTGCCGGTACGGGCGCCGCGGTGGCGCTGCAGGAAGGTGCCGAAGCCGACCAGGGTGACGCTGTCCTTGCGATGCAGGGCGCCAGTGATTTCTTCAAGAACGGCGTTGAGTACGCGGTTGGCTTGTTCTTTGGTGAGATCAGCTTTTTCAGCAATAGCGGCTGCAAGTTCTGGTTTACGCATAAGTGAAGCCTCTTTGACGGTTTTTTGTTGTTATGTCCGTGCCGCTCTCTGACGGAGCAGCGCCCAAGGCGCCGCAGGCTCTACTCTGCGGCAGACGCGAGTGAGAATGGCATGCCATCGGAGCCTGCGCCAGTCTCGCGGCGACCTTTCTACGGGCAAAAGAGTGCTTATTCCGACAGAACGACCGGTATTTACGCCAGCAACGGCGGAAGCTCCTTGTTCAGCGCCAGTTTTTCCATAACGGCAGTGCCGGTCAGGGCGTAGCCGAGCAAGCGACCACTGGCATCGCGGCACAATGCCTTGATATCGGCGCCCTGCCCCTCGACGCTCCAGACGCCTTCGGTGCCCCGTGGTGGTGGCGATACCACCAGCGGGCAGGCCGGGGTTTTCACGGTGACCGGCATCGGCCCGTAATTGACTGCCGTGGCGTTGCCCGCCAGCGTTTGGGCCAGGGCACGGGCACAGCTCATCAGCGGCATCACGTAGAGCAAGTTCAGGCCATCGACCTCAGCGCAGTCGCCCAGGGCGTAGATATTGGCGTGGGAGGTCTTGAGATGACGGTCGACCATGATCCCACGGTTGGTCTGCAAGCCGGCGGCGGCGGCCAGGTCTACACGCGGGCGCAGGCCGATGGCGGACACAACCAAGTCACACTGGATCACTTCGCCATCGGACAGGTGGGCTTCCAGGCCTTCAGCGTTGCGTTGCAGGCGATTGAGCACCGGCCCCAGGTGGAAACGCGCACCGAGGCCTTCCAACCCAGCCTGGACCGCTGCAGCTGCCGCCGGGTGCAGCAGCGTCGGCATGACCTGCTCGCAGGGTGCCACCAGGTCGATTTCGTAACCGCCGAGGATCAGGTCGTTGGCAAATTCGCAGCCGATCAGGCCGGCACCCAGCAGCAAGACCCGGCGCTTGCCGGCTGCCGCCGCGCGAAAGCGGGCGTAGTCTTCAAGGTCGTTAATCGGGAAAATCAGCTCCGAAGCGTCGCCTTGTACCGGCACCCGCACGGTTTGCGCACCCCAGGCGAGGATCAGGTCGCGATAGGCCACCGCTTCCTCACCGATCCACAGGCGCTTGTGGCCGGGGTCGATGCCGCTGATGCGCGTATGGGTGCGTACTTCGGCCTTGAGTTGCTCGGCCATGGCCCCTGGTTCGGCCATGCTCAGGCCATCGGCTTCCTTGTTCTTGCCAAAGCCGGTGGAGAGCATGGGCTTGGAGTAGGAACGCCCGTCGTCGGCGGTAATCAGCAACAGCGGGGTTTCGCTATCGAGCTTGCGAAACTCCCGGGCCAGGTTGTAACCAGCCAAACCCGTACCGACGATGACGACAGGTGCGCTCATTCCTTTCTCCTTGTAATACGTTTTTTAAAATCGCTTCTTAAATTCAAAGAGTTAGCCGATTTCGATCATTTCAAAATCCATTTTGCCGACGCCGCAGTCCGGGCACAGCCAGTCTTCGGGCACATCCTGCCACAGGGTGCCTGGGGCGATTCCGTCATCCGGCCAACCGTCCGCTTCGTTGTAGATCAGGCCGCAGACTACACATTGCCACTTCTTCATTACTCGCTTCCTCAGGGTCCAGGCTTGTTGGCCGACAGTCTATAGATCCAGCCTTGCCGTGCGGCTCAGGGCGTTTTGTACTGATCGGGACGCACAGATGCAAGCATGTTCGACGCGCGGCCCCGGCGGCGCCCGGCAAAAGTCCGGGGCGACATGGTAAGCTCGCCGCCTCTTTTGCTGCCAATACTGACCCACTGTGCCGCACTCAATCGCCCTTCCCGATGCTTGCCAATGGCTGACCCAGAGCCTTCTAAGCCCCCTGCCCGCACCGCCCGCCCTCGACTGGCTGTTCGATGAAGGCTCGCTGACACGACGCCTGACACGCCTGTCCAATGACGCTTTCAGCGTGACGCCGTTGCTCGAAGGCTGGCAGCCGCTGCGAGACGACGAATGCGCCGCCCTCGACCTGCCTCCCTCAAGCATTGGCTGGGTGCGCGAGGTGTATTTGCGCGGCCACGGCCAGGCCTGGGTGTTCGCCCGCAGCGTGGCGGCCCGCAGCGCCTTGCAGGATGGCGGTTTGAACATGGATGCGTTGGGCAGCCGCTCGCTGGGGGAATTGCTGTTCTGTGACCAGGCGTTTACGCGCCAGGCCATTGAGGTCTGCCAGTACCCACGGGAATGGCTGCCGCAGGCCGCGCAAGCCAGTGCACTGTGGGCGCGCCGCTCGCGCTTTGATCGCGGGCCGCTGAGTGTGCTGGTGGCCGAAATCTTCCTGCCGAGCCTGTGGCAGGCGGTGCACCAACACCCGGAGAATTGCTGATGTACCAGCGTCTGCTCAAATCCTTGAACCGCCTGAACCCCAGGGCCTGGGACTTTGTTCAACTGACCCGTATGGACAAGCCTATCGGCATCTACCTACTGCTGTGGCCGACCCTTTGGGCGCTATGGATTGCCGGCAAGGGTTCGCCGTCCCTGACCAATATCATGATTTTCGTCCTCGGCGTGGTGCTGACCAGGGCCGGCGGTTGCGTAATCAATGACTGGGCCGACCGCAAGGTCGACGGCCATGTGAAACGTACCGAACAGCGGCCACTGGTGAGCGGCAAGATCAGTTCGAAAGAGGCTCTGGTGTTCTTTGCGGTACTGATGACCCTCAGTTTCCTGCTGGTGCTGCTGACCAACTCCATGACCATCTGGCTGTCGTTGGGCGGCCTGGCGTTGGCCGCCAGTTACCCCTTCATGAAGCGCTACACCTATTACCCGCAAGTGGTGCTGGGCGCGGCATTTTCCTGGGGCATGCCAATGGCGTTCACCGCCGAGACCGGCAGCCTGCCGGCCACCGCCTGGTTGCTGTACATCGCCAACCTGTTGTGGACCGTGGGTTACGACACCTACTACGCCATGACCGATCGTGAAGACGACTTGAAAATCGGGGTCAAATCCACAGCCATTCTGTTTGGCGACGCCGACCGGGTGATCATCCTGACCTTGCAGGGACTGGCGCTGGCTTGCCTGCTGCTGGCGGGGTCGTGCTTTGAGTTGGGTGGCTGGTTCCACTTGGGGCTGGCGGCGGCGGCGGCGTGCTTTGCCTGGGAATTTTGGTACACCCGTGACCGGGACCGGCTGAAGTGCTTCAAGGCGTTTTTGCACAACCATTGGGCGGGGTTGGCGATTTTTGTCGGGATTGTGGCGGATTACGGATTTCGTTGAACCCGCTGGATGTGTGGTATCCGGGCCGACGCCATCGCTGGCAAGCCCGCCCCCACATTTTTGATCGCATGCAGTCAATGTGGGAGTGGACTCGCCCGCGATGATCTCAAGGGCGACGTGGATTAAGGCTTGGCCACCTTCCACGCCCCATCCATTTTGTCATCGCCGGTCTTGTCACCGGCCGCTTTATCCATGACGAAGGTGTAGAGCGGCTTACCGCTGTAGGCCCATTGGCTCTTTTGGTCGTCACGGGTGATCACGGTCCATTTGCCCATGGGTTTGTCGGTGGATTCAGCCATCAGCGGTGGCCAGTTGGTAGCGCACTTGTCATTGCACATGGACTTGCCGTCAGCATCCTTGGCGAAGGTGTAGAGCGTCATGCCCTTGTGATCCACCAACATCCCGTCTTTGGTCATCGCCGGATCAGCCGCAAAAGCCAGTGTTGGCAGCGTTAACGCCGTCGTTACCAGCAGAACTTTCCAGGAAAAAGTACTGTGAGTCATCGGAACCTTCCTTTTGTGGTTGTCAGGATTCGGACCCAAAGCGTAGTTCAGGACAGCGCCGATTGCGCAGGCTACTAAAATACTGTCACACGACTGCAATAATTCCGTTATCTAATGCGGCGCAAGACAGTTAAATGACAAGAGGACTTAGCATGGTTGGCAGGAGCATTCTGATCGTTGACGACGAAGCGCCTATTCGCGAAATGATCGCCGTTGCGTTGGAAATGGCCGGCTATGACTGCCTGGAGGCGGAGAACTCCCAACAGGCCCATGCCATTATCGTCGACCGCAAGCCAGACCTGATTTTGCTGGACTGGATGCTGCCCGGCACTTCTGGCATCGAACTGGCCCGGCGCCTCAAGCGCGATGAGCTGACCGGGGATATCCCAATCATCATGCTTACTGCCAAGGGCGAAGAAGACAACAAGATCCAGGGCCTGGAAGTCGGTGCCGATGACTACATCACCAAGCCGTTTTCCCCACGGGAACTGGTCGCCCGCCTGAAAGCCGTACTGCGCCGCGCCGGGCCCACCGATGGTGAAGCGCCTATCGAAGTTGGCGGCCTGTTGCTGGACCCCATCAGCCACCGCGTCACCATCGATGGCAAACCTGCCGAGATGGGCCCCACCGAATACCGTCTGCTGCAATTTTTCATGACCCACCAGGAACGCGCCTACACCCGCGGGCAACTGCTGGATCAGGTCTGGGGCGGCAATGTGTACGTGGAAGAACGCACCGTCGACGTGCATATTCGCCGCCTGCGCAAAGCCTTGGGTGAGTCCTACGAGAATCTGGTACAAACCGTGCGCGGCACCGGTTATCGGTTTTCAACAAAAAGCTGATAAGGCAGCGGGAAGCTGCCAGCTACAAGCGGCAAGTCAAAAGCCGCATCGCTTTAACTTGCCGCTTGTAGCTTGAAACTTGCAACTGCTCCGAAGGACGCAAAGTGAACCAAAACTGGCACAGCACCCTAATCCGCCACATGCTCTTGTTGATCACCGGCTGTCTGCTGGTGGGCCTGGTCAGCGGCTTCTACGGCTGGAGCCTGGCCGTCGGCCTCGGCCTCTATCTGGGCTGGACCCTCAAGCAATTGCTGCGCCTGCACGAGTGGCTGCGCCAGCATAAATCCGACGAAGCGCCACCCGACGGCTACGGCCTGTGGGGCGAGGTGTTCGACAGCATCTACCACCTGCAACGCCGTGACCAACGGGTGCGCGGGCGCCTGCAGGCAGTGATCGACCGAGTCCAGGAATCCACCGCAGCGCTGAAAGACGCGGTGATCATGCTCGACAGCGACGGCAACCTAGAATGGTGGAACAGCGCCGCTGAAACCCTGCTGGGCCTCAAGACGCCCCAGGACAGTGGCCAACCGGTGACCAACCTGGTGCGCCATCCGCGCTTCAAGGAATACTTCGAGCAGGACAACTTTGAAGAGGCCTTGGAGATTCCATCGCCCACCAACGACCGGGTGCGCATCCAGCTGTACCTGACGCGCTACGGCAATAACGAGCATCTGATGCTGGTGCGCGATGTCACCCGTATCCATCAACTGGAACAGATGCGCAAGGATTTCGTCGCCAACGTCTCCCATGAACTGCGCACGCCACTGACGGTGATCTGCGGCTACCTGGAGACGTTGCTGGATAACGTCGAAGAGGTGAACCCGCGCTGGAGCCGGGCCCTGCAGCAGATGCAGCAGCAAGGCTCACGCATGCAAACCCTGCTCAACGACTTGTTGCTGCTGGCCAAGCTGGAAGCCACCGACTACCCCTCGGACAACCAGCCAGTGCCGGTACAGAGCCTGTTGCAGACCATCAAGAGCGACGCCCAAGCCTTGTCCGGGCAGCGCGAACAGAGCATTTCGCTGGAGGCCGACCCGTCGGTCCTGCTCAAGGGCAGCGAGGGCGAGTTACGCAGCGCCTTTTCCAACCTGGTGTTCAACGCGGTGAAGTACACCCAGGACAAGGGCACGATCCGTATCCGCTGGTGGGCCGATCACCAAGGCGCACACCTGAGCGTGCAGGATTCGGGGATTGGCATCGACAGCAAGCACTTGCCACGCCTGACCGAACGTTTCTACCGCGTCGACTCCAGCCGCAACTCCAACACGGGCGGTACCGGCCTAGGCCTGGCGATCGTCAAGCATGTGCTACTGCGCCATCGCGCACACCTGGAAATCGGCAGCGTGCCAGGTCAAGGCAGCACGTTTACCTGCCATTTCCCGCCGGCGCAGGTGACACGCTCACGGGTAGTCAGCCAGAACGAGTAGCCCCGCCCGGCAGTGGGCACTAGGCAAGCGCCGGTTCAGCCGCTACATTGGCTGACTTGAGCCTGCCTTTCAGGCCCACCTGTTCACCCTTTTTGACTCGACGGAACCCGCAAAACCCCATCATGGACCCTTCCCCTAGTATCACCCTCGCGACACTCTTCGCCGATTTCGGCATGATTCTTTTTGCACTGATCCTGGTACTGCTCAACGGCTTTTTCGTTGCGGCGGAATTTGCCATGGTCAAACTGCGCTCCACCCGGATCGAGGCCATCGCCCACTCCAACGGCTGGCGCGGACAGATCCTGCGCACCGTGCACAACCAGCTCGACTCCTATCTCTCGGCCTGTCAATTGGGTATCACCCTCGCATCCCTGGGATTGGGCTGGGTCGGTGAGCCTGCCTTCGCGCACATACTGGAACCGCTGCTGGGCGCCATGGGCGTCGAATCGACCGAAGTGATCAAGGGCGTGTCGTTCTTTGCCGCCTTCTTCGTAATTTCCTACCTGCACATCGTGATCGGTGAACTAGCACCCAAATCCTGGGCCATTCGCAAACCCGAACTGTTGTCGCTGTGGACCGCCGTGCCGCTGTACCTGTTCTACTGGGCCATGTACCCAGCGATCTACCTGCTCAACGCCAGCGCCAACGCCATCCTGCGCATCGCCGGCCAAGGCGAGCCCGGCCCGCACCATGATCACCATTACAGCCGCGAAGAACTAAAACTGATCCTGCACTCCAGCCGTGGCCAGGACCCCAACGACCAAGGCATGCGCGTATTGGCCTCGGCCGTGGAAATGGGCGAGCTGGAAGTAGTGGACTGGGCCAATTCCCGGGAAGACCTGGTGACCCTGGATTTCAACGCCCCGCTCAAGGAAATCCTGGCGCTGTTCCGCCGCCATAAATTCAGCCGCTACCCAGTGTACGACGCGGTGCGCAACGAATTCGTCGGCCTGCTGCACATCAAGGACCTGCTGCTGGAACTGGCGGCCCTGGACCACATTCCCGAGTCGTTCAACCTGGCCGAGTTGACCCGCCCGCTGGAGCGCGTTTCCCGGCACATGCCGCTGTCGCAATTGCTGGAGCAGTTCCGCAAGGGCGGTGCGCACTTTGCCCTGGTGGAGGAAGCCGACGGTAATATCATCGGCTACCTGACCATGGAAGATGTGCTGGAAGTGCTGGTGGGTGACATCCAGGACGAACACCGCAAGGCCGAGCGCGGCATTCTCGCCTACCAGCCGGGCAAGTTGCTGGTGCGTGGTGATACGCCGCTGTTCAAGATCGAGCGCCTGCTGGGTATCGACCTGGACCACATCGAAGCCGAAACCCTCGCCGGGCTGATCTACGAAACCCTCAAGCGGGTGCCGGAAGAGGAAGAAGTGCTGGAAGTCGAAGGCTTGCGCATCATCATCAAGAAGATGAAAGGGCCGAAGATCGTGCTGGCCAAGGTGCTGATGCTCGATTAACTGTAGGAGCGAGCTTGCTCGCGAAGAACCAGAGAGCGCCGTTGGGTGCCAGGTTCCCCGCGTCATCGTTAACGACCATCGCGAGCAAGCTTGCTCCTACAGCCTCATGGCGTGCCCAACGCAAAGTTGGGCAAAGCCTGCACCGGCTGATTGAACTCGTACGGAATCGACACCAACCCCAACCCGGTGTTGCGCTGCACCACAAAATGCAGGTGTGGCCCGCTGCTGTTACCGGTATTGCCCGACAGCCCCAGCGCACTGCCCACCGCCACGCGTTGCCCCTCCCAAACGCTGACCGAGCCTTGCTTGAGATGCAGGTACACGCCCATCGTGCCATCGTCGTGCAGCACCCGCACGAAGTTGCCCGACGGATCACTGCCACGTCCGGCCTGGTCATTCACGGTTTTCACCACCACCCCGCGCCGCGCCGCGATGATCGGCGTGCCTTCGGGCATGGCGATGTCCATGGCGTAGCGGCTCTTGACGTCGCAATGGCTGAAGGTGCCGTTCGCGCCTTGGGTCAAACGAAATGGGCCGCCCTGCCAAGGCAAGGGGTAACGATAGGATGGGGTACGGGCGGACGGGGCTTGCAGCGGGTTCTGATGCTTTTGGGGAGCGAGTATCTTCCGCTTCGGGTGCTCGACCATCCGATCCTGGAATACAAACGCCTGCGCCCCCGGCGTCTGTCGGTCGCTGAAAAAGACGACGCCGTCAGCATCGGTGGACTTGTAGAGGGTCATGGCCATCGCCGACGTGGCGACCGTGAACAGTCCACAGAAAAGCACTGAGCGCGCGAGCATAAGGTAGGCCTGCCGAGAACGACTGAATGGCAGGCTAACAAGGGATCATGACAACGCTGTGTGGGGTCGTTTGGGGAGATCATGCACCCGGTACAAAATGCTTCTGCGCCGTGCCGCGGGCAATCAGCCGGGAGATATAGTCCAGCTTCTGCGCATCCTGGTCGATAAAGCGGAAGGTCAGTTGCAGCCAGTCGCTGTCGGGCCGGGGCTCAAAGGCGACGATGGCATGCAGATAGCCGTTGAGACGGGCCACTTCGGCGTTGTCGCCCTGTTCAAGGTCGAGCACCGCGCTTTCCAGCACCTGGGGCAAGACTTCACCGCGACGCACCACCAGCAGCGCTTCCTTGATGCTCAGGGCCTTGATCACGCATTGCTGGGTCCCGCTGGACAGGCGCAGTTGGCCCTGGCCGCGACCGCTGGCCGCCGATGCTGCTGCCGGCGCTTGCATGGGCGGGCTGTTGAGCAGTCCTTTGCTGGGCGCCGCCACCGGGGCAGGCTTGACTGCTTCGGGCTTGCCACCGGTGAGTGCGCTCAGGGAGTCGTTGCCGAAGGCCGAGTTCATCTTGGTCGGGGCGCTGGCGATCAGCGCATCGAGGCGACCGATCTTGTTCAGTGCCTGCTTGACCTTGCTCAGCAACTGTTCGTTGGTGAAGGGCTTGCTGACGTAGCCGGAAACACCAGCCTGGATCGCCTGGACTACGTTTTCCTTATCGCCACGACTGGTCACCATGACAAATGGCATGGCTTTGAGATGAGGCTGTTCGCGGCACCAAGTCAACAGTTCCAGACCGGACATTTCCGGCATTTCCCAGTCGCACAGGACCATGTCGAAGGTTTCGCGCATCAGGATGGCCTGGGCCTTTTTGCCGTTCACCGCGTCTTCGAGCTTGATACCGGGGAAGTAGTTGCGCAGGCACTTCTTCACCAGGTCGCGAATAAACGAGGCGTCATCCACCACCAACACACTGACTTTGCTCATCGACCCTTCATCCTATAAAAACCCCGGCAAGCATAACGCTTCGCTGATGGCATTTCGCCAAAACTCTTCAGTCACGCCGGGACCTTACCTGCGTCCGCAGCGCAAAATTCATACGCCACAAACGAAAACGCCCGACCAGAGGCCGGGCGTTTATTTCTCGGGCAATCTTACTTATCGTCAGAAACGCCTGGAACATTAGGGATTTGATCGGCTGTACCTTCAACTTCGGCTTTCATGCGCTTGAGGCCCATGTGCCGCACGTCGGTACCACGCACCAGGTAGATCACCAGTTCCGAGATATTACGGGCGTGGTCGCCGATACGCTCCAGGGAGCGCAGGACCCAGATGATGTTCAGCACCCGCGAGATAGAGCGCGGGTCTTCCATCATGTAGGTGGCCAGTTCACGCAAAGCAGTTTTGTATTCGCGGTCGATGATCTTGTCGTACTGGGCTACCGACAAGGCCAGGTCGGCGTCGAAGCGGGCAAAAGCGTCCAGGGCATCACGAACCATGTTGCGCACCTGATCGCCAATATGACGCACTTCCACGTAACCACGCGGCGCTTCGCCTTCTTCGCACAACAGGATGGCCCGGCGGGCGATTTTGGTGGCTTCGTCGCCGATCCGCTCCAGGTCGATCACCGACTTGGAGATGCTGATGATCAACCGAAGGTCAGAAGCCGCTGGCTGGCGACGGGCGAGAATGCGCAGGCATTCTTCGTCGATGTTGCGTTCCATCTGGTTGATCTGATCATCAATCTCGCGCACCTGCTGGGCCAGGCCCGAGTCGGCCTCGATCAGCGCCGTGACGGCGTCGTTGACTTGCTTCTCCACCAGCCCGCCCATGGCCAGGAGGTGGCTGCGCACTTCCTCAAGCTCGGCATTGAACTGCGCGGAGATGTGATGGGTAAGGCCTTCTTTGCTAATCATGCGTTTGCTCCGCAAAAGCTGTAAGCCGCAAGCTACAAGCTGCAAGCTGATGTATGTCGTTCCGTAAAATCGCTCTTACTTGCCGCTTGAGGCTTGCGGCTCGCAACTGCCCCTACTAGCCATAGCGCCCCGTAATATAGTCTTCGGTCTGCTTCTTCGCCGGATTGGTGAACAGGGTATCGGTGTCGCCGAATTCCACCAGTTTGCCCATGTACATGAACGCGGTGTAGTCGGACACCCGAGCGGCCTGTTGCATGTTGTGGGTCACGATAACGATGGTGAATTTAGATTTCAGTTCGTAGATCAGCTCTTCGACTTTCAGCGTGGAGATCGGGTCGAGTGCCGAGCACGGTTCGTCGAGCAGCAGCACTTCCGGTTCCACGGCGATGGTGCGGGCGATCACCAGACGTTGCTGCTGGCCGCCGGACAGGCCCAGGGCCGATTCGTGCAGGCGGTCCTTGACCTCATCCCACAGCGCCGCACCCTTGAGGGCCCATTCCACGGCTTCGTCGAGGATACGTTTCTTGTTGATGCCCTGGATGCGCAGGCCGTAGACCACGTTTTCGTAGATGGTCTTGGGGAACGGGTTGGGCTTCTGGAACACCATGCCCACCCGGCGACGCAACTCGGCCACGTCTTCGCCCTTGCGGTAGATGTTGGTGCCATAGAGGTTGATCGCGCCTTCCACACGGCAGCCGTCCACCAGGTCGTTCATCCGGTTGAAGGTACGCAGCAATGTCGACTTGCCGCAGCCGGACGGGCCGATAAAGGCAGTCACGCGCTGCTTGGGGATGTTCATGCTGACGTCGAACAGCGCCTGCTTGTCGCCGTAGTACAGGCTCAGGCCCGGGACTTCGATGGCCACGGTTTCCTGGGCGAGGCTCAGGCTCTGCTTGTCGCGACCCAGGGCTGACATGTTGATGCCGTGGGAATGGGTTTCGTGTTGCATGGGATGCTCCCTGTGCTACCAATTCGATTGTAGGAGCGAGCTTGCTCGCGAAGGTCGTTAACGATGACGCGGGAAGCCAGCATGAATGCGGCGCTCTTGCGTTTTTCGCGAGCAAGCTCGCTCCTACAGTGGTTAATTAACTGTCCAGTGCTTTGTATTTTTCGCGTAGGTGGTTACGCATCCACACCGCCGACAGGTTGAGCGTGGCGATCACCATTACCAGCAGCAGCGCGGTGGCGTACACCAGCGGCCGTGCGGCTTCGACGTTGGGGCTCTGGAAGCCAACATCGTAAATATGGAAGCCCAAGTGCATGATCTTCTGGTCCAGGTGCAGGTACGGATAGTTACCGTCCAGCGGCAGCGACGGTGCCAGTTTCACCACACCCACCAGCATCAGCGGCGCTACTTCGCCAGCGGCGCGGGCCACGGCGAGGATCATGCCGGTCATCATCGCCGGGCTGGCCATTGGCAGGACGATCTTCCACAGCGTTTCCGCCTTGGTCGCGCCCAATGCCAGGGAGCCTTCACGTACGGTGCGGGGAATCCGCGCCAGGCCTTCTTCAGTCGCCACGATCACCACCGGCACTGCCAGCAGCGCCAGGGTCAGGGACGCCCAGAGCAGACCCGGCGTACCAAAGGTCGGCGCCGGCAGGGCTTCGGCGAAGAACAGCCGGTCCACCGAACCGCCCAGCACGTACACGAAGAAGCCCAGGCCGAACACACCGTAGACAATCGCCGGTACACCGGCCAGGTTGTTCACCGCGATACGGATAATCCGTGTCAAGGTGTTCTGCTTGGCGTACTCACGCAAGTAAACCGCCGCCAGCACACCGAACGGCGTCACGATAATCGCCATGATCAAGGTCATCATCACGGTGCCGAAGATCGCCGGGAAGATCCCTCCTTCGGTGTTGGCTTCCCGTGGGTCGTCGCTGAGGAATTCCCAGATCTTGCTGAAGTAAAAACCGACCTTGGTCATGTAACCCATGGCGTTCGGCTGGTAAGCGTGAACCACTTTGCCGATGCCGATTTCCACTTCTTTGCCATTGGCATCACGGGCGGTCAGGGCGTCGCGGTTGAACTGGGTGTGCAACTCGTCCAGGCGCGCTTCGATATCCTTGTAACGGGCATTCAATTCAGCGCGATCGGCATCCATGTCGGCCTGGGCGGCGGCGTCAAGCTTGCCTTCCATTTCCAGCTTGCGGCCGTGCAAACGGATGCGTTCCAGACCGGCGTTGATCGCCCCGATGTCCGACTTCTCAAGACTCTTGAGGTCGGCGGCGAGCTTGTTGACCCGGTCCACGCGGGCTTGCAGTTCCGGCCAGGCCGCCGCGCCTTCGGCGATGACCTTACCGTCCTGTTTGACGTTGACCAGGGTGCCGTAGAAATTGCCCCACTCGCGACGCTCGATAGCCATCAACTCGACCGGCGTGGTCTGGTTGGTCAACCACTCGCCGACGATCCAGGTGAAATCGTTGCCGTTCAGGTCGCGGTTACCGACCTTGATCAGCTCGCGGGTCATGAATTCCGGACCTTGGTCCGGCACCGGTAAACCGGCGCTTTTCAGGCGTTCGCGGGGCACTTGTTCTTTCTGCACCACTTCGCCGATGACCATATGGTTAGCCTGGCCCGGTACGTCGTAGCTGGCCTGGATCAGGTCAGCCGGCCAGAAGTGGCCCAAACCACGCACGGCGATTACAGCCAGCAAACCGATGGTCATGATGACCGCGATGGACACCGCGCCACCGCTGATCCAGACGCCAGGGGCGCCGCTCTTGAACCATCCATTCAGGGAGTTCTGTTTCACAGACTTCTACCTTTCTTAAAGCGACGAGTATTTCTTGCGCAGACGCTGACGGATCAGCTCGGCGAGGGTGTTCATGACGAAAGTGAACAGCAGCAACACCATCGCCGAGAGGAACAGCACGCGGTAATGGCTACCACCGACCTCCGACTCAGGCATCTCCACCGCCACGTTGGCCGCCAGGGTGCGCAGGCCTTCGAACAGGTTCATTTCCATGATCGGCGTGTTGCCGGTGGCCATCAGCACGATCATGGTTTCACCTACTGCGCGGCCCATGCCGATCATCAGTGCCGAGAAGATCCCAGGGCTGGCGGTGAGAATCACCACGCGAGTCATGGTTTGCCACGGCGTGGCACCCAAAGCCAGGGAGCCCAGTGTCAAACCGCGGGGCACGCTGAATACGGCGTCTTCAGCGATGGAGTAGATGTTCGGGATCACCGCGAAACCCATGGCCAGGCCCACTACCAGTGCGTTGCGCTGGTCGTAGGTGATGCCCAGGTCGTGAGAGATCCACATGCGCATGTCGCCGCCGAAGAACCAGGCTTCCATGTACGGGCTCATATACAGCGAGAGCCAGCCAATAAACAGGATCACCGGGATCAACATCGCACTTTCCCAGCCATCCGGGACTCGCAGGCGGATCGACTCAGGCAGGCGGCTGAAGGTAAAACCAGCCACCAGGATGCCAATCGGCATCAGCATCAGCAGGCTGAAAATTCCCGGCAGGTGCCCTTCGACATACGGCGCCAGGAACAGGCCGGCGAAGAAACCGAGGATCACCGTCGGCATCGCTTCCATCAACTCGATCACCGGCTTGACCTTGCGGCGCAGGCTCGGTGCCATGAAGTAGGCGGTGTAGATGGCGGCAGCGATGGCCAGGGGCGCGGCCAGCAGCATGGCGTAGAACGCAGCCTTGAGCGTACCGAAGGTCAGTGGCGCCAGGCTCATCTTGGGTTCGAAATCGGTGTTGGCGGCGGTCGATTGCCAGACGTATTTAGGCTCGTCGTAGTTTTCGTACCAAACCTTGCTCCACAACGCGCTCCAGGAGACTTCCGGGTGCGGGTTGTCCAGCAGCAACGGCTGCAGCTTACCGCCCGCTTCAACGATGATGCGGTTGGACCGTGGCGACATGCCGAAAATGCCTTGGCCTTCCACGACCGGGTCCACCAGCAAGGTGCGGTGGGCGGTGCTGTGGAATACGCCGAGCTTGCCGGAGGCGTCGAGAGCAACGAAGCCTTTGCGACGTTCTTCAGCGGTGATTTCAACGATCGGCGTGGTGCCCATCTGGAAGGTGCGGATTTGCTTGAGGCGTTGCTCGCCATCCGGGTCGCGGGCCATGAACCACTGGGCCAGGCCACCCTTGGAGGTACCGATGATCAGCGAGATACCACCTACCAGTTGAGTACTGGCCGTCACTTCGCTTGCACCGTCTTCCAACAGTTTGTAGCGACCGTTAAGGCTCTTGTCCCGCAGGCTGAACACATCGGCCAGGGCGCGACCGTTGATCACGTACAGCCACTGCTGGCGCGGGTCGACGAAGATGGCTTTCACCGGCTCGGTCATTTGCGGCAGCTCGATGCGCTTCTGCTCGCTGGTGACTTCGCCGGTCATCATGTTTTCTTCGCGGCTCAGGGACAGCACGTTCAGGAAGGCGCCGGCGGAACCGGCCACCACCAGCGAGGTGTCGGTGGCGTTGAGGGCAACGTGTTCCAACGGGCGACCCAGCTCGTCGAGGACGATCGGCGTTTCACCGTAAGGGTATTCGATGGCAGGCGAGATGGTCTTCTTGCCGTCCGGGTAGGTCACCTTGTAAGTGTGGCGGAACACCAGGGACTGGCCGTTGGACAGGCCGAGGATCACCAGCGGGCTGCCCGGCTGGTCTTCAGCAAAGGAGACGACGCTGGCACCGGCCGGCAGCGGCAGATTGACCCGCGTCAACTCGACACCGCTGTCGACACTGAAGAACAACGCCTGGCCCTTGTCGGAAATCCGCATGGCGACCTGGTTCTGTTCTTCCAGGGAGATCATCAGCGGCTTGCCGGCGTCCTGCATCCAGGCAGGCGTCAGGGCATCTTCCTTGGTCAGGCTGGCACCCTGGAACAGCGGCGCAACCACGTAGGCGAGGAAGAAGAAGATCAAGGTGATCGCGCCCAGGACGGCGAGGCCGCCGATCAGGACGTACCAACGGGTCAGGCGATCCTTGAGCGCGCGAATGCGGCGCTTGCGTTGCAGCTCAGGCGTATTGAAGTCAATGCGCTTGGGAGGAGAAGTCGTCGTCATGGTGGAATTGGCCAGATCATTCATGCGCACACCCTAGCGATTCTGTATGACAGAAAGATGACAATGCAGTGACGCAAGAAATCCGCCGCGTAGCAGGGCTGGCAGCGGACCGAAAAATTGGAGGCGGAGTCCAGGTATTACAGACCCCGCCCGGGCCTTGAGCCGAGACATCGTCCAGGCTCAAGGCAGTTTTACTGGAGGCTTATTGGCCGCCTTCTGTCAGACCCAGGTCAGCCAGTGCCTTGGCGGCAACTTTGGCTGGCAGTGGGATGTAGCCGTCTTTCACCACAACTTCCTGGCCCTGTTTGGACAGAACCAGCTTCACGAACTCAGCTTCCAGCGGGGCCAGAGGCTTGTTCGGGGCTTTGTTGACGTAAACGTAGAGGAAACGCGACAGCGGGTAGCTGCCGTTCAGGGCGTTTTCTTCGGTGTCTTCGACAAACTTATCGCTGCCTTTCTTGGCCAGGGCCACGGTCTTCACGCTGGCGGTCTTGTAGCCGATGCCCGAGTAACCGATGCCGTTCAGCGAAGAGCTGATGGACTGCACGACCGAAGCCGAGCCTGGTTGTTCGTTGACGTTTGGCTTGTAGTCACCTTTACACAGGGCTTCTTCCTTGAAGTAGCCGTAGGTGCCAGATACCGAGTTACGACCGAACAGTTGCACTGGCTTGTTGGCCAGGTCACCGGTCACGCCTAGGTCGCCCCAGGTTTTAACGTCAGCTTTGGCGCCGCACAGACGAGTCGCGGAGAAGACTGCGTCGACTTGCTCCATGGTCAGGTGCTGGATCGGGTTGTCCTTGTGCACGAACACAGCCAGGGCATCCACAGCCACCGGGATGGCGGTTGGCTTGTAGCCGTGCTTCTGTTCGAAGGCCTGCAGCTCGTTGTCCTTCATCTTGCGGCTCATCGGGCCCAGGTTAGCGGTGCCTTCAGTCAGCGCTGGTGGCGCTGTGGACGACCCAGCGGCTTGAATCTGGATATTGACGTTCGGGTATTCCTTTTTATAGGACTCGGCCCACAGGGTCATCAGGTTAGCCAGGGTATCGGAACCAACGCTGGACAAGTTGCCCGACACACCAGTGGTCTTGGTGTAGGACTTGATTGCAGGGTCAACACCAGCGGCCACCGCGTGGGCAGTCGCAACGCCAGCAGCGACAAAAGTCATTGCCGCCATCAAACGCTTCAGTTTCATGCCTTACTCCTAGCAGATAGGGATAGTTGGATCGGGGCCAAGTATCGGCAGGCCGTGTGAACACTCTATGTCTGGAATATGACAATTAGATGAAAGGCCAGCATTGGACGCAAAAACTGATAGGGAAGGACGAGGCGGCTGGCTTTGGGGCTGCTGCGCAGCCCAACGGGGGCAAGCCCCCTCGCCACAGGGTTATGTAGCAGCCTTCAAGGGATGTTTAGCGCCCTTTTTTCCACAGGTATCCACCCACCAACATCCCCATCACACAAATGACGGCAACGTAGTAAGCCGGGCCCATCGGACTTTCCTTCATCAGCAACGACACCGCCAACGGCGTCAGGCCACCAAATACTGCGTAGGCCACATTGTAGGAGAACGACAAACCGCTGAAGCGCACCACCGGCGGGAAGGCCTTGACCATCACGTAAGGCACCACGCCGACCACGCCGACAAACAGGCCGGTCAGGGTGTACAGCGGGAACAGCCAGTCCGGGTGATTAAGCAGGCTGTGGTAGAGGGTCCAGGACGTTGCCAGCAACAGTGCGCAACCGGCGATCAGCACGCGGCCGGCACCAAAACGGTCCGCCAGGGCGCCAGAGAGGATGCAGCCTAGGCTCAGGGTGACGATCGCCAGGCTGTTGGCTTGCAGCGATACGGTCGGGCTGAAGTGGTAGATGGTCTGCAGCACGGTTGGCGTCATCAGGATCACCACGACGATGCCGGCGGACAGCAGCCAGGTCAGCAGCATCGACAGCACGATGGCGCCACGGTGGTCACGCAACACGGCGCGCAACGGTAATTCAGCCGCCAATGTCTTGCGTTGCTGCATTTCGGCGAAGATCGGTGTTTCGTGCAGCCAGCGACGCAGGTACACCGAGAACAGGCCGAACACACCGCCCAGCAGGAACGGGATCCGCCAGGCGTAATCGGAGACTTGCTCCGGGGTGTAGAGGGTGTTGATGGCGGTGGCCACCAGGGAGCCCAAGAGGATGCCGGCGGTCAGGCCACTGGTCAGGGTGCCGCAGGCATAACCGATATGCCGTGGCGGGACGTGTTCGGAGACGAACACCCACGCACCCGGCACTTCACCGCCAATCGCCGCGCCCTGGATAACGCGCATCAGCAGCAACAGAACGGGGGCCCACAGGCCGATCTGCGCGTAGGTCGGCAGCAGGCCCATGATCAGAGTGGGTACGGCCATCATGAAAATGCTCAGGGTGAACATCTTCTTGCGACCCAGCAGGTCGCCGAAGTGGGCCATGATGATGCCGCCCAACGGCCGCGCCAGGTAACCGGCGGCGAAGATGCCGAAGGTCTGCATCAGTCGCAGCCATTCGGGCATGTCTGGTGGGAAGAACAGTTTCCCGACCACGGTGGCGAAAAACACGAAGATGATGAAGTCGTAAAACTCCAGCGCCCCGCCCAAGGCAGACAGCGACAGGGTTTTGTAGTCGTTGCGGGTCAGCGGGCGCGACGTTGGCGCACTGCTTGCAGGCACGGAGGACATGGCAAGGCTTCTCTTATTAGTCAGAACGGCAAGCCCGGCAACGCTGGCTGAGCCAGGGCGGGTTCGGCAAGATAGCAAATCGCTTGAAAAAGCACAGCGCTGACCCGTTCAACCATTCAAATGTCCGAAATAATCCCGCGCCTGCGTCGTTTTCGCCGGTGGCAGGAAAAGAGTACGAGCACAGTTGCCGGAAAAAGCCCCATTACAGCTGCTATTTGCCGACCAAATGAGCCTCTGGAGGTCGTCGTGGCGACGACGTGTCGATATACTCGGCCCTTGCAAGCGCGCAACCCGCATCCTTGAGGGGCTGCTGTGCCAAAACGCCGTTGGGTGCCCCCAGCCGGTTTGGCAGAGTTTCCCTTTAGTACGCCTTACGAGAAACGTATCGAACGGAGTATGTTTGTGCTGAAACGTTTTTCCAACAGTCGGCTATCCACTTGAAATACCCATAAAAGCGTCACGGGTCAGAGGCACCCCCGGCATGATCGAACTCGAACAAGAAGATCCTATCCCGCAAGGCGATCTCGCTTTGCAAATCACCGCCCTGCCACGTGAAACCAACGGTTTCGGCGATATCTTCGGCGGTTGGCTGGTAGCCCAAATGGACCTGGCCGGCACGGCAATGGCCAGCAAGATCGCAGGCGGACGCGTGGCGACCGTGGCGATTGATCGCATGGCTTTCCTGGTCCCGGTGGCGGTCGGCGCACAGCTGTCCTTCTACACCCAGGCCCTGGAAATCGGCCGCAGCTCGATCAAGATGATGGTCGAAGTGTGGAGCGATGACCCGCTCTCCAGCGAATGGCGCAAGGTCACCGAGGCGGTATTTGTGTTCGTTGCCATTGATGGCAGCGGCCGCACCCGGTCGGTTCCGTCGCGGGCGCGTTAAACACCACTGCGTTTTGACGGTCCATTGCCCATTGCCTGCCATTAAGAGTGCTTTGTATGCCTACGCCCCACGTTGAAACCGTGAAAATCGACGAACTGGATTGCTGGTGCATTCGTCACAACGGCGCCGAATTGATGGTGGCCCAGCAGGGCGCGCATATCTTCAGTTACCAGCGACAGGGCGAGCAGCCGGTGATCTGGCCTAACGATGAAGCAGTATTCAAGACAGGCAAAGGCATCCGTACCGGCGTGCCGGTGTGCTGGCCGTGGTTCGGCATCTTTGACCGTAACCCGCAAAGCGTGCAGGCCATGCGTCACAGCGATGAGCCCGCAGGGGCTCACGGCTTCGTCCGAGCAGTAGACTGGGAATTGGCAGGCATCGAAAGCGAAGGCGAGGCGCTACGAGTGGAGTTCGTGTTGCCGGTGCCCGAAGGTGGTTTCCCAGGCTGGCCCCATCAGGTCGACCTAAAGATGAGCCTGTTGCTGGATGATCAACTGCATATCCGCCTGACCAGCCATAACCGTGGCACCGACAGCGTGACCATCAGCCAGGCGTTGCACAGTTACTTCGCCGTCAGCGATGTGCGCAATGTGCAGGTCAAAGGCCTCGACGGCCTGGACTACATCGACACCACAAATGATTGGAACACCGCGAAACAGTCAGGCCTGCTGCGCTTTACCGGCGAAACCGACCGCATCTATCTCGACACACCGGCGCAGTTGAATATTGTCGACCCAGACTGGCAGCGTCGCATCCAGCTGACCAGCACCGGCTCGCGCTCAACGGTGATCTGGAACCCGTGGACCGAACGGGCCAAGGCCTTCAGCGACATGGCCGACGACGGCTGGCAGCGCATGCTGTGCATCGAGACGGCGAATGTGATGGACGACGTGGCGACCTTGGCACCAGGTGAGAGCCATACCTTGGGTGTGAGCATCACCAGTATCGCCTTGTAAATCGCGCCTACAAGTCCGACTCCTTGACCACCCGCACCTTCCCTGCATCCAGCGCATAAGCCGCATCAGCCAGGTCATTGTTGACCGTCTCCACCTTCAACGTGCCGGTCACCCACAGCGGTGTATAGATGTCATCGAGCGTCAATCCCTTGGGATAACGCACCAGCACCAATTGGTTGGGCGGTGGCGGCGGTACGTGAATGCACGCGCCTGGGTACGGCACCAGGAAGAACAGCGTGCTGCGACCCTTGGCGTCGGTTTCCAGCGGCACCGGATAACCGCCGATACGGATGTTCTTGCCGTTCATCGCGGCCACGGTCTTGGTGGAATACATCACCGCCGGTAAACCCTTGCTCTGCTTCAAGCCACCCTTGTCGGTAAAGGTGCCATTGGCTTCGGGGGAGTCGTGGTCAATATCCGGCATTTGTTCGAGGGCTTTCTGGTCCGACTTGGGCATCAGTTCCAGCCAGTCGGTTTCCGGCAGCTCGCCAGCGTGGGCCAGGCCAGTGGCCAGTAAAAGAACAGTCAACAGAAGACGGCGCATGGAGGGGCTCGGCAAAAGAAAGGACGAAAGTCGCCGGGCATTCTAGCCCTCTGCGCCTGCGCAGCGCAGAGGGCATGGTCGCTGAATTACTTCTTTTTCAGCAGACCGTAGATCACCAGCAGCACGACGGCACCTACCAGCGCACCGAAGAAGCCGGCGCCCTGGCCAGCCTGGTAGATACCCAGCGCCTGGCCACCGTAGGTAGCAATCAGGGAGCCGGCGATACCCAGCAGGATGGTCATGATCCAGCCCATGCTGTCGTCGCCTGGTTTCAGGAAACGTGCCAGCAGGCCGACAATCAAACCGATAAAAATGGTTCCAATAATACCCATGGCATTTCCCTCTGAATGAATTTAGCTAGAGCCTAGTCAGACTTTGGCATCCTGCAATCAGAGGATGGCGGATACCAATGGTTCCCGCCAACTCATGGCTTATTGCTCGGCGATCAGCGCCTCGACCTTGAGGATCTGCTGCTCCAGGGTCGCGCGATCCGCGCAACGCAAGTTGGCATGACCGACCTTGCGCCCGACCTTGAACGCCTTGCCGTAGTGGTGCAGATGGCAGTCATCAATGGCGATGACCTTGTCCACAGGCGGGACAACACCGATAAAGTTGAGCATTGCGCTCTCGCCGACCTTGGCCGTCGAGCCCAACGGCAAGCCCGCTACCGCCCGCAGGTGGTTTTCGAACTGGCTGCACTCGGCGCCTTCGGTGGTCCAGTGCCCGGAGTTGTGCACCCGCGGGGCGATTTCGTTGGCCTTGAGGCCGCCGTCGACTTCAAAGAACTCGAACGCCATCACGCCGACGTAATCCAGCTGCTTCAATACGCGGCTGGAATAGTCTTCGGCCAGGGATTGCAGCGGGTGGTCGGTGCTGACCACAGACAGCTTGAGGATGCCGCTGTCGTGGGTGTTGTGCACCAGCGGGTAGAAGCGGGTTTCGCCATCGCGAGCACGCACGGCGATCAGCGAGACTTCACCGGTGAACGGCACGAAGCCTTCCAGCAGACAGGCGACGCTACCCAGCTCGGCAAAGGTGCCGACCACATCGGCGGCGGTGCGCAGGACTTTCTGACCCTTGCCGTCATAACCCAGGGTGCGGGTTTTCAGCACGGCGGGCAGGCCGATGGCAGCGACGGCGGCGTCCAAATCCACCTGGGACTGGATGTCGGCGAATGCCGGTGTCGGGATGCCCAGGTCCTTGAACATGCTCTTTTCGAACCAGCGGTCGCGAGCGATGCGCAAGGCTTCGGCGCTCGGGTACACCGGGACGAACTGCGACAGGAAGGCCACGGTTTCGGCTGGGACGCTTTCGAACTCGAAGGTCACCAGGTCGACTTCTTCGGCCAATTGACGCAGGTGATCCGGGTCGCTGTAGTCAGCCCGAAGGTGTTCACCCAGGGCCGCCGCGCAAGCGTCCGGCGCCGGATCAAGGAAAGCGAAGTTCATCCCCAGCGGAGTTCCCGCCAAGGCCAGCATGCGGCCCAGTTGGCCGCCACCGATTACACCGATTTTCATCAATCAACAACCTCAGGCGATGCGTGGGTCTGGATTGTCCAGGACGTTGTCTGTCTGCTCAGCGCGGAATTTTTTCAGTGCCACGTGAAACTGCGGGTGCTTGGCGCCCAGGATGCTGGCGGACAGCAAGGCTGCGTTGATCGCACCAGCCTTGCCGATCGCAAGCGTTGCCACCGGAATACCGGCCGGCATCTGCACGATGGACAACAGCGAGTCTACGCCCGAGAGCATCGACGACTGCACCGGCACGCCGAGTACAGGCAGATGGGTCTTGGCCGCACACATGCCCGGCAGGTGAGCTGCGCCACCGGCACCGGCGATGATCACCTCGATGCCACGGGATTCTGCTTCATCGGCATACTGGAACAGCAAATCTGGCGTGCGGTGGGCGGAGACCACCTTCACTTCATAAGGAATGCCGAGCTTTTCCAGCATATCGGCGGTGTGGCTAAGGGTGGACCAATCGGACTTGGAGCCCATGATCACGCCAACCAATGCACTCATCGTCGTGCCTCTTCTCTCTGGGCGCCCGCAGGCGCGTCAAAAAACAAACAAGCCACGCGGGAAATCCGGCGTGGCTTGTTGTACGAATTAGGGCCGGTTGGACCGGCCGAAGGCCGCGCAGTATACCGTAATACTGTAGATAAACAGCCCCTTGGACGACCATCTGTCTTACACCCTGAACCGGTGGTTTTATTGACTCCAAGGTCAGCGAAAACACCGTAAATTAATGTGGCCGCTGGCAAGCCAGCGCCCACATTAACCGAGCTCCGCCGGGGAGCTCTGCGCCACGCCACCTTCCAACTTGCGCCACAACAACCGCACATTGGCCTTGCGCACCAGCGCACAGCGGTACACGCGAATCTCCAGCGGCACATGCCATTGCGGACCGCCACAGACTACCAACTCCCCCCGAGCCAGTTCGGCACGCACGCTCAAGCGCGGCACCCAGGCGATGCCCAGGCCTTCCAGGGCCATGCTTTTAAGGCTGTCGGCCATGGCGGTTTCATAAATGGTGGTGAAGCGCAGCGCGCGCTGGCGCAGTAGCAAATTCACCGAGCGCCCGAGAAACGCCCCCGCGCTGTAGGCCAGCAGCGGCACGCTGCCTTCGCCTTCCAGGTCGAACAGCGGCTTGCCGTCAGCATCAGCGGCGCATATGGGGAGCATTTCGGTGTTGCCCAGGTGCAGCGACGGGAAGATTTCGGCATCCATCTGCATCGCCGCGTCCGGGTCGTAGAACGCCAGCATCAAATCGCATCCGCCCTCACGCAGTGCATGTACGGCGTCGCCAACGTTGGTGGCCACCAGCCGCGTAGCGATGTTCAAGCCTTCGTTGCGCAACTGGGCGATCCAGCGCGGAAAGAAGCCCAGCGCCAGTGAGTGCGCCGCCGCCACTTGCATGACTTCGCCCTGCCCGCCTTCCAGGTGATGCAGGTGACGCAGCACTTCACCCAGCTGTTCGACCACGGTACGCGCCGTCACCAGAAACAACTGCCCCGCCGCTGTCAGTTCAACCGGCGTGCGCGAGCGATTGACCAACGTCAGCCCCAGCGCCGCCTCCAGGCTGCGGATGCGTCGACTGAACGCCGGCTGGGTGACGAAGCGCCGCTCTGCCGCCTGGGAGAAGCTGTGGGTGGCGGCCAGGGCGCTAAAGTCTTCCAGCCATTTACTTTCCAGATTCATCTCGTCCTCCCCGGACACGCACCGTTTTGGTTCACACGTCCGACATGATAGCCGGGTCACACCGACATTATGCCGTTTATGCATAGGCCAGTGCTTAATAGCATTGGCCCAAAATCTTCTGCAAGCCTAGCATTCACAGCGTTCCGGCCTAGCCCGGGTCCATATTGAGATGATTTCCGTCATGTCCTCCGCTGCATCATTCCGTACCGAAAAAGACCTGCTTGGCGTACTCGAAGTACCTGCTCAAGCGTATTACGGCATCCAGACCCTGCGAGCGGTGAATAACTTCCGTCTCTCTGGCGTTCCGATTTCGCATTACCCGAAATTGGTGGTCGGTCTGGCGATGGTCAAACAGGCCGCCGCTGACGCCAACCGCGAGTTGGGCCAGCTCAGCGAAGCCAAGCACGCCGCCATCAGCGAAGCCTGTGCCCGTCTGATCCGCGGCGATTTCCACGAAGAATTCGTGGTGGACATGATTCAAGGCGGCGCTGGCACTTCAACCAACATGAATGCCAACGAAGTCATCGCCAACATCGCGCTGGAGGCCATGGGCCACAGCAAGGGCGAATACCAATACCTGCACCCCAATAACGACGTGAACATGGCGCAGTCGACCAACGACGCCTACCCGACCGCGATCCGCCTGGGTCTGCTGCTGGGCCACGACGCACTGTTGGCCAGCCTCGACAGCCTGATCCAGGCGTTCGCCGCCAAGGGCGTCGAGTTCAACCACGTCCTGAAGATGGGCCGCACCCAACTGCAAGACGCCGTGCCGATGACCCTCGGCCAGGAATTCCGCGCCTTCGCCACCACCCTGGGTGAAGACCTGGCGCGCCTGAAAACCATGGCGCCGGAGCTGTTGACCGAAGTCAACCTGGGCGGCACCGCCATCGGTACCGGCATCAATGCCGACCCACGTTACCAGGCCCTGGCCGTCCAGCGCCTGGCGACCATCAGCGGTCAACCGCTGGTACCGGCTGCCGACCTGATCGAAGCCACCTCCGACATGGGCGCCTTCGTACTGTTCTCCGGCATGCTCAAGCGTACTGCGGTGAAGCTGTCGAAGATCTGCAACGACCTGCGCCTGCTGTCCAGCGGCCCACGCACCGGGATCAACGAGATCAACCTGCCGGCGCGCCAGCCTGGCAGCTCGATCATGCCCGGCAAGGTCAACCCGGTAATCCCGGAAGCGGTCAACCAAGTGGCGTTCCAGATTATCGGCAACGACCTGGCGCTGACCATTGCGGCCGAAGGCGGCCAACTGCAACTGAACGTGATGGAGCCGCTGATCGCCTACAAGATCTTCGACTCGATCCGCCTGCTGCAACGGGCCATGGACATGCTGCGCGAGCACTGCATCGTCGGCATCACCGCCAACGAAGCCCGCTGCCGCGAGCTGGTGGAGCACTCCATCGGCCTGGTCACCGCGCTGAACCCGTACATTGGCTATGAAAACGCCACCCGCATCGCCCGCATCGCCCTTGAAAGCGGCCGCGGCGTGCTGGAACTGGTGCGTGAAGAAGGCTTGCTCGACGACGCCATGCTCGACGACATCCTGCGCCCGGAAAACATGATTGCCCCGCGCCTGGTGCCCTTGAAGGCCTAAGCGTTGCTGCACCGCTCACCAGGTTGAGGGACTAGACACCTCTCACCTTTTGAGGGCTTGGAGATTCATTCTCCAGGCCCTTTTTTTTGCCTGATAAGAGCGTGTAGCTGAAACCTTTAATCGCCCCGTGCAGACGTATAGCGCTCGCCTAGGTATAGTGCCGCCCCTCTTCGCGTCAGTGGTCAGCGGTAACAAGACCCTGGGATGAGCGAAAGCCGCATGAATAACAACCCGCAAAAAGGATTGGGGTCGAACCGTCGTGCACTGCCTGGTGCATTGCGGCGAATCGCGCCGTTCAGGGTTTGCCATTAGAAAAATCAGCGAGGAATACTCCATGCTTGAAGTCATCAACGACTTCCTCTCAGGGAAAGTACTGATCGTGCTCATTGTCGGGCTCGGTGGTTACTTCACGATCCGCTCGCGTTTCGTTCAACTGCGTCACTTTTTTCATATGTTTTCGGTGTTTGGCAACAGCCTGAAAAGCAGCGCTGGCCAACTCAGCTCGTTCCAGGCACTGATGCTCAGCCTCGCCGGCCGAGTGGGTGCCGGTAACATCGCCGGCGTCGGTATCGCTGTAACCCTGGGCGGCCCCGGCGCCGTGTTCTGGATGTGGGTCACCGCGCTGGTGGGCATGTCCTCAAGCTTTATCGAGTGCTCTCTCGGCCAGCTCTACAAGCGCTGCGACTCCGAGGGCCAATACCGTGGCGGCCCGGCCTATTACATCCAGCATGGCCTGCACAAGCGCTGGCTGGGGATGGTCATGGCGTTCCTGTTGCTGGTGACCTTCGGTTTTGCCTTCAACGGCCTGCAAGCCCATGCTGTGACCCACTCGCTGAACAACGCCTTTGGCCTCGATACCACCTACACAGGCCTAGGCCTGGCGGTGCTGCTGGGCCTGGTGTTCGTCGGTGGGATCAAGCGGATCGCATCGATTGCCGACTTGCTGGTACCAATCAAGACCCTGGTCTACATCGCCGTGACCGTGTACGTGATTGTGCTGCAATTTGACCAGGTGCCAACCATGCTGATGACTATCGTCAAGAGCGCCTTTGGCTTGGACCAGGCTTTTGGTGGCCTGGTGGGCAGCGCCATCATCATGGGTGTGAAACGCGGCGTGTTTGCCAACGAAGCCGGCCTTGGCAGTGCGCCCAACGTCGCCGCCGTGGCCTCGGTCGAGCACCCGGTGGCTCAAGGCGTCGTGCAAGCGTTCAGCGTGTTCCTCGACACCTTCGTCATCTGCACCTGCACTGCGTTGCTGATCCTGCTCTCGGGTTTCTACACGCCGGGCTTTGAAGGTGACGGCATTGCCCTGACCCAGAACTCCCTGGCGGCGGTAGTCGGCGACTGGGGCCGGATGTTCATCTCGGTGGCCCTGGCGTTGTTTGTGTTCACCTCGATTCTGTACAACTACTACTTGGGCGAGAGCAACCTGCGCTTCTTGATCGGCGAAAACCGCAAGGCACTGATCGGCTATCGCGCCCTGGTGCTGGTGCTGATTTTCTGGGGTTCTATTGAAAACCTCAGCACGGTGTTTGCCTTCGCCGACATCACCATGACCATGCTGGCGTTCGTCAACCTGATCGCCCTGGCGCTGCTGTTCAAGATCGCCATGCGCATCCTGCGCGACTACGACGACCAACGTGCTGCGGGCATCAAGACCCCGGTATTTGATTCCAGCCAGTTCCCGGACCTGGACCTGGACTTGAACGCCTGGCCAGCCACCCCGCTGAAGCCTGCGCCAACGTCGCAGACCAGCGCTGAACCGGTCGCCCAAGCGCAACGCTAAGGGTGACACGCCGCGTGGCCTTGGGCATGCTCTGGGCCACGCGGTGTACTCGTTCAGGAGATTTTTCGATGACCCCTTCACACAACGTCATGGTGCTCTACACCGGTGGCACCATCGGCATGCAGGCCAGCGCCAACGGCCTGGTCCCTGCCTCCGGTTTTGAAGCGCGGATGAGCGACTACCTCGCCAGCCAACCTCAACTCAAAGTGCCCGCCTGGCGCTTGCGGGAAATGTCGCCGCTAATCGACAGCGCCAACATGACCCCCGCCTACTGGCAGCGTTTGCGTATCGCCGTGATCGAAGCGGTGGATGAAGGCTACGATGCCGTGCTCATCCTGCACGGCACCGACACGCTGGCCTACAGCGCGGCCGCCATGAGCTTCCAACTGCTGGGCCTGCCGGCGCCGGTGCTGCTCACCGGTTCCATGTTGCCGGCCGGCGTGCCCGACAGCGATGCCTGGGAAAACGTCAGTGGTGCCCTGGTTGCCCTGGGTAACGGCCTGGCGCCAGGGGTTCAGCTGTATTTCCATGGCGAGCTTTTAGCTCCTACCCGCTGCGCGAAAATTCGCAGCTTTGGCCGGCATCCGTTTGCCGCCTTGCAGCGCAACAGCGGCGTGGCCAAGGCCGATTTGATTCCCCAGGCCCTGAATTATCGTCACGATAAAGCACTCGCCAGCGTCGGCGTGCTGCCCCTGGTGCCCGGTATTGACGCGGCGCAACTCGACGGCCTGATCAACAGCGGCATTCAAGCACTGGTGCTGGAATGCTTCGGCAGCGGCACCGGGCCGAGCGATAACCCTGAGTTTCTCGCCAGCCTCAAGCGGGCCCGGGATCAGGGCGTCGTGGTCGTGGCGATTACCCAATGCCATGAAGGCGGCGTGGAGCTGGATGTGTATGAGGCCGGCAGCCGCTTGCGTGGCGTTGGCGTGTTGTCGGGCGGCGGAATGACCCGTGAAGCAGCGTTCGGCAAGCTCAATGCATTGATCGGTGCCGGGCTTGCATCCGTCGAAATCCGCCGACTGGTGGAACTGGACCTGTGTGGCGAGCTGAACTGATCGTCAGCGGCTGCGGCATGTAACTTGCTCTCTTCCAGCCAACCATTGGCTGGAAGCCTCCATGCTTCACTCTCACCTCACCACCCTCAACGCCGTATCACTGGTACTCAATACCTTCAAGGCCGAAGGCGTACCCAGCGAGGCGCTGCTGGCCGGCAGCGGTATCTGTGGCGCGGACTTGAGCCGTGCTGACACGCGCATCACCACCAACCAAGAGATGCGCGTCTGCGCCAATGCCGTGGCCCTGCGCCGTGACATCGGCCTGGAACTGGGCCAGCGCATGCATGTGTCGTCCTACGGCATGCTTGGCTATGCGCTACTGACCAGTGCCACCTTCGGTGACGCTTTGCGCCAGGCCCTGCGCTACCCGGCGCTGTTGGGAACACTTTTTGAGTTGAGCCTGGAGGAAGACGGCCAACGGATCTGGTTCACTGCCAGCGATTATCGGGAGAACCCGGCGCTGACTGAGTTCAATGTCGAGTTTTGCCTGGCCTCGCTGAAAGTCATCTGTGACGATCTGCTTGGCCAGCCCCTGCCCTTGCTCGGCGCCCGGTTCGAACACTGCGCCCCCGACTACAAGACGCGTTATGCCGAGAGCTTCGACTGCCCATTGCAATTTGAAGCCACCGCCAATGCCTTCGCCTTCGACCGGCACTGGCTTGATCAGCCGTTGCCCCTGGCCGATGCCATCACTCACCAGGCCATGGCCGAGCGCTGCCGCAAGCAAAACACCGAGTTCACCGGGCGCCAGGCCTGGCTGGGTCGGGTGCGCCTGCTGCTCGGCGCACAATTGAACGTGGCACCGGGCATTGATGGATTGGCCGAGCAGATGAACTGTTCGCCGCGCACCTTGCGCCGCCATCTCCATGACCTGGGCTGCAGCTACCAGGAACTACTGGACGAACTACGCTTCGAGCGGGCCAAACAGTTGTTGGGAGAGGATGAACTGCCGATCTACCGGATCGCCGAGCAACTGGGTTTCAGCGAAACCGCCAGCTTCCGGCATGCCTTTGTGCGCTGGAGCGGAGTCGCGCCGAGCCAGTTTCGGCCTTGATGCGCCATGGGTGGGCGCGGCTGCTTCATTGAGGGGCGAATAACGGACACATACATTGGCCATATTGATCCCCTTTTGGCCGTTCCTGCCGTTCTCCAAAACCCGGCACGCCGCAACACTGCAAGGCACACCCGTGAGCCTTTGGAGAACAACAATATGCTGACGATCTACTCAGACGATCATCATCTGCACCACGGCCGTTGCGAGTTGATGGACGGGCAATTGATGCCCTGCTTCGAAATGCCCTCCCGGGCCGACCACGTACTGCAACGGGTCAAGGATCGCGAACTGGGCCCGGTGCAGGCGCCCCAGGACTTTGGCCTGGCACCGCTACAACGCATCCACAGCCGCGACTACCTGGACTTCTTCAAAGGTGCCTGGCAACGCTGGACCGAATTTGGCCAGGACGGCGACCTGCTGCCCTACACCTGGCCCGCCCGTACCTTGCGCCGCGTGTTGCCCACCAGCCTGCATGGCCAGTTGGGTTATTACAGCTTCGACGGTGGCGCGCCGATCACCGCCGGCACCTGGCAAGCGGCCTACAGCGCCGCCCAAGTGGCGCTGACGGCTCAACAAGCCATCCAACAAGGCGCCCGCAGCGCCTTTGCCCTGTGCCGTCCACCGGGACACCACGCCGCCGGCGACTTGATGGGCGGCTATTGCTACCTCAACAACGCCGCCATCGCCGCTCAGGCATTTCTCGACCAAGGCCACAAAAAGGTCGCGATCCTCGATGTGGATTACCACCACGGCAACGGCACCCAATCGATTTTCTATGAGCGCAGCGACGTGCTGTTTACCTCGATCCACGGCCACCCGGAGGCGGAGTTTCCATTTTTCCTGGGCTATGCCGACGAGGTGGGCGAAGGGGCTGGCGAAGGCTTCAACGTCAACTATCCGCTGCCGGCAGGTTCAGGCTGGGACAGTTGGAGCGCGGCCCTGGAGCAGGCCTGCCAGGAGATCGACCTCTACGGCGCTGACATCATCGTGGTCTCCCTGGGCGTGGACACCTTCAAGGACGACCCCATTTCCCAGTTCAAGCTCGACAGCCCGGACTACCTGGCGATGGGCCGACGCATCGCCCAATTGGGCAAGCCGACGCTGTTCGTGATGGAAGGCGGCTACGCCGTGGAAGAAATCGGCATCAATGCCGTCAACGTACTCGAAGGCTTTGAACACGAGGGATCTGCACAATGAACACGCTCAAGTATCTGCTCCTGTGCGCTGCGCTCCTTGGGGGCACCGTCCAGGCCGAAGAGAAAACCCTGCGGGTCTACAACTGGTTCGACTACATCACCCCCAAGGCCCTGGAGGATTTCAAGGCGCAGAACCCTGCGATCAAGCTGGTCTACGACATCTTCGACACCAATGAAGCCCTGGAAGCCAAGCTTTTGACCGGCAACTCCGGCTATGACGTGGTGGTACCGTCCAATGTGTTCCTGGCCAAGCAGATCGAGGCCGGGGTGTTCCAGCCCCTGGACCGCGCCCAGTTACCCAACTGGAACCACCTCGATCCCAAGCTGATGAAGCTGATCGAAGCCAACGATCCCGGCAACAAATTCGCCGTACCCTACATGTACGGCACCATCCTCATCGGTTTCAACCCGGACAAGGTCAAGGCCGCGCTGGGAACCGACGCGCCGGTGGACAGCTGGGACCTGATCTTCAAGGAAGAGAACATCAGCAAGCTCAAGCAGTGCGGCGTCGCCTTGCTGGATTCGCCGTCGGAAATCTTGCCCCTGGCCTTGCAGCATCTGGGCCTGGACCCCAACAGCAGCAACCCCAAGGACTACGTCAAGGCCGAAGCGCTGCTGATGAAAATCCGCCCCTACATCACCTACTTCCACTCGTCCAAGTACATGGCCGACATCGCCAACGGTGACATCTGCGTGGCGGTCGGCTACTCCGGCAGCTTCTCCCAGGCCGCCAACCGCGCCAAGGAGGCGAAGAACGGCGTGACCGTGGACATGCGCCTGCCCAAGGAGGGCGCACCGATCTGGTTCGACATGCTCGCCATTCCCAAAGGCTCGAAAAACCCGCAGGACGCCTACACCTTCATCAACTACCTGCTGCAACCCCAGGTGATTGCTCCCGTCAGCGACTTCGTCGGCTACCCCAACCCCAACAAGGATGCCACCGAGTTGGTCGACCCGGCGATCCGCAACAACCCCAACCTGTACCCCACCGAGGCAGCAATGGCCACGCTGTACACCTTGAAACCCTTGGGCCGTGACGCCGAACGCGCCAGGACCCGCGCCTGGACCAAGATCAAATCCGGGACCTGAGCCACACTCCCTCAAGGTTGACCACTCGGAGCGTTATCGGGTCTGCCATACCTTGCGCAACCGTGCCAGCGCATCGGCGATGGCGGCCTCGGGCACAGCAGCAAAACCCAACACCAGCCCGGCGCGCTGATCAGGCGCAGTGCTGGAGTCGGGCAGCCAATAGTTGCTCAAGCCATTGATCTCGACATCCACCGCACGGGCCTGGTCCAGCAGCTCATGCTCACGGGCCAGGCTGTCGACTCGTACCGTGAGGTGCAGCCCTGCCATGACGTTGGGCAGGCTGCCCACGCCTGGCACATCGGCGGGCCAGCCGGCCAGCAAGGCGTTGCGCCGGCTCAAGGCAGCGCGACGCATGCGCCGGATGTGTCGCTGGAAATGCCCCGCCGCCATGAACTCGGCCATTACCGCCTGAGTGCTGACTTCCGAGTGCCGCACATCCACGGCGCGGCGTTGGGCGAAGGCGCTCACCAACCCTTGTGGCAGCACCAGGTAACCCAGGCGCAAAGCCGGGAAAGCTACTTTGCCGAAGGTACCGACGTAGAGCACTCGCCCGCTGCGGTCCAAGGCCGCCAACGGCGCCAGGGGCGCGCCGCTGTAGCGGTATTCGCCGTCATAGTCATCCTCGACGATCCAGCCACCGCTGCGCTCGGCCCAGGCCAGCAATTCCAGGCGCCGGGCCAGGCTCATGACCACCCCCATCGGGTACTGATGGGACGGTGTGACGTAGGCCAGGTGACAAGCACTGAGTGCATTCAATGCGGTGCAGTCGATGCCGTCACTGTCCACCGCCACGCCGTGGAGTTTCGCCCCGGCAATGGCGAAGGCGTGACCTGCCGCGCGATAGCCCGGATTTTCAATCGCCACCGTGTCCCCAGGCGCCACCAGCAGCTGTGCACAAAGGCTAATTGCCTGTTGCGCGCCGCTGGTGATCACTATTTGCTCAGCCGTGCATTGCATACCCCTGGAACTGCGCAGGTAGGCCGCGATCAGCCCACGCAGTCGCTCATCCCCCGCCGGGTCGCCATAACACAGTTGCTGCAGGTCTGGCTTGCGCCAGAAAGCCGCACTCAGCTTGGCCCATACGTCAAACGGGAACAGATCGAAGGCCGGTACGCCGACGCGAAAAGCCCGCGGCGGGCCGGTGGGTGGCAGGGGCAAATGGTTATTTTCCAGCCGCCCCAACGCCGGGTTGTGGATAACTTCACTGGATGAAAATCCAGGTGGATTCGGTGCAATTGTGGATAAGGCTGGGGATAAGCCTGTTGATAACCCTGTGGATGGTTTTGTGGATAGTTTTTTGGCTGCCCCTGGGGTTTGCGGCAATTGCGCCACATAAGTCCCGTCGCCGACCCGCCCTTCGATAAAGCCTTCGGCGTAGAGCTGATCGTAGGCGCGCACCACGCTGTTGCGGGAGATCGACAACGCCATCGCCAGGTCACGGCTGGCCGGTAGCCGGGTTCCGCTGACCAGCCGCCCATCCAGCACCCGCATTCGCAACGCCTGGTAAAGCTGGCGCGTCAGGCCCTGGCGACGGTCCAGCTCAATGCCGGCGGGGTTGAACGACAGCGGGGGCTCTATCGGAGGCATAGCAGGCATTCCAAAAAATTGGACCTATAAAATTGACCGAAGATGGCTCTTACAACGAACCATTAGCCTGCCTAGGATGCAGCCATTCGCCAAGGAAAATCTTCATGTACACACCCCGTGCCTTCGCCCTCGACGATTTGCCCCAATTGCAGCAACTGATCCAACACACACGCTTGGCGCAGTTGGTGACGTTTGGTGAACATGGCCTGCAAGCCAGCCACTTGCCGCTGCTGCTCAACCCCGATGAAGGCCCTAGCGGCACACTGTACGGGCACGTGGCCAAGGCCAATCGGCAGTGGCAGGACCTGCAGAATGGCAGCGAGGCGCTGGTGATTTTTGCCGGTGCCGAGGCCTACGTCAGCCCGGCGTTTTACCCGGCCAAGGCCGAGCACGGCAAAGTGGTGCCTACCTGGAATTACCTGGCGGTGCATGCTTACGGCCAGGCTGAGGTGTTCACCGATGCCCAGCGCTTGCTCACCCTGGTCAGCGCCCTGACCGACCGTCACGAATCTGGCCGTGCACAGCCGTGGAAGGTGACTGACGCGCCGGCCGACTACATTGAAGGCATGCTCAAGGCCATCGTCGGCTTCGCCCTGCCGATCCAGCGCCTGGAAGGCAAACGCAAACTCAGCCAGAACCGCAGCGCGGCGGATATCGCCGGTGTGCGTGAAGGGTTGGCCGCCAGCACCGACGTGCGCGACCAGACCCTCGCCCAACTCATTCCTTAAGGAGCCCCATCATGAGCCCGATCGAGATCCGCCAGGTTAGCGCCACCGACCAAGTTGCCTGGCTGGCGCTGTGGCAGGCGTACCTACGCTTCTACAACACCGAACTGCCGGATGCCGTCAGCCAGAGCACCTGGCAGCGCCTGATCAACGCCAACGAGCCAACTCACTCGGCCCTGGCATGGAAAGACGGCACCGCCGTGGGCATGGTCAACTTCATCTACCATCGCTCCAACTGGAGCATCGAGAACTCCTGCTACCTGCAGGACTTGCTGGTGGACCCCGCGCAACGGGGCACCGGCATAGGCCGCAAGCTGATCGAATTCGTCTACGCCACCGCCAAGGCCGATGGCTGCTGCAAGGTCCACTGGCTGACCCATGAGACCAACGCCACGGCCATCCAATTGTACGAACGCATTGCCGAACGCCCCGGCTTCATCCAGTTTCGCAAAGGTCTTTAAGGAGAGCAGCATGACAACAACGCTTGCAGACTGGAAAGGGGCTCCCGCACCCTCCATTACCCTCATCGAGGGGCGCTTCATCCGCCTGGAAAAGCTTGACCCCGTCCGCCACGGCGACGGCCTGTGGCAAGCCCTCGAAGGCCCCGGTGCCGATCCCAAGCTGTGGGACTATTTGCCCTACGGCCCCTTCCCCGAGCGCGGCGCCTTCGATACCTGGTTGAACAACCACGCGGCCAACAGCGACCCGTACTTCTTCTGCGTGATCGACCGCGCCAGTGGCGACGTGCAGGGCATTCTCAGCCTGATGTCCATCGTCCCGGCCCAGGGCCGCATCGAAATCGGCCACGTCACCTTCGGCGCACCGATGCAGCGCTCGCCCAAAAGCACCGAGGCGGTGTACCTGCTGGCCAAGCATTCGTTTGAACTGGGCTACCGTCGCCTGGAGTGGAAGTGCAATAACGGCAACGCCCGCTCCAAGTACGCGGCCGAGCGGTTGGGCTTCAGTTTTGAAGGCGTGTTTCGCCAGCACATGGTGGTCAAGGGGCAGAATCGGGATACAGCGTGGTATTCGATCCTGGACTCGGAATGGTCAACGATTGGGGCGGGGTTTAAGCGGTGGCTTTCGGATGAGAATCAGACAGGTTCGGGCCAACTGAAGACGCTGGTTGAGTGCCGCAGCTAGCCAAATGATCGTTCCCACTCGTGAGAACGATCAATGTCGCCTAAATACTGCGCCGAACCTTCACCACCCCCATCTTTAATCCAAACGGCCTGAACACCGCATTCAACGATTTCAGCGTCTGATTACCCTCGCCATGTTCGATATGCACCAAGGTGCGCACAGAAATTTTGCACATCTTGGCGAACTGGCTTTGATGCAGGCCGGTGACTTCGGTTCGCAGGCGGCGTACGGCTTCGCCTATTTCGAGCGTGCCTTGGGCCAGCCCTTGCTCGATGCTCTCGATGACGAGTGCACGTTGCTCAATGGAAAGACTCATCTCAGCCCCCAGTCGGTCAGGCGTTGATCCAAGTCGCGCAGTGCGATGCGCGGATGACTCCACGTCACCTGTGGCAAGCCACTGGCAACCAGAATGTCCGGCAAAGCCCTCAGTACTTCGGCATCTTGGCGCAGCCGTTCGAAGGCCTGAATGGGTTCAACCACCTGCGAAAGTGCCTCGCAAACACCACGCCAGTTGATGTCTCCCGCCACTTCCAGTAGGCCGGGCCATTTCGTTGTACGGGTGATGCCTTCGTCATCCATGACCATGGGTGCCAGGTCGTAAATAGGCGCGAGGCGCAAGCTGTCTTGCCCCCGGATAATGGACGTGTTCCGCCCATGATTATCCGAGTTCCCCAGTATCTTGTTCAGCAAGTCGCGCCGTAGATAATCGGCGACCAAATCGGCCACTTGACCATCCTGGCCAGCTGCTTTCCATAAATCGACCAACAGGTACACCACCTTCACATGGTCCATGGAACTGCCGGGGGCCGTGATGCCTGCCGCCGAGTAAATCGACTCGACCGCGAAACGCTCCACGCCTTGAGCGCCAACGGCGCGATCAAATCGGTGCATCCATAAACTGGGCTTGGAGGCCTCCTCCAGCGCCAGCCCCTGGGCCGCGACGGTCTCAATCCCAAGCGACTGCAGGGCCCTGTAGTAGTGGTATTCACTTCTGAGAATATCTTGGTCCCGCTGTAAGCCTTGATTGCGAGCGAACTTGATAAACCAATGTTGGCTGACCTGGTCATCATCCAGTACCGCATCGGGATACAAAAGCCCGTCATGACTTTGAGTCATGAGCAACTTGGGCGCCTCGCCGCCCGCACCCGTCGCACCGCCAATGGCCGCACCTTGTTCATAGGCGTATTCGAGGAAGCGGTTATCACGCTCGATTACGTCTTGGCGTACAAATCCGATGGCGGGCCGACCGCCCTCTCCCCGAACAGATTCCTTGATACGCATATGCCCGATGGGAGCAGGTGTACTGCGCGCCAGTAGAAACAAGTCGGCACTGATGCCGTCAGGCTTTTCACCGGCCATACGATTTAAAAGGAAGCGTTTGGCCGCACCTGCCGGTGCAATGTCGTACAGGAAGGCGGGGGCATGCTTGAGCGATTCCTGCCCCCAGGTTGGCGGCACTCTGACGCTGACTGACGCAGCAAACAGGGTTTCAATTCGGTCCAGGTGATCAGCCAGATAGGCAGACTCGTATCCAAAACGGCAAGGGCTGGCAAAACCGCTTTGCGGTTCGGCAAACTCCAGGATCATTGCGTCCTGCCAAAGTCCGGCATCAAAAACTTGTAGGGTCAGTTTAAAAGTCGATTCCGTCTGCAATTTAATGCGCCTGAATGTCAGTTAAGGTCGGCTGATTTGCAATATAGTGCATAAATTCAATCTATGCAGACTGGTAGACGCAATAAAATGCGCATTCTCCGTTCAGACATCGAAAAAACCGCATTAAAGTGCAGATCCGTTACCCGTCATCCCTCCGACATAATCCTGTAAAAACCCTGCGCTATACAGGTCGACTTGTTTCCTACAACAAGGTCGTCCGCCATGCCCTTTTTGCCCCATCGTCTTGCGCTCGCCATCACCTTGCTGGCCGGCAGCAGTTACATTGAAGCGGCCCCAGTCAAGACGGTACAGATCGACACACCCACCACCACCGCGCAAACCCTGGGTGGCAGTGATTCGTTGACGATCTCGGCACCGGGCAGCATCAGTACCGCCAAGGTGGCCATCACCCTCAAGGACGGCACCAGCGGCAAGGGCGTGGTGATCGACAACGCGGGCAAGGTCACGTCCACCGGTGGCCGGGCCATCGACAGTGCGGGCGACCTTGCCAATGCCCGTACCTACAGCATCTACAACCGCGCAGGCGGGGTGATCCAGGGCGCCAATGATGCGCTGCGCATCGACAGCAACTTCGCCAGCGGCAGCCTGTTGATCGATAACAGCGGCACCATTCGCTCCACCACCGGCCAAGGCCTGGATCTGGACGCGATCCGCAGCAGCAACGTCAGCACCACCATCATCAACCGCGCAGGCGGGCTGATTCGTGGTGAGGCCAGTGACGGCATGAAAACCGGTGCCCACGCTACCATCACCAACTACGGCGAAATTTCCACCGGCGATACTCACTCCCGGGATGACAAGTTCGATGGTGTCGACATCGATTCGGCCAGCGGCGTAACCGTAACCAACTACGGGACTATTTCCGGTGGTCGTCACGGCATAACCACTGACCTGGGTGCAACGCTGGCCAACTACGGCACAGTGATCGGTCGCAATGGCTCGGGCTTTGGTTCCGACGGCGACGGCACGGTGATCAACCACGGCACCATCACCGGAGCCTTCTCCGGGCTGCAACCCGATGGCGACGGTGACGGCGTGGACATCGACAAGATCGCCCATATCGAAAACTACGCAGTGATTCAGGGTGTGGGGGCCGGTGGCGTCGACAAGAACGGTTTTGCCAACGGCAGTGAAGGCATCGCCCTTGGCGGCGGCTATGTATTCAATGGTGTCGGTGCGCTGGTCAGTGGCGCCAACAACGCGATCCTCGTGGACGACGGCAGCGACGGTTCGGGACTGGCGGCCACCACCCTGGAAAACCATGGCACCCTCCAGGGCCTGGATGGCTATGGCGTGAAGTTCGTCGGCGAGTTTGCCGACACCGTGATCAACGCAGGCCTCATCAGTGGCAGCAACGGCCTGGCCCTGGACCTGGGCGGCGGCGATGACAGCCTGACACTGCGCAATGGCAGCCGTTTTATCGGCGTGGTCGACGGCGGCACCGGGTACGACCGCCTCACAATGGATGACGCGACCGGCGCCAGCTTCGGTGACAGTCGCAACTTCGAATGGCTGGACGTCAAACAAGGCACCTGGACCCTTACCGGCAGCGGTGACTTCAGCGACGGCGGCGAGATTTTCAGTGGTGCCAAGCTGATCAACCAGGGCGGGATCAGCGGCAATATGACCGTCGATGAAGGCGGGGTTTATGCCGGTGGCGGCAGTGTCGCCAGCTTGCTCGTAAAAGGGACATTGCAGACCAACACCGCCCTCGGCACCGCCACCATCACCCGCGACCTGACCATGACCAGCGGCTCGACCCTTGCCTATGGCGTCAACGCCAACGGCAGCAGCGCCCCGATCAAGGTCGGCGGTACCGCCAACCTCAATGGCGCGACCCTGGCGGTCAATCCCGGTAGCGGCACTTACCCGTGGCAGAGCCACTACACGGTGCTGCAAGCGGGCAGCATCAACGGCATCTTCGCCAAGGTCACCAGCGACTATGCCTTCCTCACCCCGACCCTGGATTACAGCGCCACTCAGGTCGGCCTGACGTACACCCGCAACGACGTGGCCTTCAATCAGCTCGCCAGCACCGGCAACGGCACCAGCGCCGCCAACAGCCTGGCGACCCTGGGCAAAAACAACGCGCTATATAACGCCCTGCTCAACACCACCAACACCAGCGCGGGCGCGGCCATTGAGCAACTGGCCGGCAGCAGCACTGCCAACCTGACCAGCGTCACCCTGGGTGCCAGCGCCCAGGTCGGTGGCAGCATGCTCGCGGCCATGCATCAATTGGGTGGCGGCGCAGGGCTGCTGGTGGGGCTTGATCAGCAGGACACGCCGGTTCTCGCCGCCAGCGGTGTTCCTGCTGCGGCGCGTAATCTCAACGATCCGAACGCCCAGGGCCGCCTGTGGCTGCAAGGTATCGGCAGCTACGGCAAGCTCGACGGCGACCACGCCAGCAACGGCCTGACCCAACGCACCAAGGGCAGCGTGCTCGGCGCCGATTGGGCGCTCAATCCTGAGTGGCGCGTGGGCGTGTTGGGCGGCTACTCCAAGACGGATCTAGATACCACCGGTGTCGACGGCAGCGTAGACAGCTGGCACGCCGGCATCTACGCCATGCGCCAACGTGGGCCGCTGGCCTTGCGCTTGGGTGCTGCGTACAGCGGGCACCAAGGGGACAGCAAACGCACCGTGGCCTTCAACGGTTTCAGCGACCGCCCCAAAGGCGACTACGACGCCAACAGCCAGCAAGCCTTCGTCGAACTGGGCTACGCCATGGGCAGCGGGCGCCTGAGTGCCGAGCCGTTCGCCAACCTCGGTTATCAGCGCTATCACCGTGACAGCTACAACGAAAAAGGTGGCGCCGCCGCCCTGCATGTCGACGGGCAAACCCAGGACAACGTCAGCAGCACCTTCGGTCTGCGCCTGGCGCACCTGAGCCAGCTGGAAAACGGCATCAGCCTCACGCCGCGAGCCAGCGCCGGCTGGAAACACACCTACGGCGACGTCGACAGCAACACCCGCCAGGCCTTCCTGATGGGTGGCACGGCGTTCAATGTCGAAGGTAGCGCCCTGGATCGTGACAGTCTCATGCTCGAAGCCGGGCTGGATGTCGGCTTGTCAGCCCGCCATACCATCGGTGTGGGCTACAGTGGCGAAATAGGCAGTAACAGCCGCAATCATGGCGTCATGGGCCAATGGACCATGGCTTTCTGAAATACCCTTACCCCAGGCGAAAAAAAGGGGGCAGATGCCCCCCGAGGTTTAAACGGTAGTTTCGAAGGCTGTGTATCAGCCTTCGATTTCGATCAGTATTTCGCCAGGGTTGACCCGGTCGCCCTTGGCCACATGAACGGCGGTGACCTTGCCGGCAATCGCCGCCTGGACTTCGGTCTCCATCTTCATCGCTTCAGTGATCAGCACGGCCTGGCCGGCCTTGACTACGTCGCCTTCCTTGACCAGCACATCAACGATATTGCCCGGCATCGCGGTGCTGACATGGCCCGGCTCGCTGGCTTGTTTGCGCTTGCTGGTGCCGCCGCCGACAAACTCGTTGAGCGGTTCGAAGACCACCTCTTCCGGCATGCCGTCGATGGAAAGATAAAAGTGGCGCTTGCCTTCGGCCTTGACGCCGACACCTGTGATGTCGACGCGGTAGCTCTCACCGTGAACGTCGATGACGAACTCGGTCGGCACGCCTTCACCGCCAGCACGAGCGACACCGCCAGCTTCGGGGATCGGCAGCAGCACTTCCGGGGTCAAGGTGCCAGCTTCACGCTCTTCGAGGAACTTGCGCCCGATGTCCGGGAACATGGCGTAGGTCAGCACGTCTTCTTCGGACTTGGCCAATGCACCGATTTCGCCGCGCAATCGGGTCATTTCCGGCTTGAGCAGATCCGCCGGACGCACGTCGATGACTTCTTCGCTGCCAATGGCCTGACGCCGCAGTTTTTCGTTCACGGTGCCAGGCGCCTTGCCGTAGCCGCCTTGCAGGTAGAGCTTCACCTCGTTGGTGATGGTCTTGTAGCGCTCGCCGGCCAGCACGTTGAAGAACGCCTGGGTTCCGACGATTTGCGAAGTCGGTGTTACCAACGGTGGGAAGCCGAGATCTTCACGAACCCGTGGAATTTCGGCCAGCACTTCGCTCATGCGGTTCAGCGCGCCCTGTTCTTTCAACTGGTTGGCCAGGTTGGAGATCATCCCGCCCGGTACCTGGTTGACCTGCACGCGGGTATCGACAGCGGTGAATTCGCTTTCGAACTGGTGGTACTTCTTGCGCACGGCATAGAAGTACAGGCCGATTTCCTGCAGCAACCCCAGGTCCAGGCCGGTGTCGAATTCGCTGCCTTTAAGGGCGGCGACCATCGACTCGGTGCCAGGGTGGCTGGTGCCCCAGGCGAAGCTGGAGATGGCGGTGTCGATATGGTCGGCGCCGTTTTCGATGGCCTTGAGTTGGCACATCGCGGCCAGGCCAGCGGTGTCGTGGGAGTGGATGAATACTGGCAGGCTTTGCTCGGTCTTCAGTGCCTTGACCAACTCGCCCGTGGCGTACGGGGTCAACAGACCAGCCATGTCCTTGATCGCCACCGAGTCGCAACCCATGGCTTCCATTTGCTTGGCCTGGGCCACGAACGCGTCGATGGTATGCACCGGGCTGGTGGTGTAGGCGATAGTGCCCTGGGCGTGTTTGCCGGCGGCTTTCACCGCCTCGATGGCAACCCGCAGGTTACGCACGTCGTTCATCGCATCAAAAATGCGGAACACGTCGACGCCATTGACCGCGGCCTTGGCGACGAAAGCTTTGACCACGTCGTCGCTGTAGTGGCGGTAACCCAGCAGGTTCTGGCCGCGCAGGAGCATTTGCAGGCGCGTGTTAGGCAACGCCGCACGCAGTTTGCGCAGGCGCTCCCACGGGTCTTCTTTCAGAAAGCGCACGCAGGCGTCAAAAGTCGCGCCGCCCCAGACTTCCAGGGACCAGTAGCCAACTTTGTCGAGCTTGTCGCAGATCGGCAGCATGTCGTCGGTGCGCATGCGGGTCGCCAGCAACGATTGGTGGGCGTCGCGCAGGATGGTGTCGGTTACGAATATTTTTTTGGAAACAGGAGTCTTGGACATTGTTGTATTCCTCACAGGCCTGCGTGGGCGGCGATGGCGGCGGCGATGGCCAGGGCCAGCTCTTCGGGTTTGCGCTTGATCGAATAGTTGGTCAGCTCAGGGTGGCTTTCCACAAAACTGGTGTTGAACTGGCCGCTACGGAATTCCGGGTTGCGCAGGATTTCCTGGTAATACGCCGCGGTGGTCTTTACGCCTTGCAGGCGCATGTCGTCCAGGGCGCGCAGGCCACGGTCCATGGCCTCTTCCCAAGTCAACGCCCAGACCACCAGCTTCAGGCACATGGAGTCGTAGTACGGCGGAATGGTGTAGCCGGTGTAGATCGCTGTGTCGGTGCGCACGCCGGGGCCGCCGGGGGCGTAGTAACGGGTGATCTTGCCGAAGCTGGGGAGGAAGTTGTTTTTCGGGTCTTCGGCGTTGATGCGAAACTGCAACGCGAAACCACGGTGCTGGATGTCTTCCTGCTTGACCGACAGCGGCAGGCCAGAGGCGATACGGATTTGCTCACGGACAATGTCGATGCCGGTGATTTCTTCGGTGATGGTGTGTTCCACCTGCACCCGGGTGTTCATCTCCATGAAGTACACCTCGCCTTCGGCGAGCAAAAACTCCACGGTACCGGCGTTCTCATAGCCCACGGCCTTGGCGGCGCGCACGGACAGGTCGCCAATATAGGCGCGCTGTTCAGGGGTCAGTTGCGGGCTTGGAGCGATTTCGATGAGCTTCTGGTTGCGACGCTGGATCGAGCAGTCGCGCTCGAATAGATGTACGACGTTGCCAAAGCTGTCACCGAGGATCTGCGCCTCGATGTGCTTGGGATTGACGATGCATTTTTCCAGGAACACTTCCGCCGAACCGAAGGCCTTGGTGGCTTCGGAAATGACGCGGGGGAAGGCTTGTTCGAGTTCTTCAGGGCTGTTGCAGCGGCGAATACCGCGACCGCCACCACCGGAGGTGGCCTTGAGCATCACCGGGTAGCCGATGCGATCACCTTCAGTCAGCGCTTCGGCGATGTCTGCAACGTTGCCTTCGGTGCCCGGCGTAACCGGCACGCCGGCCTTGATCATGCTGCGGCGGGCTTCGGTCTTGTCGCCCATGCGGCGAATGACTTCTGCCGACGGGCCAATGAATTTAATACCGCGCTCGGCGCAAATGTCTGCCAGCTCGGCGTTTTCCGAGAGGAAGCCGTAGCCGGGGTGCAGCGCGTCGCAACCGGTCTCCACCGCCAGGTTCACCAGCTTGCGCGGGTTCAGGTAACCGGCCAGGGGCTCGGCACCGATGCTGTGGGCCTCGTCGGCACGCTTTACATGCAGGGCGTGGCGATCGGCATCGGAATAGACCGCGACCGAACGGATACCCATCTCGGCGCAGGCTCGCACGATACGTACGGCAATCTCACCACGGTTGGCGATCAGGATCTTTGTTATCACTTGGAAATTCCCTTGAGCCGATGGCTACCTTCGACCTGCTAGACCAGGTCGGCGCGTGACCAGATGTTTCAAGCCAGTCGCGTGACACACACTATGCGCATGTAGGGATTAATAAAAATCAATAATAATTGGGTTGTGTATAAGTAAAGACTTATAGTCAGCGCAATAGAGGCCTGCTGGAGTGTTGTAATAATGCGTAAGTCATTGATGCGTATGACATTGCGTCAGTTGCAGATTTTCAATGAGGTCTGTGATTTACGCTCCTACAGCCGTGCAGCCGAGGAAATGTCACTCACTCAACCGGCCGTCAGCCTGCAAATAAAGCAGTTGGAGGAGCTGGTAGGTCAGCCGTTGTTCGATTACGTCGGCAAAAAGCTCTACATGACCGAAGCCGCCGAAGCCCTGCAACGGGCCAGCCGAGATATTTTCGGGCGCCTGGAAAACCTCGACATGCAGCTCTCGGACATGCAGGGCTCGTTGCAGGGCCAACTAAAGCTGGCGGTGGAGTCCAGCGCCAAGTATTTCGTGCCGCACCTGTTCGCCGCCTTCAAGCGCCAACATCCGGAAGTTAACCTGCAGTTGACGGTGGTCAATCGCGCCCAAGTGATTCGAAGGCTTTCCGACAACCGCGATGACTTGGTCATCATGACCATGGTGCCCCAGGACATGGGCCTGGAATTCCTGCCATTCCTCAACAACCCGATTGTGGCGGTGGCCCTGCCCGATCACCCGCTGAGCCAGCAAGGAACGCTGCGCTTGCAGGATCTTGAACCCTACACGCTGCTAGTGCGCGAGCCCGGCTCCGGGACGCGCAAAGCCTGCGAAGAGTACTTCAAGGAAAAACGCGTGCACTTCACCCAGACGGTGGAAGTGGCCTCGGCGGAGGCGCAGCGCGAATGCGTAGTCGCAGGTTTGGGCGTAGCGCTGCTGACGCGCCACGCCCTGAACCTGGAGCTGGCCACCGGCGGGCTCAAGGAGCTGCCGGTAGAAGAGCTGCCGCTGTACCGCAGTTGGTGCCTGGTGCAGGCCAAAGCCAAGCGCCTGTCACCGGTGGCCCATGCATTTCTGGGCTTTATCCGCAGCGAGCGGGTGCAGATCAGCGCCCTGGCTGAGCGCTTCGCAGGGCTGCCGCCGGCGCCTGCCAATGCAGTTCCAGATAGTCGGTGATGTCATGGAGCAACTGGCGCTGGTCACAGTGATCTTCAATTGCGCGACGGAACGCCATGCGGCGCTGGTCTTCCTGTTGGCGACGAGTCTTGAGGGTGCTGCTTTCTTCGTATTGCCGGGCCATTTCGAGTCTCCCAATGCGAGTACGGGGAGTTCAGAGTGGGCCCTTCGGATGACGATTTAGCGGCGCGGGGATGACAGAGATGTGAAAGTTACCCTGTGGTAATCCGACAAGTCTCCTCGCCACAGCCCACGTTCAGTCGTCGAGGGCTTTGACCGACTTGGGCGACAAGCGAAGGCTGCGCAGACTGCGCTTGACGCTCTTGAGGTGGTTGACCAGGCTCGGGCCGCGGGCCATGGCCACGCCCATCGCCAACACGTCGATCACCACCAGGTGGGCGATACGCGAAGTCAGCGGGGTGTAGATTTCGGTGTCTTCGTGCACGTCGATCGCCAAGTTGATCGTCGACAGCTCCGCCAACGGCGTCTGGCTCGGGCACAAGGTGATCAGCGAGGCGCCGCTTTCACGCACCAGGTTGGCAGTGATCAGCAGGTCCTTGGAGCGCCCGGACTGGGAAATGCAGATCGCCACATCAGTAGGCTTCAACGTCACCGCCGACATCGCCTGCATGTGTGGGTCGCTGTAGGCCGCTGCTGTCAGCAGCAGGCGGAAGAATTTGTGCTGGGCATCCGCCGCCACCGCGCCGGACGCGCCAAAGCCATAAAACTCCACGCGCTGGGCCTGGGACATGGCCGTCACCGCCTTCTGCAACTCCACCGGATCGAGCTTTTCTCGCACTTCCATGAGGGTGTGCAAGGTGGTGTCGAAGATTTTCAGACTGTAGTCGGCGACCGAGTCGTCTTCGTGAATGGCGAACTGCCCGAAGCTCGCACCGGCCGCAAGGCTCTGGGCCAGCTTCAGCTTCAAGTCCTGGAACCCGGAGCAACCGATGGCGCGACAGAAGCGCACGATGGTTGGCTCGCTGATACCGACGCTGTGGGCCAGGTCCGCCATGGAACTGTGCATCACGGCCGCAGGGTCAAGCAGCACATGATCGGCAACCTTGAGTTCCGATTTGCGTAACAGGTGGCGCGACTGGGCGATATGTTGCAACAGGTTCAAAGGGAAGGACTCTTGTTATTGGCTGATGCCGGGGATGTAGCAAGCTTGTAGTTATACTACAAGAATTGCTGGTTTGCCCGTTCGATGCATCACTTAATCGCCCTGCTGCCCCCTGATTTAGCGGGCAGGCTCTTTGTAGCCGGTGGTGCGGCCTGGACTCCACTATCGAAAATCTGCATTTTTCCGTAACAAATCCGCCAACCCTTCGGCCTCCATCGGCCGGCTGATCAAATAGCCTTGCACCTCATCGCAATGCTCGGCCCTGAGGAAATCCAGCTGCTGCTGATCTTCCACGCCCTCGGCCACCACCTTGAGGGACAAGCCATGGGCCATGGCGATGATCGCCCGGGTAATCGCCGCGTCTTCGCGGCCCTGGCCCAGGCCCCGGATAAACGTCTGGTCGATTTTCACGTAGTCCACGGGGATGCGTTTGAGGTAACTGAGGGACGAGTAGCCGGTGCCAAAATCGTCGATGGCCAGCTTGACCCCCAGGTCGCGCAGTTGCTGGAAGGTAGAGATGATGTGCTCAACGCTGTCGAGCAACTGGCTTTCGGTCAGCTCCAGTTCCAGGCACTGCGGCGCCAACCCGGTTTCTTCCAACACCTGGCGCACCAGGCTGACCAGCTTGCCTTGGCGTAATTGATGTACCGACAGGTTGACCGACACGCGGATCGGCGCCAGCCCCTGGCGCTGCCACTCGCACGCCTGCCAGCAGGCCTGGCGCAGGACGAACTCACCCAAAGGCACAATCAATCCGGTCTCTTCCGCCAAGCCAATGAAATCGCCGGGCGGCACGCTGCCCCACTGCGGATGATCCCAGCGCACCAGCGCTTCGGCGGCGTTCATCTTGCCCGTCACCAGGCACAGTTTGGGCTGGTAGAACACCTTCAGCTGACGCTCATCAATGGCCTTGCGTAACTGGTTCTCCAACTGCAAGCGCTCCAGGGTGCTGGCTTGCAGGCTGTCGGTATAGAACTGGAAATTATTGCCGCCCAGATGTTTGGCATGTTGCATGGCCATGTTCGACTGGCTGACCAGCGCGGAAACTTCCCGTGCATTATCCGGCAACAGGCTGACGCCCATGGAAGCACTGACCACCAGTTCATGCCCTTCCACCGCCACCGGTACCCGTAGCTTGGCCAGCAGGCGCGTCGCCACCCGCGCCAGGCTCGACAAGCTGCCGTAGGCGTCGAACAGCACCGCAAACTCATCGCCGGAAAGCCTGGCAATGGTGTCAGCTTCTGGCAAGGCGTTGATCAGCCGACGGGCCATTTTTTGCAACAACTGGTCGGCGACTTCGTGGCCAAGGCTGTCATTGAGGAGCTTGAACCGATCCAGGTTGATGTGCAGCAAAGCCAGGCTGCGACCGCCCTGGCGCACCCGCTGATGGGCTTCGCGTAGCCGCTCGCGGAACAACGAGCGATTCGCCAGCCCTGTCAACTCATCGTAGTGCGTGAGGTAGCGCATGCGCTCTTCAGATTCGCGTCGCGCCGACAGATCGGCGAAGAAGCCCACGATATGACTGACGTTTCCGCGAACATCACGCACGACGTTCAGCTGTAGCCACTGTGGGTAAAGCTCGCCATTTTTCCGTGCCTCTACCAGTTCACCCTGCCAGGTGCCTTGGCTTTGCAAGGCTTGGCGGATCGCCGGAAAGTGGCGCCGGGCATCGCGGCTGCTAGGCAACTCGACGACATTGCGTCCGAGCATGTCGTCGATTTCAAAACCGGTCACGCGGCTGAACGCCTGGTTGACGGCGATCAACGCATAATTGGGGTCGAGAATCACAATGCCTTCACTGGCCGCCTCGAATACCGTCGATGCGAGCCGTAGCTGTTCTTCCAGAACCTTGCCAGCGCTGATGTCGCGCCGGGTGCCGAGCATCCGCGTAACGCGCCCGCTGGCCGAGCGCTCCACGGCGCGGCCGCGGTCCTGGATCCAGACCCAGTGGCCGTCGCCATGGCGCACCCGGTATTCCACCAGATAGTCCTCGCTGCGGCCTTTCAAATGCTCAACCAGGGCGCGCTTGAGCAGCGGCAAATCGTCTGGGTGCAGGCGCGGCTTGAGGTGACTAAGCATCGCCGTGACATATTCCGGCTCCAGGCCGAACAGCTCCTTGAGCTGGGTGTGGTGGACTTCGTCGCTCTGCAGGTTCCAGTCCCACAGGCCCAACTCGCTGGCCTGCAACGCCAACGCCAGGCGCGCTTCGCTTTTGCTCAAGGCCGAACTGGCGGCGTCCAGTTCCTGGCTGCGCTGCTCGACGCGGTTCTGCAAACCGATCTGGGCCTCACGCAGCTCTTGCTCGACCTGACGCCGCTGCTCGACTTCGCGAACCAGATCCTGATTCAACTGTTCGCTGCGCTGCTGGGCCTGCTGCAAGTGCTCTATCAACGCCTGATTCTGGAAGCGGCGCCGCAGCCCACGCTGGATCAAACGGTTGACCTGCCACGCCACCACGCTCAGGGACGCCAGCAGAATCAGGCCCAGGACCCCCCAACCTTGCAACTGCGGATCGCCGCTCCAGAACAGATAGACGATGGCCGGCACCAGGCAGGGCAAGGCAAACGACAGAAATGCCAACAGGTTCACCGCATAGGCAACGCTGGCCGACAGTGTTGCCGCGCCGATCAGGCCGAATACCCAGGCCTGTTGCGCAAAGCTGTCTACCGGCACCAGAGCGATGGCGGCGCTGGCCAGGGTCAGGCCGCCGACGGCCGACCCCAACATGAACATACGGCGCCAGATCGGCTGCGCCTGTCGACTGGGCATGGCGCAATCGAACGCGGCCACCTGGATCACCCGCAAGGCCACCAGCGCCAGCAGCCATACCAGCCAAATGCTGACTAACACATAGCGCTGCGGGCTCCAGAGCAACCAGGCGCAGACCAGACCGTTAAGCAACATCAATAAGGTGGGCAGCAGCGAGCCTTGGTACAACAGGCGCGTGCGCTCGACTGCCATCTCCATGGCGTAGTGTTTGCGGATAACCTGCGCAGGCGCCGCGGAGGTGCTTGGCGGGTTAGTGCTGAGGGTCATAGGCAGTGTTCTTATAATGGTGAGCCCGAAACGTCGACGGAGCATACACAAGCAAGCGGACAGACCAAACTGCTCCACGTCATAAAAACCGTGCAATAAATGGCCGCAAACCTTGGGGCCAGAGGACTTGAGTGAGGCGGGGCGCGGGCTACAGAGGTTGACCGACCGGTCATCACCGCAATTGGATTGTTTGCCTCTTGTCCATCGCTGGCGGTTTTTCCTTCGGCCTCCCGACATTGAGATTTGCCCACCTTCCCCCGGCACCCTAGAATGCGCCGATGCGCGATGATCTCTCCCTTTTGCTGAATTCTCTCAACGATGCCCAACGCCAGGCCGTAGCGGCCCCCGTTGGCCGTCAGTTGGTCCTGGCCGGTGCTGGCTCCGGTAAAACCCGAGTGCTGGTGCACCGTATCGCCTGGTTGATCCAGGTCGAAAACGCCTCGTCTCATTCGATCCTGTCGGTGACCTTCACCAACAAGGCCGCTGCCGAGATGCGCCATCGCATCGAGCAGTTGATGGGCATCAGCCCGGCCGGCATGTGGGTCGGTACCTTCCACGGCCTGGCGCACCGCCTGTTGCGGGCCCACTGGCAGGAAGCCGGCCTGAGCCAGACCTTCCAGATTCTCGACAGCGACGACCAGCAACGCCTGGTCAAGCGGGTAATCCGCGAGCTGGGCCTGGACGAACAGCGCTGGCCGGTCCGTCAGGCCCAGTGGTTTATCAACGGCCAGAAAGACGAAGGCCTGCGCCCGCAACATATCCAGGCCAGCGGTGATCTGTTCCTGGCGACCATGCGCAGCATCTATGAAGCCTACGAGGTTGCCTGCCAGCGCGCCGGCGTCATCGACTTCTCCGAACTGCTGCTGCGCGCCCTCGACCTGTGGCGCGACCACCCCGGTTTGCTGGCGCACTATCAGAAGCGCTTCCGCCATGTGCTGGTGGACGAGTTCCAGGACACCAACGCCGTGCAGTACGCCTGGTTGCGCTTGCTGGCCAAGGGCGGCGACAGCTTGATGGTGGTGGGCGACGATGATCAGTCGATCTACGGCTGGCGCGGCGCGAAGATCGAGAACATCTACCAGTACTCCGATGACTTTCCAGACGCAGAAACCATTCGCCTGGAGCAGAACTATCGCTCCACTGCCGGGATTCTCAAGGCCGCCAACGCCTTGATCGCCAACAACACCGGACGCCTGGGCAAAGAGTTGTGGACCGACGGCGATGAAGGCGAAGCAATCAACCTGTATGCCGCCTTCAACGAACACGATGAAGCGCGCTACGTGGTGGAAACCATTGAAAGCGCCCTGAAAACCGGGCTGGCACGCAGCGACATCGCCATTCTGTATCGCTCCAACGCCCAGTCGCGGGTGCTGGAAGAAGCCTTGCTGCGCGAACGCATCCCGTACCGCATCTATGGCGGGCAGCGCTTCTTCGAGCGAGCCGAAATCAAGAACGCCATGGCCTACCTGCGCTTGCTGGAAGGCCGTGGCAACGATGCGGCGCTGGAGCGGGTGATCAATCTCCCGGCCCGGGGCATCGGCGAAAAGACCATCGAAGCCATTCGCGATCACGCTCGCCACAGCGATGTGTCGATGTGGGAAGCCATGCGCTTGCTGATCGCCAATAAAGGCCTGACCGGCCGTGCCGCCGGTGCGTTGGCCGTGTTTGTCGAGCTGATCGAGAACCTGGCCGCCAAGTGCATGGAAATGCCCCTGCATCTGATGACCCAGACCGTTATCGAACAATCCGGCCTGATCGCCTACCACGAAGCGGAAAAAGGCGAGAAAGGCCAGGCTCGGGTAGAAAACCTTGAGGAGCTGGTCAGTGCCGCCCGCGCCTTCGAAAACAGCGAAGAAGATGCCGAGCTGTCGCCGCTGTCGGCCTTCCTCGGGCATGCGTCGCTGGAAGCTGGCGATACCCAGGCCGATGAGCATGAAGACAGCGTGCAGTTGATGACGCTGCACAGCGCCAAGGGCCTGGAGTTCCCTTATGTGTTCCTGGTGGGCATGGAAGAAGGGCTGTTCCCTCACAAGATGAGCCTGGAGGAACCGGGACGCCTGGAAGAGGAGCGCCGCCTGGCTTACGTCGGCATCACCCGAGCCATGCAGAACCTGGTGATGACCTACGCCGAAACCCGACGCCTGTACGGCAGCGAGACCTACAACAAAGTGTCACGCTTCGTACGCGAAGTGCCGAAGGGGCTGATTCAGGAAGTGCGGCTGTCCAACAGCGTCAGCCGGCCGTTCGGTGGCGGCCAACAGCAGAATTCCAGCAGCATGTTCGCTGGTGCGGAAATCCCGGAGACACCATTCAGCCTCGGCCAGCAGGTCAAGCACGCGATCTTCGGCGAAGGCGTGATCCTCAACTTCGAAGGCGCCGGGGCCCAGGCTCGGGTACAGGTGAACTTTGCCGAAGGCAGTAAATGGTTGATGCTGGGTTACGCCAAGCTGGAAGCCGTCTAAGCCACCGGTCAAAGATGAACGGTAATGGCCCACCCCTTGCTTTTACGGGAGATGGGCCAATATCTGTAATACGTCCTACAGATCATTCTGTATCGGTCTTACGCAAAAGCCCGAAACATTATGCCGCTAGCCACTGACATTACACCTGTGCAACATGGCGCGCGTGCAGTCCACAAATGGGAATTCCCTTTATGAAACGTTTTCTTAGCATCGCCATGGCATTGTGCATCGGCCTGACGATGAGCCTCGACGCCAACGCCAAGCGCTTTGGTGGCGGCAAAAGCTCCGGCGCAGCACCGAGCCACCAGACCAGCCAAATGGCGCCATCGGCCGGTGCCGGCGGTGCCGCTGCAACCGCAGGCGCGGCCGGTGCCGCTGGCGCTGCTGCCAAGGCCGGCGGTGCTTCGCGCTGGTTGGGCCCTCTGGCCGGTATCGCTGCCGGCGGCCTGCTCGCTTCCATGTTCATGGGCGGCGGCTTCCAGGGCATGCAGATCTTCGACATCCTGATCATGGCGATCATCGCCTTTGTGATCTTCCGCTTTATCGCCGCTCGTCGTCGCAAGCAGCAGGAGCACATGGCTCCAGCCGGCGCGCCAATGCAGCGTGAAGCGTTCGAGCAGAAACCAGCCATGGGCTCGATCTTCGGCGGCTCGGCAGCACCTGCCGCCGCTCGTCCGGTGATCAATGCACCAGCCTGGTTCAACGAAGAGCGTTTCGTTGAGGCGGCCCGCAACCACTTCCAGTCCCTGCAGCAACACTGGGACGCCAACGAAATGGACAAGATCGCTGAGTTCGTGACCCCACAACTGCTGGAGTTCCTCAAGCGCGAACGTGCCGACCTGGGCGACGCCTTCCAGTCGACCTACATCGACGATCTGCGCGTACAACTTGAAGGTGTAGATGATCGCGCCGACAAGACCATCGCCACCCTGACATTCAGCGGTGTGTCGAAGACCTCACGTTTCGACCAGGGCGAAGTGTTCAGCGAAAGCTGGAACATGGAACGTCCGCAAGGCGAAAACCAGCCTTGGCTGGTGGCCGGTATCCGTCAGAACAGCTGATCCGCACACGCGTTGAGCTGGCAGTAACAAAAACCCCGGACTTGTCCGGGGTTTTCCATTTCACGGTTGCACTTATAGCGAGCTACTGTATAAAGCGCCCCTATAAACCGCGCCAACTAGCACGAGGATCCCGGCCGTGGAAGAAGTCATCGAACAATTGCGTGAAGCTAACGAACCTGTCCCGGTTCCTCTGGAACTGCCTGACGACGACGACCTGGTGGAGATTGAAGAACAGTTGTTCATCAATATCCCCTTTGTCTTCAAAGAGTTTTTGCTGACTGTCAGCGACGTGGTTTATGGCAGCCTGGAGCCTGTGACCGTTACCGACCCACAGTCCCACACCTATCTGCCGGACGTTTGTGCGACCGCTTGGGATATGGGCGTTTCTCGCGAACTGATCCCAATCTGCCAAGACGGCGACGACTACTACTGCGTCGAAGAGGACGGCACCGTCGTACTGTGGTCCGGCGAAGAAGAGATCGTCACCGAAGAAACCTGGGAATCGGTCTGGCACTGGGCGCGGGACGTCTGGCTGGAAAGCTGAGCCCCGCGCCTACAAGGTGTCCTTGTGGTTATCCAGGGTTTCCAGCAAGGCAACCTGCATCCGCGTATGCACGCGGATGAACCAGCGCCAGAGCACGGCGGCCACCGCAGCCGTCACCACGGCGATCAGCACCAGCAACTTGTTGGTCGGCAAGATACTGGCCGACAAGGCTGCCAATAGCAGGAAGATCACCAGCAGCGAGAGTACCGGGATCACTTCAGCGATCACCCGGCGCACTCGCTGGGTGTGCCGCCCGGCCATTTCCGGCTTGACGCTCATCTCCGCCAGCAGCATCGACAACGCCTTGAGCTTGCGGTATGCCGCAATCAGGAACGGCAGCGACAACAGCAATGCCCCGCCCCAGATCAACGCTTTTTGCCAGCTTGGATCGCTGATCCAGCCTTGCAACAGATCGCCAATGCGCACCGCGAAATAGCTTCCAGCAAAGAAAATCGCGATCACCAAGGCTAAATTGACCCCCACCTGCAGAATGATTTTGCGGATCATCGACGCCAGCATCGCGCCCTCGCCTTGGGGCTGAATGCTGCGTAGCCATTCGCCATACATGCCGAACACCCGGCTCATACGCAGGGGCATCACGGCGGCAATCTTCAATGACAGCGGGTCGGCGGCACGAATCAGGTAGGGCGTCAGCAGTGTGGTGAGCACCGAAACGGCGACCGCCACCGGATAGAGGAAGTCGCTGGTGACCTGTAAGGTCATCCCCAAGGCGGCGATGATGAACGAGAATTCGCCAATCTGTGACAGCCCCATCCCCACCCGCAACGACGTTCGGCCATCGTTACCGGCGATAAAGGCCCCAAGGCCGCAGGACAGCATCTTGCCCAGCACTACCGCAACGGTAATCACCGCAATCGGCCAGGCGTATTGCACCAGGATCAGCGGGTCGATCATCAAGCCGATAGCGACAAAGAAGATGGCGCTGAACATGTCGCGAACCGGCTCGATCAGGCGCTCAATCTTCACCAACTGCCGGGACTCGGCCATGATCGCACCGATCAGGAACGCCCCCAGCACCATGCTGTATTCCAGCTTGACCACTAACAGGCAGAAACCAAAACACAGGCCCAGGACGGTGGTTAGCAGCATCTCGTTGCTTTCAAACTTTGCCACATACGCCAACAACCGTGGCACCAGCAAAATGCCGATGACCAGGGCGACGATCATAAACAGCGAGAGTTTGCCGACCGTAGAAAACACTTCGCCGGAGCTGACCGTGCCGCTGACGGCGATGCTCGACAGCAAGGCGATGATGCCGATGCCGAGAATGTCTTCGACGATCAGCACACCAAAAATCAACTGGGCAAAACGTTGATTTTTCATCTTCAGGTCGTTGAGGGCCTTGACGATGATGGTGGTCGAGGAAATGGCCAGGATCGCGCCGAGGAACAGCGAATCCATGGTATTCCAATCGAACCAGCGGCCAATCTCGTAGCCGATCCAGATCATCAGGATGATCTCCAGAAAGGCCGCAATAAACGCCGTGGCACCCACTTTGAACAACTTGCGCAGGCTGAACTCCAGGCCCAGGCAGAACATCAGGAAGATCACCCCCAGCTCGGCCAGGGTCTTGATGGTGTCTTCGTCGTGGATCAGGCCGAATGGCGGGGTGTGCGGGCCGATGATAAAACCGGCAACGATATAACCCAGGACTACCGGCTGCTTGAGGCGATGAAACAGGACCGTCACCACGCCCGCCACCAGCATGATCACGGCCAAGTCCTGGATAAAGCTGATGGCGTGCATGGCGAGGGGCTCCTTGAGGGTACTGGCGCTTTCCCGGCTCCCACACAGATACTCAAACGGGTCGCAATGAGCGGAAGGAAAAGTCTGCCTTGAACGTAAGAAATGCCCGTGAAGTGGGCTTCTCAAGGGTAACACCGCGACTTCCAGCGAAAAGCCGGTGCAATATATGGAAACAGATAGAGCCAGGCGTGACGGCAAGCCGCGTCCCGGCGTCCCGTTAGGGATGGCTCTGCAAAGATTCCAGCACCCGCAGAGGTGCCTCCCCAACCAATGCCTACAACCGTGAGTGTGCTATGGAACCCGGAAACGCCCAGCTGTCGATGACGGTATTGATGACCCCTGACATGGCCAACTTCTCAGGCAATGTCCACGGCGGCACCCTGCTCAAGTACCTCGACGAAGTGGCTTACGCTTGCGCCAGCCGTTACGCCGGACGCTACGTTGTAACCTTGTCGGTGGACCAGGTGATTTTTCGCGAGCCTATCCATGTCGGCGAGTTGGTGACCTTCCTGGCCTCGGTCAACTACACCGGCAATACATCGATGGAAGTCGGGATCAAGGTGGTGACCGAGAACATCCGCGAGCGCTCGGTGCGTCACACCAACAGTTGCTTCTTCACCATGGTCGCGGTCGACGACCAACACAAGCCGGCGGCCGTACCGCCGTTTCAGCCGCAGAACAGTGAAGACAAGCGCCGCTTTATGCAGGCCAAGCAGCGTCGACAGATTCGCCAGGAGCTGGAGAAGCGGTATCAGGAAGTCAAGGCAGACGGGCCGTAGGATGTAAGAGTGGCTTGCTCGCGAAAACACTTGCGACAACTTGACCGCTAAACAAGAGTACCTACAGCCCTATCGGCGTAGCCTCAAAGCGCACTCGTGGATGTGCAATTCGATCCTGGGCCCGCACCAGTTCCAGCTCGTAGCTGGCGCAGGCCTGAGTCTCCAACAGCACCTCATGCACCGCAGCAGCGGTAAACTCGAAGGCTGCCAACAGACTATCTCCCAATAACACCCGCGCCAGGAACAGGCCTGACGTCAGGTCGCCCACGCCCACCGGTTGCCGAGGAAACGCCAACAGTGGCCGGCGCAGGTGCCAACTGCCTTCGGCAGTCACCAGCAGCATCTCGAAGCCGTCCGGCAGTTTGCCGGGGTAGTCCAGGTGCTTGACCAGCACCGCTTTCGGCCCACGAGCCAACAGCGCCCGCGCCATGCCCAGGCAATCGAACAGCGACTGCGGCTTGCGGCCAGCAAAGCTGTCCAGTTCCAACTGGTTGGGGCACAGGAAGTCAGCCATGGCGGCGGCCTCGTCCAGCAGGAAATCACTGACTTCCTGCGGCACTATGCAGCCTTTTTCCGGGTGGCCCATCACCGGGTCGCACAGGTACAAAGCCTTGGGGTTGATCGCCTTGATCCGTGCCACGCCGGTGAGGATGGCCCGGCCCTGGGCCGCGCTACCCAGGTAACCCGAGAGCACCGCATCGCAGTTGCCCAGTTCGCCAATGGCCGCGATCCCTTCGACCAATGCAGGAATCTGCTGCGGCGCCAACACTTCGCCCGCCCACTGGCCATACTGCGTGTGGTTGGAGAATTGCACCGTGTTGAGCGGCCACACATTCACACCGACCCGCTGCATGGGGAACACAGCAGCGCTGTTGCCGGCATGGCCAAAGACCACATGGGACTGGATCGCAAGCAGATGAGGCGTACGTTTCATGCAGGGGATTTCCATAAAACCGTTGAAATTCAGGCCGCGCAGTATGCGACTAAACGCAGCCTGTACGACAGACCGGAGACGCAGTTAAGCTGGCCATACTTTGTTGGAGTTCATCGAATGCTGACCCTGGGAAATATCTTCGTGCTGATGCTGCTGGCGACCGCTGCCGCCTGGGTGTGGCACAACCACGGCCTGCGCGAGCGGGCGCTGGAACGGGTCAAGCAGCATTGTGCCAAGCTCGATATCGAACTGCTCGATGGCGCCGTGGCGTTGAAACGCATCGGTTTTGTGAAAGATGCCAACGGTCGTCGGCGGTTGGCGCGGGTCTACAACTTTGAGTTCACCGTGACCGGTGAGGCGCGACACCCTGGGACCATCACCCAGTTCGGCGCCCACAGTGCGCAGATTGAACTGGCGCCCTACCCCTTCGAGATCAAGACGCCACTGCCCAGCGCCGAGGTGATTGAGATGAGCCAGTGGCGCCAGGAGCACGGCAAGGGCCGTCAGTAACGGCAATCGGCCAATCCGCGCTGTAAACTGACGACGTCCTGCGCCTCGCTGAAAATCAGCTCAACCCGCGAATCCCGACGCCACTCACTGGGCTGCCAGGTTATCGTGATGTTATCCACAGCGTTGGCTGAAACCCAACCAGCAGGGCTGTGGATAACCAGCTTGGCCCGCCGCCAGTCCAGCGCTTCCAGCCATTGCCGCACACGCTGCGGGTCCAATTGCTGGCTCGGATGCCAGCGCCAGCCAATACTCCAGCCACCTTCCTGGACCTGACTCAGGCAGATCGGCAAGGCCGGATCGCTCCAGATCGCTGGCATCTGCGCCACTCCCTTGGGCACCTCGAAGTTATCCACAGCGGCGCCGGCCTGTGCTGAAAGACCCGGAAGTTGCGCTAAAGGCACATGCGCCTGGCGCGTCCAGTAAACGGGACAGGCAGGTAACTGACTTGCAATCATCGTGCGCTGCGTGGCGCTCAGCCCCTCATCCTTGTTCAACACCAGCAAACCGGCGCTGGCCAGGGCCTCGCGTTGTGCGGTCGGCAGCGGTTTGCCCGCAGCCAGGGCCTGGGCGTCCAGCACCAGCACACAGGGTTGGACCGCCAGCACGTCCTGCCATGGCGCTTCGCGTAGTTGCTTGAGCAGTTGTGCCGGATGACCCAGCCCAGACGGTTCGATGAACAACCGATCCGGATTTGCCTTACGCAACAAACGGCCCAGTCCTACCTGAAACGGCACACCATTGACGCAACACAGGCAACCGCCCGCCACTTCGCCCAAGGCAATACCGTCGTCATCGCGGGTCAGCAGTGCCGCGTCCAGGCCGATCTGCCCAAACTCATTGATCAACACCGCCCAGCGCTCGTTGGCCGGGCGTTGGCTGAGCAGGTGTTTGATCAGGCTGGTCTTGCCGGCGCCCAAAGGGCCGGCAATCACGTGGGTAGGAATGTTCTGCAGCATGTTGGACATCATTCTGACCGTGTAGAGACGTTTGATCCTACCCGGTTACGCCAACCAATCCAGCGTCAGAATCAGCCGTCGTTGATCACCCGTCAGCTGCGGCGAGCGATGGATCAGGCCGAACCCTTCATTGCCGTGCCACTTTTCGCCTTTGAGCAGGGCGACTTCCCCGCAATGGACTTGCTCGATGTGGTGCTCGGGTTCTGCGTCTGCCTGACTCAGGTGCCGCCGTTCCATGACCCCTTCCCGCAACCATTGACTGCCAATCCCCGCGTAAGTGGTGATCAGCCGCACCGGCACATGATCGACGTGAAAACGCGGGCACATGGCTTTGTCCAACAGCCTTAACCGCACACCAATGCGCTTGGCACCGAGCAAACAGGAAAAGCCGCTGATCAGCCACGACACATCGGCGACAAACCCTTCGTAGCCTTCAAGATCGCTGAAATTCGACGCCAAACCGCGCAAGTTTGGCTCGTCATCTTCGCTGGCCAGTTCAACGACCAACGATTCGGCCAACGGCTCATTCCGCGACAGCAGCAAGGTGCCGAACTCGGCGATATGCAGCGGCAACTGACGCTGCCACAGCGCCAGGTTCACGCCGTCTTCCAGGATGTCGGTCAGCACGGCCGGGGTTTTCCCCAGGCTCTGGCGGATCACCGGGCGCAATTTCATTATCGGTGCAAGCATCAGGCGGCAGCCTCCTCATACCAAGGGCCAAAGGGGTCAGCCAGCAAGCGCCAGCCTTCGACGCCCAGGGCCATTTCTTCATCGGTCAGCAGGCAAGCATCCAGTTCAGTAGTCATCCTCGCAAAGTCGATGTTCTGCCCGATAAACACCAGTTCCTGACGGCAGTCTCCGGTGCTCAGCTGCCAGTTGCCCATGATTGCCGCGACGCTTTCTTCGTCCTGTGGCCACTCGCTCTTCGGCACAAAGCGCCACCAGCGTCCGGCAAAACCATGGCGCATCAAGCCTCCGGCCTGGGACCAGCTTCCCGCGTCCTGGTGCTTGCTGGCCAACCAGAAAAAACCCTTGGAGCGCAGCAATTTGCCGTTAACCCACGGGCGGTCGATAAAGTCGAAAAAACGTTGGGGATGGAACGGGCGACGGGCTCGATAAGCGGTGGACGCGATCCCGTACTCCTCGGTTTCAGGTACATGTTCGCCGCGCAGCTCCTGCAACCAGCCTGGCGCCTGGGCCGCGCGTTCAAAGTCGAACCGGCCGGTATTGAGAATCTCCGCTAGCGGCACTTCGCCCATGACCATCGGGATGATGTGCGCCTGGGAATTGAGGCGCGCCAGGATCGCCATCAACTCCTGGCGCTCGCTGCTGCTGATCAGATCAATCTTGCTGATCAGGATGACGTCGGCAAATTCGATCTGCTCGATCAGCAGGTCGGTGATGGAGCGCTCGTCCTCTTCACCGAGGGTTTCGCCTCGGGACGCCAGGCTTTCAGCAGCCTGGTAGTCGAGCAGGAAGTTCATGCCGTCGACGACCGTGACCATCGTGTCGAGGCGGGCGATGTCCGCCAGGCTCTGGCCGTCTTCGTCACGGAAGGTAAAGGTTTCGGCTACCGGCAGCGGTTCGGAAATGCCGGTGGATTCGATCAGCAAGTAATCGAAACGACCTTCCTTGGCGAGTTTTCCGACTTCGATGAGCAAGTCTTCACGCAAGGTGCAACAGATGCAGCCGTTGCTCATCTCTACCAGTTTTTCTTCGGCGCGATTGAGGATGACGTCGCGCTGGACCTCGCCGCCATCAATGTTGATTTCACTCATGTCGTTGACGATCACCGCCACCCGCAGGTTTTCGCGATTACGCAGGACGTAGTTGAGCAGCGTGCTTTTGCCGGCGCCGAGAAAGCCGGAGAGCACAGTAACGGGGAGACGGTTGGGCATCAGGTATTCCTCATCAGGTTGGCCGGTCAAATCGCCCGTTGATGGCGTTCGCGCAGCTCTTCACGTTCTTTGGCTTCGATACACAGGGTGGCCGTGGGGCGCAGTAACAGGCGCTTGAGGCCGATCAGCTCACCCGTTTCGCGACACCAGCCGTATTCACCGCGGGCAAGGTGTTCCAGGGCTTCGTCGATCTTGTCCAACAGCTTTTTTTCTCGCTCCAGCAGGCGCAGTTGCCATTGGCGCTGTTCTTCGGCGCTGCCGACATCCGCTGGATCGCTGTTGGGTTCTTGCTCGCGCAGCACCATAAACTCGGCATCAATGCGCGCTTGCAGCTCATTACGCTGCGCCAGTAACAGTTCGCGGAAGAAGCCTTGCTGGGCTTCATTCATGTAATCAGCGGGCGATTGGGCGAGGAGGTCTTGTTCGGTCATAGGGAGAGGTTCACGGGTCGGACTGTTTTTTGATGTTATAGTATAACAACACAAATAAGCCAATCCCTCCTTGCCCACCACGACGAAGGGCGCAATGCTGGGGCCATCGATACTCCGAGAAACGCTATGAAATACGTGTTCTATACCCGGCGAGCGGGCTGGACCACCCTCAACCGGTTTTCCAGTTCCGGAGGGTCCCGCGCCAAGTTCACCTGCAGCCGTATTACCGGCTGTTAAACCTGGCCTTTTTTCTGCTCCTGGGCCCAGGCCATGTAGCTGTTCACTGGCGGGTTCTTCTGGAAGTAGCGCTGCAGACCTTCAAACAACCCATCCGCCACCGCCTGTTGATGACGGGGAGTGACCAGTCGCTGACTGTCGCGGGGGTTGGAAATAAAGCCGGTTTCCACCAGGATCGACGGCACGTCCGGCGACTTGAGCACGGCGAATCCGGCTTGTTCCACACGTTTTTGATGCAACGTTGTGATGCCCGCCAGACAGCCCAACACGGTGCTGCCCAGTTGCAAGCTGGCGGCGATGGTGGCGTTCATCGACATGTCGAGGATCACCCCGGCCAACATCGGGTCCTTGTCCTTGAGACTCAGCAGGCTAGTGGCGCCCAGCAGATCAGCGCCGTTTTCCCGTTGGGCCATGAAGCGCGCCGTTGCCGACGTCGCTCCGCCCTCTGACAATGCATAGACCGAAGCGCCAGAGGCCGAGAGCCGGGGCGCCGCATCGGCGTGCACCGAGATGAACATGTCGGCGTTGTGCTTGCGGGCAATCTCCACCCGTTTGCGCAGTGGCACGAAGAAGTCGTCGTTGCGCACCAGTTTCACGTCGAAGCCCTTCTCGCGCTTCAAGCGTTTGGCCAGCAACTGGGCGATGGACAGCACCACGTCTTTTTCTCGCTCGCCCTTGGAGCCGATGGCACCTGGATCTTTACCGCCGTGGCCGGGGTCGACCACGACGATGATGTCGCGCTTCAGGTGAGGCTTACCCACCGAAGCAATCAGCGGCGCTGTGGCAGCAGCTATGTGCAAAGGCACTTTCATGGCATTGGTCAAGTCCAGCACCAGGCGATGACCTTGACCATCCTGAGGCGCCAAGAGAAAGCTGTTGAGCTGCATCGGCGCAGCAAGATCGAGGACGATCCGCGTGTCGCCCTTGCCGAAATGTCCCGAGCGAATAGAGGTAATGCCGCTGTTGCTCAGGGCCAGTTGGCTGAAATCTCCGCTCAGGCCAGCGCCGCTAAGGTCGATGATCAGCCGCTCGGGGGCCGTCAGGGAAAAGGTCTTGTATTGCACCGGGCCGCTGAGATCGAACACCACCCGCAGTTTTTCGTCCGAGCGCCAGAGCCGGGCATTGCGGATTTGCGTGGCAGAAACACTGAAGGGTAAAGCGAATACTGCACTGGCCAGCAGCAGGTTGAGGAGTTGACGTCTGTGCATGACTTACACCGCAAATTAAGGAGCGTCCGTGCTCGACATAACTGATTAAAAAACCGGCGCAGAAAAACCATCGTCGCCTCAATAGTTATAATATAACATGTCTTTTTAATCCCAATGATGGACCTGCTCATGAATGCGCTGACTCTGCCGGATATCGCCGCGCAGGCTTCACGCCAAGCCTTGCCACTGGACTGGGTGGGCATGTGCGGCATTGCCCTTCCTGTCCTGATCGACGGCCAGCGCCTGAATGCCAAGGCCGATGCAGGCGTGAGCCTCGACGACAATGAGGCGCGCGGCATTCATATGTCGCGCCTGTATCTGGCGCTGGAAATGCTTGAACAAGAAAGCCTGACACCGGCGCTGTTGCGTCAAGTGTTGCAGCGCTTCCTCGATAGCCATGAAGGTCTGTCCCATAACGCCAGCCTGCGTATTCACACAGATTTACTGCTCAAACGCCCCGCCCTGGTCAGTCCTTTGGCTGGCTGGAAAAATTATCCGGTGAGCATCGAGGCGCGTTTTGAAAATCAAATGTTCCACGTGGAACTAAAAATTGACGTTACCTACTCGTCAACCTGTCCTTGCTCGGCCGCGCTCGCCAGGCAGTTGATTCAGCAGCAATTTGTCGATGATTTCGCCAACACCCCTTTGCAACACGAGGACGTAATGGCTTGGCTGGGCAGCACGAAAGGCATCGTCGCCACACCCCACAGCCAGCGCAGCAGCGCGCAATTGCAGGTCCAGTTGCAAAGCAATACTCACAACCTGCCGCTGATTGAGCTGATCAATGCCGCCGAAGCCGCTCTCGGCACCGCCGTGCAAACCGCCGTGAAGCGGGCCGACGAACAAGCCTTCGCCTTGGCCAACGGCCAGAACCTGATGTTCTGTGAGGACGCAGCCCGCCGCTTGAATCTGGCGCTGAAACGTTCAGACGCGGTACACGCCTTCCACTTGAAAGTGGTCCACGCCGAAAGCCTGCACGCTCACGACGCTGTAGCAGAAAGCCGCTGGACGAGGGCATCCGCATGATCAGTTGCAAAGCGTTGCGCTGGGGGGCGCCTGGCCAACCACTGACACCCGCAGTGGATTTCGAACTGGCCAAAGGCAGCCTCACCGGTGTGATCGGCGCCAACGGCTCCGGCAAAAGCAGCCTGCTGAAAGTCATCGCTGGCTTGCAGAAACCCCTGGCCGGAAAAGTCGTACTGGAAACTCCACGGCGCGGCAGTCTGTCATTCCTGCCACAGCAGCAACACTTGGACCGCCAGTTTCCGATCAGCCTGCAAGAGTTAGTGGCCGCCGGCTTCTGGGGCAGCAAACAAACACCGCAACAACGCAGCCAACGCCTTCAAGCCGTACTGGACGACTGGTGCCTCAGCGGCCTGGAGCATCGCCCGTTGATGGCCCTGTCCGGCGGCGAACTGCAACGCGCCCTCCTCGCTCGCATGAGCCTGGCCGAAGCGCCTGTGCTGTTGCTCGACGAACCCCATGCTGCCCTCGACGAAGACGGCCAAGCGTTGCTGTGGAAACACATCCACGCCTGGCACTCCGAAGGCCGCACACTGCTGGTGGTGTGTCATGACCTGGCCGCTGTGCGCCAACACATCCCCCAGGCATTGCAGATCAAAAACAGCGGTTGCGTCCTGGCACCCAGTAACGAATTGATCCGTCAGCAACCGCAGATGCAGGTGGCCTGATGCACATCGCCGCCCACCTATGGATGCCGTTCAACGACTTCGTATTTATGCACCGCGCATTGCTCGGCGGCCTGGTACTGGCCTGCAGCACCGCCCCACTCGGCGTGTTCCTGATCCTGCGCCGCATGAGTCTGATCGGCGACGCCGTGGCCCACGGCATCCTCCCCGGTGCGGCGCTGGGCTTCTGGTTCGCCGGCCTGAGCCTGCCCGCCCTGACCATCGGCGGCCTCGGTGCTGGCCTGAGCATGGCTGGATTGGCCGCGTGGATCACCCGCCGCACCGGCCTTCGCGAAGACGCCAGCCTCGCCGCCATCTACCCGATTTCCCTGGCCAGCGGCGTACTAATCCTCGGCATGGCCGGCAAGCGCCTGGACCTGCTGCACCTGCTGTTCGGCTCGGCCCTGGCGGTGGACGGCCCGACCCTCACCGGCATGATCTGGGTGTCCGGCTTCAGCCTGATCGCCATGGCGCTGATCTACAAACCGCTGCTGCTGGACACTCTCGACCCGCTGTTCCTGCAAACCGTCAGCCGCCTCGGGCCGCTGGCCCACGGCGTGTTCCTGACCCTGGTGGTGCTGAACCTGGTGATCGGCTTCCAGGCCATCGGCGCCTTGATGGTGGTCGGCTTGATGATGTTGCCAGCAGCGGCTTCACGCTTCTGGAGCCGGCGCCTGCCGGTGTTGATCGTGGTATCGGCGGCGCTGGGATGCCTGTCGGTGTGGCTTGGCTTGTTGTTGTCGTTCTACTACTCGCTGCCCAGCGGCCCGGCGATTGTGCTGGTGGCTGGCGGCTTGTACTTGCTGTCCGTGGTCTTCGGTCCGGTGCACGGCTTACTGCGCCGCCCGTCTTTGCTTACATCCCAATGAGGTGTTTCCCGATGCGCGCTCTACTCGTGCTGTTCAGTGTCTCGCTGGCGCTGTCGTTCGCGACCGTCCAGGCGGCGGACAAGCTCCAGGTGGTCACCAGTTTCAGCATCCTTGCCGACATGACTCACCAGGTTGGCGGTGACCATATCCAGATCAGCAACATGGTCGGCCCTGACGCCGATGCCCACACGTACGAACCAACCCCGGACGACGCCAAGGCGCTGCTCACGGCCAAGGTGATCATCAAGAACGGCCTGGGTTTCGAGCCGTGGCTGGATCGCCTGGTCACCAGCACCGAGACCAAGGCCACAGTGGTGACCGCCAGCAAAGGCGTAATTCCCCGCACCATGGACGAAGATGGCGACACCCTCCCCGACCCGCACGCCTGGCACAACCTGGCCAACACCGAACTCTACGTGAACAACATCACCAAAGCCCTGATCGCGGCGGACCCGGCCAACAAAGCAGACTACCAGCACAACAGCCAGGTCTACCTGAAGGAAATCTACCGCCTGCTGGCCGAAGCCAAGGCCAAGTTAGGTTCGCTGCCACCGGGCAACCGCCGCATCGTCACCTCCCATGACGCCTTCGGCTATCTCGGTCAGGCCTACGGTATCGACTTCATGGCACCTCAAGGCCTGTCCACTGAACGCGACCCCTCGGCTGCCGAAGTCGCCGCGCTGATCACCCAAATCCGTCAGGCCAAGGTCAAGGCGGTATTCATGGAGAACATCAAGGACGCGCGCCTGCTCAAGCAGATTGCCGACGAAAGCGGCGCCCATATCGGCGGCACGTTGTACTCGGACGCCCTGGCAACCGAAGGTCCGGCCAGCACCTTTACCGGGCTGTTCGAATACAACCTCAACACCTTGTACGACGCCTTGAGCAAGCCATGACCCTGACCATGCTCGATCTGGAAAGCGCGGCCCTCGGCAGCCGCTTTCCCCTCGATCAGGTGCTCGACGCCCTGCCATGGAACAACGATGGCCTGATTGCCGCCATCGCCCAGCAACACGGCAGCGGCGCGGTGCTGATGCTGGCCTGGATGAACCGCCTGGCCCTCGACGAAACCCTGGCCACCGGGCAGGTCTGCTATTGGTCACGCTCGCGCCAGCGACTGTGGCGTAAAGGCGAGACCTCTGGTTATCGCCAGCAACTGATCGAAGCGCGCCTGGATTGCGACGGCGACGCTGTGCTGCTGATCGTCGATCAACAGGGCCCCGCTTGCCACACCGGCCGGCCCACCTGCTTCTACAACACCATCGCTGACGGCCAAGTGCACATCATCACCGCGCCCGTCGAGGAACACGCATGATCCGCAAGAACCCTTCCGGCGATCTCCCCGTGATTGCCGAGTCAGCCTACGTCGACAAAACCGCAATCATCTGCGGCAAGGTGATCATCGGTGAAAACGTGTTTGTCGGCCCCTACGCAGTGATCCGTGCCGACGAGGTGGACACCAATGGCGATATGGACCCGATCACCATCGGCGCCAATTCCAACATCCAGGACGGCGTGGTGATCCACTCCAAATCCGGGGCGGCGGTGACCATCGGCGAATTCAGTTCCATCGCCCACCGCTCCATCGTCCACGGCCCCTGCACCGTCGGCGATCGAGTATTTATCGGCTTCAACAGCGTGCTATTCAACTGTGCGGTCGGCGACGGCTGCGTGGTGCGGCACAACTCGGTGGTCGACGGCCGCGACTTGCCTGCCGCCTTCTACGTACCCTCTACCACGCGCATCGGACCCAACACCGACCTGTCGCAATTCCCGCCGGTAAGCATCAGCGCCTCGGAGTTTTCCGAAGACGTGGCCCGTACCAACGTTGATCTGGTGCGCGGTTACAAAGCCCTGCAAAACGAGTTTTAAGCATGAGCCGCCTACTGATCCGCAACGCCCGCCTGGTAAATGAAGGCCAGGAATTCGACGCCGACCTGTTGGTCGCCAACGGCCGCATCGAGAAGATTGCCGCAAGCATCGAAGGGCAAAACGCTACCGTAGAAATCGACGCCCAGGGCCAGTGGTTACTGCCCGGCATGATCGACGACCAGGTACATTTCCGCGAACCTGGTGCGCCGGACAAAGGCAGCTTCTACAGTGAGTCCCGCGCCGCCGTGGCCGGCGGCATTACCAGTTTCATGGACATGCCCAACACCCAACCGGCAACCCTGACCCTGGAAGCATTGGCCGATAAAAAGCGCCGCGCCGCCCTGCATTCAGTGGCCAACTACGGTTTTCACTTTGGCGTGAGCAATGACAACCTCGACACTGTCGCCGCGCTTGATCCGCGAGAGGTGGCAGGCGTCAAAGTGTTTATGGGCGCCTCCACCGGCAATATGCTGGTGGATGATCCACGGATTCTGGAGCACCTGTTCGCCGAAGTACCAACCATCCTCCTCGCTCACTGCGAACACACCCCCAGCATCCAGGCCAACGAACGACGCCTGCGCGGGCGCTTCGGCGACCACATCCCCGCCGTGGCCCACCCGTTGATCCGCGACGCCGAGACCTGCTATCGCTCGTCATCCCTGGCCGTGGATCTGGCCCGCCGCCACGGCACGCGCCTGCATGTGCTGCACCTGACCAGCGCCCGGGAGTTGGCACTGTTTGAAGACAAACCCCTGGCGGAAAAACGTATCACCGCCGAAGTCTGCCTGCACCACTTGTTGTTCGATGACCGCGACTACGCGCGCCTAGGTCATCAGATCAAATGCAACCCGGCGATCAAGTCCCGCGCCGACCGCAACGCCCTGCGTATGGCGCTGCTGAGCAACCGCCTGGATGTGATCGGCAGCGACCATGCGCCTCATACCTGGGCACAAAAACAGCAGCCGTACCGCGAGGCGCCATCGGGCTTGCCGCTGGTGCAACACGCTATGCCTGCGTTATTGGAGTTAGTGGCCGACGGCCTCTTGCCGCTGGCCACCCTGGTGGAGAAAACCAGTCATCGGGTCGCCGACCTGTTCGCCATCCCTGATCGTGGCTATCTGCGCGAAGGCTATTGGGCCGACCTGGTGCTGATCAAACCCGAACCCCACGGCAAACCCGTCAGCAGCCAACCGATTCTCGCCCGCTGCGGCTGGACGCCCTTCGCCGAACGCAGCTTTCGCCACAGCGTCAGCACCACGCTGGTCTCCGGGCACCTGGCCTGGCACGACGAGCGGGTACATGACAGCTGCCGGGGCTTGCCTTTGCACTTTCTGCGTTAGGCGCGAGGCTTGACCGTCCCGCAATTGCTGCCCAACCACTGTGCATGGGTATCCAGGCTGCCGTTCTGCTGAATGCCGGTGGCATTGAAGGTGCCGTTGACTGTGGTGGTGAATTCCTTCTGACTCTGGAACGTTGCCACTCCCGTGCCCTGGGCTTTCGGGCAGCTGAAACGGAATTTCCACTGGTTGCCGGTTTTATCGGTCACTTCCTGCTTGCAGCCCGATTGCGGGTCAGTCAGGGGGATCGAGTCGGACGCCACTTGTGCCGGCGTCAGGCACACCTGAACGCCCTTGCCGGCCATGGCAATGCCCTGCTTTTCCAGCATGGCGCGTTGCTCCGGGGTCATCTGTTGTTTCAACTGACCGAGGATCAGTGACAAGTCCGGCAGATTCTGGTTATCGACTTTCATGTTGCTGGTGGTCAATTCCCACAACCCCGGCGCCAACATCTGCGCCTGCGCCGCCACTGGCAACGACAAACCAACAACCATGGCCAAACCAAGCAGACGAGCATTCATCGGGTAACTCCTGGGCAATTGTCGGCGTTAGACGCCGCAAAAGCGCCAGTGTTGCACAGCGAATAAAATAGCGACATTCGCACCGGAACATGGTCTGTTAGGCATGGAATCATCGGGAGTACCATCGTCCATGGATTTTTTTGGCCCACACCTGCTCGGCTACCTGATTGCATTGCTCCATACCCTGGGCACCATCGCCGCCATTCACGCGGTGCTGACCGTCAGGACCGCCCAAGGCTCGATTGCCTGGGCCCTGTCCCTGATGTTCATTCCTTACCTGACGCTGATCCCCTACCTGATCTTTGGCCGCAGCACCTTCGACGCCTACATACAGGCACGCCGCCAGGCCAACCAGGAAATGCACAAGGCCATCACCGAGCTGAACTGGCGTCCGTGGGTGGAAGAGGCGCTGGCCGCCCGCAACTCCCATGCCTATGCCTCGCTGCGCGCCATGCCCAGGCTGGGGCGCATGCCGTGCCTGGCGAACAATCAGGTGCGGTTACTGATCAACGGCGACGCCACCTTCGGCGCGATTTTCGAAGCGATCCGTGGGGCGAAAACCGCGGTACTGATCCAGTTTTTCATCATTCATGACGACGAACTCGGCCGTCAGTTGCAGGCATTGCTCAAACAGAAAGCCGCAGAAGGCGTGGCCATCTACGTGCTCTATGACCGCATCGGCAGCCATTCCCTACCCCACGGTTATGTACAGCCATTGCGCGATGCCGGGGTCAACGTCAAAGCCTTCGCCACCCGCAGCGGCTGGCTCAACCGTTTTCAGGTCAACTTTCGCAACCACCGCAAGATAGTGGTGGTGGACGGCTTGGTGGGCTTTGTCGGTGGGCATAACGTCGGCGATGAGTACATGGGCAAGAAGCCTCCGCTCGCGCCCTGGCGCGATACCCATGTCCAGGTCAGTGGCCCGGTGGTGGCATGCCTGCAGGAGTCCTTTGCCGAAGACTGGTTCTGGGCCGCGCGGGAACTGCCGCCGCTGATCCTGCCGGACACTTACCCCGATGACGGCGTACTCTGCCAGTTACTGGCCAGCGGCCCGGCTGACCCCTATGAAACCTGCTCGCTGTTCTTCGTCGAAGCCATTCATGCCGCCACCGAGCGTGTGTGGATCACCAGCCCGTATTTCATCCCGGATGAGGCAGTGTTCGCGGCGCTGCGGCTGGCGGTGTTACGCGGGGTAGATGTGCGCGTGCTGCTGCCATCGCGCCCCGATCACCGCATCGTCTATGCCGCATCAAGCCTGTATGCCATCGAAGCCGTGCGCGCAGGCGTACGGGTGTTTCGCTACACGCCCGGCTTTCTGCATCAGAAGGTGGTGTTGGTGGACAGCGAAATCAGCGCCATCGGCAGTGCGAACCTGGACAACCGCTCGTTCCGGCTCAATTTCGAAGTGATGTTGCTGACGGTGGATGAGGCCTTTGCCAGCCAAGTGGAAAAAATGCTGATGGACGACTTCGCCCTGGCCCACGAAACCAGCCAGGAAGAAAGCCGCCAGACCCGCCGCCTGCAACAACTGGGCATGCGGGTCGCGCGGCTTATTTCACCGATTTTGTAGGCGCACTATCGGTACAGATCATCTCGCGTCCAAGGCAAATCATGACTGCCATCGGCATGGGGCTTGACCGCCAGAATCTGATGCAGATTGATCCAACCCCGGGCAAAGGCATACGCACAGCCCGCCAGGTACAGCCTCCAGATCCGTAGCGCTTGCTGCGGCACCATCTTCGTCGCTGCTTCCAGGTTGTCTTCCAGGCGCTCGCTCCAATGGTCCAGGGTGCGGGCGTAATGCAGGCGCAAGCTTTCCACGTCGACCACTTCCAGACCTACTTCGCTGATTTCGGCGGTCATCATCGACAGATGCGGCAGCTCGCCGTTGGGGAACACATAACGCCCGATAAACTCACCAGCGCCACGGCCCACCGGTCGGCCATCAGTGTGTTTGGCGGTAATGCCGTGATTCATCACCAAGCCACCTTCGCGCACCGCACCAAAGAGCGTCTTGCAGTACTCAGCCAGGTTAGCGTGGCCCACGTGTTCGAACATGCCGACGCTGATCACTTTGTCGAAACGCCCGTCCTGCGGCAGGTCGCGGTAGTCCAGCAACTGCAGCTCCACCAGATCCTCCAGGCCTTCGGCGATCACACGCTCGCGAGCCAGCTCCAGCTGTTCCTTGCTCAGGGTAATGCCGAACACCTTGACCCCAAATTCCCGCGCGGCATAACGCGCTAGCCCGCCCCAACCGCAGCCGACATCCAGCAAATACTCACCTGGTTGCAGTCGCAATTTGCGGCACAGGTGGCGGAATTTGTCTTGTTGGGCCTGATCGAGGGATTCGCTGCCGGTTTCGAAGTAACCACAGGAATAGGCCATGTCGTGGTCCAGCCAGAGCTGGTAGAACTCGTTCGACAGGTCGTAATGGTAGGAAATGGCCGCCGCGTCGGTGGACTTGTCGTGGATCGAGCGCACCGGACGACTCTCTTCGTCGTCATGGATCAAGGCATGACTCCACTCGTCACAGACCCGGATCACTTCGCTAATGGAGCCCTCCAGCTCCAGTTTGCCCTCGACGAAGGCCGCGCCCAGGGAGTCGAGCGTGGGATGAGCCAACTGCGAAACCACGATGGGGTCCTTGACCACAATGGTGACGCTGGGCTCCGGGCCCAAGTTGAATTCATGGCCATCCCAGAGTCGCAGACGCAGTGGAAGCTGAAGATTCTGTAAGGCCGGTGGAAGTTGCGCGAGCATGAATAATCCCCCTTGTTTCAGACGTCTGAAATGAGGGTAGACCATCCAAAGAAAAGCAGCAGGCTATCGATTTAATAGCCGTTTTCTATGGTGCACGAAGCTGCAGCAAACCGTCCTGAACCCACTGTTTCAACCAGGTAACAGCTTGCAGTGGCGCGCCCTCCTGATAACTGACTGCCAACTCGGCGCACAGTTCTGAAAAGCTCCAGCCGGTAGTGACCATTCCGGCTAAAGCGCAGGCTTGGGCCGGTTTCAGGCTGCGGTAGCGGCAAACATGCTGGTCACGCCAGACCAGGCACACCTCGGCCAAGGGCAGCTCCTGGCTGCCGGGAAAGCCAGTCTGATCCTTGACCGAACGCCAGATGCCCAGGCTGTTGAAGCGACACAACACCTGCTGCACCGACGGTACCAGTTCGACCTGCAGCCCCGGCCACTCCTCAGGCGCCAGCGCGGCCATATCGGACACCGTCAGAGGTTCACCTTCCGGCGCATCGAACGCCAGGGTAAACGCCCATTCCAGGCGCGCCAGCTCTACCAGCGGAGCGCTTTGCTCGGCAACCAGATGCTCGCCGATAAAGCGTTCGAACCGCTGTCCCAACCAGCGCAAACTAAAATGTGCCGAGGGATAGCGAGAAATATAGGCCGCCACCAGCGCGGCAAACTCTTCGTCCCCCAACCAGTGCCACACCGCCGGGAAGTCCCCACGCATCACCTCCTGCAACCGCGCCAGGTAGGCGTTGTGGTAAATCGCCAATCCCGTCTCGACATCCAGCGTCGGCCCGCCCATCAACGTGGCATTAAAACCACTGCTCGCAGAGGATTTGCTCAGCAGGTGCTGTTCAAACGCCTGTTGCCAATCGATCAGGCGCATAACGGCCTCCTGGCCAGGGCGATTGCGCCCAGCTCACGGGCCTTGTTCAACTCATCGAGCAACTCGGCAAACGGCGGGAAGTGGTCGTCACGCTCCAGCAGTGTCGCCACCGGGCCGAGGTGTTCAAGGGTCTGTTGATAGAGCTTCCAGACCGGATCGCACACCGGATGATCATGGGTGTCGACCACGTAGTCGCCGTAATCCATGTGCCCGGCCAGATGTAACTGGCGGATGCTCTTGGGCGGCAGGTTGCGGATAAAGGTCCAGGGGTCAAAGCCGTGGTTGCGGGAGCTGACATAGACATTGTTAACGTCCAGCAACAGCTCGCAACCGCTGAGGTGACTCAGGGCATTGAGAAACTCCCATTCGGTGAATTCATCGGCCTTTGCTCGTACATAGCTGGAGACATTTTCCAGCACCAACGGGCGCTGCAAAACCTCCTGTACCTGCCGCACACGAGCAGCAACGTGATAGAGGCTTTCTTCGGTGTAAGGCAGCGGCAACAAGTCATGCAACTGATGGGCGTTGCCACGGCTCCAGCACAGGTGATCGGAAACCCAGGCCGGTTTGACCCGGTCAGCCAGTTGCTTGAGTTGCTTGAGGTAATCGATATCGAGGGCATGGGGCCCGCCGATGGACAAGGACACGCCATGCATCACCAGCGGGTAGCGCTCTGCGATGGCGTCCAGGTAGTACAAGGCCTTGCCGCCTTGCACCAGATAATTTTCGGAGACGATCTCGAACCAGTCCACGTCCGGCGACTGTTCAAGAATCTCCTGGTAGTAAGCGCCACGTAATCCCAGGCCGTAGCCCAGGCAAGGCATAGATGCAGACATGACGAACTCCTGAAAGTGTCCGCAGCGACGTGCACACCGCTGCGAAATCACGTATTCGCCGTTACTCGCCGACTTTGCCGCCAGCCTTATCGCAGGCCGCCTGAGTCATTGCCTTGAAGCCGTGACCCTTGCAGACAGCCTGGCCCTTGCAGGCGTTTTCAGCGGTCTTGCAGTCGTTCATGCCTTTGCAGGAAGTCACGCCGTAGCAATGAACGCTCGCTTCATCGGCGGCTTGTACTTGAGTGGCAACACCGGCAAACATGGTGGCGGCAGCGATAGCCAGGGCAGCACCGGAAATGGCATTTTTGATGTTCATTTTTGTATTCCTCAATGATCGGTAATGGCGTCGGCTGAACGGATTGTTCAGTCCCGACACACCACTAGAGTGAGGTCATCGAATGCCGTTACAGAGCACCTCGATATTTTCTGAAAATCATTCTTCCAGCTTCAGCAACGGCTCCTGAAACCGCAGCAACCGCCCGGCGTTACCCAGCACCAGCAAGGTACTGAGGTTATGCAGCACTGCCGCAATCATCGCCCCCGCCGCGCCCAGCCAGCCAAACGCCGCGAATACCACGATCGCCAGCGTCCAGCCCAGGCCGATGATCACGTTGACCTGCAACGTCTGCCGACACTGGCGACTCAAGCGTACGCAAGTGCCCAGGCGCCGCAGGTCGCTGCCAATCAGCACCACATCCGCCGATGCCAGGGCGATGTCCGCGCCGCCCGCGCCCATTGCTACGCCTACCACACCGGCCTTGAGCGCCAGGGAGTCGTTGATCCCATCGCCCACCACCATTGGCCGGAAACCGCTGCTGATTTCCCCCATAACACGGTTGAGCTTGTCTTCCGGCAAGGCCTGGGCCTCGACGTCGCTGATGCCCACTTCCAGCGCCAGGCTATCGGCCACGCTCTGGCGATCGCCGGTCAGTAGCAGTTGCCGACCCAGGCCCAGTTCTCGCAGTTCCTTCATGGCCTGGCGCGCTTCCGGTTTGACGCTGTCGGCCAGCAGCAGCCAGGCGAGAAATTGCCCATTGAGCGCCAGCCCGGCAATCGGGCCGTCGTGGTTGGGCACCGCAGTGGTGACGATACCCAGTTGGTCGAACAACTCAGGCCGACCGAGGGCCGCTTCACCCTGTGAAGTCTGCGCCACGACACCCAGGCCTTGGCGCTCACGAATATCCGCGAGCGCCAGCATTTGTTCCTGAGTTGCCAACCCCGCCAATGCCCGGCTGACCGGGTGGCTGCTGGCCGAACCGAGGCTGGCGGCAAGGTTGAGCAGCACCTGGCGATCAGGCTCAGTGGTTTCAATGGACTGCAAACGCAAGGTGCCAAAGGTCAGGGTGCCGGTCTTGTCGACCACCAGTGACGTCAAGTCCGCCAGCTCTTCGAGAAACGCCGAGCTGCGAATCAGAATCCCATGGCGCGCCGCGACTGCAATGCCCGCAATCGCCGTGGCTGGTGCCGACAACACCAGCGCACACGGACATGCCGCCACCAACACCGCCAACATCGCCTGGGCATCGTTGGTGACAAACCAGGTGACCGCCGCCAGCAGCAACACCAGCACCAGGTAACTGCCGGCATAACGCTCCAGCAACCGGGTAATCGGCGGCTTGGAGCGCTCGGCGCTTTGCATCAGGGCAATGACTTTGCCCAGGGTCGACTCGTTGCCGGTGCGGGTCACTTCCAGGCGCAGCAAGCCGTCCAGATTGATCGCCCCGCCAAAGACCTGTACGCCAACGCTCGCCTCCAGAGGCACCGACTCGCCGGTAATCGGCGCAGTGTCCAGGCTCGCCTGCCCCGACAGCACCACGCCATCGGCGGGCACCCGGTCGCCGGCACGTACTTCAACGATATCGCCGGTCTTCAGCGTGCCGTTGTCCACCCCCACAATCGTGCCGTCGGCCTGCACCCGCCGCGCATGGCTGCGGGTCAGTTTGCCCAAGGCATGAATGGCTTCCTGGGAGCCGATGACGCTGCGCTCTTCCAGCACATGACCGAAGATCATGATGATCGGTAGCAGTGCGGCGGTCAGCAGATCACCGGTGGCCCAGGCGCCCAGCATCGCCAAGGCAATCAGTTGGTCAGTGATGCCATGCAGGCTCGGGTAACGCAGGCTGTACCAGGCCGAACGCATCACCGGCACCGCCACCAGCAGCGAGGCAAAACCCAGCAGCAGTTGGCTGACGCCGGTTTGATCAGGCGCCAGCCAGCGCCAGACCAGGCCCAGGCTGAGCAGACCCAGTGCGAGCATCGCCAAGGTCAGTTGCCGGGCGGCGCTGCGTTGTTCGGCCGATGAGAGCATGGGCGTCTGCTCCAAAGGTAGAGAATGAGCGGTCATTGTTCGGCTCCCTGAATGATCAGGCGGGAATCATCTTTAGGGTCGACCGTGGTCACGGAGCCGGCTTGGCCGAGGATCTTCGGCAGGCGTTCGCGGTACAGCCGCAGCAGCAGGCCGGGGTCCTTCACCTGGGCCAGGCTGGCGACGGTGGCGGTTTGTGCCTGGGCGTTGGCCAAGCGTTCGCGGGCCTGGGCGTGAGCCACCTGCACGGAGCGGTCGGCGTCCTGAGTGGCGGTCTGGGTCAGCTTCTCGGCGTCGGTGCGGGCGTTGGCCACGGCCTTGTCGGCCTGCTGGCTGGCAGTGAGTACCGCGTTAAAGGCGCTGACGGCCGGGCTCGGCAGGCTCGATTGCACATCGACGCGAGTGACTTCAATGCCCAGGCCCAAGCCGGTGGAGGCCAAATCCGCCAGGCGCTGATTGATACCTTGCACCAGATCGCCCCGCAGCCGCTCACGACGTTCGGCGGCCTGGTTGTCGGTGCCGATCAGTTCGGGGCGGGCCACCAGAATCGTGTCCAGGTCCCGCGCCGCCGTCAGGGCCACGGCACTTCGTGTGACCAATCGATCCAAAGCGGGCAATACATGATCAGCCTGCAATACGAAGGCGTAAGGCTCGGTGACCTTGTAGAACACCCGCACATCCAGCTGCACTACGCCCGCATCGCCGGTCAGCAGGTAACCGGAGCCGGCCAGGGCGTCACTGATGGGCGTGGCGAAACTGGCCACGCGGTCGGCCTGGATCGCGGCGTCGGAACGCAGCAGGTTTTCCACCCGACGCTCGATCACGCGGTCCGCAGCGGGCAGCAGCACGACTTGTTCAAAGGGCCGCGGCCAAGCTAACAGCAGGCCGGCATTCTGAATCCGATCCAGGGCGCCGAAGTGCAAGACCACGGCGCGGTTCTGCGGGTCGATTTGGCGCACATTGGAGAATGCCCAAGCCAGCGCTGCCAGCACGGTCACCGCGTACAGTGCGATGAAGGTCAGGCGCCCGGCCTGAATCCATGGGCTGTCTGGGGTGTCACGGTCACTCATGGCTGGACGTCCTTGGGCCCGTCCACCAAGGCGCGAAACGGTGCGGCGTCGGTGCGCAGGATGATTTTGGTGCCCGGCGTCACCACCGTGCCGAGGGTATCGAGGGAGCGCAGCAGGTTGTACAGCTGTGGGTTGCCGGCGTAGGCGCGGCCATAAATCTGCGCCGCTTCCACGCGCGATTGCGCTTCGATGTCGGCGGCTTTCACCGTAGCGTCAGCCTGGACGATGCGTGCATCACGCTCGGCAGCGGAGCGAATCTGTGCCGCTTCGCGCTTGCCAATGGCGGTGCGTTCAGTGGCGATGGTTTCCCGCTCGGCGCGCATACGGTCGACGGTGGCGGCCAGGGTGACCGAAGGCAGCGTCAGCCGTTCGACGCCCACCTGCACCACGCGCACGCCGTAGGTGGTGAGCAATTGTTGATCAATTTGCTGGCGTAGTTGCGCTTCAAAATCGGCGATGTGCACTTGATTGGCGTCGGTATTTACCAGGTTGGCCAGGTCGAAGCTGCTGGCGGTGGTTTCCAGGGCCGAGCCGACAAAGGTGCGAATCTGCCGCGCGGCTTCGTCCGGCTGGTTCTGCACCGCGCGCATAAAGCGCTGCACATTGTCGGCGTCGCCCTGAACCTGCCACGCCACATAGGCCTGGACGATGATCCGCAGGCCATCACGGGTACCTACATCCTGCAAACCGCTGGAGGTGGTACGCAGGCGCAGGTCCACCGGGATTGCCGCCTCGAACGGCTGTGGCCAGCGCCAGCCCAGGCCCGGTTCCAGCAGCACCCGCGACGGGTTGCCAAAGCGGGTAATCACCGTCGCTTCGCCGGAGCGCACCTGCACCAGGCTAGCCGCGGCGATGGCGAACAGCACCAGCAACACGGCCCAGGCCATGCGCCGCCAGGGGAAAGGGCCGGCTGCTTGTTCGTCACCGTGATGGTGATGATGGTGATGATGGTGGCCGTGGTGGTGACCATGATCGTGAGAGTGAGCGCTCAACAGACAGACTCCTTATTGAACGGTTTTACGCGGCAGCGAAGGATCGGCCGGCAAGGTAAAAGAACGCAGATCGATCGTCGGTGCACCACTGGCGCCCAGGCGATGATCAAGAATAAGTAACTTGGCGTGGGCCAGGCCCTGGCTCAGTTGGCTCAGGTACTGCTCCAGCACAAAGGCCTGGCCGGCTTCTTTGTAAGCCCTTTGTTCGGCGCGAAAGCGCAGGTCCGCCGCCTGGGCGCCAGCACTGACTTCATGGGCCGTGGCCTGGGCCTGATCGCGGGCGACACTGGCTTGCAGCAGCGCCAGGTTGGTCTGCTCGCTGGCCGCTCCGCGTTCGCGGGAGATCAGCGCCTGGGCGCCAATTTGCGCGGCCTGCACGCCGTGGTAAGCGTTGGCAGCGCCGGCCGGTGGGTGAATGGCTTCCACCACCGTGGCAAGAATCTCCACACCGCTGTCGAGTTTCTGCAGATCAGCCTGCACCGCCCGGCCCACTTCGGCGGCGAGGTTGGTGCGTTGTTCCCCCAGTAATTCGTCGAGGGTACGTGAGGCGAAGTCATGCACGAGGATGCGGCTGGCGGTGCTGCGGATCAGCGTCGGCACATCGGCGCTGTTGTAGGTGGCGGCAAGCGCGGCCTGATCGGTCAGGCCGATGCGGTAGACAAAACGCACATCCATGTTGACGATCTGAAAGCTCTGCTTGTCGCCGCTGCTGCTGGCGATGACCTGGGATTTGTCATTCACATGGCTGGCGTCCCACAGGCGATTGGCGATCAGCGGCGCTGGGCCTTCGGCGGGGGCAAGATCGGTGACGGTGGTTTCGCCAACGCTGGTGGCCAGTTCGTGGACCACGCCGTTTTCCACCGGAAGCACACGGCCCAACGGCCAAGGCAAGCCGACATACAGGCCGGGGCCAAAGACCTCCACCGGTTTGCCAAAACGTTCATAAATCCCACGGCCTTGTAAGGCGACTTCATGCACACCGGTGAGCAACCATCCTACCGCCAGCACCGCCACCAGAACCGGCAAAAACGCGCGGCGCATGTAGGTAAAGGCCCATATCTGCCGCAGGTCAATGCCAAAGCGGTTGTGCAACTCGTGCTGCAAGGCCAGCAAGGGTTGTGGTGGCCAACGCAGCATGCCGGCGATAAAGCTTTGCGCCATCAGGCGCGGTTCAAGCAGTGCCTGACGCGGGCTGAACAGCGACAGTACGCCCCGCAGCAGGAACTCCAGCGCCACCAAGGCGGGCAACAGGCCAATCAACACCGCCAGGCGCAATGGCCACACCGATGTTTCACCGGCAAATAACAGACAGATCCCACTGATCACCAGGCAAATGATCGCCACCCGACTCAACTGCGCCAGCTGCGCCGCTTCCGGCCATTGGGCAGTGCTCTCCTGGGCCAGGCGCCTTTCAAACACCAGCAAACCGAAGGCCAGGATCAACGCCAGCGCCGCGCCGACACTCGCGGCCTGCCCGACCGCCGCGGCTGGCAATGCCAGGTTCCAGAACTGCTGGATGCTCACCAACGCCAGCAATGACCAGCTGCACAGCCACATAACCGGCGCGCCGATTTGCGCCAGCAGGCCCGCCCCGCTGTGGCGCAAGCGCCCCAGTTGGCGGTCAAGCCAAGTCGTCTCCTCCACCGCTGACAGCGTTTCAGTCAACCCAGGCGCGGGCACTTCCAGCGCCTGGGCGCGCCAGTCAGCTACCCACCACGCCGACTGCAAACCCGCCACCAACACCAGCAACGCCGACGCACAGTTAATCAGCACCACCGGCCAGATCGACAGCGGCGCAAACAACGCGACAAAAAGCGCCAGCATCCAGCCGATGACAGCCACCGCCGTCAGGCCAATGCCCGCCTGTCTTAACCGCCGGGTATGAAACAGCCCTTGCTGAAAACGCGGCAGCCCTTCGATGGCAGCGCCTTCAGCGTCCAGATCCACTCGCATCCCCAAACGCCCACCAAGAAACAATTCGTTACCATATAACACGCGGCGTGAAATTTTTGTTTGGTACCACAGAGATCGTGACAAAGCCCCCATAAACACGAGCCATCACTAGTGCCCGCCGCGATAAATCGTCACACTCCGGAAAGTTTTTCGCGGGATCACGGACAAGGAAGCGTCACCACTCATGATTTCGATCTATCAGCTCAAACCGCGTTTTCAGAACCTGCTGCGCCCCTTGGTCCAGCGCCTCTACGACAATGGCACCACCGCTAACCAGATCACCGTGCTGGCCGGGGTGGTTTCCCTGTTGGTGGGTCTGCTGATCGCAGGTTTTGCCCAACACCTCTGGCTGTTCGCGCTGATCCCGTTGTGGATGATCCTGCGCATGGCCCTGAACGCCATCGACGGCATGCTCGCCCGGGAGTTCGGCCAGCAATCACGCCTGGGCGCTTACCTCAATGAACTGTGTGATGTGATCGCCGACAGCGCGTTGATCCTGCCGTTTGCGTTGATCCCAGGCGTCAGCCTGGCGCCAGTGTTGCTGGTGACCTTGCTGGCGGTGTTCAGCGAATACGCCGGCGTGCTGGGGCCGATGGTCGGTGCATCGCGGCGTTACGACGGCCCAATGGGCAAGAGTGACCGGGCATTTGTCCTCGGCGTACTGGCCACCGGCGTCGCCCTGGGTTGGCTCGGTACTGGCTGGGTCGATGGGGTGATGTGGCTGGTCGCCGCATTGCTCGCCTACACCTTGGTCAACCGCGTGCGCCAAGGCCTTAAAGAACAATCAGACATTTCCCCTTCTGCATAAGGATTTTGCGATGCGTGAACAGCAAGAGCACACCTTCAGCACCCATGACGGTGTCGAGCTTTTCTACCGTCACTGGCCCGCCACTGCGCCAGCAGGCTTAGAACCGCGCAAGGCGATCCTGCTGTTCCATCGCGGCCATGAGCATTCCGGGCGCATCGCCCACCTGGTGGATGAACTGGACCTGCCGCAATTCGACTTCTTCGCCTGGGACGCCCGTGGCCATGGCCAGTCCCCCGGCGAACGCGGTGACAGCCCCAGCTTTGCCACCAGCGCCCGGGACGGGCAGACCTTCTGCGACCATATCGGCGGCGCCTACAGCATCGAAGAAGAAAACCTCGCAGTTATCGCCCAAAGTGTCGGCGCAGTAATCGCCGCCACTTGGGTGCACGACTACGCGCCGAAGATCCGCGCTCTGGTGCTGGCCTCGCCGGCGTTCAAGGTCAAGCTCTACGTGCCTTTCGCCCGTCCGGGCCTGGCGCTGATGCGCAAGTTTCGCGGCAATTTTTTCGTCAACAGCTACGTCAAGGCCAAGTTCCTCAGCCATGACCCGGAGCGGGTCGCCTCCTACGACACTGACCCGCTGATCACCAAGGCGATTTCGGTGAATGTGCTGCTGGGCCTGTACGAAGCAGCCGACCGCGTTGTAGCCGATGCCCAGGCGATCCAGGTGCCGACCCAGTTGCTGATTTCCGGCTCCGACTTTGTAGTCCATCGCAAACCCCAACAGCAGTTTTTCGACCGCCTCGGAAGCCTGAAAAAGGAACTGCACATCCTCCCCGGCTTCTTCCACGACACCCTCGGCGAGCGTGACCGCGCCGTGGCCGTGAACAGCGCCAAGCGGTTTATCCTGCAAAACTTTGAGCACCCGCTGGATCGCGCATCCTTGCTGGACGCCGACAAGATCGGTCTGACCTGCGCCGAATCCGAGTCCCTCGCCGCGCCCCTGCCGCGCAACTCACTGCGCGATCTGTACTGGCGCATGACCCGCGCCAGCATGGGCTTGGGCAGCAAGCTGTCCGATGGCGTGAAGCTGGGCTTCGACACTGGTTTCGACTCCGGGAGCACCCTGGATTACGTCTATCGCAATAAACCCACCGGCAAGGGCGCGCTGGGTCGGATGATCGACACCAACTACCTGAACTCCATCGGCTGGCGCGGCATTCGCCAGCGCAAGTTGAATGTCGAAGAGCTGCTGCGCCTGACCATGGCCAAGCTGCGGGAAGACGGCCGCGAAGTGCGCATCGTCGACATCGCCGCCGGCCACGGCCGGTACATTCTGGAGGCGTTGCAGGGCGTTTCGCCGTTGCCGGAATCGATCCTGCTGCGCGACTACAGCGACATCAACGTGCGCGACGGTGGCGCACTGATTCGCGAGAAAGGCTTGAGCGATATCGCCCAGTTCGTCAAAGGCGATGCCTTTGACCGAGCGGACCTAGCGGCACTGGAGCCCAAGCCAACATTGGCGGTGGTTTCGGGCCTGTATGAATTGTTCGCCGATAACGCGATGGTCGGCGGTTCGCTGGCCGGTCTTGCCGAAGCGGTGGAACCCGGTGGATATCTGGTCTACACCGGCCAACCGTGGCACCCCCAACTGGAACTGATCGCCCGCGCCCTCACCAGCCACCGCCAAGGCCAGGCCTGGGTGATGCGTCGGCGCAGCCAGGCGGAAATGGATCAACTGGTGGAGGCGGCAGGTTTTCGCAAGATCACCCAGCGCGTGGATGAATGGGGCATCTTCACTGTCTCCCTGGCGCAGCGGGTCTGATCATGCAGCTTACCCCTAGAGAGCAGGGTTTATTGAAACCTGCGGTCTTATGGCTGCTATTGCTCGCGCCGCTGTTTTTCAGCACCTACGGCTTTGCCACGTGGGTCACCAGCCAACGCAGCGATGTCGGCACGATGGTGTTCGGCTGGGAAACCCATATTCCGTTCTGGGCCTGGACCATCGTGCCCTATTGGTCGATTGACCTGCTCTACGGCTTCTCCCTGCTGCTGCCCAACAGCCGTCATGAACTGAAACAGCACGCCCTGCGTTTGCTGACGGCCCAGGTGATTGCCGTCAGTTGTTTCCTGGTATGGCCGTTGCGCTTTACCTTCGAACGGCCAGAAATGGATGGCGTGTTCGGCTGGCTGTTCGCCGTACTGGCGGGCTTCGACAAACCGTTCAACCAGGCGCCGTCGCTGCATATCGCGCTGTTGGTGATCCTGTGGATCATGTTCCAGCGCCATACCCAAGGGGTGTGGCGCTGGCTGGTGCATGGCTGGTTCACCTTGATCGGGATTTCAGTGCTGACCACTTATCAACATCACTTTATCGACTTACCCACAGGGGCGCTGGCAGGTTGGTTGTGCGTGTGGTTATGGCCACTGGAACATCCGAGCCCGCTGCTTGATACACAACTGGCCGAGGATTCGAAGCGCTGGCAACTGGGAATGCGTTATGCCTTGGGTGCACTGGCGTTTGCTATCCCGGCGTTTACCTTCGGTGGCTGGTGGTTGTGGCTGCTCTGGCCCGCCGTCGCGGTGCTGTTGGTGGCGTTCAATTATCTGTTGCTGGACGCCGCCGGCTTTCAAAAACGCGCCGATGGAAAACTCAGTCCTGCGTCACGCTGGTTGTACGCGCCGTATCTTGGCGCCGCGTGGATCAACTCACGGTTGTGGACTCGCAAGCATCCACAGGCCGATCAGGTTGTGGATAACGTTTGGCTGGGGCGAATTCCGACGACAAGCGAGCTAACTTCTTTTAAAGCGGTGGTCGATCTGTGCGCCGAGTTGCCACTTGATCCACAGGGCCGCGCCTATTACAGCCTGCCCGTGCTGGACCTCACGGCTCCCACCGCCACGCAGTGTCTGGACGCCGCTCACGCTATCGAACGCCTGCGCGAAGCCGGGCCGCTATTGGTGTGCTGCGCCCTCGGCTATTCCCGCAGCGCCACCGCCGTCGCTGCCTGGCTACTGAACAGCGGGCGCGCCGCAACGGTCGACGAGGCAGTGGCTATTATTCGTACAGCACGTCCCGGTGTGGTCCTGCACCCCGCCCACCGCCAAGCACTGGGGCAAATGCTCACTCATCCTTCCCCCAATCTGAGGACAGCCAATGCCCGCTGATATGGAACTACAGGTGGTTGCCAGCCTACTGCGTCGAGGCCGGTCCCTGGATCAGCTATCCACAGGCCTGACCTTGCTCGGTGTGTTGTTCGGCCTGGCGCAACTGTTAATGGCCAGTATTACGCCGGTGTGCCTGATCCTCGCCGTGTGGATGATTGTCTTGGGACTGCTGCAAAAGTACTGGGCCCTGCGAGTGGCGTTCGATGCCGATCTGTTTAGCCTGATGGCCCGTGACGTGGAACGCACCCAGGATCTGGACCAGACGCTGCAAACCCTCGGCCTGCAATCGTCCAAGCGCGCCGGCCGGCCCTGGACCGAACGCCGTCGCGGTGCCCTGAAACTGCTGCGTAAACAAGCGTACCTGCTGGCCGCGCAAGTGCTGCTGACATTGGCCGTCATCCTGGCCAGCCCTTGGCTGCCCTTCGCCGGATAAGGAATCCTCATGTTCGAACCCGTGGTCGCCACCCTGATTACCTCCATGGCCCGCACGGTCACTGGCGCGCGCAGCCTATGGCTCGGTTGCGCGCCGGAGCCAGTACAGCGCATCTACTTCGCCAACCACAGCAGCCACGGCGACTTTGTGCTGCTGTGGGCATCCTTGCCGCCCAAGTTGCGCAAAGCCACACGCCCGGTGGCTGGCAGCGATTACTGGCAAAAAAGCGCCCTGCGCCGCTACATCATCAATCGGGTGTTCAACGGCGTGCTGATCGACCGGGAACGCAAAGACCCTGTGGATAACCCGTTGCAGCCGATGCTCGATGCCCTCGAAAATGGCGATTCGCTGATCATCTTCCCCGAAGGTACGCGCAATCTGGAAGATGGCCTGCTGCCCTTCAAAAGCGGCCTCTACCACTTGGCAAAAAGTTACCCACAAGCCGAGTTGATACCGGTGTGGATCGCCAACCTCAACCGTGTCATGCCCAAGGGTCGCGTCCTGCCGCTGCCATTGCTGTGCACCACCAGCTTTGGTGCGCCGCTGCAATTGGAAGACGGCGAAGACAAGGCGCTGTTCCTCGCCCGCACTCGCGACGCCTTGCTCGCCCTTGCCCCGGAGCATTCCTGACATGGATAGCCAAACCCTGATGTTGTTCGGCGGGATCGGCATGATCCTGGTGCTCGCCTCGCTGATCGGCCTGATCCTCAAATTGCGCAGCCGTGGCACGCCCAACGCGGTGATCGATAACCTCAACGCTCGCATCAACGCCTGGTGGGTGATGGTGGTAGTGATCGGCATCGCCTTCTGGCTCGGCACCGGCGCGGTGATCTTGTTGTTCTACGCGGTGTCGTTCTATGCCCTGCGAGAGTTCCTCACCCTCACGCCAACCCGACGCAGCGATTACCCGGCGCTGGTGGCGGCGTTCTACCTGGCCTTGCCCCTGCAATACCTGCTGATCTACTTCGACTGGTATGGGCTGTTCTCAATCTTCATCCCGGTCTACGTGTTCCTGCTGCTGCCGATCCTCGCGTCATTGGGCGGCGATAGCACGCACTTCCTGGAACGGGCGTCGAAGGTGCAGTGGGGGCTGATGATCGCAGTGTTCTGCGTGTCCTTCGTCCCGGCGCTGCTGACCCTGGACATCGTTGGCTATGAAGGTCGCAACCTGCTGCTGATCGCCTACCTGGTGATCGTCGTGCAGCTGTCGGATGTGTTGCAGTACGTGTGCGGCAAGCTGTTTGGCAAACACAAGATCGCGCCCAATTTATCGCCTTCGAAAACCGTGGAAGGGTTTGTTGGCGGAATCCTGCTGTCATCGCTCATTGGCGCAGCATTGTGGTGGACCACGCCGTTCAATCCTTGGCAGTCGTTTTTAATTGCGCTGTTGATCAACTTGCTGGGGTTTGCCGGCGGGATCGTGATGTCGGCGATCAAGCGCGACCGTGGCGTGAAGGACTGGGGGCATATGATCGAGGGGCACGGCGGGATGCTGGATCGGCTGGATTCGGTGTGTTTTGCCGCGCCGATTTTCTTTCATCTTGTGCGGTACTGGTGGACCTGAAAACGTTAATCAGACCAAAAGAAAAACCCCCGGTTGTCGGGGGTTTTTCTTGGGTGATCCTACGGAATAAAGTCTGTCGGATCGAGCCCAGCAAAATCGGAGGTGAGCCGATGGACGAATCAGAAATAAAGTCTGTCGCAGTCTCATTTTTGTGATGCTTTGCGGTGCGACCTACTAAATAAAGTCTGTCGAAATTATGCAACCATCTGATTTCATTGGGCTTTAACGTGAAAAGTGACGGCCGACACTACTAACACCTGCATTGTGACAATGATGATCGAGAGGTTCTCGGGCTTCCGATGAATAGCCTGACATGCCAGACCTCGGGCTCACCAGTTCCACAACCAACGCACGCCTTCCAGTGCCGTCGCCGTTACTATCCGGGGATTAAAGTCGATCAGGTCTTTAGGGGCATTCTCTTGAAGCATCGCATTCAGTGAGCCGAATCAGATGGCATCTTGTGTTGGCGCTCACTGGCTAACATTGTCGTGGGGAAAAATGGCATTTGACACTGATAGTGCTCAATCTGCGCCTGTCGATGGTGTACTCATACTCCCGCAAGTAGATGCTGTGAGCTGATGGGCCGGCGATTATTGAATTCGCAGTTCCAGTTGTTTCCAAGATCACACCGCCTCTACCTTCAGCGTTCAACCCACTGGCAAACATCTTGGCTACACTCTCTTTATCACTCCAAGCAGTACCAATTCTCCCGAGTTCGAATCTATCTAAATTTTCTCCACGATAGAGCAGCAGCTCAGATCCGTTGTATCGAGGTAACCATTTCCAGAGCATGTCCATCAACAGGTCATCGTCATCAACAAGTTCTCGGATGTGGTGGTGTCCGACATGCCATTGGGTATGAAACCGATCTACAAGCACAGCGTTTGTAGGCACACAAGAGGCCATATCCCTGATGAAAGTACGCCACTCATTTCTATGTCTAGCGACATCGGACCCGTTCAGGAGTGGCCCGTATTCGTTGCCATTGAGAATATGTCTTAAGAGGGGCGGGTAATCTGCTAGCCCAATGTCAATTTCTGGCGAGTTTTTTCGCCATTTTAACGCGCTCAAATCAATGTCAATGCACGAGGGGGCATTGTCAGCTTTCAACAGCTTCTTCATCGCTTTTCCCCCTCAAAGAGCGGCGCTGACTTTGGCAGCACATTCACTGACGCGATCAGCAATAGATTCGAGGGCCGCGTAAGCATTCTCGGGTGTTCCATAGGATGACGCCATCAGCTCAAAAGCAGGTCCGTTGAGACCTGCGTTGGTCAACCGGTCAAAGCGGTATTCGTTATTGCGAACTGTCATGGCGAAGGCGACGTAGTTGCTGAACTGGAGGGAGGCGTAGGCCTTTCCACTCGACTTAACTGCTCCATCGATTTGTACCGGGGTTCCTGTTATTCCATCGACTTCAGCCTGCATACATGCAAGGACACGAGAAACATCGGCTTTAGGCCGCTTAAACGTGATGGACTTTACGACAGGGTATCCATCCTTTCCTGTACCGGTGATAACACCCTGTTTAGACGCTAGCTCCTGCGAAACGGTTTTTGTACCGCAGCCAGCTATAGCCGTACAGATTAAAGCTCCGATAGTTACCAGCTTCCAATTCATAGAGTTTGTCCCTTTTTCCCTTAGCTGATGATGTTCCTGATGATCCGTGCAAGGCCAAGGCCCGAATAGCCCTCCGAGTATCCGTGAGACACATCAACCTCATGCTGCTTCAATACTTTCAGGACACGGTTCTTCACCATCTTTGAGCCACGCGATTGCCCGGCCTCATAGGCGAGGAATGAATCGCCCCGGATTCTCTAGACACCTTGCAAGCTCATTGCGTAACGCTTTTCAAACTCTACTGGTGACAGCTGATTGTTGAAACCATGACGTCGTTTTGGGTTGTAAAACATTTCGATGTAATCGAACACATCGCTACGAGCATCTAGCCGCGTGGTATAGATTTTCCGCTTGATCCGCTCCCGCTTCAGAAGCTGAAAAAAACTCTCGGCTACCGCGTTGTCGTGGCAGTTACCTCGACGACTCATGCTCGCAACCAGGTTGTTGGCCTTCAGAAAACTGCGCCAATCGGAGCTGCTGTACTGGCTGCCCTGGTCGGAGTGAATCATCACCTCCTGTTTTGGCTTACGCTTCCAGACAGCCATCAATAATGCATCAATAGCCAAGTCGCTGGTCATCTGCGACTTCATAGACCAGCCAACAACTTGACGAGAAAACAAGTCCAGCACCACAGCCAAATACAGCCACCCTTCATACGTGCGAATGTAGGTGATGTCTGTTACCCAGACCTTGTTGGGTTCGACCACATCAAACTGGCGCTTTAGCAAGTTGGGTGAGGCGACCGTTGGTTTACCTCCGTACTTCCCTGGGTCAAGTTTTTTGACGGGGACTTAGCCTCCAAAAAGCCAGCGACCACTGTCCAGAAATGTAAGTGTAGTACGTAGTGTTTCTAGCCCAATGGGCCGCGGAGTGCCGGGGAGGTGGTTTTTTAAGATATCTCGCTCTTCCGTGACCCGCTTGAGCTCTGCTCGCAGGCGACGAAGCTCAGCTTGCTGATCATCGTCTTGCTGACGGGTTTCCTGAGGCTTGCTGTAGCGTTTGATCCACGCATAAAGGCTGTGAGTCGATACGCCAAGGCGTGCCGCAACGTCTGCCACGGGAAGCTGCTTTTCGGTCACTTGATTGACCGCTTGGATTTTGAATTCTTCGGTGTAACGCGGGTTGCTCATGGCACCTCCTGATTGGCCTCATTTTAAGGCATGGAGGTGTCTACGAAACTAGGGGCGATTCAAGTCGCCCTTGCCTATAAGGCAAAAAATGTCGGCTGTTGGCACGCTCCAATCAAGCGCTTTCACCCCTCGAAAGTTCTTGATCACGATCTTTCTGATTTTCACCGACCGATATCCTCTGAACGTCATCTATGAGTAAGGCGAAATCCATTTGTAGCGCCTCACCTGGCTCTCAAGGAGCGCAGCGGGAGTGGCCATTCGCCTTATCCATCATAGATACATTCAGCGAGCCGGGGAACTGGCCATACGAATGCCCCGGATTTCATACTTTTGGGCAGTTGAACATGGGTGTAGCCAAGGCTTTCGTTCAAGCGTCCATCCGAAGGTTTCTTCAGAAACGGACTTCAGATGTGCATAATGGCAGCTTGAGATCATGTGACTGCGAGCTGAGAAAGCTGTGCCGACCGCCATGAGACGGTAAACGTCACTAATTAGGGATCAGGCTACGGCCTCTGTGTTTACCAGCCCGTAGAATTGTGGCACGGACCACTCACCTCCCAAGGCATACCAAACATTATTAAGGATAATTATGGCGTCCATCAGTGGCAGCAGTAGGCACTCACTACAAGTTGCGGCAACGTTAGCGAAGGAATGGAAACGTTCAGAAGCAGAGAAAATTTTGACAACTCTAATCCGTGCACTCGACATGGATGAACTAGTTCTTCTCGCACCCGAGTTGAATAAACTAATAAAAGATGGTTTTGAAAAGAAGAGAACGAAGAATCTTACAGAGATACTCAACAATCGGATAGTTGAGCATGGCGCAGAGTCTACGGAATCATTGGCTCCGACCCTGAGCCCTGACGAACTAGCGCTTGAATCATACAGAGAGATACTCAACGAACTGAAAGAGCACCATATATTTCAGTGGGCAACTCACTACAATGACGTAATGTCTTTCGTATTCAAAGATCTGTGCAGTCGTGAGCGGACGACGACACAGCTTCATTTAGACGCCCTATCAGTTTTGTTCTACGAGCATGCCAAAGAGATTTGCGAACGGGGAACAGAGTTTTCCTCTCGGAAGGGTGTTGAACCAGCAATAATACAATCCAAAGCATTAGGAGGATTTTTAAAATTCTTACTGCTAGGTATCCAACCATATCTACGACTACGTGAGAAAGCGTCTAGCGTATCTGAGGTTAAGCTCACTTGGGGCGTATGCTCAAGCATAGTTCATGGCGTGGTCAAGGGGTACGCTGCTGTATTAGGCTGGAAGACGCTTCTCAACAACAGTAGCTGGATGCACGCACTGGGTTTCCTCAAAGGTAGTGATGCGATATCCTTATTAAAAGAAGCTGCGGAAGCTGTACAAGAGAATCACTGTTTCTCAACCATTGCCCCCATGCTGATGGCGTTCGAGTTAATTGTTGATAAAACGCATGATATCGGATCATTAACCCCCAGTTTAAGCCGTGTTGTGTCCGGAAGTCCCCCTTTCTTAGAAGTTACACTGACTCCAGCCTTGGGCGTCAACCCTCATGAAGCAATAGTATCATGTTTTTTCAGTGAAAATGTGCATGGCCGGTGGGATCTAGAGCGAGCACTGAGTGCCAATCCAATGGCGTGCTTAGCATGCTTAGATAACAACGTGGGAGACTGGGTAGCTCAGCATGAGAAAAGCGACGTAGTAGACGTGTCCGATGTCAAAGCCGATGTCACACATGCACATGACACTGCAGCATTAATAGCCAGCAAAATTGAAGACCGGCTTGCTTCAAGTGTAAAGCTCGCTATGCAAGGAAGCCTAACTCGCAATTATGCAAAAGACTTCCCGTTGGAAGATCCGAATCACCGCCAGATGTATATGGTCGAGCGCTACACAGTAAAACAACTTCTTGAGAGCGTTGCGAGTAAAACGGGAATACATCTATGGTGTAGTGTTAGGCGCTCAGGAAAAACCACTGCCGCCCTTAACTTTGGGGATCAGTCAAATAGCTCGCTCGTAATTTTTCAAACTATGGACAACACTCGTCATCAGCCTCAACACACTATATTCGCAGAACGGATTGAAGACGCTCTAATAAATGGCACACCGATCCCACGTGACTTCTTTGAGAGTCTGGTGAACGAATGCCAGATTTCGACCGCCTATGGGGATGCAGATGAAGCGAAGCGCATATTCATAATCGACGAATATGAATCCTTATTTGGAAAAATCGCTGCGATGAGCAGACGTGATGAGGATTTAAGGCATTTGGTTTGCCTCCCCCTACTCAGTCAGATGGGAAGCTTTGCGACTAAAAACCTCATAGTTTTCATGGGGCAGCGACCCGATGCTCATTACATACTATCTGCCCAAAACCAGTTAAGCCCACTGGTGCAGCAACTTGACTTTCCGCTCTTTGCTCACCAACAATCGGCGCCAGATTCAGAATTCGTAGAGCTTCTTAAGCGAATACTTTCCCAAAAGCTCAAATTTAACACTTCATTTGCAGATGCCATATATGAGGAAACGAGCGGGCACCCGTATTTAACGGTCAACCTTCTGATCGACCTATGTGATTGGCTAATTGAAAACCGCGCACTGGAGTCCGAGATTGAGTTAAGCAGACTTCAGTTCGAAAGCTTTGCACAGCAACGACTTACCGCACCAGTTTTGAGAAATAGTAAGTACTATGGTTTCTTCGCCCACATGCTTTCTGAGTACCTCGGCGAAGATGCAAGGCGCACCGACCCGTGGCTGTACTGCGTAGCAAGCGTGCTGCGGCAGATAGCTAAACAACACCCAAAAGTTTTGCAATGTTCTATGGTTAAATATCGTCAAATTGCAGAAGAAGCGGCATATGGACTATCAATTCCTCGTGACCAATTACTAAGCAACGCGGTAATGGCCAATTTCTTAAAAACCGAAAAAGGCATTGTAAAGCCAGGCATAAGATTAATGGCTAGAATCGCAGGAACAAACTAATATTATGTTGGATAAGAATATGGACATCAAACAGCTAATTAATAATATTCCTTGGAAGGACGGAGCAGCCATCCGGATTCTTTGGTTGAATGCCAACGGAAAGCCTAGATCCAAGCTTGCCGAGACCATTATGCACCGTCAAGGCCACATAATACTTCCAATTATATTAAGAAGTAACCTATTCCTAACTTCTAACGCTCTAATGGCAGACTTGGCAACTCTAATTTCAGGAAATGAAAAGGAGTTCAAAGCGCTAAAAGGCGTGGAGTTTACTCATATCTCTGTTGTTATCATTTCAAATGAATCACTATTGATCCCGCAGGCTAGCTCACCAGTATATTTACCAGAATGGTTTCCAATCTTGGGTGGAAAAGAAATCTTCGTCAGAATCGCAGATGTGTTTGACACTGCAGAACTTGCACCACTGAACAGTGAAGGAGCCCGGATCGAGAAAATTGCAAGCCTGCTATTTGAAGCTGAAATACTAATTGTTAATCGGCTTAAACATCAAATCGCATATCAGGAAGGCAAAGTTAGAGGGCTTATTGATTCCCTGCGATCTGATGATGAAAACACTGGTGGTTCCACTACCTCGCACATCCAAAAGTACGAAGCTCACCTTGCTGGCGTTTCAGTTGCAAGGGCATACCGCCCTGCTGCAAAGTCTAAGGCCTCAATTCTTTCAAAGCTAATCTACCAAGTTATTAAAAACTCACCTGATGCTACTGCGGCTTTTTCAAAAAAGCTGGCATCCGCTCTTTCCATTACAGAAATGCAAAAGCTGAAGCCAAGCTTGTTCTCAGTAATGCTGAGACCATCCATAGCCTTGACCGCGACAGAAGCAAACTGCCACGCGGGAATCCTAGCATTCTACCAAGCTTATCAGTTGATGAATGCTGCTGCGCATGCAAGTGAGTATCCAAGCTACCCAGCCTCTCTCGTTCTTGCAAACGCCAAAGATCTTGTTAGGTTTCTCACCGACTTTCGATGTGCCCTCGAAGAAATTTTCGAGAGCCACGACCAATTAGAGAAACAGAATGCTTAGAGGTCGCCCACGACAGAATTGATCCGTAGGAGAACTCGGGATGCTCCGATCGGCTTGCCGCAATGCGGCAAGCCAGAATTTCCTCGGCACGTAGCACTATTCGATGCGGCGTGCGTTGAGGGAATATTGTCCTGCTTGCCGTATTAAACGCGTAACTTCCCCATACTCATCAGCTGTTTTGGAGCCATCCACTGACTCGACAGGGCGAACAGCGTGTTCAACTGAGCGGTTTTTTCATCTCCCCACGAAAGAGCACTTTCACGTATGTCGGCGCCGATGCCGAGTCGACCCCGTTGCCGAGATTTCACTGACCCAGTTTGACTCCTCGTGAATCATTGTCTGTGCTTGATTTTGCAGGTTTGGAGATGGGGCAGTTTTGCGTCGGCAATTGGGTCAATCCTGGGGCAGCTTCAACACGTAGCTTCATGGGTATGGTTACCAACAACATAGTTTGACACAGCCCCTCTCGTAAATCGGGGCCTGTAGGATGATCCGGGGGCCACACAACAGCAACATAGACTGACACAGACGGGTCGCACTTCAAATACGGGGCTCGATTGGTAACAACATAGTTTGACACAACAGCGAGAGCAATCATTTATGCCGAAACACCATGTGAGCGCGACCGGTCAATCACCTGTGCGGAAATAGTCTTTTTTCAACACAGGCTCAGTGCGATGTCTAAATCCGTGCGCAACCTTCGACCGGTCCCCATCAGCACATACACTGTGTTTTTTGTTCGAAATAAGCAGTCATTGGTGAAGGAAACACCCAGCGTTGATCGGACCCAATCACCAGGCGGGAAGCGGCCTTTACTGTCTTGGATAACGGTCAAAGCGTAAACGAGAGCAGGAATTAGCTGTCTATCCGTAATGGCTTTTCGCTGACGTGTTGTAATGTCGAGATCCAATATTGCCCAATCAGCAACAAGACAATAGGCACGGGAAGGAAAATGCAGACTGGCGAAAGCCACTGCATCTGAGGGGGCGAGTTGGCATCCGTCTATTTTCTCGCCTGCAGAAAGCACTGAAACATAATCTGCCAAATTCATTTGTACCTCCTGCCGATCCAAAAAACCGATTCGAACGAGAAGCATCATTCAGCTTAGCTCCCAGCGGATCACCAGGTTCCGATGCCGACGGATAGCAGCAGGGTGATCTCATGGCTGTTCCGTCTTCTCCCTTCATCTCACTGAACGGGATGATTTCTATCGAGTTGTCACCGGATAAAGTGGTTTGCGCCAGTACACAGCTATACCATTGCCGTGCGTGAACCCTACCTAGCGGTAGGTGCCGATGCGGGTGAAACCTAGTGCTTCATGGATGCCCGTGCATGCCGTATTCGGCTATGCGACGCCGGTATTGGTGCATGAAATCCATGTTACTCAAGGAGCGGTAGAGTCCGTTTGGCTGCGACTGAATCAAAATGACATGCCCTCAGACACTTGAATCAGCATTTCTTCGACTAGATGTGTGCCAAAGGTTGTAGTGACCATCGCCAATGGGCTTTCTCCTAAAAAACGGGCTTTGGGTTTGGAAAGCCAATGTTTGGCCTTCCCTTTGTCACCGAAGACCACCTCGGCCATAGCGGTAATATGTGCAAAACGGAACAGGCGATCGCTCTCATGCGACGTTAAAAGCTGATTGGCTGACAGTTTTGTTTTGAGCGTTTTGGGTTGAATGATTCTGTCGCGTTCTTCGTCGCTGAGGGTTCCATCATCACAAAGCATTTTGATCAGGCTGGCCGAGAAGCCAGCTACTATCATGTCGTGAATGTCCAGATCCGAAGCATTGACAGAAATATGAAGAAGCGTCTCCAGACGCATGCGGTAAGCATGACTGGCATCCTGACGCAGGACGCCAGCAAACATGGGCCGCACTGATGTTGCGTTGCGGACGGGCGTCAGGACTAATGTGCCATTCAATACCGTTAGCTCCAAGTCGTCCCCAACACCTAACCTCATTTGGTCAAGCAACTCTTGAGGCAGATCAATGATGATGTCGCCAGTTCCGTCCTCAGTTTTCTGGGATTTTACTATCCAACGCTCAGTTTCACTCATGATCGTCCGGCCCTCATCCGCCATCAGAGAATGACACACATCATCATGGTTGGGCCCAGAGCTGACCAAAGGAACGCGCAATCCGCTGGTAGACAGGCACTGCCGCTGCTCGAACGCCGGATAGCGAGTGAAACAGCAAAAAATGGGGCAATGGATATACCTGCCTTTCCACCTTCACATGGCTAAGAGCCTGAGCGTGATCAGTTAACTACACGAAAGGATATGACATGCACCCTAATGAGCTTTATGTTTCCGTCGACGTCGAGACTTCTGGGCCTATACCAGGCGATTACAGTCTGCTTTCCATTGGAGCTTGTCTTGTAGCCCAACCTGAAACGTCCATATATCTTGAACTACGGCCTGACAGTCCGAAACACGACCCCGAAGCGCTGGCAGTATCGGGGCTGAGTCTGGAGAAGCTGGAGCGCGAGGGTCTCGCTCCGCAACAGGCGATGCTGACATTTGATCAGTGGCTGAGATCGTCCTGCCAAACGGGGCAAAAGGTCATTTTCGTAGGACTCAATGCACCGTTTGACTGGTCATTCGTCAATTACTACTTCCACAAATACCTGGAAACCAACCCCTTTGGTTTTACCGCTATCGACATGAAGGCCTACTTTATGGGCGCTGTAGGTTGCAGCTGGAAGGAAACAAAATCATCCAAAATGACCGCTGCGCTGAAGCCACTCAGCGAACCGAACCATAACGCATTGGATGATGCCCGCTTTCAGGCAGAGCTCTTCGCCCTAATGCTAGCGGGTAACTATAAACGCTGACCTGCCTTCCACCGCACTGACTTGAAGTTCATCTGACCCAGGTTGCCTCAACATATCTGCCGTCCCTGAACGACCACGCCTTGATACCTTCTGGTTTTTCGGACTTGCCGACAATAATGGCTATTGGGTGCGGCAGATCCTGCGTGTAACGTGCAGCAAATTTGGAGAAACTACCGATGTCTGCCGGAGAGATCACCGGAACGGATTGGGGATGCGTATGCCAATAGCCCACCAGGCGTAACCCTTGTTCGTTGGCAGCCTGGATCTCCTGACGGCACCGCGCCGCATCCAACTCTAGCCAAGACCAGCCTGACCGATCGGCGCGATGAGGCAACGTGGCCAAGGCCAGCAGCAAACCTTTCGGATCAACAGGGTTGACGAATAACTGTCCACCTCGCTCCACGCCAAAAAGGCCCTGCCGATGACTATCCAAGATGTCCGCGACCGCCTGGGACACCAATAGCTCGGAGTCCACCTCCGGCCATCGCCAGCGCCATGCGATATCCGTCATACCATTTCGTCCTTATCTTCCGGCCATCCGCGTTCGAGTAGGATTTGCTGCGTCCCCTCTGGCAGTTTGGGCCCATGGTATTGGCCTCCTAGGCTCAGCACATCTTCAGGCCTATAAATGCTGCTGACCCAAGATGCAGTGGCGATCTTGCCGGTCAATGCGCGTAAGGCCGTGTGCGACACCATAGAGGCGATATTGGTCATTCCCAGCGAGCCGCCTGGGATAAAGCTCTCGCCACACGCGGGCAGTGGAACAACACCGCCTCCCGGCCACTCTGTAAATCTATGCAAAAAATCGCCGACGTCCGTGAACAACTGACGGCCATCAAAGGTGCCGCCTGGTGCGAATAGAGCATGGCCGACCTGGGTATACGGTTCGCTCCAGGCTTGTAAAAGCCCCCAAGGAGCGCCGCTGGATTTGGTTCGCCATACAGTGACCTCCGACTGCCAGTCTGCTGTCGTGATCACCACCAGATCTGCGTTATCGAACACTTCTGGTTTGCTACTCATCACTACTTCGGCAAAAGTCGAATAAGCGGTGCATTCTGTCGTCGGAAGATCTAACAGAATCTTGTCCCTCAACGCTGAGGCTTTCAGCCTCCCTAGGCTATCCGCTCCCAGAACGTGCCTCCCCAGATTGGCTGACACCAAAGTGTCAGGATCGATGAGGGTAAGGTGGCCGACACCGGATCGTGCCAATTGTATTGCCACCGTACTGCCTAATGAGCCAACGCCAACACAAACGACTCGAGCATTTTCAAGGTGCTGTGCAGTGCCGCTTATATCGCGGGACAGGATAGACGCTCGATCAAGCACATCCAGGGCAGTTGCTCGGACGAGCGCCGGAGGATGAGCATTTGCGATAGCTGGCCGCCGGCGAGCTGTACGCAAGCCAAACTTTGCCCCCCGCTCCTGCTGTACACCGAGCGAACGCACATTGAGACAATATGTTGGAGCATCTGCGCCTCCTGGAAGCTCCAGAACAATCCATCGACTCGCCAACGTTCCATGCAGCTCAAACCATGCCAGCAATTGCTCGGCATCGTCTGGTTGAAGGTGTGGCTTTAGCCACAGCAATAAATCTTCTGGATCCGGGGTGCGGATATCCGGATAAGTCTGAAGCTTGACGTAAAAACCGGGAGTTTCGGCCGCACGAATGACAGCAGAGCGCCCGACGACCCGTCGGTAATGCCCTTTGAGTGCAGCTACATTCGATGCTAACCAAACCGTTTCCTGACCGGATGGCACAGCTCGGCGCGGATCGCTGAGCGCAAACAACTGCGAGGCAGCCTGAGGTCGATCCAACAGTAAGAGGTTCTGGAATGACTGCCCGTGCTGAAACGACCAGTAGGTAGTGATCTCATTCTGAAATTCGATATCGCGTGTTGCCTGGTTTGATCCCATCTTGGACAACGAAACGATCTGGGCCAAGCGAGCAAGGCTGTCCTCTACCACGACCTCCGGGGAGCCCATGATGGGGCGTTCCTGAAAGCCATGAAGGCAAAGCCCCGACTTAGTGGCATGCGGCCAAACCAGCCATGGAGAGGGTTCGACGTTCAGCCGCAAGAGCCCGCGGGGAAAGTTGGAGGGGAAACCTATACGCAGTCGCCGCTCCTGCCCCGTGTAATCGGTGGGCAAGGGGAAGTGAAAGCACGCCGCTTCGTCAGCCCGCATGGGTGCGGGCTGGAGCAATGCATCGGCAGCATCCTGACCTAGGGTGTTACGCAGTGCGGCGATTCCGCGCTGCAATGGTGTCTTAATAGGATCAGCCAAGGCGTCCAACTGGCTTTACGCTCGACTGAGAGGTTCCGCCACCGCTGGCCCCTCCGAAGAGCGAACCCATCGAAGCAGAGTTTCGAGTAGTGCCATCCGGTCGACCGGGCATCGTCCAATTCGCAGGGATTTCATTGTTCACTGCCGTGATGAACGCCGGCGCAATACCGAAGTTCTTTTTCACTGCCTCGGCAAAGGAGTCATTGGATTCAAAACTTTCCAAACCTAATGACACAGATGCACTGGCGTCCGCATGCCACTTGGCGAATGCCTGACGGTAGCCTTGCCCCTCGCCCGGTCGATTCCACTTCTCTGCAAAGTTTTCGCCGTTATCGGCAGGGTTGCAGACATAGCAGTCGCTACCTCTATGCGCGATGTGCTGCGGCATTCTGCGAACGATTTCCAAAATTGCATCGAGCGGTGCCAGAGGCTTCGACTGCGACTCCTTTACGACATCCAGGTATGCGTGCGTGGCTAGAGTGGTGATGACCGCAGATATTGGGCGAGTATCAGCGCTCCTTGTCTTGATGGCCCATTCATCGCGATGCCGCTTGAGCAGCTTAATGGTCGCACGCAGGGGATCTTGATCGATGTAATCCTGATAATGCGGCAAAGGATCTTGGGTCGCGGCATCAAGCATCCGCTGGCTTTTGGCAACCACTAAGCTTTCCAGAGAGATTTCCTGGGCGGAAGCGACCTGCAACCAATTCGAGTAAGGAATAGGGCTGCTCGCTTTCCATCCTGTGACTCGATCCGGAACCTCAAGCTTACCCTCGCCGTTTGCTTCGCCATTTCCGTTGATCGCCCGGGCAGGTGTGACATCGATGTGGAAACCTGGATTTTCGTCTGCATAAACGATTCGAATACCACGACGTAGTTGCTTAACTTCTTCCTGAACGCGGGAGCCTTCCCTAAAACGCTGCTCAATCGCCTCTAGAACTTCCTTCGCACCAGCGCCTTGAGCGTGAGGGAGCCAGATAATCGCGTCCGCATCAATGGTGTCCAGATCCGCAGGCGCCCCGGGAATTGGCTTAATGGTCGTTTTCAGCCGCATTGAGCCCTGAACGAAAATATGAGCCTCAGCGAGCAACGGATTGTCGGAAGCCGAGAGGATTTTTTCCAGTTGGGAGTAGCGGTCATTGATTTTTTCGTACTGCGCTTCCGACAGCGAGATCTCCCTCGCGGCGCGAAGCAGAAAATATTCCCAACTGCTGCGCTTGGTCTGTTCGTTGCTCAAAAGCATTACATAGCCTCCTGGGCCACGGGACCCAATTGCAGTGTTTGCGTAAACCGATCTTGGTTTTCTTTGTCCCGATCGAAGATCAGGTATGTATGTTGATGCTGTGTTGTGAGCAACGCGCCAAACTCGATGGCCAATGCCGCAGGAATGGCGGCGAAGACGTGGATGGGGTCAGGAGTCAGAGCCTCAAGCTGGCTCAGTCGTATTTGAAGTGCGTCGCGAAAAGCATGAATCACCCGACGGTTCTGTACCATCGCGTAGCTTGGTTCTGGGATCGACAGCTCTGCAATACGTGCACCGGGTAGAGCGTCGGTCACGTCGCGTACTGGAACTTGCGCAGAAATGGAGAGCACCAACGCCAGTGGGCCATCGCCGTTGGGTGGAGGCGTAAACAGAAAACTAGGCGGCTCAGCAGACTGATCGGGCCAGCGCAAAAGATGCTCGCGATGAAAAGAGAAGATCAAGCGTTTGGAACGGTCGCCGATACTCTGGCCCAACATCATCAAGGCCGGAATGTCGGCCAAGCCGACTACTGCTAGCGCGGGCGAATCGCCATAAGTGCCGCCGCGACGTTTGAGTTGCTGCTCCAGCTCATACTGGACGCTGTCTTTGACGTTCTGCCAATAGGTAGTGTCCCTGCCACGTGGTCCGGGCGCAGCGAAGGCGATTTTGATGCCTTGATCGAAGGCGGTTAATCCCTCGGCGGACATCGCAGCCAACAGATCGCGAACGGGGATATCGTTGATCGTCTGAAAGTGCTGACTCTGGACGATGAGAGGAATGGCTCTGCCACCATCGGGGGTCGTTGCGGCGAGTCGGATGCGTTCAAGGTACGCTTGGTGCAAACCGCTCAGATCATTTTCAGGGTAGCCATCTGCGTCACGATCAATTTTGTCATGACAGCCTGGGCACAGGAGCATCAGGTTAGCAGTATCGTTAGTGTGCGCCTCAGCATCATGATCCGCGCGTCCCCGAGGCCCCTTGGGACTGGCGGGTAAGATATGCGCCACTTCGCCCCATTTCATTGGCTTGCCGGCACGATAGTCGAACGTTAGATCCGTACCGCACAGTTCACAATGACCAGCGGTCTGTGTCCATACGATCCGCTTCGTCTCATCATTCGTGTTAAAGCGCCCGCTCGCGGGCTTAGCGTCTTCTTTTTCTGCCATTTCGACCGACCCCCGAAAAACATCCATGATTGAAAACGATGATGGCAAGATAAGATCATATTAGGGTCATTCGTCCCGATTTCAAGAGAGATCTGAGGGTGACGAATGCTGAGTCGCCTTTTAGCAGGATGCTTTTTTGGCTCATCGAAAGGCGGTGGTGGCGGCGTTCGTTTTCTGGCAAGTGCTGGTGGGTAATGGCACTGACCACAGCGCATGTAAGACTGATGAAAACGAGCTGTGCAGCTCAAACGAGGCTGCAAGCGCAGCCCCTTTCGTATGCGTTTTTACGCGTCAGTGCTTGCCAGGCTCAACGGACAAGTGTCGACGACGCATGAGGTGATAGGCCGCCGGGATCACAAACAGCGATAGCAAGGGTGCCGTAACCATACCGCCAATCATCGGGGCGGCAATGCGGCTCATAACCTCGCTACCGGAACCGCCTCCCAAAAGTATAGGTAACAAACCAGCGATAACCACTGCCACGGTCATAGCCTTAGGTCGAACGCGCTGGACAGCGCCTTCACAAATCGCGGCCATCAACCCGCGTTCTGTGTTGTCACCGAGGTCTTGACGCTCGGTCCATGCATTTTTCAGGTAGAGCAGCATGATCACGCCAAATTCGGCAGAAACACCGGCCAAGGCGATAAAGCCGACCCCGGTGGCAACCGACAGGTTGAATCCCAACAGATAGAGAAACCATGCCCCGCCCGTGAGAGCGAATGGCAGCGTGGCCATAATCAGCAAAGCCTCATCAAGGCGTGCAAATGTCAGGTAGAGCAACACGAAGATGATCAACAGCGTGGCAGGCACCACCAGTTTGAGTCGTGCGTTGGCCCTTTCGAGAAACTCGAACTGACCTGAGTAGCTCAGGCTCATGCCGGGCTGCAACTTGACCTGCTCACTGACGACCCGGCGTAGATCGGCGACTACGGAGGCAATGTCCCGGCCACGCACATCGATGTACACCCAGCCTGAAGGCCGTGCGTTCTCACTCTTGAGCATTGGCGGCCCGTCGTTGACCTTGATCTTCGCCACGGTGCCAAGGGTGATCTGGCTGCCTAGCGGGGTGTAGATCGGCAACTGCTCCAAAGCGCCGAGCGAATCCCGCCACTCACGAGGGTAACGTACGTTAATTGGGAAACGAGCCAACCCTTCAATCGTCTCCCCGACGTTTTCACCGCCGATTGCGCCGGCCACGATTGATTGCACATCGGCAATATTTAACCCATAGCGTGCCGCAGCTTTGCGATCGATATCTACATCAATATAGCGGCCACCGGTCAGTCGTTCGGCTAACGCTGAACTGACACCTGAGACGTCCTTGGCAACACGCTCGATGGCTTGGGTGACGGCATCGATCTCCGTCAGGTTGGTACCGGCAACCTTCACGCCAATCGGGCTTTTTATGCCGGTGGCCAGCATGTCGATACGGTTACGAATAGGCGGTATCCAGATGTTGGTTAATCCTGGGACACGCACCACTTGTTCTAGCTCCTCAACGAGCTTTTCCTGGGTCATGCCTGGGCGCCACTGCTCGCGTGGTTTGAATTGAATGGTGGTCTCGAACATTTCCAACGGTGCCGGGTCAGTCGCGGTTTCAGCGCGGCCGGCTTTTCCGAAAACGTGTTCGACCTCTGGAACTGTCTTTATTAGACGGTCAGTCTGCTGAAGCAGTTGCGCGGCCTTCTGCGCCGATAATCCAGGCAGAGCTGACGGCATATAGAGCAGGTCCCCTTCGTCCAACGGGGGAAGAAACTCACCACCCAGACGAGAGATCGGCCACAACGCGCTGACAAAGACTAGCAATGCAACCAGCAGCGTTACTTTAGGTCGACGTAATACGGCGTCCAGAGCGGGCTCGTAGATCCGGATCAACCAGCGATTTAGCGGATTCTGTTGCTCATTAGGAATTCGTCCGCGAATCCAATACCCCATCAACACCGGAACTAGAGTTACCGACAGTCCAGCCGCTGCGGCCATAGCGTAGGTTTTGGTGAACGCCAATGGACCGAATAGACGTCCTTCCTGAGCCTCCAGCGTGAACACCGGAATGAACGACAGGGTGATGATCAGCAGACAGAAGAACAATGCGGGTCCTACCTCGGCAGCCGCTTCAGTCATCACGTGCCAATGACGTTCACCTTTCAGTTCCTCCCCAGGATTAGCCACGTGCCAAGCCTCGACCTTCTTGTGGGCGTTTTCAATCATCACCACGGCAGCGTCGACCATGGCGCCGATGGCGATGGCAATCCCGCCAAGGGACATGATGTTGGCGTTGATACCCTGATAGCGCATTACGATGAAGGCGATCAGCACCCCAACCGGCAGGGAGATGATTGCCACCAGAGATGAACGCAGGTGCCAGAGAAAGATTCCGCAGACCAACGCGACGACGATGAACTCTTCGATCAGCTTGTGGCTGAGGTTTTCCACGGCACGATCAATCAACTTGCTGCGGTCGTAGGTGGTGACGATTTCTACCCCCGCCGGCAGACTGCTTTTCAGCTCGTCGAGTTTGGTCTTGACCGCCGCAATGGTTTCTCGAGCATTCTTACCGCTGCGCAGAATTACCACGCCGCCGACGGTCTCACCTTCGCCATCGAGTTCGGTGATGCCTCGACGCATCTCAGGCCCCATCTGAATCGTGGCAACATCGCCCAGAGTGACTGGCACACCACCCGTGCCCAGTTTGAGTGGGATAGCACGAAAGTCATTGAGGGTCTTCAAGTACCCGGAAGCCCGCACAATAAACTCGGTCTCCGCCATCTCCAGCACCGCCCCACCAGTTTCCTGATTGGCCTTGCCGATCGCCTCGGTCACTTCAGACTGCGTGATCCCCAAGCTGGCCAACTTCACCGGATCAAGCTGCACCTGGTACTGCTTTACCATGCCACCCACCGTGGCCACTTCCGCAACGTTCGGTAGGGTCTTAAGCTCGAATTTGAGGAACCAGTCCTGCAAGGCACGTAACTGCGCCAAGTCATGCCCGCCGCTTCGGTCTACCAGGGCGTACTGGAAAATCCAGCCAACCCCAGTGGCATCAGGTCCTAATGCGGGCTTGGCACTGGCCGGAAGCCGGCTTTGTATCTGGCTCAGATATTCCAATACGCGCGAGCGGGCCCAGTACAAGTCAGTTCCGTCTTCGAATAGTACGTAAACGAAACTGTCGCCAAAGAAGGAATAACCGCGCACAGTCTTGGCACCAGGCACAGAGAGCATAGTGGTTGCCAATGGATAGGTGACCTGGTTTTCTACGATCTGTGGGGCTTGGCCTGGATATGGTGTACGGATAATTACCTGAACATCCGACAGGTCTGGCAATGCGTCAATGGGCGTACTTTGAACCGCCCAGATCCCCCATGCCGTGACAAACAGCGTCGCCAGCAACACAAGAAAGCGGTTAGCCACCGACCAGCGAATAAGGGCCGCGATCATGGCTGGCTCCCAAAGCGTTCCAGACGCTCAACTCGCAGACCATCTTCCGTCTGGCTGACAGCGATCCGAACCTTGTCGCCCGTTTTAAGACCCTTCATCAGAGCTGGAGCGGCGAGAGGGAAAGTCATCGTCATGCCTGACATACCCAATGTTCTGAAGGGACCGTGGGCGAGCGTGACTTCTTTGTCGTTGATCTCAACGATCTGACCATCGGCCTCATGCAAAGCGCCTGCGGTTACAGTAGATGGCGAAACGTCCAGTGAGCTTGCGACAACGCCCTTGAGACTGGCCTCCGAGTCGAGAAGGAACTGGCCAGAAGTCACCACTTTTTGCCCCTCTTCCAAGCCTTTCAATATCAGCGTTTTGCCATCGTTATCTTGGCCTAACTGCACCTCCACCGGGCGATATCGACCAGCGTCTTCAGAGAGCATGACCAACGTACGTCGACCGGTACGAATGACGGCCTCGCTCGGCACCCACAAAACACTTTGCTCCGTCGAACGATTGAGACTTACCTGCGCGGTCAAACCTGGCCTGAGTCGGCCATCCGGATTGGGTAACTCAACTCGAACGCGAAGTGTGCGACTGTCCGAACTGGTTTCCGGAAGAATCGCACTGACGACGCCCTTGAGCACAACTCCAGGGAGCGCGGACAAACGCGCTTCGGCTGCTTGCCCTACGACGATTGACCCAGCCTCCGACTCTGGTACCGCCACGGCCAGCCAGACACTGCTCAAACCATTAACACGCGCGAGCGTCTCGCCTGCGGCCACCGTCATACCTTCACGCACACTCAGCTCTTGAAGCACACCACCAATAGGGCTGGTCAGAGTCAGGTTCGGTTGAACTTTGCCACTGCGCTCAACTTGAGCAATTAACTTAGTTGGCATTCCGGTGAGCCTCAATCGCTGGCGGGCCGCTGTCAGCAAGTCAGCATCGCCACTACGCTTGAGGGCGAGAAATTCCTCTTGAGCAGCTGCCCAATCCGGCACCAAGATATCTGCCAAGGCTGCATTCACTTTCAGCACATCACCAGGTGCATGGGCGTACACGCGCTCGACAAAACCCGCCGTACGGGCCTGAATGACTGCAACGTCCCGTTCGTTGAAGGCCAGAACACCTACCACGTTCAGTGTCGAGGCAAATACCCCTCGACTGACACTAGCCAGTCGCACACCAAGGTTCTGAGTCAGGCTTGGATCAATTCGAATGCCGCCGCTGTCCCCCTTGGTATCTGCGTATTGGGGGATCATCTGCATGTCCATGAAGGGTGACTTACCCGGTTTATCGAATTTCTGTTGTGGGTACATGGGGTCATACCAATACAGAACCTTTCGATCGGGAGAGGCTTTGGCTTCCTGATCCGGCTCGACACCAGCTACTTCGCTCATTCGCGGTTGGGCTAACCAGTAACCTCCGGCAACACCCAAGGCAATCGAGATGCCGACAACTAAAGTCCCTTTCCATACTTTGAAATTCATTGAGCGGGCTCCCCGTAAGAGAAATACAAGCGAGCGCTGGTGAGAGCACGTTGCTCTTCAACGTCAATCTGCTTGAGACGGGCTTCGATGAGTTCGCGTCGGGCGGCCACAACCGAGTTCAAATCACCTTTGCCGGAACGGTAGCTAGCCATGGTGAGTTCAACCTTTTCTTTAGCCAGCGGCAACAAGCTTTCCTGATTACGGGTGACTGCACGATTGAGTCGCTCGTAGTCGGCCAACTCATCCTCCAGTTGCTGGGTATGCTCGCGCGACAGAGCTTCCCGCTCAGCTTCAAGTTGGTTGAGTTCGGCGTGCTTTGCCGCAATTTTGGGGTTTTGCCGAGAGTCAGGAAACAGCGGGAGATCCCATGAAAACTGGACGCTAACCATGTCACCGAATTGTTTGCCTCGATGCTGATAGTCGAATTCCCAGCTCCAGTCAGATTGCTTTTCCGCCTCAGCTTCACGGATCTTGGCTTGTGCTTCACGGGTCATCGGCACATACGCCGCCAATTCAGGGTGATGTTGCAGCTTATGGGAGTATCCAGAGGTTTCAATGGGCCAATCAGGCAAGCTGCCCGCCGGTTTGTCATTGGCAGCTGGGCCAATCCAGCGCTTGAGGGCCGCCCGGGCCTGTGCACGTTGGCGAACTAAATCATCCTGCTGCTCCGCCAGTTGGGCAGCTTCCTGTTTAGGTGTCACCGCATCGGCGGGTTGGGCGCGGCCACCCGCAATCTGAGATCTGACGGTATCGGTCAGAAGACGGTTTTCTTTGTAGAAGTCCTGGAACATCGCATCTTTACGCTCAACCGAGTAGCTACTGATCCAGGCCAATGCCGTGGACTGTCGGACGTTCAGACGCGCCACTCGACGCTCAGCGGACGCTCGATCAACAGCCGCATCCGCGACCTCGATACGTGCTTTGCGCTTATCGCTGTTGGGCATCTCCTGTCTGATCCCGACCACTTGCATGGTCATGAAGTCCTGGTCGATGCTCCATCTGTCGGCACCACCAATGGGGTAGTTCTGCAAGCCCAGCAGTAGCTTGGGATCGGGTAGTTCGCCGGCGGGAATGGCCGCACTGGTGGCTGCTTGAATTTTGGCGTCTTGTGCGGTCAACGACGGTGCATTGTTTTCGGCCAGCCGCAGCGCTTCATCGAGTGTCAATGCACCAGCAAGGCTCGGCAATGCCAGTACGCTTGCCGCCAGGCCGGCCACGAGGGACCAACCTGTGCAAAAGCAGTTGGAGTTCATGTTCACGATTCCTGTGATGATCCACCGCGCGCTTCATAAGACATGCGCGCAGATATGCCATCCCGCTAACGCGGAATGAGGCTCAGTGTGGTACAGGAATCAAGTACGGGGAGGTCGCCATAACCCAGAAGGGGTTTGTACGAGTGGGAAATGGCTGGAGAAGGGCAGAACGATTGGACTGGACAAGGTAATAGGAGGCTTGATGATCGAGACTTGCAGCATGCCGCCCGTTTTGCATTCCTGGCCCGACTTACAAGGTTTGCCATGCTCAGCGGTACTTTTCATGTCGTGGCAGCAGTCTTGACCCATACCATCCATCATCGCTATACCCATGGTTTTCATCGGGCATGGTTCAGTCGATGCCTGAACACCCGCCATCCCGCTAAGGGGAAGCGCCAAGCTAATTAGGAAAATCAGGCAACACCGCACATAGCGTTTCATGGGCTAAAGTGTAGACGGTGCAAATGGCCCTTACAATTCACCCTTAAGACTCCTGTATTGGCTGTTACCAACGTCTATGCTGCGCTCATTTCCATGACAGGGCTTAAAGTACCTAACCATGCGACAAGACAGATAATGATGACCGCCATTGAAAACTCAAGTTTCATGCTACGGCGCAAGGCATTCACCGCGACAGCGTATTCGCCATTGCGAACTGATCGCTCCAATAAGGGGCTTAGATGAAAACGGTTAAGCGTGGCTAATACGATCATCCCTGCAAATAGCAGGATTTTCAAAAATAGCAACTGGCCATAAGTGCTGAGCATCACCTCATCGAGGCTCGGTCCTACGATAAATAGATAATTCACCACGCCCGTTATACTGATGATCACTACAATCACCGCGCCGGCCGATTCAAACCCTGTCAGTACCCGAGCAAGAACTCGTACTTCCTGATCACCTTTCAGCGATTTTAAACGCAGCAGCAGTGCAAATGCTGCCAACGCACCCAACCAACCGCCTGCGGCCAAGAGATGGAAGATGTCGCTAGTAAAATGCCAGTAACGACGGCTCCCTTCGTCCATCGCACCATGCCCTGTCCATGCCAGCGTCGCTAGCGCAATGGCGCCACATACAGTGACAATCCAAAGACTGAGTGTCGGAAAGCGCTTGCTCAGAGCAACGCCGAGAACAGCCGTCAGCAACGCCACTATCCGGACCATCCAGGTCAAACCGACGTCAGTCCCCATGAGAACCATTTGAAAAATATGGTGATGTAGCTCCATGAAGCCCGACACACCACTCATAGCTTTCGCAAGCAACAACATGGCTGCTAGAGACAGAGCTACACCTAAAACAGATGTACTGTAAAGAAGCGACTCAAAATTTAAAACCGCTCCCGATACTCTCTCTTTTCCCCTCAGGCTATAAAGACCAAATATTGCCAGTCCAAATAACAGCATCAGATCAAAATATAGAGCAAAGCGAACAGCTATATTTATTGAGTCGCTCATGAATCATTTCACTTTGAAAGAAAAATTGCCGGTGATTGGATGAGTGTCAGACGAGACGGCACGCCACTCAACTTTATAAGTACCTGTGGTCAATGGCGATGCAGGCGTAATAACCATCGTCTTAGGATCTCCACCGCCTGCAACGGCTGCTTTAACGCCCATTGGGGAGTTAGGCATGCCAGGCATATCGGTCATGATCAGCTTAGCACCGGAAAACTGAGTCGTTAGATTCTCAGAAAATTGCAGTTCAATTTTCGCAGGAGCAGCAACATCCGACCCTTCTGCTGGAGTAGAAGAAAGCAGCTTTGGATGTGCTTGAGCAACTGCACTCAAAAGCAAACCCGCTGTCAGTGCTACAGCTACGGTGGTGGTTTTAAGGAATGACATGCAAGACTCCTCACAGCAAAAGCTGTTGATTCTAGGTTTTTGATGAGTATCTAGTTATTACTTTTACGCTTATTAAAAACACTGGCGAGCTACCTAGCAAATTCCGTGTTCTAGGGCGGGCTGGACAGGAATAATCACAAGAATTCCAACGTCACAGCGCAAGTACACGATGCCACACGAACGCAAACTATTCGATTACATTTCAGTCAGCTTGGACCTGCTTTGGGACGCTGAATTTCTTGAAAAAATGGTTAAAACGGGCTTCCGTTTTGCGACGTTCACACCGTGAAAACCGTTCGCAAGACCACATAGCTGCTCGGGTGTATATGGTGTCGTTGATTAGGCATTTTCTGCACTCGCACATGGGAGCTGTATATGAAAGGCTGTTTTTCCATCTGACGACGTGCACCATATCTTGCCGCCATGCGACTCGATAATGGATCGAGTGATTGATAAGCCTAGCCCCGCATTACTTGGGTTTCCTTCTCTACGAGCGGGGTCCACTCGATAAAATCGATCAAACAGTTTTTCAAGGTGCTCAGGAGCGATAGGTTCTCCAGGGTTTTCCACGGAGACAGAGATTGACGTCCCTTCCTGCCTTATATCGACGCTGATACATTTCCCTGCGGGGGTGTACCGGAGGGCATTCGAGAGCAGATTAGAGATAGCCCTGTCGAGCATAAGAACGTCACCTCGGACGCTGCCCCTCCCTGTCACCTTAAGGTCGATGCCTTGCTCATCAGCCAACAAGCGGTAGTACTCGAGTAATTTTTCTACTAGCGCTACCAAGTCTATCGGTTTGTTTTCATGAGTAATCAGACCATTATCTGATTTCGCTAGAAAAAGCATGTCATCGATCATCCGCCCCATACGCTTCAGGTCATCAAGATTCGAATACAAGTTGTCTTCGTAATCTTCAATATTCCTTTTTCGAGAAAGCACCACTTCGGTGTGTGTCATCAAATTGCTGACTGGTGTTCGTAGTTCGTGAGCAATGTCCGCAGAGAAGTTTGATAAGCGAACAAATGCATCGTCAAGTCTAGATAACATTGCATTGAAAGAAAGCACCATCTGCTGAAGCTCTTTAGGCACGGCCGCTAAAGGAATCCGTTCTTTGAGCGATTTAGCAGACATTGACGCAGCGACTTGAGTAACCTGGCGAATAGGTCTTAGTCCACTGCTCGCGACCATCCAGCCCAGCGCCGCACTGACCAGCGCGCTTATAAACAACCCTATCAAAAACCAGCGTTCAAGCGTCTCAAAGAACGCCATATGTTGCGTAACGTCAAAGATCAACATAACGGTCAGCGGTTTTTCTTGTCCAGTCACAATCGCCTGCGCCGTTATTCCCCGGAACGTTTGCTCATCATCACGCCACTCCCAAACGTTGTTGTTTGAGGTCGTGCGAAAGTCTTCAGGAATATCGATTGGACCTGGATCAGCAAAAAGGGTCTTGCCGTGACCATCGAAGATCAGGGCTGTCAAATCTCGGTGAGCACCCAGCAGCGCCTCCAACTCAGGCTTAACATCACTGAACTGGTCAATGCTACTCAATCCCGTCAAAATTCTTTGGGTCGAGTGTAGCTTCTCGTTTAGCGCCTGCTGATCTAGCATTTTGAAATGATGCCGGCTAAGGCTGTTAAAACTGAGTCCAGCGACGGTGAGCACCGCCGTTACAGCTAGCATGAACATCAGGCTCATGCGGGTAGTCAGAGACATTCGCTTCATTCCAGCCCCGTCCCAGAATCCGGCGCATCTAGCATGTAGCCCATGCCTCGGGAGGTGTGGATAAGCTTGACCTCAAAATCATCATCAATCTTTGCTCTGAGCCGCCTTACGGCGACCTCGATGACGTTCGTATCGCTGTCGAAGTTCATGTCCCACACCTGGGAAGCGATAAGCGACTTAGGCAGCACCTCACCTCGACGACGGAGCAGCAATTCGAGTAACGCAAACTCTTTGGCCGTGAGATATATACGTTTGCCTCCACGGACAACCCTGCGCTTGAGCAGGTCAACCTCAAGATCAGCCAATTTCATATGAGTTTGGGAGGGGGCTGTACTCCCTCTTCGCAGCAGCGTTCTGACGCGGGCAAGCAATTCAGAAAAAGCGAAGGGTTTTATGAGGTAATCGTCTGCCCCCAGCTCAAGTCCTTTGACGCGATCCTCGACGCGGTCTCGCGCCGTGAGAAAAAGCACGGGGACATTTTTTCCGGATGCCCGCACCTTCTGAAGTACTTCCCATCCGTCCAGCCCAGGCATCATCACATCGAGAATCAGCAGGTCATAAGCCTCGCTCAACGCGTGTTGAAGCGCCTCCTTACCATTGGTAAAGCGATCAACATTGAACCCTGCCTCAGCAAGACCTTGCTGCAAATAAATGCCTATTTTGGGTTCGTCTTCCGCAACCAGAAGTCTCATGGGGGTGGCTCTCGAATGATTGTGATGATGAGTCTGCAAGGAAATGCTTCTGCCAACCAGCAACTGACAGAAAAGTAATATTGGCTTCAGGTAGATGTCAGCGAGTGCTGTCTAGGGTTCGAGCATGGGTACTCCCTAGTACTCGACCGACGCCTCCGCATGAAACCTTGGGGGAGCCGGAAAACAGATCAAAAAGGAGCTTCCTCATGAATCATCTAAAAATCCTTTTCTTTGTGGGTTCGATACTCATCTCAGCGTCTGCTTTGGCTGAAGGTGGCGCAGATCGGATTGCGGAGCGTATGGAAAGCCTACGCGACAAAGCAGAAGCGACCTTGGTGCAAGCTGAAAAAGCCCCAGAGGGAGAGCGCCATGTACACATGGCCGAGCATATGAAACTGCTGGGCGAAATCATGAACCAACTCCATCAGGATCACCCAAAAGCATCAATGTCGCCTCAGGAACATCTTTCCTGGATGGAAAAGCACGACGCTATGGTTGATGACGTTTTGAACCAAATGCAGCGCGAACACAAACTGATGCTTTCTGAGAACCATCAGTAACCGGGTACCTCCGATGGGCTGTTTGATCCGCTCGGTTGGTACGGCGTCATATGCGCGCCGTACTACTCTTGGAAACTGACAGAAATGTAGTGTTCACGTCAGTTAGCTGGCAGCTCTATCCGTTTAGCATAGCTAGTGTTTTCCATTTGCTCTTGAGGTCATCATGAAAGCTAAGCTCGTTACCCCAGTTATTGCGGCGATCACCTTATTCTTCGGTGCGACGGCCATGGCAGACGTAGGTCATGGCAAAGAGGACATCGGCCAGCCTGGCGTCGCTTCTGCGGTGACCCGTACGGTAGATGTGGAGATGGGTGATATTTTCTTCATGCCTAAAAACATCGATGTGAAGCCTGGTGAGACTATTCGTTTTGTCCTTCGTAATAAGGGCGCACTGCTGCACGAATTCAATATCGGCCAAGCCGCCGCTCATGCGGCGCACCAAAAAGAAATGGCGAGCATGTTCCAGAATGGAACGCTTACACCCACCGGGTCAGGGAAAATGACGGGCAGCATGGGTCACAGCATGGGAGGGATGAAGATGGTTGGAATGGAACACAACGACCCGAACAGCATGCTGATCGAGCCAGGAGCAACAAAGGAATTGATCTGGACCTTCAACAATACAACTGGACTTCAATTTGCCTGCAACGTGCCAGGTCATTACCAGTCTGGGATGGTCGGTCAATTTGACCTGAAGTGAGCCTGAACTGACCGCTAAACCCGCGTCTCCTCAAGAGTTGGCTACGCTCTGAGGCAGACATCAGAGCAATTCGCTCACACGCTGGGGTCTAGATCATGAATAACCATCAGCATCCGGCTGGAAGCATCACCACCCCATTTTGGACGCGCAAAACAGGCGTTGTGCTGATTATGTTCATTGTGATCGGCGCCTTCTACGTGGTGCGGGAGCATTTCAGCCACGTCTATCCATACTTGCCCTATCTCATTCTGTTGATCTGTCCATTGATGCATTTTTTTGGGCATGGACATGGCGCACATGACCATGGCAATCAGGCGCAAGCCAACAAGGAAGAGAAATAGCTATGCCCAATAAACCGAGCCACCACGATCACGGTCCTACCCACGCAGCCTCGCCCCCTGACGCTGATCTACGTGACCCGGTGTGCGGCATGACGATTACGCCTCCAAGTAAATTTGGCGAGTCTTATCAGGGACAGATTTATCAGTTTTGCAGCCAGAAATGCCAAGAGAAATTTCGGGCAGCTCCAGAGCACTACAGCGGTATTCATCCCAGCACTGAACCCAGCATCGCGGCTACAGAGCCCGCGCTCCAAGTAGCCACTGAATTTACCTGCCCGATGCACCCGGAAATAAAACAGCCAGGGCCCGGCAATTGCCCAAAATGTGGCATGACATTAGAACCTGTCATTCCGGCGCTAGATGACGATGACAAAACCGAGCTCCGTGATTTCGCGCGCCGCTTTTGGTGGTCTCTGCCTTTAACCGTGATAGTGACCGTTCTAGCCATGGCGGGCCATTCATTACAACTCTTCCATGGCTCGGTTCAAAACTGGATCGAGTTTGCTCTTGCGACACCGGTCACCTTATGGGCAGGGTGGCCCTTTTTTGTAAGGGGCATAGCATCTGTTAGAAATCGCAGTCCAAATATGTGGACTCTGATAGGTTTGGGTACTTCCGCAGCTTATCTTTACAGCGTCGCAGCAACCCTCTTTCCCCAAAGTTTTCCCACCACCTTCATGCAAGATGGACGCATCGGCGTTTACTTCGAAGCCGCTGCAGTCATCATCTCGCTCACCTTGCTTGGGCAGATTCTTGAGCTAAAAGCACGGTCACAAACCTCCGCCGCCATTAAGTCCCTTCTAGGCCTATCTCCCAAAACTGCACGCAAGATCAACGCCGATGGTCAGGAGGAAGACATTCCTCTTACCCATGTTCACTTGGGCGACCATTTGCGGGTCAGACCTGGTGAAAAGGTGCCAGTTGATGGCTCTGTGCTCGAGGGAGAAAGTGCGGTGGATGAGTCCATGCTCACTGGTGAACCTGTGCCGGTAATGAAAAGACCAGGGGATAGTTTGATCGGCGCCACGCTTAATACTCACGGGAGCTTGGTGATGGAGGCGCAAAAGGTCGGCGCCGACACCATGCTATCGCAGATAGTGCAAATGGTTGCTCTAGCCCAACGCTCCAAAGCGCCAATGCAAAGAATGGCCGACTCGATCGCCGGCTACTTTGTGATGGGGGTTATCGCGATTGCGTTGCTGACATTCTTAGGCTGGGGACTATTCGGCCCGGAACCCAGCTGGGTCTTCGGCCTGATCAACGCTGTCGCCGTACTTATCATCGCTTGCCCCTGTGCACTTGGTCTCGCAACGCCCATGTCGATCATGGTTTCGACGGGTAAAGCGGCCAGTATGGGTGTGCTGTTCAGGGACGCCAGTGCTATTGAAAACCTTTGCAAGATCGACACGCTGATTGTCGATAAAACGGGGACCCTGACAGAGGGACGGCCGGTATTTCACAGTGTGGAGGCCACACCAGATTTCAACCCACACGATGTTCTTCAACTGGCCGCTAGCCTTGATCAAGGCAGCGAACATCCTTTGGCGCACGCCATCGTCGATCACGCCCGAACTGAAAATATCGCGCTCACCAAGCCTGAATCGTTTGAGTCCGGGTCTGGGATTGGAGTCAGTGGCCTTGTTGATGGCAAGAAGGTACAGCTGGGCAACACAGCACTGATGGACGCTGCCGGTGTAAGCACTAAGGTCTTACAGTACCGTGCAGAGTTGTTGCGCCTTGAAGGCATCAGCATCATCTATCTAGCAGTTGACGGGGTTCTGGCAGGATTACTGGCGGTCTCAGATCCGATAAAACCGACCTCCAAAGAAGCAGTCACCAAGCTTAAAGCTGATAACGTAAAAATCATCATGGCCACCGGAGACGGGCTCACCACCGCACGTGCTGTCGCCAAGGAGATGGGTATTGAAGAGGTTCATGGAGAAGTTAAACCTCAGGACAAAGAGCGCCTGGTGGCGGACCTCCAGCGATACGGTCGAAAGGTTGCCATGGCCGGCGACGGTATCAACGACGCACCGGCCTTGGCGCGTGCAGATGTGGGCATTGCCATGGGTACAGGGACTGATGTCGCGATGAATAGCGCTCAGCTCACGCTGGTAAAAGGCGACCTGATGGGGATTCTACGGGCACGGGCACTTTCGGTTGCGACAGTAAAAAACATGCGGCAAAACTTGGGTTTCGCCTTCCTTTACAACTCAATGGGTATTCCCTTGGCCGCAGGCCTACTCTATCCGCTGACGGGGCACCTTCTGTCGCCAATGATCGCTGCGTTAGCCATGAGCGTCAGTTCTGCGTCTGTAGTTTTCAATGCTTTGAGACTGAGGAATACCCATATAGCTTGAGCGAAACCGTTGCTCGCACCCCACAAAACATAACTCTTGACCTTACCGCGGTGTCAACGTTGATGCTGTCATCGCGGTGAAAAGAGACCGCTCAGCACAAGAGGAATAACCATGTTCGTCTTAAACGTATCAGGCATTGGTTGCGGTAGCTGCGTCAGCAAAATCACTAAAGCGATTCAATCGTTGGACAGCGAGGCTAAAGTTTCCGTGGATCGCGCGGCAGGTAAGGTAAGCGTTGAAAGTAGCGAAAACCCAGAGCAAGTTCGTAAAGCTGTCGAATCACTCGGTTTCCCATCGCAAATCAGCGCTTAAGGCGCTGATTTCATTGTTGGGTAAATTTTACTAATCACCTCGCAGAGCTTTAAGCAGCCCCTTAAATGCTCCGTTCAATCTATTAAAAGCGCTTTCAAAATGAATTTCGTTCTCAGTAAACTTTGCAACTTCAAGCTGTGCATCCACAGTATTTTGATCAATTGAAGGTTGGTAAGGCGTGCTGTAAAACAAAGCATCACGTTGACCATCACTTGCTGATTCGTTAATGGCAATATGTTTTATGTTTGTTGTTTTCAAAGAGAATGGAGAATTCAAGCCTCGTGTTGTCTGGCTGGCGAGCACAGCAGAAAACTCCAAATCTCTAGCCTTAAAGTTAGGAGTATCGGCGTTAGCGATATTATTGCTAAGTACCTCGGCTCTTTGGCTGCGATAAACTAACGCTCTTTCGGCGGAGCCAAGCGCTTTTTCAAAATTAATGCTCACAAGCGGCCACCTTCCGTTACGCTACTATTTCCAATTTTCACCTATATCAAACACTTATGTGTTGAATGTGGTGCGTCTAAGTCGACTTATAACTCCGGTGCAAATTCAAAAAACGTCAAGCCCTGTGAAAGTGACCGAAAGCACAGAACACCGAACGGCTAAATTTTAGGAGATTGGTTTCAGCGAACTCCGACAGTGGATAGACCATACGGATTAAGTACATCGCACCTCAAGAGAAATATCGGAACCTGACACAACTGTAATATTGGCCTAAGCTGCCTGACAGGGAATCAGTCTTATAGTCTTATTGAGCCTTAAGCTCTTCCCTGAGCATCAACTTTGTTGTGGATTCAGGGGCTACCATCTATCAGAGGAAACCCAAATGAACCCTATCAAAACCTTGTTCGTCATCGCTGCTCTGACCGTATCTTCTTTTGCTATGGCTGAAGGCGGAGGTGACCGCACTTTCGAACGTATGGAAGCGGCCAGGAGTAACTCGATGGAATCGTACCAAGTAGCCCAAACGAAAAATGCCCAGCCTCCTGTCGCGGAAAGCAAAGCCAGGGCGATGGACCACAAAAATTGCTAAATATTTGAGCTACGCTCACAAGCTGACAGAAATGTAATCACTGTGGTGGTTTAAATGTGGCAACTTCTGAGCTCGCTTACCGTTTGAGTTCGTCTTTTGTAACGGTGAGTGAGTCTCATCCAGACAATTCATTTGTTGTTTCGCGCGGCTTCCCTTTTGACTGATTGGACATAACGGCATGCACTCCAAAACCTCTAGGCGGACATTCGTGAAAGGCTTGGCCGCTGGTGGCATTCTCGGCGGCCTTGGCCTTTGGCGCACTCCTGTATGGGCGGTGACAAGTCCTGGTATGCCGAGCGTACTCTCCGGTAACGAATTTGATCTGTTTATTGGTGAAAGCCCTGTAAACATCACAGGCTCGCCTCGCACAGCTATGACCATCAACGGATCATTGCCCGGACCTTTGCTGCGTTGGCGTGAGGGGGAGACCGTCACTCTGCGTGTAAAAAACCGTCTAGACCAAGACACATCAATCCATTGGCACGGGATCATCCTACCCGCCAACATGGACGGTGTGCCTGGCTTGAGCTTCCATGGCATCGCACCCGATGGCATGTACGAATACAAATTCAAGCTTCATCAGAACGGAACCTACTGGTATCACAGCCACTCGGGTTTGCAGGAGCAGGCAGGCGTTTACGGTCCAATCGTCATCGATTCGAAAGAACCTGAACCGTTTCAATACGATCGCGACTACGTGGTGATGTTGACTGACTGGACCGACGAAGATCCCAGTCGCGTTATGGCGAAGCTCAAGAAACAATCGGGCTATTACAACCATCACAAGCGCACCGTCGGAGACTTCATAGACGATGTCAGCAGCAAAGGTTGGTCTTCGACGGTAGCAGATCGAAAGATGTGGGCTGAGATGAACATGAGTCCTACTGACCTCGGCGATGTCAGCGCGGATACCTATACCTATCTCATGAATGGCCAGGCACCCAACGGTAACTGGACTGGTATTTTCAAACCGGGTGAGAAACTCCGTCTGCGCTTTATCAACGGCTCCGCCATGAGCTATTTCGACGTCCGCATTCCTGGGTTGAAGATGACCGTGGTTGCCGCAGACGGTCAACATGTCAAGCCGGTGAGCGTCGACGAGTTTCGTATTGCGGTAGCTGAAACATATGACGTTATTGTGGAGACTGCTACTGATGAGGCTTACACCATCTTCGCTCAGTCTATGGATCGCACAGGTTACGCCAGCGGAACACTTGCAGTGCGTGACGGCCTAAAGGCACCGATACCTGCGATTGACCCACGTCCTATAGTAACTATGGATGACATGGGGATGGGCGGTATGGCTGGTATGGACCATGGCAGCTCGGGTGGAATGGGCGGCGGCGACATGGCCGGCATGGATCACAGCAAGATGGCAGGGATGAACCAAGGTGACATGACCGGGATGACCGGCATGGACAGCGGTGACATGACTAACATGGCTGGCATGGACCACAGCAAGATGGCTGGCATGGACAAAGGCGACATGTCCAACATGGCTGGCATGGACCACAGCAAGATGGCAGGAATGGGCAGTGGCGATATGTCAGGGATGGCTGGCATGGGCGGTATGGGTGGAGAAATGCAGACTCACCCAGCCTCTGAAACCAACAATCCCTTGGTTGACATGCAAGCCATGAGTCCAACGCCAAAGCTGAACGATCCTGGCATAGGCTTGCGGAACAATGGTCGTCGAGTGCTCACTTACTCCGACTTGAAAAGCACTTTCCAAGATCCTGACGGCCGCGAGCCAAATCGTACCATCGAGCTTCACCTGACCGGTCACATGGAGAAGTTTTCGTGGTCGTTCAACGGCATCAAATTCTCTGACGCCGAACCGCTGCGCCTGAAGTATGGCGAGCGTCTGCGCATCACCTTGGTGAACGACACCATGATGACCCACCCCATCCACCTTCACGGCATGTGGAGTGACCTCGAGGATGAGAACGGCAAGTTCATGGTGCGCAAGCACACGATTGATATGCCACCAGGTACCAAACGCAGCTATCGAGTCACCGCTGATGCCTTAGGCCGCTGGGCATATCACTGCCATCTGCTTTTCCATATGGAAATGGGCATGTTCCGTGAAGTACGGGTTGATGAGTAAAGGAGACGATCTGTGAGCACATACCTAAATCGTAATTCCCTCGTGGGTTGCCTCTTTGCCGCTGTCCTGCTGAGTGGACTCTCGTCCACGGTGCTGGCAGAGGAAAATGGCAGCGATCATTCAACCACTGTTCCTGCTACAGCAACGGACAAGCCAGCAGCGGCAAACGATTCGAAGCTAGATCACGGGTCAATGGACCATAGCAAGATGAGCCATGAGTCGATGGATCATGACCAAAAAACCAAAAAGGCAGATTGAGATCATGACCAGTAAGTTTTTACGCCCAACGCTGATGGCACTTGCAGTCTCCACCGGTCCAGCATTCTTTTTTATGGCTCAAGCCGCTGAAGAGATGGATCCGTCGATGGCGATGCCATCAAGTGCGGACGCAAAGCCTTCAACTGCACAAAAATCCAAACCAGCCAAAGCGAAAGATGCCGCGATGGATCACAGCAAGATGAGCATGGATAACGGGCAAATGGACGGTATGCAAAGCATGGATGGAGGGGCGACTACCACAAGCCGAACCCCGATCCCCGTACTTACCGACGCTGACCGGGCCGCCGCTTTTCCAGACGTACCAGGCCATGGTGTGCACGATAAAAAAATTAACTCGTTCATCCTCCTGGATAAATTTGAGTACCAAGACGCTGACAACGGCAGTGCGCTGGCTTGGGATGCAAAAGGGTGGATCGGCGGTGACGTCGACCGCCTCTGGTTGCGTTCGGAAGGTGAACGTACAAATGGCGTAACCGAAAACGCTGAACTTCAGGCTCTGTGGGGACACGCCATCGGTCCATGGTGGGATGTCGTCACCGGTATTCGACAAGATTTCAAACCCGGGTCACCTCAAACCTGGGGAGCGCTCGGTATTCAGGGCATGGCCCTCTATAACTTTGAAGCTGAAGCGACTGCTTATATTGGTGAGAACGGTCAAACCGCTGCTCGATTTGAAGGCGATTACGACATCCTGTTGACCAATCGCCTGATCTTGCAGCCGACCGCCGAAGTAAACTTGTACGGGAAAAATGATCCTCAGCGCGGCATAGGATCTGGATTGGCCAACACCGAACTAGGCCTGCGGTTGCGCTACGAAATTACTCGTCAATTCGCACCCTACATTGGTGTTAGCTGGAATCGCTCATACGGTAAAACGGCTGACCTGGCCAGCGATGAAGGGGAAAAAACAAACGAGGCCCGATTTGTAGCTGGTATTCGGATGTGGTTCTGAGCGATTTGAGCACTAGCCCTACGGATTCAAATGATCGGGGAGTTGGCTCCCCGACTCTAAAGTAGATCCTTCAATGTAACCTTTGCAGCGGCATAAACGCTTGAGTGGGGTTCTATTGCTTCATGGAACATCTCGCCGTCTCCGAGGGAAAAGGAAATATTCATGACAGGTAGCTTCCGACTTTCAAGTCGATTTCTGCGTATCGCAACATTCGCCGCGCTGTTCATTGGCTCAACGGCTCAAGCGGCGCAGGCCCTCACCATCGATGTGCATCGTGATGCAAACTGCGGATGTTGCAAAAAATGGATTCAGCATCTTGAGGCCAATGGCTTCACCGTCATCGATCATGAAGAAACCAACATGAGTGCTCTCAAACTAGATCTGGGTGTCGCTCCACGACTCTCGTCTTGTCACACCGCGATGATCAACGGGAAGTTTGTTGAAGGCCACGTGCCAGCTGAGCAAATAATTGCGATGAGTAAACGCGACGACCTTCTCGGGATCGCTGCTCCTGGCATGCCACCTGGTTCTCCAGGAATGGAAGTCGACGGAGTGCATGAGGCCTACCAGATAATCGGCCTGACCAAAGCTGGCACAGATCAGGTCATTGCTGAGTACCCTCAAAACTAATCCCACCCCATCCCTCCCGTCACAGCATGGTCAGCGTTCATGACCATGCAGCGGGACATGCTCCTTCGATTTCATTCTCAAGCCATGGCTAAAGACGATCAACAGCCGTCGTAAAGGCATGCTTGTGCCTAATCAGATAACCCCGAACCGCAGTCCTCAATAAGAATTTGAGATGACCCCATCCTCCGCATGCTGACAAGCACTGCGCAGTTGATCGCGATAGTGTTAAGTTCGGAGATGGCGTTGCACCCTCAGCGTACCTTCCCGAATCAGGACATCTGTCTCGGCTGAAACAGTAGAAAACGTAAATGACGGTGGCTTAAGAGTTCTTTTTTTGAAGGCTCTTCAGACGCAGGGTCGCGCGTTGTACAGCGGCCATTTTTTCTGGACGCTTCATTCGTTTCCATTTTCTGATGTCTTCCTTGGTGCGACCGCAGCTAACGCACAGTTCGCTGTTCAGCTGGCAAACAGAAATACAGGGATTTTCGATGTCCTTTGCCATTGTTCAATTCCTCGTCGAACTTATGCGTGCTGCGGTTTCATTGCTAAGCCAGAACGGCGATCTGATCGGGTGCGTCAGCGCCCAACTTCGTGCGGTACTCAACTGTCAGATGAGTGATCTCATGAACCGTCGCAAGCCGTTCTCGTATGTTTTCTGCATTGACTGCTGGGCTGCCCAGAACACTCACAATCGCGGCGCGGGCTTGCGGCCCAACCTGCCAGACATGAAGATCAATGATCGAAGCATCTCCCGGTCGCTCAACCAGTTCACGAATCTCTTCAGCGACATGATCATCTGTCTGGTCGAGCAATACACCCGAAGTCACCCGCATCAACGACCAAGCCCAGCGTGCAATCACAACGGCACCCACAATCCCCATTGCAGGGTCGAGCCATACCCAACCAAGGTATCGACCAGCAAGAAGGGCTGCGATGGCCAGAACTGATGTCAGTGCATCTGCAATGACGTGAACGTAAGCAGAGCGCAAATTATTGTCGTGGCCATGCGCATGGTGAGATTCATCGTGATCGTGGTCATGCCCATGGTGATGATCATGACCGCCAGACAGCAAAAGCGCGCTCACCACATTCACTGCTAGTCCGACAATCGCGATTAGAGTCGCTGTCCCGAATTGCACTTGAGTCGGTTGAAAGAGACGAAACAGCGACTCTCCAGCAATTCCCAAGGAAACCAGTCCCAAAATCAGAGCAGAAGCGAAGCCACCCAAGTCTCCCACCTTGCCAGTTCCAAAACTGTAGCGAGCACTTGAGGCATGTCTTTTAGCGTAAGCGTAAGCAGCTGCGGCTATGCCGAGTGCTCCTGCATGCGTTGCCATGTGAAAACCATCGGCAAGCAACGCCATTGAGCCAGTGAGATAACCTGCGGTGATTTCAGCAACCATCATTACGACGGTCAGGGCCACCACCCACAAGGTTCGCTTGGCGTTTTCTTCATGTGATTTCCCAAGGAACATATGGTCGTGGGAATACTCGGCGTACGAATTACTCATCTGGGCAAATCCTATTTGGAATAGCGGCGAATGGCTTCGAGCAGCTCGTCGACACCTTTCGCTCTTTCGTCATTGCTGAGTGTCGGATTCGCGACGTGTTCACGAGCGTGGTCTTCGATAATTTCATCCATCAGCCCATTGATAGCGCCACGGGCAGAAGCGACCAAAAGCAGGGTTTTCGAGCAGTCATCATCAGAGTCGAGTGCTCGCTCAATCGCCTGGACTTGCCCAGCGATTCGCTTTACGCGCTTAAGAAGATTGTCTTTGCTTGATCTCATGTGACTCATACCATACCCCCCCTACCTATTAGAACAATATAATCACACGTTCCAATTGGCCATACAACCCAGGGAGGGAATCCATCCGACCAGCAGCGTTGCAGCATCTGAATGCTGCATTCGAAACATTCAGCACGTCGCCTCGCCGCGCAGTACCAATACAAGCCGTATGGGCGGCCCGGCACTTCAATAATTCGATAGATGGCGTAGCGCCTATCTCTTGAGCTGCCTAGGTCTATGGTTTAGGATCGAACCACATCCCCCCTGGGAGGATGCAGCAATCAACAGAGACGAAACCAGCTGATTGCGTCTCTTCGTGGAAAGTTCGGTAACCACATGGTTACGCACTTCGCTATTTGAGATATTTCATGCTGAAAATCCTAGCCAACCGTACCTACCGCCACCTCTTCTTGGCTCAAGTGATTGCGCTCATTGGGACGGGTCTTGCCACTGTTGCATTAGGCCTATTAGCGTTCGACCTTGCAGGTGCCAATGCGGGCGCTGTGCTCGGTACGGCGTTGGCGATCAAAATGACGGCCTACATTGGCGTTGCGCCAATCGCAGCCGCTTTTGCAGAGCGTTTACCCCGCCGGGCAATGCTGGTCTCTCTGGATCTGGTGCGAGCACTGGTCGCACTGGCTCTTCCGTTTGTGACGGAAGTCTGGCAAATCTACGTGCTGATTTTCGTCCTTCAGTCCGCTTCGGCAGCGTTCACTCCGACGTTCCAGGCGACCATTCCAGACATACTGGTGGATGAAGACGACTACACCCGTGCCTTGTCGCTATCACGTCTGGCCTATGATCTTGAAAGTGTCGCGAGCCCGATGCTTGCCGCTGCACTGTTGACGGTGATCAGCTTCCATAGCCTGTTCGCCGGCACGGTCATTGGGTTCCTTGCCTCAGCGGCCCTAGTCGCCACAGTGCTGCTGCCTAAGGCGAAGCAGATACCACGACGCAGCATCTACGAACGAACCACCCGTGGCATGCGCATATTTCTGGCCACACCTCGCTTGCGAGGGCTGTTGGCTCTCAATCTTACGGTTGCGGCCGCCAGTGCTATGGTCATCGTCAATACGGTGGTGCTGGTGCAGTCGCGCTTCGCTCTGCCGCAGAGTTCTACGGCATTGGCGCTGGCCGCGTTTGGTGGCGGTTCCATGGTGGCGGCCCTGGTCTTGCCTCGACTGTTGAAAAATATCAAAGACCGAACGGCCATGTTGTTTGGTGGAGGAGTATTGGTCGCAGGCTTAGCAGTTGGCATCAACCTAACCACCTATAACTTCCTGCTACCGCTGTGGGTGGTGCTTGGGGTGGGCTACTCCTTGGCTCAAACCCCGAGCGGTCGACTGTTGCGTCGCTCGGCACATGCCGAAGATCGCCCAGCGTTGTTTGCCGCCCAATTTGCGCTATCCCATGCTTGCTGGTTGATTACCTACCCATTGGCGGGATGGTTGGGTGCGAACATCAGCCTCACTGCGTCGTTTGTTGGGCTCGCTGTCGTGGCAGGTAGTGCGCTGGTGGTCAGCATCGTGATCTGGCGTCCAGCTCATGACCAAGACTCTATCAAGCACACCCATGAGAATCTGCCGGGCGATCACACGCACGTCGACGGCCAGGAAGGTGCGGATCACGAACATCCATACGTGATCGATGATCAACATCGCCGATGGCCCAACAAATGATTGTAAGTTCCTAAGATTTGCTAAGGCTAGCTGTCGGACATTCAGACTAGGAGCCGTAGGGCTTGCAGAGCGGCAAGGTGCCCCGGATAGAACCAGTAGCCCCATTGCCCGACCGGCCAGATCTTGAAGGAGAAGGTCTGACGCAGAAGCCAAAGTCCGATCAAGGGGGCCGCGAATGCGGTGCTCAAAGCCAGCATTGAATAGATTTCCAAGTCCAACGCCCTGGTTACGATGCTACTGCGGGTATTGCTCAACAGGCATAGAGCCGCTGGCAGCAGCCAAAGAACACCTGGGTTCTTTATTGCTACTAAGACAGCCGCTGGAACAAGTGCACCGTAGAAGCCGTACATCAGAGGATCATCCAGCACGTAGGCAACTGCAGCGGCCATCAACGCCATAGCGCCGCTCAACAAAGTGCGATGTTGCCACCCCCAGGCAATCACCAGCCCTAACGCCAGGGTAACCAACACGTTGAATGATCCCGAGGTGCTGATGTAGCGATAAGGCACTTCTGAAATGGCGGCGAACAACAGCATCAAGGCGAGGTAGCGTCCGTTCGCAGCAGTCAGCCACTCACCCGGTTTGGAGCGCGCCACGTTGGCCGCAATGGCGAGACAGAACAGCGGAAAAGACAGCCGCCCCAGAATGAACAGATTACTCATCTCCGGCCACACCAAGCGTAAGTGATCGATAACCATGGTCAGCATCGCCAGCCACTTGATCAGATCCAGACTACTGCTTCGGCTCTTGAGTAAGGAATTCTGGGCTGTATGAGCAGTCGTCATACCCACCCCAGTGTGACGGCGGTCAGCACGAGATAACGCACGCCCTTGGCCAGGGTGACAATCAGCAGAAAACTCCAAAGTGGCTCGCGCATGACTCCGGCGACGACTGTCAGCGGATCGCCAATGATCGGCACCCAGCTCAGCAGCAACGACCAGCGCCCGTAGCGCAGGTAGGAGTTCCGGGCCTTTTCAAGCTTGCTCTCGCTCACCGGGAACCAGCGCTTGTGGCGCAATCGCTCAATAGAGCGACCTAGAATCCAGTTCAGCGCCGATCCGAGCACGTTGCCGAAGGTGGCGACCGCCAAAAGCGTAGAAACGACGTACTGGTCGGAAAGCAGCATCCCGACCAGCACAGCTTCAGATTGCATTGGCAGTAACGTGGCGGCACCGAATGCCGCCAGGAACAGACCAACGTAGCTGGTGAGTTCAAACACTCGGACGTCGCCTCATGCGTTCAGGCCGATCCAGCCATGAAAGCCGACGTACAGACCAACACCGATGATCAACACGCTGGACAGGTAAGGTGCACGACGCGCAACGGCGCCCATCCAAGGCCAGCGATTCGAGGCCTGCTTGGCGCCAATAGCGGCTGCTGCACCGACGGTAACCAGTGTGAGCGCCAGACCAATGCTGAAGCACAGGACGAGCACGCCACCCAAGGCGACTTCTTTGATCTGAAGGCAGAGCAGTAGAACGGTGATGGCCGCAGGGCAAGGAATGAGCCCCCCCGTCAAGCCGAACATAATGATCTGTCCCGTGGTGACCTCACGGTTGGTAAAGCGCTTGCGGATATCGTTGGCATGGGCGCGCTCATGCGCATCCTGATAGCCATCAATCGACAACTCCAGGCCTTCCAGTTCGGAATGCGCGTGCCCGTGATCATGCTCTTGGTATTCTAGGTCATAATCATGGGAATGACCCGCATGGCCCAGACTCAAGCGGGCACTGAACTCATGAGGCTCCGGGATATCGACTGCCGACTCCAGGAAGCCTTCGCGCTCGACGAAAGAGAACGATTGAGTGCTGCCGTCCGGACGGGTAGTCATCAGGCGAACATCTGAGGCTGCCCAGGCGTGTCCGGTCAATGTCTTCAGGCGCCAGTGCGGTGGCATGCCTTCTTCGAAGATTGACAGCTCAACACGGCCATGGCTGGTATCGATTCGGTGGGTCTCATCATGATGACCATGGTCATGCTCGTCGTGGTGGTGATCATCACCTTGCTCGAACTTGAACATCTGCTCACCACGCCAGGTACGCCACAACATCCAGAGCGCAATCACAATGATCAGCGCGGAGGACGCGAGCTGGAAGTAAGGTTCTGTGGTTTGAGCATCCAGACCTTTGCCCAGGTACATTCCGCCGATTGCAACCAACCACACCACTGCGGTGTGCGAAAGCGTCGCGGCCAAGCCCAACAAAACGGCCTGTTTGACCGAGCCACGGATAGCCACGATGAAGGCCGCCATCATGGTTTTTGAATGGCCCGGCTCCAGGCCATGTAAGGCACCGAGCAGAATAGCGCTCGGAAAATACAGCCAGGCGTGTGAACCACCTGCTGCAAGAGTTCAGCGAAGTTGGGCATGTCAGACCTAAAGGTACTTGGTGATTTGCTTGAAGGCTTCCAGTGGTGCGCGCTCGCCATTGTTCAACGCCGAGACGGTGTCCTCCAGGCAGTGATCAATGTGATCCTGGATGAGCGTGCGCTTCGCTTGGCACACCGCTTTTTCAACAGCATGCAGCTGCTGGGCGATGTCCACGCACTGACGACCCTCTTCGATCATGGTGATGATGCCGCGTAAATGGCCGTCCGCCCGCTTGAGCCGCTTGATGATTGCTTCATGACTTTGGTGGGTATGCGCATGGCTGTGTTCGTGTTCTTGCTCACTCATGACTTGAGCCTCAGGCCTCAATGAATTAGGCTGGCATCCTATCCCCCCTAGGGGGATGCGGTCAAACGCATCAAAGCCCCACAAAACGAGTTGAAAGCCGAACACTATGTTCAGTAGAACACTGACAATGACGGTGGTAATCGCACTTGCTCTGGCCATGTTTGTGGCTTGGGCCGGGCATACCTATACGTTGTCGGTGACATCGAAACAGCCAGCCTGGGAGATTGCGCAAGATGCCCATCACTCCAATGAGCAGCAGGCAGAGATGTCGAGCGCGAGCTACTCGGATCACTACCACTCGCCGTTGACCCCTGACCATCAGCACGAAACGCCACAGCTCACGTCCGCGTTGAGTTTGGCTGCACAGCCGAAGCTGTCCATACGAGTTGATGCACGCCGATATTCCGTTCCTCGTCCGCCGATTTTCTTGATCGAGCGTCCACCCCGTCCTTCGTTCGCATCCTGACCATGGCCGCACCGCGGCCTTTGATCCCTGCAACGTAGGATTGATCTATGCATTCGCACTCGATGAGCGGCGTTGTCGCATTCACTGCGCCATCGCACCGCCCGCTACTGCTGTTTTTTTTACTTGTCACTGCACTTTTCCTCGGGATGCCCGAGGCGATGGCTCACGCCGTCGCGGAAGGAGACAAGGGCTTCATCCAGGAAAGTTCCGGCGTCTTGTTGCTGCCCTTCATCTACATGGGAGCCAAACACATGATGACAGGCTACGACCACCTGCTGTTTCTGTTCGGGGTGATCTTCTTCCTCTACCGCCTGAAAGACGTGGGGCTCTACGTCACGCTGTTCGCTGTAGGCCACTCGGTCACGCTGCTGCTTGGCGTACTGACCGAGATCAGCATCAGCTCCTACATCATCGACGCCATCATCGGTTTCTCGGTGGTGTACAAGGCGCTCGATAACCTGGGTGCATTCCAGCGCTGGTTCGGTTTCCAACCCAACACCAAGGTGGCCACGTTGATCTTCGGACTACTCCACGGTTTTGGGCTGGCAACGAAGATTCAGGAGTACGAGATCTCGTCTGATGGCCTGATTCCGAACCTGATCGCCTTCAACGTAGGTGTTGAGATCGGCCAATTGCTGGCCCTTAGCGCGATTCTCATTTTGATGGGGTATTGGCGGCGCACCGGCGGTTTCTGGCGCCACGCCTACGCCGCCAACGTCGCCATGATGAGTGCCGGTTTCCTGCTGATGGGTTACCAGATCACCGGCCTGTTTGTCTCTGCGTAAGGAATTCTGACCATGTTCAATACTCCGCTTCCAACTGTTAATGAATTGCCCAGCACTCGCAAACTGGTGCGTTCGACTGTCATTGCACTGTTGACTGCGGTCGTCCTGCTGGTGACCGTTGTCATGCCTTCGGAATATGCCGTTGATCCAACGGGTGTGGGCCGAGCACTGGGGCTGACCCAAATGGGCGAACTGAAGATCATCCTGGCCCAGGAGGCTTTGGCGGATGCAGCACCACCTCAACCAGCAACTTTAGCTCCAGCTCCAGCTTCGCAGGTTGCACAGGCTGAACCTGTTGCGACACCTGTTACTCCGCCAGTGGCGACACCTCCCCCAGCTCTGAAGACAAATCAAATGAGCGTCACGCTCAAGCCAGGTGAAGGGACAGAAATCAAACTGAAAGTGCTGAAGGGCAAGACGGTCAGCTATGAATGGACAGCGGCTGGTGGGCCTGTGAATTACGACACCCATGGCGAGCCTTACAACGGTGAAAAGGGTTACTTCCACAGCTATACCAAGGGCAAGCAAGTCAAAAGTGACAAAGGTGAATTCACCGCCATTTTTGACGGCACCCATGGTTGGTTTTGGCGTAACCGCAGCAATAGCGACGTGACCATCTCACTGAGAACGGCCGGCGATTACTTGAGCGTCAAACAGTAATCCGAAGCAGCGATGGCTGTTCTATTGCCGAAAATGCAGCGATCAACCTAGATAAAGACCATTTATCTCATCCATTTTTTGAAGAGTCATTCCATGAAAACCCCAGCAACGCTGATTCGTTCGATGCTCCTGATTTGCTTTATTGGCCTGATGACCGCATGCGGTGGCGGTGAGAAAGGAACAACATCCAAGACCGCTGAGCACGGACACTCACACGAGTAACACCCTGAATAAAACATGGCCGCATTTGCGGCCTTGTTTGCTTCTATATCTCAACCTGCGCACCCAGTTCGACCACTCGGTCAGCGGCAAATGGAAGTATTTGAGGTTGCTGTTGACGTGCTTCAGTAAAAAAGTGAACAAGCTTTCTCGCCGACGAGCCATTCCGATACGCTTGATCGGGATATCCGTCTCGCGGCTAAGGAAGTAGGTGGATTGCTTCGTGCAGAAATCCAGCTCATTCAAGTGTAAGAAACTCAAGGCTACGGCTAGGTCAGGCTCCCCGATAAGACCAAAGTGCGGGTTAACCCGGAAAAATTATTCGTCATAAGCCTAGACCTCAAACCGCCGATCATCTGGTACGCGCAGCTGTCTTCAGACGCCACAGTTAGCAACACCACCTGCTCGTGCAGAACCTGTTTATGCAATAGATTGTGCGAGAGCGCATGAGGGGCTGTATCAGCATTGTAATAACTGCCGGGTCATACCAACATTTATGTCAATCCACAAAAAAAGGCGCCACTAGGGCGCCTAAGCCGTCTCTAAACCAAAGGAGAAACAAAGAGACGGGGGTGTATTTGGCAATTGGACACCTGATGCCGATGGCTAGCGTCCGTTAAAGCAGTTGCAATGGGTATTCGACAATCAGTCTGACTTCGTCCAAATCAGATTCGAAATCGGTAGCTCGTGTCGTTGCTTGGCGAACACGCAAAGACATGTCCTTCAGAGAGCCTGACTGGATGACGTATTTGGCCTCTATGTCTCGCTCCCAACGCTTTTGGTCCTGCAATGGGGCACCATCCGCGCCGCGACGCATGTACACGCTGTTCGCGTTGGAATAGTCCGCATCCCAGCCCTTAGCGTAGCGGGTCATGAAGCTGAGACCGGGGATGCCGAAAGCCTGCATATCTAGATCGTAGCGCAGCTGCAAGGATTGCTCTTTCGGTGAGTTGAAATCGCTGTATTGGATAGAGTTATCCAAGAAAATTGAGTCGGACTGGCGAAGGTAGTCAAAGTCGTCGTTACCATTATTGCGCTGGTAACCAACGGTCACGGCGTGCGCTCCGAATTTGACCCCGGTCTTGCCGCTCCAGATGTTGTTATCGAAGCTTCCCAGAAGTTTTTTACCCTCATCAACCGCTCGGTAGTAATTAAAGCCGCCGATTAGCGATACGCTTTCTGAGAGTGGATAGCTCAATGTGGTGCCCGCGTAGTATTGGTTCCACACATCCTTGAATTGGCTGGTGTAAAGACTCACACCTACGTGCTCATTGACCGTGTAATCGCCCCCTAGATAAGCGATCCATGGAGCATCTACTGCACCGGCGTAAAAAGTTGAAAAGCCGTCACGCATGCTACTGGAATTGGGTTGGCTCATCGCATGCAGCCGGCCCCCCTGAAGGGTCAGGCCTTTGATGCTGGTATTAGTGAACGTTGCACCACGGAAACTCTCCGGGAGAAGTCGGGAATCCCCATAGGCAACGACAGGCGTCGATGGAAATACGTCGCCTACCTTGACGACTGTATCCAGGAAACGCACTTTTGCGGCCCCGCCTACTTTTGAGTAGGAGTCTTCAGGTTGGCCTTTGCTATTGTGCGGCAAGACATCGACTGAGCTTCGGGCTCCCGAGCGACCATCACCTGAATCGAGCTTGAGGCCTTCCATTGCAAACGCATCAATGCCGAAGCCTACGGTACCTTGAGTAAAGCCTGATTCGAATCGGCCAATAATGCCATGAGCCCATTCGGCTGAGTAACCATTGCCCGTGGGGCTTGACTGGCCCTTTCGATAATCACGATTGAGATAGAGATTCCGATTGAGAATACTAAAGGTGCTCCCCTCAATGAACCCTTCAGGCTTTTGCTCCACAGCTACTGCAACTTGCCCCATGCTCATGCCAAGGGCAATTAGAGAAAGACCATAAATGCTTTTATTGTTCATTTAACACTCCTGGCTTTAGCTTGGCAGAGTTTCTTTATGAAATATTTTTTATAATTATAAAAAGCCACCAGCACGTGAGGATTTCTCCTACGTGCCGGCAGACATAATTTCATACAATAGATAACTCCAGCGTGACCTGAAAATTACTTCTATGTCAGCGAACAGTAAGCAGGCTCAAAACATACCGAACAAACTGGCGCAGCTAGGGCCAACGCTAACTAGCTTCCGTGAGGGCAGTTAGTACCCATAACCTTGTATTCCAGGGTGTTGAGCTTGCCCGCCGAATCTTCATAGGTCATGCGCGAAGGAGCTACGCCACAGGTTTTATTGGCTTGAGTGGTACTGATTACCTTCTGGACATCGAGGTTCATTCCATATTCATAATGAACAACTTCAGGTGTCGTCTTTCCATTTTCTAAGGCGTACTGTTCCATCGCCTTCTGGTTCTCTTGCATCATTCGACCATAAACACGGTCACCACCGCCTTCAGCCATGGCCAAAGAAGACAAGGTCAAGATGGAAACGGCAAAAAAAGCTTTTAGTGATTTCATGATTTTCTCCTAGTGTTCACTTACTTCTGACTAGAGGATAACCAGTGATGCCTTTCAGAAAGCTGCCGCGAATATTACATATGCGTAAGGTGTCCCTCAGCACTGGTGAGCTCGACTATTAGAATTTTAACTTATTGGCGGAGTAGGCTGAATATGTTAGATAAGCATTAAAGATCAACTCGAGTTTCTCACGAAATACCCAAGTATTTTTTATTAAAGATACATCTCATCTATATTATGGACAGCTGCTTGGACTGCTCCATATGGATGAGTGGTTTGAGCGCAGTAAGATGAGACGAGGAACGTGTTACAAAAGCCTTATAGGCTGAGAATATTAGGGGCTACGTTGAGTACCGAAAATACCATCGCTAGGATAGCCTTTAACAGCCATAAGAAATCGTCCCGGTATTTTATCGCGGCTAGCAGCAAAGCACCGACGATTGGAAGCAGGGACAACCCCTTCAGCAACCGAAAGGTCCTGGTGAGGGTTAGGCCTTGCTTGTCGACTTGATCGATGGTGATCCTGAGCAGCCCCTGAAGTTTCGGGGGATATGTTTTTATCTTGTCCTTGAAATCATCGAAAATGACATTGAAGCTGTGTAGGAGGCGCTCCGTTTGCAGCATTTGGTTGTGAAGGATTGCAAGCAGAACCACAGAAACCGCTGCCAACCCAAGGACAAGGATAAAACCTTCGAATCTTGAGGTTGTTTTCTCCAGCACGACCAAACCCGCTAGCGATATCGGCAGGGCGAGCATCTTGCCGGCGATGTCGCCCAGCACCCCGCTAAGCTTCGTGCCATAGTCGATTTCAGCTTGGGCCACCTCCCGCCGGGCCCGCTCAAACGAGAAGCTATAGACGTAGGTTTGCAGATTAGCGCGGTATGTGGCGAGGACCTCCCGCCACTCCCGCACGATCACCAAGAACAGATTGGGCTCGCTCTCAAACTTCTCGATGACGCTAGCCACCGCCATCCGAATCATTAATTTTCGTTCGGAGAGGTGTGCCTTATTTTCGTTTTTTCGATTGAGTATTTCTTCCAACAAGCTCAGGTGATTGAGCTCATAGTCAAGGACCTTGACGTCAACCTGGGTAGGTAACAGAAAAGTTCTCGGAGGCTTAGCCCCATCGGGAGGCAAGGCAAAGAACAGATTAAAACCATCTTGGCTGCTGTCTTTGTCGACACCGATCGCTAGCAGTGCAAGCAGCTCGATGAGCCGGCAGACGCGCCTGAGCGCCTTAATCGCCGGAGGCTCGATGTCATCGCTATCTGCCCAACAGAGCTCAATGTAGTGGTCTAATGAAACCGGACACTCATTTAGGCGAGAATGCTCGCCATATCGAGGTGTCAGATGACCAAGCAACGTCGTGTCTTTTCCGCTGAATT
>NZ_JBUZRD010000003.1:0-864518 GCF_055407145.1 Pseudomonas sp. c313 | reverse complement strand
CTACAACTGGATACGGCCTCATCAATTTAATGGCGGGCTAACGCCGGCTCAGGCCGAGAAAAAACTTAACGTCGTGTCCGGGATTAGTTGACCACTACAATCCTCTGCTTCGACAAGGATGACCAGCCGATGGGTTACATGCTGCGATAATGATCCTGAGTACCGCGGCGCAGTGCTAGAACAGTCTCCTTAGCAATCAATCCTACATAGGGGGCATACCCAAATGCCGATCAGTTAAGCGAAATCCATGTGGGGGCGAGCTTGCTCACTCCCACAGATTTAGTACTTTTACTGACAGGCATTAGGGAATACCCCCACCTATTGACTTCACTTCAGTGTTTATTTTTGGGCAAAGTACAAATCGTGCTCATGAAGCTTCGCAGACGTGGCTTATGCCAGTTGTCAGCTGCGAACATGGCCGGCAAGACCACTCGGCCGCGTCGGCGTGTCTTGGCGCCCTTTACCTGGACGTCCCGCACCCCCGCCCCGAGCGTCAGCTTTTGCCCTGGGGTCAGCCGTGGTTTTTCAGATACGCCTTCATTCCTTCGTCTGCCTCAGCCCGGTAGGTGGAAACCTTGCTCAAGTCGGCTTCCGCCAACGCCGATTTCAGCGCTTCGACGTCTAGATTCCGACAATAAGCCGGCGTGCCAGGGTGCTGGCGCCAGGAATCGGAAAGATCGCCTGCATCGATCCCGTCAAAACCGATCTGATCGACCAGCTGGATAACGCGGCGCCTCTCATCGATGTCGTCACCCGCGACGGAAAGGGCTATCCGCTCCTCAGCCCCAGCCGCCGCAGTTTCGGCGACCAGACTCGCAGCGACGATGTTGTTGAACGCCTTGACCACGCGATGTCCGATGACGTTCGATACCCATACGCTGTCGGGAACGCCACCTTCGATCTCCACAATCAGGCCGTCGCGCGCCGGGTAATAGTTTCCGGTGTCGATGACGACGGCCTTCGATTTAGATAGGACGTCGATCGGCAGATTGGGGACTGCCGCCTGCGGAACGGTGATCACAACGATATCCTGTGCACCTGCAGCTTCCTCGGCGGTTACTGCCTTCGCACCCGTCTTGGCTGCGATTTCCGCAAGCGAGGAAGGTCCGCGCGAGTTCGCGATGGAGACGCTATGCCCGCGCGAGACGAAGTGGCGAGCCAAGGCGCTGCCGATGTTACCAGTTCCAATGATGCCAATTTTCATGAATTAAGCCTCACTAATCCTATGTCTTGCACCGATTCTAGAGCGCTGATGTGATAATAGTAAGTACCCACCAAAAGGTGGGTAACACACTATTGAGAAAGAAATGGAACGGGACTGGAATTGCGGTGATCCGCAAAGTCGTCGGGGTTGGGCTGAGGCAACGACCGAGACTCTTCGCGTGCTGGAGGGGAAGTGGAAGATCATCATCCTGTGCCAGCTTTTCGCCGCGAAGGGAGCGCTTAGGTTTTCGGATATAGAGAAGCTGATCGAAGGGCTCAATCAGAAGATGCTGATTCAACAGCTCAAGCAGCTAGAGAAGGACGGCATCGTGCTGCGGACGGTGTACCCGCAAGTGCCCCCTAAAGTGGAGTACCAGCTCACGGATATCGGCCACGCACTCGGGCCATCAATACAGGCTTTGATAGAATGGACCGAAATGAGACGCGACCACGCCTGAGCGCAACCGTGCTTCGGAGCACTCACACGCCTAAGCATCCGGCGCTCTCGACTGTCGAGGCGTGATCGCCGGACGCTTACGGTGCCCTACCCAGCAGTAGGATGCATTAGACAGAAGACCAGCTTCAGCATTTCCCAAGAAAGCCTTTACATCCAATCCACTCACAAGGCCAGTCCCGACAACAGCAATCAGCGCTTGCTCCAGTGCAACTTCGCGATCACTAATCATTACATTACCTTGATCCAGCTCCATCCCAAGCTATGCACTAATACGTCTCTCACACACAATGAGCAATTACCCCCCTGTCGCATTCGATCACCTACGGCGCAGCAAACACAATGTCGACTCTTCACAGAGTCAACGCGCAGACACTCTGGAGCGAACAGATCGACGGCATTGATCTCGGGGATGCGCTCCAGGCTCGGTCCGGCAAACTGGCGCAGGATGGTGGTCTCGTATAGAGACTATTCCATCGCTGGATCGCTGTAACCGAACCAGTTCTGCATCAGATGAACGCGCAGCATCGCCATCAGCGGATACGCCGGACGACCACCATCACCCTTCAGGTAACCCGCGCCACTTGCGCAGGAGGATCCACCATGAAAAACAGCGTGATTGGAATGGACATTACGAAGCTGGTGTTCCAACTGCACACCGTTAATCGGAGCAGCGGAGCCATCAAGCGCATCAAACTACGGCGTGCGGAAGTCCTGCCGTTCTTTGCGAACTATCCGACCAGCTTGGTGGCCATAGAAGCCTGCGGCAGTTAGACCATGAGGTGCGCTTACTGGCCCCGCGCTCGGTTCGGCCCTTTGTGCTCCGAAACAAGACCGATGCGGCTGACGCCCAAGCCATCTGGACAGCCGTGCAGCAGCCTGGTGCATGCACGGCCGCGATCAAGCATCCTGATCAACAGGCGATCCTCTCGTTGCATCGTCTTCGCGCCCAACTGCTGAATTTTCTCATCATGCAAAGCAATGCGTTGCGCGGTTTGTTCTATGAGTTCGGCATAGTTTTGCCAGAGGGTTACGCCACGCTGGTCAAGGATATGCCGGATGCTTTTGTGCAAGCCGAGAACCAGGTGCCCGAGCTGCTGCTAGAGAGTCTGCGTGAGCAGTGGCAACGCGTGCTCAGGCTGCCCTACACCAGCGCCCATCTGGAGGGCGCCCAGTCAGAAAAGATCATCCCTTCGTGGCACAGCGTCCAGGAAACACCAGAGGCAATCCTCGAGATTCGCCGCATTCTCCATCAACATCTACTCGAGAAGAACGCACCATGAAGCGCTCGCATCCAATACTGCGGCTGGCGGCGAGACTGATACTCTGCCCGGCCTTCCTACTAGTCACTGCCTGGGGAGCTCTCGCCCTGCTCTTCCGGCTGGACTTGCCAGCCCCTATGGGTAATGCCCTGATCGTATTCTGGTGCGTACTCGGCTGCGGCCTACTGGCTCTATTGTGGCTACGCCCGCCGTTGTGGGCGCTAACCGGTCAGGTGCTAGCATTCGCCACCCTACTGAGCTGGTGGCATACCCTACAACCTTCCAACTTGCGCACCTGGGCCGACGACGTTGCACACATGACCCAAGGCCAAGTGATCGACGAACGCTTGCAGCTGGATAATGTGCGTAATTTCCGCTGGCGCAGCGACCAGGACTATGACATCAGTTGGGAACGTCGGGACTATGACTTGCGCCATCTTCAATCCGTCGACCTGCTGACCTCTTATTGGGGTATGCCGGCCATTGCCCACATCCTAGTCTCCTTCGGATTTGAGGATGGTCGGCAACTAGTCTTCACAGTGGAGACCCGCAAGGAAAAAGGCGAGACATACTCAATGCTTGGTGGCTTCTTCAAGGAATACGAGCTCAGCATCGTGGCTGCCGACGAGCTGGATGCTGTACGGGTACGGACCAACGTGCGTGACGAAGACATCTACCTGTACCGCATCGACATGCCTCAGCCAGTCATGCGTGAGCTCTTGCTGACCTACGTGAAACAGGCTAATACCCTGGTAGAGCGACCACGCTTCTACAACACTCTGACTGCCAACTGCACGACCATCGTATTCGACATGGCCCAAAGCATCATTGGCGGACTACCCGTCGATCAGCGCCTACTATTAACGGGTTACCTACCAGGCTATGTGCATGATGTCGGCGGCCTACAGAAAGGGTATAGCCTGGGCGAATTGCGCAACCGAGGACGTATCACCGAACGTGCTAAACAGGCGGATGACGCACCTGACTTCTCCCTGAGGATCCGTCAGGGTGTGCCGGTTGGATAATAGCAACCAAGACCCATAACAATTGATGACTGAAAACCCAGCCAGCCGGACCACAACCTGACCCACAAGCTTAAGGAGGCACTGGAACCGGCTCGGAGTGCTTGCGCTGGGGCACATCGTAGTTAATCGTCCGGGCCAGCCTAACGCTGACAGAACAGGGCTAATGGTCTTTCAAAACGTCGCCTTGACCTGTAACCCTACCGCCAACGCATTACCCCTTTTCGTGCCAAAGAACGCACCAGGCTCAATGTAGTACTGCAGGTCGGGACGCAGCAGCAGCCAGGGTGTGACTTGAGCGCCATAGTTGAGCTCCAGCATCTGCTCTGCATTGTCCAGGCCCGCGACCATGTTGTATTCGCCCGGGTTGCTTGCAGCCGCTTCCTGCACCTCTCGCGTGCGCGAGTTAAGCACTGCACGGCCATAGCCAAACGAGATGGAGTCTTTCGGGCGACTCGCAAAAGGCTTTTGCTTGACCAGTCCTACCGAATACCAGCGGCGCATCGGCGAGGTTGCTGCATTGCTGGTGGCCGCCTGACCAAAGAGGCGCAGCACGCTTTCAGGGTCTTGCTCATCTTTCCAGATTGCCTGGTCCATTAGCACATAGGCGCCTGTGCGGTTGCTGCTTTTTTCCGTGCTGCCAATTTTGGGAGCATCGGAGGTGTCGTAGTACCAACCCACCTTGTACTGGCCATCAAGAAAATCGTCGCTATTGAAGATCGCCTCCAGGGGCAAAATTGCACCGGTGGTGCCGTTGCTGGGCATGGAGAAGGCTTTGGAGGAGCGCATGTTGTACTCCGGGTTGACCTGGAATACAGCCGTTTGCAGCGTCAATGATGGGTTGACGTTGTAGCGCAACTCACCCCCCCAATGTGCCGTCGGATAGTTGCCCCAGCCACTGCCGCTGCCCATGGTCAATGGATGCGCACAGAAGCCGGCGCTGACAAAGTTGGCCAGGATTGGCATGCCGCCAAAGTCGGTGCCCATTACCATAAAGCCGACCTTGGTCGACAGGTCTGGCGAGAACAGATTGCGTTGATAGCTGAACTCGGTCAGGCGGGTGTACTGGCCACCGTAGTTCTCCTGCGCTGAAAGGCGATTGCCGAGCAAGTCTTCCGTGGCGCTGTGACCGCGACGATCATTGACGATGATCTGCATTACCCCCGCATCAGGCGTGTCCAGCAGTTTGCTCAGATCTAACTGGGCGCCGATGCGAATTTGTTGGGCGTAGCGAGTGCCGCGTTTGATCCCACCGTGCAGGTTGGAAATGGTTTCAGAACTGTAGTCCCCCGTGAGCTTGACCCCCGCGTCGGCCAGTTTCTGGCGTTCGCCCCCCCAGTCGCCGGTGAGTGTCGAACGACTCATCAGATCGGAGGCGTCAGCCTGTGCTGAGGACAGAGGCAAGATGCATAGCGACAGACCGCTGCACAGGCTGCTGGTCAGCAGTGCGCGGAAAGAAAAAGACATCCCAGATGTGCTCCGTTTCAAAGATGTGGGTGCTGCAAAAATAATCCCCGTAAACGGAGATTATTTTTCAACAACGTCAGCCGAGGAGTTACTTGCTAACGCTGTCGGGCAGCGCGTAGGCGATGATGTAGTCGCCCACATCCGGCGAATGGCTCATGCCACCGGCGGAGATGACCACGTACTGTTTGCCTGTGGCGGGTGACTTATAGATCAACGGAGCCGCCACTGCGCCAACCGGCAGGCGCGCTTTCCACACCTCTTTACCTGTTGCCGAATCGAGCGCCCGCAGGTAGTAGTCCTGGGTACCGGCGAAGAACACCAGGCCGGACGCGGTTGAGGTTGGGCCGCCGAGTGTCGGCATACCCAGAGGGATCGGCATCTTCGTCTTGATACCCAGAGGCCCGGTGTCCTGGACGGTTCCCAGTGGAACCTGCCAGACCAACTTCTGCGTGTTCAGATCGATAGCGCTCATGCTGCCGAAAGGCGGGTTGTTGCATGGCACGCCCAGCGGCGACTGCAGAATGTCGATTCTGATCCCACCATAGATACCGGCAACTTGCGGACGAATTGTGCCCATGAAGCCTGGCACTTCATCAGTCGAAACTTTGAATTTCTTGGTGTTCTCCTTGGTAACCAAGGACATTCGCAGCGGCACACGCATGTCATTGACGAACATCATGCCGGTGTTTTCGTCGATGGAAATGCCGCCCCAGTTCATGCCACCCAACAAGCCAGGCCATTCGATGTATGGCTTTTCAGTTGGCGGCGTGAAGGGTCCAACGTAGACCGAGTCCTTGAACATGATTCGGCAATAGAGTTGGTCGAAGGTACTCACACCCCACATGGACTTTTCAGTCAGGGGCTCGGCACCAATGACCGGCATGCCAACCGAGTACGGCTGCGTAGGCGAGAGGTGCTCGCCTTCTGCCGCCGGCGAGGTGGGTACCGGGCGCTCCTGAACTTCGGTAACCGGCTTGCCGGTACGCCGGTCCAGCACAAAGATATGACCCGTTTTGGTGGTCTGGATCAGGACCGGGGTTTTCTCGCCCTGGGCGTTCTTCATGTCATAAAGAACAGGCTGCGAAGGCAGATCATAGTCCCACACATCGTGGTGAACGATCTGGTAAACCCATTTGGCCTTACCTGTCGAAGCGTCGACGGCGACGACTGCCGAGCCGTACTTTTCCTTGGCCTGGTTACGATCACCACCCCAATAGTCGGGTGGACCGTTGCCGGTAGGCAGATAGACCAGGTTCAACGCTTTATCGTAGGTAGGAATCGTCCATACGTTCGGCGTTTCGAGCGAGAACTGATGATCGGCGGCGGCAGCATCCGTGTGCTCAGGCGCGCCTACATCCCAGGCCCACACCAACGCACCTGTGAGCACGTCGAAGGCCCGGACAGCACCAGAAGGCTCGTTTGCGACAATATCGCGTACCCAGCCACCCACGACAGTCAGGTGGCCCATGACCACCGGCAGCGAGGTTGGGTGATAGCGCTTGCTGTTCTCTGTCGGGCCCATGCCTCTCTTGAGGTCGACATAACCGTTGTCACCAAAGCTTGGACACAGTTCGCCGGTATGGGCATCGAGCGCTAACAAACGAGCATCCACCGACGACACCAGAATGCGCTGACGGCATTGCTGGTCATTGCTGTACGAGGCTTTGACCTCGGCCGTGAGACTGTCGTCCTTGTCGATATCGTAGTAACCGACGCCGCGACAGGTCACGTGCTCTTCACTTTTGGCATGCGGATCGAACTTCCAGATCGGCTTGCCTGTATCACCATCGAGCGCAGTAATCAGGTTTTCCGGGGTGCAGGAGTACAGAACACTGCCAATTTGCAGTGGGGTGTTTTCGTCCACACCCGCGCCCGCGCCAGTGGTTCTGCGACCTGTTCTGTAAGTCCAGGCAACCTGCAGCTCATTGACGTTTGCCGGAGTGATTTGCGTGTAGGGTGCAAACCGGGTGCCCGACGCATTACGGCCAAAGAACTCCCAGTTTTCCGGGGCCGATTGGGACGCCTTGGAAGCAGGCGCAGCCGTCGTTGCCACTGGGTTGGAGATGGCACCATGCGGAAAAAACGCCGCAACAAATGTCGCGATCAGTCCCAGGAACACGGCAAAACCAAAACGATTAGCCAAACGCTGCGTGCGCAAGGAAGTACCAGCAAGCGCTGCACTTACCCACAGACTAAGCGTGAGGATAACGGCCGGAACGACCAGGCGCGGAAGCAGTTGCCAATAACTGAACTGGCGCACTTCGTAAAAAGCCCAGACACACGTTGCCAGGAATATAACCACAGAAAGTGCAAGGCCAAGTCGCTTGCGAAGTAGATAAAGTGCAGCCAACAGCAAATAAGCCAGGCCTGCTATCAAGTAATAACTTGATCCGCCCAAGGCAAGCAATTTGATCCCGCCGTAGATCAATGCAAGCGCCACGATAAAAGCCAGCAAGGAAAACAGCACCCTTGCGACGTCACTGATTGAGCGTCTTCCCGTGTGGGAAAGATTGTCGTCCGTCATATGTAAATATGCCTATTGGTGAATAAAGAACGGCTCCCAAAGAAGGTGAGCAAATCGGCCGAATGATTGGACCGCCCTGTATTTGGCTACGCGTGGTTAGTTCAAAGTCCCTATGCACTACCCTGCCGAAGCAAGTAAGCACGGAAGATCAGTGGTGCCGAGTGTCGCCAATACGTTTTTGGTCCGCAGGTACTGCCGTTTTTAGCCGCAACCCGGCAGTTTGAAAGCGAAGCGCCACCGAGTTCATTGTGCAATGATAGCGCCAGCGAAACCTGTATCAGTTAGTGCTGTGCAGAAGCGGCAGAATGCTGGGGGGTAGTTTATCGCGATGTTTTTTTCGGATATGCCCAAAAGTTTGTAAAACAACTTTGACAAAACAGTAACAATCGAAAGCTATTTTCAACCACCAAATGCACGATCGATATTTTTGCAGAATTGATACTCGGGCTTGCACCTCACTTGGGCATCAGTCTGGCCGATCTTTACATCGTTCGAGGACGATCTCGAAGAACGTATTGAGGATACGTTGTAAGCGCTACGCGCGCAGGCAGACGAAGGTTTCAGTGAAGCGGACTTCACAACGGCTGATTGGCAACGCCCGTACTGAGAGATCAAAACTAAGCTCCGTAGCCGACTCCACACCTAAATCAATCTCGAAGGCAACCGTCTCACGCGCCGCTTCGCGCCCTTCCACTTCGGTTACTTTGCGAATACACAGACCAGTTCGCGCCGCCTGCTCCAGGGTCTAGCGGGTGACCAGACCCTGTTCACGCAGTACCAAGTGTATATCTGCCAGATCGCTAAGACGTATCAACCCACATCCGCTCCTTGGCTTTATTGCTGCAGGACGGTGTCTTCATACTCAGCGCAGCAGCTACGTGGCTCAAATCAGTTGCTTGATGGTTTCTATCTGCTGAACCGATTGCATTACTTCCCCAGCTTTGGGAACCAGTGGAGATACGTCAGTGAGCGGGATGCCGGTTGTAAACCGTCGATGCCAGCTGAGTCTGACAGTAACTACTAGACGGCGCCGTGGGTGCGCTGGTCATTTCGAACACGCTGAGACAGCCTGTCAATGTATCGAGCGTGCCCGACAGAGCGATCACTTGGGACCCTGCGGTAGCGGCGACCAAGGTAACGGACTGCAGGGGGAGGTCGGCAGATGAAGCATGTAAATCCGTGAACCCGGTGATTTCATGAGTACCGGATTGCGCAACAATGCTGCCGAAAACTAAGCCAAGCCGACTGTCGCGAACCGCATCCACCCGCAACGTGAGACTGCTGCCAGCAGCCAACCACCGACCCACGAGGGCATTTTCCGCTGTTTCGTGGTGGCGATTGAGCAACTGATCGAACGCTGGGGCTGGCACTCGTTTATACGTCAGTTTATCGAGGTAGGTTCCCACCCCTGCCACGCTGGGAAAATCGCTTGAGGCCACCAGAGCGTGCGCCAACACCATGACTTCCTCTCCATTTTGATAGCTGATCTGGCCGCACAAGGCAGAACCCCAATGCCAGCTTGGGTCTGGGAGTGCATCATCGATGGCGTGCCAGCAAATAGACAAGGCCAGCGGTTGGCCTAGCGAGGGTGTCGCGGCACATCCGACCTGTATGCCGAGCACTTCATAAGTACCTGTTGAGCCAGTCGACGACTGATAGGTGCCCCTTAGCCGGTCATCCTCATTCACTAACGTCATGATCGAGCCGTATTCGTTTACCCAGGTGCCTGCAGCAGACATGCATTTCTCCTTGAATGTGGGAGGGTCGCTACCGCTGGCAGCGACCCGGAAAGATTGCCCTGAGCACAATCAATGCAGCGGTTTACCCTCGGTCTCAGGGATCAACAGCGCCAGTAAGACACTTGCCAGCATGAAGCCGTTTATCAGCGTGGTAGTCATGTTGAAGGAGGTGCCGAGGGCCACCATCACCCCGATCAGGCTTGGCGCCAGGATGTTGGCCAGCCGCTGAGAGAACACCGCCCAGCTGTAGCCCAGCAGTCGCAGGCGGGTGGGATACAGCTCTCCGATCCAGGTGTCCCACACCCCCCAGGCGCCCATGCTGAAAAACGCCAGCGCAAAATTGCTGATATAGAGCATTTCCAGCGTCTGGGCATTGGCGAAGCCATACCCCGCCAGCACCGCAGCACCGATGAAAGACACCACGACCTTTTTGCGACCTAGGCGGCTGGTGAGAAAGGACGCCACCATGTAGCCGGGGATCATGCACAGCGCCGAGAACGCAATGAATCCATAGCTTTGCGGCAAGCTCAACCCGCGCTGCTGGAGCAACGTCGGCAACCAGGTCTGCAGCCCCCAGTAACCCCAGGCAAAGGTGAAGTTGACCGCGATTTGCAGCAGGCTGACTTTGCCCATGCCCCCAGCGAATATTTCTCGGTGCGTGCCCCGCAACGTTTTTTCGACCGCCAGCTCGTATCCCTTGGGCAACTGGATCGCCCCTCGACTGAGCCTGGCGATGACCGCGCGCGCCTCGGCCTGGCGGCCCACCGAAGCCAGCCAGTAAGGCGACTCTGGCACCCAGTAGGCGACTGCAATGGCCCACAAGCTGCCCAATGAACTGACGGCAATGATGGTGCGCCAACCCAGCGGCATCAGCCACACCGTTGCGCCCAAGGCCAGTAGCACACCAATCGGCCAACCTGAGGCCAGGTACACCGTACAGGCGCCGCGTACTTTGACAGGCAATAGCTCTTCGAAATGCGCAAAGGTCACCACCAGCATCCCGACGGCGGCCACCCCACTGAGTAACCGCAGCAGATAGAACACCGCATAATTGGGGGCAAAGGCGCTGATCAGGGAAATGACTCCATACGCCAGCATGCTCAAGATAATCGAACGCTTGCGCCCCAGTCGCTCGGAGAGCTTGCCCCATACCAGCGAGCCAACCAGCATGCCGACAAAAATGGCGCCGATGAGGTTTCCGATCGCCAGTGAGTCAAGTTGAAAATCCTTGCCGATCAAAGGCGCTGTGTAGACGATGATCATCATCTCCCAGGCTTCAATGGCGAACACAAAGAACAATCCCAGGCAGCTTTTCAGGTGCTCCCGGGTCAGCGGGAAATTCTCGAACACCTGGCCGACGGTCAATCCCCGTTGAGGGTTTACCTCGTTAGTGGTCGTGGAGTCTGTAGCAGTAGCTGACGATAGTTGGCTCATGAACGGTCATCCTAGAAAGCGGCAGAGCCGGCAGTTGGCCAAGCTCTGCTCGCGGTAGTGGATCAGGCCTTGACGCGATTGCCGATGGGCACTGGGCCCTGGAACAAACCGAACGCTTTGATCTCGGCTTCCGGCGGCGGCTCGCAGCTGCCCACCCGACTCGGTGTCCAGCCAAATCGACGCTTCATCCCCGCCAGCGACTCAGCCACCTTGAACGCGGCTACCACTGGATCGATGACCGGGACGCCGATCTCGGCTTGCACCTGTTCGAAAAAGCCAAACTCGATAGTGCAACCCAGAATGATGGCTTCTGCGCCGTCTTCTTCCACCGCACGCCTGGCCTGCTCGATGATGCGTCGTCGGGTCAGCGCGTGATCACGCTGAAACTCATCAACTCCCATCCCTAGCGCACGCATCGACGCCAGCCGGTCACCGGCACCACAGGCCCGAACACGCGCGCTCATCTGCTCGATCCACTTGTTGCGACCGACGATGATCGAATAACGATTGGCCAGGTTAGCTGCCACCTGCAGGCTCGCTTGGCAGGGGCCAACCACAACGGTTTGTCCGGAGATTTCGCGGGCGTCATCCAGGACCGGATCGTAGAAACAACCCAGTACCAAGGCATCAATGTTTTGCTCGGCACAGTCGCGCGCGATACGCACGCTGCGTTCATAGATCAAGGCTTCGTAGCTGCGGTACTCCAGGTGCGTGGGACTTGGGTGCATATCGAGGGAGATCACCTCGACCTGGGTCGAGGGTTGCTTGATCGAGCGCAGCAATTGCGCGATAGGTTCATCGAACGCGGCGCTGCCGATAGGGTTCAGCCAGCGTACGGAAACCGCTACGTCCTGCGGCTCGGCAGAGGTCAAGAAGTTGCTCATATCTTCGATTCCTTCAGGGGCTAGAAGCTCTTGACCAATGCCATGGTCAACGAGTTGGAGTACGGCAGGTTGTCGGTGTGGTAGTAGTCAAAGTTCAGGTTGGCGGAGACAAACACCCCCTGCTTGGACCAGCCGGTGTACGTCATGGAAGGGCCGATCTTGCCCTCTCGCGACTCCTCAAAATCTGAGGCCGTGCGATTGTTGATGTTGTAGACGTGGTGCACGCCAAGCCATAGCTTGTCGGTCACCAGATAGCCCGCGGCGATATCCCCCAGCCACACGCTCACACCGCCGCGCAGGTGCTTGGGATCACCCTCCCCCATGTCGGTGGTGTTGCGATTTTTCTCGGCGTAGTAGATGCCGACCGGGGTGAAGGTCACGCCGAATTTTCCGATCTGCAGATAGTTGGCAATGCTGAAGCTATAGGCATAACGGTTGTAGCCGGCGCCGTATCCCTGGGTGTCATGATTGCCGTTAGGGAACTCGATCATCAGAGTGGGGCTGGTCCAGAACGTCACATAATCCGGCGATCCCCAAGGTGCGGTGGGCTCTACGATGTTGTAGTAGTACTCGATGCCGATGTTGGGCGCGGCAATGTCCCAGCCACTCTTGCCGCCGCCCGCGTCGGTGTCGGTGTAGCCGGGTATGGCGCCCACCCAGAACTCCCACTGGTCCCTTTGAGTGCCGGTCAGCCCGGTCTCGGTAAAGTAAGCCAGCACGGTGTTGGAGGAGACGCGAACATCGCCTTCGGCGGTGCGGTTAACCACCGGGAAGGATTCAAGCGCCCAGGAGCCGGGGACGCCTGGTTGGGCGAAACCGATGAACTGATCGGCCTGCACGGATGTGACCAGCCCCAACGTCAGGCCGAGCGGAACCAGCGCGCTTGAGCACGACAAATTGCGAAGTTTCATCACTTTTCCTCTTGTTGTAGTTCTAGTAATGGGGCGGCCGCGAGGGCCGCCTTCACTCACGACATGGCGGTTTCGATATCGTCCGCCTGCTTGGGCGTTTGCGGTCCAAGTACCCTGGCCGAGCTTGCACCGACCGTCACCACGTCTTCGACGCGCATGCCGCCAAAATTGCTATAGGCCTTGAAGCGTTCAAAACAGATGAGCCCTGCGTGGCGCTTTTCTGCTTGCCATTGCTCGATCAGGCCCGGGATAAAGTAAATCCCGGGCTCCACCGTCAGGACCATGCCCGCTTGCAAGCGCTTGCCCATGCGCAGGTTGCCCAGACCGAAAAGAGGGCTACGCGTTATCTCCCTGTCGTAACCCACGCGGTCTTCGCCCAATGCTTCCATGTCATGGACATCCAGGCCCAGTTGATGCCCCAACCCATGGGGGAAACACAGGGCGTAGGCGCCGGACTCGACAACCTGCGCTGCATCGCCTTGGAAGAATCCCAACTCGGTCATGCCCTCGACCATGCGCAGTGCTGCAAGCCGATGCACCTCTGCAAATGCCAGCCCCGGTCGTATCGCCGCAATGGCTTCTTCCTGAACCTGTACCAGCAGCGTGTACAACTCGCGCTGGTGTGCGAGAAACCGTCCACCCACCGGCAGCGTGCGGGTCACGTCGCTGGCGTAGCCCTGCACACTGGATGCCCCGGCATCGTTGACCACCAGGTCGCCGACTTCCAGGCGGTTGCCATACTCAAGGTTGTGCAGAATCTCCCCACGCCGACTGAACACTGGCTGGTAGGCTTCCTGCAATCCATGACGCCCCAGCACACCACGCATTGCCGCGACGACATCTCGCTCCAGCACACCCGGACGGGTCGCTTTCATTGCCGCCAGATGCATTTCATTGGCGACCACCAGGGCTTGCTCGATCTGCTCGATCTCGCCGGCATCCTTGATCTCGCGTAGCGCCACCGCCGCCGCGATCAATGCTGGGGATGCGTTGTCAATGACGTTTTCGGCCGGTAGCTCAAGCAGCCGTGCTAGCAACAGGGTGGTGTCAGCACGGTAAGGCGGCAGGTAATGAACCTTGCGTCCTTGCTTGAGTGCCTTGGCGATCACCGCCTGCAACTGCGCTGCGGGCTGCAAGGTGGTGCAACCCGCCGCTGCACATTGCTGCGCAAGGGGGATGCGATTGCCGACCCAGATGCTGTCGTCAAGGCTGATCTCGTCGGCAAATACGCTTTCACCGCCGTCATCAAGGTCAATTAGTGCATTGAGCCCCGGACTGCTGACGCCAAAAAAGTAAGAAAAGCTGCTGTCCTGGCGAAACGGATAGACGTTATGAGCGAAGTTGATCGGCGCATCGAGGTTGCCGGGCAGCAGTACAAGGCCGCCCGCCAACCGCTCGCGTAATGCTTGCCGACGCTCAATGTAGGTTTTGTTCGAGAACATGGTTCAGGTCTCCTGGCGCACGCCTGTTCAAACCCGCACGCCGTAAACGGCATTGGCAGTCTCGGCGCTGAGGTAACCGTTCTTCAGATCCTCGATAACTGCCTCGCGGCAACGCAATGCAGGATCACCATAGCCCCCGCCTGCCCCGGTGCGGACGCGCACGATGTCACCGGCGTTCAACATCACCCCGCTGGCCATTGCGTGACGCTCGCTGCCGCCGTCTTTACGGATCACTTCGATATAGTTTGGCGAGCCGTCGGCGCCCCCCTCGAGTCCCCAAGGGGTGACGACGGAACGGGTGTAACCACAGGTGAGGAAAGTCCCGTTTGAACGTACCCTGTAATCGATGCGTATACCCTGGCCGCCACGGTATTGACCGTAGCCTCCTGGTTCGTCGTTGAGCGCCATGCACTCGACATACAAGCCATAGCGCGCTTCGCAGACTTCGACTGGACAGTTATAGGTTTCGCCGTGCAGGCCCGAATAGACCGCGTTGTTGCCATCACGCCCCTGCTCTGCGCCCCAGCCGCCGATCTCGGGTTCGACCAGGGTGAACATGCGTCCGGTGTCGGGGTGTACGCCGCCAATGATGGTTGCGCAGACCGAAGCGAAATTGCCCGCCGGCAACCGATCAGGCATCTGCTGGGCCAGGCAGCGCAAGATCAAATCATGCACCCGGATCAGGTTCTCGAAGTAGAAACCTTCGGCCGCGGGGGCCTGGGCATCGAACAGTGTGCCTGCTAGGGTCAACACCTGCAGAGGGCGGAATGTACCGCCGTTCGTCACGCCCTGCGGTGCCGTCACCGCCTTGAAGGCCATCTGCGCCGCAACTACGGTGCCGTCGCGACTCAGGTTGGTAGGGCCAAGCGCCTGTGCCGGATTGTCACGCAGGTCGACGATCATCTGCGTCTGAGTAATCTCTACCACCACCTTGAATACCTGGCCGTCGTCCTGGATTTCTTCCATGCTGAAGCGACCACGTGGTGCGTCCTGCAACGCCCTGAGCGAGACCTTTTCGCCCAGCGTCATGAAGTCTTCGACCGCAGAGATGAACAACTGCGCGCCGTACTTTTTGCTCAACTCGACAATCCGCGCGGCACCACCACGGGCTGCGGCGATGGCCGCCCACAAGTCACCTTCCATAAAGTCCGGCATGCGCGTGTTGGCTCGCAGAATCTGCAGGACCGATCGGATAGGCTTGCCTTTTCCAATCAGTTTGACCGACGCGAGGCGCAAGCCCTCCTGGAAAATGTCCGTCGCCTCGGTGGACAGCGACCCCGGCACCATGCCGCCGACATCGTTCCAGTGCGCGATGTTCGCAGTCCAGGCGATGATTTGGCCGTCGATGAATACCGGCATTGCCAGGACCACATCGTTCAGGTGCGTCACCCCACCGCTATGTGGATCGTTGGTGATAAATATGTCTCCGTCCTCGATATCACCTGGTTGAGCGTGTTCTACGAGGATTTGCCGCACCGCCTTGTCGAGCACCCCGACGAAAGCCGGAATGCCAGCGCCGGAACTGGCGATATTGCCATGGGCGTCGGTGATGCCGGTGCCCATGTCGAGCACTTCATAGATCACCGGGCTCATGGCGGCCTTGCGCATTGCCGCAAACATCTCATCGGCAATCGCCTGGAGCGAGTTCTGGATGATTTCCAAGGTAAAAATATCAACGCTGCTCATCGCCCTGCTCCTTTACTGGCCAATTGTGATGTGGATGTTGCCGAGCTGATCTACGCGCACACGGTTACGTGGGTGCACGACAATCGTGGTCCCCGCATCCTCGATCACTGCCGGTCCGTCAAAGGTCATGCCCGGCTCCAATTTGGCGTTGTCATAGATGCACGCTTCGTGGCGGCCTTCCAATGCGTAATCCACCAGGCGTCGGCCTTTGAGGGCGGCTGTCAGCGTTGCCCCGGTTACCGGCATTTCACCCAGGTCGAGCTTGCCGATCTGAGCCACGGCGACGACATGAAAGCCGACAATTTCCAACGGCGCATCGAGGCGGTAGCTGTAGTGCTGCTCGTACAACGCATGGAATCGCCCGGAAATTGCTTCCCAGTGATCTACAACACATTCGTTAGCCAGCAGCGGCACTTCGACCGAATGCTCCTGATTCTGGTAACGCAGTTTGCAGTGAGCCGTGAGCTCGACTTGATGCGAATCAACCGCTGGGTCTTCAAATTCTTCACGCGCAGTCAACAGCAACTGGTCAAGGAAGCCTTGGGCTTCGGCCAGCGCACCTTCGCGGTCACAGTCAAAGAAGCGATTGACGAACATGTCCCGGCGCAAATCCGACATGGTCATGCCCCAAGCAGAGAAAACCGGAGCACCTCGCGGGATGATTACCTTCTTCACACCCAGTTCCTGGCCAAGCGCCACAGCGTGCATGGCACCTCCGCCACCAAATGCGATCAGGGTGAATTCGCGTGGGTCATAGCCGCGGTTGAGGGAAACCAGTTTCAGGGCATTGACCATGTTGTCGTTGGCGATACGTACGATGCCACGGGCGATCTCGACGCTCGATAAACCCAGCTCTGCGCCCAGTAAACCGAGCGCACGCTCCACCGCTGGCATATCGGCTTGCAGCTCACCACCACAGAAGTAGTCCTTGTTGATCCGGCCCAGCACCAGGTTGGCGTCGGTGGTGGTAGCGCATGTGCCGCCATTGCCATAAGCGGCCGGACCGGGCTGCGCGCCCGCCGATTGCGGGCCGACGTGCAGCTTGTCGAATTCGTCGACCCAGGCGATCGAACCACCGCCGTTGCCGATTTCCACCAGGTCCACCACTGGCACCATGATCGGATAACCGGCGCTGATTCGATCGCGCTCGATCCAATAGTCGGTTTTGATGGTTACCTGGCCATCGCGGATCAGCGAGCACTTGGCCGTTGTGCCGCCGATGTCCAAGGCGAGCAAGTTGGGTTCATCAATCAACCGGCCCAATTCGGCGGCGGCCCAAAAACCACTGGCAGGACCGGACTCGACCATGGTGATCGGTGTTTCACGGGCGTGCGCTACCGTGTCGACGCCGCAGTTCGATTGCATGACGTAGAGCGGAGCCTTGTAGCCCCCTGCTCGCAGCCCACGTTCAAGGTCACTCAAGTAGCGCGCGGCAATGGGCTGCACGTAGGCCGACAACACCGTTGTGCTGGTGCGCTCATACTCTCGCCATTCGCGGGTAATCTGGTGCGAAGCCACGACCGAAACTTCGGGCCACAGGCGCTGCACTTCAGCCAGGACCGCCAGTTCATGGGCAGGGTTGGCATAAGAATGCAGAAGACACACCGCGATCGCCTCAACTTCTTCTCGGCGCAAGTCTTCGAGCAGCAGGGCAAGCCCGCTCAAATCCAGTGGCTCACGTTCCTGCCCATCACAATGCATGCGACCGGCAATTTCGCGACGCAGGTGACGCGGGACAAAAGGCTGGGGTTTTACCCATTTGAGATTGAAAAAATCCGGGCGGTTGGCGCGGGCGATCTCGAGGATGTCGCGAAAGCCTTGGGTGGTGATCAAGGCGGTGCGAACACCGCGACGCTCGGTCAAGGCGTTGATGACGACGGTGGTGCCATGGGCAAGGAAGTCCACCTCATCCAGGCGAACATCCGCCTTGTCCAGCACATTGAGAATGCCCTGTTCGAAATTGGGCGGCGTTGTGTCTGATTTTACCGTGCGGATCGTTTGCCGGCCACTGACCGAATCTGTCTCGAAATAGACCAGGTCGGTAAAGGTTCCCCCGACGTCGGTCGCTACGCGCACGGTCTTGCCGTTCATACCCACAGTACATCTCCTAGCATGATTGTTTATATTGGCAACAGGAGTCTGAAATCCCTTGCCGTTCAGGCAATGAATCGCTGTTGCAATCGATGCTAAGAACCCGTTGGGCAGACTTCAACGCTGCCGGTGGGTAGGCACGAGACGGGTAGCGAGGTTACCTACCCAAATGGGTAGGACGGTCACGCGCGGGGGTCGAGCAGTCCTTCACGCAGGGCGGTGCTGATGGCCGCGGAACGGTTCTCGACCTCAAGTTTGCGAAAAATCTGCTTGAGGTGAAACTTCACGGTGTTTTCAGAAATGTCCAATGCCAACGCGATGGCCTTGTTTGACTGACCGCCAGCCAACAACGTCAACAGCTGCATCTCCTTGGCGCTGATATGAGCTCGTGGACGTACAGGATGCGCCCGCCAACCGCGTAACCGGGTGATCACCGAGGACATGCCGGGGAATACGTCGGGTAACACATCGAGCATAGGCAGCAACGCCGGTCCCACCTCCAGCAGCAGTCCCATCAAGCCTTGGCCTACAACCGGTAAAAGCGTGCCGCTCACCTCTTCGGCGTCCAGCTCGCCACGGACTTTGTAACGGGCCAGCATCGCCATAATGCGTAAACGCCAAACCGGCAAAATCAGGCCCTTTTGCAGCAACGCTTCAATGTCACGCTCCAGGCGAGCAAGGGCAGCCGCCGAGGCACCGCTGGCCAACAATAGCCGTGCGAGGGCCAAACCGACTGCCTCGCGATTACGCCAGTCCAATTCGTCGGCAGGCAGGGTGTCGAATCGATGAAGCTGCAGTTCCTGGCGGGCCTGGGAAACCAGGCCCGATTGCGCCAACAAGTCGATCCGCCATGCATGAACCAGGCGTGTTAGCCGATCAAGCTGCCTGTCATTAGCGATTCGGGCGATTTTCTCCAGTTCGGCCAGTGCCGGTTGTACACCCAGTGCGCGCAAGGCTGTACGCCAGGAGACTTCCGCGGTAGCGGCAAACACGTCGAGCCAGCCATCGGTATGCTCGAGCGAGTCCCAGCCTTCGCGGATCAAAGGTTGCACCTCAGCCCATGCACCTTGCCAATAGAGGTGTTGAGCCTTGAAACAGCCCACCACAGCCTTGAGCGAGCTTTCGCTGCCAAAGTTCTCCTGCGCCATGCACAAGGCTTCGTCGATCAGCACCCCGGCGCCTGATACCTCCCCTGTCAGCGATAAGGCTTGCGCTTCATGAATAAGGCAATAGTTCTCACCCAGGGGACTTGCCACCATCCGCATCTGCAACCTCGCCGCACGGGCCACACGCAAGGCTTCGGGCAGGTTGGGATACGCCAGGCAACTCATCGCCCGCACACATTGCAAGGTCGCCAGGGCCAAAGCACTTCCGGCCCAGTCTGCGCCGCTCAGCGCCCCCTGTTCATTATCGAACTGATCGAAATAGGCCTGGGTCAACCCCTGGATCACGGCGAAATCACGTTCCAGACGCTCATCACCGCGCACTGCAACCTTGGCCAGACGCAACAGCTCGGTCGACAGTGCCCGGTTACCCAACTTGGCGTGAAGATATGCCTGCATCAACAACAGATCCGGCTCGCTGCTACGCGCTTGCTCGTCGAACTGTTGCAACAGGCTTTGCGCGTAACTGATGCCTTTGCGCAACACCAGCTCCCAGCCCCCGGCGCGCACCACCAGGTTTACCGCCAACACGGTATCTTTAGCACGCAACGCATGGGAGACCGCCAGTACCCAGTCGGTTTGCACTGCCAGCCAATGCGCAGCGGCCTGGTGAATGCGCTGGGACCGTGGAATATCCAGACGAGGACGCAGGAAGTCGGCCAGCAGCATGTGATATCGGAACCAACTGCGATGGGAATCCAATGGCACCAGCAACGCGTCGAATGCCGATAGTTGCGCCAGCAACTGTGCACTGTCCTCGCGCCCCCGCACTACATCGGCCAGTTCAGCGTTGAAGCGCTCCAGCAAGGACGTTTCCAGCAGAAAGGCGCGACATTCTTCAGATAGGTTCTCGAAGATTTGCTCCGTCAAATACTCTGCGACGTCAGCAACACGACCGGAGAACGACTGCAGGCCAAACAGCGAGCCATTGGTACCCGCAAGCCAATGGTGCGCCAACTGCACAGCTACCGCCCAGCCTTCAGTCTTCTCGTGCAGACTTGCCAATGCTGGTTCGCCAAGATGCACGCCAAAAATCTGTGCCGCCTCAGCGGGTGACAGCATGAGATCACTGGCCCCAAGTTCATGAACCAGACCTTGCGACTTGAGTCGGGCCAAGGGCCAGGCGGGGCGCATACGGCTCGCGACAACAAGATGCAGCCATTGACTGCCCCGTTCGAGCAACGTCAACACCACCTCATCGACCGCACTGTTGGACGCGCGATGATAATCATCCATCATCAGCGTCACTCGGCGTCCATCGCTCGCAAGTAGTTGCAATAACGCCGTCACCGTACGCTGCGGCCGAACATCTAGCGTCTGAGATTGCGCCAGCGCTGCCAGGCCACCGACATCCAGCCCTGCCGCTTGCAGCGCGCAGATTAGATAAGCAAGAAAACGGTTTACCTCGGCATCGGCTTCGTCGAACGACAACCACGCCGTCGGCGAGGCAGCGTGCTCTTGCAGCAGGCGAACCCGCCATTGCGCTAACAAGGTCGTCTTGCCGAAGCCCGCAGCAGAGACGACAAGCGTTAAAGGTTTGTGCTGGTTGCGCTGTAACGCAGCCAGTAATTCCTTACGAGGCACCGCCTCCAGCTGGGCTTGGGGCGGCGCAACCTTACCCATCCACATCCAGGCACTGGGGAACTCTGAATCGTCCATACTGCAAAAGCCGAGTCGAATATGACTGTGAAGATGTTGAATGCCCCAAACAAAGTCAAGAGACACCAAGACTTTGTTACGCCTCTGCCCGTTGTTGTTTGCGCAGACTGTGCACACGATAATCGCGCGACAGCCAGCCGTAGAAGTGGGGGAACACGAACAAGGTACCGACCAGAATTCAACAGCCGTTCTCCTGCTTTATTGCTGAATTCAACGGCGTAAAAAAGGCCATCTACACCGATGACGATCGGTTGCTCTGCTCACGTAATTACAAGGTTCTTTAACACTCGGAATCCAGGAACTGATGTTCAGACAACTTCACCCTCGACGAGGACGCTTCAGTTGTCCCATCCGTAGGCATCGAGCTCCTTCGGGCCTCAAGCGCAAGTGCTGGACATCTTTCACACGATACTTCACCATCTTGTGAATATGGCGCCGAATGGCTCGATCACTTCTCAGTGATACGACCGATACCGCACGCATCACGGTATCGCTCCTTGTCGTGGTTGCAACTGTGCATGTAGCCTTGGCCGTGCGTGATCTCACTCCACAACTTGCCTACCTAAATGGCCTTGTAGACATCTCCGCGTACCTCATTACCGTTGAAGAAGAACGCCGCATAGATGTGGTATGCCACGATCATCGCCCTGCTCCACCGCATAGATAACCAAGGAGGTGATCAAACATAGGGTTACGCTCATGCTGAGCAGTCAACCGGTCAAGATCATCGAAGACTTGTTCAACTCGCAGCCTGACCTGAACCGTTGGGTAGTAATACAGATCGAGCGATTATCCTCTGCTGGTATCGAAGCCCCGCAGGCGATCCCCATAAGACTTCGTAGCCGCCTTACAGAGGTAGCTAGCGCGATGGAACAACGCAGGTAATTCGTCCTCATCACCAGGACGGGCATACCGGTCTATTCGGTATTCAGGATTCTCCGGGATATGGACCAGCCCCCTTACGTGATCCACTGACAGACCCAGAGCACTCGCCCACGCTTCCTCCATGCGACTGATATTGTTGGCCCTCTCAGAGCGTAGGCGTCCCACCGTGTAGTAGGCATCCCGGTTGAGCAGAATAAGCAGGTGGTAGTGCGGCCTCCCTCCCTGACCGACCTCCCTAGCCCAAACATAGCGAACCTTGCAGTCACGGGCGTAATGATTCCGCTCACGTGCCTTGTCTCGGTTGTGCTCGATCTTGGCGTTGAAGGAGGCGGTGAACCTACTGATGACCTGATTCGTACAAGCATGGATAGGGAGATCAATACCCTCGGGCAGCCTAAGATCCACCCTGAAGGCCAGCATCCGCGGGTACTGAGCTAGTGCCATGCCTATGGTACGTTTTAACCGGGAAAGGTACTCCCTAACGAAAGGTCCCTTATCGCCCATCACGGGCTGACCTTCAAAGGTGTCGCTGTAGTGCAGGTGGAGGTTGGTGTTGCCGGGATGACGAAGAGGGTAGTGGCGGGGGGTGCTAGGATTGCTATTCATGTTATGACGCCTCAGTTGGTGAGTTCCATAACCTGAGCCTGTTGTTTATTTTTTTACCGTTACTTCGTACCTGCCCCCTACCCTCTTCAGGATGTGCTTGTCGATGCTGCAATGAATCTGCCCACGAACCCTATGGGTAGTAAGTATCAGTAAAAGCATACTACCCGCACCGCGAATGGCTCTCTCGGCCACACCGGGATTGTGGGAGGAGTTTTCAAAGTTACACCGTGAATTTCTTCAGGGCGTCTACTCTGGAGATAAACCATCGATCTGCGCCCTTGATAGCCATCAACCCGAATTCCGACCTCCCAACGATCCGAGCAATAAGGAGAAACATTACTCGGTCTGCTGGGGACGTCCGATGAGGGGTTCTGCCCTATCCAGCATAAGCGCCATGACCGGCTTCCAACCGGTCATGGCGCACAGGGTCGTTTTTAGCTGGCCATGCTCAAGCGGGCAGACCGAACTGAAACGGTCTCAGCTAAATCCCGCTCCTCGATCCGTGCCAAGATCCAATCGTCTATTTCGCTCTCAACCCAGCCGACGCAGCGTTCGCCGAGTGAGACCGGTTGAGGGAAGGTACCTTCTGCGATGTATTTGTAGATGGTCGACCGGGCAAGACCTGTCGAATCGATGACTTGTTTCAGGCGGATGATTCGCATGAGTGGGCTCCTCTGCTTGGCTCAGAGGAATGGCGGGGTTAGTAAAAAATGACTTACCCCTTCACCAGCCGTCTCGCGGGAGACGAGGCCAGCCCACAGAATTGTCGATTCTGCAGCGACATCTCTGCCTCGGTTTCCCAGGCTTGAGGCTCAACCACGCGATGCCTTGCTTCCCGAAGGACCATGCACTCAGGAGCGCCCAGCGGGGGCGGCTGCAGCACCAGTGTAATGACTTGATAACCCGCGTTCGCCGATGCCGGCAGGATGCTCAGGCATCCTGGTTCAAACCCGAGCCAAGTCACCTGATCAAACCTCACCTTGAACTCCCGGGCTATATCAAACACCAGACGGCAAAAATGCTCTACCACCGCCCCCAACTCGGAGTTCGTTTGCCCTTCTTCGAGTGCCGATGGTTTGCGCAGCGCCGCAGCGATATTTGCCAACAGCCAGCCAGCGTCAATTGGGTGAACACGATCAAGGTCAAGCCAATGCCGAGAAAGCAGATCAGAGGCATGGCGCAACAGCATGTGCTGAAGCAGCTCGAAAACTTCGATTTTTTGCCCTGCTAGAAATCGAATTACCGCGCCGGGTGTTTCAGACTGAGTTTCACCGTGTCTACTTCCGTGGGCCTGCATATCCCGCCGAAGAATTTCCCCGTGATCAATGCGCTTGCCATCCCAGTCCCTGGTCACATGCACCATTACCGCAGTACTGCTTTTCACAGCGAACATCGAATGATTCAGATTGAGGTAATACGTACTGCTGATCTTCCCACCGCTAAACACCGAACTGGATAATCCCGGCACCCACCGACGGACCAAACCCAAGGCGACTAATCGCTGAAGTCGATATCTTAGGCTGTCGGGATCGAGCCCGGTGGTACGGCGTAAAGCGACGTTACCAACCCCTAGTACCATGCCAAAGCGGTCCGCATGCGCCAGCAAAACACCCAGCAACAAACGATTGCAGGCACTCAATTGACCGCGAGCACCACGGGGCGCAGGCTTACCCAGCCTAGTAAGGGCCGCCCTCTCCTTCCGCCCCTCCTGAGGTTCTCCTAACCTCTCCGTCACCATTGCGACTCCAGAGAAGAGCCGCTGCAGGTGTTGGGAGTGGAGCCCGTATGGGCATTGATTGGCCCTCAGCGCAGCGATCGTTCCCGCTGCAAGCAGGTAACTAATTGTCGGCCGGCCACGTCCGGCCACTTGCGACAACCGACACACTAGACCGACTGACACGAGTTCAGCGAGAGCGGCACTGACCAGCGTTTCAGAAAGCTGAAGCTGTTTAGCTAGCACCTTGCCGCTGTAGACAGTGTGCTCGTTGGAATCCTGAAGAACAGCGTATGCCATCGCCTCCAGGAGAAAACGCGCCTCCGCACCACAGGTGGCCAACGCCTCGATCATTCCCTGGATATGCAGAGCCAAACCGAAATCTCCCTTAATTAAATATCTGTTTCTACACCTGTAAAATAACTTAATCAAATACTTCATACAAACGCATAACGTTACGGTAACGCCATGCATCGCTATTGAAAAGGTCTTTAAGTCACAGTACAAAAGACATTTAGGAGGAGAGAAAACCAATGGAAAAAGCAGCTAAGAATGACCTTAAGTGGCTGCACCGGGATGAATGGGCATGGGCCGAACGCTACCTCCAGGAACGCGCTAACAGTCTTGGTTCCAGCGCAGCGTTCATACCTCGACGCAGAAATCCGGAATATAGCGGAACAGTCGAGCTCATCCGTTTTTTTGAGCAGCATGCCGCCGGGCTCAAGCTAGTCGAACGCATGAAAAATGCCCTACGACAGCGCAGGTACCGGTCACCGAGCAATGGCAAACAGGCCTGTACCTTTTCCTTACCCAACTCCACCGTTAAGAAGCTCCGTCTTCTGGCTGCCGCTCCCGGCCAGACAGAAACATCAATCGTGACCGAACTCATTGATGACCTGCACAGCTTCACCCAGGAACAGCAGAGGAAAGCTAAACAACTGAAGGAAGCCGCACAAAGTGAGCAGAAAGCGGCCAAGCAAACGAACGCCATGCTCAAACGCCAACTGGACGAGGCGATAAAGCACCTAGAACGCCATGTGGAGCTGCTAGTGATGTGGGAATCGTCGATGGAAACCAATCACCCCCCTTTCAATGGCGACGAGGCTGATGCACGTCGAGAGGTCGAAAAGCGGATGAAGGGGGTGAAGAGATCGCTCAACTTCATTGCGTTTGAGCATGACGTTGTTAGCGAAAGGTTGATTTGAGCGCAAGCAGAGACGCGTGACGAAAAACTACCTGCCAATTGAACCACGGAAGAAAATCCCACACGTCGCAATAATGGGTGACGCCTACGGCGGAAAGCAGGACAGAGTTCACAGAGCGAAAATCACCGAAATCCAGATGGGGGAACAAATGTGGGAACAAAATACAGCGAGCACAAAAAAGCCCCGTAAAACGGGGCCTTTAGGTTTAAATTTGGCGGTGAAGGAGAGATTCGAACTCTCGATACAATTTCTTGTATACACACTTTCCAGGCGTGCTCCTTAAGCCACTCGGACACTTCACCGTATCTCGTCAAACTCATTCAGTCTGTCGAGGCGCGCTAATGTAGTCGAAAGCTTTTCTGATGGCAAAGGTTTTTTTCAGAATTTTCATGCGCTTAGACGGTTATACCGTTCCAGGCGTATTAGGCACCGTACTCACCAAGGCGATTGTGCCATTCTCAGGCACAGACAACGCTGCCTAGAGTCGCTGCTGCGCCCTGCCGAAGGCTGCTCGCGGGCGGGCATGGGGGAAAACGCTGACTGGCCAGTCAGTCACAGCGCTTTACCAGGGCGAGCGCGGTGAGTAACGTCTGCTGCCTGCACTTCTATTACATGTATTACAAAGGAATCGCGTCATGAGTGAGTTGATTGCCTACCACCTCGAAGACGGTATCGCGACCCTGACCTTGAGCAACGGCAAGGTCAATGCCATTTCACCTGCAGTGGTCAGTGCCTTTAATGAAGCGCTGGATCAGGCCGAGAAAGATCGGGCAGTGGTGATCATCACGGGCCAGCCGGGAATTCTGTCGGGTGGTTACGATTTAAAAGTGATGACTGCCGGCCCCAAGGAGGCGGTCAGCCTGGTGACGTCGGGCTCGACCCTGGCTCGTCGCCTGTTGTCGCACCCTTTCCCGGTGATTATCGCTTGCCCTGGGCACGCGGTGGCCAAGGGCGCATTTCTGTTGTTGTCGGCGGATTATCGGATTGGTGTGGAAGGGCCGTTCAGCATTGGCCTGAATGAAGTGATGATCGGCATGACCATGCACCATGCCGGGATCGAGTTGGCGCGCGATCGCCTGCGCAAATCGGCGTTTCATCGCTCGGTGATCAATGCCGAGATGTTCAACCCGCAAGACGCTTTGAGTGCCGGCTTCCTCGACAAGGTGGTGGCGCCCGAAGAACTGCAGGCGGCGGCGTTGGAAGCGGCGCGTCAGTTGAAAAAAATCAATATGAACGCCCACAAGCACACCAAGCTGAAAGTGCGCAAGGCGCTGCTGGAAGCGCTGGATAGCGCGATTATTCAAGATCAGGAGCACTTGGGTTAAGTCGACAACCCATGCATTACTAGAAGCCCGACCTTGAGTCGGGCTTTTTCTTACACTCGACTCTGAAAAGAGCCGCAACCGCTCTAAACAGTGTCTGTCACCGAATGTTGAAACATGCGCTTAAACATCGCCCATCTCCTACCTCTACAGGGGTAATTGCCGAATACAGTGCACGTCCGTACACTGCGCCACCTTTTGTCCCAATGGGCCGTGTCGATGCTTTACTTTGTACGCATGTTATTGATGAGCCTGCATTTTATCGTTGCGGGCGTGCTGGGCGTGCTGCTGGGAATTTGCCGGCCGTTCAACCCGGACAATAGCCGTCTTTGTGCACGCCTTTATGCGTTGCCTGCGATGTGGATTTTGCGCTTGCGGGTCAAGGCCCAGGTTGACTCGCTGCGGGACAAACCCAACAGCTGCGTGATCATCGCCAACCATCAGTCCAACTATGATTTGTTCGTGTTCGGTAACGTGGTGCCCTACCGCACCGTGTGTATCGGCAAGAAGAGCTTGAAATGGGTGCCGCTGTTCGGGCAGTTGTTCTGGCTGGCGGGCAATGTGTTGATTGATCGGAGCAATGCCCTCAAGGCGCGGCGTTCGATGCTCACCACCACCCATACGTTGCAGCACGAAGACACCTCGATATGGGTGTTCCCGGAAGGTACGCGCAACCTCGGCGAAACCCTGCTGGCGTTCAAGAAAGGTGCGTTCCAGATGGCGATTGCCGCTGGCGTGCCCATTGTGCCGGTGTGCGTCAGTACCTATGTGAAGCAGATGAAGCTCAATCGCTGGGACAGTGGTGATGTGCTGATTCGTTCATTGCCGCCCATTCCTACGGCCGGACTGACGATAGATGACATGCCCCGGCTGATGGAGGAATGTCGGGCGCAGATGGTGGTGTGTATTGCAGCAATGGATCAACAGCTGCAAACAACCTGACCCCGCTGGCGTCCCGTTCAAGCTAAGCTGCCCGCAGCCATCCAAATAAAGAAGCGATCAGCACTATGGGTAGAGTTGTTGCCGCCGCCGTCTACAGCGCCGGGAAGAAAGTCACTAACATCACCCTCGACGAAGGCGCTGCCTGGGCCGCCAAGCCTGACCATTTTGTCTGGATTGGCCTCGAAGAGCCCAACGCCCAGGAGTTGGCCAATCTGCAACGCCAGTTCAACCTGCATGAACTGGCCATCGAAGATGCCCTGGAAAAACACAGCCGGCCCAAGCTGGAAACCTTCGGCGATGCGCTGTTTATCGTGACCTACTCGCCAGTTCGCCATGAAGGCAAGCTGGAGTTTATCGAAACCCATATCTTTGCCGGCAACGGGTACATCATCACTGCCCGCAATGGCCACTCGGCGTCCTACGGTTACGTGCGCCAACGCTGTGAGGCGCGTCCATTGTTGCTGGAGCACGGGGAAGACTTCGTACTCTACGCGCTGCTGGATTTTGTCACCGAGAACTACCAGCCAGTCAGCGAAGCAATTCATGCCGAAATTGATGAACTGGAGCGCAACGTGCTGTGCAATTCCCTGAGTGAGCGGGATGTCCAGCATCTCCACGGGCTGCGCCGCGATGTGCTGCGACTACGCCGCTATGTGGCGCCGATGGTGGAGATCAGTGAGGAACTGCAGAAGCTGAGCTTTCCGTTTATCGACAAGAACATGCGCCCGTATTTTCGCGATGTGCAAATTCACGTCACGCGGCAGATGGAAGACCTGGCAACCCTGCGGGATATCGCCAGCCAGACCATTGAGATCGGGGTATTGCTGGAAGCCTCACGCCAGAGCGTGGTGCAGCGCAAGTTTGCCGCCTGGGCGGCGATCCTGGCGTTCCCCACGGCGGTGGCCGGGATCTATGGGATGAACTTCCAGAACATGCCGGAACTGCAATGGCACTACGGTTATTTTGGCGTGTTGGGGTTTATCGCGACGGGTTGCATCGGGTTGTGGGTAAGCTTCAAGCGTTCGGGGTGGTTGTAAGTCACCCCGCAGACTTATTGATCAGGCAACCTGCGGTTTGTGCGCAACAAACCGCATCATCCACTCCGCCACGGTCACGCCGTGGTGGTCATGCTCCAGGCTGGCCATACCTTTCTGATAGACCTGTTCGCCCAAGTGTAGCTGGCGGATATCCAACAGTGCCCGCGAGTAATCGTGGATAAACTCAGGATGGCCCTGGAAGCACAACACCTGGTCATTGATGTGATAGGCGGCAAACGGACAGAAATCACTGGACGCGATTACCGTGGCGTTTTCCGGTAGCGCCGTGACCTGATCCTGGTGGCTGATCAACAGTGTCAGTTCTTCCACCACCGGACTCATCCACGGAGCCTTGGCAGCCAGTTTGTAGTTGTGAATACCCACGCCCCAACCCTGGGTCGCCCGCTCGCTCTTGCCGCCCAGCAGCAGCGCCAGCAGTTGATGCCCGAAGCAGATACCCAGCAATTTGTCGCCACGTTCATAGCGCTTCAGCAGGTACGTCCTGAGGGTTTCGATCCACGGATCGGTGGCAAAAGAGTCGGCCTTGCTGCCCGTCACCAGGTACGCATCGAATACCTGATCATCGGCCGGATAATCGCCCTGCATTACGTTGTAGACGGTGAACTCAGCGGCAATCGGCTGCTGGGAGAACAGGCGCTGAAACATCTGCCCGTAACCTTGATATTGATCGACCAGTTCCGGACGCAGGATATCGGTTTCCAGAATGCAGACGCGTAGCGACATAAAAAATACCTGACACGGTGATGGGAATAATGCACACGCAAGAAGCCTGCCTTGAAATACCCCAGCAAGGCAAGCCCTAGCCTATGTCACTTTACCTCGCTGCAGTCAGAACGTCGCACCCTGCGCCGCTTTTTCCAGCAACAAGGCCGGCGGCGAAAACCGCTCGCCATATTGCTCGGCCAGGTAACGCGCCCGCGCAACAAAGTCGTTCAGGCCATATTGATTAATGAACTGTAATGCCCCGCCACTCCAGGCCGCAAAACCAATACCAAAAATCGAACCGACGTTGGCATCGGCAGTGGACATCAACACGCCCTCCTCCACACACCGCACTGTTTCGATGGCCTGGATAAACAGCAGTCGGTCCCGTACATCCTGGGGCGAAATCTGCTGGCTGGGTTTCTCAAAACGACTTTTCAGCTCCGGCCACAAATGTTTTTGCCCTCCGCTGGGGTATTCGTAGAAACCGCCGCCGGCTGCCTTGCCAGGCCGTTTGTATTCATTGAGCAACAGATCAATCACGGCGAACGCCGGATGCTGCGGCATTGCTTTACCTTCGGCCTGCAGGTCCTTGGCCGTCTGCTGACGGATATGGCTCATCAGGCTGAGGGAAACTTCGTCGGAGATCGCCAGCGGGCCAACGGGCATGCCGGCCTTGCGCGCCTCAGTCTCGATCATCGGCGCGGCCACGCCTTCACCGAGCATGGTGATGCCTTCGTTAGTGAAGGTGCCAAACACACGCGAGGTAAAGAAGCCGCGACTGTCGTTGACCACGATCGGGGTTTTCTTGATCTGCAGTACGAAATCGAAACCTCGGGCCAGGGTTTCGTCGCTGGTATTGGCGCCCTTGATGATCTCCACCAGGGGCATTTTTTCCACCGGGCTGAAGAAGTGCAAACCGATGAACTTGCTCTGGTCCGGCACCGCTTTGGCCAAGCCACCGATGGGCAAGGTAGACGTATTTGAGGCGATCACCGCGTCGGCACCGACAACGCGTTGCGCGGCGGCCGAGACCTTGGCCTTGAGGTCTCGGTCTTCAAATACCGCTTCAATGACCAGGTCGCAGCCGGCAAGGTCGGCATCGAGCTCTGCAGGATGAATCCGCGCCAGCGTGCTTTCTCGCTGCTCGGCCGTCAGTTGCCCACGGCTGACCTTCTTGTCCAGCAGTGCTGCAGAATGAGCCTTGCCCTTCTCTGCTGCAGCCAGGGTGACGTCTTTAAGCACCACCTCGATCCCGGCACAAGCACTGGCGTAGGCGATCCCCGCGCCCATCATCCCGGCGCCGAGTATGCCGACCTTGCGTGTGACGTATGGAGCGAAGCCTTGTGGTCGCGAACCGCCAGCGTTGATTTCATTGAGCTGGAACCAGAAGGTGCCGATCATGTTTTTCGCCACCTGGCCAGTGGTCAGCTCCGTGAAGTAGCGGGTCTCGATCAACTGCGCGGTGTCGAAATCAACCTGGGCGCCTTCCACGGCGGCGCAGAGAATTTTCTCCGGAGCCGGGAAACAACCATTGGTTTTGCTGCGCAGAATCGACGGGGCGATGGCGAGCATTTGCGCGACTTTCGGGTTAGATGGCGTACCGCCGGGGATCTGGTAGCCGCTGACATCCCAACGCTGTTTGGCCGTCGGGTTGGCGAGTATCCAGGCCCGGGACTTGGCCAGCAACTCGTCGAGATCCGTCGCCAGCTCGTCGATCAATCCAGCTTGCAAGGCCTGTTGCGGCGTGACTTTTTTGCCCTCCAGCAAGTAGGGCAAAGCTTTCTCCAAGCCCAGCATCCGCACCATCCGCACCACTGCGCCACCGCCCGGCAGCAGGCCGAGGGTGACTTCCGGCAAGCCGATCTGCACCGACTTGTGGTCCAGCGCTACGCGGTGCTGGCACGCCAGGCAAATCTCCCAGCCACCGCCAAGGGCCGCGCCGTTAATGGCCGCCACCACCGGTTTACCAAGGGTTTCCAGGGTGCGCAGTTGCGCCTTCAATCCCAGGACCATGTCGTAGAAGGCCTTGGCGTGGGACTTTTCGACCTTGATCAACTCATTGAGGTCGCCGCCGGCGAAAAAGGTCTTTTTTGCCGAGGTGATGATCACTCCGGCAATCGAATCCTTTTCCGCTTCCAGGCGCGCGACGGTGGCGGCCATGGCGTCGCGGTACACCGCATTCATGGTGTTGGCACTCTGGCCCGGCATGTCCATGGTCAGCACCACAATCTGGTCCTGGCCTTTTTCGTAACGAATGGCATCGGTCATGACAAATTCCTTAGGCTCAGAGGCGTTCGATAATGGTGGCGATACCCATGCCGCCGCCCACGCACAGGGTGGCCAGACCATAACGCTGCTGGCGCACCTCCAGTTCGTCGAGCAGGGTGCCGAGGATCGCGCAACCCGTCGCGCCCAGAGGATGGCCCATGGCGATGGAGCCGCCGTTAACGTTGACCCGCGCGGCGTCGATGCCCATGTCTTTGATGAACTTGAGCACCACCGAGGCAAAGGCTTCGTTGACCTCAAAGAGGTCGATGTCTTCAACCCGCAAGCCGGCCTTGGCCAGGGCTTTGCGGGTGGCAGGCGCTGGGCCGGTGAGCATGATGGTCGGATCGGTGCTGGTCACCGCCGTGGCGACGATTCGCGCTCGTGGTTGTAGACCCAATTCGCGACCCTTGGCTTCGGAACCGATTAGCATCAACGCAGCACCGTCAACGATTCCGGAGCTGTTGCCCGGTGTGTGCACATGGTTGATGCGTTCCACATGGCTGTAGACCCGCAACGCGGTGGCGTCGAAACCCATCTGGCCCATCATTTCGAAACTGGGCTTGAGCTTGCCCAGGCCCTCCAGGGTGGAGTCGGCGCGGATGAACTCGTCCTGATCCAGCAGCACGATGCCGTTTTGGTCCTGCACCGCGATCAGCGATTTTTTGAATGACCCGTCCGAACGCGCCCTCGCCGCTTTCTGCTGGGAGTGCAAGGCAAAGCCGTCGACATCCTCACGGCTGAAGCCTTCCAGGGTCGCTATCAGATCAGCACCGATGCCTTGAGGCGTGAAGTGGCTGTGCAAGTTGGTTTGCGGGTCCAGCACCCAGGCGCCACCGTCGCTGCCCATGGGCACACGAGACATGGACTCAACGCCGCCGACCACCACCAGGTCTTCAAAACCGGAGCGCACTTTCATCGCCCCGAGGTTGACCGCTTCCAGTCCGGACGCACAAAAACGGTTGATCTGCACACCTGCGACGCTGACGTCCCAGTCAGCCACCAGCGCGGCGGTCTTGGCGATGTCCGCGCCCTGGTCCCCCACCGGAGTGACGCAGCCGAGGACGATGTCATCCACCTGCCGAGTGTCGAGGCCTGTGCGCTGCTGCAGCGCCGCCAGCAGCCCGGCCACCAGGTTCACCGGTTTGACGCTGTGTAAGGCGCCATCGGCCTTGCCTTTGCCCCGGGGCGTGCGTATCGCATCAAAGATCAAAGCTTGGGTCATGACGTCCTCGAACCGCTGTGCAATGAAGCTCTCAAAGACGAGAGCCGACCGTGCTCTTACCTTAGGCGCAGAAGCGCTGTATTCAATGACCGAAGCGCTCATTGACCTTGACGCGCATGCTCAGACGAACGGTAGGAGGCTAATGGAAACCCCTGATTAATCGTTTTAGCTGTCTAGCCAAGGGGCTGCCGCCGAGCTGGCAATATGCCTCATGCATTTTTAGAGGATTTTCATATCGATTGATATTAAAGGGATCTAAGCCACGGACAACGAGGGCTCTAAGGTTGAATTTGTAGGAGCTTTAAGAGGTGGCTGCCGGGTTTTGCTGGGGCACCTGTAAAAAAAGCGACATGTTCGACCTTCATAGTGAAATGTACCGGCACGCATTTGACGCTCAGGAATAACAACAAAAGGCAGTCAGCCATGTTCAAACAATCGAAAGTACGTCAGGCGGGACTCATTCTTTTCGCCACCACTCTGATTCTGATTTTGCCCAATCTGACCAAGATTATTGGGTGACTGATTCATTCTCCACCTGTGCCAATACAGCACCAGGCATGCAGCCTTTGGCAGCACCTACCGGGAAATTGCGTACAGCTGTCCCGTCGTAGGGGCTGTCTTTTTGCGTACTGATTGTTTGTGGTTTTCCGGTATCGTTAGCCACGGTTTCGGCCTTGATAAGTCAGGCCGGTTAACAGTGAGCTATCGCGGGCCAGCCCTTGAAATACATCATCGCCTTCTTGACCCTGCTGCTGGCCTTGCCTGCCTCTGCTGCGCAGTTGACCATCGAGTTGGATCACACCAGCAAAACCTGGCAAACCGCTGATTTGCTCAAACACCCGGCTGCGCAAACGGTACAGATCGCCGATGACGTTTCCTACAAGCGCGCCATGACCTATCGTGCGGTTCCGCTGGCAGTTTTGCTTGCAGGTGTACAACCTGAAAACCATCTGCAGGCAGTGGCCCTCGACGGCTTTGCCGCGGAGCTGACGGCGGCTCCCCTGCTTGAAAAAACCGGCAGCCGGGCCTGGCTGGCGGTGGAAGATCCAGCTCACCCGTGGCCGCCGCTAGCAGCTGACAAACCTGGCGCCGGACCGTTTTATCTGGTCTGGACTAACCCGCAAGCGGGCCATATCAGCCCCGAGCAATGGCCGTTTCAGATCTCTGGAATCAAACAGCTGAAGACGGTTGCCGAACGTTTCCCGGCGTTGTTGCCAGATCCCAAGCTGGCGGCGGATGACCCGATCAACCGGGGGTTTGCGCTATTTCAAAAAAACTGCCTGGCCTGCCATCGGCTCAATGGTGCCGGGGATGCCCATGTCGGGCCAGACCTGAATATCCCCTACAGCCCGACCGAGTACTTCAGCGGTAATTTCCTTAAGCGCTACATTCGTGATCCACAGAGCATGAGGCATTGGCCCCAGGCGAAGATGCCGGCGTTTGCGGCCAGTGTGTTGCCAGACAGCGAGCTGGATTTGCTGGTGGGGTATTTGAAGCATATGGCAGGCCGTAAGCAGCAGCCTTGAGGTGACTGGAAAGACCTTATCGCAGGAACCGCCGTAGCAGTTGCCAAGCTTTAGCGAGGCTACGTCGGCCGCACCACCGCCACCAGATCAGCCCCCAACACCAGGTCGCTCCCGACGCTGCCTCGCTAAAGCTCGACAGCTTCTACGAAAAATAGCGGGGCTGCGCGATGTGTAAATACCTAGGCTCATTGCAAACAAACCTGCGATAGCGGGCTAAATCCTACTGCTGCTGCACCGAAACCATCGGCATTGGCGCCACAAACACCTTGGCATGCATCTGTTCATGGCCTCCGCCGCGCCGCATGCCGCGTACCGGGCAGGCATCCAGGTAATCCAACCCCACCGCCAGCTTCAAATGCCGCTCCGGCCGAGCCAATTGGTTGGTCACGTCGAAGCTGTACCAGGCGTCATCCAGCCAGGCTTCGGCCCAGGCGTGACTGGCCAGGTGTTCGCTGTCTTCGCTGTACAAATATCCCGACACATACCGCGCAGGAACCCCCAGGCTGCGAGCGCAGGCCAGGAAGGCGTGGGTGTGGTCCTGGCAAACTCCCGCACGACCGGCGAAGGCCTGGGCGGCACAGGTGTCGACTTCAGTGGCGCCCGGCGAGTAGGTCATGTACTGGTTGAGAGCATGCATCAGGTCGATCAAAGCACTGCGATCCCGACGCTTTTGGCACTGCTTTTCGGCAAAGCTGCGCAGCGCTTCGTCAGGTTCCGTCAAGCGGGTGCAACGCAGGAACGGAAATGCCGACTGGCTCTCATGCTCGGCCTCGCGTAACTCGTCGATATCCACCTGGCCACGGGCGCCGATGATGATGGCTTCGTGGGGCTCATCCAGGGTCAGTACATGCAGGATATTGCCGAACGGGTCCAATTGCGCCCGCACCGGGCGCGGCAGGTCCAGTTGCCAGCTGAGTACATGCTGGCGCTCGCTGTCGTGGGGCGTCAGGCGCAGGTACTGGATGCTGGCGCGTACCTGGTCTTCGTAGTGGTAGGTAGTTTCGTGGCTGATGGAGAGTCTCATGCCGCCTCCAGGTAGGAACTGTGAATAGCGTTACCCAACTGGCGCACCAGCGGGATGAAGTCGGTCAGCCAGGCGTGCAGGCCTTCCTCCAGGATTTCGTCGATCGCAGTAAAGCGCAGGCGTGCGTCCATCTCGGCGGCCAAGCGCTGGGCCGGACGACCGTTGATACCCGGCAGGCTGGCGAGGACCTGATCGATCTCCTCGCTGCAAGCCCGTAGCGAACGCGGAACGTCGGCCCGCAACAGCAGCAACTCAGCCACCTGCCGGGCACCCGGCGCATCGCGGTAAATCTCGGTGTAGGCCTCGAACGACGACAAGGCCCGCAGCAGCGCGCTCCACTGGTAGTAGGCGTGGGCGGTGCCATCGATGACGACTTCGGCCTGATCGCCGGCCATTTCATAACGGGCGTCCAGCAAGCGCAGGGTGTTGTCAGCCCGTTCGATAAAGGTGCCCAGGCGAATAAAACGAAAAGCGTCGTTACGCATGATGGTGCCGTAGGTGGCACCGCGAAACAGGTGGGAACGCTCCTTGACCCACTCGCAGAAACGGCTCATGCCATAGCGGCTCAAGCCCTGCTGGGCAATACCGCGAATCTCCAGCCAGGTGGCGTTAATGTTTTCCCACATGTCAGCGGTGATTCGCCCACGCACGGCATGGGCGCTGGCCCGGGCGGCACCGAGACAGCTGTAGATACTCGCCGGGTTCGCGGCATCCAGGGCAAAAAAGTGCAGCAGGCGCTCGGCATGCAGTTCGCCGTGACGCTCGCGATAATCGTCCAGGGTGCCGGTGATCAACAGCGGCATCGCCAGTTCGTGCAAGCCATCGCCGCGCCCATCCTGGGGCATCAGCGACAGCGAATAACTGACATCAAGCATCCGCGCGAGGTTTTCCGCGCGCTCCAGATAGCGTGACATCCAATACAAATCCGAGGCAGTTCGACTCAACATGGCATCAATCCTCAACCACCCAGGTGTCTTTGGTGCCGCCGCCCTGGGACGAGTTGACTACCAGCGAGCCTTCACGCAGCGCCACACGGGTTAGGCCGCCAGGTACCACGCGGGTTTCCTTGCCAGACAGCACGAACGGACGCAGGTCGATATGCCGGGGCGCAATGCCGTTTTCGACAAAGGTCGGGCAGGTGGACAGGCACAAGGTCGGCTGGGCGATATAAGCGTGGGGTTTAGCCTTGATCCGCGCGCGGAAGGCTTCGATCTCTGCAGCGCTGGAGGTCGGGCCTACCAGCATGCCGTAGCCGCCGGAGCCTTGGGTTTCCTTGACTACCAGCTCAGGCAGGTTGGCCAGCACGTAGGACAATTCATCAGGTTTACGGCACTGGAAGGTCGGAACATTCTTCAGGATCGGCTCTTCATCCAAATAGAAACGGATCATGTCGGTAACAAAGGGGTACACCGACTTGTCATCCGCCACCCCAGTACCAATGGCGTTGGCCAGCACCACATTGCCCGAGCGGTAGGCCGCCAGCAGGCCCGGTACGCCGAGCATGGAGTCAGGGTTGAAAGCCAGGGGGTCGAGAAAGGCGTCGTCGAGACGGCGATAGATCACGTCCACGGCTTTCGGCCCGTCGGTGGTGCGCATGAAAACACGGTCATCACGCACAAACAGATCGGCGCCTTCCACCAACTCGACGCCCATTTCCCGTGCCAGGAATGCATGTTCGAAGAACGCACTATTGAAGCGTCCCGGTGTGAGCACCACAACACTGGGGTTATCCAGCGGGCTGGAGCTTTTAAGGGTGTCGAGCAACAGGTTTGGATAATGATCTATCGGGGCAATACGCTGGGCGGCGAACAGTTCAGGGAACAGGCGCATCATCATCTTGCGGTCTTCGAGCATGTAGCTGACGCCGCTGGGGGTGCGCAGGTTGTCTTCGAGAACGTAGTAGGTGCCGTCGCCATCCCGTACCAGGTCGACCCCGGAGATGTGGGAATAGATATCGCGGTGCAGGTCCAGGCCTTGCATCGCCAACTGATATTGCTCGTTGGCCAGCACTTGTTCGGCGGGAATAATCCCGGCCTTGATGATCCGTTGTTCGTGGTACAGGTCGGCGAGAAACATGTTCAGCGCCTTGACCCGCTGGATGCAGCCGCGCTCGACAATCCGCCATTCACTGGCAGGAATGCTGCGGGGAATGGTATCGAAGGGAATCAGGCGCTCGGTGCCCTGCTCGTCACCGTACAGGGTGAAGGTGATTCCGGCGCGGTGAAACAGCAGATCGGCTTCGCGCCGGCGCTGGGCCAGCAGCTCCGTCGGGGTTTCGGCCAACCAGCGGGCGAATTCGCGGTAATGGGGGCGAACCAGCCCTGCCCCGTCGTACATCTCATCATAATAAGTGCGGATCATGCCGAACTCCTTGTCACCCGGACGCAAGGGACCATAGCAAGACCCGTACCAGCGGCATAAACACTTAAATATCAATCAGTTGGGTATGGATATTAGTCACGCCGCACCGTTCCGGTGCAGCAAATGATCCAGCGTCGCCCGCCGTGCCTCATTGCGAAGCGAGCTTTGCCTATCACCAGCATAGCCAGAGTTGATTTCACTGCCTGATAAACACTGGGGATAATCGCCCCCACACGCTGAACAGGACACGTCCTACAGCTTCACCCATTGCCTCGCCGGTAACTTGGTACCTCATGTACCGACCGGTTCCCCTTCATGTCCGGTCTTCCCTTTTGGCCACCCTGCCCGGGTGGCCTTTTTTTGTGCAGGATATTTCCGAGAATGGCTCGAGGGTTTTCCGGGAGCCGAAACAAAATCGGCCGACCCAAAGGTCAGCCGATACGCTGTGTTGTTCATAAGCTACATGGGCAACCCACGGACCTCCTGTTTCACGCCCCATCCTTCGATGATCCCGCCCAAGGGCTCGACCACCGCCTCAAAGTCTTGCTCAAAGTCTCCTATGCCGTCGTAGGTCGCGAACATTACTTTGCTCAGTTCCAGGTACCCGGCACCGTCATCCCGCACGCTGACCTGGGCATTGAGGGATTCCCCACGAAATCGACCCGCAGCCCTGCGCGCATGTTCCTCATCCGGGAAAATGGCGTAGAACTCGATGGGGTGGAAACGTGAAAAATCAAAGCCGCCCTCTTTCATGCGGCGCAACACGTTGGTGCTGATGTCTTCTTGATAAGCTGTGCTCATGAAACGTCCTCCTCAAACCGATGGATAGACTTTCCGTGCTTCCCACAACCCGCACTCGAACGGCGCGGGTGATACGGCAATGGTTTCACCGCTGGGAGATAAGCATGTAGCTGACAAGACCAGACCTTAGCGATTCATTCGCTGATCTCCCTTGCAGAGTAGCGCGAAGCTATCACCTCCACCAGAGGGTCGTGTGTGATGTACAGGGAATGTTCAGGCAGCAGGGGTAATGCTGAGGATTTGAATACTGTTCTGGGTTTTCAGGCTTTTGACCGTTGGCTCGTTGGTGCGGCCTTCCAGGTCATTGAGATCCAGTTCAGCAGCCACCGGCAGCAATTTGGCACGGATCATCCGTGCAGCCTCTTCGGTACTGGGTTTCTGTTCGCAGTCGAACAGTTCCACGGATTGATCGCCATGATCATCAACGAAGGTAATTTGCCACTTTTGCATCAGTGCCTCCTCGATAAAACCCATGGATGGGTTTACAGACATCTGGACCTTGAGGGTTTGGCAATCGTTCCACTCAAGCAGGAGGCACCTGATCGGCCGCGCTTACTTTTCGGCGCTGTCTTTGAGGGCTTTCAAGGTGTTGAACGGCGCGTCCACCACGAACTTGTTGGCCAGCCACGACGGCACGCTGCCGCCTGGCTCGGTGTGGACCTGGTAGGTTACTTCGGTCTGGTCGGCGCCTTTAGGCACCAGCTTCCAGAAGCCTTCGACCTGGGCCACACGCACATAACCCTTCTCTTCCGGGAGGTAGGTAGGCACTTCCAGCAGCTTGCGGGTCACGCTACCGTCTGCCTCCTGGGTGGTGGTGATCTGCAAGATCGAGTCACGGTCAGTTACCGGGAACGGTGCCTTGAACTGCGTGTAGGTCCAGCTCTTGTCGCCTTCCTGCTTGAGCAGTTTTTGCGACTTGCATTCGTGGATCCACTTACAGGCCCCTACCGCGTCTTCCTGCAAGGCCTGCACCTTGGCCAATGGCGCCTTGATCACGGTCACACCACGATAAGCCTTGTACTTGGACCCGGCCACCTCACTCAAGGACACCTTGATACCGTCTTCATCCTTGGCAGTCTGCCAATCTTCGGCCTGGGCAGTGGCAGCAAACAAAACAGTAAAACCGCACAACACAGCCAGTCGTTTCAGCGAACCCATTGTTGTATTCCTTATTGTTTAAGTTGCGACATTGAAATGCCCACTAAGCCGCCGTCATCTGCTCCCACCAGCCAATCAGTCTGATTGCATCTTCCTGGCTGCTGCCACAGACCTCCAGATCCGCCTGAAACGCACTGCACACCGCAGGCCGCTCTGGCTGGCCGAACAATTGGCACAACTGTTCGACAGACAGATGCAGGCAGCGTTCGCCCGCAGGTTTGCCGTGGGGCATCCCCGGTAACGGTGAGCTGATGGAGGGGGCAATGCAGCAAGCGCCACAGCCTTCACGGCATTTCATGACAAGCGGTCCTCGACGGCAAAGTGTTGATGGCCGGGCTAGAGTACGCCCTTAAACAGCCGTTTTAAAATGGTCCAACAGGGGTTTTTCGCACAAAACAAAAGTGACTGACCAGTCTGCGACAGAAGATCAGCGATTCGCGTCACCTTGGCGGGAATAGTTTATTGCTTGAACTCGAAGTCCAGCGCCGCACCTTCCACGTCCCGGCGCTCTTCGTTACGCAGCTGTAGCATCATTTCATTGCTCAGCAGGCGGCCGTTGATCTGGAACGCGCTGTTGTCGACAGGTTTCTCACCAAACATCGGCGGGAGCAGCGGCACGCTTTTCGGCTGTGGCAAGGTGCCAAGGGGCTGCAGGCGCCTGACCATGTCCTGCGGCAAGCGCAAGTCCAGATGGGCTGGCGGCAGTTTAGTCTGGGCCACTTCGTGGGCCGACTTGGATTTGCTGGCGACCGGTGCACGTTTCTTCACGGCAGCAGCTTTTTTGGGCTGGACTGTTTTTTTCGCGGGCACAGGCTTTGGTTCGGCATTCGCTGCCACAACAGGCTCACTGACGGGAGCAGCCAGCACCGGCGCGGCGTTACACAGACTCAGCAGGCAGATCAACAACGCGGCAGGAAAAGTAGGATTCATATCGCCAACAGCTTTAACGGCAGAGGGCCATATGCTCGCTTGTTGAGTGCAGCATGACAAGCGTGGTGATTAGCCTGGGGCCCTTTGCGCGGTTCAAAAACCGCTCGCCGCCTCCTGGCACAGCTGGTTCGCCAGCATTCCCAGGGTCATCAATGCCCGTTCAGCCTCGCGATTCCACGGCGTACCGCAATTGAGGCGGATACAGTGGTTGAACTGTTCCGTATTACTGAAAATAAGCCCCGGTGCAATGCTGATGCCCTGTTGCAGCGCACGCACGTGCAGTTCCTGAGTATTGACCCGCCCAGGCAAACTGACCCACAGGATAAATCCGCCGCTCGGACGACTCATCTGCGTACCCTCGGGGAAATACTGCTGCACCGCCAGTTGAAAGGCACTGAGGTTCTTGCGGTATTCCTGACGAATGTAGCGCAGATGACGGTCGTAACCGCCGTTCTCCAGGTACGCCGCCGCGCCCATCTGGGTGACGCTGCACGCCGAATGGGTGCTGAACATTTGCAACCGTTGGATTTCCTGCTGGTACTTGCCGGCGATCATCCAGCCGATGCGTATGCCGGGGGACAGGGTCTTGGAGAAACTGGAACAGTAGATCACTCGGTCCAGGCGATCGTAGGCTTTCAGGGCCTTGGTGCGGCCCAGCTCAAACATCAACTCGCCATAGATATCGTCTTCGACAACCTGGATATCGAAGTCCGAGGCCAGGCGCAGCAACTGCTTCTGCCGCTCTTCCGGCATGGTACCGCCCAAGGGATTGCTCAGGCGCGTGGTCAGCACCAAGGCCTTGATCGACCATTGGTTGGCCGCCAGTTGCAGAGCTTCCAGGCTCATGCCGGTGGCCGGGTCGCTAGGGATCTCGATGACCTTGAGCCCCAGCAAGTCCGCCAGTTGCAGCAAGCCGTAATAGGTCGGCGACTCGGTGGCAATCAGGTCACCGGGCCGCGTCAGCACCCGCAGGGACATCTGCAGGGCATCAACGCAGCCGTGGGTGATCACCACCTCGGAAGGATCGACCACTACGCCGGCATCACGCATACGGATCGCCACTTGTCGGCGCAACGGTTCAAAACCAGGGCTGAACATGTAGCTGAAGGCCCGCGGGCTCTGAAAGCGTGTGACCTTAGCCAGTTGCTGGTGCAGCGCCCGTACTGGCAGGTAATCGACACTTGGCACGGCCGCGCCCAACGGGAACACGCCTTCGCGACGTGACTCCACCAGCACTTGCTGGATGATGCTGCTACGGGTGACTAACCCAGGACGCTCAACCCGAGCGATGTCCGGCGTTGGCGCAGTGAGGGCCGGGGTCTGGTGCACGTAATACCCGGATTGCGGCCGTGCACGGATCAAGCCCTGGTCTTCCAGGTTGGCGTAGGCCTGCAACACGGTGGCATGGCTGACGTTGAGCTGGGAGCTCATCTTGCGTACCGACGGCACGCGCTCACCCGGTTGATAGACACCACGTCGGATATCCTCAGCAAGTTGCTGAGCGATACGTTGGTAAAGCAGGAGGTTGGTCATGACGCAGCACTCAATTTCACGGGTATTTTATTTTTGTGTGAAACATACCGGCACAGTTTAGAAGTGTACGGGGACAGTTGCGAGAATAGTCGAGCGCAGGCGCCAGTGATAGAAAAAACTGTATGGGTTGCGAACTGAATCTCAGGCATGAAAAGCCCGATCAGGGATCGGGTTTCAAGTTGCCCATCAAAACTGTAGGAGCGAGCTCGCGCCTACAACGGATCTTCAACTACGGGCAGCGCCGAGTTGGCCTTTTTCATCGGAGAAGACGATTTCAACGCGACGGTTCTGCGCACGGCCACGCTCCGAGGCGTTCACTTCGACCGGATACTGGTCGCCATAGCCTTCCACCTGGACCCGTTTTTCATCGACCCCCAGGTCTACCAGCACATCGGCCACCGCCTGGGCACGATCCCGGGACAGCTTGAGGTTTTCATGCTCGCCACCGGTACTGTCGGTGTAGCCCTCGATCCGCACCACGCGCTTGGGATTGAGTTGCAGGAACTGGACGATTTTCAGCACGGTGCGGTTCGCCGAGTTTTTCAGTTCCGCTTCACCGGTGTCGAACAGCACATCACCGAGGGTCATCACCAGCCCGCGATCGGTCTGGGTGGTGGCCAGGCTGACGATCTGCTCCTCCAGCCACTTGCCCTGCTGCTGCACGCTGAGCAGCTTGGCCTCGCGCAAGGCCAGTTGCAGGCGCTGGCGCTCCAGTTCGAGCTTGGCACCACGCTCTTCGTTGAGTACCTGCTCGGTATGTTCCCGGGCAATCGCGCTGTAGCGCTGGCTCAGGTAAGCGTAATGCACCACGTCGGCACCGCTGCCCCAATAGGTGGACAAACGGTCAGCACGGGCCAGAGACTCACCGGCACGAATCACGTCCTTGGGGGCGATGCGCAGCACGTTGGTGTCCTCCTTGACCTTCTGAAAGTCATTACCGGCCTGTTGCAGGACAACCTCACTGCTGGGATGGCTGGCACACCCGCCCAGCGCCGCGCTGCCCAGCAGCAGCACACAGCAACCACGAATCATCAGGTTCATTGGGCGTCTCCCAGCTGTTTGCGCAGGCGGGTGATGCGCGTGTTGAGCACATCCAACTCCTCCTGGCTCTTCTGGGTCAGCACCTGCGCTTCTGCCAGACGGGCGTCCAACTCGGCCTGTTCAGCCTGCATACGGGCATCCTTGAAGGATTCATCAGCCATTTCGGCCTTCGCCTGGGCGAACTTGCCCTCGGCCAGTTTCAACTCAGGCACGTCATCGGCGACGGCACCTACGGCAGTGGCTTGTTCCAGGGCTTGCTGGGTCAGACGCATTTGTTCATTCGGCGCAGGATCTGCGGCACATCCCGCCAGGGCTACAACGGCGAGGGCCGCGAAAAGAGGTCGAATATTCACTAAAAATCCCTACTTTGTTGGGGTTCCGACGGGTTGCCGCAATTGCGCCTTCCAGCGCTCAAGATTGCGCTGCAGAGCGGCCTCCGTCAGACCGGACGCGGGCAATTCTGTCATCTTTTTGGCGAGCTGTCCGCGTAACCACGGATCATTGCAGGCCGAGTTGTGGGAAATGGCGAGGAACAGACCGGGCTGATCGATGGGCGGTTCCCAGGCAACCAGGTCTTTGCTCATGCCCAGAGTCTGGGCCATGGCCATGCCGGAGTAGCGCCCCGCGATCACGTAGTCGACCTCTCCCAGCAGCAGTTTCTGAAAGGCCGGGGTCAGGGTTGGCGTGCGCTGCAGGGTCAATTGTTCACCGGCGAAGTTTTCAAAGTCGCGAGTCAGTCGCGCCTTTTCCGAGACCGCTCCCTTGTGGCCGTGCAGGTCCGTCGCCTGGTTGTAGGCCTGGGGCGAACCCGCGCGAGTCCAGACCAGATAGTCGGTTTGCGCCAGCGCCGGGTGGATGTAGTCCAGGCTTTCCAGCTCGCTGACGGTCAACGACGCATCGGCAAGGATATCCATACGCCCGCTGCGCACTTCATCCAGCGCCGCAGAGCGCTTGCCGCCATACAGCAGGTCGATTTTCACGCCCAGGTCCTTGGCCACTTGCTGCAGCACGTCGGCGGTAGCGCCGATCAAGTGCGTAGGGTCCTGGGGGTCACGCCACAGGTAGGGCGGCGCATCCGGGCTGCCGGTTACCACCAGGCGATCGCATTTGCCGGCGGCAAGGGACAGGGTCGGCACCAGCGACAGGCCCAGCAGTACAGTCCAGCGACGCAGTTCCATGGCATGGTTCTCCGATCAAAAAATCGCGCTCATAAAAAAACCCGGTCAAAAGACCGGGCTCTTTATAAGTGAAGCAGCTGGATTAGACCAGCTTCGAAAGCTCTGGTACGGCTTCGAACAAATCCGCCACCAGGCCGTAATCAGCCACCTGGAAGATCGGTGCTTCTTCGTCCTTGTTGATCGCGACGATCACTTTGGAGTCCTTCATACCGGCCAGGTGCTGGATCGCGCCGGAGATACCGACGGCAATGTACAGCTGTGGCGCAACGATCTTGCCGGTCTGGCCGACCTGCATATCGTTGGGTACGAAGCCTGCATCGACGGCAGCGCGGGAAGCGCCGACCGCAGCGCCCAGCTTGTCGGCCAGGGCGTACAGGTGCTTGAAGTTGTCACCGTTCTGCATGCCGCGACCGCCGGAAACGACGATCTTGGCAGCGGTCAGTTCCGGACGATCCGACTTGGCCAGCTCTTCGCCAACGAAGCTGGAAGTGCCAGCATCGTGGACAGCAGCAACAGCTTCAATCGCAGCCGAACCACCTTCGCCAGCAACCGGATCAAAACCGGTGGCACGCACAGTGATGACTTTTACCGATGCAGTGGACTGCACGGTGGCAATGGCGCTACCGGCATAGATCGGACGCTTGAAGGTGTCGGCGCTTTCAACCGAAATGATCTCGGAGATCTGGTCAACGTCCAGCTGCGCAGCAACACGCGGCAGGATGTTTTTGCCGTTGGAAGTAGCTGCCGCGAGAATGTGGCTGTAGCCAGTCCCCAGCTCTGCTACCAGCGGCGCAACGTTTTCCGACAGTTGGTGAGCGTAGGCAGCGTTGTCAGCTACCAGCACTTTGCTCACACCCGCGATTTTTGCAGCGGCTTCAGCGACGGCACCGACGTTCTGGCCAGCGACCAGCACGTGGATATCACCACCGATTTTCGCAGCGGCAGCCACGGTGTTCAGCGTGGCCGGAGCCAGTACTTTGCTGTCGTGTTCAGCGATTACCAAGATAGTCATTTTTAGATTACCTTCGCTTCGTTTTTCAGTTTCTCGACCAGTTCAGCCACCGACTTGACCTTGATACCCGCGCTGCGTGCAGCCGGCGCTTCGACTTTCACGGTCTTGTAGGTGGAGGCGGTGGAAACGCCCAAAGCGTCCGGAGTCAGCACTTCGAGAGGCTTCTTCTTGGCTTTCATGATGTTTGGCAGGGACGCGTAGCGCGGCTCGTTCAAACGCAGGTCAGTGGTGATGATGGCCGGCAGTTTCAGGGAAACTGTCTGCGCGCCGCCGTCGACTTCGCGAGTCACGGCAACGCTGTCGCCGCTGACTTCGACTTTCGAGGCGAAGGTGCCCTGGCCGTAACCGGTCAGTGCAGCCAGCATCTGGCCAGTCTGGTTGTTGTCGCTGTCGATGGCCTGTTTGCCAAGGATCACCAGCTGTGGCTGTTCCTTGTCGACAACGGCTTTCAACAACTTGGCAACGGCCAGGGAGGTCAGCTCTTCAGCAGACTCAACGAGGATGGCACGATCGGCACCCAGCGCGAGGGCGGTACGCAACTGCTCTTGAGCAGTGGTCGGACCGATGGAGACGACGACGATTTCAGTCACAACACCTTTCTCTTTCAGGCGTATGGCTTCTTCAACTGCAATTTCGCAGAAAGGGTTCATCGACATCTTGACGTTAGCGAGGTCGACGCCGGAGTTGTCCGCTTTGACGCGAACCTTGACGTTGTAGTCGACCACTCGTTTGACAGCTACAAGAACCTTCATGGTTTCCTCGTTACTCTCCGGTGAAAAGAAAGCCGCCCGGACAAACCTGGCGGTAGATGCTCAACGGCGCACAAGGGCACCTCTAAAAACGTAGACCGTCATGACAGGTAACGTTGCACGTTGGCAATAATAAAGACCGTTCGTCAGGGGTGACCGGCAAGTCATTCATTGTCACTGCGTGTAAACTGCGCGCCGTCAGATACCTGCGCGTCACCTTGCATGGCCTTCGCCCTATTTTTGGAGGTGGCCTTGAAACCTGCGGTCCGCCTACGGGAAGCGCAAAACCGACCGTATATTGACCGGAACGCCTATTCCGGTCAATACGGCAAAATGGTCAGTTATAAGCCGCGCTTCTTTGATTTATGTGGGTTGCGGACGATTCAAACAAACGTTTGTATTGGACGCTGGAGGTGGTGTAGATATAATGCGCCGCTTAGAGAGAGCGGTGTGTGATCCATTGTTACCTTTGCGCCGAAGATCACGAAATATGGGCCCCGGAAAACGATGGATGGGACACCCAACCTCCACATTAGAAAAAAAACTGTAGAGCCTTGAGTAGGAGATAGCCTGTGGAACGCGAATACATGGAATTCGACGTGGTCATTGTCGGCGCTGGCCCGGCAGGCCTGTCTGCCGCCTGCCGTCTGAAGCAGAAGGCCGCCGAAGCCGGTAAGGAAATCAGCGTCTGCGTGGTCGAAAAAGGCTCCGAAGTCGGCGCTCACATCCTGTCCGGTGCCGTGTTTGAACCACGGGCGCTGAACGAATTGTTCCCGGACTGGAAAGAATTGGGCGCCCCGCTCAATACCCCGGTGGTGCGCGATGACATTTATGTCCTGCGCTCCAGCGAAACCGCTACCAAGGTCCCTGACTTCTTTGTGCCCAAGACCATGCACAACGAAGGCAACTACATTATTTCCCTGGGCAACCTGTGCCGCTGGCTGGCTCAGCAAGCCGAAAACCTGGGCGTGGAAATCTACCCAGGCTTCGCCGCCCAGGAAGCGCTGTTCGACGAGAATGGCGTGGTGCGCGGGATCATCACCGGCGACCTGGGTGTCGACCGCGAAGGCAACCCGAAAGAAGGCCTCTATACCCCAGGTATGGAACTGCGTGGCAAGTACACGCTGTTCGCCGAAGGCTGCCGCGGGCATATTGGCAAGCAACTGATCCAGCGCTTCAACCTGGACAGTGACGCCGACGCCCAGCACTACGGCATCGGCCTGAAGGAAATCTGGGAAATCGACCCGGCCAAACATCAGCCAGGCCTGGTGGTACACACCGCCGGCTGGCCGCTGGACATCATGAGCAATGAGAACACCGGTGGCTCATTCCTCTATCACCTGGAAAACAACCAGGTGGTCGTCGGCCTGATCGTCGATCTTTCCTACAGCAACACCTTCCTGTCGCCGTTCGACGAGTTCCAGCGCCTCAAGCATCACCCGGTGCTCAAGCAGTACCTGGAAGGCGGCAAGCGCATCAGTTACGGCGCTCGGGCCTTGTCCAAGGGTGGCATCAATTCGTTGCCGAAGATGGTGTTCAAGGGTGGTGCGCTGATCGGCTGTGACCTGGGCACCATGAACGTGGCCAAGATCAAGGGCAGCCACACCGCCATGAAGTCCGGCATGCTCGCGGCGGATGCCGTGGCAGAGCAACTGCTTGTAGGTTCCGAAGGTGCGGACGAGCTGATCGGTTACGTCGACAGCTTCAAGAAAAGCTGGCTCTTTGATGAACTGTTCGCCACCCGTAACTTCGGCCCGGCGATGCACAAGTTCGGCCCGATCATCGGCGCCGGCTTCAACTGGTTCGACCAGAACATTCTCGGTGGCAAAATACCGTTCACCCTGCACGACACCAAGCCGGACTACGCCTGCCTCAAGCTGGCCAAAGACAGCAAACAGATCGACTACCCGAAACCCGACGGCAAGCTGAGCTTCGACAAACTCAGCTCGGTATTCATCTCCGGTACCAACCACGAAGAAGAACAGCCGTGCCACTTGAAGTTGAAAGACCCAAGCATCCCGATCGGCACCAACCTGCCGCTCTATGATGAACCGGCCCAGCGTTACTGCCCGGCGGGCGTGTATGAAGTGATCACCCAAGAAGACGGCGAGAAGCGCTTCCAGATCAACGCTCAGAACTGCGTGCACTGCAAGACCTGTGACATCAAGGACCCTTCGCAGAACATCACCTGGGTCACGCCGGAAGGTGCTGGCGGGCCGACTTACCCGAATATGTAAGCCTGCTGCTTGAACATCAAGGCTCCCGAAATGGGGGCCTTTTTTGTGGCCTCATTGTTCGTAGCGGTCTAGGTTTATGCCGCCCGCTCGTCCCCTGGGCTGCGCTCGAAGTAGCGCTTATATTCCCGGCTGAACTGCGACGTACTCTGATACCCCACGCTATGGGCGGCCTGCGCCACGCCCATGCCCTCCACCAACAGCAATTGCTGGGCCTTGAGCAAGCGCAGGCGCTTGAGGTACTGCACCGGCGACAACAGCGTGCAGCGCTTGAAATGTTCGTGAAACGTCGACGCGCTCATATGCGCATAACCGGCCAGGGTCTCGATATTGAGCGGCTCGGCGTAATGGGCATGCAGGTGATTCAGCGAGGTCGCCACCCGGGCAAACTGCCCCTGTTGTTCTACCAGCGCTCGCAGCACATCGGCCTGGGGCCCGCGCAAGGCTGTGAACAACAATTCACGCACCCGTGCCGGCCCCATGATCCGGCTCTCCAGCGGATCGTGCAGGCACTGCAACAGCCGCTCGACGCAGCCACGCATGGCGTCATCGAGCACCACCGAACTCATCGACTCAAGTGTCTGCGCTGCTGCTGGCGGCCCAGGCCTGATGCCCATGGCCATCACTAACTCCCCCAGCACCACTCGGTCAATGCCGACGGTCACCCCCAACAACGGCGCATTGGGCAGGGCAAAGGTCTCGCACTCGAAAGGCACCGGCATCGCCTGGATCAGGTAATGCCCGGCGCCATACTCCAGGGTGCGCGGGCCCAGGTACGCGACTTTGCTGCCCTGGGCGACAATCATCAGGCTCGGCTCATAAATCTGCGGCCCTCGCGCCACGTCGCAACTGGCGCGCAATACCTGCACACCCGGCAAGTTCGTGGGGCAGAAACCGTCGCGGGGGGTCAGGGGCTCAATCAGGGCAACCAGCGCGGCATTGGCGTCGAGGTGAAGGGTCAGCATAAAAGCAGTTCTCGGAAGTTCATGGACCTGTGCAGGGCTACAAACTGCAAGTGGCAAGAGAGCGCGCAGTTTATCGCTTGCAGCTTGTAACTTGCTGCTTTTAGCTGCTCCTCCGGAGCTTTAGGCATGAGACTCGGAGCAATCGCCATGGCCGTCCCAAGGCCCGGCGCGGAAAATGGGCCACCTCACTTGTCACTGTTTTTGCGAGGTTTCTCCATGTACACCGCCATCGGTTACGCCGCCCAGTCAGCCACCACTCCCCTCGCCCCGATGCCCTTCGAACGCCGCAGCCCACGCGCCGATGACGTGGCCATCAAAATCCTCTACTGCGGCGTCTGCCACTCAGACATCCACCAGGCGCGCAACGAATGGGGCATCGCCGTGTACCCGCTGATGCCGGGCCACGAGATCGTCGGCAAGGTTACCGCCGTCGGCGCCAGCGTCACCGCTCATAAAGTCGGCGACCTGGTGGGCGTTGGCTGCATGGTTGACTCGTGCCGCCATTGCGACGCCTGCAAATCGGACCTGGAGCAATACTGCCTCGAAGGCCCGACCATGACCTACGCCACCCCGGACCGCGTGGATGGCAGCAACACCATGGGCGGCTACTCCGACAGCATCGTGGTCAGCGAGCATTTTGTGGTGAAGATCCCTGCCAAGCTTGACCTGGCCAGCGCCGCGCCAATCCTCTGCGCCGGCATCACCACCTACTCGCCGCTCAAGCACTATGGCGTGAAGGCCGGTGACAAGGTCGGGATTCTCGGCATGGGCGGCCTGGGTCATATGGGCATCAAGTTCGCCAAGGCCATGGGCGCCGAAGTGACGCTGTTCACCCGCTCCGCCAGCAAGGCGGCAGAAGGCCGTCGCCAGGGCGCCGATCACGTGATCGTGTCCACCGATGCCGAACAAATGAAAGCTGCGGCCGGGCATTTCGATTTCCTGTTGGACACCATTCCAGTGCAACACGACCTCAACCCCTACCTCGATACTTTGCGCTTTGACGGCGTGCATATTCTGGTGGGACTGATCGAACCGGTAGAGCCGCCAGTCCACGCAGCCAAACTGGTGTTGGGCCGTAAGGTCCTGGCCGGCTCGTTGATCGGTGGCATTGCCGAAACCCAGGAAGTCCTGGATTTCTGCGCCGAGCACGGCATCACTTGCGACATCGAAATGCTCGACATCCGCCAGATCAACGAAGCCTACACCCGCATGATCGCCGGTGATGTGAAGTACCGCTTCGTCATCGACATGGCGACCTTGAAGGCCTGATCAGGCCTTCGCGCCCAACTCCGCGGACAGCCGAGCTGCAACCTGTTTCACCACGGGGATCAGCTCGGCCATTTTTTCCAGCGGCATGTAGGGCACGGTACTGGCGATGCTGATGCCGGCGACAATTCGCCGGCTGGCATCGCGCACTGGTGCCGCGACGCAACGGATCGACGGTTCGTTGTCTTCCAGATCGAACGCATAATCGCCCACCACGTATTCCTGCATACGCTGCTCAAACTGCGCCCATGACTGTTCCGGGTGCTGCGGCCACTGCATATTCTTCCCACCCACTGGCAAGCTGACCTGATACAGGCGCTGCCACTCTTCCACACTGTCGTCCAGCAGCAAGGCCTTGCCGATCCCGGTGCGCGCCAGCGGCATGCGATGGCCAACCCGCGAGCGCATTTCCGGACCGTTGCGGCCGGGATTCTTGTGCAGGTAGAGCACGTCGTCAAATTCGCGGATCGCCAGGTGGATGGTGTCGCCGGTCAACGCCGACAACTCGTCCAGGTAGGGAACTGCCAGGGTTACCAAAGGCAGTTCTTCACGGGCCTGGAAACCCAGCTCGATCAGTTTCGGACCAAGCAGGTAGCCGACTTGCGGCACTACGCGCAGGTAGCGCTCTTCCACCAGGCAGCTGGCCAGGCGGTGGGTGGTGCTGCGGGTGGTGCCGATGCGCCGGGCGATTTCCTTGAGATCCCGCGCGCCAGCCGCCACCGCTTGCACCACGCCCAGGCCACGCAGCAGGGTCTGGGTGCCGGTGGGGGCAGCGTCTTTGACGGGAATATGGGCGTTTTCCTGCATATCGGGCCTATTGGGAAGTACGAAAACGGCGAACATTATGGGCGGTCACTATTAGTGTGGCGAGGGGGCTTGCCCACTCGCCACAAAAAGCGCTTTTGCCACAGTCTTAATCAACGCTGCTTCATCCGATCACGCCCTGGATATCACCGATAACCAGACGCGCCTGCTGAGCCTGGAAGCAGGCAACAATGGCCTCGCCAATACCTTGCGCGGCACCGGTGATCACCACCATTTTGTTCTTCAGCCGATTGCCGTAGATTGGCTCCGGCACCGTAGGTAACGACAACGGTTGTGCCTGCATCGCTTCACCTGTTTTATTTTTGGTAGTGAGTGCTGATGCAGGGGACTATAAACCCAGAACTTAAAATATCTCAATATATAAATTAACATCCCATATATTGACGAAAAATGTAAAAAACCGGCATCGATAGCCGGTTTTTTAACGACTCAGCCGTGGGCAAACTCGCGCAGTGAGTCCCCCTCCATGCGGTAACGCACCCACTCCTCCTGAGGTTGGGCGCCGATGGATTTGTAGAACTGGATGGCCGGTTCGTTCCAGTCCAGCACGCTCCATTCGAAACGTCCGCAACCGTTGTCACAAGCGATCTTGGCCAGATGGCGCAACAACTTCTTGCCCGCACCACCGCCGCGCTGCTCCGGGTTGATGTACAAGTCTTCCAGGTACAGGCAGTTGCTGCCCAGCCAGGTCGAGTAGCTGAAAAAGAACACGGCAAAACCAATTGGCAACCCGTCCCGCAGACAGATCAGGCCATGGGCGGTGGCGCCTTCGCTGAACAGGCTGCGTTCGATATCCACCACGCTGGCGATCACTTCGTGCCGGGCCTTTTCGTAGTCGGCAAGCTCCGTGATAAAGGCCAGTATCTGTGCGGCATCACTGGGCACGGCGGGGCGAATCTCGATGGTCATGGACAGGCCTTGTGAATGAAGAAAGAACACATACTAAGGCTGTTTTATGAAGGGTTGCAGTGCAATTTCATTCACGACTAACCTTGTATGGCAACGCATAGCCCACAATAGGAAACCCGATGCCCTTCACGCCATTGTCCGACCTCGCCGCCACCCTGCTGCCCCACGCCTTGGAACCGTCGGAAGATGGCGCCCACGACCTGTCGCATTTGCAGCGGGTGTGGCACAACGCGCGGTCGATCCAGGCCGAGGAAGGCGGCGACCTCGAAGTGCTGCTGGCGGCCGTGTTGCTGCACGACTGTGTGGCCGTGGAAAAGAACTCGCCGCTGCGCTCCAAGGCGTCGGCGCTGGCGGCGACCAAGGCTGGGGGAATCCTGCAAAACCTCGGCTGGCAGCCTGCGCGCATCGCTGCCGTGACCCATGCCATCGAGACCCACAGCTTTTCGGCGGGGTTAACGCCTGAGTCCCTGGAAGCCAAAATCGTCCAGGACGCCGACCGCCTCGATTCCCTCGGCATGATCGGCGTCGCCCGCACGTTCTATACCGCCGGGCGCATGGGCAGCGGGCTGTATGACCCAGCTGACCCGACTGCACGCCACCGCGAGTATGACGACAAGCGCTTTTGCCTCGATCACTTCCAGACCAAGCTGCTGCACTTGGCCGATGGTTTTCAAACCGCCACGGGACAACGCTTGGCGCAGCTTCGTCATGCCCGGTTAAAAGGGTTTATGCAGTCGTTTATTGAGGAGATTGGCGAACAATAGGCACACAAATTCTTACAAGCAACGGAGCACCGTTCGTCGCTGCCAAGGCACCAATGGCAACCGGGGGCTGACCAATATCAGGTAAGGACTTTAATGATATGGAGGCTCCACATGAATACTTCCAAATTGACTGCCCTCGCTCTCACTGGCTTGCTGTCTGCCGTTTCCCTCAGCAGCTTTGCCGCATCAAACAACTCCACCGGCCCGACAGACCCTATCGGCAACCCTCCAAGCCCGGCAACCCAAGAGTCCAAGGACTCCATGGGCACCGGCCTTGATACCAACGGTGGCGCCATTAACAACCAGGGCAACGACCCGCGCGCCCAAGGCAACGATGGCAACCGCCAAGGCCTGGGGACCGACGTGGAGAACGGCAAAATGGGGCCGGGCAAAAATGCCACCCCACACGGCGACGACTCCAACCTTCCCGGCGCCCCCAAGCAGCCCTGAGCCATAAGCAGACGAACACTACCCAACCACTCACCCTGAAGAGGTATGCATGAACGTCGATAAAAACCTTGAGAAAGAAGTCCTCACCCGCCTGCTGCACGCCCACCCCAGCGGCCTGGGCAAAGAAGTACTGGACAACTACCGAGGTGAAAAAGTGGTGGCCAGCGCCTTGGCCGCCCTTCAGGACCGTGGGTTGATCAAGGAAGGTCATGTGACCTGTAACGACGCCGGTGAACACGCGTTGAACCTGCCGATCAAGCTCACAGCGTCCGGCGTGGAGGCAGCTCGCAAGCTGGAAGGCGAAGTAAATCAGTAACCCACGTTGTCTGGCCTGGCCCTTCCTCAAGGGCCAGAGGCGTATCGCAATGCCTCGTGCAAGCAAAGCCAAATACACCGCCGAACAGCAGCCCAAGGCCGGTTGAATCTGATCGACTAACACCACAAAACGAACGTGCTTACCCGCGACTCTTTCCTGATAAAGTCATTTTTCAGCTTTGACGACCTCATAGTCCCGCAGTTTATTGGCAATAGTGGTATGGGAAACCCCCAACCGCTTCCCCAACTGCCGGCTACTGGGATGCTCGGAATACAACCGTTCCAACACCGCCTTTTCAAACCGCCCGACAATCTCTTCCAACCCGCCTTCCAGGGAAAAATCCCCCAGCGGCTGGCGCACGCCGTAGTCTGGCAGGCGGATATGTTCGGCCTTGACCGTCCCGCCGTCGCACAGCGAGACCGCCTGGAACAGCACGTTCTCCAACTGCCGCACATTGCCCGGCCAGTGGTAATGGCTGAGCCGATCCATGGCCGCTGGTGCCAGCTTGGGCAGCGGGCAACCAATTTGCCGGCTGGCCTGATCGAGGAAGTGCTCAACCAGCGGCGGCAAACCATCGAGGCATTCACGCAGCGGCGGGATATGCAGCGACAACACATTCAAGCGGTGGTAGAGGTCCTGGCGAAATTCGCCACGGGCACAGAGTTCCGACAAATCCACCTGGGTTGCGCAGATCACCCGCACATCCAGGTACACCTCTTCATCACTGCCTACCCGGCGAAAGCAGCCGTCCTGCAGGAAGCGCAGCAACTTGACCTGCAGCCGCGCGCTCATTTCCCCGACACCATCGAGAAACAACGTGCCGCCCACCGTCAGTTCCAGCAACCCCAGTTTGCCCTCGGCCCGCGCGCCTTCGAACGCGCCGGGGCCGTAGCCAAACAGTTCGGTCTCAGCCATGGACTCCGGCAAGCCGGCGCAGTTGAGGGCCATCAGCGGTGACTGCCCGCGCGGGCTGGCCAGATGGCAGGCACGCGCCAACAGTTCCTTGCCGGTGCCGGTTTCGCCTTCTATTAATAGAGGGGCGTCCAGAGGGGCCATGCGCCGGGCCTCGCGGACCACGGCGGCCATGACTTTCGAGCTTTGGAAAATGCTGTCAAAGCCCCGCAGTTCCTGCTTGCGCACGTTGTAGATACGCTCACCGACCCGGTCGGCGCGGTGCAGGGTCAGCACAGCGCCGGCCATGGCTTCGCTGTCATCGTGTTCCGAGGATTGCAGCGGAGCGATATCGGCGAGGAACACATCGCCCTTGACCTTGACCCGCAAGCCATTGATCCGCGATTTGCTGGAACGCACCAGTTCGGGCAAGTCGAAGTCTTCGGCATAGCGCGACAGCGCAATGCCCGGTACTTCGTCCACCCGCACCCCGAGCAACTGCGCTGCCGCCCGGTTGGCCGCAACGATGGCGCCGCCCATGTCGATGGACAGCACAGGAAATTCCAGCGCCCCCAGCAAGGCATTGAGCTCCATATGCCGACGTTCGCTGGGCATCAGCCCTACCCGCTTGACGCCAAATACCCCGGCAATCGCTTCAAACTGCGGGCGCAGTGCCTGGAACTGCATGTTCACCAAATTTGGGCAATACAGGTAAATGGCATTGCCGTGTTCGCCGCCGACCTCGCCCTTGGCGACGTTGACGCCGTACTCCACCAGCAGGTTGAGGATGTCCCGCAGGATGCCGATACGGTTCTGGCAATGCACTTTGATACGCATGAAAAGGCCCGAATTATTGTTGAAGGGCTGATTGAACTGCGTCTTTTTGCCGCTGGGCGCAGATAGTCGTCAAGATTATGTGACAGCTAGCGACCTTTTCAAACCGTAAAATCGCAATACACAGTGCTCAACGGCAAGACCGTAACGAATACTTTACGAATATCAGTATATTTTCTTACACGCTGCAACGGATGACGGATGGATTCCTGACCCAGGCGGAGTATCAATAGGTTTATCGCAGGACATAACAAGAACGAATGCCTAGCAGGAGAGCCGTATGAAGCAGACGCAGTACGTGGCCCGCGAGCCCGACGCGCAAGGTTTTATCCAGTACCCGCCCGAAGAACATGCGGTGTGGAACACCCTGATCACTCGCCAACTGAAAGTGATCGAAGGCCGTGCCTGCCAGGAATACCTGGACGGCATCGACAAGCTCGGCCTGCCCCACGACCGCATTCCGCAACTGGCGGACATCAACAAGGTGCTGGGGGAAACCACCGGCTGGCAAGTCGCCCGCGTGCCGGCACTGATCCCCTTCCAGACGTTCTTCGAATTGCTCGCCAACAAGCAGTTTCCGGTGGCGACTTTTATTCGTACCCGTGAAGAACTGGATTACCTGCAAGAACCGGATATTTTCCACGAGATCTTCGGACACTGCCCACTGCTGACCAACCCTTGGTTCGCCGAATTTACCCACACCTACGGCAAGCTTGGCCTGGCTGCCACCAAGGAACAGCGGGTGTACCTGGCGCGCCTGTACTGGATGACCATCGAGTTTGGCATGGTGGACACGCCTGAAGGCCGGCGCATCTACGGCGGCGGCATCCTGTCCTCGCCGAAAGAAAGCGTTTACTGCCTGTCGGATGAACCCGAGCATCAAGCCTTCGACCCGCTGGAAGCCATGCGCACGCCCTATCGCATCGACATCCTGCAGCCGCTGTACTTCGTATTGCCCAACCTCAAGCGCCTGTTTGAAGTGGCGCAGGAAGACATCATGGGCATGGTCGAGCGCGGTATGCAGTTGGGCCTACATGCGCCCCTGTTCCCTCCAAAACCGGTCCAACCCAAGCACAAGGCGGCGTGACACGTGCCTTTTGCGGCCAGGTGAGTCTGTTCCCTGGCCCCGCGTTGCTTTAGGGTGACGCCACTGACGACCGTTTTCCAAACACTCGATTTCAGGAATCCCCACATGAACACGTTGAACCAAGCCCACTGCGAAGCCTGCCGCGCCGATGCCCCGCAAGTCAGCGACGAAGAACTGCCGGTACTGATCAAGCAGATCCCCGACTGGAACATCGAAGTACGCGACGGCGTGATGCAGCTGGAAAAGGTCTTCCTGTTCAAGAATTTCAAATTCGCCCTGGCCTTCACCAACGCCGTGGGCGTCATCTCCGAGGCCGAAGGTCACCACCCCGGCCTACTCACTGAATGGGGCAAAGTCACCGTGACCTGGTGGAGCCACTCCATCAAGGGCCTGCACCGCAACGACTTCATCATGGCCGCGCGCACTGACGAAGTGGCCAAGGATGCCGAGGGCCGCAAGTAATGCACTTCACTGCCATTGGCCGAGTGCCTGGGGACCCGATCCTCGGGTTGATGGAGTCCTATGCCAAGGACCCCAGCCCGCAAAAGTTCGACCTGGGCGTGGGCGTCTACAAGGATGCTCAGGGGCTGACGCCGATTCTGCGTTCAGTGAAGCTGGCCGAACAGCGCCTGGTGGACCAGCAAACCACCAAGACCTACATCGGCGGCCATGGCGATGCAGCGTTCGGCAAGCTGATCAATAAGTTGGTGCTGGGCGCCGACTCGCCGCTGCTGCGCGAACGCCGTGCCGGCGCGACCCAGACCCCAGGCGGCACCGGCGCGCTGCGCCTGAGCGCCGACTTTATCGCCCACAGCCTGCCCGGTCGCGGCGTGTGGCTGAGCAACCCGACCTGGCCGATCCACGAAACCATCTTCGCCAAGGCCGGGCTCAAGGTCAGCCACTACCCGTACGTGGGCAGTGACAACCGCCTGGATGTTGCGGCGATGTTGGCTACCTTGGCCAGCGTGCCCAAGGGCGACGTGGTGCTGTTGCACGCCTGCTGTCACAACCCCACCGGTTTCGACCTGTCCCAGGACGACTGGCGCCAGGTGCTGGAGATCGTCCGCGAGCGCGAGCTGCTGCCGCTGATCGACTTTGCCTACCAGGGGTTTGGTGATGGCCTGGAGCAAGACGCGTGGGCCGTGCGCTTGTTCGCTGCCGAGTTACCTGAGCTGCTGATCACCAGTTCCTGCTCAAAGAATTTCGGTTTGTACAGCGACCGTGTCGGCTCGCTGATTGTCTGCGCAGGCGATGCTGAAAAGCTGCTGGATGTGCGCAGCCAACTGGCATTTATTGCCCGCAACCTGTGGTCGACGCCGCCGGATCATGGTGCAGCCGTAGTCGCCACAATCCTGGGTGATGCCGAGCTGAAAGCGCTGTGGAGCGAGGAAGTCGAAGCCATGCGCCTGCGGATCGCGCAATTGCGCTCCGGGCTGGTGGAGGCCTTGGCGCCTCATGGGCTGTCAGAGCGTTTTGCCCATATCGGCGTGCAACGCGGGATGTTTTCCTATACCGGCTTGAGCGCCGATCAGGTGAAAGAACTGCGCGAGAAGCACAGCGTGTATATGGTCAATTCGGGGCGGGCGAACGTTGCCGGAATTGATGAAACGCGCCTGACACTGTTGGCTGACGCGATTGCGGATGTGTGCCACTCCTGAGAGCGGCTCGATTTAGTGTGGCGGGCTGTGTGGCGAGCAGCCAAGCCCACATCTGTTTGCGTCCGGCCATAAAACTGTGATCTACCCCGCCACCATCTCCGCCTTGAGCTGCGCCTCTTTGGCCTGGGCATCGGCCAACCGATACAGCTCGATATGCCCATCCCAGTGCTCGATCAACGCCGTGCAAGACTCCACCCAATCCCCGCAGTTGAGGTAGTCCACCTCCCCTACCTTGCGGATCTCCGCGTGGTGGATATGCCCGCACACCACACCGTGCAACTCGCGCTTGGTCACTTCATGGGCGATGGCTTCTTCGAAGTCGCTGATAAAGCTGACAGCAGTTTTCACCTTGTGCTTGAGGTAGGCCGACAGCGACCAGTAGCCATAACCGTAGCGCGCCCGCCAGTGGTTCAGCCAGCGATTGAGGGTCAGGGTGAATTCGTAGGCGGAGTCACCAAGGAACGCCAGCCAACGGTGGTAACGGGTGATCACGTCAAACTGATCGCCATGGATCACCAGCAAGTGACGACCATCGGCGGTGACGTGCACCGCCTCGTCCACCAACTGGATATTGCCCAGGATCAGCTTGGAATAACGCCGCAGGAATTCATCATGGTTGCCCGTGACGTAGATCACCTCGGTACCGCGCTTGCTCATGGTCAGCAAGCGGCGGATCACGTTGGTATGGGCCTGGGGCCAATACATGCCGCCACGTAGTTTCCAGCCGTCGATGATGTCGCCAACCAGGTACACCCGGTCGGCGTGGTAGCCCTTGAGAAACTGCGACAGGTGCTCGGCCTGGCAATCCCGAGTGCCCAGGTGCACGTCGGAAATCCACAGGGTACGGACCCGTTGCTTACGGCTGGGTTTGGCGAGCTCGGCGCTGGTCATGGGCATACCTCAACGGTGTTTTCGCGAGCTTGCTCCCTGGCGATTAATAGCCCATGACAGTCGTGCGTCAGTCTGATGACAGCGCTCATTGGGCACCCGGCCATGTAAACTGCCTGCCTGCCCAGGAGACTGCGATGAGACCGACACTCACGCTACGCCACTACACCCACGACCTGATTGCCCATAGCCACGACCATGCGCAACTGGTGTTCGCCCTGGCCGGCCGCCTGGATTTCGACGTGGAAGGTGTAAGTGGCGAGATCCGCCCGCAAGGGGTCATGGTCCTGCCATTCTCGGCCCATCACGCCTGCGGCAGTCCCCAAGGCAGTCATTGCCTGGTGCTCGATGTGCCCGACGAACAATGGCTGGTGCAGTCCCTTGGCGATCATGCCGACGCCAGTCGGCGCCTGCTGGACCAGCCGTCACGGGTGGCGCTGGATGCCCGGCAAGGCCAGTTGGTGCAGTGGCTGGCGAGCAGCCCGCTGGATGATCCGCTGATCGCCCAGCAAGGCGCCGTCTTGTTGCTGGCCAGCCTCAATGGCCAGGCGCCAAGCGACAGCCGGCGGCTGCCTTATGCGGCGTTCAATGCCCATATCGACCAACACGCGGCACACCCGCTGCAAGTCGCCGACCTGGCGCGGATGGCCAATCTATCCGTCGCACGGCTGCATGCACGCTTTGTCACCGAGTGCGGGCAAACGCCCATGGACTACATCCGCAGCCGGCGCTTGCAGATGGCCCGTGGACTGTTGCGCGACAGTCACCTACCCATCGGCGAGATTGCCGCGCAGGTCGGCTATGGTTCACAAAGCGCCTTTTCGGCAGCGGTGTTGCGTGAGTTCGGTGAATCCCCCGGCGCCTTGCGACGCCGCTAGTCCTGCGACAAAACCTGCGAGTCCGACGACAGACGCCAAACGCTGTAACCCTCTAGACTGGCCGCCTGTCCGCTCACTGACCAAGGATCACAATGACTCCGCGCACTGCCCTCGGCGCCCTGCATATCGGCGCATTGATGTTTGGCCTCACCGGCGTCTTCGGCAAACTCGCCGCGGCCTCCCCGGCCATTATCGTGTTTGGCCGCGCCGCGTTCGCCGTGATCGCCCTGACAGTGTTCGCCCGTTTTGCCAGCAACACTCCCTGGCAGAAGCTGAAAACCGGCGATTTGCGGCGCCTGCTGCTCAGCGGCTTGTTGCTGGCCGGCCATTGGGTAAGCTTCTTTATTGCCGTGAAAGTGGCTGGTGTGGCGATTGCGACGCTGGGATTTGCCACCTTCCCGGCATTCACGGTGATCCTCGAAGGGCTGATCTTTCGCGAGCGAATCCGCGCCAATGAAATCGTTCTGGTGGTGTTGGTCAGCGTCGGCCTGGTGCTGGTCACGCCGGATTTCGATCTCGCCAGCCAAGCCACCAACGGCTTGATCTGGGCCGTCGGTTCCGGCTTGCTGTTCTCGCTGCTGTCGCTGAACAACCGCGCCAGTGGCCGCATCCCGCCGGTGCAGGCAGCCTTGTGCCAGAACGTCGTCGTGGCGCTGTGCCTATTGCCGGCGGCCGCCCCAGGCCTGACCGAAGTACGTGCCCTGGATTGGTTGTGGATTGGTCTGTTGGGGGTGTTCTGCACCGGCCTGGCCCACAGCCTGTTTGTCGCCAGCCTCGCGGTGCTCAAGGCGCGCACAGCGGCAGTGGTATTCGCCATGGAACCGGTGTACGGCATCACCATGGCCTGGCTGCTGTTTGGTGAAAACCCAACCCTGCGCATGCTGATGGGCGGCGCGCTGATCATCCTTGCCATCGTCGTCTCAGGCCTGATGAGTCGCCCCGAAAAGGCCAAACAGCCCGCTGCGCCGGCCTGATCTATACTTTTCCTATCCGTAACAGTCTGTCGTCGTTCACGGATACAGACTCCTCGACGACAGCCATGGTTCTTTGAAGTTGCTGCATGCGAGTGGTCACTCCATCAACGCTATGCAGGAGTTTCACCATGGACATGTTCATCAGCCTGATGATCCAAATCATCAGCGGCGCCGTCGGCGGCAATCTGGCCGGTTTGAGCAAGCAAGGCCTGGGCACCACGCTCAATACGGTTGTCGGCGGTGTCGGCGGCCTGGTACTGGGTCAGATACTCGCCGCGGTCACGGGAGATCCCGCTGCAGCACCCGGCGGTGCACTGGATATTGCAGCAGTCGGCAGCAACATTGTCGGCGGTGGTGTGGGCGGTTTGATCCTGACGTTTGTGGTCGGTTGGATCAAAAACAAGATGGCGACCAAATAGCCACCTATCGATACAGGCCACTGCCCGCCCATCAGTGACAGTGGCTTCTATTGAGTACGGTCGTTGTGCCCAAGATCCCGTTGCGGATCGATCTGGTCACGCACTCGCTGCTTAAGCACCTTGGCTTCCGGGAAGCCGCCGTCCGCCTTGCGCTCCCAGATTTGCACGCCGTCGCAGGTGATGCGAAACGCGCCACCGGTGGCCGGTTCCAGCGCCACTTTGCCCAGGTCATCGGCAAAGGTACTCAACAGTTCTTGAGCCAGCCACGCCGCGCGCAGCAGCCACTGACATTGCGTGCAATAGGTGATGACAATCTCGGGTTTGGGCGCGGACATGAAATGACTGGCTCCTGAGGTAATGGGATCGGCGGATCGGGTGGCTATAATACCGACCTTTATCGTCCAGCCCCGAGATTGATGATGCGCCGCCTGTTGTCCTGCCTGTTGCTGTGCCTGCTCCCCGTCCTTGTGCAAGCTGTTGAGACACCGCGCCCGAAGATCGGCCTGGTGCTTTCCGGTGGCGCCGCCCGTGGCCTGGCCCACATTGGCGTGCTCAAGGCTCTGGAAGAACAAGGCATCCACATTGATGCCATTGCCGGCACCAGCATGGGCGCGGTGATTGGCGGGCTATATGCCTCAGGCTACAAGATCGACGAGTTGGAAAAGCTGGCGCTGAACATCGACTGGAAGCTGGCACTCTCCGATGCACCACCTCGGGAGGACGTACCGTTCCGGCGCAAGCAGGATGATCGGGATTTCTTGGTCAAACAAAAACTCAGCTTTCGCGACGACGGCAGCCTCGGCCTGCCATTGGGTGTAATCCAGGGCCAGAACCTGGCGCTGCTACTGGAAAGCATGTTCGCCCACAGCAGCAACACTCGGGACTTCGACAAGCTGCCAATTCCGTTTCGGGCGGTCGCGACCGATATCACCAGCGGCGAAAAAGTGGTGTTTCGTAAAGGCCACCTGCCGCAAGTGATCCGCGCCAGCATGTCGATCCCCGCCGTGTTCGCCCCGGTGGAACTGGACGGCCGACTGCTGGTGGACGGCGGCATGACCGACAACATCCCGTTGGATGTGGCGCGGGAGATGGGCGTCGACATCGCCATTGTGGTGGACATCGGCACGCCGCTGCGCACCCGCAAGCAACTGGCGACGGTGGTGGATGTGCTCAACCAGTCCATCACCCTGATGACCCGGCGCAACTCCGAAGAACAACTCAAGGCCCTGCATCCGCGCGATGTGTTGATCCAACCGTCGCTGGCCGCTTATGGCGTGACGGATTTCGGTCGAGCCAAGGACATGATCGACGCCGGCTACCGCGCCACCCGCGCCCTCGACGCACGCCTGTCGAGGCTGCGGCCCGCCGAGTCGGTCGACGCCGAGTTGGTGGCCGCACGCACACCTGGCCAGCGCAACCCAGTGATCACCGCGATCAAGGTGGAGAATGACTCGAAAGTCGGCGACGACGTCATCCGCTACTACATCCGCCAACCCATCGGCGAACGCCTGGACCTGGGCCGCCTGCAAGCGGACATGGGCACCTTGTACGGCCTGGACTACTTCGAGCAGGTGCAATATCGCGTCGTGAAAAAGGGCAAGGAGAATACCTTGGTGATCAGCGCGCGCGGTAAACGCAGCGGCACCGATTACCTGCGCCTGGGCCTCAACCTTTCCGATGACATGCGCGGCGACAGCGCCTTCAACCTCGGCGCCAGCTACCGGATCAACGGCATCAACCGCCTCGGCGCCGAATGGCTGACACGCGTGCAGATTGGTGATCGGCAGGAGTTGTACAGCGAGTTCTATCAGCCGATGGACACCGGCTCGCGCTACTTCGTCGCACCCTATATCAGCGCCGAAGCGCAGAACGTCGAGCTGATTGAAGATAACAATCCGATCTCGGAGTACCGCCTGGAACGTTATGGTTTTGGCCTCAACGTCGGCCGGCAGATCGGCAACAGCGGCGAGATCCGCTTCGGTGTCGGCGAAGCCTGGGGAAAGGCCGATGTGCGCATTGGTGATCGCGACTTGCCGAGCGTCAGCTTCAGTGAGGGCTTCTATGAACTGAAGTACTCCTTCGACTCTCTGGACAACGTCTACTTCCCCCACACGGGCGAAGACATCGGCCTGGCCTTCCGTGAATTCGAACCAGGCCTGGGTTCCGACCAGAGCTATCGCCAGTGGGAGTTCAAGCTGGACAAGGCCATGAGCCACGGGCCAGACACACTGGTTCTAGGCGGTCGTTATGGGCGCACTCTGGACAACTCGGACGTGGTGATTTCCAGCTTCCTGCTGGGCGGTGCGCGGCAGCTGTCGGGCTTTCGCCAGGACGCGATTGCCGGGCAGAACATCAGCCTGATGCGGGCGGTCTATTATCGCCGCCTGACGCCACGTTCGTACCTGCCGCTGGACTTCCCGCTGTACCTGGGCGCGTCCCTGGAACGGGGGCGCGCGTGGAACAACGACAATGAATTCGACAGCGGCTACATCAATGCCGCGAGTATTTTCCTCGGGTTTGATACGCCGCTGGGGCCGTTGAACTTCAGCTATGGATTTAACGATGACAATCAGAAGGCGCTGTATCTGAATCTGGGGCAGACGTTCTGACTTTCTGTGGCGAGAGGCTCGCCACTGGGCTCAGGGTTTTTCCAGATTCGCCAGGATGTGCCCGTGAACTCGCATGCACACCCGCAAATCATCTTCGTCGACACCAGCAAACAGTTCATGACGCAGGGCTGTGGCGATGGTTTCGATTTGCTCAATCAAAGGGCGGGCGGTATCACACAGCACGATGCGTTTGGCCCGACGGTCTTCGAGTACCGCCTGGCGTTGTACCAGGCCCTGGTTTTCCAGGCTGTCGAGCAAGCGAGCCAGGGTCGGCCCTTCAACCCCGACGCTTTGCGCCAGCTCGCGCTGGGTAGGTGCGTCTTCGAAACGGGCCAGGTGCAGCAGCACCAGCCAGCGCGCCTGGGACAGACCTAGGCCAGCCAGACGGCGATCCAGCTCGGCACGCCAACCTCGGGACATCTGCGCCAGCTGCATGCCAAAACGGTGTTGATCAGTTAACGGCATAAAAAACTCATGGATTAGACTAAAAAAAAAGTATTGCTAATTATTAGTCAGCTAAGCATGACCCATGACAGTAGGCAAGGCTTGGTATGTACTGACTCCTTACAATGTCGCAATTGACACATTAAATCTCGAATTCCGACTGCAAAGCGGCCCTGACGCAGTACAAAACACCCTCGGGAACCCGCCCGGTAAACAGCGGTGATATCTCGGAAACGGGTGGCAACTCGCCTTCTCCGTCGAGGAAGGCGTCCTGGATTTCGCCGAGCAAATCTTCCGGCAAATCAAGGGCCTGCTCCAGGGACAGTTGCTGCTTGCCGATGGACTCAGCGAGCAGTGTGTAGACGTTTTTTTCCGAGCATTGCAACTGCCCAGCGATCTGGATCGGGGTCATGCCGGCGCGAGCCAGACTGATCAACTCATGACGAATATCGGCGATTTCTTTCGGCGCTTCGACCTGGCCGCCGAGGACTTCGAGGAACGCCTGGCCATAACGCTCCAGCTTGCGCGCGCCGACGCCACTGACCCTGGCCATTTCCGCTAGGGTGGTGGGTTGTTCGCGGAGCATTTCCAGCAAGGTGGAGTCGGGAAAGATAACGTAAGGCGGCACGCTGTGCTCCTGGGCCAGCTTGCGCCGCAAGGTACGCAGGGCTTCCCACTGCTCGCGCTCCTCGCCACGCACCAATTGGCTGGCCTGGCTGGTGCTGGTTTTCGCGGTGGTTTGTGGCTTGAGGTCGCGGCGCAGCTCCAGGCTGACTTCACCCTTGAGCAGCGGCCGGCAACTGTCGTTCAGACGCAAACCGCCGTAGCCTTCCAGGTCGATATCCACCAGGCCACGGGCGACCATCTGCCGGAACAGCGAGCGCCATTCGCCTTCGGCCCGCGCCTTGCCCACGCCGTACACCGACAGGTGCTGATGGCCAAAACTGCGGACCTTTTCGTTGTCCTTGCCCAGCAACACGTCCACCAGATGGCCGACGCCGTAACGCTGGCCGGTGCGGTAGATGGCCGACAACCCCTGGCGCGCAGGCTCGGTGGCATCCCAGGTCTGCACGCCGTCCACGCAGTTGTCACAGTGACCACAAGGCTTGGGCATGTCTTCGTCGAAATAGGCGAGTACGGTCTGACGGCGGCAGCGGGTTTCTTCGCACAGCGACAACATTGCGTCGAGTTTGTGCTGTTCCAGGCGCTTGTGGCGTTCATCGCCTTCGGAGTTCTGCAGCATCTGCTTGAGCATCACCACGTCTTGCAGGCCATAGACCATCCAGGCATCGGCCGGCAGACCATCACGGCCGGCGCGACCGGTTTCCTGGTAGTACGCCTCAAGGGACTTGGGCAAATCCATATGGGCGACGAAACGCACGTTGGATTTGTCGATACCCATGCCGAAAGCGATGGTGGCGACCATGATCAGGCCTTCCTCGTTGAGGAAGCGCTTCTGGTGGTAGGCGCGCAACTCATTGGGCAAGCCGGCGTGGTACGGCAGCGCGGGGTAACCCTGTTCACAGAGGAACGCGGCCACTTCGTCGACTTTCTTGCGCGACAGGCAATAGACGATGCCTGCGTCGCTACGTCGCTCCGAGAGAAAGGCCAGCAACTGCTTGCGCGGCTGTTCCTTGGGCACAATGCGATAAAAGATGTTGGGCCGGTCGAAGCTGGAAAGGAAACGCTCGGCATCCTGCAAATGCAGGCGCTCGACGATTTCTTCACGGGTGCGCTTGTCGGCGGTGGCGGTCAGGGCGATGCGCGGGACGTTGGGAAACAGTTCCGCCAACTGCCCCAATTGCAGGTATTCGCGACGGAAATCGTGGCCCCATTGAGATACACAGTGGGCTTCGTCGATGGCGAACAGGGCGATTTCCAGGCTCTGCAAGAACGCCAGCATTCGCGGTTGGACCAGGCGTTCGGGGGCCAGGTAAAGCATCTTCACTTCGCCACGCTTGATGCGCACGGCAAGATCACGCTGCTGTTCGGCGCTCAATGTGGAATTCAATGCCGCAGCGGCAACGCCAAGTTCTTCAAGGGTCGCCACCTGATCGTCCATCAAGGCGATCAACGGCGACACCACCACGGCGAGCCCATCGCGCAGCAACGCTGGCACCTGGAAACACAAGGACTTGCCGCCGCCGGTAGGCATCAATACCAGAGCATCACCGCCATTGGCCACGCGCTCAATGATTGCACCCTGGCGGCCACGAAAACTGTCGTAGCCGAAGATGTCCTTGAGGACGCGTTGAGCCTGTTCAAGCATGAAAAACTCCAAATATCGCCGAAATCCCTCTGTACAGGCTGGCCGAAAAAGCGCGTCTCGACGGGAAATAATCCGTAAGCGAACTTTTCCCGCTGCGCCGCTTGGCCTGCAGGGGCATCACAAAACGCGGCAGTATACCCGAGCACCACCCGGCAAAGGGCGACGCTGACGAATAGCGACCCGATTGAAAACCTGGCAAATATGCACAGCGACTGGCCTGGGCGCTCAAGAAGGCCTAGAATTCAGCATCGTTTATTCCCAAGGTAACCCGTCAATGTCCTTCGCTGAGCAACTAACCCGCCTGCAAGCCTTCCTCGATGCCGACGAGCTGCATGACGAGGCGCTGGACTACGTCGCCGCCCACGGCTACCTGACCGCCCTGTCGATCTGCTCCGAAGTGGTTCCCGAACGTGAATGGATCGACGCGCTGTTCTCCGAAGAGCCTCATTACCGTGACGACGCCGAGCGCGCAGAAATCGAAGCCACCCTGCTGGCCCTCAAGGCCCACATCGGCCGTCAACTGGCTTCCGATGAGGAATTCGAGCTGCCATGCGACCTGGACCTGGGCGAAGAACCGGATGATTCCGATCTGCGCGGCTGGTGCATTGGCTTTATGGAAGGTGTGTTCCTGCGCGAAGCCGCCTGGTTCGAAACCGCCGAGGAAGAAGTCAGCGAAATGCTGCTGCCGATCATGGTCGGTTCCGGCCTGTTCGACGATCAGCCTGAGTTCGCTGACATCGCCACCGACGCCAATTTGATGGACGACATGGTCGTTCAAATCCCGGAAGCGCTGACCGCCCTGTACCTGCTGTGCAACGCACCTGACGAAAAACCGGCGATCCTCAAACCTCGCCACCACTGAGTCCGTTGCCCGTGGCCCCCATGGGCAACCGTTCCCTGCTCGTGCGTTACGTTCTGCTGGCCATCGGCTGGCTGAGCGTAGTGCTCGGGGTCATCGGGATTTTCCTGCCGGTCTTGCCGACCACCCCCTTTCTACTGCTGGCTGCCGCCTGCTTCGCCCGAAGTTCACCGCGCTTCTACCAATGGCTGGTGGAGCACCCGCGGCTGGGCCCGTGGGTTCGTGATTACCTGGATGGCAACGGCATTCCGCTCAAGGGCAAGGTATATGCCATTGGGGTGATGTGGCTGAGCATCGGGTTTTCCTGCTATCTGGTGCCACTGCCTTGGGCCCGCGGGTTCATGTTGACCAGTGCGGTGCTGGTGACTCTCTATATCCTGCGACAGAAAACCCTGCCCCGACGCTGATACTCAATTGACAAAGCTTGCACACGACCTTGGTCGACACTGACTAACCCCAGGCATCATGCGAGACTGTCCGTCCTGGGCCTGGAATGCCCGGGTGTTCTTATGTCCGGAGTTCTCATGACGCTGTCCAGCGGGCTGATCGCCGCCGTTGCCCTGGCCTATATGGCCATTATGTTTGCCATTGCCTTCTATGGTGACCGCCGCCGCACGCCGCTGCCACCGCGGGTGCGTGCCTGGGTGTATAGCCTGTCGCTGGCCGTCTATTGCACCAGTTGGACCTTCTTCGGCGCGGTCGGCCAGGCGGCCGAACAGTTGTGGGCGTTTTTACCGATTTACCTGGGTCCGGTGCTGTTGCTGGTGTTGGCACCCTGGGTGCTGCAAAAGATGATATTGATCAGCAAGCAGGAGAACATCACCTCCATCGCCGACTTTATCGCCGCCCGCTATGGCAAGTCCCAGTCCCTGGCGGTGGTGGTGGCACTGATCTGCCTGGTGGGCGTGCTGCCGTACATTGCCCTGCAACTCAAAGGCATCGTGCTGGGAGTGAACCTGCTGATCGGTGCCGGCGCCGATGCCACCGGCACCCGGGCCCAGGACACCGCGCTGATCGTGTCGCTGGTGCTGGCGCTGTTCACCATTGTCTTCGGTACTCGCAACCTCGATGCCACGGAACACCACCGCGGCATGGTGCTGGCGATTGCCTTTGAATCCCTGGTCAAACTGTTCGCGTTCCTCGCTGTTGGCGCCTTTGTTACCTATGGCCTGTATGACGGTTTTGATGATTTGTTCAGCCAGGCAATGCTTGCGCCACGGCTAGAGGAGTACTGGAAAGAGACCATCAACTGGCCGTCGATGGTGGTCCAGACCGGCGTGGCAATGATGGCGATCATCTGCCTGCCCCGACAGTTCCACGTCACCGTGGTGGAAAATATCGACCCTCAGGATTTGCGCCTGGCCAAGTGGGTGTTCCCCGCGTATCTGGTGCTGGCCGCGCTGTTCGTGGTGCCGATTGCCCTGGGTGGGAAAATGCTGCTGCCGGGTTCGGTACTGCCCGACTCCTATGTGATCAGCCTGCCCCTGGCCGAAGCCCATCCGGCCCTGGCGCTGCTGGCCTTTATCGGGGGGGCTTCGGCGGCGACCGGCATGGTGATCGTGGCCAGTGTCGCGCTGTCGACCATGGTCTCCAACGATATGCTGCTGCCATGGTTGCTGCGCCGTACCAACGCCGAACGCCCATTCGAAGCGTTCCGCCACTGGATGCTCTCGGTGCGCCGGGTCAGTATCGTCATCATTCTCCTGCTGGCGTACGTCAGCTACCGCCTGCTGGGCTCCACCGCAAGCCTGGCGACCATCGGCCAGATTGCCTTTGCCGCTGTCACCCAACTGGCGCCAGCGATGCTTGGTGCGCTGTATTGGAAACAGGCCAACCGCCGTGGGGTGTTTGCCGGATTGGCGGCAGGAACATTCCTGTGGTTCTACACCTTAGTACTGCCGATTGCGGCCCACAGCCTGGGTTGGTCACTGAGTATCTTCCCTGGCCTGAGCTGGCTGCATGGCAACCCGCTGGGACTGCCGATCACGCCACTGACCCAAGGCGTGGTGCTGTCCCTGGCCGGTAACTTCACGCTCTTTGCCTGGGTTTCTGTGTTGTCGCGCACACGGGTCTCCGAACACTGGCAGGCAGGCCGATTTATCGGCCAGGAAACCAGTCAGCGCGCCAGTACGCGCTCCATGCTCTCGGTGCAGATCAACGACCTGCTCAGCCTGGCCGCCCGCTTCGTCGGTGAAGAACGGGCGCAACAGAGCTTTATCCGCTTCGCCTATCGCCAAGGCAAAGGCTTCAACCCTAACCAGAACGCTGACAACGACTGGATCGCCCACACCGAGCGGCTGCTGGCCGGTGTGCTGGGCGCCTCCTCGACCCGAGCGGTGGTGAAAGCGGCCATTGAAGGCCGGGAAATGCAGCTTGAAGACGTCGTACGAATCGCCGACGAAGCCTCAGAAGTGCTGCAGTTCAACCGGGCGCTGTTGCAGGGCGCCATTGAAAACATCACCCAAGGCATCAGCGTGGTCGACCAGTCCCTCAAGCTGGTGGCCTGGAACCGTCGTTATCTGGAACTGTTCAATTACCCGGACGGACTGATCAGCGTCGGCCGGCCAATTGCCGACATTATTCGCTACAACGCCGAGCGCGGCCTGTGCGGTCCAGGGGAAGCCGAGGTGCATGTCGCCCGGCGCCTGCATTGGATGCGCCAAGGCCGCGCCCATACCTCGGAGCGTCTGTTCCCCAATGGCCGGGTGATCGAGCTGATTGGCAACCCGATGCCCGGCGGCGGTTTTGTCATGAGTTTCACCGACATCACCGCATTCCGCGAGGCCGAGCAAGCCTTGACCGAGGCCAACGAAGGCCTGGAGCAGCGCGTCACTGAACGCACCCATGAACTGTCGCAACTGAATGTCGCCCTGACCGATGCCAAAGGCGTCGCCGAATCGGCCAACCAGTCGAAAACAAGGTTCCTGGCGGCGGTCAGCCACGACCTGATGCAACCGCTGAACGCGGCACGGTTGTTCTCCGCCGCCCTCTCCCATCAGAACGACGGATTGTCGGGGGAAACCCGGCAACTGGTGCAGCATCTGGACAGCTCGCTGCGCTCGGCCGAAGACCTGATCAGCGACCTGCTGGACATCTCGCGCCTGGAAAACGGCAAGATCAATCCTCAGCGCCACCCCTTTGCCCTCAACGAGCTGTTTGACGCCTTGGGCGCCGAGTTCAAGGCATTGGCCCAGGAACAAAGCCTGGACTTCCGCGTGCGGGGCAGCCGCTTACGCGTCGACAGCGACATCAAGTTGCTGCGACGGGTTTTGCAGAATTTCCTGACCAACGCCTTCCGTTATGCCGATGGCCCGGTGCTGCTGGGGGTGCGGCGGCGCCGGGGAGAACTGTGCCTGGAGGTCTGGGACCGGGGGCCCGGCATCCCGCCAGACAAACAGAAAGTGATCTTCGAAGAGTTCAAGCGCCTGGACAGCCACCAGACCCGTGCCGAAAAGGGCCTGGGCCTTGGGCTGGCGATCGCCGACGGCTTGTGCCGGGTACTTGGCCACCGCTTGCGTGTGCGCTCATGGCCGGGCAAGGGCAGCGTATTCAGCGTCAGTGTGCCCCTGGCCCGGACGCAAACCAGCACACCGGTCCAGGCCGTACTGGAAAATGGCCAACCCATGAGTGGCGCCCAGGTGCTGTGCGTGGATAACGAAGACAGCATCCTCATCGGCATGCGCAGCTTGCTGACTCGCTGGGGTTGCCAGGTCTGGACCGCCCGTGACCAGGCGCAGTGCGTGGCGTTGCTGGCAGAAGGGATGCGACCGCAATTGGCCCTGGTGGATTACCACCTGGACCACGGCGAAACCGGTACTGAGTTGATGGGTTGGCTGCGAGCAGAGCTGGCGGCACCAATACCAGGCGTGGTGATCAGCGCCGATGGGCGCCCAGAGATGGTGGCTGAGGTGCATGCCGCGGGATTGGATTATTTGGCCAAACCGGTCAAGCCTGCGGCGCTTAGGGCGCTACTGAGTCGGCATTTGCCGCTTTAGCCAGGACACGCTGCCACACAAGCCACATATATTGACGGCGCTCTACTCCGGTAACTGCGCCACACCGTCTTCATCGGTCATCGCACGCTCCAGCAGATCGGCCGGCAGGCTTTTACTGGCGCGAGCACCGAGCAGTTTCAGTTGCTCGGTACGACTGACCAGATTCCCGCGCCCATCCGTCAGCTTATTGCGCGCCGCGCTGTAAGCCTTGTCCAACTGCTGCAGGCGATTGCCCACCTCGTCCAGATCCTGGATAAACAACACGAATTTGTCATACAGCCAGCCAGCACGTTCGGCGATTTCCCGGGCGTTCTGGCTTTGCCGTTCCTGTTTCCACAGGCTGTCGATCACCCGCAGGGTCGCCAGTAACGTCGTCGGGCTGACGATGACGATGTTGCGGTCGAAAGCCTCCTGAAACAGGTTCGGCTCAGCCTGCAATGCAGCGGAAAACGCGGCTTCGATGGGCACGAACAGCAGGACAAAGTCCAAGCTGTGCAAGCCCTCCAGACGCTTATAGTCCTTGCCGGCGAGGCCTTTGACGTGGGTGCGCAAGGACAAGACATGCTGCTTGAGAGCGGCCTGGCCAATCACTTCATCGTCAGCGACAACGTACTGCTGATAGGCGGTCAGGCTGACCTTGGAGTCCACCACCACCTGCTTGTCGCCCGGCAACATGATCAGCACATCCGGCTGGAAGCGCTCGCCATCCGGGCCCTTGAGGTTGACCTGGGTCTGGTACTCGCGGCCTTTCTCCAGGCCTGCATGCTCAAGCACCCTTTCAAGAATCAACTCACCCCAGTTGCCCTGGGTTTTCTGGCCCTTGAGAGCGCGGGTCAGGTTGGTCGCTTCATCCGACAGGCGCAGGTTCAACTGCTGCAGGCGCTCAAGTTCCTTGGCCAGGGAAAAGCGTTCCCGTGCCTCGCTCTGATAGCTTTCTTCCACGCGTTTTTCGAAGGACTGAATGCGCTCCTTGAGGGGATCGAGCAGTTGTCCCAGGCGCTGCTGGCTGGTTTCGGCGAACCGCTGCTCGCGCTCGTCGAAGATTTTTCCGGCAAGCTCCGCGAACTGCGCCCGCAGTTCATCCCGCGAACCTTGCAGGTCGCTGAGGCGTTGCTGATGGCTTTCCTGTTGTTCCCGAAGTTCGGCGCGCAGGGCGGCCGACAAGGCATCAAGGCGCCGCAGCTCGACTTCCTTGGCAGAGCGCTCGATATTCCAGGCATGGGCGGCGTCGCGTGCGTTGTCGCGATCAATCTGCAACAACTCGACTTCCCGGCGCACAGCAGCAAGATCCGCCTGCTTGGCGGCATTGGCCTGGCTCAGGTCGCTGATTTCATCGCGACTGGCGTCCAATTGCGCCGCCAACCCTTCCTGGGCTAGTTGCGCGGTGGACAGGCGCTCTTCGAGCAATTCCCAGCCGGCCATTCGCGCACTCAGGCGTCGCTGAATCTGCCAGCACAGCACCAATAAAGGTAACGCAGCAGCAGCGAGACCCAGCGCCACACTGGTCCAGTCAAAAGCCATAGCCACTCCTGCCATCACCATAAAAGAAGAAGGTTAACCAAGCAGGCGCGCCGTGGACAGCTCAGTCTTCGATCTGGCCCAGTTCGCGCTGGGCACGGAGGTCGCCGGCACGAGCGGCCTGACGCAACAGATCGTGACCGATGCGCCGGTCCCGGGCGCTGCCACATTCGCGGCACATCAATTGGCCTAATCGACTTTGCGCGGCAACCACACCTTCACGGGCGGGCTGCTTGAGCAAGCGACCAGCGAAATGCTTGACGTTGGGGCTGTCAGCCAGGCGCGGGTTGTCCAGCAGCCACAAAGCGACCCTCAAGGAAAAACGCTTGGGTGCGGTAACAACAAGAGGGCTGTCGGTAACAGGAGGTGATACTGAGCGAAACTTCATAAAGCACTGTAGGGCAGAACGGAAGGCGCGCCACTCTACTCCTTTTTTCATACGGGTAAAGCTGAAAAAAACCTGCACGCCCGTCCTAGAGCAAGCGCTTGGGACAATCCACAGAAGCTGTGGATAACTCAGTGGACAACCCTCCTTTAATTCCCGCAAAGGCCCATGGAACGGGGGCCGCAGTCAAACTGACGATTTTTTCACCAATAAAAAAAAGCCAGATTTTTCATTGACTTAAATTTTCGTTGCAGGCATTCGAGGGTATTGCCAACCTTATGACTGTGAGGTGACACGCTGCGCAACCAATGTGCACAACTGCCCACCTGATGGTTATATCGCCGCCGCTTTTTAGCCACCCCTCCCCAAAAAACGTTACTGACGTCACACCACCGCCACTTTTCAAACGCTCTTGAGCTCGCCACACTGTTCGGCCTACATGAAAGGCATTCGGCTGGCAGCGACGACGACCGCGCTGATTTATCGAGGGCTTCTAGGGGCTGACTGAAGTATTTTCTCTAACGCGCTTCCTTTTCAGGATTCAATCCGTTATTATCCCCGGCGTTAGTACCAAGCTGAAAGTCAATTCTGGTCGAACAAATCCCCCCGCGACATAACTTTCCTAAAGAAGAGTGACTGTCCATATCGATGGGATCGACCACCTCGATGGTTTCCAGGTATCACTTGTGACGACACTGCCTTTGAATAATGCAAAGGGTGTCGCGAAGTCTCAATACTCTGACCGAACCAACCTGCAGATTGATCAGGATCTTCACCCTGGGCCCAGAACCTTTGCCCCTGTTGTGTTGCCTGCCCTCCTAAGTACCTACCTGCCAGCCCAAGCGCGCCAAACTAATTAGCGCTTCAAACTGGCTGCTTTGTTCCAGTCGGGCTCTTCGTTCGATCAATGGTGATCAACGTCACTGGAACGTTTTAATGTTGCACGGTTTTTAACCGTGTTATTTGTAGGAACACCAATAATATGTCCACTCAAATCCATACTCAGGATGCCATTCGCACCCTCACCAATGCTTTTGCACCAATGAATTGCCTGATCATGGCCGCTCGTAAAGGCTGCTTCAGCTTCACCCTGGTCAACGAACACGGCATCGCTCGTCACAGCGAACGCCTGTACCCCGATCAATACTCCAGCGCAGAACCGCTGCAGGCCGTGATCGAGCGTACCCGTCAGGCACTCATTGCCTGATCGACCCCCGACACTGAAAAACCCGAAACCCTGCCTGCAAAGCAGGGTTTTTTATTGCCTGAAATCCGAGCAATTGAACTTTCGATTAAGTTCAAACAGATATAACGGTTATAACCGAATGATAAAAATATTTTAAAAACAGTCTTTTACGTCGTAAATATGACACTACACTTCAACTCAAGCGGCATGATCCGCTTCCGGCGAGCCTGAGATCCGATTCACCGCTGCCAAGCGCCCCCCTTCTCAGGCCTCGTCGACCACTTCCACGCTTCGAGGGCTTTATGGGTATCGCCGCCAGCGAATTGTGTCGTTATGTGATCCGGCCCACCTTGATTTACCTGGGCCGCCACAGCCAAGCTGCGGAATCCCTGCTGCTGGGCATCGCTGCCAGCCAATCAGCCTTGGGTACCGCCCTGCATGACCGTCGCGGCCATGGCCTGTATCGCATCACCGAACTGCGCCACCGGGCCCTGTGGGACGAATACCTGGCCCTCGACCCAGAACGCGCCAGCCTGGTACGAGGTCTCGCCAGCCAACACGCATTCCTTAGCGGGCCCCAGCTTGAGTTGACGGTCAACCTGCGTTACGCCACTGCCATTGCCTGGCTGCTGGTGGAAAAACATCACCCCGCCCTACCCCCTCCCGACGACGTGCAGGCCATGGCGCGAATCTGGCGAGAAATCTTCCAACCCCAGGGCCGGCTGCGGGATTTTACCCGCGCCTGGCACACCTGTGTTTCACCGCTGAATCAGGTCGCCTGCTGATCGGGCAATTTGCATGATTCGACAAATGTCGCTTATTTTGGTCTGATTGTCCTACAAAACCGCTCTATCTCCTGCGTTTCAGCCTATAGCGCTAACTTGAAAATATTGTTACTTTCCGCAGCGGTGATCACCTCGGAGTTCTAATAATGAAAAAAGTAATGCTCAAGACCACACTTAGCCTCGCCGTTGCCATGGCCTCCTCCCAACTGTTCGCAAGCGGCTTTGCCCTTAACGAACAAAGCGTCAGCGGGATGGGTACCGGTTTTGCGGGTCGCTCTTCATCTGCCGATGATGCAAGCACTGTTTTTGGCAACCCTGCCGGTATGGCTCGCCTTGAAGGCCAGCAAGTCACGGGCGGTGTTGCAGTAATTGATGCCTCTAGCGACATCAGCGATACCAGCGGTCGCTCGCGCGGTAGCAACAAAGGCGACATGGTCCCGTTCACTGCAGTACCGTTCGGTTTCTACACCAATAAACTCAACGATCAGTGGGCTGTCGGTTTCGGTGTCTATGCACCATTTGGCCTGATTACTGACTACGAACGCGGCTTCCAGGGCAAAGCCTTCGGCAGCAAGAGCGAAGTTCAGGTCATCACGTTCCAGCCGACCATCAGCTACGCCTTCAATGACAAGGTTTCCATAGGTTTCGGTCCTACGATCAACCGCATTGCCGGCACCCTGGAATCGGAGCCAAGCCTGCAGGCCTTGGTCCCAGGCAGCGGCGACAACAAAGTCAAGGTCAAGGGCGACGACACCGCTCTGGGCTTCAACGCCGGCGTCCTGGTGCAAGCCACCGACACGACCCGCGTGGGCCTGACCTATCACTCGAAAGTGAAGTACAAGCTCGAAGGCCACACCGATGTGACCCCAGGTGCCGGCGTTCCAGCTACCGTCCTGGCCAACCGCCGCTACGACGCCTCGTTGAAGGTCGACACCCCTGAGTCCTGGGACCTGTCGGTCACCCAAGACCTCAGCGACGTCTGGAAACTCTACGCAGGTGCCACCTGGACCCGCTGGAGCCGCCTGAAAGACATCACCGTAGAGAACGAAGGCGTCACTCGCGCTGGCGGTATCGCTGCCCCCGGCATGGTCGGCACCATCAAGGAAGATCAGAACTGGCACGATACCTGGGCTTACGCCGTGGGTACTTCCTACAAGGTTCACCCTCAGTGGACACTGCGTACCGGCCTGACCTTCGACCAGTCGCCCACCAACAACACTGACCGTTCGCCACGCATCCCTACCGGTGACCGTGTGATTTTCAGCGTGGGCGCTGGCTACGATGTCATGCCGAACATGACCATCGACGTGGCCTACTCCTACCTGAAGGAAGAAAGCGTCAAGGTTGCTCGCAACAACGCCTTGGGCCAGTCCTACAACGCCAAGTATGAAAACAGTGCCAACGGCTTCGGCCTGGGCATGACCTACCGCTTCTGATTCACCGCGGTATGAAAAAGCCCCGCTCTCCTGCAAAGGAGGCGGGGCTTTTTAATGGGCGGCGATCAGGGCTTGGAAGCCAACGCCTGCTCCACCGCCTTGATCAGATCCGGGCTGTCGGGCTTGGTCAGGCTGGAGAAATTGGCAATCACCTTACCCTGGCGATCTACCACGTACTTGTAGAAGTTCCACTTGGGCGCGCTGCTTTGTTGCGCGAGGTTCTTGAACAGGTGCACAGCGTCTGGCCCCTTGACCTTCTGCGGCTCGGTCATGGTGAAGGTCACACCGTAATTGACGTAGCAGACCTTGGCCGTTTCCTCGCCGGTCTTGGCTTCCTGCTTGAAATCATCGGAAGGTACACCAATCACTTCCAGCCCATCGTCCTTATAGCGCTGGTACAACGCCTCAAGGCCTTTGAACTGGGGAGCGAACCCGCAGAAGCTGGCAGTGTTGACGATCACCAGCGGCTTACCGGCAAAGCGCTGGCACAGGTCGATGGACTCCTTGGCGCGCAACTTGGGCAATTGGCCTTCAAGCAACGCCGGGCAATCGGCAGCCATGGCGACACCGCCAAAAGCCGCCATCAGGGCAGGTACTGCAAACCAGCGCATCAGCATGTGGAATGTCCTTGAATAGGTTCAGACACAGAACTTAACAGATCGCCATGCCCAACTGCATCAACGCCAGGCCGCCCTGCTGCCACCCCCACCATGCCAGTAACAGCAGCAGGCCTGCTCCACCTGCCACGAACCAATGCCCTATCGAACTCATGCTGCCTCCATCTGCGCCTGCAATCGGGCCACCGGGCGCTCACGCACCGGCCAGTTCAAGGCAGCGGCGAGCACGCTCAAGACAATCGCCACTTGCCAGATCAAATCGTAGTTGCCGGTTCGATCATAGACCACGCCGCCCAGCCAGCCACCGAGGAACGAACCCAGTTGGTGGAACAGGAACACGATCCCACCCAGCATGGAAAGGTTTCTGACACCGAACAGGGTTGCTACCGTGCCATTAGTCAGCGGTACAGTGGACAGCCACAAGAAGCCCATGGCCATGCCGAACAGGTAGGCACTCATTTCAGTCACCGGCGCCCACAGGAACAGCACGATCACCACAGCCCGCAACAGGTACAAGCCGGTCAACAGCCGCGGCTTGGACATCCGCCCGCCGAGCCAACCGGCCGTGTAGGTGCCGAAGATATTGAACAAGCCAATCAACGCCAACACCGTCGTACCCACGGTGGCCGGCAGATGCTGGTCCACCAGATACGCTGGCAAATGCACACCAATAAATACCACCTGGAAACCGCAGACGAAAAAGCCAAAAGCCAGCAACCAGAAACCGGAATGGGAACAGGCTTCGTGCAGCGCTTCACGTAGTGTCTGCTGGCCTGCCAACACCGGCAGCGGGCGATCCTTGAGCATGGTCACCAGCGGCACAATCAACGCCACCAGAAGGCCCAGCACCAGCAACGCGGCAGACCAGCCGAGCCAACCGATCAAGCCGAGGGTGCCTGGCAACATGGCGAACTGGCCGAAAGAGCCGGCCGCACTGGCAATACCCATGGCCATGCTGCGTTTCTCCGCTGGCACGGCGCGCCCCACCACGCCAAGAATCACCGAGAACGAAGTACCGGAAAGGCCAATCCCGATCAATAAACCGGCACTCAGCGACAGCGACCATGCCGAGTCCGACAAGCCCATGAACACCAGACCCAGGGCATAAAGTACGCCGCCAATCATCACCACTTTTGCCGCACCGAAGCGGTCGGCCACGGCGCCGGTGAAAGGTTGGGCCAGGCCCCAGATCAGATTTTGCAAGGCGATGGCAAAGGCAAAGGTTTCGCGCCCCCAGCCAAATTCTGCACTCATGGGCGCCAGGAATAGGCCAAAGCCATGCCGCACACCCAGGGACAGAGCCAGGATCAGCGCACTCCCGACAAGAATCCAGCCACTGGTACGCCACATCGAGGTCATTTCTTATTCTCCGCTAACGGGTATATACCCGCTTATGATCGAACAAGCTTGCGTTTAAGCAAGTTCGTCCAGCAAGGCCAACAGGGTTTCGCGCTTTTCTGCTCCCAACCGATCAATCAGCTTCTGCTGCGCCGCTTCCCAGGCGGGCAAGGCCGCGGCAAGCCGCTCATTGCCTGCCTCGGTGAGCAACACCAGGCGATTGCGCAGATCATCTCCCTCGACCAATTGCACCAGGCCTTCGCCCTCCAGCACCCGCAGATTGCGCCCCAGGGTGCTGCGATCCAGGCCCATGGCATCGGCCAGGCTGGAAATACTCGGTTGATCAAGACGCTGCAGGTTGCATAGCAAAGAATACTGGGCGACGTTGATCCCGAAGCCGTCGAGAGCGCCGTCGTAATGCCTGCTGACGCCACGAGCGGCGCGACGCAGGTTGGTACATAAACATTGGGAGGCAAGCATGGAGCGTGTATATACCCGCGATTAAGGAAATGCAAGAAACTGTTACAAAGCCAGACCGATCAACACCGCCACTTCCAGCAGTTCCAGCAGGGCACCGGCGGTGTCGCCGGTGGTGCCGCCCAGTCGATTGACCATCAGTTGGCGCAAGCCAATGAAGCAGATGGCCGCCAGTAACACCGCTATCCCACCGCTGAAGCCGCCGATCAAGATACACGCCAGACCACTGAGGATCAGCACCTGTTGGCCGACGATCCGCGGTAAATGATCCGATAACGCCTGGCCCAGTCCTCCGGCCCGCACATAGCGAGTGGTAAGAAAAAGCGCCAACATCGAGCTGCGACCAATCAACGGTGCCAGGAGCAGCGCTGCGCCGTTGTGCTGTTCGATCAGGGCCACCAGCGCAGTAAATTTAAGCAGCAACACCAGGCCCAGGGTAACCACGGCAATCGGCCCGCTGCGAGGGTCTTTCATGATGGTCAGGGTACGCTCGCGGTCACCAAAACCGCCCAGCCAGGCATCAGCGCTGTCGGCCAGGCCGTCCAGGTGCAAGCCGCCGCTGAGCAACACCCACGCCGTCAGCAACAACGCCGCATGTAACAGCAACGGCGCGCCCATCAGTACCGTGTTCAAGCCCCACAGCAACAGCCCGAACAACAGCCCCACCAGCGGATAGAACAGCAGTGAACGCCCCAGTTCCTGCGGCTGCGGCATACCCGGCAAGCGGATCGGTAAGCTGCTGAGAAACTGCAGGGCAATCCAGAATGGCAACATGATCAGGCGCCTTCCCTTAATACACCATCGGCCTCGACCTGCAGGCTGAACAAGCCGCCGTGGCCGACTTCAACATTCAATAGCTGCTCACGGGGCAAGCCTCGGGCCTGGGCCAGCAGCAAGCGCATGACCCCGCCGTGACTGATCAACAGCACTCGTTGGCCGGTATAAGCCTGATGCAAACGCGAGACGGCGCCGCGCACACGGTTGGAAAACTGCTCCACCGGTTCGCCATTGGGCGGGGTGAAACGATAGGGATCAGCCCAGAACAAGCCCAGCGCCTCGGCATCGGTTTCCATCAACGTCACAGCGCTCTGCCCTTCCCAGGCGCCGAAATGCAGCTCTTGCAAATCCTTTTCCAGGGTCACCGGCAGGTTCAGGCGCACACCCAACTCGTCGGCAAAGCGCGCGCAACGTTGCAGCGGCGAGCTGACCAAACGGTCCCACGGCCCCCGCTCGATCACAGCAGCACGCATCTGCTCCCAGCCCTTGGCCGTCAACGCATCGTCCAGGCTGCCGCGCAAGCCGCCGCCCAGTTCGGTTTCACCGTGACGCAGCAAGTCCAGGTGCAAGGTCATGCCGGACGATCCGCTACAGCGGCTTCGGCAAAGGTCGCCATCTGACCGTGCAGCGCGCAAGCCAGGCGCAGCAACGGCACCGCCAACGCAGCGCCACTGCCTTCGCCCAGGCGCAGACCCAGTTCCAGCAGCGGTTCAGCGTTAAGACTTTCCAGCACATGACGATGGCCCGGCTCGGCACCGCGATGGCCGAATAGCAGCCACTCGCGGCACACCGGGTTCAAGCGTGTGGCTACCAGGGCCGCGACGGTGCAGATAAAACCGTCCACCAACACCACGACACCCTCTTGGGCGCAGGCCAGATAAGCACCGACCAACGCGGCAATCTCGAAACCACCCAGGTTGAACAGGGTTTGCAGCGCATCGCCGCGCTGAGCCGCATGCAAGACCAAGGCACGCTCGATCACGGCCACCTTATGGCTGATGCCCTGGGCGTTCAAGCCAGTACCTGGCCCGGTCAAGTCACTCACTCGGCAGCCCAGCAACGCACACGCCAGCGCACTGGCTGCCGTGGTGTTGCCGATACCCATCTCGCCGCCAATGAACAATTGAGCGCCGCCCGCGACAGCCCGGCGCACGCTGTCGCGCCCCGCTTCCAGGGCCAGGCGGCCTTGGGCCTCGGTCATCGCCGGGCCGTTGACGAAGTTGGCGGTGCCCGCGCCGATATTCAGGTGACGCACACCCGGCAGGTTCAACGACGGCGTGACGGTGCCCAGGTCGATTACTTCCAGTTGCGCATCCAACTGACGGGCCAACACGCTGATGGCAGCGCCGCCAGTGACGAAGTTGTGCAGCATCTGCCCGGTGACTTCCTGGGGAAATGCGGAGACTCCTTCGGCAACCACGCCGTGATCGCCGGCAAAGATTGCGACCCACAGGTGGTCGAGGCTCGGTTTGACTTGCCCTTGCAAGCCGGCCAGTTGCACTGCCACTGTTTCCAACTGGCCGAGGGAGCCGGCGGGTTTGGTCAGCTGTTGTTGACGGGCCAGGGCTTGGTCGTGCGCTTGGGCGTCAATAGCCTTACAAGGGTTGAGCCACCAGGTGTCAGTCATAACGCAGTACCTTTCAAAGTCAGGGGCAGGCCGGCGACGGTCAGGACAACACGCTGACAACGCTCGGCCAGGGCTTGATGCAGCCAACCGGCTTCATCGACATAGCGGCGAGTCAATTCGCCCAGCGGCACGACACCCAGTCCGGTCTCGTTGCTGACAAAGATGATTTCACCTGGCAGGAAGGCCAGGATTTGCAGCAGGGCGTCGCGCTCTGAGGCAAGACGTGCGGGGTCTTCGAGCATGAGCAGGTTGGTTAGCCATAGGGTCAGGCAGTCGACCAGCAGGCAGCGGTCGGGGCCGGCGGCTTCCCGTAGGACGCGGGCCAGTTCGATGGGTTCTTCGATCAGGCTCCATTCAGCTGGGCGGCGCTGGCGATGCAGGGTGACGCGCTCGTTCATTTCGCCGTCCAGGGGTTGGCTGGTGGCTATGTAGGTGACCGGGAGCGCGCTATTCGCGGCGAGTTTTTCGGCGAGGCGGCTTTTGCCGGAGCGGGCGCCGCCCAGGATTAGTTGGAGCATGGGGTGGGGCCTCTTTTTTTGATTGTGTGTGTGTATCCGTTGCTGCGGTAACGGCGGCTTGGGGTTTCGCTCTTACAGCGACTCACTTTTGAAAGAGCCCAAAAGTAAGCAAAAGGCTCTTGCCCCACCACTTGGTGCCTCGCTGTGGCTCGGCATGCCTTCACTCCGGCATTGCTCCGTGGGCCGCCGCGATGGGCCATCCTTGGCCCAGCGCGGCTAAACCGGCGTCCTGCCGGTTTACCCACGGAGCAATACCTGCGTTCAGCCATCGTGGTTAACGGGGCACCTAAGATCAAAAGCAAAAGCACGGCGGCCTGGTAGCCGACCTGAGTGGTGAGAAGCAAGAGCGGATCCACTGCCCACTGTAGGAGCAAGCTTGCTCGCGATGGTCGTTAACGATGACACGGGCTTCCTGGATGAATGCGGTGCCTGTGAGCCCATCGCAGGCGAGCCAGCTCGCTCCAGAAAGCGGATTGGCGGGCACTGGCTTTTGATCTGGTTCTTGATCTGCCTGCCCATAAAACCAGAGGCCGAACGCAGGCATTGCTCCGTGGGTAAACCCGGCTCCCACACTGGATCGGTGTACACCCTCAAACCCCACACAACGAACGCAACAATCCTGTATCCAAATGCTGCTCCACCAAATCCGCCAACCGCTCAATATCCCGCTCGCGAAGGGCGTGGTAATCCACCTCCTGCACATCCTCCAACCCCGCCCAGCGCAACAACGCACTGCAAGCGGCCGGAGTCTCAAACAACCCATGCAGATAAGTACCAAGAATCTGCCCGTCGGCACTTTGCGCACCATCCTTACGACCGTCATCCAAAACCACCGCCGGTCGCGACAAGGCACTGCCACTGGTCACACCCGCATGAATCTCATAACCACTGACCTCAGCGTCTTCCAACAGCAACCGCCCGCGAACATTGCGCAGTTGCTTCTCTTCTTCCAGCGTCGTGCTAAACACCAAAAGCCCCAGCCCCTCACTGGAACCGCAGGGCCCTTCCAGCCCCAACGGGTCATGCACCTGCTCGCCAAGCATCTGCAACCCACCGCAAATCCCCAACACCTTGCCGCCATAGCGCAAGTGCCGGCCCAGCGCCACGTCCCAACCATTGGCCCGCAAATAGGCCAAGTCGCTACGTACGCTTTTCGACCCCGGCAAGATAATCAGGTCAGCCGCAGGAATCGCCTGCCCCGGCCCGACAAACTGCAAATCCACCTGGGGATGCAGCCGCAGCGGATCAAAATCCGTGTGGTTGCTGATACGCGGCAATACCGGCACCACTACCTTGAGCACCTGCGCCGCCTTGTCGATCTGACGCTGGTCGATGCCGTCTTCGGCCTCCAGGTGCAAATCCATCACGTAAGGCAGAACACCCACCACCGGCTTGCCGGTGCGTTCTTCCAGCCAGTCCAGTCCCGGTTGCAGCAGCGCGATATCGCCACGAAAACGGTTGATGATGAAACCCTTGACCCGCGCCTGCTCCGAAGGCGACAGCAATTCCAGCGTCCCTACCAAATGAGCAAACACCCCGCCGCGATTGATGTCGGCGATCAACAGCACTGGGCAATCCACCGCTTCGGCAAAGCCCATGTTGGCGATGTCGTTGGCTCGCAGATTGATCTCGGCGGGTGATCCGGCACCTTCCACCATCACCACCGGATACGCCGCGCTCAAGCAGGCATGGGACGCCAACACCGCTTGCATGGCGATGGCCTTGTAATCGTGATAAGCCACCGCATTCATGGTGGTGACGGCCCGGCCATGGATGATGACCTGCGAACCGGTGTCGCTATTGGGTTTGAGCAGCACCGGATTCATATCGGTGTGAGGCGCCAGCTTCGCCGCCTGGGCCTGGACCGCCTGGGCCCGGCCAATCTCGCCGCCCTCGGCAGTCACCGCGCTGTTGAGCGCCATGTTCTGCGGTTTGAACGGCACCACCGCCACGCCCTGGCGCACCAGCCAGCGGCACAAGGCGGTGACCAAGGTACTTTTGCCGGCATCGGACGTGGTGCCCTGCACCATCAAGGTACTCATGATGCTTCCTTGTACGCGGTGAGCGCTTGTTCCAGGCGCAGCCAGTCAGCGTCGGTACCCGGCAGGCCAAAGCGCAGGCTGCTGTCGTGGACAAACAGGCGCAGCAGAATGCCGCGCTGGGCCATGAATTCGTGCAGGTGCTCGGCGCAGTCGGTAATCAACCACTGGAACAGCGCGCAGCCGCCTTGCGGTCGCAGGCCATGACGCTCCAGCAGTTCAAACAGTCGCTGGCTGGCTTCTTCGCAGCGCAGGCGCTGGCGCGTATGGCCGGCGACATCCTTAAGGCACACCTGGCCCAACACCCGCGTCGGCCCGCTGACCGCCCATGGCCCGACTTGTTCAGCAAGCAACTTGAGCAACTTGCGCTCGGCCAGGACAAAGCCCAGTCGAACCCCGGCCAGGCCAAAAAACTTACCGAACGAGCGCAATACGATCAAGCCCACCTGATGGGTCTGGCTCGCCAGGCTTAACTGTGGGGTGTTGTCCATAAAGGCCTCATCCACCACCAGCCAGCCGCCGCGTTGGGCCAGGCGTGCGTGCCAGTCCAGCAGGCGTTGCGGCGTGAGGCTCAGGCCGGTGGGGTTGTTGGGGTTGACCACCACCAGCACGTCAAGGCTGTCGAGGAAGAAGTCCACTTCCTGCTCCAATACTTCACGCACGATATAACCGGCGCGGCGCCAGGCTTCGGCGTGCTCGGCATAGCACGGCGACAGCACGCCGACCTTGCCCGAACGACGCAGACGCGGCAGCAATTGGATTGCGGCCTGGGAGCCGGGCACCGGCAGCACCTGGGCGGCGCCGTAGTACTCGCAGGCGGCCGCCTCCAGGCCATCATCGGTTTCCGGCAGGCGCGCCCAGGCCCGCAGCGGGACCTCGGGGATCGGCCAGGGCCAGGGCGCCAGGCCGCTGGACAGGTCCAGCCAGTCGGCCTCGCTGATGCCGTATTGCATTGCTGCCTTGCGCAGCCGACCACCGTGCTCAAGCATAAAATTCAGCCCCCACACACAGAATCAACAACCATAGCCACACGCCGCGCTGCACCAGTTGCCAGCCCTGGTCGATGGAATCGGCACTCGCCGGCACACCTTCGCCCAATTGCGGACGCTGATGCAGTTCGCCGTGATAAATCGCTGCCCCGCCCAACTCGACACCCAGGGCACCTGCGCCCGCAGCCATCACCGGACCGGCGTTGGGGCTGTCCCAAGTTGGGCCTTGAGTGCGCCAGCACTTGAGCGCCAGCCGAGTTTTGCCCAGTAGCGCGTAGGTCAACGCCACCAACCTTGCAGGAATATAGTTGAGCAGATCGTCGATCTTCGCCGCAGCCCAGCCAAAACGTTCAAAACGTTGGTTGCGATAACCCCACATGGCATCCAGGGTATTGCTCAAGCGATAGAGCACCACGCCGGGCACGCCGGCGATGACAAACCAGAACAGCGCGGCGAACACCGCATCGCTGCCGTTTTCCAATACCGATTCGGTGGCGGCGCGTGCAACTTCGGTGTGGTCCAGCTCGCTGGTTTGGCGGCTGACCAGATAACCGACGCGCTTGCGCGCCTCGTCCAGGTCATCACTGCGCAGGGCCTGGGCCACGGGCGCCACGTGTTCGCCAAGGCTGCGCATACCGAGGGCGCAATACAACGCGAGGATCTCGATCACCCAACCCACATACGGCGCCCACGACAAGGCCGTGGCCAGCAGGGTCAGCGGCACCACCGCGATCACCCAGGCGGTCACGCCATGGCTGCGCCAGCCACGGCCACCCGAGTTGAAACGCTGCTCGATACGCCCGGCGAAATTACCGAATGCCACCAGCGGATGCCAGCGCCTGGGTTCGCCCAGCAGCGCATCCAGCGCCACGGCAGCGACACTCAGCAAGGCCACACTCATTGACTCACTCCCCAATAATTCTCATACAGCATGTCACTCAATGGACGCGGTTCGGTCCAGCCTTCCAGCTGCAACATCGGTGCCGGGTAGAACTCGGTCACCGGGCCCAGGCACAGCACCGCCAGGGGCTTGGCACCCGCCGGCAAACCCAGCAGATCGGCCAGGGCCTGGGGCTCGAACAACGACACCCAGCCCATGCCCAGCCCTTCGACCCGGGACGCCAGCCATAGATTCTGGATCGCGCAGGACAAGGACGCCATGTCCATTTCCGGCAAGGTGCGACGGCCGAAGATATGCCGTTCGCGGTCATCCATCAGCGCGGCCACCAGCACCTCAGCGCACTCGTTGATGCCTTCGACCTTGAGCTTCATAAACTGGTCGGAACGCTCGCCGAGGGCTTCGGCGGTGCGAATACGCTCTTCTTCCACCAGTTGCTGAATCTTGCCCCGCAGGTCGCGGTCGCTGATGCGGATGAAACGCCACGGCTGCATCAGGCCGACGCTGGGCGCCTGGTGGGCGGCTTGCAGCAAACGGTGAAGCAGCTCGGGAGCGACAGTGCCGCCGCTGAAGTGGCGCATGTCGCGGCGTTCGGCGATGGCCCGGTAGACGGCTTCGCGGTCGGCCTGGGGGAAGGTGTTGTCGGTCATGGCCTCATTGCGGGCAAGCCCGCTCCCACATTGGCTTGGGTGTCTGGCACAAATAACGCTGCAATCGCTGTCGGGTTGGACGGGAAATAAAAGTGCACATAAGAGGCGGTCATCCGGCCCTGCCGATAAACCGCCTCGGCGCCGCGTCCGCCGTTGGGGCTCAGGCCCCGGGCAATCGGCTGCCATTGGGTACTGGTCAGGGAATGATGGTAGGTGTGGCCGCGCAGAACGCCTTCGGGCAAATCGACACTTTGCAGCGCCAGGGCGGCCAGGCGCTTTTGCATCACAGCATCGCCCTGAAGCAGTCCGAGTAACTCGGCGCGGGTGCCATCGACATCGGTGAGCGAGTCCAGCAAATACAGCATGCCGCCGCATTCGGCCAACAAGGGCTTGCCGGCGCCATGGTGGGCGCGGATGGCGGTCAGCATCGAAGTGTTTTGCGACAACGCCAGGTGATGCAGTTCCGGATAACCACCGGGCAGGTACAGGCTGTCAGCTTCTGGCAGTTCACAATCATGAATCGGCGAGAAGAAGCGCAACTCGGCGCCCATCGCTCGCAACAAGTCGAGGCTGGCGCCGTAGGTAAAGGCAAAGGCTTCGTCACGGGCAACGGCAATCCGTACACCGGCCAGCAACGGTTCGGCCTCTATCGGCTCAGGCGCGGCGAACTCTACCGGCGGCGGCAGCGCTACCTCGCAACTGCTACCCAACGCTTGCGCGGCGGCATCCAGGCGCAGATCCAGGTCATTCAATTCGCTGGCTTGCACCAGCCCAAGATGACGACTCGGCAGCTCGATACCGGTCTCCCGCGACAATGCGCCGTACCAGCGCAGGCCTTCGGTAAGGCTACCCTCCAGCAACTGCGCATGACGCAGGGTGCCGACGCGATTGGCCAGCACCCCGGCGAACGGCAGATCAGGCTGGTAACGGGCGAGCCCCAAGGCCAAAGCGCCAAAAGTCTGGGCCATCGCCGTGCCGTCGATTACCGCCAGCACCGGCACGCCAAAATGCCGCGCCAGGTCAGCGCTGGACGGCGTGCCGTCGAACAGGCCCATGACGCCTTCGATCAAAATCAGGTCGGCCTCCCCCGCCGCGTCCCACAACAGCCGCCGACTTTCCTGCTCGCCGACCATCCACATGTCCAATTGATAGACCGGCGCACCGCTGGCGCGCTCGTGGATCATCGGGTCGAGAAAGTCCGGGCCGCACTTGAACACGCGGACCTTGCGCCCGAGATTGCGGTGCAAGCGGGCCAGTGCGGCGGTGACGGTGGTTTTGCCCTGGCCTGACGCCGGCGCGGCGATCAAGACTGCAGGGCAGTGACGGGACTGCTTCAAAGTTCAATGCCCTTCTGTGCCTTGATACCGGCCTGGAACGCGTGTTTGAGCACGCCCATTTCAGTAACGGTGTCGGCCATTTCAATCAGTTCCGGCTTGGCGCCGCGGCCGGTGACCAGTACATGCTGCATCGGCGGGCGGGCTTGCAGGTCGCTGAGGACCTGGTCCAGGTCGAGGTAGCCGTGCTTGAGGGCGATGTTCAACTCATCCAGCACCACCAGACCGATGGACGGATCGCGCAGCATTTCCTGGGACACCACCCAGGCGGCTTCGGCCGCGGCGATGTCGCGCTGGCGGTCCTGGGTTTCCCAGGTAAAGCCTTCGCCCATCACATGGAAACGCACTTGCTCGGGGAAGCGGCGGAAAAACAGCTCTTCACCGGTGCTGTTGCGGCCCTTGATAAACTGCACCACACCACACTGCATGCCGTGGCCCATGGCCCGGGCCAGCATGCCAAAGGCTGAACTGCTCTTGCCTTTGCCATTGCCGGTGAGCACCAGCAGCAATCCGCATTCGTTCGGTGAATTGGCAATGCGCTCATCGATCACCGCTTTTTTGCGCAGCATGCGCGCCAGGTGGCGTTCGTCACGATCGGGGGATTCAGTCATGGCAGCTCTCCGTTGGGGCTGGACAAAAACGGCGGGCAGGAAAAGAGAAAGCAAACAGCCAAGCATCGCCCACCGTGATGCTGTTGGATGAATCAGGCCGGTCTCCGGGCTCATGAGTGGCGTTGCGCGCCGAGGGTGCGCCTTCCCATATCGCGGGGCGATACAGTGGCGAAAGCACCGTCTTGACTCATTTACCGTTGCGGGGGCAGCGCCGGGATCGTGGCTTCACTGTGTACAAGTGCGCTCACTCACCGGTTTCCCTGTTTCACTCTGTTGACGCACACGCCACAGAGCACCTGAAACAAGCGGCGAAGGTTAGTGGGTTGGGGGTGGAGCGTCAATTAAAGCTGGCGGCGCACTTGAACCATCGCAGCGCGTCGTGCCTCTATGACTACAGGTATTGAGGAGAAAAATATGCATAAGACCCGACTCGCCTTACTCATCATCGTCGCTGGCACCCTGGCCGCTTGCGGTGATAGTTCCACCTTGCAAGTGTCCGACGGCACCGGCCCCTCGCCCAAGCTGCCGGAGCCGAACAAAACCCTGATCCCCACCGTGAATATCGCCCCGGCGATTGGTTGGCCGGACGGCGTCAAGCCCACTGCGGCGGCCGGCACCCAGGTGGCAGCGTTCGCCGAAGGCCTGGATCACCCGCGCTGGCTGTACGTACTGCCCAATGGTGATGTGCTGGTGGCGGAAACCAACGCACCGCCCAAGCCGGACGATTCCAGGGGCATTCGCGGCTGGGTGATGGGCAAGGTCATGGGCCGAGCCGGCGCTGGCGTGCCGAGCCCGAACCGCATCACCCTGCTGCGGGACGCCGACCACGATGGCGTCGCTGAAACCCGCACGGTGTTCCTGGAAAACCTCAACTCGCCGTTCGGCATGACCCTGGTGGGCAACGACCTGTACGTCGCTGACTCGGACAAGCTGTTGCGCTTCCCCTATCAGTCAGGCGAAACCTCCATCAAGGAGGCTGGCACCAAGGTCGTCGACCTGCCGGGTGGCCCTCTGAACCATCACTGGACCAAAAACGTGGTGGCCAGCAAAGATGGCAACAAGCTGTACGTCAGCGTCGGCTCCAACAGCAACGTCGCGGAAAACGGCCTGGAAGCGGAGCAAGGTCGGGCGGCGATTTGGGAAGTAGACCGCGCCACCGGCCAGCACCGCATCTTCGCATCTGGCCTGCGCAACCCCAACGGCATGGCCTGGGAGCCGCAAAGCGGCAAACTGTGGACGGCGGTCAACGAACGGGATGAAATCGGTAGCGACCTGGTGCCGGACTACATCACCTCGGTCAAGGATGGCGGCTTCTATGGCTGGCCGTTCAGCTACTACGGCCAGCACGTCGATGTGCGCGTGACCCCACAAGACCCAGACCTGGTGGCCAAGGCCATTGCACCGGACTATGCGGTCGGCCCGCACACTGCATCACTGGGCCTGACCTTTGCCGAGGGCAGCAAGTTGCCAGCACCGTTCAGTAACGGCGCGTTTATCGGCCAGCATGGCTCGTGGAATCGCAAGCCTCACAGTGGTTACAAAGTGATCTTTGTACCGTTTGAAGCGGGCAAGCCGAAAGGGCAACCGGTGGATGTACTGACCGGGTTCCTCAACAGCGATGAGAAAGCCATGGGCCGGCCAGTGGGCGTGGTGATCGATCAGCAGGGGGATTTGCTGGTGGCCGATGATGTGGGGAATAAAGTGTGGCGGGTGTCAGCGACTAAATAACCTGCTAACAAGCCTCAAGCTGCAAGTGGCCGTTAGGCGCCTTCTTGCAGCTTATAGCTTGAAGCTTGTAGCTGCTTCTTAGGGATTACGCGCCAGATGTTCCGGCGGCAATACGCGCTTGGCGCTCAGGTAGGCATTCTGCCAATACGCCTTGGATAGCGTGTCCAGCTTCACCGTACCGCCCGTTTGCGGGGCATGCACAAAGCGCCCTTCGCCCACATAGATTCCCGCGTGGCTGACCTGCGAGCCACCATTGGTGGCAAAAAAGAGTAGGTCGCCGGTTTGCAGGGCATCTTCACTCACATCCTGGGCACGCATCACGATCAGTTCGCGGGTGGTGCGTGGCAAGGAGATACCGGCAGCGTCACGGTAGACAAAACCAATCAGGCCGCTGCAATCAAACCCCGAGTCCGGCGTATTGCCGCCCCAGCGATAAGGCGTGCCGACCAGACCCAACGCACGAAAAAGCACGTCTTCGGCAGCCGGAGAAAAGGTTTGGGTGGAATAGTTGAACACCGGCTTGGGCTTGACGGCCACGGGAGGTGGACGACTTGCGCAGGCGCTGAGCAGCGCGGCGCAAATGACAAGAATTAGGCGGGCCGAGGTCGACATGGGCAGAACGATCCTGATCTGGATGCGGCTTTCGTTACCGAAGGCTGAAAACCAGACCGCGCAAGCAAAGCTCGCGCGATCAGTTCACAACAATATCCAAGGATTCTAGCGCTTACACGTCAAACTTCAAGTATCACTTTAACTTTACTTGCGGGAGGTAACGGTAGTCGGGGCCATGGCCAGGGCGCGCTTGGCTTCGATAAAGGTCTTGCTCCAGTAACTATCGCCCAACTTATCGACCCGAACGCCACCGCTACGACGGCTGCTGGAGTGGATAAATTGGTCATCGCCCAGGTAAATACCGGCGTGACTGACGCGACCACGACCATTGGTACTAAAGAAAAGCAGATCACCAGGCTTGAGGTTGTTGCGAGCGACCAACGGTGCATCAACGTTGATCATTTCACGAGTGGAACGCGGCAGCTTCATGCCGGCCTCTTCGCGAAACAGGTAACCGATGAAACCGCTGCAATCGAAACCGGCTTCAGAGGTACCGCCGAAACGGTAACGGGTGCCGACCAAGGACAGACCGCGCTCGAGGATGCTGTCGGCCAGAACTGGAAGCTGATAAGGCTTGCTGTCGGAAAACTCAGCCAGTTCTTTTTCTGTCGCTACTTCTTCTGAATAGACAGCTTCCTGATAAGCAGTGGAAGACTGCGCAGCGACAAATTTTTGTTGATTGTGTTGTTGAGGCTTTTGCTGCTCAGCCACCTGTTGAGGGTGGGTGGCGCAACCAAACAACAGGGTAACGAGTGCGAGAGGCACGAGGGGTGCGAAGCGATTTAGCATGGGCACGACCGTGGCTGGATGTGTAAAGAAGCCGAGACTATGCCTTCTATCATATCGATTTGCAAATTCAATCGTGATCCATGTGACTTCTTGTTTGGGCCATGACATCTAAGCCCTTAAACCCCTACAAGACCCTTTTGCGTGGCCAAACAGGCTAAAACGCAGGATTTCTGGCGCCTGCAAAATGCCAAGAGCCCCTATTTTAAAGGGCTGGCTACCAGCCGAGGGTTTCTTTCAGGAAAGGAATAGTCAGCTTGCGCTGGGCCTGCAAAGAGGCTTGATCGAGGCGTTCGAGCAATTCGAACAGAGCACTCATGCTGCGGGTGCCACGGGTGAGGATAAAGTGCCCGACTTCATCGGTAAGGTGCAGGCCCCGACGGGACGCACGCAATTGCAGGGCGCGCAGCTTGTCTTCATCAGACAGTGGGCGCATCTGGAAAATCAGTGCCAGGGTCAGGCGAGACTTGAGATCCGCCAGCTTCACCGGCAACTCCCGAGGCGAGGTGGACGCAGCAATCAGCAAGCGCCGCCCGCTGTCACGCAAGCGGTTGAACAGATGAAACAGCGCCTCTTCCCAATCCGCCCGCCCCGCAACTGCTTGCAGGTCATCCAGGCAAACCAGTTCGTATTGTTCAAGGTTGTCGAGGATTTCGGTGCCCCGATCTAGTAACTCGGCCAAAGGCAGGTACACCGCCGGTTCGCCCATCTGCTCAAAACGCAGGCAAGCGGCCTGCAACAAGTGGGTACGTCCCACGCCGTCCTTGCCCCAGAGGTAAATCAGGCTTTCGGTCCACCCGGCGTCGGCTTCGCAAAGCCGCTCGACATAGCCGAGTGCAGCGGCATTGGCGCCTGGGTAGTAATTGATAAAGGTAGCGTCGTCACGCAGACGCACACCTAGGGGCAGCTGAATCGGTTTCATGCTGACTGAACGGTTCCAATCGGACCGTTAGTGGCCTCTGTGAAAAGTGTGCAAAGTTTATACCCGTGACGCCGGGTGCACAATGCAGCAGACCACAAGCAAAATCAAAGGTTTGCGTTAACGTGCTGGATTTCATAGAGATTATTTGACGCCACGGCCACTGGCCTGGGGAGCAACTACGACAAACCCGGCACTGAGCCGGGTTTGTGAGGGCGCGCTGAACCTCGACCTTATAGATTGGGCTCGTCGACACCGGTGTAGACATCTGAATCCTTGTACAGGTCGTGCACATGGCGCACCAGTACCATGATCACTGCCGCCACTGGCAATGCCAGCAGGATGCCGGTAAAGCCAAACAGTTCACCGCCCGCCAGGATCGCAAAGATCACCGCCACCGGGTGTAGACCGATCCGATCCCCCACCAGCAATGGCGTCAGCACCATGCCTTCCAGCGCCTGGCCCACCATGAATACCGCGACAATCCCCAGCATCGGGTAGAAGTCACCGCCAAACTGGAACAGCCCGGCCACCAGCGCCGCACCAATGCCAATGACAAACCCCATGTACGGCACAATCGCCGCGAGGCCAGCAATCAGGCCGATCAACAGGCCCAGTTCCAGACCGATTGCCATCAGCCCCGCCGCATAGATAATCCCCAGGGCCAACATCACCAGCAACTGACCACGAACGAACGCGCCGAGCACTTCATGGCACTCTCCTGCCAGGGAGACGATGCGCTCCTCACGGCTACGCGGCAACAGGCTGCGGATCTTCGCCATCATCAGGTCCCAGTCCCGCAGCAGGTAGAACGCCACCACCGGGATCAACACCAGATTGGTCAACCAGCCGATCAGCGCCAGGCTGGAAGCCGTCGCCTGACTGAGGACAATCCCGACAATATCGGTGGTCTGCCCCATGTGCTCGCTGATGGCGGCCTTGACCTTGTCGAATTTCCAGAAGCCATCGGCCAGGCCAAGCTTGGCCTGAGCCCAAGGCATGGCAGTGTGTTGCAGCCAATCGAGCATTTGCGGCGCCAACTCATAGAGGCGAAACAATTGCTTGGCCAACATCGGTACCAGCACCAGCAGCAGCGCCATGACAATCAGGGTGAACAGCGCAAACACCGCCACCACACCCCAGGTGCGCGACAACCCAACCTTTTCCAGGCGATCCACTAAGGGATCGAACAGATAGGCCAGCAGCAGCGCAACCAGGAACGGCGTCAATATCGAATGCAGCAAGAATACAAAAACGCACAGCACGACGATCCCGCCAAGCCACACCCAACGACGCGAATCCGCCATAAACCACTCCATCTGTTAGTTGCTTCTATATAAGGAAGAACAGTTACCAACGAAAACGCAGTTGCGGCGTCGGCTCGACCTGCGGCGCGGGCGCCGGTTGCGCACCTTCGGCCGTCGGCTGCTGGACGGGCGCAGGTGCAGGCACCTCACCGGCCGGCACCTCCTGCAACTTCGCCAGACTCAACTGGGTGCGCAACTGGTCGGCGCTGCCATTGACCCGATAGATGATACGACCGCCATCAACCCGTTGCAGTTGCGCGCCAAACGGCTCCAGCAAGTGCCCCAAGGCAGCGTAGCGCTCCAGGGTCATGCCCTGCACCTCAAGCAGTTGCTCGCTGGTTGCCCCCGCCTTGACTGCAAAGCGCGGCGCCAGGCGCTCACTCACGGCCAACAGCACCGCGTCGGCCAGGGCCGCGGTATCTGCGCCTTGGACGGTGCCCTGCTCGGCTTTATCGCCCAGCCACAAACGCCATTTGGCTTGCCATTGCCCGCCCTCTTCACGGGCATGCACCGCCAGCATGGCATCGGCACCGTAACGTTCCGACGCCGAGCGCAGTGGCGCGGGGTCAGCGCTTTCAAGATTAGGTGCGGTGGCGACGATCTGCTCATCGAGATCGCCCAATGGCAGGCGCAACGGCAAACCTCGATGCTGGGCCGCGCGACGCAATGGCTGTGCAGCGGCCTGGCCGTCACCGACCAGGCTGCTGCCTTCGGTGGAATCACTCAGCCACCAACCAAGGATCGATGGCCGATTGCTGCCCCACAGCGCCAGGCCTGCTTCGCGCAAGGCGCGATCGGTGCTGACCGGGTCGAAATCTACCTGCAGGCTTTCAGGCGGGCCGGCATCGTAGCCGTACTGGCTGATGATTTGTTGCGGGTCCTTGCGGATTGCCGCCAGGCCGGGGCCTTTGGCTGCCTTGGCGTCGCCGGTCAAGCGAATCACCAGGGTTTCCAAGGCACGCTGGGTCGCCTGGGCGCGCTCATCCGGCGTCTGGCTGCTGACAGGTTCGAGTACTTGATAGAGGCCATTGAGGGTTTCGGCATGACTCGCCAGGCTGACCAATGACAAACAGCCTACAAAAAAGAATTTACACAAACGCATGGAAGATTCCCGAACGACAAAAAAGCGGCTGGAATAGACCGCGTGAGCACTGTTAAGCAAGGCTGTGACCACAGCGACCAGCAAAACATTCACAAGATCCTGGTAAGTTTTTGTACCGTCATAACGATAGCCGGTTAAAGGCTATACCTTATATACGGTCAGAAGCCGCATCGATTAGCGTTTTTTTAACCCCATATGCCCCTGCCCGTCGGCCCGAGGATGGCCGCTGCCCCTCAAGCCTGATAAAATCGCGCGCCTTCGCAGACCGTCCATGGCAAGGCATTCTGAAACCATCCGTTTCAGCATTCCCGCCGCATTCGGTCGTTACCCCTGAATCCCCCCTAAAGGCCTGGATCATGAGCAAGCAACCCTCCCTGAGCTACAAGGACGCCGGTGTAGACATCGACGCCGGTGAAGCATTGGTCGAACGCATCAAGAGCGTCGCCAAGCGCACTGCGCGCCCTGAAGTCATGGGTGGCCTGGGCGGTTTTGGCGCCCTCTGCGAAATCCCGGCCGGTTACAAGCAGCCTGTTCTGGTCTCCGGCACCGACGGCGTCGGCACCAAGCTGCGCCTGGCGCTGAACCTGAACAAGCACGACACCATCGGCATCGACCTGGTGGCCATGTGCGTCAACGACCTGGTGGTCTGCGGTGCCGAACCGTTGTTCTTCCTCGACTACTACGCCACCGGCAAGCTCAATGTCGAGACCGCGACCCAAGTCGTGACCGGCATCGGCGCGGGCTGTGAACTGTCCGGTTGCTCACTGGTAGGCGGTGAAACCGCTGAAATGCCGGGCATGTACGAAGGCGAAGACTATGACCTGGCTGGCTTCTGCGTCGGCGTCGTGGAAAAAGCCGAGATCATCGACGGCTCCAAGGTTGCCGCCGGTGACGCCCTGCTGGCCCTGCCATCGTCCGGCCCGCACTCCAACGGCTACTCGCTGATCCGCAAGATCATCGAAGTGTCCGGTGCCGACATCGAAAACATCCAGCTCGACGGCAAACCACTGACCGACCTGCTGATGGCCCCGACCCGCATCTACGTCAAGCCGTTGCTCAAGCTGATCAAGGACACTGGCGCCGTCAAGGCCATGGCCCACATCACCGGTGGCGGCCTGCTGGACAACATCCCGCGCGTACTGCCTAAAGGCGCCCAGGCCATTGTCGACGTGGCCAGCTGGCAACGTCCGGCAGTATTTGACTGGCTGCAAGAGAAAGGCAACGTCAACGAAACCGAAATGCACCGCGTGCTGAACTGCGGCGTCGGCATGGTCATCTGCGTAGCTCAAGAGCACGTTGAAACCGCGCTGAACGTCCTGCGTGAAGCCGGCGAGCAGCCATGGGTCATCGGCCAGATCGCCACGGCTGCCGAAGGCGCAGCCCAGGTGGAACTGAAGAACCTCAAGGCGCACTGATGTCAGCAACCTGTAACGTCGTGGTGCTGCTCTCCGGCACCGGCAGTAACTTGCAGGCTCTGATCGATAGCACGCGCACGGGCGACAGCCCGGCGCGCATCGCTGCGGTGATTTCCAACCGCAGCGACGCCTACGGCCTGCAACGTGCCAGGGACGCAGGGATCGACACCCGCGCCCTGGATCACAAGGCTTTCGAGGGCCGCGAGGCCTTCGATGCGGCCCTGATCGAACTGATCGACACCTTCAACCCCAAGCTTGTGGTACTGGCCGGCTTCATGCGCATTCTCAGCGCTGGTTTCGTGCGGCACTACCAGGGGCGCCTGCTCAATATCCACCCTTCGCTGCTGCCCAAGTACAAAGGCCTGCATACCCACCAGCGCGCCCTCGAAGCCGGCGATACGGAGCATGGTTGCAGCGTGCACTTCGTCACCGAGGAACTCGATGGCGGGCCTCTGGTCGTACAGGCAGTGGTTCCGGTAGAGTCTGCGGACTCTGCGCAGTCACTTGCGCAACGGGTTCACACCCAGGAACACAAGATTTACCCGCTGGCTGTTCGCTGGTTCGCTGAGGGGCGGTTGATTCTTGGTGAACAGGGTGCATTATTGGACGGCCAGTTACTTGCGGCCAGCGGCCACTTGATTCGAACCTAGGAGATTTTATGCGTCGCGCCCTGCTCTTTGCTTTTGCGCTGCTCACCCTGCCTTTGGCGCAGGCGGCAGACCTTCAGCCGTTCTCCGCCAGCTACACCGCCGACTGGAAGCAGTTGCCCATGAGCGGCACCGCTTCGCGAAGCCTGGAGAAAACCGCCAACGGCGCCTGGAAGCTGAGCTTCAAAGCCTCGATGATGATCGCCAGCCTGACCGAAGAAAGCACCTTGACCCTGGACAAGGACACCTTGCTGCCACAGTCCTACCACTTCGAACGTGGTGGCCTGGGCAAAGCCAAGAAAGCCGACCTGGATTTCGACTGGACCACCAAGATGGTCACCGGCACTGACCGCGGCGACGCGGTGAAGATCCCGCTGAACCGTGGCATGGTCGACAAATCCACTTACCAGTTGGCTCTGCAACATGACGTCGCCGCTGGCAAGAAGACCATGAGTTACCAAGTGGTCGATGACGGCGAAGTCGAGACCTATGACTTCCGTGTACTGGGTGAAGAGAAAGTCGAGACCAAGGCCGGCCAGATCGACGCCATCAAGGTCGAGCGCGTGCGTGACCCGACTCAAAGCAAACGCACCACCGTGATGTGGTTTGCCAAGAGCTGGGACTACCTGCTGGTTCGCCTGCAACAGGTTGAAACCGACGGCAAGGAATACAACATCATGTTGTTGGAAGGTACGGTCAACGGCAAGGCTGTGAAAGGCAGCTGATCCACGATCGATTAAAAGAGCCTCGCGAAATGCGGGGCTTTTTTTCGTCTGCAGGATATCGGCAACTCGGCGACCTGACTGCAACATGAAACTTTTGTCATAAAACTCAGCCACCTGCGACGCAATGTCGCGGTTTTCGGGGCCTCGGCGACTGTTCCTATTTCTGTAAAGGTTTGTTGCAAATCCTGGTTATTTACTTAGCAAGCTAACAAAACATATAACAAAGGCCTGCGACGACTTGCCGCAGACCAACCAGCGATTGGAGCAAGCATATGACTGTAAAAGTAACTGAACGCGACGATGCACATATGTCCCACGAAGGTGTAGCCAACGGCATACGTATCTGGGATGTCCATCAGCAAGACTTGCTGGTGGGAATGTTTCACTCCGAGACCGACGCCCATAACTATAAAAGCGAGCTCGAAACTCTGGAGATGAGACACCAGCCGCAAAGCGCCTGAAACTCTGAAATCCGGCGGGCACCCCGGCCCACGCAGCCGCAGTACCCGCAAACACAAACCCCGCCATTAAGCGGGGTTTGTTGTTTTCGGGCCTTATTGGGGCTGCTGCGCAGCCCAACGGGGGCCAAGCCCCCTCGCCACAGTGTTGTTTTTACAGCCTTACCACATCAGATCATCAGGGATCTGGTAGGCGGCGTATGGATCATCCTCATCCGGCACCTGGGTCTCGGTGAGGATGTTGAGCTGAACGATACGCTCCGCAGCCCGCTCCTGGATCTTCAGCGCCGCCTCGCGAGGGATCACTTCGTAACCGCCGCCATGGTGGACAATTGCCAGTGAGCCGTTGCTCAGCTTGTTGCGCATCAAGGTGTTGACCGACAGGCGCTTGACCTTCTTGTCATCGACGAAGTTGTAGTAGTCCTCGGTGGTCAGCTTGGGTAAACGCGAGGTTTCGATCAATTGCTTGACCTGAGCCGTACGGGCCTTGGCCTCGACCTTTTCCTGCTGCTGGCGGTTGAGTTCCTGGTCGCGCTTGACCTTCTCGGCCTGTGCTTCCTGGGCCAGACGCACCTGAGTGTCGTCCGCCTCGGCCTGGCCTTTATGAACCAGACGTTGCTGCTTCTGCTTGTCTTTGCCGACCTGCTTGGCCTGCTTTTGGTTGACCAGCCCTGCTTTGAGCAACTGGTCGCGAAGGGAAATGCTCATGGTGCTTACTCACTTAGGCAACTGCTCAACCGCAGCTGGACACGTTCTTTTCCTGGCGTTTGGCTTCGCCCCATAGGGCGTCCAACTCTTCGAGGGTGCAATCTTCCATGGGACGACGGGTGTCGCGCAATGCCTGTTCGATAAATCGGAAGCGCCTTTCGAATTTGGCGTTGGCAAGCCGCAGGGCGGTTTCCGGGTCGACCTTGAGGTGCCGCGCCAGGTTGACCACCGTGAACAGCAGGTCACCGACCTCGTCGCTAATGGCCGCCGAGTCGTTATCGGCCATGGCTTCCAGCACTTCATCCAGCTCTTCGCGGACCTTATCCACCACCGGCAACGCCTCAGGCCAGTCGAAACCGACCTGCCCGGCGCGCTTCTGCAATTTGGCCGCGCGGGACAACGCCGGCAAGGTTGTTGGCACGTCGTCGAGCAGGGATAACTGCTCCGGGGCGTCAGATTTTTCTGCGCGCTCCTCGGCCTTGATCTCTTCCCAGCGCTGCTTGACCTGCTCTTCGCTCAGTTGCGGGATATCCAGCGGCGCATACAGATCACCCGTCGGGAACACGTGCGGGTGACGACGAATCAGCTTGCGGGTGATGCTGTCGATCACCCCGGCAAATTCGAAGCGCCCTTCTTCCCGTGCCAACTGGCTGTAATACACCACCTGGAACAACAGATCGCCCAGCTCGCCTTGCAAGTGATCAAAGTCGCCGCGCTCAATGGCGTCGGCGACTTCGTAAGCTTCTTCAAGGGTGTGGGGGACGATGGTGGCGTAGGTTTGCTTGATGTCCCACGGGCAACCGTACTGCGGGTCGCGCAGACGGCTCATCAGGTGCAGCAGGTCTTCAAGTGAATACATCGATCAATCTCTGTCCGCTCATGGCGTCCGGTTGCGCCGGGTCTCAATAATGTTCGGCAACTGGGAGATTCGCCCCAGCAACCGCCCCAACGCGTCCATCCCCGGAATCTCGATGGTGAGGGACATCAACGCCGTGTTGTCCTCCTTGTTCGAGCGCGTGTTGACCGCCAGCACGTTGATCCGCTCATTAAGCAGCACTTGCGACACGTCCCTCAGCAGGCCGGAGCGGTCGTAGGCGCGAATGATGATGTCCACCGGGTAGGTCAACACCGGCACCGGGCCCCAACTGACCTGAATGATCCGTTCTGGCTCGCGTCCGCCCAGTTGCAACACCGAGGCGCAGTCCTGACGGTGAATGCTCACCCCGCGGCCCTGGGTGATGTAGCCAACGATGGCATCACCCGGCAACGGCTGGCAGCAGCCGGCCATTTGCGTCAGCAAGTTGCCGACACCCTGGATCTGAATGTCGCCGCGCTTGCCTGGCTTGTAGCCGGTGGCCTTGCGCGGGATCAGTTCCAGCTGTTCGTTGCCACGTTCCGGCTCCACCAGTTGCTGGGCCAGGTTGACCAGTTGCGCCAAGCGCAAATCGCCGGCGCCGAGGGCGGCGAACATATCTTCGGCGAGCTTCATGTTGGCCTTTTCGGCCAGCTTGTCGAAGTCCACCTGGGGCAGGCCCAGGCGACCTAGTTCCCGTTCCAGCAAGGTTTTGCCGGCGGCGACGTTCTGGTCGCGCGCCTGCAACTTGAACCAGTGGACAATCTTCGCCCGCGCCCTGGACGTGGTGATGTAGCCCAGGTTCGGGTTCAGCCAGTCGCGGCTCGGCGTGCCGTGCTTGCTGGTGATGATCTCGACCTGTTCACCGGTCTGCAGGCTGTAGTTGAGCGGCACGATGCGGCCGTTGATCTTGGCGCCACGGCAGTTGTGGCCGATCTCGGTGTGCACGCGGTAGGCGAAGTCCAAGGGCGTGGCGCCCTTGGGCAGGTCGATGGCGTGGCCGTCGGGAGTGAAGATGTAGACCCGGTCGGGCTCGATATCCACCCGCAACTGTTCGACCAGGCCGCCGATATCGCCCAGCTCTTCGTGCCATTCCAGCACTTGGCGCAGCCAGGAGATTTTCTCTTCGTACTGATTGGACCCGGCCTTGACGTCGGTGCCCTTGTAGCGCCAGTGAGCACACACACCCAGCTCTGCCTCTTCGTGCATGGCATGGGTACGAATCTGCACTTCCAACACCTTGCCCTCGGGGCCGATTACCGCCGTATGTAACGAGCGGTAGCCGTTTTCCTTGGGGTTGGCGATGTAGTCGTCGAATTCCTTGGGGATGTGTCGCCACAGGGTGTGGACGATTCCCAGCGCGGTGTAGCAATCGCGCATTTCAGGCACCAGCACCCGCACGGCACGCACGTCATAGATCTGGCTGAACTCCAGACCCTTGCGCTGCATTTTGCGCCAGATGGAATAGATGTGCTTGGCCCGACCGCTGATGTCGGCTTCGACCCCAGTGGCCTGCAATTCCGTGCGCAACTGGCCCATCACATCGGAGATGAAGCGCTCACGGTCGAGCCGCCGCTCATGGAGCAGCGTGGCAATCTGTTTGTATTGATCGGGTTCCAGGTAGCGGAAGGACAAGTCCTCCAGCTCCCATTTGATATGGCCGATGCCCAGGCGGTGAGCCAGGGGCGCGTAGATGTCGAAGACTTCCCGGGCGACGCGGTTGCGTTTTTCGTCATCGGCGGTTTTCACCGCCCGAATCGCGCAGGTACGTTCGGCCAGCTTGATCAGGGCGACACGCACGTCGTCGACCATCGCCACCAGCATCTTGCGCAGGTTTTCCACCTGGCCCTGGGTGCCCAGCACCATGGACTGGCGCGGGCTCAGGCTGGCGCTGATGGCGGCCATGCGCAGCACGCCGTCGATCAGCTTGGCCACGACGGCGCCAAAACGCTGGCTGACCAGCGGCAACTGAATATGCCCTTCGCGTACGCCGCGATAGAGCACCGCAGCGATCAGCGAGTCTTGATCGAGCTTGAGGTCGGCGAGGATCTCGGCGATTTCAAGCCCGGTACGAAAACTTGACGTACCTTCGGACCACAAATTCTTGGCCGCATTGTCTTGCTGTTCAGACTCACGAGCGAACTCGCAGGCTGCTTTCAAGGCTTCACGGTCCAGTGCCGGGTCGACACTGACGGCATGATCCAGCCATGCCTCGAGATTGATACTGCCGTCGGTGTTGATCGGCTGGTGTGCTCTCACCTGTACCATCTTGCTTACCTTCCCTACGACGCGCCTTCAGCGCGTCAAAATCGCTGACCTTTGTAACGCATGCTCCCTGGCAGGTCACGGCCCTGGAGAACGCAGGCCAGTCGGACTAAGCGAGCATCCTAGCTCGCTTCAAATAACGCCATCGCCTCGACATGTGCCGTTTGCGGAAACATATCGAGGATCCCGGCACGTTTTAGCCGGTAGCCTTGCTTGACCAACTCGACCGTGTCCCGCGCCAGCGTGGCTGGATTGCAGGACACATACACCAGGCGATCGGCCCCAAGAGCGGCGAGCTTGCGCACAACCTCCAGGGCACCATCGCGGGGTGGGTCCAAGAGTACCGCAGAAAAGCCTACATTGGCCCATTCTGCGTTAGCCAAGGGCTGGGACAAATCGGCCTGAAAAAACCGCACATTATGCAAATTGTTGCTCACAGCATTGGCAGCAGCGCGCTCAACCATAGCCTGCACGCCCTCCACCGCCACCACTTCCCGAACCTCACGGGCCAGGGGCAAGGCGAAGTTACCCAGGCCGCAAAACAGGTCCAGCACCCGTTCATCGGGCTTTGGCGCCAGCCAATCCAGGGCCTGGGCGACCATCGCCTCGTTAACCCCGGCGTTGACCTGGATAAAGTCCCCCGGCCGGTAAGCCAGTTCCAGATCCCATCGATCCAGGCGATAGCCCAGGGTTTGATCGGGCTCGAACGGTTGTGGCTCACCTTCGCCATGCAGCCACAGTTGCGCTTCATGGAACGTGCAAAACTCTTTCAGTACCACCAGGTCGGCATCCGACAGCGGCGCCATGTGCCGCAACAACACCGCGATGGACGAGCCACTGAACAGCTCAACATGCCCAAGAGCCTGCGGCCTGCTCAAACGCCGAAGCATGTTCGGCAAGCGTTGCATGATCGGCTGCAAGGCCTGTACCAGCACCGGGCAATCGTCGATACCGACGATGTCCTGGCTGGCGGCGGCGCGGAAACCCACTTCAAGTTTTTTGGCCTTGACGTCCCAGCGCACAGCCACCCGCGCACGACGTCGGTAGGCGAATTCCGGCCCGCTCAAAGGGGCGGCCCACTCCTGAGGTTCGACACCGGCCACACGGGACAGTTGCTCAGCGAGCATGCGCTGTTTCAGGGCAAGCTGTTCGTTGTGGGGCAAATGTTGCAGGCTGCAACCGCCGCAACGGCCGGCGTGTACACAAGGGGCTGGCCGACGCAGTTCGCTGGCGGTGAATACCCGCTCGGTGCGGGCCTCGACCACTTTGCCGTGGGCACCCAAGACCCGAGCCTCGACTTCTTCGCCGGCCAAGGCACCGGTCACAAACCAGGTACGGCCTTCAAAGAACACGATGCCACGGCCGTCATTGGCCAGGCGCTCGATGGTCAGGCGTTGCTTTTTGCCCACTGGAATTTGTGGGGCCCGGCTGCCGCCCGTCGGCTGGAAGCGCAGGCCTCTCTCGTGCTTAGCCATCAGTTAGGCACGTCAAAAATTCCGGTCGACAGGTAACGGTCGCCTCGGTCACAGATGATGGCGACGATCACCGCGTTTTCAAGTTCCTGGGACAAGCGCAACATCCCGGCCACGGCACCGCCGGAGGACACGCCGCAGAAGATGCCTTCTTCACGGGCCAGACGACGGGTGGTGTCTTCGGCTTCGCGCTGGGCCATGTCGATGATGCGGTCAACACGGTCGGCGTTGTAGATCTTCGGCAGGTACTCTTCGGGCCAGCGACGAATCCCCGGGATCGCCGCGCCTTCCATCGGTTGCAGGCCAACGATCTGGATCTCGGGATTCTGCTCCTTGAGGTAGCGCGAGGTGCCCATGATGGTACCGGTGGTGCCCATCGAGCTGACGAAGTGAGTGATGCTGCCCTGGGTCTGGCGCCAGATTTCCGGACCCGTGCTGGTGTAGTGCGCTTCAGGATTATCACCGTTGGCGAACTGGTCCAGCACCTGGCCACGGCCTTCGGCCGCCATGCGTTCGGCAAGATCGCGCGCGCCTTCCATGCCTTCTTCCTGAGTCACCAGAATCAACTCGGCACCATAGGCAGTCATCGCTGCCTTGCGCTCGGCGCTGGAGTTGTCGGGCATGATCAGGATCATCTTGTAACCCTTGATTGCCGCGGCCATGGCCAGGGCAATCCCGGTGTTACCGGAGGTGGCTTCGATCAGGGTATCACCGGGCGTGATCTGCCCACGTAACTCGGCGCGGGTAATCATCGACAACGCCGGACGGTCCTTGACCGAACCCGCCGGGTTATTACCCTCAAGCTTGAGCAACAGGGTATTGCTGGTGACGCCCGGCAGACGCTGCAAGCGGACCAGCGGGGTGTTGCCGACGCAATCGGCGATAGTTGGGTACTGCAAGGTCATGACGTATTCGCAATCCAGACTGCGGGGCGCCCATCATACCGGCAAACGCTGGCGGGCCATATCACGCAAAGTGCGGTTGATATAGCTGCAAGCTATAAGCCACAAGCGGCAAGTTGGGATCTTGCCGCTTGAGGCTTGCAGCTGTCGCTAGACCGTATCCACCTTCAACGAATGATCATTCAACATCCCATTGATAATAGTCGCCGTATCCGCCCCGCCCGCAATCACCCCGCCCGCCCCCGGCGTCACACCGTAATGGGTCGCCAGGTTGACCCCGGCCAGGTCGATGGTCTGGCTTGGTGGCGCACCCGCCACAGCACTTATATCGAGGGTGGTCATGCCCCCCACGACCTTGAAGTGCAGGTAGTCATCCAGCGAAGCCGTCGTCGCGTTTTCCCCTTGCAACAATTGCGACAGATCCAGCTTGTCGATACCCAGCACGAAGTCCGTGATGACGTCATGCCCAGTGTTGCCGATGGTGTACTGAAAGGTGTCAGCCCCAGTGCCGCCGGTCAGCGTGTTGTTGCCCGGCCCGCCAATCAGGATGTCATCGCCACCGCCACCGCTGAGGGTGTCGTTGCCCAGCCCGCCAGAGAGCAGGTTGTTACTGCCGTTGCCGATCAGGGTGTCGTTGAAATTGGAACCGATGAGGTTTTCCACCGCCATCAGGGTATCGGTCCCGGCGCCAACAGTGTTTTGCGCCACCAGCAGACCGAGGTCCACGGTCACACCGCCTGTGGCGTGAGCATAGCTGGCCGTGTCAATGCCTGCCCCGCCGTCGAGCAGGTCATTGCCCACTCCGCTGAACAGCAGGTCGTTGCCATTACCACCATGCAGTTGGTTATTGCCGCTGCCTGCGGTCAGCACATCATTGCCGTCACCACCGTTGAGGATATTGTTCCCCGGACCGGCCATCAGAATATCGTCCCCGGCGGTACCGTTGAGGGTATTGCCGTTCTGATAACTGATGCTCACGGCACCGCTGTCGCTGCCGCCGTGGCTGTCGTTGACCGTGTAGTTACCATGGAAGTCCGGCGAGAAGTCCTGGGCGCCGGCGTAGTTGAGTTTCATGGTCAACAGGTAATTCTGCGAACCGTCGACGTTGCTGCCGCTGGTGTTGATGATGTTGGTGATATGGATCTGATAGACGCCATTGGCCGCTGCGGTGATGGTGCCTCCGTCGGCGATGGGGATATAACCACCGCCATTGAGGGAGTACTCCATGGTGATACGACCGCCCGCCACATTGTGGTCCAGGTTGAGGGTTTCACCCTGCTTGAGGCTGACGGTAATCCGGTCTTCGTCATTGGCGTTGGCCGTGGTGACGCTGCCCAGATAGCCGCTGATCGCCAGCGTCGCGATGAGTGTCGCGCTATTGCCAGCGAATGACGACCGCACATCAGGCAGAATCTGGTTGGCGGGAACATTGTTGTGGACGGCAAATGCCTTGCTGCCCGTGCCGGTGAAGTCGGCACCCTTGGCCGCCCAACCGGTGGTGAAGCTGGTGGGCGTGGCCGTCAGCCGGTCATAGTTGGGGTCACTGTCGTTGAGCAGCAGCAACTCGCCGGGCACCACAATGGTGCTGGAGAAAATGTTGGTGATGACATGGTCATCGCCGGCAACCGGCGCCGCATTCGGGTTGACCTTGACCACCAGGCTGGAGTTGACCAGGTCGCCGTCATTGTCGCTCACCACCACTCCGAAGTTTTCAGTGATGCCCGTGTCCGTCAGCTTCGGCGGCGTGTAGCGGAACTCGCCACTGTCCATGTCCACCACCAACGTGCCGCCCTGGCTGGTGGTGATGGTGATGCTGTTGCTCAAGGTGTCGAACGTGCCATGACCGCCTGGCAGGTTGGCGCTCATTGAGCCCTGATTGCCCAGGCCTGCGGGGTCGTAGGTGTAGGTGATGCCATCCACCATGAGGGATTTGATAAAGCCGCCGTCGGCGCCAAAGGTGCCAGCGGTCATCAGGCTGCCGGTGACCGGCGCCCCTTGCACGGTGCCGGCCAATACCGCATCCAGGCCGGCGAGGTTAGTGACCACCACCGAGTTGGTATTGGTATGGGTACTGCCGTCATAGGCCACCGGGTCCAGGTAAATGCCGTTGACACCAGCGCCCAGGCCAATGGCGTAGGACTTGATGCCGTTGGCGTCGAGGAAGGCTTTCCACAGCACCTCTTCGCTCGCGTTGATACCGTCGCCAAACTCCGGATTGACCTGATCGCCAGGGTTGTTCGGGTTGTTGGTATTGGACAGCGTGGGGTTGCCGTCGGAGAAGAAGTACGACAGGTTCTGCGCCCCTGTCAGCTTGCCTCCAGAGGTGAAGGCCGTTTGTGCAGTGCCCAGGGCCGAGTCGTAGTTGGTACCGCCGGTGGCGCTGAGGCCGGTGACGATGCTCTTCGCGGTCGCCACATCCACCCACTGGCTGGTCAACTGCGTAGAGCCGGTGCTGAAGGTGACGATCTGCACCTTCACATCGCCCATCTCGTCGTATTTGGTCAATAGCTCGTTGATCGCCGCCTTGGCCAGGCTCAAACGCGTGCCGCCCGCGCCCGATGCATCATTCATGCTACCGGACACGTCGATGATCAGCAGCAGGTTGGAATCCACCTCGGTGGCCGTGACCGAGCGTTCGCTGGCCACCACCTTGGGTACGTCATCGACGATGCTCACCACGATGTTGCTGGTGACGGTATTGCCCTGGGCGTCGGTGGCCTTGTAGGCGAAGGTGTCGGTCAGCACATTCGGCCCATCGTTGGCGCCGGGCGACGTCTTCGGTGCCGAGGTCAGGGTGTAGGTGTAGGTGCCGTTTGGGTTGAGCAGGATTTGCCCGTAATTGCCCGTGGCGCTGCCCACCAAACTGAAACTCAGCGGGGTGCCGCCGCCAGTCACCGAGTCCACCAAGGTGCCAGTGGCGGTTTCAGCCGTTGAAGTCGGATCGCTGCCGATCACCGTGCCGGGCGCCAGGTCCTGACCGTCCTGATTCAGGTCCAGAGCCTTTTCATAAACAGTGACATCGTGGTCGGGAACTGCCTGCAGGCCGCTGTCGGTCACCTTGATGGTGATGGTGGTGGTGCTTTCATCGCCATCGGCATCGCGCACCGTATAGACGAAGGTGTCGGTGGCACCGAGCGGGCTGACCGAGTTCGGATAGCTGTGGTATACGCCGTTGCCGGCGGCATTCAGGGTCAGGTAACCATAGGCGCCAATGATGTTGGTACCCAGGCCGCCAATGGCCGAGGTAGTGATGTCGCCGCCGGCTCGCACGCCGACTACCGCGCCGGTCAGGGCCATACCATCGGCGCCACCGACATCGTTCAACAGCACATTGCTGGTCACCACGCCTCCCTCGATGACGGTGGCGGTATCGGCGTGAGCGATAGGCAGGTCGTCGACGATATTGACGTCGATGACACCCGATGCGGTGTTGGTATCAGTGTCGGTGGCCGTCACTGTGATCTGTTCGGTGATGCTGTTGGCGCCACTGGCATTGGGATGGGATTCATTGTCGAGCAAGGTGTAGCTGTAGCTGACAACACCGGTGATGGCGTTATAGCCGGTGATGGTCAGGGTGTTGCCATAACCGGTCGGGATCGACTGTGGGAATGTAGCCGCGACGCCGCCACTGACGACGTTGATCCCTCCCACATTCAGGGTTTGCAAACCATCGAGCGCGGTGACAGTAAACGTACCGCTTTGGGTCAACGCCGGAGTATTGGGATTGGTGCCGTCAATGAGGTTTTTTTCGTAGACCGTCAACTCGCCGCCGGTGACATCCAGGCCGGTGATGATGACGGGGTCGTTGTTGTTATGCACCTGCAAGACGAGGTTGGCGGTACTGGTGTCGCCGTCGGCGTCGGTCAGGGTGTAGGCAAAGGTTTCGGTGCCATTGCCGCCGCCGTGCAGGGCAATGAAGTCGGTGTCGGCGGTATCCAGTGTGTAGGTGTAAGTACCGTCGGCGGCCAGTACCAGCGAGCCGTAAGTCCCGGCAAAAGTCCCCGCTGTAACAGGACCGGTGGCGACACGATCAGCACCTTGCACATCGTTGCCGAGCACCGTACCGCTGAGGGTTTGCAAGCTTTCAGACGCAGTGTTGAGGTTGCTGTCATCCACCGCCTTGGGCACATCATCGACGATGGTGACGTCCAGCGAACCAGTGGCGGTGTTGGTATCAGAGTCGGCAGCGGTGACGACGAAGGACTCGCTGATGCTGTTAGCGCCAGCGCCGGTCGGATGGCTGTCGGTACCGTTGAGGGTGTAGCTGTAGCTGATCACGCCCGTGGTCGCGTTGTAGCCCGTGATGGTCAGAGTGTTGCCATAACCGGTCGGGATCGACTGTGGAAAACCAGCCGCTACCCCGCCGCTAACGACGCTGATGCCGCCCACGGTCAAGGTTTGCAAACCGTCCAGCGCGGTGACGGTGAAGGTGCCGCTTTGGGTCAAGGCGGGAGTGTCTGTAGCGCTGCCCAACGGCAGGTTTTTTTCGTAGACGGTGAGTTCGCCGCCGTTCACTTCCAGGCCAGTGAGCACAACCGGATCGTTGTTGTTATGCACTTGCAAGACCAGGTTGGCGGTGCTGGTATCGCCGTCGGCATCGGTCAGGGTGTAGGCAAAGGTTTCGGTGCCGTTGCCGCCGCCGTGCAGGGCAATGAAGTCGGTGTCGGCGGTATCCAGTGTGTAGGTGTAGGTACCGTCGGCGGCCAGTACCAGCGAGCCGTAAGTCCCGGCAAAGGTTCCCGGCGTGACGGGGCCAGAGGCAACTCGATCAGCGCCTTGTACATCGTTGCCGAGTACCGTGCCGCTGAGGGTTTGCAAGCTTTCAGACGCAGTGCTGAGGTTGCTGTCATCGACCGCCTTGGGCACATCATCGACGATGTTAACGTCCAGCGAACCAGTGGCGGTGTTGGTATCAGAGTCGGCAGCGGTGACGACAAAGGACTCGCTGATGCTGTTAGCGCCAGCACCGGTCGGATGGCTGTCGGTACCGTTGAGGGTGTAGCTGTAGCTGATTACGCCCGTGGTCGCGTTGTAGCCCGTGATGGTCAGAGTGTTGCCATAACCGGTCGGGATCGACTGTGGAAATCCAGCCGCCACCCCGCCGCTAACGACGCTGATGCCGCCCACGGTCAGGGTTTGCAAACCGTCCAACGCAGTGACGGTGAAGGTGCCGCTTTGGGTCAAGGCGGGAGTGTCTGTAGCGCTACCCAACGGCAGGTTTTTTTCGTAGACGGTGAGTTCGCCGCCGTTCACTTCCAGGCCAGTGAGCACAACGGGATCGTTGTTGTTATGCACTTGCAAGACCAGGTTGGCGGTGCTGGTATCGCCGTCGGCATCGGTCAGGGTGTAGGCAAAGGTTTCGGTGCCATTGCCGCCGCCATGCAGGGCGATGAAGTCGGTGTCGGCGGTATCCAGTGTGTAGGTGTAAGTACCGTCGGCGGCCAGTACCAGCGAGCCGTAAGTCCCGGCAAAAGTCCCCGGCGTGACGGGGCCAGAGGCAACTCGATCAGCACCTTGCACATCGTTGCCGAGCACCGTACCGCTGAGGGTTTGCAAGCTTTCAGACGCAGTGTTGAGGTTGCTGTCATCCACCGCCTTGGGCACATCATCGACGATGGTGACGTCCAGCGAACCAGTGGCGGTGTTGGTATCAGAGTCGGCAGCGGTGACGACGAAGGACTCGCTGATGCTGTTAGCGCCAGCGCCGGTCGGATGGCTGTCGGTACCGTTTAGGGTGTAGCTGTAGCTGATTACGCCCGTGGTCGCGTTGTAGCCCGTGATGGTCAGAGTGTTGCCATAACCGGTCGGGATCGACTGTGGAAATCCAGCCGCCACCCCGCCGCTAACGACGCTGATGCCGCCCACGGTCAGGGTTTGCAAACCGTCCAGCGCGGTGACGGTGAAGGTGCCGCTTTGGGTCAAGGCGGGAGTGTCTGTAGCGCTGCCCAACGGCAGGTTTTTTTCGTAGACGGTGAGTTCGCCGCCGTTCACTTCCAGGCCAGTGAGCACGACCGGGTCGTTGTTGTTATGCACTTGCAAGACCAGGTTGGCGGTACTGGTATCGCCGTCGGCGTCGGTCAGTGTGTAGGCGAAAGTCTCCGTGCCGTTGCCGCCGCCGTGCAGGGCAATGAAGTCGGTGTCGGCGGTATCCAGTGTGTAGGTGTAAGTACCGTCAGCGGCCAGTACCAGCGAGCCGTAAGTCCCGGCAAAAGTTCCCGGCGTGACGGGGCCAGAGGCAACTCGATCAGCACCTTGCACATCGTTGCCGAGCACCGTACCGCTGAGGGTTTGCAAGCTTTCAGACGCAGTGTTGAGGTTGCTGTCATCCACCGCCTTGGGCACATCATCGACGATGGTGACGTCCAGCGAACCAGTGGCGGTGTTGGTATCAGAGTCGGCAGCGGTGACGACGAAGGACTCGCTGATGCTGTTAGCGCCAGCGCCGGTCGGATGGCTGTCGGTACCGTTGAGGGTGTAGCTGTAGCTGATCACGCCCGTGGTCGCGTTGTAGCCCGTGATGGTCAGAGTGTTGCCATAACCGGTCGGGATCGACTGTGGAAATCCAGCCGCCACCCCGCCGCTAACGACGCTGATGCCGCCCACGGTCAGGGTTTGCAAACCGTCCAGCGCAGTGACGGTGAAGGTGCCGCTTTGGGTCAAGGCGGGAGTGTCTGTAGCGCTACCCAACGGCAGGTTTTTTTCGTAGACGGTGAGTTCGCCGCCGTTCACTTCCAGGCCAGTGAGCACGACCGGATCGTTGTTGTTATGCACTTGCAAGACCAGGTTGGCAGTGCTGGTATCGCCGTCGGCGTCGGTCAGTGTGTAGGCGAAAGTCTCCGTGCCGTTGCCGCCGCCGTGCAGGGCGATGAAATCGGTGTCGGCGGTATCCAGTGTGTAGGTGTAGGTACCGTCGGCGGCCAGTACCAGCGAGCCGTAAGTCCCGGCAAAAGTCCCCGCCGTAACAGGCCCGGCGGCGACACGATCAGCACCTTGCACATCGTTGCCGAGCACGGTGCCGCTCAACGTCAGAAGACTTTCAGATGATGTATTGAGATTGCTGTCATCAACTGCCTGTGGCACATCATCAACCACGCTGATATGCAACGCGCCCGTGGCCGAACTGTCGTTAGTATCCGTGGCGACGACGCTGAAGCTCTCGGCCAGGCTGTTGGTCCCGTCCGCGTTAGGGTGCGCTTCATTGCCGGTCAAGGTGTAGCTGTAGGTGACGACCCCAGTGGCCGCGTTATAGCCGGTAATGGTCAGGGTGTTGCCCAACCCGGTAACGATCGATTGCGGGAAGCCTGCGCTTACGCCGCCAGCGACCACGTTGATGCCACCCACATTGAGACTCTGCAGGCCATCCACCGCCGACACTGTCAGGCCGCCGGTACGGGTCAGTGCCGTGGCGTCAGGGCTGCTGCCATCGGTCAGGTTTTTTTCGTAGAGGGTCAGGTCAGCACCGTTGACGTTGATACCGCCGATCACCACTGGATCATCGTTGTTGTGCACTTGCAGCACCAGGTTGGCGGTGCTGGTATCGCCGTCGGCGTCGGTCAGGGTGTAGGCGAAAGTCTCCGTGCCATTGCCGCCGCCATGCAGGGCAATGAAGTCCGCGTCGCCCGTGTTCAACGTGTAGATGTAGCTGCCGTCAGCCTGCAGGACCAGGGTGCCGTATTCCCCGGCAAACGTACCGCCGACGATCGGGCCGCTGGCGACACGGTCGGCGCCTTGCACGTCGTTGCCCAACACATTGCCAGTGAGGATCAATTGGCTTTCCGAAGCACTGCCTTCGGGGGTGTCGTTGATGGCTCTGGGCACGTCATCGATAACCGTGACATCCAGCAAACCTGTGGCCGAGTCGCCATCGCTGTCGGTGGCGACCACGCTGAACTGTTCGTCCAGGCTGTTGGTACCACCGCCCGCCGAATGGGCCTCATTGCCAGTCAAGGTATAGCTGTAGCTGATCACCCCTGTGGCTGAGTTATACCCGGTGATGCTCAAGGTGTTGCCCAGCCCGGTGGTGATGCTTTGCGGAAAGCCGCTGGCCACGCCGCCGCTGACGACACTGATCCCGCCCACCGTCAGGCTCTGCAAACCATCGGGTGCCGAGACACTGAAGGTGCCGGTTTGCACCAGCGCCGCCGGATTGCTCGCTGAACCCAAGGCCAGGTTGGCCTCGTTGACGGTCACTTCACCGCCTTCGACCGTCAACCCGCTCAATGTCACCGGGTTATCGGGTGGCAGGACCGGTGGCGGCGCAACCACGGAGGTGTCGTTGCCGGTATCGGGCTCTCCCGCGACCTGGAATAGCGGAAACTCGGGAATCCCACCAAAGCCTGCCGTCGGAAAGCCTATGACCGGTTCCACGCGCCCAGCCACCTCCGTCAGCAGCACAAAGGAATGCCCGCCACCCAAGGCGCCAGAAGCGTTGGTACCGGTGGGGCCGGCAGCGGTGGCTTCGCCGGTTTGGGTCGGGTCGGCGCCGGCGGCAATAGCTTTTTGCAGCTGCTGGACATCGGTCAGCATCGCCTCGGTGGGCGTCACGCTGTCGGGCGTGTTGACCTGGGGCGCCTGGCTTGCCAGCAATTGCGGTGACAGGCTCATGCTGCTGTCGCGCCCAAGGGTCAGTTCATGGCCGTTTTGCAAGTGCACCGCCACCGCGCCAGCAGCACCGGTCTGCAGTTGCTCGCCAGCGAACAGGCGGTCGCCTTCGGTCAGGGCACGGCGGCTGCCATCCCCCGCGACGGCAAAGACTTCCCCAACGATCTTGCTGACAACACCGATTAACTTAGCCATGTGCTCTTCTCCATGTCCGACCCAGGTCGGCACATCGGTTACGTGCACAAATGCAGCGGAGTCATGAATCACCAGGCCGGCGACTGGAGGGCTCTCGGCATACCGTAAGCAGTGGCACAAAACTGAATCAAATCAAGCTCAGCCAACACCTGCACATCTGCTAAAAGAACCACCCTAAAAGGCAAGTGACAAAAAACCGTCACTATGAAATTCCTTTTTTTCCTCTCAACCTTCACCCGATTGCATTTGCGATTGAACTTTCCTTGAGCCCGAAAACGCGCCCTAGCGCTTAAAATTCAAGGCCTATGGTTTGAACAATGTATTGCTTCAGGCCGAACGCATAAGTTTTTTTGTGCATAATCATTATGAGAAATTCTTCTTAGCTTGCCCCGCAAATGTTCTTAGCTGTGTTGTTACAAGCCTGAGACGGTTTGACCATTAAAATTCGTCAAATAAATGACGACAAGCTAGCAACACTGACAGCGGGAGATGTACCCCATGCGCGTTTTGACCCCACTCTGCAGCGCGATTCTGATCGCCATGGCCTGCGCCAATACCCAAGCCATGTCGCTGACCCAAGCGATCCAAAGCACTCTGGACAGCCATCCGGAACTGAACGCCAGCCGCAACAACCGGCTCTCGGCCGATGAGGATGTGAAAGTCGCCCGGGGCGGTTTCTACCCCAGCCTCGACCTCAACGCCGCCTATGGCCGCGGCTATAGCGACAACAGCACCACACGGGCGCGAGGGAACAACCACAATACGCAGACCGACAACTACACCCAGTCGGAACTGCGCTTGCGGCAAATGCTCTTTGACGGTTTCAACACCTCCAACGAAGTGCAGCGCACGGGCGCAGTGGTCAATTCCAGAGCCTATTACACCCGTGGCACCGCCGAGAGCCTGGCCTTGCGTACCACCGAGGTGTACCTGGAAGTGCTGAAACGGCGGGAGTTGCTGACCCTGGCAAAAAACAACCTGCAGGCGCACCTGCGGGTCAATGACCAGATCGGCCTGCGCACTCAGCGCGGCATCGGCAGCACCGCCGACAGCGATCAATCCACTGCCCGTCGGGCCCTGGCGGAAAACAACTACCAGACGGCGATGGTCGACCTGCAGGACGCCGAGTCGAATTTCTTCAGCGTTGTCGGTCGTCTGCCCGATGAGCTGGAAGGCCCGGCCTCGATCAAGGGAGAACTGCCCGCTGACATGCTCGGCGCAAGGCAAAGCATGCTAGAAAACAACCCCTACCTGAAATCCGCCCAGGCCGATGTGATGGCTGCCGAAAGTCAGTACGAAGTGGCCAAATCGCCGTTCTACCCGCGCTTCGATGCCGAAGCGGCGGTGGGCGCCAACAACAATGTGCAGGGTGATCTCGGCCACGACAATGAATGGCGGGTCGGCGTGGTGATGAACTACAACCTGTTCCGTGGCGGCAGCGACAAGGCCCGCCTGGCGTCGGACTCCCACAAGATCAACCAGGCCATGGACATCCGCAACAACGCCCTGCGCATGCTCAACGAAAACCTCTCGCTGGCCTGGCATGCGATGGACAACGCGCGCGTGCAGACCCCCACCGCGCGGGAATACGCCGAAACCACCCAACGGGTGCGAGCGGCCTACCAGGATCAGTTCGGCCTTGGCCAACGCACCCTGCTCGACCTGCTGGACAGTGAAAACGAGCTGTACAACGCCAACCGCCGCTACACCGAAGTGCGCTACACCGAAGAGTTCTCCATGTACCGCGTGCTGGCCAACATAGGCGAGTTGCTGAACAAGGAACGCGTGGTGGTGCCGGCCGAAGCCATTGCCCAGTCGGAAGTCAGAAGCGATGCCCACTTGCCTGAAATGAAGTAGCCCTAAGCCGTGGAGCACACCGCCGTGACCCAAATGGAACCGTTGAACACCGGCAGCGACCCGCGCCAGAGCTTTGATGACCCGCTGCTCGACGGTCTGCTGATCCTCTGCAAACTGCACGGCTGCACCGTCAGCCGTTCCAGCCTGAGTGCCGGTTTGCCGTTGGCGCAACAGCGCCTGAGCCTGGAGTTGTTGCCACGGGCTGCGGCGCGGGCCAGTTTGCAAGCGCGGTTACTGCGTCGCGAGTTGGGAGCGATTTCAGCGTTGAACCTGCCGGTCTTGCTGATACTCAAGGACGGCCGCTGCGCCGTCCTCAGACGCTGGAGCGAAGATGACCAGGCGCTGATTTTGCCCAGCGAGGCCGAAGGTGGCGAGCAATGGGTCAGCCGCGAAGAGCTGGCCGAGGCCTACAGCGGCCAGGCCTTGTTCGCCCGCCCCCGTCACGAAATCGAAGACCTGCGCGCGCCCCTGGTGCCTCGGGTTGAAGCCTGGTTTCGCGACACCCTGAAACTGTCCCGCTGGCTCTACAGCGATGCGATTCTCGCCAGTTTTCTGATCAACCTGCTGGGGCTGATGGTGCCGCTGTTCGTCATGCAAACCTACGACCGCGTGGTACCCAACCAGGCGGTCTCGACCTTGTGGGTGCTGGCCATCGGGTTGTTGATCGGCACCGGTTTTGAGTTGGTGCTGCGGGTGGTACGCGCCCATTTACTGGACACTGCCGGCAAGAAGACCGATGTAATTCTTTCCGCTACCTTGTTCGAACGCATCACCGGCATGTCGATGAAGGCCCGACCCGCGACCATCGGCGGCTTCGCCCAGAGCATCCATGACTTCCAGGGCCTGCGGGAATTCCTCACCGCCGTGACCCTCACCAGCCTGATCGACCTGCCCTTCGCCGTGCTGATGCTGGTGGTGATCGGCCTGTTGGGCGGCTGGCTGGTGATCATCCCACTGTGTGCGTTTCCGCTGACCATCCTCTTTGCCCTGATCATCCAGACTCGCCTGCGCGATACCGTGCAAAAAAGCCTGGCCCTGGGGGCTGAACGCCAGGCCCTGTTGATCGAAACCCTCGGTGGCCTGGAAACCCTCAAGGCCTGCAGCGCCGAAAGCGAACGCCAGCACCAGTGGGAAAGTACCCACGGCGCGCTCACCCGCCTCGACAGCCACGCGCGCAATCTGTCGGCGCTGGCAACCAACGGCACGCTATTTATCCAGCAGTTTTCCGGGATGGCGACCATCGTCGCCGGGGTCTACAGCATCATTGCCGGCAACCTCAGCGTCGGTGCGCTGGTGGCGACTTACATGCTCGGCAGCCGGGTATTGGCGCCGCTGGGGCAGATCGCCGGGTTGATCACCCGCTACCAACAGGCACAACTGACCATGCGCAGCACTGACGCGCTGATGTCCTTGCCCCAGGAGCGCGACCCGCACCAGCGCCCGCTGGAGCGCACACAATTGACCGGAGCGCTGGAAGTCAACCAAGTGACCTTCCGCTACGCCGGGCAAAACGCCCCGGCCCTGGCCACTATCAGTTTCAGCCTCAAGGCCGGCGAACGCGTCGGCATCATCGGCCGTAGCGGCTCGGGCAAAAGCACACTCGGGCGACTGGTGATGGGTTTTTATGCGCCCGATGAAGGCCAACTGCTGCTGGACGGCCTCGACCTGCGGCAACTGGATGTGGCCGACCTGCGTCAGCAAGTGGGTTACGTCGCCCATGACCTGCCACTGCTGGCCGGTAGCTTGCGCGATAACCTGACCCTCGGCGCCCGCTACATCAGCGACGCGCGGATGCTCGAAGTCGCCGAATTGACCGGTGTCAGCGAACTGGCCCGCCAACACCCGCAGGGCTTCGACCGCCCGGTGGGCGAGCGCGGCCAGCTGCTTTCCGGCGGCCAGCGCCAGGCAGTGCTGCTGGCGCGGTCGCTGCTGCTCGACCCGCCGATCCTGCTGCTGGACGAGCCCACAAGCGCCATGGACAACAGCAGCGAAGACCTCCTGCGCCAGCGCCTGGAACACTGGATCAAGGGCAAAACCTTGCTACTGGTGACCCACCGCACCTCGATGCTCAGCCTGGTGGATCGTCTGATCGTTCTGGACAACGGCCGGATCGTTGCCGATGGCCCGAAAGAAAGCGTCATCGATGCACTGCGCAAGGGCCGTGTCGGCTCGGCGGCGGTCTAGGAGCCCGACCATGTCAGCGACTACCGATTCACGGGGCTATTTCTCAAGCTTTGGCAAAAGCGCCGAAAGCGAATTCTTGCCCGAAGTGGCCGGCGCCTCGCTGCAGGATTCGCCACGAGGCTCGCGCATCACCGTGTGGCTCACCGCCGCCCTGATTATCAGCGCCCTGGTCTGGGCCAATTTCGCCGTGCTCGATGAAGTAACCATGGGCGAAGGCAAGGCCATCCCATCGAGCAAGGTGCAAGTGATCCAGAATCTGGAGGGCGGTATCGTCACGCAGATTTTCGTGCGCGAAGGACAAATGGTCGACAAGGGCGACACCTTGCTGCAACTGGACGACACGCGTTTTCGTTCCAACAAGGGCGAAAGCGAGGTCGACCGTTTTGCCCTGATCGCCCAGGTCGAACGGCTGTCCGCTGAGGCTGAAGGCCGGGCGTTCAAGCTGTCAGACGAAGTGATCGCCAAGGCGCCGCAAGTGGCCGAGGACGAGCGCTCTTTATATGAACAACGTCAGCGACGCCTGAGCAGCGAACAACGGACGTTGACCGAACAACTGCGGCAGAAAACCCAGGAACTGGCAGAGTTTCGCTCCAAGCAGAGCCAGTTCAGTTCCAGCCTGGCGTTGCTGCAGCAAGAGATGAACATGTCGGCGCCGCTGGTGGGCACCGGCGCGGTGTCGCCGGTGGAAATCCTGCGGCTCAAACGCAGCGCTGTGGAGATTCGTGGCTCATTGAACGCGACCACCCTGGCGATCCCTAGGGCAGAGTCGGCGATCAATGAGATCAAGAGCAAGATCGACGAATCGGTGCAGGGCTTTCGTTCGGACGCGGCCAAGGAACTCAATGAAAAACGCACCGACCTGTCAAAAATCACCGCCACGAGCATCGCCATCGACGACCGAGTCAGCCGCACCACCGTGGTCTCGCCAGTGCATGGGGTGATCAAGCAATTGAAGGTCAACACCATCGGTGGCGTGGTCCAGCCGGGCAGCGACATGGTGGAAATCGTGCCCCTGGAAGACAACCTGCTGATCGAGGCCAAAGTTCGGCCGCAGGATGTGGCGTTCCTGCATCCGGGACAGAAGGCGATGGTCAAGTTCAGTGCCTACGACTACACCATCTACGGTGGGCTGGCGGCGAAGCTGGAGTTGATCAGCGCCGATACGATTACCGATGACAAGGGCAACAGCTTCTATCTGATCCAGGTACGCACCGATAAAAATCATCTGGGCGGGGATGCCAAACCGCTGTTGATCATTCCGGGGATGGTGGCGACGGTGGACATTATTACCGGGGAGAAGAGTGTGCTGGATTACTTGCTCAAGCCAGTGTTGAAGGCCCGGACGGAGGCAATGCGCGAACGGTAGATGTACACCTGACGGAATGCATACCCCCTCGTTCTACTCGCCAACGGGAAGTCCATTGCCGTGGTTCTTACGGAAGACTTCTTCGCCCATCGCCGCAATCTGTCCTTCGATCAACGCTTCAAACGGCTTCAACAACAGCTCAAATGAGGCCGGAGCTTCCAGAACCTGCAACGCCTGCACAATCGCCTCTACCGTCGACAATGCCCCAGGACCCGGCGCCTTGCGCAGCCGATAGCGGGAAACAGCGCCTTCGGCCAACGTCACCCTAGGCAGTGCCGCCAGCAGTGGATTGAGGTGCAGCAACTTGCGCGCCTTGCGCCAGGTGCCGTCGGGGACCACCAGCAACATCGGTTCGTCGGACGCCGTGTAAGACTGCAATGGCTGCGCATCCTCAGCGGGAAACAACAACCGCGCCTGATACCCCGGCGGGTTCAACAGCGCTGGTAAATCGTCAAACACCTCCCCCACCACCAACTGCGCATTCTCCAACCCCAACGCCGCCAGCCGCGCCGTATTCAAGGCATGGTTGACCTCACTGGGATGCTGCAACAGCAACACGCGAGTACGGCTGTCGAGGCTGGGGATCAGCGCGCATAAGCAATGGCTGGCGGGACGCATACAGCGTGGGCATTGGGGTCTGGGCATGGGGATCAGGCCTGGTTGAGCTGGGCTTTAAGCAAATCTCGGAAGGTCTGGATCAGCGGCTCGCGGCTGCGGCCCCGACGCATGATCATCGAGAACGGCGCCTGATAACCGAAGGTCGCCGGCAGTAATACCCGCAAGTCGCCCTTGTCGGCCCAGGCCTGGGCATAGTGTTCCGGCAGGTAGCCGATGTAAGCGCCGGACAGCACCAGAATTAACTGTGCCTCCATACTTTCCACAGTGGCGGCGCTGTGCTTGAAGCCGTGGCGCGCCAGTTCCGCCTGGCTCCAGTAACCACGGCCGACCATGCGCTGCTGGGTGATGACCTGTTCGGGAATGCGCCGCTCGTTGAACAACGGATGGCGGGAGCTGCAATACAGCCAGTGCTGTTCGCGATACAACGGCATATAAATCAACCCGCTCATGCGCGTGGAAAAGGCACCGATGGCCAGGTCCAGGCGATTGTCCTGTACGCCCAACTGCAATTCGTAGGGGCTCATCACCGACAGATGCAAATGCACCGCCGGATGCTCAAGGCTGTAGGCGCCGATCACTTCGGCAAACGGCAGCGCCTTGTCGCTGACGGTGGAATCCAGCACGCCCAGCTTGAGGGTGCCGCGCAGTTCGCCTTTGAGTGCGGCAGCGTATTGTTCGAAGCCTTCCAGCTCGCCCAACAGGCGCAGGGTTTCCTGGTGGAACAACTCGCCCTTGCTGGTCAGGCTGAAACCGCCTCGGCCACGGTGGCACAGCACCAAACCCAACGCGCCTTCCAGTTGGCTCATGTAAGTGCTGATGGCCGACGTCGACAGGTTGAGTTCGTGCTGGGCGCTGGCAAACCCCTGGTGCCGCACGACGCTGACGAAGATGCGCAAGAGTTTTAGGTCGGGCAAGGCGCTGGCCATGAGTTCTCCGCTTAAGAGCGTCCAGGGCGGCATTCCCACGTGGAGCGTGGGAATGATCACTGCGCAGTCTACCTCAGGCTTTAGTTTAGAAAAATATGAACTAAGTATTTGCCCACAGCGATTCTTTCCACCCTCGGCATTTCGCAGAATCGGCCTCTAATAAACAAAATAACGATGAGGCAATCCCGTGGACAAGATTTTCCACCAACCACTGGGCGGCAACGAAATGCCGCGCTTCGCCGGCATCGCCACCATGATGCGTCTTCCCCATCTGCAATCGGCCGAAGGCCTGGACGCTGCCTTTATCGGCGTGCCCCTGGACATCGGCACCTCGCTGCGCCCCGGCACCCGCTTCGGCCCCCGGGAAATTCGCGCCGAGTCGGTGATGATCCGCCCTTACAATATGGCCACCGGTGCCGCGCCGTTCGACTCACTGTCGGTTGCCGACATCGGCGACGTCGCCATTAACACCTTCAACCTGCTGGACGCCGTGCGCATCATCGAAGAAGCCTACGATGAGATCCTTGAGCACAAGGTCATCCCCCTGACCCTGGGCGGCGACCACACCATCACCCTGCCGATCCTGCGGGCGATCCACAAAAAACACGGCAAGGTTGGCTTGGTGCACATCGATGCCCACGCTGACGTCAACGATCATATGTTTGGCGAGAAAATCGCCCACGGCACTACCTTCCGTCGCGCCGTGGAAGAAGGCCTGCTCGATTGCGACCGTGTGGTACAGATCGGCCTGCGGGCCCAGGGCTACACCGCCGAAGACTTCAACTGGAGCCGTAAACAGGGCTTTCGCGTGATCCAGGCCGAGGAATGCTGGCATCACTCCCTCGCGCCCTTGATGGCCGAAGTGCGGGAAAAAATCGGCGGCGGCCCGGTGTACCTCAGCTTTGATATCGACGGCATCGACCCGGCTTGGGCACCTGGCACCGGTACGCCAGAAATTGGCGGGCTGACCACTATCCAGGCCATTGAAATCATCCGTGGCTGCCAGGGCCTCGACCTGGTTGGTTGCGATCTGGTAGAGGTTTCGCCGCCCTACGACACCACCGGCAACACCTCGCTGCTGGGCGCTAACTTGCTGTACGAGATGCTCTGCGTACTGCCCGGCGTGGTCCATCGCTGAGGATCGGCCTGGTGGTAGGTCTGTGTTTATGGGCCGAAAGATCCTCGCAACAAGCGCATGGATGCGCTCGATAAACCGGCGATGCGTCAAGCCGCCTGATAGCCCATAAAAAAGATAATCGGAGACTCTCATCATGGCTTTGGATTTATTCGTCGTACTCATCTACGCCGCCGGAATGCTCGTGCTCGGCTACTACGGCATGCGTCGGGCCAAAACTCACGAAGACTACCTGGTCGCCGGCCGCAACCTCGGCCCGACGCTCTACATGGGCACCATGGCCGCCACCGTGCTGGGTGGCGCGTCCACAGTGGGCACCGTGCGCCTGGGTTATGTCCACGGGATTTCCGGGTTCTGGCTGTGCGCCGCGCTGGGTATGGGGATCATCGCGCTGAACCTGTTCCTGGCCAAACCGTTGCTGAAGCTGAAGATCTTTACCGTCACCCAGGTGCTGGAAAAACGCTATAACCCGATGGCCCGCCAGGCCAGCGCGGTGATCATGCTGGCCTACGCGCTAATGATCGGCGTGACCTCGATCCTGGCCATCGGCACCGTGCTGCAAGTGCTATTCGACCTGCCGTTCTGGATCTCGGTGTTGGTGGGCGGTGGCGTGGTGGTGGTTTATTCGACCATCGGCGGCATGTGGTCGCTAACCCTGACCGACATCGTGCAGTTCGTGATCAAGACCGTCGGTCTGATGTTTATCCTGCTGCCGATCTGCCTGTACCGCGTCGGCGGCTGGGATGAACTGGTGGCCAAGCTGCCGGCATCGAGCTTCAGCTTCACCAGCATCGGCTGGGACACCATCATCACCTACTTCATGATCTACTTCTTCGGCATCCTGATCGGCCAGGACATCTGGCAACGGGTGTTCACTGCTCGTGACGAAAAAGTCGCCAAGTACGCCGGCACCTTCGCTGGCTTCTACTGCATTTTCTACGGCTTGGCCTGTGCGCTGATCGGCATGGCCGCCCATGTGTTGATCCCGGACCTGGACAACGTCAACAACGCCTTTGCCGCGATCGTCAAAGTGTCGTTGCCCGAGGGTATTCGTGGCCTGGTGATCGCCGCCGCATTGGCCGCGATGATGTCCACTGCCAGCGCCGGCTTGCTCGCCGCGTCCACCGTACTGACCGAAGACCTGCTGCCGCGTCTGCGCGGTGGCAAACAGTCGAGCCTGAAGATCAACCGCCTGTTCACAGCGCTGACCGGCATCGCCGTATTGGGTATTGCCCTGGTGGTGAACGACGTGATCAGCGCTCTGACCCTGGCCTACAACCTGTTGGTAGGCGGTATGTTGATTCCGTTGATTGGTGCAATCTACTGGAAGCGGGCGACCACCTCGGGGGCCATTACGTCCATGACGCTAGGCTTTGTCACCGCGTTGGTGTTCATGATCAAGGATGGGTTGGATGCCAATACGCCGATCTATTACAGCCTGGGGGTTGGCCTGGTGAGCTTTGTGTTGGTGAGCTTGCTGTCCCGTCGGCCGGAGGCCGTGGCCGAGGCGGCCTGAGTGCTGCCTTTGCCTTGAGGGGAAAGCCGTATGGGGATTTAAAATAACGAAAAAGCTGACGCTTAACACGATGGGAAATATCCGACCAGGAAATCTCCATAATCAGACGAATACACCGTGGGAGGGAATTTAGGAAGGATTTAGCCCGCGAGCGTGACCTTTAGGGACAGGGAATGCCCCCAAATAACTCACCCGGCAGCGCTCGCCCGATACCAGCAACAATCGTTCGAGCGCTTTTCAGGACTTACCTGCGACGTGGGCGACGCTGCTCATCATCGGTGCGAATTGGCACCGGTTGCAGCGGTGGCTCGATCAAGCCGAGTGCGACGCCGAGGTCGTGCAGCCAGTTTTGCAGTTTCTCTTTCATGGTGCCCCCTTTGAGGGTAGTGCCGAGCGGCTGGAATTCTGTAACCGCTTCCTACAGATAGTAGCCCTAAGTCCTACGTAATGCTCGCCTGAAACCACAACGAACTATTACTGAATTGATCACGATTTTGACTGATCGTTCAAGCAATCGCTCGTGTGCCCTGCAGCGGTACCGTCCTGCTCTCTTATTGCAGGTCAATCCACGCATTGAGATTAGCCCCGAGCATGGCTTTGCGCCACATCAACCACGCACTCGTGGGAAAACCAGGCGGGCCAGCCGCGCCCGATAGGAACAGCTGCGTCGGAAGGTGAACACCAAGCGGCCAGCCACGTCCTGCTGCCCGCGCACTCTCGGATGGTCAGCTCAGCTCAATACGATCCGCGTGAATCACAATGTGCCCTTGCTTGTAGAGCGCCCCAATGGCCTTCTTGAAGTTGCCCTTGCTGACACCGAACAAGCTGCTGATCACCGCCGGGTCGCTTTTGTCGCTAACTGGCAAGGTGCCGTTGTTGTCACGCAACTTGGCAAGGATCTTCGAGTTCAGGCTCGAAGCGGCTTCTTCGCCCACCGGCTGCAGGCTCAGGCTGATGTTACCGTCGGCACGAATCTCCTTGATAAAACCTTTCTCTTCCTTGCCCGGACGCAGGAACTTGAACACTTCGTTCTTGTGAATCAAACCCCAGTGTTTGTTGTTGATGATGGCCTTGAAGCCCATATCGGTCGCTTCGGCTACCAGCAAGTCAACTTCCTGACCGACCTGGTAGTTGGCCGGGGTCTTGTCCAGATAGCGATCAAGACGCGCGGTGGCGGTGATGCGCTTGGTGTGTTTGTCGAGATAGACATGCACGACGCAATATTCACCCGCCGTCATCTGGCGTTTTTCTTCGGAGTACGGCAGCAGCAAGTCTTTGGGTAGGCCCCAATCCAGGAAGACGCCGATACTATTCACTTCAACAACTTTCAGACTGGCAAACTCGCCCACCTGAACTTTCGGTTTTTCCGTGGTGGCGATGAGCTTGTCATCGCTGTCCAGATAAATAAAAACGTTAAGCCAGTCTTCATCTTCACTGGGAATATCTTTGGGGATATACCGATTGGGCAAGAGGATCTCTCCCTCTTGATCACCGTCCAGGTACAAACCAAAGTTAGTGTGTTTAACCACTTGCAAGCTGTTGTAGCGCCCGACTAAAGCCATTTCCAATACCCTCATTGCGTGGGCGGCATTCTACCCGAGTTTAGCGGCGGCGGTGCCGCGTCCAGGCGCGCAACCCCGAAAAATCATGTCCTGAGTGCGGGCGGTCCCGCTCGTCTGATCAACACCCTCGATTTCACCGATGATCCAGGCACGCTTCCTCGAGGGTTCGTAGTTAAAACAGCGAGTTAGGTATTTTTTCAAACGTCAACTTAGCTACTTTCCAACAGCACCGCTTATTTCAGGAGGATATTTGCCAAGCAATTGTCAAGCTTTTCATGTATGATGTTTGACCAAGTTAATTTTCTACAGGTTAGTGGCCGCCATGCGCGTAAAAGCATCCAACAGCAAAGCAAAGCCAGCTCCGGCCGTTGAAACCAGCGAATCGATCAACAACCAAATTGCTGCCTTCCTCAAATCCGGTGGCGAGATCCAGCAGATTGCCAAAGGCGTGAGCGGTCAGACTTTCGGTCCGTCCAAGCAGATTACGCTGGGCAAGAAGTAAGCTTAAAAAAAGCAGCTTGCGCATCACACCTGGTCCCTATGCGCTTTGCCTTCCAAGGCGCTAGGACTAGAGCACGCAACACCCATCTTGATACACCCCTTGCTTAGCTAATCGACGAACGGGCCTCATCGCCAGGCTTTCGCCGGTATGCTTGCACACGTCTAGATCAGGCATTTTCCTGATATTTCCGGTTACTGCTCCTCGCTTTTTACGGAGTGAAGCGTGCTCAAAATATGCATACTCCTGGTCAGCGCCCTGTTGGCTTGCCCCGTTGCCCAAGCGCAGGTCTTCCAGCGTGAATTGGGCGATTTCGACCTCAAGTTAGGCACCAGCCCCAGCCGCAGCATGGCCCAGGGCCTGGTCAAACCCACGTCTGCTGGCAGCGACTCCTTCCATGGCGGACTGGACCTGACCCACGACAGCGGCCTGTACTTCGGCCAATTCTCACCCAGCATGGGCATTTCGCCGACCAGCAACCTGGAAGTCGATTCCTATATGGGTTTCAAGCGCCCTTTCGACCAGACCCTGGGCTATGAATTGGGGATGATTCATTACAGCTACCCCAAGCTAAGCCCCCTCGATAGCCAGGAACTCTACGGAGGTCTCAACTTGCTGGGCAATCGCTTCGGCGCGTCTTTCAGCAACGACCCAGACCGCCGTGACAGCACCTTGTTTGCCGACCTGGGAGGCACTCAGCCCTTCGGCATCGGCGTCAGCATGAAGTACACCACTCACCAGTTGGGCGCCCCGGTTTCATTGGCCGAGGGCGGCTCCATCAGTAACTTCAGCGACTGGTCGGTGAAGCTCTCTCGCCCCTGGATGGGCATTGACCTTGATCTAATCTACAGCGACTCCAGCCTCCGCGGCAGCGATTGCTCGGCCTACTCTGGGCGCAATTCGCAATGTGATGGCCTGTTGACCTTGAAGGCCGAACGATCGTTTTATTGATGGGCTGAACTGTCGCGCCCATGGCGAGTTCAGATGCACTACTCTCGTCTGCGCAAGGACTCGCCCATGCTGCGTCGGTTAAAACTCCTGGTGGTATTGCTGACCCTGAGCCTGGTGCTTGCAGGCTGCAACCGCGTCGGCCTGGCCTACCGCAACCTAGACGTGATCATCCCCTGGACCCTCAACGACTACCTGGACATGAACGCCGGGCAAAAGAGTTGGTTCAACGACAAACTCAAGGAACACTTGGCCTGGCATTGCACCACGCAACTGCCGGGCTACCTGGGCTGGCTGGACCGTTTGCAACAAATGGTCGACAGCAATCAGGTGACCGACGCCGCTCTGCAAACCCGTACCACTGAAGCCAAACAGGCCATTGCCGAGGTCGCGCGCGAAGTCACCCCATCGGCCATCGAGTTGCTGCAAGGATTGGACGACCAGCAGGTCGAGGAAATGAACGAGGCGCTGGCCAAGGACCTGCGCAAGCGCCAGGACGAATACCTGAACCCGTCCCTGGAACAGCAGATCAAGGAGCGCGGCGAGCGCATGAGCAAACGCCTGGATGCATGGCTGGGACCATTAAGCACCAGCCAGCAGAATCGAGTGACGGCCTGGTCGATCGCATTGGGCGAGCAGAACAAACAATGGATCGGCAACCGGGCTCACTGGCAGGCGCAGTTCATCGCAGCCGTGGGGCAACGCGCCAGCAGCGATTTCCCGCAAAAAATGGAACAGCTACTGGTGGACCGGGAAAGCCTGTGGACCCCGGACTATCGACAAGCCTACGCCCAGACCGAAGCTGCGGCCCGCAGCCTGATCGTCGACCTGATGGCCGAAAGCACCGTGCAGCAACGGCAGAAACTGGCGCTGAAGATCGACAAGGTGCGCAGTGATTTCAAGGCATTAAAATGCCTGAAGTCCGCCCCTTTGTAGAGCGAGCTTGCTCGCGATGAGTTCAAGAACCGCGCGCTTATCCAAAAAGCACGCGTTAACGTACACGACCATCGTCAGATCGCCGCCCGGAGCAAGCTCGCTCAACATTTAATCAGGCAATCTGCGCCTTGGACGCTACCTCATCAAACGTCGCCGTATCCAGCGCATCCGCCTGCTCATCCAGCACCTCGCGCGGGTGATCGTTGCCGGGGATCGAGCTGTCGATCAGGCTCAACAACTGTGAGCCGCGAGGGGTCAGGATGAAGTTTTCGCCATTGCCACCTTCATCTTCAGGACGCGACTCGATAAAGCCACGGTCCAGCAAGAGCTTTTCGTACTCGGTGGCAGTCACTTTCAGCTCATCCAGGTTACCCGTCGGCTCACCGTCCGCCGCCTTGGCTGCCGCTTCCTGTTCGGCGTAGGGGCGTGGTGTAAAGCTGTGACCGGCGCTGTTCTGCACTTCATGAAGCAGACGCTCGATCAAATCCCAATTGTAAGTCGTCATCCTGATTCCTCCTGCAGGCACACGGAAAAGATGCCCTTCAAAGGTTGTGACATGCGACATCACTGGCCGTTCAGCCTAGTGGACAGGCGTCATTGCACTGAACTTTTCACCCGCCTGGGCCCTCAACCAAATATCACCGCCATGGAGGTCTGAACAATGAAAACCCTACTGAATATGGCCATCGCGGCTACGTTGCTGACCGCCCTGCCCGTCTGGGCCTGCACCCCGGAAGAAGCCACGGCCAAGCGTGAGCAACTGGCCCTGGAAGTGACAAGGCTCACCGAACAGAATCCAACAAAAGCCAAGGAAATCAACGATGAGCTGCAGAAAATGGACCTGGATACCGAAAGTTCAAAGTTCCCGGACAAGTGCCAATTGATCGACGCTCGACTCAAGGAGTTGAAAGAAGCGGCGGCCAAAGCCGATAGTTGAGGCCAAAAAAAACCGGACATCGTCCGGTTTTTTTTACGCCAACACTTTATTCAGCGGCTGGCGCTTCTGGCTTGCGGCGCTTGAGTGGCGCCATGCCGTCCTTGCTGACCAGCGACAGTGCGTCGGTCTTCGGTCGGTTGGCTATCTTGCGTTTGGTCGGCGACTTGGCGCCGGTTTTCTTCTTCTCGCCCTTGGCGTCGACCTTTTTCTTTTTCACGCCAACAGCCTTGCCCGACGCCTTGACCTTCTTCGGCCCGCCGTAGGTGCCTTTGACTTCCTTGATGGTGCGGCGCTCGAACGACTGCTTCAAGTAGCGCTCGACGCTCGACATCAGGTTCCAGTCGCCATGACAGATCAGCGAGATGGCCAGGCCATCGTTGCCGGCGCGACCGGTACGACCGATACGGTGTACGTATTCGTCGCCACTGCGGGGCATATCGAAGTTGATCACCATGTCCAGGCCGTCGACGTCCAGGCCGCGTGCGGCGACGTCGGTGGCCACCAGGATCTTCACGCCGCCCTGTTTCAGGCGGTCAATGGCCAGCTTGCGATCCTTCTGGTCCTTCTCACCGTGCAAGACAAACGCCTTGTACTCCTGCGCCACCAGACGACCGTAAATGCGGTCGGCCATGGCCCGGGTGTTGGTGAAGACGATGGCCTTCTGGTAGGTCTCGTTGGCCAGCAACCAGTTGAGGATCTGCTCTTTATGCACGTTGTGGTCAGCGGTGATGACTTGCTGACGAGTGGTCGAGTTCAGTTGGCTGACGGCGTTGAGTTGCAGGTGCTCGGGGTTGTTCAGGACTTTGGCGACCATGTCGCGCAGGGTCGAACCACCGGTGGTGGCAGAGAACAGCATGGTCTGCTGGCGGTTGGTGCACTCTTCCACCAGGCGCTGCACATCGTCGGAGAAACCCATGTCAAGCATGCGGTCGGCTTCGTCGAGGACCAGCACTTCGACTTCCTTGAGGTCCAGGTTACCGGCGTTCAGTTGCTCGATCATCCGGCCCGGCGTACCGATCAGGATGTCAGGCACCTTGCGCAGCATGGCGGCCTGGACCTTGAAGTCTTCGCCACCGGTGATCAGGCCAGACTTGATGAAAGTGAACTGCGCAAAGCGCTCGACTTCCTTCAGGGTCTGCTGGGCCAGCTCGCGAGTCGGCAGCAGGATCAGGGTCTTGATGCTGACCCGGACTTTCGCCGGGCCGATCAGACGGTTGAGGATCGGCAGAACGAAAGCAGCGGTTTTGCCGCTCCCGGTTTGAGCTGTCACCCGCAGGTCACGCCCTTCGAGCGCGAGCGGGATGGCCGCTGCTTGCACAGGCGTTGGCTCGACAAATTTAAGCTCGGCCACGGCTTTGAGCAGGCGTTCGTGCAGGGCGAATTGGGAAAACACGGGTGTTACCTCGAAGAAATACAAAAAAACAGCTGCATAGGGTAACGGTTTCGGGCGCCGAGGCCGAGTTTCTTTACGCGAACAACGCTAATCAGGTGCTTTTTTGTCAGGGGGTTTGTCCGCAACGATAACTTTGAAGCACTTAAATGCTCTAATTGCCCCATCACGTCCTACAGAAGAATCGCGTTTACCCATGGATATCAAACAGCTCTGGCTCAACGTCCAAGACGTTTGGGGCGCCCTCGATCAACATCCGCTGCTGCATTCAAGCCTGGCCCTGGTGATCTTGCTGGTGGTAGCCCTTCTTCTCGGACGGGTGGCACGCTACCTGATCCTTCATGCCGTCAAATTGCTGGGCCGCCAGCCAGCGCTGCACTTGCTCAATGACCTGCGGCACAACAAAGTATTCCACCGCTTGGCGCAAATGACGCCATCACTGGTGATCCAGTTCGGCCTGCACCTGGTGCCGGAACTGAGCAAGAGCAGCACGGTGTTTATCGGCAATGTCGCCCTGGCATTCACCATTTTGTTCCAGGTCCTGGCCATGAGCGCCCTGCTCAACGCCTTGCTGGACATCTACGCCCGTACCGAACACGCCCGCACCCGCTCCATCAAGGGCTACGTGCAATTGGCAAAAATGGTGCTGTTCGTGTTTGGCGCGATCATCATTGTTGCCACCCTGATCGACCGCTCGCCACTGTTGCTGCTCTCCGGTCTTGGTGCCATGTCGGCGGTGATCCTGTTGGTCTACAAGGACACCATGCTGTCATTCGTCGCCAGCGTACAACTGACCAGCAACGACATGCTGCGGGTCGGCGACTGGATCGAGATGCCTCAGGTCGGCGCCGATGGCGATGTGGTGGACATCACCCTGCACACGGTCAAGGTGCAGAACTTCGACAAGACCATCGTCTCCATCCCCACCTGGCGCCTGATGTCCGAATCCTTCAAGAACTGGCGCGGCATGCAGGCCTCGGGCGGGCGACGGATCAAGCGCAGCCTGTTTATCGACGCCAGCGGCGTGCGATTCCTGCGCGATGATGAAGAAGTGCGCATGACCCAGGTCCACCTGCTGACCGACTACATCGGCCGCAAACAGGCGGAATTGAAGGCCTGGAACGAAGCCCAGGAAAACAGCGCGCAGCTGTCGGCCAACCGCCGGCGGATGACCAACCTGGGCACCTTCCGGGCCTACGCCCTGGCCTACCTGAAAAGCCACCCGGAAATCCAGCCGAACATGACCTGCATGGTCCGCCAGATGCAGACCACCGCCCAGGGCGTGCCGCTGGAAATCTACTGCTTCACCCGCACCACGGCGTGGGTCGATTACGAGCGTATCCAGGGGGACATCTTCGATTACCTGCTGGCGTTGCTGCCGGAATTCGGCTTGAGCCTGTATCAGCAGCCCAGTGGCAACGACTTGCGGGCGGGGATGTTGCCAGCGGTGCTCGGCGCCAGCCACCTGCCCGAAAAGAGCGCCTCGCTATAGCTGCTACGCCAGCGCCTACAGGGCGCTGGCGGTGCGCTTGATGCCCAATCGGCTGATCCACACCGCCCCCAGAATCACCAGACCACCCAGAAACAACCGCCCTAACGGCTCATGCTGATTCCAGATCAACAGGTTCAGCAGCAACCCCACTGGCACATGCAGGTTATTCATCACTGCCAGCGTGCCGCCGTTGACCTGGCAAGCGCCCTTGTTCCACCAGTACAAGCCCAGTGCAGTGCTGACCAGGCCAAGGAACACCAGCACGCCCCATTGCAACGGCGCTTCCGGCAGGAAATTGGCCTTGCCGAACAGCAGGAACGCCGGCAAAACCACCGCCAACGCACCGAGATAGAAATAACCGAAACGCCGATAGTGCGGCAGATCGCTGGGGTGACGGGCCACCAGGCGCCTGTAAAGCACCTGCCCGGCCGCGTAGGTGAAGTTGGCCAGTTGCAGCAGCAAAAAGCCCATGAAGAAGTCGGGGTTAATCTGATCAAAACGAATCACCGCCGCACCCGCTACCGCCACCAGCGCGGCGATCAGCGCCCACGGATTGAAGCGCCGGTTCAGGGCATCCTCGATCAAGGTCACATGCAAGGGTGTGAGGATGGTGAACAGCAATACCTCCGGCACCGTCAGCACCCGGAAGCTCAAGTACAGACAAACGTAAGTCACGCCAAATTGCAGGGCGCCGATCAGCAACATGCCGCGCATGAAGGCTGGCTCCACTGAACGCCAGCGGGTCAGCGGGATAAACACCAGCCCGGCCAGCAATACCCGCACCAGCACAGCGAAGTAGCTGTCGACGTGACCGGCAAGGTATTCGCCGATCAGGCTGAAGGAAAACGCCTGAATCAGGGTGACAACCAGTAGATAGCCCATGCTCGCCTCGTATCGAATGGCGGCGACCTTAGCGGTTTTCCAGCACTTGCGAAACTCAAGGCAAAAAAAACCCGATCTCGCTAAAGCGTCAATCGGGTCGGAGCACTCAGGAGCAACAAGTGCAAAGGGAGGTTCAGTACGCATACTTGAAGGGTTTGCGTGGAGCTATTCAAACATCAGGCGATTATCTGGCGATTAAAGGATCAGGCAACCTGCGCCAATAACGCCTTGGCTTGATTCAAGCCTTTCTCCTGGAAATCTCCACCCAGGTTCACCCCTTCGGCATGAATGAAGGTGACGTCATGGATGCCGATAAAGCCCATGACCTGGCGCAGGTAGGGTTCCTGATGATCGCTGGTAGCGCCGGCATGGATGCCGCCGCGAGCGGTCAGGACGAAAGCACGCTTTTCATTGAGCAGCCCTTGAGGCCCGGTGGCGGTGTACTTGAAGGTCACGCCGGCGCGCAGCACATGGTCGAGCCAGGCCTTGAGGGTGCTGGGAATGGCGAAGTTGTACATCGGCGCGGCCATCACCAGGACGTCGGCGGCCAGCAGTTCGTCGGTCAGCTCGTTGGAGCGCTCCAGAGCTACCTGCTCGATGGCGTTGCGTTGCTCGGCGGGCTTCATCCAGCCGCCCAGCAGGTTGGCGTCCAAGTGAGGCACCGGGTTGATGGCCAAGTCACGCACAGTGATCTGATCAGCCGGATGGGAAATCTGCCATTGCCTGATGAACTGTTGAGTCAGTTGGCGGGAGATTGAATCCTGCTGGCGGGCGCTGCTTTCAATGATCAGAACGCGTGACATGGCTCGGTAGCCTCCATCGGTGAATGCTGTAAGTCGATGGAGTGAAGGCTAAACAGAACCGATTCGATAAAAAAGCGTAAAAAACTGCTATAACCCATCTATAAATTTGTTTATAAGCGCAGTATCGCTGTGGGCACGCGCAGCTTTGCCTTATTTCGCGGCGCAGGTCAGCTGGATGCGCATCTTGATAATCGAGCGCGTGAACTTGGCGGTTGCATGGGTGCTTTTACCGGCAGGCACCGTAACCGTCCGCAGACGCGGCGTTTCCGGACCATTGCGAAAGGCTACCTTGCACACCGCGTCGTTCGTCCCGTAATTGTTTAGCTGGATCGAACTAATGTCGGCATCAGTGTCATCGGCGGTGTAATCAATACTGACCCCGGTGATGCTTTTCTCCACATCGATCGGATAGGCAAACGCGCTCAAAGGCAGCAGCGCCAGCAGCACACAACAGAATTTTCTCATTCGGCAGTCTCCAATAAGGACCGCCAGCTTAGGACAAGAGGAACCCATTTTGAAAGCGCCCCGCGTTACCCTTGATCAATGGCGCACGCTGCAGGCCGTGGTCGACCATGGTGGCTTCGCCCAGGCGGCTGAAGCGCTACACCGTTCGCAATCCTCCGTGAGTTACACCGTTGCACGCATGCAAGACCAACTGGGCGTGCCGCTGCTGCGCATCGACGGGCGCAAGGCGGTCCTGACCGACGCCGGCGAAGTGCTGCTGCGCCGCTCCCGGCAACTGGTGAAAAGCGCCAGCCAATTGGAAGACCTCGCCCACCATATGGAGCAGGGCTGGGAAGCCGAAGTGCGACTGGTGGTCGATGCGGCCTATCCCAATGCCCGCCTGGTGCGTGCCCTCACCGCCTTTATGCCACAAAGCCGGGGCTGCCGGGTACGCCTGCGCGAAGAAGTGCTCTCCGGCGTCGAAGAGTTGCTGATGGACGGCGTGGCCGACCTGGCCATCAGCGGCTTCAGCATTGCGGGTTACCTGGGCACCGAGATGAGCGACGTGGAATTTGTCGCCGTTGCCCATCCCGAGCATCCGTTGCACCGACTGAACCGCGAACTGAGCTTCCAGGACCTGGAAAGCCAAATGCAAGTGGTGATCCGCGACTCCGGTCGCCAGCAACCGCGGGATGTCGGCTGGCTCGGCGCCGAGCAGCGCTGGACCGTCGGCAGCCTGGCCACCGCCGCCGCCTTCGTCGGCAGCGGCCTGGGGTTTGCCTGGCTGCCCCGGCACATGATCGAACGCGAACTCAAGGAAGGCGTGCTCAAGCAGCTACCCTTGGAACAGGGCGGCAGTCGCCATCCGACGTTTTTCCTGTACGCCAACAAAGACAAACCCTTGGGTCCGGCCACGCAGATTCTCGTCGAACTGCTGCGCACCTTTGACACCGCGCCGCTGGATGCGCCCTTTGCAGCACCACAGCAAGCCTGAAACGGAGTTCACCGATGGCCTATTTCGAACATGAAGGTTGCACCCTGCATTACGAGGAATATGGCCACGGCGCGCCGCTGATCCTAATCCACGGCCTAGGCTCCAGCAGCCTGGATTGGGAGTTTCAGGTGCCTGTGCTGTCCAAGCACTACCGGTTGATCGTGGTGGATGTACGCGGTCACGGCCGCTCCGACAAACCCCGTGAACGCTACAGCATCGCCGGGTTTACCGCCGATTTGGTGGCGCTGATCGAACATCTGCAACTGACACCGGCTCACGTGGTCGGTTTGTCCATGGGCGGTATGATCGCCTTTCAATTGGCGGTGGATCAGCCCCATTTGCTCAAGAGCCTGTGCATCGTCAACAGCGCGCCCCAAGTCAAGGTCCGCACCGCCAACGATTATTGGCAATGGGCCAAGCGCTGGAGCCTGGCGCGAATCCTCAGCTTGAACAGCATCGGCAAGGCCTTGGGCAGCATGCTCTTCCCCAAACCGGAGCAGGCCGAACTGCGGCGCAAAATGACCGAACGCTGGGCAAAAAACGACAAACGTGCTTACCTCGCTAGCTTCGATGCAATCGTCGGCTGGAGCGTTCAGGAACGACTTTCACGAATTTCCTGTCCAACGCTGGTCGTCAGCGCCGACCACGACTACACCCCGGTGGCGCAGAAGGAAATCTATGTAAAACTGCTGCCCGATGCGCGGCTGGTGGTGATCAAGGATTCTCGCCATGCCACGCCCTTGGACCAATCCGAAGTCTTTAATGCCACCTTGCTCGACTTTCTAAAGACAGTCGAAACCACTACCCAGGATCACTGACCCATGCTGAAAAAAATCGCCCTCTTTGCCGGTTCCGTTCTGTTTGCTGCCAACCTGATGGCGGCCACGCCGGCCAAGGCACCCCATGTATTGCTCGTTACCACCAACGGCGAAATCGAAATCGAACTGGACCCGGTAAAGGCGCCAATCAGCACCAAGAACTTCCTTGAGTACGTCGACAAGGGTTTCTACACCAACACCATTTTTCACCGTGTGATCCCTGGGTTCATGGTTCAGGGCGGTGGTTTCACCACGCAGATGCAGCAGAAAGACACCCAGCCACCGATCACTAACGAAGCCAGCAACGGCCTGCATAACGTACGCGGCACCTTGTCGATGGCGCGCACTTCGAATCCAAACTCCGCCACCAGCCAGTTCTTTATCAACGTCGCCGACAATGCCTTCCTCGATCCGGGTCGCGATGCCGGTTACGCCGTATTTGCCAAAGTGGTCAAAGGCATGGACGTGGTTGACGTCATCGTCAACTCGCAGACCGCCACCAAAAGCGGCATGCAAAACGTGCCAATCGATCCTGTCCTGATCAAGTCGGCCAAGCGCATCGACTGAGGTCTACAGGGAGTTTCGCGCGGTGCCCACAAGGCACCGCGCGTATTTGAACAGGAGAGCCCGCCAGGCGGGCGTCAGACCTAATGCTCTATCGTCGTTTTGAACAACTGATCGATATTTTCCGCGAGCCTCCCAGCGCGGCCCCTCCCGATAAAGTCCTGCCCTTCTACCTCTATTACCTGCGCCAGGTATGGCCGTGCTTTGCCGCGCTGCTGGTGGTGGGGCTAATTGGCGCGTTGATCGAAGTGGCGCTGTTCAGCTACCTGAGCCGCATCATCGACCTGGCCCAGGGCACGCCGCCCGCCAACTTCTTCCAGATCCACAGCACCGAGCTGATCTGGATGGCCGTGGTTGCCTTGCTACTGCGCCCGATCTTCGGCGCCCTGCACGATTTTCTGGTGCACCAGACCATCAACCCCGGCATGACCAGCCTGATCCGCTGGCAGAACCACAGCTACGTGCTCAAACAGAGCCTGAACTTCTTCCAGAATGACTTCGCCGGGCGCATTGCCCAGCGCATCATGCAAACCGGCACTTCCCTGCGGGATTCGGCAGTGTCGGCAGTGGATGCCATCTGGCATGTACTGATCTACGCCATCAGCGCCCTGGTGCTGTTCGCCGAGGCTGACTGGCGGCTGATGATCCCGCTGATCAGTTGGATCGTCTGCTACGGCCTGGCCCTTACCTACTTCGTGCCACGGGTCAAACAACGCTCAGTGAACTCCTCCGAAGCGCGCTCCAAGCTCATGGGACGGATCGTCGACGGCTACACCAACATCACCACCTTGAAACTGTTTGCCCATACCAACTTCGAGCAGAACTACGCCAAGGAAGCCATCGTCGAACAAACGCAAAAAAGCCAGTTGGCCGGCCGCGTGGTGACCAGCATGGACATCGCTGTCACCAGCATGAATGGTCTGTTGATCGTCACCACCACGGGCCTTGCCCTGTGGCTGTGGACCCAGTCGCTGATCTCGGTGGGCGCCATCGCACTGGCCACTGGCCTGGTGATTCGCATCGTCAACATGTCCGGCTGGATCATGTGGGTGGTCAACGGCATTTTCGAGAACATCGGCATGGTTCAAGACGGCCTGAAAACCATCGCGCAACCGGTGGCCGTGACCGACCGGGAAAACGCCCCACGCCTGAGCGTGCCCCATGGCGAAGTGCGTTTCGAGCAGGTGGATTTCCACTATGGCAAGAAAAGCGGAATCATCGGCGGCCTGAACCTGGACATCAAGCCGGGTGAAAAAATCGGCCTGATCGGCCCGTCCGGCGCCGGCAAGTCGACGTTGGTCAACCTGCTGCTGCGCCTGTATGACCTGCAAGGCGGGCGCATCCTGATCGACGGCCAGAACATTACCGAAGTGGCCCAGGAAAGCCTGCGCGAGCGCATCGGCATGATCACCCAGGACACCTCGCTGCTGCACCGTTCGATTCGCGACAACTTGCTGTACGGCAAGCCCGACGCCACCGACGACGAACTGTGGGAAGCCGTTCACAAGGCCCGTGCCGACGAGTTCATCCCGCTACTCTCGGACGCCGAAGGCCGCACCAGCCTGGATGCCCACGTCGGTGAACGCGGGGTGAAGCTCTCCGGCGGGCAACGCCAGCGCATCGCCATCGCCCGAGTGCTGCTCAAGGACGCGCCGATCCTGATCATGGATGAAGCCACCTCGGCGCTGGACTCGGAAGTGGAAGCGGCGATCCAGGAAAGCCTGGAAACCCTCATGCAGGGCAAGACGGTGATCGCCATCGCCCACAGGCTTTCCACCATTGCACGGATGGACCGCTTGGTGGTGCTGGAGAAGGGCCAGATTGCCGAGAGTGGCAGCCATGCCGAGTTGTTGGCTCATGGTGGGTTGTATGCGCGGTTGTGGCAGCACCAGACTGGAGGGTTTGTCGGGATCGACTGACATACTTTGCCACTACCCATAGCGCCAGCGCCCGAATCCAAAGGGCCCTGGCGCTTTTTCATGCACTGGATTTGTGCCACATCCGTGCTGTAATCAAGGCCAGGACCCGGAGGGGCCTGTAGTAAATCTGCAGGGAGCATCATTGGTTTACTGATTCGATAGAGTGATCTATCAAGGACGTGTTCATGTCTCTATTCAAACGCTCAGTGACGGAGTGTTTAGGTACGTTTTGGCTGGTGTTGGGTGGCTGCGGGAGTGCGGTGTTGGCCGCAGCGTTCCCCAATGTCGGAATCGGTCTGCTGGGTGTGTCGCTGGCGTTTGGGCTTACCGTGCTGACCATGGCCTTTGCCATCGGCCATATCAGCGGTTGTCATCTCAACCCGGCAGTATCGGTGGGGCTGGTAGTGGGCGGAAGGTTTCCGGCCAGGGAGTTACCGGCGTACATCGTGGCGCAAGTGGCCGGTGGAATCATCGCGGCAGCATTGCTGTATTTCATTGCCAGCGGCAAACCGGGTTTCGAACTGGCCAGCGGGCTTGCGTCCAATGGCTATGGCGAGCATTCACCCGGTGGCTATTCGATGACAGCGGGGTTTGTCTGTGAGCTGGTGATGACGGCGATGTTCGTGCTGATCATTCTCGGCGCCACCGACCGTCGTGCCCCGGCCGGTTTCGCGCCGATTGCCATTGGCCTGACGCTGACGCTGATCCACCTGATCTCGATCCCCGTCACCAACACCTCGGTCAACCCCGCCCGCAGTACCGGGCCGGCGCTGATTGTCGGCGGTTGGGCCATCCAGCAATTGTGGATGTTCTGGCTGGCGCCGATCCTCGGGGCGGTGGTCGGCGGTATAACCTATCGATGGCTGGGCAAGGAAGAGACTGCCTGAGCCAAGCGCGTTCAGCCCTGCCGGTAAGGCAAGGCTGAGCGCGCCTCCTCGGCATAGGCGAGGATTTCACTGCGCTCGCGCTCCAGGAAGTCCGCCACCGCCGCTTTCAATCCGGGATGGCGCAGGTAATGCCAGGAATGGGTAATCACCGGCTCAAACCCGCGAATCAATTTATGCTCCCCTTGAGCGCCGGCGTCGAAACGTTGCAGGCCATGGGTAATCGCGTAATCCATGCCCTGATAGAAACAGGTCTCGAAATGCAGGCGGTCGAATTCCGCCAGGCAGCCCCAGTATCGCCCGTAAAGGCTGTCGCCTCCGATCAAGCTAAAGGCCATCGCCACTGGCCGCGAGCCTTGCTTGGCCAGCACCACCCGAATCGCCTCCGGCATGCGCTCAGCCAATAAGCTGAAAAACGCCCGGGTCAGGTAAGGCGACTGCCGGCGCACGGCGTAGGTATTGGCGTAACAGGCGTAGACAAAATCCCACTGCGCCTCACTCAACTCATGGCCTTGTAACCACTCGAACTCAATGCCCTGCCCCGCTACCTGTTCGCGCTCCTTGCGCATCTGTTTACGCTTGCGCGAACTCAAGGCGTCGAGGAAGTCCTGGAAGTCCCGATAACCGCGGTTCTGCCAATGAAACTGGCAACCCAGGCGCTGCAACCAACCCGGCTGCTGCGCCAGTGCGACGTCGGCCAGTGCGTCGGTAAAGTTGATATGGGCGCTGGAAAGGCCTTCGATCTCCAGATAACCGGGCAGGCTCTTGAGCAACTCGAAACCGTCCTCGGGGCTGGCCGCCAGCAGGCGCGGGCCGCTGACCGGGCTGAAGGGCACGGCGGTGAGCAATTTCGGGTAGTAGTCGATGCCCGCGCGCTCGCAAGCGTCGGCCCAGCCATGGTCAAACACGTATTCGCCGTAAGAGTGCCACTTGCGATAGCTGGGCAGCGCAGCGATCAAGCGCTCGCCTTCATAATGCAGCAAATGCTCGGGCTGCCAGCCGGACTGCGGGCCAAGGCTGGCACTGTCCTCAAGCGCACTAAGGAAGGCATGGCGTAAAAAAGGCTGATCGACGGGGACCAGTGCGTTCCACTCATCAGGTGCAATCGCGCACAAGCTATTCAAACGTTGTAACGGCATCCCATTCCCCGGCGACAACTGCTTTATGTAGGAGCGAGCTTGCTCGCGATGGCTATCAACAATAACGCGCTCATTCTGACAGAACCCGTCTCCCGCTGGTTTTTTCGCGAGCAAGCTCGCTCCTACACAAAGCAGTGAGTTTTCAGAGCAAAAAAAAACCCCGCCAATCGGCGGGGTGAAAAAAGAGAAGCGCTTTAACGGATGAAGAAAGAGCGCGATGAAACGGTGTTACAGGCTGCTTAGAACACGTATTGCACGCGGGCTACGATGGCATCACCGCTGTCATCGCCATTGGCGTTGACGATCTTGTCGGTGCTGACCTTGATGTAGTTGGCCGAGACTCGGACCGCTTCGTTGGCGTACCAGTTGACACCGATAGTGTTCAGGTTGGCCTTGGCATCGCCCACTTCACGGGTAGCGCTGTTGCGGACAACGTTTTTGTCATCAACCTTGATGTTGTCGTATCGGTAGAAAACTTCCCACGCGCCGAACTGCTTGTTTTGGGGCTTGATGGTGTCGAACTTGGCGCCGTCGAGTTTGTAGATGCGCGATTCGCCGGTCAGGGTGTAGGCCAGTTGACCGTAGAAGCCGCTGGACTTGACGTCCTGATAGGAACTGCTGTCAGCCTTCATCTTGCGGCTCAGGTATTCAGCCTGCAGCGACAGCGGGCCGGTAGCGAAGGCGAATTCGCCGCCGAACACGGTGTCGGTGTCGTAAGCGTCGGTGCTGGTCAGGTTGCCGGAGTCCAGGCCCACGCCGCCGCCGAAGGTGCCACGGTTACCATTGGTGCCAGCATCGTTGCCGCCAGAGGTTGACACGCCACGTACGCCGAGGCGAGGACGGATGCGGGAGTCAAAAGCGGTGTCTTTCAGGTCGCGTACCGCGACGTCCAGGCCGACGTGCAAGACGTTGCCGGTTTCATGCAGCGGCGCGAATACGGCACGGCCGTTGAATTGCTTCACGCCTTTGCCGTCCTTATCGTTGATGTCCTTGGACGCAACGCTGGCGGACAGGTAAGCCATGTCGGCAACCACAGAGCTGACCTGGATACCCATGCCGTTTTCGTGGGAGTTGACCCAGTCGGCCATTTCGTACGCCGAGTTACGCTCGATGCCAGTGACCCACTTGGAGCTGGTGGCTTTTTCCAGGCCAAAATCGGCGTCGAAACGGCCGATACGGATGGTGACCGGCTTGAAGCCCACGTAGGACATGGATGCTTCGTCGAAGTAACCGTCGTCGGAGTTGCCCGAGTTGTGGGAGAAGTCATAGCTGAGCTGGTATTTGAAATCCTTATAGACGGTGCCGCCCAGTTCCAGGTAAGCACGGCGGAAGTAAGTGGCGTCGGCCGAGTCACCGTTCTTGGTGTAGAAACCGTCAAATGTGCCGTAATCGGCTTGCAGGCGACCACCCAGCTTGAAGCTGAAGTTCTGGTCGGTAGTAGCAACCTCAAGGCCGCCCTTGGTTTTGACAACGATATCGGCGCCGTCAGTAGTGACAGTACCAGCGAAAGCCTGGGCGGTAACGGCCAGGGCCAGGGCGCTGGCAGCTAAACCGGCGAAGTGCTTACGGATCATCGAAGAATTCCCCTAATTGGTGGTCTTTTGCATTGGAAAACACGCGGGCTCTGGCCCGCTGGTGTTGGGAGGGGATCTTGGCGAGGGGATATTTCAGCCGGGTTGCTGCAACATAAAGATTTTGTTACAGGGGAACTTTCTTACAACCAAAGGAAATAAGCGCAAAGCCACGGCCAGCAAGCGTCTTATTGAAAAAAGTGTCGGAAATGGCAGATAAAAAAGCATGAAAAAAAACTGACAGAAATGAAATATTTTTTCCCGAATGTTTTTGAAGGACGAAAAAAAGCCCGCGACCAGGATCGTCGCAGGCTCGGTGTGACGGTGAACAATGTCAGTATCTAAGGTTTGCCGGAACGCTCGGCAGCCAGGCGCTCGGCCAACTCGTCGATGCCCGCCACCGGTGGCTCGGGCATGATCCGTAGCGTGGCCTGCATCAAGCGCATCTGACGAATAAAGCGCCGGCAATTGGGGCAGAACAGCAAGTGGTGACGTACCAGCAAGCGCTCACGAAAGGTCAACTGCCCATCGAGATAGTCACTGGAGCGCGCCACTTGTTCTTTACAGGTCAACATTCGCCGGTTTCCTCAAAATGCTCCACCGTGGCGAAGACTTTAAGCCGTGCTCGATGCAGCAGCACACGGACATTGGAGAGCGAAATTTCCAGAAGATTACAAATCTCCTCCAACTCCAGGCCCTGACGTTCACGCAACAGCAGCACGCTGCTTTGCAATTGGGAAAGACTCAGCAGCGTGTGCTCAAGGCATTCGCGCAGCTCGTTTTCAGTCAGTAGCGCCTCGGGGGTGTCTTCGTGCCAGGCAAATGGGGCAACCAGCCAGTGGCCGTCACCGGCGGCGAAGCGCTCGTCGCCGACGGTACCGTGGGGCGACGGCAGGTCATCGAGCAGCACCTCCCGACGGTTTTGCTTGTAGCGGCCCTTGGCCGAATTGGCGGTGATGGTCAGCAACCACGTCTTGAGACTCGAACGCCCCTCAAACTTCGCCAGGTTGCGCACCACCGAGAGCCAGGCGTCCTGCACCACCTCATCGGCATGTCGCTGGCCAACGATGGCATAAGCCACAGCGCGCATGGCGCTCTGGTAGGTGCTGACCAATTCCTTGTACGCCCGCTGCTCACCCTTAAGCAAGCGTTCGAGCAGGTGCGAGTCGTCCGCTGCTGCCATTCAAGACCTCGGTACAAAGACATTTCCAGGTAACCATACGGTCAATGTGGGAGCCGGGCTTGTCAGATCGCCGCGATGCGACAAGCCCACTCCCACTGACCGCGTCCGTCCAGTGAATCAGCGCTTGCGCAGGATCACACTACCAATCGAATAACCGGCACCAAAGGAGCTGAGTACCGCCACAGCACCCTTGGGCAAGTCATCCTGGTAAGTATGAAACGCAATCACCGAACCGGCCGAACTGGTGTTGGCATAAGTATCGAGGATTACCGGAGCTTCTTCCTCCGTGGCTTCACGACCCAGCAGCCTCTTGACGATCAGGTGGTTCATGCTCAGGTTGGCCTGATGCAGCCAGAAACGCTTGACATCAGTCACGCTCAACTGGTTTTCAGTCAAGTGTTGGCCAATCAACTCGGCAACCATCGGGCAGACATCCCGGAAGACTTTGCGACCTTCTTGCACGAACAGCTTGTCCGGCGCACCGACGCCTTCTTCCGCAGCGCGGTTGAGGAAGCCGAAGTTGTTGCGGATGTTATTGGAGAACTTGGTCAGCAACTTGGTGCTGACCACATCGAATTGATGCTCGGAGGTAGCCAGGTCAGCCCGCTCAAGAATCACCGCCGTGGCCGCGTCGCCAAAGATGAAGTGGCTGTCACGGTCGCGGAAGTTCAGGTGGCCGGTGCAGATTTCCGGGTTGACCATCAGGATCGCCCGGGCCTGGCCCAGTTGGATGCTGTTGCAGGCGTTCTGGATGCCGAAGGTGGCTGAAGAGCAGGCCACGTTCATGTCAAAACCAAAACCCTGAATCCCCAGGGCTTCCTGGACTTCGATGGCGATGGCCGGGTAAGCCCGTTGCAGGTTGGAACAGGCAACGATCACGCCGTCGATGTCGGCGGCAGTCTTGCCAGCCCGCTGCAAGGCTTGCTCGGCAGCACCAATGGCCATTTGGCAAAGAATCGACCACTCGTCATTGGAGCGCTCGGGCAAGCGTGGCGCCATGCGTTTTGGGTCAAGAATGCCTTCCTTGTCCATGACAAAACGGCTCTTGATACCCGAGGCCTTTTCGATAAAGGCGGCATTGGATTCGGTCAGCGCCTGGACGTCGCCCTGCTCGATGGCGGCGGCATTCTCGGCATTGAACTGTTGGACGTAAGCATTGAAAGACTGCACCAGCTCTTCGTTGGAGATGCTGTTGGCCGGGGTGTACAAGCCTGTGCCGCTGATGACGACGTTATGCACGGTCGTTCCTCTAAATCTGTTCAGGCGGAAGGTATTGGCACCTTCGTACCAAACCGTAAGTCGTTCTAGTCCGCCCCGCGGACATCAAACGGGAATCGCTTTAGTCCATCGCGTCGTGGCTGTAACAACCCATCTAGACGAACCTGGCATTTATAGCGGCGAAGTTTGCCATAAACCGGGGGCTTTGGCGCCTTTTGCGATAGCACCCTGCCCCCGCAATTCAGGTCACGCCTCCACCAGGCTCCACTGTTTACTCAAGCGTTTGTCCGAAATTGGCACCTTTGTTCCCAATTGCTGGGCAAACAACGACACTCGATATTCCTCCAGCCACCATCGGTATAGCTCCAACTGCGGGTCGCGCTTGCCTTCCTGGGTGTGCTTGTTCAGGCGCGTCTGGTACTGGCTCCATAAACCGCTCAGTTCAGAACTCCAGACCCGGTCCTTCTGCACCTGGCTTGGGAGTTTCTCCAGGCGCAACTCGATAGCCTTGAGGAAGCGCGGCAACTCCTTGAACCATTGCGCCGGTGTTTCCCGCACAAAGCCTGGGTACACCAAGTGACTCAACTGTTGCTTGATATCATTGAGCGCCACCGCCTGGGCCAAATCGATCTTGCCCTTGAAGCGTTTTTGCAGAGCGTGCCACAGCTTCAGCACCTCAAGGGTCAAGCGCGCCAGACGCTCGGCGTGCTCGGTCCAACCGCCCCGTTTACGTTCGGCCAGGGCCGCCAAACCGGCGCCATCGCGGGGCGGGTTCGCTTCCCCTTCCAGCACGCAGCTGTCGAGGCTGGCCAGCAGAATGTCTTCCACCAGCGCATCGATACGCCCCAATTCGCGGTACATCAGCCCCAGTTCGGTAAGGCCGGGCAACTTGCCCCGCAGGAATTTCGCCGGTTCGGCCAATTGCTGCATCAGCAAACGCTGCAAAGCGCGGCGATGCTGGAACTCGGCTTCGGCGGCGGTGGAGAAACGTCCTTCCTTGACCGTGCCGTTTTCTTCCACTAGCGCCGGATAGACCGTCATCGACAGCCCAGCGATCTTCGCTTGAGTTTTCTCGGCGACGGCGGCGAACACCTTGGCCTCCACCGGCTGTTGGCTTTTCGCGGTCTGCGGTACCGCCAAGGCGGCCTGGCTGGCCTCGGCAAATCGCGCGGTCAGCTCAGCCAGGTCACGGCCCTCACCAAGGAACTTGCCCTGGCCGTCGACCACCTCCAGGTTCATCTTCAGGTGGTTTTCCACCTGCTGTGCAGCCTCGGCCCAGGCTTCATCGCTGACCCGGGCGCCGGTCATGCGTAACAACTCGCGCCCCAGGGCCTGTGGCAGCGAACCGTTGGCAAATTCGATGCGCTGCAGCGCCGCCTTGACGAAGTCCGGCACCGGCACGAAGTTTTTGCGCAGGGCCTTGGGCAGGTTGCGCACCAGGGCGATGCACTTGGCTTCGATCACGCCGGGCACCAGCCATTCCAGGCGCTCGGCGGGCAAGGCCGGCAGCAGCGGCGCCGGCACGCGCAAGGTCACACCATCCCGGGGATGGTTGGGCTCGAAGTGATAGCTCAAAGCCAGGGCGAGGTCGCCCAGGTGCAGGGTGTCTGGATAATGGGCGGCAGTGACTTCACTGGCTTCGCGGGCCAGCACGTCTTCTTCGCGCATGATCAGCAGTTGCGGGTCTTTCTGGCTGTTGACCTTGTACCAACTGTCGAACGTCGCGGTCTGGTGAATCTCCGCCGGCAAGCGCGCGTCATAAAAGGCAAACAGAGTTTCTTCGTCCGCCAGAATGTCACGGCGACGAGCCTTGGCTTCCAATTCGTCGAGCTGCTCCAGCAGCAGCGTATTGGCGGTCAGGCACTTGGCCCGGGACTGGATCTCACCACGCACCAGGCCGTCGCGGATAAACATCTCGCGGGAAGTGACCGGATCGATCGGTCCGTAATGCACCGGCCGGCGGCCCACCACAATCAGCCCGAACAGGGTGATCTGTTCAAAAGCCACCACCTGTCCGCGCTTCTTCTCCCAATGAGGTTCGAAGTGGTTTTTCTTGATCAGGTGACCGGCCAAAGGCTCGATCCAGTCGGCATCGATCTTGGCCACCATCCGCGCATACAGCTTGGTGGTTTCCACCAGTTCGGCGGCCATCAACCATTGCGGGCGTTTCTTGCCCAGCCCCGAGGACGGATGAATCCAGAAGCGCCGCTGACGGGCGCCGAGGTAGTCGCCGTCTTCGGTCTTCTGGCCGATCTGACTGAGCAGGCCAGACAGCACCGCCTTGTGCAATTTCGGGTAGTCGGCGGGCTCTTTATTGAGGGTCAACTGCATGTCACGGCAGATCAGGCTCAATTGGCGATGGGAGTCGCGCCATTCGCGCAAACGCAGGTAATTCAGGAAATTCTTGCGACACCAGTTGCGCAGTGGGCTGGCGGTCAATGCCTGGCGCTGCTCTTCAAAGCCACGCCACAGATTGACCAGCCCGGCGAAGTCAGAATCGATGTCCTTCCATTGCGCGTGGGCCTGGTCAGCCGCTTGCTGGCGCTCCGGCGGGCGCTCGCGCGGGTCCTGGATCGACATGGCGCTGGCCACGATCAACACCTCCTGCAAGCTGCCAAGCTTGGCCGCCTCCAGCAACATGCGGCCCATGCGCGGGTCCACCGGCAGGCGCGCCAGTTGCCGGCCCATCGGCGTCAGCTGGCTGTTGCGGTCCACCGCCGACAGCTCTTGCAGCAGGTTGAAACCGTCGCTGATGGCCTTGCCATCCGGCGGCTCGATAAACGGGAAATCGGTGATCTCACCCAGGCGCAGGTGCAGCATCTGCAAGATCACCGCCGCCAGGTTAGTACGCAGGATTTCCGGGTCAGTGAACTCCGGGCGCCCGATAAAATCTTCTTCGCTGTACAACCGCACGCAGATGCCCGGCTCGACCCGTCCGCAACGACCTTTACGCTGGTTGGCGCTGGCCTGGGACACGGCTTCGATGGGCAGGCGCTGGACCTTGGCGCGATAGCTGTAGCGGCTAATGCGCGCGGTACCGCTGTCGATCACGTAGCGAATGCCCGGCACCGTCAATGAGGTTTCAGCGACGTTGGTCGCCAGCACCACGCGCCGGCCTGGATGGGACTGGAAAATCCGCTGCTGTTCAGCCGGCGACAGGCGCGCATACAGCGGCAGGATTTCGGTATGTTTGAGCTGGGCCTTGCGCAGCATGTCGGCGGCATCGCGAATCTCTCGCTCGCCGGGCAGGAACACCAGCACATCGCCAGGGCTCTTGCGCTCGCTGCGCTCAAAAGCAGCGATTTCATCGAGGGTGGCCAGAATCGCCTGGTCCACCGTCAAGTCGTCCTCGATACGGTTGCCCTCTTCGTCCTGTTCCAGGGTCAGCGGGCGGTACCAGGTTTCTACCGGGAAGGTGCGGCCAGAGACCTCGACAATCGGCGCATCGTTGAAATGCTTGGAAAAGCGCTCCAGGTCGATGGTGGCCGAGGTGATGATAACTTTCAGGTCCCGGCGACGCGGCAGCAAGATTTTCAGATAGCCCAGCAGGAAGTCGATGTTCAGGCTGCGTTCGTGGGCTTCGTCGACAATGATGGTGTCGTAGCGTTCGAGGTAGCGATCGTTCTGGGTTTCCGCCAGCAGTATGCCGTCGGTCATCAGTTTGATCAGGGTGTTGGAATCGCTTTGGTCCTCGAACCGCACCTGATAGCCGACCAATGAGCCCAACGGAGTAGCCAACTCTTCAGCAACCCGGCTCGCCACGCTACGCGCGGCAATTCGTCGGGGCTGGGTATGACCGATCAAGCCGTATTGGCCACGGCCGATCTCCAGGCAAATCTTCGGCAATTGCGTGGTTTTACCCGAGCCGGTTTCACCGGCAATGATCAGCACTTGATGCTTGAGCAGCGCTTCCTTGATCTCGTCGCGCTTGGCGGCGATGGGCAGGCTGTCGTCATAACGAATCAGCGGCAGGCTCGCGCGCCGCGCCTCTACCTGGGCGCAGGAAGCCTGCATGCGTGTCACCCACTGGGCAAGCTTGTCCTCATCGGGCTTCTTGCGCAGCTCAAGCAACTGCCGACGCAAGCGCTGGCGGTCAGCGAGCATGGCGTGATCAAGGTTTTTCAGCAGTTGGTCGATAGCGGGCGCTTGGTCAGTCATCAGGTACGCAAAGGTCTTTTTAATAAGGCAGGGGGAGCCTGCGGTGACATGATTGGCAAAATTCAGGGGGGCGATTGTCGCAGATTTCGGCGTGCAAGGACGAGTCTGTCGCCAGTGGGAGCCCGCATAACCGAGCAACCCAGGGCAGCAGCTCGCCTGGCGCCCTACTCGTTATCCAAGCCCTTGCGCCGATATGGAAACACATCAATCACCTTCCCGGCTCGAATCGCTTCCTGCAGGCCTTTCCAGTAATCGGCGTTGTATAACTCGCCGTGCAATTCGTCGAACAGCCGGCGTTGGCCGGCATCGGCAAACAGAAACGGTGGAAACTCCTCGGGAAACACGTCCAGCGGCCCGATGGAATACCACGGCTCCGAGGCCATTTCATCTTCCGGAGTACGCGATGCCGGGATATGGCGGAAGTTGGCTTCGGTCAGAAAGCAGATTTCGTCGTAGTCATAAAACACCACGCGACCGTGACGGGTCACGCCAAAGTTCTTCAGCAACATGTCGCCAGGAAAGATATTCGCCGCCGCCAGTTGCTTGATCGCCAGGCCATAGTCTTCCAGGGCTTCGCGCACCTGGGCGGCGTTGGCGTTTTCCAGGTAGAGGTTGAGCGGCGTCATGCGCCGCTCCGTCCAGCAATGGCGGATCAACACTGTGTCGCCTTCAAGCTCGACGGTGCCCGCCGCCACTTCCAGCAGTTCGGCCAGGCACTCGGGCTCGAACTTGCTCAGGGGGAAACGGAAGTCGGCGAACTCCTGGGTATCGGCCATGCGCCCGACCCGATCGACACTCTTCACCAACCGGTACTTCTCGATCACCGTGGCGCGGTTGACGTTTTTTGACGGTGAAAAGCGGTCCTTGATGATCTTGAACACGGTGTTGAAGCCCGGCAGGGTAAACACGCTCATAACCATGCCGCGCACGCCGGGCGCCATGATGAATTGGTCGTCGGTGGTGGCCAGATGGTTGATCAGTGCTCGGTAAAACTCAGACTTGCCGTGTTTGTAGAAGCCGATGGAGGTGTACAACTCGGCGATATGCTTGCCCGGAAGGATGCTCTTGAGGAAGCCGATAAACTCCGCTGGCACCGGCACATCCACCATGAAATAGGAACGGGTGAACGAGAAGATGATCGACACATCGGCTTCATCTGTGATCAGCGCATCGATCTGGATACCGCGCCCCTCTCGGTGCAGCAGCGGAATCACCAGCGGCCATTGCTCGTCGCGGGTGTAGATACGCCCTACCAGGTAAGCGCCTTTGTTGCGGTAGAGCACCGAGGAAAATAGTTCAACGTTGAGGTCCGGGTCCTTGCACACCCAATCCGGCAGGTTTTCGCGCAACTGCCCTTCGAGTCGGCGCAGGTCGGCGGGCAAGTCCGCGTAGGGCTCACTAAAGCTGTAGTCGGCGAAGATCTGCTCCAGAATGCCCGCAAGCTTGCCTTGAGGCTTGTAGGTGCGGGTTTGCGCCGCCCGAGCCCGGCGCAGGCTCGGCCGGGTGGTGTGGATGAACATACAGCCGTCGCTGATCAGGTCATGGCTGAACAGCCCGCAAAAGATCGAGTTGTACCAGGTTTCCGACAGTTCATCGTCAAAGCGCAGGTCGATCAGGCTGATATAGGCGCTTTTCACCAAGGGCCAGGATTTGACGTCGAACAGCGGCTCATCATCGAAGGTGGCCTGCAGCCGTGCGGTCACTTCGCCGACCTTCTCTTCATAGAGGTTGATACGCGCCGCCGACGCCACTTGCGCTTGTTGCCACTGGGCTTTTTCAAAGCGCTGCCGGGCGCCGTCGGTGATCTGGCGAAAATGCTCGCGGTAGTCGTCGAAGCCATCGAGGATCACTGTTGCGATGGAGAGCGCGGTGTCGATGGCTGGCGTTTGCTGCGGCATATCGGAGACCTCTGCGGGCATTCGGAAGACCTGAGCTTAGCCAGTGTAGGGGAGCAGGAGAAGCGCAATCTTGCAGCTCGCCCTGTACACCTTTGTTCATTTCGTACATTAAATAGTTATTAGCGATTGTGTCAGGTAGGTCGGTAGGCAACACTCTCGGCCTTGTTAAAAAGGAGTTGTCCGTGAGACCTGTCGACACCCTGCACCTGCTGGTGCTGGCCGCCATCTGGGGCGCAAGCTTTCTGTTCATGCGGATTATCGCCCCGGAAATCGGCACGATTCCTACGGCATTCTTTCGCGTCTCGATTGCCGCCACCGGCCTGCTGGTGATCCTCGCCATGATGCGGGTGCGCTGGGATTTTCAAGGCAAGTTCAAGACCGTACTGTTGCTGGGAGTGATCAACTCGGGGATTCCCGCAACCATGTATTCAGTGGCCGCCCAGGTATTGCCGGCGGGTTACTCGGCAATTTTCAATGCAACCACGCCATTGATGGGCGTGTTGATTGGCGGGCTGTTTTTCAGCGAGCGGCTGACACCGTCGAAGATTGCCGGGGTGTGCCTGGGTCTGTTTGGCGTCGGCATCCTGACCCGCGCAGGACCGATGGCATTCGACATGGAACTGCTGATGGGCGCCCTCGCCTGCCTGCTGGCGACCACCTGCTATGGGTTCGCAGGGTTTCTCGCCCGGCGCTGGCTGGATCAACAGGGAGGCCTGGACAGTCGCCTTTCCGCCCTGGGCAGCATGCTCGGCGCGACGCTGTTTCTGCTGCCATGGTTTGCCTACAGCGCTATCAGCCAGCCGCCAGCCAGTTGGGGTGGCTGGAACGTATGGCTGTCCTTGCTGGGATTGGGGCTGGTGTGTACGGCCTTTGCCTACATTCTGTACTTCCGTTTGCTGACCTCCATCGGGCCAGTGAAGTCCATGACTGTTACGTTCATGATTCCGCCATTCGGGGTGTTGTGGGGCGCGCTGTTGCTGGATGAACCGTTGTCCATGGCCCATCTGTATGGCGGGGTGTTGATTGCGGGGGCGTTGTGGCTGGTGCTCAGACCGGGGACGTTGGCCAAGACGCTGTAGGGGCGAGATCAGTCGCCCCTTCAGCTACCGATCAGCTTTTACGGAACACAAACACCAACCCAACGATGATCAGCCCCATCCCCAGCAGACTCAACATCGCCAGCCGGTTGCCAAAGATCAGGTAATCCATCACCGCCGTCACCGCCGGCACCAGGTAGAACAGGCTGGTGACATTCACCAGATTGCCCCTGGCGATCAGCCGGTAAAGCAGCAGCGTCGCCAGCAGCGAGACCACCAACCCCATCCACAACACTGGCCCATAAAAACCCACGTTGTGCTCGAAGTGGAAGGGCTGGAACGGCACAAACACCGAGCACAACAACAAACCTGCCAAGTACTGCACCGGCAGCGTACCCAATGGGTTATCGGTGATCCGTTTCTGCATGATGGAACCCAGGGTCATGCTCGCCAGGGCCAACAGGCCAAAGAGCATCCCTGCCAGGGACATGCCGGACAAACCGATGCCCTGGTAGACCACCATGATCAACCCCGCCAACCCCAGCGCCAGGCCGAACATCCGGCTCCAGGAGCGCTGGCGCTCCACCAGCACCACGGTCAGGATCGGCTGCACGCCCATGATAGTCGCCATGACGCCAGGGGTGACTTTCAGATCCAGGGCCAACAGATAGAAAATCTGATAGGCCCCCAACAACACCAGGCCGGTGGCAACCGCAAAACGCATCGCCTTGCCCGACTGTGGCAGCTTGAGCTTGAGAATCGGCACCAGAATCACCAGCCCCAGCAGGGCAATGGCAAAACGAATCAGTAGAAAGGCAAAGGGTGAAGCATGGGCCAGGCCCAGCTTGGAGAAAATCGCCCCACTGCTCCACAGCAGGACAAACAGGCTCGTCGAGGCCGCCGCGGCCACGGATTGTTTCGAAAGAACAGACATGGGTACCACCTGTGATCAGGCAAAAAGCCAACTCAGCAAAGGCTGAAATTCAGTAGTTTTTTCAGGCGGGCGCGGGAGAGCAGCAGGTAGCTGATCAGCCCGAAATGCCAACGCCAGGCGGTGATACGACTGCGTACACCGGCGTGCTACTGACAGGTGGGGGATACTGGCCGATCTGCGCAGGCTGCTGATTCCCGCACGGCACGACCACAGCGTTGACCGCTGAATCGATTACCGCTATGCGCTGGGAAGCTGGCATGGGCTGATCTTTTTTGAAGGGGTGGAGGGTGCTGTGAAACACCGAGTGCCGACTATAACCATCCGGCGACATGCCTTGCAACGACTTCGCCAAAAGGCCAGTAAGGACAATGGGTGAAAGACGTCGCTTCCTCAATGCAACCATGACAGGAAGTATTAAAGAACCCAGCCTATTGGCTGGCAGCCCTGACAAATCAACAGCATAAAAAAACCGCTCATCCGAGCGGTTTTTTATGCCTGAAAAACACTCAACCAAACAACCAATACCCCAACGCCGTCAACACCACCACCGCCAGCACCGGTCGCATGACACGGTAGGCCTTTGGATGGCGACGCTTCCACTGTTTGATCACACCACTGAAGCTGTCGCTGAAACGCTTGCTCCAGGCATAGGCCCGGTTGATCCCTCCAACGCGCTCATCGTCAAGATTCTGCGGAGCAGTGGCGCGACCCAGTTGGGCGCTGACCCAGCGGTTGATGCGCGTCATCAGTCGGCTGCTCAATGGCCGCTCGATGTCGCAGAACAGAATCACCCGGGTTTTCTCGGTTTCGTTCTTCACCCAGTGCACGTAGGTTTCGTCGAACATCACGTCTTCGCCGTCTCGCCAGGCGTAGATCTGGCCATCAACAAAGATGCGGCAATCGTCAGAGTTGGGCGTCGACAAGCCCAGGTGATAACGCAGGGAACCAGCAAACGGGTCCCGGTGCGGGTTGAGGTGGCTACCGCCAGGCAACAGGGCAAACATGGCGCCCTTGACGTTGGGGATGCTACTGACCAGGGCCACAGTTTTCGGGCAAAGCAACTCGGCCGATGGCAGCGGTTTGTCGTACCACTTGAGGTAGAAACGCTTCCAGCCTTTCTTGAAGAACGAGCCAAACCCAGCGTCGTTGTTCTTGTCGGCGGCGCGGATGTAGCCCTCGTCAAACAGGTGCATGGCCTCGTCGCGGATTACTTCCCAGTTGTCCTTGAGCACGTCCAGTTCCGGGAACTTGCTGCGATCCAGGTACGGCTTGGACGGCACACCGGAAAAGATGTACATCAAGGCGTTATACGGGGCGAACAGCGCCGAGTGGTTGACGAACTGACGCAACACCGGCAAACGTGCCTTCCCGCGCAAATGCACATAAAGCGTGCTGCCGATAAACAGCAGCAACACCGACAGCTTGGCGGCCAAAGAAAAGGTCATGCAGCAACTCCTGGAAATAGGCGTCTGGTCCACAGCCTCCCATTGACGGGAAACCAGACATAGCAGACGGCCATGATAAACACTCCAGGCCTTCGGAAAAACCCGCGCAATCCAACAATCAGTATTAAGGGGTGCGCGATAGCGATCAATTATGCATAAGGCACATCAAAACAGGGCTGACGCGGGTCAACCCTACTCATTAGCATCTCAAGCCTGGTTTTCCTGATCGGTAAACAAATCACTGAACAACATGCTCGACAGGTAACGCTCACCGGAGTCCGGCAGTATCACCACGATAGTCTTGCCCTGCATCTCCGGCTTCTCTGCCAGACGCACCGCCACCGCCATCGCCGCGCCACAGGAAATACCGCAAAGAATCCCCTCCTCCTGCATCAAGCGGCGGGCCATAACCTTGGACTCGTCGTCACTGACCAACTCAACCCGGTCCACCATCGACAGATCAAGATTCTTCGGCACGAAACCGGCGCCAATCCCCTGGATCTTGTGGGGGCTGGGTTTGATTTCTTCGCCAGCCAACGCCTGGGTAATCACCGGTGAACTGATCGGCTCCACGGCCACCGAAAGGATCGGTTTGCCCTGGGTCAGCTTGATGTAGCGGGAAATCCCGGTGATTGTGCCGCCGGTACCTACACCCGCCACCAACACATCAACAGCGCCATCGGTGTCGTTCCAGATTTCCGGGCCAGTGGTTTTCTCGTGGATTGCCGGGTTGGCCGGATTTTCAAACTGGGCCGGCATAAAGTATTTGGCCGTGTCGCTGGCAAGGATTTCGCCAGCCTTTTCGATGGCACCTTTCATGCCTTTGGCCGGCTCGGTCAGCACCAGCTCGGCACCGAGGGCCTTGAGTACCTTGCGCCGCTCGATGCTCATGGAGGCCGGCATGGTCAGCAGCAACTTGTAGCCACGGGCAGCGGCGACAAACGCCAGGCCGATCCCGGTATTGCCCGACGTAGGCTCGACGATGGTCATGCCAGGTTTGAGTTTACCGCTGCTTTCGGCGTCCCAGATCATGTTGGCGCCGATCCGGCATTTCACCGAGTACCCAGGGTTACGCCCCTCGATCTTGGCCAGAATCGTCACGCCCCGAGGCGCGAGGCGGTTGATCTGAACCAGGGGCGTATTACCGATGGAGTGCGCGTTGTCTGCAAAAATGCGGCTCATGACGGGGTCCTTAAGGCGGCTTTTAGGAAGGCCCCAAGGGTATGCCTCGTGCTTCAAGGCGTCCAGTCAAGACGAACGTCCAGCGCCAGGCGCAGTCAACCACCTATACCGCTGGAGAACCCTCGATGAAACGTCAATACAGTTGGCCCATCTGGACCGTGGCCGGGCTTGTGCTGCTACTGGTGGCGCTGGATATCGTCCTGCCCTATCTGGTACGCAATTACCTGAATGAAAAAATCGCCAACATGGGCGATTACCGTGGACAGGTGACCGAGGTTGACCTGGCCTTGTGGCGCGGCGCCTACCGCATCAACGGCCTGCAGATCGTCAAGGTCGACGGCAAGGTACCGGTACCGTTCGTCAAGGCGCCGGTAATCGACCTGTCGGTGAGCTGGCATTCGCTGTGGTACGACCACGCGGTGGTGGCTGAGGTACAGTTCATCAAGCCGGAGCTCAACTTTGTCGACGGCGGCGCCAACAAACAGGCTTCCCAGACAGGTCAAGGCACTGACTGGCGGGCGCAACTGGGAAAACTGTTGCCCATCACCCTCAACGAGGTGCGCATCAACGACGGGCAAATTTCCTTCCATAATTTCAATTCCAAGCCGCCGGTCAAAATGGACGCCACCCAAGTCAACGCCAGTTTCTACAACCTGACCAACGTGGTGGACGTCAAAGGCCAACGCGACGCCCGCTTCGACGGCAAGGCCCTGCTGCTGGGGCATGCGCCGCTCGAAGCCACGGCTACCTTCGACCCGCTAAGCAATTTCGAAGACTTCGAATTCCGCCTTCGGGCCCGAGACATCCAACTCAAACGCATGAATGATTTCGCCTCGGCCTATGGCAGATTCGACTTCAGCTCAGGCACCGGCGATGTGGTGATCGAAGCCCAGGCCAAAAAAGGCCAGTTGAGCGGCTATATAAAACCATTGCTGCGGGATGTCGAAGTATTCAACTGGCAACAGGACGTGGAAAACAAAGACAAGGGCTTCTTCCGTTCGATCTGGGAAGCGCTGGTCGGCGTCAGTGAGACAGTGCTGAAAAACCAAGGCAAGAACCAGTTCGCCACCCGCGTTGAGCTAAATGGCAGCGTCCATCAGCAAGATATCAGCGCGTTCCAGGCGTTTTTGCAGATTTTACGCAACGGTTTTATCCAGGCCTTTAACGCTCGCTATGAACAGCCCAAACCCAGCGCGGACTAAGTCAGGATGTGACGCTCCATTCAGAGACTGAATAGCCCGTCTGCGTTCACAGTCGCCGGGGCTGCGCGGTATAGTCGCAGCCATGCTGAATACTTGGCTGGCCGGCCCGGAGCCGCTCGGCGTCACGTTCGAGGATTGATAGATGAAGTTCGAAGGCACCCAGGCCTACGTTGCCACCGATGACCTGAAACTGGCCGTCAACGCCGCCATCACGCTGGAACGTCCCTTGCTGGTCAAGGGCGAACCCGGCACCGGCAAGACCATGCTCGCCGAGCAATTGGCCGAGTCCTTCGGCGCCCGGCTGATCACCTGGCACATCAAATCCACCACCAAGGCCCACCAGGGCCTGTACGAGTACGATGCGGTCAGCCGCCTGCGGGACTCGCAACTGGGTGTGGACAAGGTTCACGACGTACGCAACTACCTGAAAAAGGGCAAGCTCTGGGAAGCGTTCGAGTCCGAGGAGCGGGTAATTCTGCTGATCGATGAAATCGACAAGGCCGACATCGAGTTCCCCAACGACCTACTGCAAGAACTCGACAAGATGGAGTTCTACGTCTACGAGATCGACGAGACCATCAAGGCCAAGAAACGCCCGATCATCATCATTACGTCCAACAACGAGAAAGAGCTGCCGGACGCCTTCCTGCGTCGCTGCTTCTTCCACTACATCGCCTTCCCGGACCGCATCACCCTGCAAAAAATCGTCGACGTGCACTACCCCAACATCAAAAAAGACCTGGTCAGCGAAGCGTTGGACGTGTTCTTCGACGTGCGCAAGGTGCCGGGCCTGAAGAAGAAGCCCTCCACCTCCGAACTGGTGGACTGGCTGAAACTGCTGATGGCCGACAACATCGGCGAAGCGGTACTGCGCGAGCGCGATCCGACCAAGGCCATCCCGCCCCTGGCCGGCGCCCTGGTGAAGAACGAGCAGGACGTGCAACTGCTTGAGCGCCTGGCGTTCATGAGCCGTCGCGGCAATCGCTGATCATCCGAGGCGATCGCCATGTTGCTCAACCTGTTCAATGAAATGCGTGCAGCCAAGGTGCCAGTGTCGGTGCGCGAGCTGCTGGACCTGATCAACGCCCTGAAACAGCGGGTGACCTTCGCCGACATGGACGAGTTTTACTACTTGTCCCGGGCGATCCTGGTGAAGGACGAACGGCATTTCGACAAATTCGACCGGGCTTTCGGTGCCTATTTCAATGGCCTGGAGAAACTCGACGACCACCTGCAGGCGCTGATTCCCGAGGACTGGCTGCGCAAGGAGTTCGAACGCTCTCTGAGCGATGAAGAACGGGCCCAGATCCAGTCCCTGGGAGGCCTGGACAAGCTGATCGAAGAGTTCAAGAAACGCCTGGAAGAACAAAAGGAACGCCATGCCGGCGGCAACAAGTGGATCGGCACCGGTGGCACCAGCCCGTTCGGCTCCGGCGGTTTCAACCCCGAAGGCATTCGCGTCGGCGATGCCGGCAAGCGCCAGGGCAAGGCGGTCAAGGTCTGGGATCAGCGCGAGTACAAGAACCTCGATGACTCGGTGGAACTGGGCACCCGCAACATCAAGATCGCCCTGCGTCGCCTGCGCAAGTTTGCCCGCCAAGGCGCTGCGGAAGAGTTGGATATCGACGGCACCATCGACCACACCGCCCGCGATGCCGGGCTGCTGAATATTCAGATGCGCCCGGAACGGCGCAACACCATCAAGCTGCTGTTGCTGTTCGATATCGGCGGTTCGATGGACGCCCACGTGAAGATCTGCGAAGAGCTGTTCTCGGCCTGCAAGACCGAGTTCAAGCACCTGGAGTATTTCTACTTCCACAACTTCATTTATGAATCGGTGTGGAAGAACAACCTGCGTCGGGGTTCAGAACGCACCTCGACCCAGGATTTGCTGAACAAGTATGGCGCCGACTACAAAGTGATCTTCATCGGCGATGCGTCCATGGCGCCCTATGAAGTTACCCAGGCCGGCGGCAGCGTCGAGCACTGGAACGAGGAGCCGGGGTATGTGTGGATGCAGCGCTTCATGGCGAAGTACAAGAAGCTGATCTGGATTAATCCGTATCCCAAAGACACCTGGGGTTATACGGCTTCGACCAATATCGTTCGGGACTTGATCGAGGACCAGATGTATCCGCTGACCTTGCGCGGGCTGGAAGAAGGGATGCGGTTTTTGTCTAAATGATCGTTCCCACGCATAGCGTGGGAATGATCAATTCCGAGCAAGCCGCTGCAAATACTCGACCTGCTGCCGATGCGCCGTCTCCTGCACCACCGGCGCCAGTCTCACCTTCTCACCCGGTAAACACTGCGCCAGGCGTGCCAGCGCCAACGGCGTCAACGCCCCCAATCGCGGATAGCCACCAATGGTCTGCCGGTCATTGAGCAACACGATCGGCTGGCCGTCTGGCGGTACCTGGATCGCCCCCAGCGGGATGCCCTCCGAGATCAACGACGGGCCTTGGTACTGCAACGGCGTGCCGAGTAAACGCATCCCCATGCGGTCGGCACGGCTATCGAGGGTCCAGTCGGTGTTAAATACATCGAACAGGCTCTGGCCGCTAAACTGGCCGATCTGTGCACCGAGGATCACGTCCAGCGGCGCCATGGATTGAAGGTTCGGCTGCTGGTCGCAGGACAATGACCGCACAGTGCCTCCCGTCCCGGAATAGACGAGGTACGCACCTTCGGCCAAGGCTCGACCAAGGCCATCCAACCCGCCCAGCTCTTCGCGAACCACACTGGCGCAACTGCCCAGCACCTTCGGCGCATCAAATCCGCCCGGTGCCGCCAGGTAAGCTCGCGCCCCACTAAAGGGCTGGGTAAAACGTAATCGCTGGCCCTTCTGCAGAATAAAGCTGCGTCCAGGGCTCACCGGGCGCTCATCTACATAAGCCCCCAGATCCGCACCGGCCAACGCCAACAGGCAGTAATCCTCTGCCAGCACGGTAAACCCGCCCAACGTCACTTCCACCACCGGCGCATCCAATGAGTTGCCCAGCAGCCAGTTGGCCCACGACATCGATACCCAATCCAACGCGCCGCCCTGGGTCACGCCCAAATGCCTGACACCAAAGCGCCCGGCGTCCTGCAACAGGCACAGCGGAGTGCCAGCCTCAATCAACAAGCGGCTCATGCCTGCGCCTCCAACGGCGTGTCATCGCCACCCTGGTTGATGAACTCGGCATGGCTGACGGCCTCGAAACGGACGGTATCCCCCGGCTGCATCAGGCTGTAACCGTCGCGCTCGCGGTCGAACAGTTTGGCCGGGGTGCGGCCGATCAGGTTCCAGCCACCCGGTGAAACCACCGGATAGGCGGCGGTTTGTCGCTCGGCGATACCGACACTGCCAGCCGCCACCCGTTTGCGCGGGGTGTTCAGCCGTGGCGCCGCGAGTATTTCGTCCACCAATCCCATAAAGGCAAAACCGGGGGCAAAGCCCAGGGCGAACACCTGGTACTCATGCTGGCTGTGACGACGAATCACCTCTTCCACCGCCATACCGCTGCGCTGGGCCAGCAACGTCAGTTCCGGGCCAACACTCAGGTCGTACCAGACCGGCAACACATGGCACTGCCCGCTGCCCTTGGGTTCAGGCTGCAAGTCGGTCAATGCGTGGGAGATCAGTTCGCGCGCCTGGGCCGGGGTTAATTCGGTCAGGTCGTAATGCACCATCAACGTCGTGTAGGACGGTACCAGATCCACCAAAGCCGCCCCAAAACCTTCCCGCAAGCGGCGCGTGGCGGCGAGCATCCAGGGCATATTGTCTTCGGCAATCGAGTCAAACAGGCGCACCATCAGGCAGTCGATGGCAACCACTTCAATGCGCAATTTCATCGCGGTTTCAACGCCTCGCGGATGCGCTGGACCGCCGCCACCGAACTGGCGTTATCACCGTGCACACACAGGGTGTTGGCGTGCAGGTGCAAGGCGCTACCGTCGCTGGCTACAAGCGTTTGGCCACGGGCGATGATCAACGCCTGCTCGATGATTTTTTCAGGGTCGTGATGCACCGCCCCCGGCAGTTGGCGCGAGACCAGGTGCCCGGCGTTGTCGTAGGCGCGGTCGGCGAAGGCTTCAAACCAAAGGGTCACGCCATACTCATCGCCCAAGGCCTGGGCCGCGCTGTTGTCACGGGTGGCCATCAGCATCAGCGGCAAGCTCGCGTCGTACGCCGCCACGGCCTGGATCACCGCACGCAGTTGGGCCGGCTTGGCCATCATGTCGTTGTACATCGCGCCATGGGGTTTGACGTAGCTGACCCGACCACCCTGAGCCCGGCAAATACCGTCGAGGGCGCCGATCTGGTAATGCAGCAGGTCCTGGATTTCCTGGGGGGTGTAGGCCATGGAGCGACGACCGAAACCTGCCAGGTCCTGGTACGCCGGGTGCGCGCCGATCTGCACGTCATGCTCAAGCGCCAGGCTGACGGTCTTGCGCATGATGCTCGGGTCCCCGGCGTGAAAGCCGCAGGCAACGTTGGCACAATCGATGAACGGCATGACCTCGGCATCCAGACCCAAGGTCCAGTTGCCAAAGCTTTCGCCGATGTCGCAGTTCAATAGCAGGCGGCTCACGGTGAGGACTCCTGTAGGCTTTATTATTTTGTAGTGTGGGATCTTTTACCAAGATCTCGCAACGCTGTTGTCCTGAGCCCCTACGACGCTTATCGTGAGACGGCTCGATTTTTGGCGTTTGCCCTGCACTGCGTCCAACTAATAAAAACCGATCCATGCATAAGAAAAAGTTGATCCCATGAATTTGAAGTTCCTCGAAACCTTCGTCTGGGTGGCCCGGCTCAAGAGTTTTCGCCTCACCGCCGAGAAGCTCTTCACCACCCAGGCCTCGATTTCCAGCCGCATTGCCGTCCTGGAAAGCGAACTGGGGGTGAAGCTGTTCCTGCGCGATTCACGAGGCGTGAGCCTAACCCCTGAAGGCTTGAAGGTGCTCGATTATGCCGAGCAAATGATGGTCACCATGCAAGGCCTCAAGCAGTCTTTGGAAACCACCAGCAGCAAGGTCGGACGTATCCGCATCGGGGTGATGGACACGGTGATCCACACCTGGCTAAGCCCGCTGATGACGGAGTTGATGGAGCACTTTCCGCGGGTGGAAATCGAGCTGGTGGCCGATACCGCGCTGAACCTCTGCGATCAGCTGCAAAAAGGCTTTCTCGACCTGATCCTGCAAACCGACCTGCTGCGCCAGGAAACCCTGCGCAGCCTGGAGCTGGCCAGCCATCCCATGGGCTGGATCGTCGCCAGTCACTCAATCTACAACCGCGAGTACGCGTCCCTCGCCGAGTTGGCCCAGGAACGGATCATCACCTATTCGAAAAACTCCCATCCCCACCAGGACGTGCTCAGCCTGATGCAGGCCAACGGCGTGGCCGCGCCGCGGATGAACTGCGTGAACTCGGTGTCGGCCATCACCCGCTTACTGCGGGACGGCTTCGGTATTGGCGCCTTGCCACCGGTACTGGTCAGCGAAGAACTGGCGCGAGGGGAATTGGTCATGCTACCGATGGCGCAACGCCCGCCGAACTTGCAGGTGGTGGTGTCATGGCGGGTCGGCGTGGAGCTGGTGGATGAGATGGTTGCGCTGTGCCAGACCGTGGCGGGGCGGTATGCGCAGAAGGTTGGAGAAGAATTGATGGTACTCAGCAAGCCTTCGACCGGCGCATAACCTTTGATCGTTCCCACGCAGAGCGTGGGAGTGATCAGAGATCGAGCGACGTCCGTCTTACAATCCCTTCAAATTTCGCTCTTCAATCGGCCGACTCTGGCGCAGGCGCTTGCCGCCGAGCACCACCCAGTCGATCAGGCGGAACAGGCATTCCAGGCCAAACGACAGCAGCATCGCCCCACCCAGGCCCCAGCCCATGGCTTCGGGGGTCAGGAGGATCTGGTAGCTGTAGCCATCCCAGGTTTCCCGACGAATATCCGGGTCGGCGGCCACCGCCACTTGCAGGACGCGGATGTACCAGGGCCCTTGCATCGCCTGGAACTGCTTGTCCAACGCCAACTGGCGGTCGAGCAAGGTGCCGAGGCTGTTGGCATCGCTGCGAAACACCGGGTCGTCGCTGGCGCGGTAATGGGCCACCAGGGCCTGCAAGTCGCCCTTGAAGAACTGTTGCGCGGTGCTTTCAAAACCGCGCAAGCCCGTCTGGGCCTCGATCAAATGGGCTTCCACCCGCTTGGCGTAGTCGCTGACAAACCCAGGCACTTGCACACCGACCAACAGGCCAATGGCGAACAACACCAGTCGCAGATAGCTGAGCAACATAATCGACGTCCTTACTCGGTTTTACCTTGGCTGACGCATTCTCCGCGCCGCCACAGGCTCCACTGGCCCGGTTCATAGCGGGTCCAGGTCTCGTTTTCGGTCAAGGGTTCGGTGGCAATCACCGTCACCACATCATTGGGGGTAGTTTCGGCCTGAAAATCGACGATCACATCGACATCTTTCAACCGCGCAGGACCAAAGGGCGCGCGACGGGTGATCTGCGCCAGTTTGGTCGAGCAATAGCAAAACAGCCAGTCACCGTCACTGAGCAGGCAGTTGAACACGCCTTTGCTGCGGTATTCGCTGCACGCCGCGATCAAGTCCGGCAGCACCTGTTCGATGTCCACCGGCTCAGGAAAGGCCTCACGTACACGGTTGAGCAAATCGCAAAACGCCGCTTCGCTGTCGGTATCGCCGACCGGACGGTAGAAAGTGGCGCGGGGATTAAAGTCCGCCAGTTGCCCGTTATGGGCGAAGCACCAGTTGCGGCCCCATAGTTCACGGACAAACGGATGGGTATTGGACAGGCACACCTTGCCGACATTGGCCTGACGGATATGGCCAATCACCACTTCACTCTTGATGGGGTAACGCTGCACCAGCAAGGCCACTTCCGACTCGCTGCTGGCGGCGGGGTCCTGGAACAAACGCAGGCCACGGCCTTCGTAGAAGGCGATGCCCCAACCGTCGCGGTGGGGCCCGGTACGCCCGCCCCGCTGCATCAGCCCGGTAAAGCTGAAGACAATATCGGTCGGTACGTTGGCACTCATGCCCAATAATTCACACATGCCAGGATTCTCGATGCAGGGCAGACGACGTTAAAGACGCGGTTCGACCCGCATACCGCTGACCGGGGCAGCCGGACGACCATAACGATCGCCACCGAAAGGCTCATCGTCCTCGGGTTCGGCCGCCACCTGGGCCGCCACAGCAGCCTTCTGCTCACGACGGGCCTTGGCGGCACGCTCGATGGGCCAGCGGATCAGCACAAACACCAGGTACACGGCGAAGGCAATCATCGTGTACATGAACAAATCGGAGATCGCTCGCCAGGCGTTGTTGCCGACCTTGAGCAGCAGGTCCAGGGCGGTGATGGCCACGGCCGGGGCAAACTGCTCCTTGACCGGGTCGACAATGGTCGGGCTTAACAGCAGCACTACCATCAGCAACCGCAACGGTTCGCGCAACCAGCGCCAGATCCAGCGGGTCATGCGAAACCACACCAGCAGGCAGCCCAAAGCGGCGAAGGCGTAGAGGCCCCAAGCGGTCAGATAGTCGTTCTCGGTCATGGTGTCCATGGCAAGGTAGGCAAACAGGCCGGTATGATAACGGCTTTTCAGCGCTGCGGCTGCAACCGCCGTCGGCCAACCGCCTGACAGAGAGTGATCCATGCCCCCATCGACCCACGTCACTGCCGCCCCGATCGCCCGCAAGGCCCCAGGCGCCGACCCGTACGCCTGGTTGCAGGAACGCGACAGCGTCGAGGTGCTCGATTACCTGAAAGCCGAGAATGCCTGGCAACAGGCGCAACTGGCCGATCAGCACGACTTGCGCGAAACCCTGTTTGAAGAGATCAAGGGCCGGATCCTCGAAACCGACCTGTCCCTACCCTCGCCCTGGGGCCCGTACCTGTATTACACACGCACTACGGCCGGCGACGAATACGCCCGCCACTACCGCTGCCCGCGCCCTGCCGATGACAGCCAGAAGGTGGATGAAAGCGCCGAAGAACTGCTGCTCGACCCGAACGTACTGGCCAATGGCGGCTTCTTCTCCCTCGGGGCCTTTAGCATCAGCCCGGATCACCAGCGCCTGGCCTACAGCCTGGATACCAGCGGCGAAGAGATTTACACCCTGTACGTGAAGGAATTGGCCACCGACAAGGTCAGCGAACTGGCGTTCGAAGACTGCGACGGCAGCATGACCTGGGCCAACGACAGCCTGACGCTGTTTTTCGGTGAGCTGGACGACACCCACCGCCCGCACAAGCTGTATCGCTATCGCCTGGACGGCACCGCCGCCGAAGAAGTGTTCCATGAGCCAGACGGACGTTTCTTCATGCACTGCTACCGATCCAGCTCCGAACGGCAACTGCTGCTGTCTTTGGGCAGCAAGACCACCAGCGAAGTCTGGGCCCTGGACGCCAACCAGCCACAGCAGGCTTTTACCTGCCTGGCGCCACGGGTCGAAGGCCATGAGTACGACGTCGACCACGGCAAGCTCGATGGGCAGTGGACCTGGTTTATTCGCAGCAACCGCGACGGCATCAACTTCGCCCTGTTCCAGGCCGCCGACAACGCCAGCGTGCCGACCCAGGACGACTGGCAGAACCTGATCCCCCACAGCGACATGGTGATGATCGACGGTTTGAGCCTCAATGCCAAAGCCATGACCTTGAGCCTGCGCATCGGCGGCCTGCCGATCATCGAAGTACATCCCCAGGGCCTGCCCGCCTACCGCGTGGAACTGCCGGACGCGGCCTACAGCCTGTACGTGCAAAACAGCCTGGAATTTGTCAGCGACAAGATCCGCCTGCGCTATGAGGCGTTAAACCGTCCCGCCCAGGTTCGTCAGTTGGAGTTGGCCACGGGCACGCAGCAGGTGCTCAAGGAAACTCCGGTACTGGGCGCGTTCAATGCCGACGACTACGTCAGCAAACGGCTGTGGGCAACGTCGGCCGATGGCACCCAGGTGCCTATTAGCCTTGTGGTCAAACGCGACCAATTGGGTCAGCCGACGCCACTGTATCTGTACGGCTATGGCGCCTACGGCGAAAGCCTCGACCCGTGGTTCTCCCATGCACGCCTGAGCCTATTGGACCGAGGCGTGGCCTTCGCCATCGCCCACGTACGCGGCGGCGGTGAGTTGGGGGAAGCCTGGTACCGCGCCGGCAAGCAGGAACACAAGCAGAACACCTTCAGCGACTTTATCGCCTGCGCCGAACACCTGATCGCCCAAGGCCTGACCACCTCCAAACAACTGGCCATCAGCGGCGGCAGTGCTGGCGGCCTGTTGATCGGCGCGGTGCTCAATCAGCGCCCGGAGCTGTTCCAGGCGGCGATTGCCGAAGTGCCATTTGTCGATGTGCTTAACACCATGCTCGACCCAGAGCTGCCGTTGACCGTCACCGAATACGACGAATGGGGTAATCCTCAGGAGCCCGAGGTGTACGAACGCATCAAGGCCTACGCGCCTTACGAAAACGTCAGCGCCCAGGCGTACCCGGCGACCCTGGTGATCGCCGGCTACAACGACAGCCGCGTGCAGTACTGGGAAGCCGCCAAATGGGTGGCCAAGCTGCGCGCCACCAAGACCGACGACAACCTGCTGTTGCTCAAGACCGAACTGGGCGCCGGCCACGGCGGCATGAGCGGTCGTTACCAGGGATTACGTGACGTAGCACTCGAATATGGATTTGTTTTCAAGGTGCTGGGGCTGGTTTAAGGAACGCCAACCGGCGGTCGTGCCTGAACACATGACCGCCAGGCGCGAACGTCCTGCGTATAGCCGACGGGCAACTGTTGCCGCAACAGCTCTAGCCGCCGGGCGTCTTGGGTTTGCTGTCGTTCTGCTGCAAGCCTGGGAGCGCCTGATCCTTGGGCGGCGTAGGCAATATGATCGGTACCAAGGGCGGCGCACCGGTGCCGACAGCTTTTGGCGTGGTCGGCGGGGTGACTTGCGGATAAGGTGTGGGCGTTGCAGTGCCCGGCGAACCCGTGGTGGACGCGGGGGTGTTCGGCACGGCTTGCAACTCCTGAGCATGGGCGGTACTGCCAAGGGCGAGCGCGCTCCCTACAATGACCGTTAGAATGCTGCACTTCATCGATGGCTCCATGGCCTGACGGTAATGCCGTAAGGCTACTCCCAACCGCGCAAGAATGCCCTTCCCAATGAGATTTCCATGAAACGTTTCGTTCTGCTGGACACCACCCCGATTCCCGATAATGGCGGTGCCTTGTGCCTGTTCGAATATGGCGAGGATTTTGTCATCAAGATCCAGGGCGGTGACGGCGGACAACTGATGAACACCCGCATGCACGGCTCCGAAGATGCCCTGGCGGAGATTCCCTGCCGCAAGGTCGCCGGTCGTCCCGATTCGCGGGTATTGATTGGCGGCCTGGGCATGGGCTTTACCCTGGCCTCGGCGCTCAAGCATTTGGGCAAGACCGCCGAAGTAGTGGTCGCTGAATTGGTGCCAGGCGTGGTTGAGTGGAATCGTGGGCCGTTGGGAGAAAAGTCCGGACGACCGCTGCTGGACCCGCGCACGGTGATCCGCATGGAAGACGTGGCCAAGGTGCTGCAGGCCGAGCCCCTGGGCTTCGACGCGATCATGCTGGATGTCGACAACGGCCCCGAAGGCCTGACGCAAAAAGCCAACAGCTGGCTGTATTCGACTGGCGGCCTCAGCGCCTGCGCCAAGGCCCTGCGCCCCAAGGGCGTGCTGGCCGTATGGTCAGCCAGCGCCGATAAGCAGTTCAGCGAGAAACTGCGCAAGGCCGGCTTCAAGGCAGAGGAAGTTCAAGTGTTTGCCCATGGCAACAAGGGCACCCGGCATACCATCTGGATTGCCGAAAAGCTCAAGGGCTGAAACAGCCCCTGAATTCACTGCGCGGGTCGTGGGTCAAATCGACCGGCGCAATCGATTCAAATGCCTCAAGCCTTCCAGCACCAACACCAACACCGCCAGCCAGATTGGCAGATAGGTCATCCATTGGCCCGGCTTGAGGCTGTCCCCCAGCATCAACGACACCGCCACCAACAGCACAGGCTCAGCGTAACTGAGCAAACCGAACAGGCTGAACGGCAACAGGCGACTGGCCATGATGTAGGAATAACCCGCCGCCGCGCTGACCAATCCCATAAGCGGTACCAGCCAATAGAGCGCTGGGCGCTGCGCCAAGATCTCGCTGATTGACCCAGCGCCAAGGACGAACCATAGCGCCACAGGAATCATCAGCATCATGTCCAGCCATAATCCACCCAGGTTATCGGTGCCACAGCGCCGGCGCAGTACGAAATACAGCGGATAGCCGACGCACACCACCAGCGTCGTCCAGGAGAACCCACCCGTGCGGTACAACTCATTGGCCACACCCACCGCGGCTAACGCGGCGGCAACCTTTTGCAAGTAGGAAAGGCGTTCGCCGTAAACGATACGACCCGTGATGACCATAGTCAGCGGTAACAGAAAATAACCCAGCGAAACATCCAGACCATGGCCATTGAGCGGCGCCCACATGAAAATCCATAACTGGACACCGACCAACGCACTGGTCAGCACGACGCAAGGCAGCAAGGCAGGCCTATCGCGCAAGCGCTTGTAGATCAGCGGGACCCACTTCCAGTCTCCAGAGAGACAGAGCAGCAGTGTCATGAAGGGCAACGAAATAAGCATTCGCCAGCCAAATATTTGCTGGCCATTCAATGGTTCAAGAAGGGAGGTAAAAAAATACAGCACGCCAAACAGGAAGGAGGCGGAAACCGCCAAAACAACACCTTTAGACACAACAGCCTCGACAAACAAGCACAGTTATTTAATTGAAGCAGGAAGCTGCACTCACACAGTGTGAATGTTAGTGGGATGAACATCAGGTATTTATTAACAGGCATCCATAGTTTTATAACGAACACACAGGATTAACCCTGAACTGTTCAGCAATAAGAATTGGGTGCCTCGTCTGTTTTTTATTGTTTGCACGACGATCATCAGACACTTCAACTAGCCCGACTTCGGTCATTGGAAGCAGTGCACTCTGGACGAGCACCTCTGATTTGAAACGCCACAGCCTCACCCTCATAGGGTTGACGCTGGGATGGGAAACCCGATTCCACGGGGAACAGCCTGTTACAGGTCGGGGTGAACAGTCTTCAGGGGAGCCCTGATACGTTCACCGGCCACTCGTGTTCTTCATGACCTTGTCAGGTCATATTCTCCGAGAGACCCGTCTCGGAACGAATGAACGTTTTAACACCTGACGTCACCACAGACCAAACTAACGGCAGTGGGCCAGAAGGCGCCACACTAAAGACTTCGAGTAAGTTAGTCCAATAATTTCTGGTATTTAATTTGTCCCACGCAAAGTGAAATACCCAAGTGTATTTAATTCGATATCTGCTCAACCATTACTGTATATTTAGCCGCTATACGCCCAGCCGATAGTCGCAAAAGTTACTCTTTACCGTCGCCCTGCAGGAGCGACCCCAGGCCGTTCCTGCACAACTCGCCGATTACCGACTCAGCGCAGTGAGTTTCGACGACCAATAATGTAGGGCACTTTTTTGTCGAGGGTCTTGTTCAGTTCCTTGCGGTCCAGTGCCGTAAAGCCTCCCAACTGCCGGGCAGTGAAGCCGCTGTCGCCCACCGGCGCATCAGGCGCCAGGGTCACCATCAAGGTGGCGACTGCTTCAATGGCGTCTTTATAACCACCCTTCTTGTTCAAGTTGAAGGCCTTCAGGTCAACCTGCGGCCGCAGCCAGTTACCCCAATAAAACTCCAGAAACTCCGGGGCCACGACGTCCATGTCCGGTTTGCCGTAGGCGGCCTTGCGGGTGAAATACACCAGGCTGCGGAAGGTATCATCCTGCAGGTTTTTAAAACCTAGGTGCGCGGGTAACTGCGCAGGGCTTATCGCCCTGCCCTGGCTATCCTTGAGCCATACTTTGCGCCCCTGCTCCATACGCTGCCAGAACGTGGCCAGGTCTGGGCTGTCGCTGAAATCGTCCGTCACCCGCACCCACATTTTCAACTGAGGACCCGCGCCCGGTTGTTCCCACAAGGTGCTGAAACTGTGATGACCATCCGTGAGGTACAACTGGCCGCCGGGGCCGACCACTACGGCTTTCATCTCGCGGGGATGGGTGCCCACCGGGCTCTGGCAGGTGAAGCTGTCGGGCTTAAGCAGATCGGCATGTTGAGGCACATTGTCAGCTTCGCCCTGGCCGTTGGTTTCGCAGTATTCGTCGAACGCCTTGGCCGGCGACTCAGCGTACAGCCCCAGGTTGTAATAAATCTGATCGAACCCCACAACGGCCTGGGTCGGATGCAGTTGTTCCAGGGAAACTTCGATCACCTGTCCGGGCTTGGGCGTCGAGAACGCCTGAGCTTGAACAGTGATGGCGCATAACAACAGCGCCAACAACCATGAATGCAGACGCATGAGCGCGAATCCTTATGAGTTCAGTATTGCCGATACTACAAACAATTCTCTCCGCCAGCCTGTACCTCAGCTAAAAAAAGCCAGGGGCTTATTACCCCATGAGCGGCTAGAATCAACGCTATCCGTGATCCACTAAAAGACAGGAGCCATGATGAGCTCGACCAACCCGCCCTCCCACACCGCCAAGCTGGACCGCATCCTTGCCGATGCCCAGCGCGACCGGGAAATGGGCTACCGCGACAAAGCCTTGAAGATGTACCCCCACGTGTGCGGCCGCTGCGCCCGTGAATTCGCCGGCAAGCGCCTGAGCGAACTGACCGTGCACCACCGCAACCACAACCATGACGACAACCCCCAGGACGGCTCCAACTGGGAGTTGCTGTGCCTGTACTGCCATGACAATGAACACTCGCGTTATACCGACCAGCAGTATTTCAGCGAAGGCTCAACCAGCAGCCCGACCATTGCCAAGGCGACGCACAACCCGTTTGCGGCGTTGGCGGGGTTGATGAAGAAGGACAGCTAAAAACCGCAAGCTTCAAGCTGCAAGTTCAAACCGTGCTCTTGAAGCTTGAAGCTTGCCGCTATACTGCTGTCTTTTTTCGAAGGCACCTCTCCCGTGGCCAACAAACGCTACAGCTGCATCGGTCTGTACAACCCCAAGTCACCCGAGAACGTCGGTTCGGTGATGCGCGCCGCCGGCTGTTATGGCGTGGCGTCGGTGTTCTACACCGGCAAGCGTTACGAACGGGCCAGGGACTTCATTACCGACACCAAGAAGGTCCACCAGGATATTCCGCTGATCGGTATCGACGACCTGAAAAAAATCTTGCCCCTGGGCTGCATCCCGGTCGCCGTTGAACTGGTGGACGGTGCCCGCCCCCTCCCCGAATACACTCACCCCGACCGCGCGCTGTATATCTTCGGCCCGGAAGAGGGCTCCCTGGACAAGGACATCCGCGACTGGTGTGAAGACGTGATCTACATCCCGACCACCGGTTGCATGAACCTCGCCGCCACGGTCAACGTGGTGCTCTACGACCGTCTGGCCAAGGGCAACAACACCCGCTCGGGGCCTAAATACTGATTTTTTGGGAACATCTTCGGTCTGCGTGCAGTCAGCTGCATATCAATGACCCCTTGTTGGAGACAGACCATGAGCGACAGCAAAACCCTGCGACCTATCATCGAATCCACACCATTCCAGACCCAGCCCACGCAAAACGTCCAGGGCTGGGAGCGGATTGGCTCACTGGCTGGCGGTGTGGTGCTGATGGGCAAAGGCCTTCGCCGTGGCGGCTTTTTTGGTTTGATTCAAGTGGCGATTGGCGGCGTAGCGCTGGCCCGCGGGATCAGCGGTCATAGTTCGGCCAAAGCGCTGCTGGAGAAGAGTCGTCAGGAGATGAACACCGTGCGCACGAAGATCGAACGAGCCGGTGAAGAACTGAAAAACCTCAAGACCCAGGCTGAAATTGCTGCCAGCAAAGACACAAAAACCACGTAGCCGTTGTCGAGCCCCAGCGAGGCTACGTTGGCCGCACCACTGCCATCAAGCCTGACATCAGCACCGAGTCGCTTCTGACGCAGCCTCGCTAAAGCTCGACAGCTGCTACGAGGTAACGGGGTCGACTCAACGCAACAACTTGCTATCGAGCACCGTCGACGACTGGCCAATGATGCTCTCGGCCAACTGCACAAACTCCTTGGAGCTGATGCTGTTCAAGCGCATCACTGCTTGTGTCAGGTCATCCAATGAGCGCTTGTTGTGGGTTTTCAGGCGAATCTCCCGATCCAGTTCCTGCAACACCACCACCGCACGCGCCACGGTTGCGCCGCTGACATGCTCACCGCGCAAGGTCGTCACGCCCTTGCCTTCCTTGCTCAGGCGAGTCTGTATCGCCGCATAACGCTCGTCACTGATGCCACCCGCGCGGCGTACCAGCTCGATGGCGTAATACTCCGCCAGGCCTTCGCTGATCCAGTCACTGCCTTGGTGATCGTTAAAACGACCGATAGCCTGCACCACTTCACGGATCAACGGGCTGCTACCATTTTCGCTGACCAGTGGCGTGCGGCTATTCAGGTAGATCGAGTCGCGCCCAGAGAACACACCACGGCGCATCGGGTCACTGGCGCCGACCACCAACAACTTGGCCGGATGACGCGGGAACGCTGCTTGCACCTGGGGCCAGACAAAGGTCAGCAGTGTCAGCACGTCCATGCGGCGCATGGCCTGGCCCTTGGGCGAGGCCACGGTGATTTCGGTCTCTCCCAGGCGCACGCGTCGGCTGCCCAGGCTGCCGGCAAGCATCCAGCCGGTGGGCCGGTCAAACAGGCGGGAGACGTTGTCGATGCGAAATTTGTTCTTGCCGATGCGTGGCCAGGCAGTCTCGACACTTTTCCAGCCCGCTGGCAGTTCGAAGACCAGCCGCGACACCAACTCGATGCCGTCTTGCTGGTCGAGATGGGCCTTGGGTACCAGGTCTTCACCGCTAAACAGTGCCCAATTCGGCGTCATCCGCGTTTCATAGATACCCGCCTTGCGGGCATGGCTGAGGCGCACGCGGTAGGTCAGGCTGGCCTTATCGGCGCTGGGTTGCCACAGGCCACGGCTGGCTCCGGCGCTAGTGCCGGGCACAACTTGCCACTGTCCATCGGCCTTGAAGTCGCTGTAGTCGCCGTCGCGGCCAAGGTCGAAGTTCAGGCTGCGCACCGCCGAGCCCTGGGACAGGCTCAGGCGCACTTCAGCCTGATCGCTCTGGGGCAACAACTTGACGTGATAATCGAGATCGACCTTCTTCGCGGCCCACGCCGACGTGCTCAACGCCAGCAACACCAGGCTGACCGCCAGCTTGCCTGCAACCGTCATAGACACTCCTTTCAGCCTGCGCGAAAAATCAGGTAATCCTCCCAATCGTCCTCAGACACGCTGCCTTCGCTGACCATGCGCCCGGACTGGGAAATGCGTGCGTGATGCACGGCATCGCGATCGCCACAGACCAAGTGATGCCAGAGCGGCAAATCCTTGCGCTCGCTGACCAGCCGATAACCGCAGGTCGGCGGCAACCATTTGAACTGATCGGCCTGGCCCGGCGTGAGCTGGATGCAATCAGGCACCGAGTCCCGGCGGTTAGGGTAGTCGGTGCACTGGCAGGTTTTCAGGTCCAGCAGTTTGCAGGCGATACGTGTGTAATAGACGCTGTTGTCGTCTTCATCTTCGAGCTTTTGCAGGCAGCACAGGCCGCAACCATCGCACAGCGACTCCCACTCCTCCTGATCGAGGTGTTCGAGGGTTTTGCGTATCCAGAAAGGTTCGACTTTGGCGGCCATGGCTCTACATCAGTATCGGTGCGGTTAAAAGGTCGCCAGTCTAGTGCCCAAGGCGCCAAGGGCCAAGCGCTTACGACTGCCGGTATAACAAGACTTGTCAGCTTTCGCTGGGCGAAGTAGCTTTGGGGGCCGCAAAAGCCCTGCGCCAAGTGCCATAAATGCTCAACCGCATTGCCCCAGGCGCGCAACACGGCCCTGAAAAACCCATCGCCGAGCTCATCGGTGCACCCAGTTTTTTGATCTGCGCTCTGCCTCATAAATGTAGCAACGTAGCCCATACCCGTCATCAGGAACTGTTCATGAGCACAAACCCACGCGTCGCCGATTACCCCATTCATGCCCAATTCACCGAGCGCTGGTCGCCACGCGCCTTTACCGACGAGAGCATCCCGGTCGAGACCTTGCTGAGCTTCTTCGAAGCGGCCCGCTGGGCGCCATCAGCCTACAACTCACAGCCTTGGCGATTTCTCTATGCGCGCCGTGGGACGCCGAACTGGGAGCGTTTCCTCGGCCTGTTGAACGAATTCAACCGTGGCTGGGCGCAGCATGCCTCGGCCCTGGTGATCGTGGTGTCGAAAACCGACTTCGCCGTGCCCGGCGCTACCGAAGAAACCCCAGCCCTGTGGCACACCTTCGACACCGGTTCGGCCTGGGGGCACCTGGCGCTGCAAGCCAGCATCAGCGGCTGGCATACCCACGGCATGGCCGGTTTCGACCAGGAACTGACACGCAAGGAGCTGAAGATCCCCGAAGGCTATGCGCTGCATGCAGCGGTGGCGATTGGCAAGCTGGGGGATAAGTCGACACTGGCCGAGTACCTGCAAGCCCGGGAAACCCCGAGCCCGCGCCGACCGTTGAGTGAGTTGGTTTCAGAAGGTGATTTTGATCTCTGAAGAGGCTGGGCTGGGTACATATCCGTTAGTTCGGTCAGGGCGGATTAGGGTTACGCCCTTACGGCGTGTCACTTTTGGAAAAGAGCCCCAAAAGTAACCAAAAGGGCTTTTGCCCCACCACTTGGTGCCTCGCTTAGGCTCGGCATGCCTTCACTCCGGCATTGCTCCGTGGGCCGCCGCGATGGGCCATCCTTGGCCCAGCGCGGCTAAACCGGCGTCCTGCCGGTTTACCCACGGATCAATGCCTGCGTTCAGCCATCGTGGTTAACGGGGCGCCTTAGATCAAGATCAAAAGCAAAAGCACGGCGGCCTGGTAGCCGACCTGAGTGGTGAAAAGCAAAAGCGGATCCCATGCCCCTTGTAGGAGCGAGCTTGCTCGCGATGGTCGTTAACGATGACACGGGCTTCCTGGATGAATGCGGTGCCTGTGAGCCCATCGCAGGCGAGCCAGCTCCCACAGAAAAGCGGATTGGCACTGGCTTTGCTCTGCTTTTGATCTAGCTCTTGATCTGCCTGCCCATAAAACCAGAGGCCGAACGCAGGTGTTGCACAGTGGGTAAACCGGCAAGGATGCCGGTTTAGCCGCGCTGGGCCAGGGATGGCCCATCGCGGCGACCCACGGAGCAATGCCGGAGTGAGGGCACGCCGAGCCACAGCGAGGCGCCGATAGGTAGGGCAGGAGCGCTTTGGTTACTTTCGTCTGAGCCGGCATTCCGGCTTTTCGAAAGTGAGTCGCTGTAAGAGCGAAACCGCCAGCAGCCGTTACCGCAGCAACGGATATGTACACGGCAAGCCCGCCCCCCACATGGGTCCATGTGGTGTGTTTAGTAACCGCGCTCGAAGCTCACTTCCCCACGCAACACTTCTTGAGCCTGATACTTGCGCAGGTTCTCGACAAACAACTCCACCATCATCTTCGGCGAAGTCGGCGCCGAGCTGTGGCCGGTCAACAACAAGCCCCAGGCGGTCCAGAACGGATGGCGCTGGGGCAGCGGCTCTTGACGGCAAACGTCGATCACCGCACCAGCCAAATGCCCTTCTTTCAGGGCTTCCACCAGATCGGCATCCACCACGGCAACACCACGGCCGACGTTGATAAATACCCCGGTAGGCTTGAACTGCTTGAACAGCGCCGCGTCGTACAGGTCGTGAGTGTTCGCGGTGTTAGGCAGCAGGTTGACCACATAGTCCACCTCCCCCACCAGCCGGTTTAGTTGATCCAGCCCGGCCACTTCGACAAACGGCGCCTGCTCCCGTGCTTCGCTGGCGATGCCATACAGCTCCACGCCAAACGGCAAGAGAAACTGCGCCACGCTGCGGCCGATATCGCCGGTGCCGACAATTAGCACCTTGCGCCCCGCCAGGCTCTGACCCATGCGGTTGTCCCATTTGCGCTCGACCTGGCTAACCAGCCGTGCCAGCACTTCGCGCTCGTGCCCCAACATGTAAGTCAGCACGTACTCGGCCATCACCTGGCCAAAAATCCCTACGGCGCGGGTCAAGCGATAGTCCCGTGGCAGGCCTTCGGCCAGCAGCGGCGTGACGCCGGCCCAGGTCGATTGCAGCCATGCAGGATGATGGCCCTGGCGCAGCAGGGTCGCCAGCAGGTCCGGCTGGCCGAGCCATACCGGGCAATCGGCGGCCAGGCTCGACAGTTCGGCCGAGTCGCCGCTGGTCATCACTTCCAGGTCCGGCGCCGCTTCGCGCAACAGTCGGGCGTACAGCGGGTGATCGTGTTCAGCAATCAGAACGCGCATGGTTCAAACCTTTCAAAAACAGTGCAGGCGGGGCCACAGGCGCAGTTCACTGCATTCCTCGGGACCACCGCCAGATAATTCGATTCCATTTATGAACGTGCCCCGGACTGGGCACTTACCCATCACAGCGGGTCATTGCGGCGCAGCAGTTCTTCGGGCAAGTGTTCGATGTACTCGTCCTCGGCCGGTGGCATTTGCAGGTGGTAGCCCTGCTTGTCGAGGTTTTCCAGGACCGCGACGATGTCCTCGCGAGACAGCTTGCGCTCGGGGCTCAGCACCAGGTCAAAGGCGTGATGGGGCTTACCGAACGCCGCCAGCAGGCTTTCCGGGACACGCTCCAGGGCATCGCTTTTCAGCACATAGAGGTACATTTCGTTGCGTTTGAGGCTGCGATAGATGGAGCAAATACGTTTCAAGGCTGTTCTCCGGCAGTGGCCAGGCTGTCCAGCAGCGCCTGGCCCATCAGCTCGCGGCGCCAGCCACGCAGCGAGTCAGGCAATTGGTAAGGGCCCTCGGGGTAGCCACTCTTGACCAGCGCTTCGAGGGTTTTCTTGCGCAGCATCAGTTCCGGCGCCATGTCCAGGCGTTCGGCGAACGTCTGGCCGAGGGCACGCAGTTGCTTGATCAACACAGCGGCGTCAACCGGCAACGGCTCGGCAACGGCCGGTGGCCATTGGTCCATGGATACGCTACCGGCGCACTTGATCAGGTCCAGCAAAAACTCGCCGTCATGGCGCACGGTACGCGGGTGCATATCTTCGATTTTGCCCAGGGCGCTGAGATTATCCGGCTGGGATTTGGCCAGGGGCCATAACGAGTGTTCGCGAATGATGCGGTTACGCGGCAGGTCACGGGCGCGGGCTTGCTGCTCACGCCAGGCGCACAGTTCACGCAACACAACGAGCTGGGCGCGGGAAAGCTTCCAGGCCAGCTTGGCGTCGCGGTACACCTCGAACGGGTCGACTTCACGGCGCAGGTTGGCGACCAGTTCGGCGCCATCGTCCACAACCCAGGCGTATTTCTCGTCAGACAGCCGCGGGCGCAGGCGTATGTAGACCTGCGCCAGGTGCACGGCGTCTTCGGCGGCGTAGCTGATTTGTGTCTCGGACAGTGGCCGCTGCAACCAGTCGGAGCGGGTCTCACCCTTGGGCAGGTCGATATCGAGCACGGCTTGCACCAGACGCGAGTAACCCATGGAAAAGCCAAGGTTCAGGTAGGCGGCTGCCAGTTGGGTGTCGAACAATGGCGTCGGCAGGCTGCCGGTCAAACGCAGCAGCACTTCCAGGTCTTCGCTGCAGGCATGCACCACCTTGATCACCGCTGGGTTCTCCAGCAAGGCGGCCAAGGGTTGCCAGTTATCGATGGTCAGGGGGTCGATCAGATAAGCGCGTACGCCATCACCAATCTGGATCAGCCCGGCGATGGGATAAAAAGTGTCGACCCGCATGAATTCGGTGTCGAGGGCGACGAATGGCAACTGCTGCCATTCGGCGCAATGCTGGCCGAGGCTATCGTTGTCGCAGATCCAGTGAATATCGATGGCCACACGGCTCTCCCTTGAAGAATGGCGCGCAGTATATATCGCTAAAGGGATTTGCGAGCATCCGCAGTGTACCCGCCGCCATGAAAACTCTGACAGGTGCCGAAGAATAGTCCGACAGCTAAGGGTTATCCTCTTTTACGCAGCACGTAAACCCGCCACAGGGCTGAGCCGGGCATGAACTCCTGATGGTTGAGGATATTGAAACCGGCCTGTTTGAACTCGGCTTCCACCTCGGCCCGATGGATGGCCGGCGGTTGCCCGACCTCCTGCGATAGCCCTGGTGATGGCCCCTGCGTGGCACTGCGCTGCTGCGCTGCACGGTGGCGGCTATCGCTGTTGACCGAGACGATCACCGTGTCGCGACTGACCCGGTGAAATTCGCGCAACAGCGCCAGCCTGGCCTCAGCACCGGGCACATGGCGAAACAACTCCAGGCAAAAAATGCAGTCCACGGCGTTGGCCGACAGACCGATATTGAACGCTGAACCCTGGAAGGTCTTCACCCGCCGCAAAAGTACCGCACCATGGTGGGTCTGGGCGTGGTCGAGCATGGCCTGGGAGTTGTCTGATGCGAGAATCACCCGGTTGCCGTGTTCGGCCAACACCGGCCAGAAACGCCCCGAGCCGCAGGCCAGGTCCAGCACCAGGCCCGGCTCCCCCGCTACTTTCAAGGCCTGGCGCACCAGGCGCTCATCACGCCACAACCACAAACGCCGCAGCAGACCCGGCGGGCGCGTGTCGCCACAAACCTGGGCATGCTCGCGGCCGCAACGCTCGGCGAATTCAGTCTCGATGGACGACGGGGTGTGCGACGACATCAGCGGGCTCTTGTGGATGAATCGGTGTCAAACGACCTTGGACTCACAGCTTAACCAGCGCCGCGTGAAAAAAAGGTCGAAGGATTCACCGCCCATCACTGACTCAATCAGGCTTGATGCAGGTACCAGCGCCAGTCCTGCTCGCCCACCTCGCCCATAAACTGTCGATATTCGGCACGTTTGACGGCCAGGTACACGCCCAGAAACTCGCTGCCAAAGGCTTCCCGAGCCCAGGCTGAACCTTCAAGGGCGCGCAAGGTGGTCAGCCAGTCGGTGGGCAGTAACTCCTTGGCCTGGGCATAGCCGTTGCCTTCTACCGGAGCGCCGGGATCGAGCTGCTCGCGGATACCGCGATGAATGCCAGCCAGGATGGCCGCTGCCGCCAGGTACGGGTTGGCGTCGGCGCCGCAGATCCGGTGTTCGATATGCCGGGAAAACGCCGGGCCGCCGGGCACCCGCAGGCTTACGGTGCGGTTGTCGACGCCCCAGGTCGCCGCCAGCGGGGCGTAGCTGTTGGTCTGGAAGCGCCGATAGGAGTTGGCGTTGGGGCAGAACATCAGTAATGAATCGAGCAAGGTGCTGAGCATGCCGCCTACCGCTTGGCGCAGCAGCGGCGTGCCATCGGGCGCTTCGCTGGCGAACAGATTGTTGCCCTGCGCGTCCGCCAGGCTGACGTGCATGTGCATGCCGGTACCTGCCAGATCATCGAAGGGTTTGGCCATGAAGCAAGCCGTCATCCCGTGTTTGTGAGCCACACCCTTGACCAGGCGCTTGTAGCGCACAGCCTCGTCCATGGCCTGCAAGGCATCGCTGCGGTGCTCCAGGGTAATTTCCACCTGGCCCGGCGCATATTCGGAAATCGCCGTGCGCGCCGGAATCCCCTGCAGTTTGCAGGCGCTGTACAAGTCGGCAAGAAACGGTTCGATCTGCTCCAACTCACGCAAACCGTAAACCTGGGTCGAACGCGGGCGGCCGCCGTCGACATCCCGCGCCGGTTGCGGGCGACCGTTGCTGTCGGGCTTCTGGTCGAGCAAATAAAACTCCAGTTCCGCCGCCATCACCGGGTAATAACCGTCAGCCTTGAGCCCATCAATGACCTTGGCCAGCAAGTGCCGCGGATCGGCCACGGTGGCCGGCATGCCTTCCTCGGGGTGCATGCTGACCTGCACCGCCGCCGTCGGAATCAACCGCCATGGCATGCGCTGCAAACTGCCGCTGACCGGGTAGGCGCGGCAATCGATATCCCCCACTTCCCAGACCAGCCCGGAGTTTTCCACATCGTCGCCATTGATGGTCAGGCCGAGGATGGTGCTGGGCAGCGGGCGACCGCTTTGATAGACCGCCAGCAACTCATCGCGGTGCAGCAACTTGCCACGCGGTACACCGTTGTTGTCGAGGATGAACAGTTCGAACATCTCGATATCCGGGTTCAGTTCCAGGAAGGATTGGGCTTCGTGCAGGGAGGCAAAGGCGGTAGGGGCAACACTCATGGAATTTCTCATAGGTTAGCGTCAGGCAGGCGCACACGCGCTGCCGGTCAGATGCGCACTGTCTCGCGGCATCCATGGGAGCAATCAACGCAGGGGAGAAATATCCGGTGGGCGCGCATGGCGGCAGTGCCATAGCGCCCAGAAGGCCAGTTCAGAAGGAAGTGCATCGGCGGTAACTCCCCGACGGGCCGAGCAACTTGACACGGTTGCGCCAGGCGAAGTCTCGGGGTGAGTGTCGGGCGAACCATCCATATGAGGATCACAGTAAAGAGATACCCAGCAGCGTCACACGGCGGGTCAGGTGGTTAAATTCAGTCTTGACGGAGTTTAGTTGCAGCTTTACTAAACATTCAGGACGCCTTGCCAGCCACCCCGGCAGGTGGAAATAATAGCCGCCCCTGATCATGCCCCCAAGGACTCGACTGCATGAAAGCCCTTCCAGCACTGTGCATCATGGCGAGCCTGGCGACACCTGCCTTGGCCGACACCCAACCGTCGTCGCGCCTGGACGAGGTTATCCAGCGCGGCCAACTGACCGTCTGCACCACCGGTGACTACAAGCCCTACACCTATTTGCGCCAGGACGGCAGCTACGAAGGCATCGACATCGCCATGGCGCAGTCACTGGCCAAGAGCCTCAACGTGCAGATCAAGTGGGTGCCGACCACCTGGAAAACCCTGATCCCGGACTTCCTGGCCCAGCGCTGCGACATCGCCGTCGGCGGTATTTCCGTGTCCCTGGAGCGGCAGAAAAAAGCCTTTTTCAGCCAGCCACTGGGGGTCGACGGCAAGATCCCGCTGGTGCGCTGCGCCGATGTGCAGCGTTACCAGACCGTCGAGCAGATCAACCAGGCGCAGGTGCGGGTGATCGAGCCGGCGGGCGGCACCAACGAAGTCTTCGCCCGCGCCCATCTGGGCAAGGCGCAACTGACGCTATTCCCGGACAACGTAACGATTTTCGAAGAACTGCTGGCCAACAAGGCCGACGTCATGATCACTGACGCCAGCGAGGCGCGGTTCCAGCAAAAGCTCAAGCCGGGACTGTGTGCGGTCAACCCCGAACGCTACATGCAATACAGCGAGAAAGCCTTTCTGCTGCCTCGCGACGATGTGGCCTGGAAGAGCTACGTGGACCAGTGGCTGCACCTGAGCACCGTCACTGGCGTCTACGAAGGCATCGTCAATCAATGGCTGGCGGCGCCTTGATCAACTCAACGAAGGCCAAGCACGCGGCGCTGCGATAGGCGCCCTTGCGGCTGAGCAAGGCGGCCGTGCGCTGGGGCAATGGCGGGCGAATCTGAACGGCGTGCAAGCCCGCCTGAGCACGGGTAACCGCACTGGGCAGAATGGTCGCCAGTTGAGTGCTGCGCACAATTTCGATGATGGCGCTGATGGAGTTGGCTTCCATGGTGATCTGCGGTTTTACGTCCAGCCCTCGGCAATAGTCGTCAATGTAACGGCGGGTGGCGAAGTCTGAGTTCAGTAGCACCAGCGGCTGCTGTTTGAAGTCAGCAAGCTTGAGCCACTGTTTTCGACTCAAGGTCGGATGGGCGGCACTGGCCACGAGGCTCAACTCTTCGACAAATAGCCCCTGGCACTCGATATCCGGTAAGTGCTCGCCGGTAAACCCGATGCCAATATCCAACAAATCCTGCGCCAATGCCGCCTCGATACGGTCCTGAGTCATCTCCTCGATCGTCAAGGTAATCGCTGGATACAGGCTGTTAAACCGCGCCAGCAGTGGGCCCGTCAGGTAAGCGGTAAAGGTCGGGGTCATTGCCAGGCGCAAGCTGCCTCGGCTCAAGTCCTGCACGTCATGCATCGCCCGCGTACCCGCCTGCAAGTCCTGCAACGCCAGCCTGGCAAAGCGCACGTAAGCCTCCCCGGCATCGGTCAGCCGCACGCTGCGACCGGAGCGATCCAGCAACGGCGCGCCCAAGGTGTCTTCCAGTTGTTTGATCTGCTGGGACAAGGTCGGCTGCGACACATGCAAGGCTTCGGCGGCGCGGGTGAAGTTGCGGTGGTCGGCGACCGCCAGCAGGTAGCGGATATGGCGTAATAGCATGGGCACTCAACTATAGGCATGACTTATGGAAAGCATAATAAGCCGGTCTTGGACGCTATAGCCGAAAACTTCCATCCTTGCCCCATCAGCGACGCAAGGAGAACCACCATGCAGCAACTCATCGACGGCTTTCGCAAGTTCCAGGGTGAAGCCTTCACCCAGCGCAGCGACCTGTTCAAGCAACTGGCAACCACGCAAAACCCCGGCACGCTGTTTGTGTCCTGTTCCGACAGTCGCGTAGTACCGGAACTGCTGACCCAGCAGGAACCCGGCGATCTGTTTGTCATCCGCAACGCCGGCAACATCGTCCCGTCCTACGGGCCGGAACCGGGCGGAGTGTCAGCTACCGTCGAATATGCAGTGGCCGTGCTGGGCGTGAGCGACATCGTCATTTGCGGTCATTCCGACTGCGGCGCGATGACCGCCATTTCTACCTGCAAATGCCTGGACCACCTGCCCGCCGTGGCCAATTGGTTGCGTCACGCCGAGTCGGCCAAGGTCATCAATGCCTCCCGTACCCATGCCACGGACGCGGCGCGGCTGGATTCGCTGGTACGGGAAAACGTGGTCGCACAACTGGCCAATCTCAAGACTCACCCTTCGGTGGCCCTGGCGCTGGAACAGGGCCGACTGAACCTGCACGGCTGGGTCTATGACATCGAAAGCGGCAGCATCGACGCCCTGGATGGCGCTACCAACCGCTTTATTTCCCTGATCGACCACCCGCAGACCCGCGCAGTCTCAACCACTGCGCAGCACGCTGCCTGAACCCTATTTTCACCCACGAGGAAATCATCATGCTGCAATCCCAATTTGCTCAAGCTCCACGCCTGGCCCTGGCCGACACCGTCATCGATATCAAGGCCCGCAAAAACCTGTCCTGGCAGGACCTTACCGAAGGCACCAGCCTGAGCCTGGCCTTCGTCACTGCCGCCCTGCTCGGCCAGCACCCGCTGCCCAAAGACGCCGCTGACGTAGTTTGCGAAAAACTCGGCCTGGACCAGGACGCCAGCCGCCTGCTGCAAAGCGTACCCTTACGCGGCAGCATCCCCGGTGGCATTCCCAGCGACCCGACGGTGTACCGCTTTTATGAAATGCTTCAGGTCTATGGCTCGACCCTCAAGGCCCTGGTTCACGAGCAGTTTGGCGACGGCATCATCAGCGCCATCAACTTCAAGCTGGACATCAAGAAGGTCGACGATCCGGACGGTGGCTCCCGTGCGGTGATTACGCTGGATGGCAAGTACTTGCCGACCAAGCCGTTCTGATCCCATTACCTGTTCTGCGCAGGAGCCGGCTTGCCGGCTCTTGCATGGTTGTGTGTGCCCTGTGAATGTTCCTGCATTGGCTGCAGCCGTCTAAGCTTGCAGCACCAACAAGAACGAGGGATGGGCAATGAAGGGAGTATTGAGCATTACTTGGCTGCTGTTGTTGTGTTTCAGCCAGGCCCACGCCGCGACCACCCAGGAGCAGGACGCCCAGGCGGCCAAGGCCCTGCTGGAAAAAGCCCTGGCGTACTACCACGACAATGGAGATAAAGCGTTCGCAGCCTTCAGTCGGCAGGGCGAGTTTATCGATAAGGACCGTTACGTGTTCGTGGTCGACACCAAGGGCGTGCTGCTGGCCAGTGGCGGCCCGTCGTCTGCACTAATCGGCCGCGATGTCTCCGAAGTGCTGGGGCCAGACCTGCGTGAGTCCTTCAAGAACGCGCTGAAGGTGCCCGAAGGCAATGGCATCCAGCAAGCCGATTATCGTTGGCAGAACTGGAACGACGGCAAGGTCGAACGCAAACATGTGTTCTACCAGCGCATCGGCCAACGCATCCTGGCAGTAGGTTATTACCTGCCACGGGCCTCGCCCGAGCAAGCCAAGGCTCTGCGGGACAAGGCGGTGAGGGACCTGGGCAAGGATGAAAAGGGCACACTAAAAGCCATCAACGCACTGCAGGGCGGATTTCTGCAGGATGACCTGTATGTGTTTGTGGTTGACCTCAACACCGGCCGCTACGTGGCCCACGGCACCAACCTGCGCTTGATCAACACCGACTTTGCCAAGATCAAGGACCCGGACGGCAAGCCGGTGGGCGAGCCAATCCTCAAGTTGATGGCCGAACAGGGCCAGGGTGAATACCAGTACCGCTGGAAAAACCCAGTGACTGGCAAGGTTGAGAACAAGCACGCCTACCTGCGCAAGACCGGGAATTTCCTGGTGGCGGTGGGTTACTACAGTCCTTGAGGGCCTAGCTGGCCTTGTCTTCCCGCCCGCGCAACAAGCGATTGGGCATGGCAATCGCCGCCGCCAACCCCAGCAGCGACACCGCCGCGCTGACCATCAGCAAATGCCGGAATGTCTTCAACAACTCCCCGCGCAGGGCATCCTGCGCCGGGCCGGGTGCAGCGTTGAGGCCGTCGAGTAAAACATTCCCGGAGCTGCCTTCAGCCATCAGCGCACCGCTGGCCAAGTGGACGAAACTGGAGTCCTGCAACAGCGCGAGCAGCAACGCCGACATGCACGCCACCCCTACTGCGCCGCCCAGTGAGCGAAACAGGTTAGTGGTGCTGGTGGCGACGCCGATGTCCTGTTGCTCCACCGAGTTTTGCGTGCCCACCAGGGACGTCGGGAACTGCATGCCGGAGGCGATCCCACTGAGCAACATGAACAGGCTGCTCAACACCAGCGCCTGGGGCGCGCTGAAGGCCATGCCGAGGATCGCAATGGGCGTCAGCAGCGCACCGCCAAGGATCATCGGTTTATAGCGGCCGGTCACCGAGGTCATCCGCCCGGCAAAATAGGCGCCCATCGGCAGCCCTATGGCCAGCGGCAGCAGGTGCAACGCGGCGCTGTCGGCACCGGCGCCGGTGACCGTCTGATAGCGCAGGGGCATCAGCACGATCAGCGAGATTGCCTGGAAGCTGGTGAAGAAAATCGTGCACCAGCACAACACCGCGCTACGGTTGGCGAACAGGTGCATCGGCAGCAGCGGCTCCCGCGCCCGGCGTTCGTGCCAGACAAACACCGTCAATGCCACCAGCGCGAAAACCAGCAGGCCCAGGACTTCATCATCGCGCCAGTGATGGCCCTGGCCGATTTCGGTGATACCCAGCAGCAACGCCGTGAGGCCAACGATCATCAGCACAGTGCCGAAGTAATCGATGATCGGCTTGCGCTGCGGTACCGGCAGCCCCACCAGGGTGCGATGGGCCACCCACCAGGCGCCAGCGCCCAGGGGCAGGTTGATCAGGAACACCCAGCGCCAGGACAGGTACTCGGTCATATAACCGCCCAGTACCGGCCCGGCCACGCTGGCCACCGCGTACATGCTGCTGAAATACCCCTGATAACGGCCGCGCTCACGTGGCGGGATAATGTCGCCAATGATCGCCTGGCTCACCGAAATCATCCCGCCCGCGCCGATGCCCTGAAGGATGCGCGCCAGCACCAGTTGCTCCATGCTTTGCGCCATGCCACAGAACAGCGAGGCGATGGTGAACAGGCCCATGCCAATCAGCATCATTGGCCGCCGCCCATACAGGTCGCCGAGCTTGCCGTAGATGGGTACCGCCACCGTCATCGCCACCATATAGCCGGAGATCACCCAGGCCAGCAGGTTAACGTCGTTGAACTGGGCGGAAATGGCCGGCATCGACACGGCGACGATGGTCTGGTCCAGAGCCCCAAGAAAAATCGCCAGCATCAGGGCGACCAGGACACTGCGGATGGCAATGACTGGCTTGGGTTGAGCGGGTTGAGCGCACTGATTGAGGTTGGTCACGACAGAGCCTGCTGGCAAGGCCCACGAGGAAAAGGGCCCGCGGGAATGCTCGTCAGTGTACTCGATAGGTCGCTATTCGATAGCCTCACAAGGAAGTCCGACGTAATTTTCTGCGATGGTTTTGCGCCCGGCTTCGGAGTCAACAAAGTACTCCAGTTCACTTTGGGCGATGCGCTGGCTGAATCCGTCCGCCTCCGGGAAGTGGTGCAGCATCGAGGTCATCCACCAGGAAAACCGTTCGGCCTTCCAGATCCGCCGCAAGCAGATGGCCGAGTATTTCTCCAACAGGTCCACCCTGCCCTCGCGGTAAACCTTGAGCAGAATATTGAACAAGGTGCTGACATCGCTGGCCGCCAGGTTCAAGCCCTTGGCGCCGGTGGGCGGCACAATGTGAGCGGCGTCCCCCAACAGGAACAGGCGGCCGTACTGCATCGGTTCGACCACAAAACTGCGCAGCGGCGCGATGCTCTTTTCGATGGACGGCCCAGTCACCAACTGCGCAGCCAGGTCCTGGGGCAGACGGGTTTTCAACTCATCCCAAAAGCGCTGATCGGACCAGTCTTCAATCGGCTCCTCTGCGGGTACTTGCAGGTAATAGCGGCTGCGGGTGGCCGAGCGCATGCTGCACAGGGCGAAGCCACGCTCGTGTTTGGCGTACACCAGTTCATCATGAATCGGCGGGGTATCGGCGAGAATGCCCAGCCAGCCAAACGGGTAGGCCCGCTCGAAAATCTTCAGGGCGTCGGCCGGGATCGACTGGCGCGCCACCCCGTGGAATCCGTCGCAGCCAGCAATGTAGTCGCAGTCCAGGCGAAACGTTTCGCCCTCATAGTCAAAGGTCAGCCAGGGCTGTTCGCTTTTCATAGCGTGCGGCTGCACATTACTGGCTTCATACAGCGTGATGGCGCCTGCGGCTTTACGTGCGGCCATCAGGTCGCGGGTGACTTCGGTCTGGCCGTAGATCATCACCGTCTTGCCGCCGGTCAGGGCCTTGAGGTCGATATGTTTCAACTGGCCGTTCAGCGCCAACTCGAAACCGTCATGGACCAGGCCTTCAGCGTCCATGCGTTGGCTGACGCCAGCCTGGCGCAATAGATCGACCATGCCTTGCTCCAGCACACCGGCACGGATACGACCTTGCACATAGTCGGGCGTCTGGCGCTCTAGAATAAGGGTCTCAATGCCTGCGTTGTGCAGCAACTGGCCGAGCAACAGCCCGGAGGGACCTGCGCCGATAATGGCGACTTGGGTTTTCAGCGTTTTCATTATTTTTATGGCCCGCAAACTTCACGCGAACGTATTCGGTGAAAGAGTTGTCTTTGGTTCTGCTGCTGGCATTTTTCACTTGAGTGGTCGGCATGAGAAGGTGAAAACTGCGCCAAACCCTGCGCTTTTTGCCAATAGGGGCGATTACCGCACCACCATCCTGAGTACCGGATTTAAAACATGACTAAAACTGCCAGCCCCGTGATTCCGGTGTTCAAACTCTACGGAGAAAGCCAGCAGTGGCCGACGCCGGATTTGTTGCACTGTGAAACCATCTCCCGGCGCAGCCGTGAGTACCAGTGGGAGATCCAGCCCCACCGGCACGCGGACCTGTGTCAGTTGCTGTATGTGCACAAGGGCCAGGCGCAACTGGAGATCGAAGGCCAGCGCAGTACGCTGACCGAGTCGACGCTGCAGGTGCTGCCACCGCTGTGCGTGCATGGTTTCCGTTTTTCCGAGGACATCGAAGGTTATGTGGTGACGCTAGCGGCACCACTGGTGGCGCACTTGCAGGGGCAACTGGGCTCGACGGTGGACGGTTTGAGCGCCTTGGGCAATTATCCGGCGGGCAGGGACAATAACTACCTCAACAGCCTCTTCGCCCGCCTGCAGGACGAATACAACGACGACTTCCCGGCGCGGGACATGATGATGCACGCCCTGGTCAGTGTGCTGCTGGTGTGGGTCAGCCGTCAGGCCATCCGGCACCGCCATCCTCGGGCGCCGCGGGGTCGCGAGTACTTTCGCCGCTTCACCCAACTGGTGGAGCAGCACTACCGCGAACACCCGAAGATCGAGGACCTGGCGCACAAGCTGGGGATCTCGGTGTCGCACCTTAACGGCACTTGCCGGGAACTGGGGGGACAACCGGCGCTGCAGATCATGCATGACCGCCAATTGCTGGAGGCCAAGCGCCTGCTGACCTACACCAGCATGACCATCAATGAAATGTCGGAAGTGTTGGGCTTTTCCGACCCGACCAATTTCTCACGGCTGTTTCGCCGACGTGTCGGGTTTTCGCCCAAGGCGTTTCGGGAGCAGTTGAAGGTCGATTCCCAGGCAACTACCTGAGGGCACTCAACGTCGCTGTATATGGAATGCATTGATCATGGTTGCAACTGGCAGCCATGCTCGGCTGCATGCGGGTCTGTTCGGCGCGATACGCGGCAGTGCCGTAGAGCAGTGTAGCGCCGGCGCACAGGGTGAAAATCATCAGGTACTTTCTTGTTTTGATCGTCATGGCATTGACCTCTAAACAGATCAAGAAGGTGCTGTACTAAGCATAGGCCAGCCAAAGCGAGTTGCCAGTATCGGGCGGTATTCAGCACCTTTATGACGTTTAAAGACCGACATCCCACGCCGGCTCTTGCGCAAACCTGAGCACCAGGAAATCCAGCAGGCTGCGCAGCGCCGACGGCATGTGTTTGCGTGAGGCATACACCGCGTACATGTTCATCTGACGCGGCTCGGCGCCAGGCAACAGGCGGATCAGTTCGCCACTGCGGATGTAATCGCCGGCCTGGTAGCTGGGCAACATCGCCACTCCCGCTCCGGCGAGTGTCACCTTTAGCAAAGTGCTGGCCTCGTTGGCGGTGATATTGCCTTGCACCTGCACCGAGACGGGCTCGCCGTCTTCCTCGAAGTGCCAGAGACTTTTGCCGAAGTAGGAATGGGTCAGGCAGTTGTGCCGCGCCAGGTCTTCCACCCGCTGTGGCTGGGCATGTTCCAGCAGATAAGCGGGCGATGCGCAGATCACCGAACGACACACCGTCAGCTTGCGGGCGATCAAGCTGGGGTCCAGGTCGTTGCTGGTGCGGATCGCTAGGTCGATGCGTTCATCCACCAGGTTCACCGTGCGGTCGAGCATCTGCAGGTCGACACTGACCAGCGGGTAGCGCTTGACGTATTCAGCCATGGCGTCCGCCAATTGCGCCTGGCCGAACGAAGTGCTGACACTCAGGCGTAACTGGCCACGGGGCGCGTCATCTGGCTCGCTGACGGCGGCCTGCATGTCGCTGCACAGCTCCAGCATCTGTCGGCAGCGAGGCAAGGTTTCGCTGCCGGCGGCGGTCAGGCTGAGTTTTCGGGTGGTGCGGTGCATCAGGCGCGCGCCGACCCAGTCCTCCAGCTCCGCCAGGTAACGCGACACCACCGGGCGCGACAGATCCAGATGATCGGCAGCGGCCGATTGGCTGCCCAGGTCGACCACCGCGACAAACACACGCATTGCTTGAAGACGATCCATGATTTGCCCGATTTTAGAAACAAACTATGTCCCAGCATCGCATTTTTTGTAGCGTTCAGTGCAACTAAGCTCTGCCCATCGCCTACCGATTGCTGGAGTTGCACATGTTTGGATTCTCGACCCTCAACCGCTTTGCACTGGCTTGCGCCGTCCTGGGCTTTGCCGCCCATGCCGCAGCCGCCGACCTGACCCTGGACGTCTATAACCCAGGCGAGGCAGCAATCTTCCCGGTCAGCTCGGTGCTGGTCAGCGGTGAGAAAGACGCCATCCTGGTGGACGCGCAATTCGGCAAGGGCCAGGCCGAGCAACTGGTGCAGAAAATCCGTGCCAGCGGCAAGCAACTGACCACCATCTATATCAGCCATGGTGACCCGGACTACTACTTCGGCCTCGATACCCTGACCGCTGCGTTCCCCAAGGCCAAGGTCCTGGCACCGCAGCCGGTGGTGGACCATATCAAGGCCACGGCTGCAGGAAAAATTGCGTTCTGGGGCCCGAAAATGGGTGCCGACAAACCCGCCAAAACCATCATCCCGCACGTGCTTGAAGGCCATAGCCTGACCCTCGAAGGGCAGACCCTGGAAGTGATCGGCCTGGACGGCCCGCAGCCGGACCGCAGCTTCGTGTGGATTCCATCGATCAAGGCCGTGGTCGGTGGCGTGGTGGTCTCGGAAAACATCCACCTGTGGATGGCCGATACCCAAAGCGCACAATCCCACGCCGACTGGCTGGCGACCCTGCAACGCATTGAAAGCCTGAAACCGAACACCGTGGTGCCGGGTCATTACCTGGGCACGCCTTCGCTGAAGTCGGTGGCGTTCACGGCTGACTACATCAAGGCCTTCGACCAGGAAACCGCCAAGGCCAAGGACTCTGCCGCACTGATCAATGCAATGAAAAAGCGCTACCCGAACCTGGCCGACGAAAGCTCCCTGGAGCTGAGCGCCAAAGTCGCCAAAGGCGAAATGAAGTGGTGAATTGATCCAACCCTTACCGCACTGGAGAACGTCATGAGCAAGATTGCAATCATTGGTGCCACCGGCCGCACGGGTAGCCAGCTGTTGGAAGAAGCCCTGCGTCGTGGCCACAGCGTCACGGCCATCGCCCGTAACACCGACAAGATCGAAACACGTCCTGGAGTGACCATCAAACAAGTGGATGCCCTGGACGCCGAAGCTCTGCAAAAGGCCATTAGCGGTAGCGACGTAGTGATCAGCGCGGCGCACTTCGCTACGCTGCCTGCCACCGCCGTGATCGGCCCAGTGAAAAAGGCCGGGGTGAAGCGACTGTTGGTAGTGGGCGGTGCGGGCTCGTTGTTGTTGCCTGGTGGTCAGCGAGTGATCGACAGCGCTGGTTTCCCTGAAGAGTACAAGGCTGAGGCCAGCGCTGGCAGTGTGTTTCTTGACACTCTGCGTCAGGAGAAAGAACTGGACTGGACTTTTCTTTCGCCGTCGGCGGAGTTCGTTGAGACCGAACGCACCGGCAAATTCCGCGTGGGCCAGGATGATTTACTGGTAAGCAGTGAAGGCAGGAGCTGGATCAGCTTTGCTGACTATGCCATTGCGTTGGTGGATGAAGTGGAAACACCCAAGCATTCCCGCCAGCGGTTTACCGTCGGATATTAAGGCTGGCGCGGGCTATGTGGGAGTGGGTTGCGGCATAGGTTGGGTTGGGTACAAAAAGCGGCAAAGTAACCAAAGCGCTCTTGCCCCACCACTTGATGCCTCGCTTAGGCCATCGTGGTTAACGGGGCGCCTAAGATCAAAATCAAAAACCTATCCCATGCCCACTGTAGGAGCGAGCTTGCTCCGGGCGGCGTTCCGACGATGGTCGTTAACGATGACGCTGGCATCCTGAATCACCGCGGCGCCCTCAGGTTCTTCGCGAGCAAGAACTAGGCGTCCCCCTCGCTCCTACAGGAAAGCGGATTGGCACTGGCTTTTGCTCTGCCTGCCCATAAAACCAGAGGCCGAACGCAGGTGTTGCGCAGTGGGTGAGTCATACCCCAGCAGGAGCGCTTTGGTTACTTTCGTCTGGGCCGGCATTCCGGCTTTTCGAAAGTGACACGCCGTAAGGGCGTAACCCTAAGCAGCCGTTACCGCAACAACGGATATGTACTCAAACCTGCCCCCAAATATCAGCAACGGCAACCTCAAGAAATGAACTGACCCCACAAAGTTGGACGGTTTTCTATCTACGCCTGCCCGACCAACCAGTTCATCAACGCCTCAAGCCCCACCGAAGGCTTGGTCCCCGGTGGATACACCAGGTAATAGCCCATCCCCGTCGGCACCTTCAATTCAAACGGTGTCACCAGCCGCCCGGCCTTGAGGTCTTCGCCGATCAATGCGCTGTCGCCAATGGCCACGCCAGAACCTTGGGAAGCCACGGTCATGGCCAGATCCAGTGTCTCAAAATGATGCCCTTGGTTGAGGTTACTCAAGCGCGTACCGGCCGCCTTCAGCCACAACGCCCAATCCCGACCATCGCGCGTGGGGTGCAACAGCACCTGCTGCTGCAAGTCCGCCGGGGTACACAAGCCGCCGAGCAAGGCCGGCGCACACACCGGCGTCAGTTGCTCATCAAACAAATGCCTGGCCTGGGCCGACTGCTCGGCAATCGGGGCGTAGACCACCGCCGCATCAAACTGCTCGCGGCGAAAATCCACGGTGTAGGCCACGGTAGTGGTCAGTTCCACCGGCACGTCCGGCCGCTCCTGTTGCCACTGCATCAAGCGCGGCAACAACCAGCGCATCACGCAGGTGGAGGCTTTCAACTGCAAGGTCTCGCGACGGGAGCCGATCTGCTCTGCCGCCTGCGAGATCAGGCCGAATACCTGTTGCACCCGCAGCGCCCATTCACGGCCCTCCTCGGTCAGGCTCAAGCCTCGGGCCTGACGCTGGAACAGCGCGTAACCCAAATGGCTTTCCAACCCGGCAATCTGCCGGCTCACCGCGCCTTGGGTGATGTGCAACTGCTCGGCCGCGCGGGTGAAGTTGCAGTACTGGGCGGTGACCCAGAACGTGTGCAATGCGGGCAGCGGCGGAAGGCGTTTCATCAGATGACAGCCATGACGTGAGGACATGGCTAGTATGACTTTTAATCGATTGTGGTCGCTACAGCCCAGCCGTTCCAATACCGCCTTCAATCAATAACAAGAGCGACGATATGGCGACGTGCGGCGAAGTATTGGTCAACCTTCTGGAAGGCTACGGCGTGGAACAGGTGTTCGGCATCCCCGGCGTACATACCGTGGAGTTGTACCGTGGCCTGGCCCGCTCCGGCATCCGTCACGTCACCCCACGCCACGAACAGGGCGCCGGTTTTATGGCCGACGGCTACGCACGCACCAGCGGCAAGCCCGGCGTATGTTTCATCATCACCGGCCCTGGCATGACCAATATCAGCACCGCCATGGGCCAGGCCTACGCCGATTCGATCCCGATGCTGGTGATTTCCAGCGTGCAGTCCCGCAACCAGTTGGGCGGCGGGCGCGGCAAGTTGCATGAACTGCCGAACCAGGGCGCGATGATCGCGGGCGTCTCGGCGCTCTCCCATACTTTGATGTCGGCAGCAGAATTGCCCGGCGTACTGGCGCGGGCCTTTGCCTTGTTTCAGGCCGGACGGCCGCGCCCGGTGCATATCGAAATCCCCCTCGACGTGCTGGTGGAAAACGCCGACGCCCTGCTGGGCAGCGCACCCGTCAGCGTAGCCCGCGCCGGTGCCGCGCCCTCGGCAATCAAGCAGATGAGCCAGCTACTGGCCGCCGCCAAACACCCGTTGATCCTCGCGGGCGGCGGCGCCATTGATGCTGCCCCCGCGTTGACCCGCCTGGCCGAAACCCTCGGCGCGCCGGTGGCCCTGACCATCAACGCCAAAGGCATGTTGGCGGCCAATCATCCGTTGCTGATCGGCTCGACTCAAACACTGGTCGCCACCCGCGCCCTGGTGGCCGAGGCCGATGTGGTGCTGGCCATCGGCACGGAACTGGCGGAAACCGACTACGACGTCACCTTCGCGGGTGGCTTCGAGATTCCCGGCGCCTTGCTGCGCATCGACATCGACCCCGACCAGACCGTGCGCAACTACCCGCCACAAGTGGCGCTGGTGGCCGACGCACAGATCGCCACCGAAGCGTTGCTGGCCGAGTTGAGTGCTCAATCAATGGCCCCTCGCAACACTGACTGGGGCACAAACCGCGTCGCCCGACTTTGGGCTGAGTTGGCGCCCACTTGGGATGCTGCCACTCGCGCGCAAACCCTGTTCCTCAATACAGTGCTGGAAGAGTTGCCCGACGCCGTGATCGTGGGCGACTCCACCCAACCGGTGTACACCGGCAACCTGACCCTGAACCTCGACCAGCCACGCCGCTGGTTCAACTCATCCACTGGCTACGGCACCCTCGGCTATGCCTTGCCAGCGGCCATCGGTGCGTGGCTGGGGCGCGGCGCTACTGCGCCAGTGGCGTGCCTGATCGGCGACGGCGGCCTGCAATTCACCTTGGCAGAACTGGCCAGCGCGGTGGAAGCACGCACACCGATCATCGTCCTGCTGTGGAATAACCAGGGCTATGAAGAGATCAAGAAATACATGGTCAACCGCGCTATCGAACCCGTAGGAGTGGACATCTACACCCCGGACTTTATCGGTGTGGCCAAGGCGCTGGGGTGTGCGGCGCAGGCGATCAAGGGTGTTGAAGAGCTGCGCCAGGCATTGCGCGCCGCCATGGATCGCCAGGGGCCGACGTTGATTGAAATCGATCAAGGCATTTGGACCAAGGCAGTATTGGTATGAGCGTCGGCGCATTTTTTCAATAGCCCCAGCGACTTTCTCATTTGCGCCCCTCCCCCGTGCGCGGCCTAATAATGCCCTTGTCATTTCAAGGCCCGCCCATGGAAAACGTTCACGCAAAACCCGCCACTGCCCTCTGGCTGATGATCAGCGTGGTACTGGTTGCCCTTAACTTGCGCCCGTCGATGGCGGCGGTCGGCCCCTTGCTGTCATCGATTCGCGGCGATGTGCCGTTGAGTTTCAGCAGTGCGGCGTTGCTGACCATGTTGCCGGTGATGGCCATGGGTTTGGCGATGTTTTTCGGCATGGGCCTGGCCAAGCGCTTTGGTGAGCACCGCAGTATCGTCGCGTCACTACTGGTGATTGGCCTGGCGACTGCGTCGCGGCTGTTTCTCGACTCCGCCGCCGAGTTGATCGTCAGCGCCATTGCCGCCGGGGTGGGCATTGCGATGATTCAGGTGCTGATGCCGGCGCTGATCAAATCCCGTTTCAGCGATAACGTTTCGCTGTTTATGGGCCTTTACGTCACCGCGATCATGGGCGGTGCCGCCCTCGCCGCGTCGTTCTCGCCGCTTGTCCAGGTGCAGACCGGCAGCTGGCGCATCGGCCTGGCAATCTGGGCCGTGCTTGCTGTGCTGGCGCTGGTGTTCTGGTACGCACAACGCTCGACATTGCCGCCACTGCCGCAAACCTCTGCGGGCCCTCAGGAATCGTTTTTCGGCAATCGCCGGGCCTGGTTGCTGGCGATCTTTTTCGGCCTTGGCACCGCGTCCTACACCTGTGTACTGGCCTGGCTGGCGCCGTACTACGTTGAGCAAGGCTGGAGCGAACAGAACGCCGGTTTGCTGCTGGGTTTTCTGACTGCCATGGAGGTGGTTTCCGGCCTGATCACCCCGGCCATCGCCAACCGGCGCCGGGACAAGCGTAGCGTGGTGGCGGTGTTACTGGTGCTGATCATCGCCGGGTTCTGTGGCCTGATCCTTTCCCCGCAGCACCTTAGCCTGCTGTGGCCGTGTCTGTTGGGCCTGGGAATTGGCGGTTTGTTTCCAATGAGCCTGATCCTGTCCCTTGATCACCTGGACAACCCGCGCCGCGCCGGTGGCCTGACGGCCTTCGTGCAGGGCATCGGCTACTTGATCGCGGGTCTGTCGCCGCTGATCGCCGGGATGATCCGCGATCAACTGGGCAGTTTCGAATGGGCCTGGTGGTCGCTCACCGCCGTCGTGGTCGTGATGCTGCTGATCGTGTTGCGCTTCGATCCACGGCATTACCAGCAGCATATTCAATAGCGCGGACTAGAGCGTCGCGTTCGAAACATTATTTGTCCCACAGCAAACATAGAAGAGCCCTACAGACCTTTCTATTGGTACGAGCGTTCCGTTAACATTTTGTCCTTGTCGTGCGCTGTACCAGTGCCAAGGGCTTACCGGACGGAACAGATGCTAAACAGCAACTTGCTTAGAAAGCTCGATATGCAGGACTTGATGGTATTTATCGCTGTGTATGAGCAAAGCAGCGTCACCGACGTGTCCGAAACCCTCTTTGTCAGCCAGTCCACGGTCAGCTACAGCCTGAAGAAACTGCGTACCAGCTTCGAGGACGAGTTGTTTATCAACACCCGCGCGGGCATGCGTCCGACCTACAAGGCCGGTGCCATGTACGGTCATGTGCAAAAGATTCTGGAAAGCATCAACCTGTGCCACGCAGGTAGCCAGGTGTTCGACCCGACCCAAAAAGCCGCGACGTTCAACGTCTGTGCCCCCGAGTATTTTGAGCAGTTGATCCTGCCTCGCCTGCTGAAGAACTTCGACAAGGCCGACCTGCCGGTGATCGTTAATGTGCAGAAGCTGGAAACCGATATTCCCGCCGAGGCCTTGCGCGACGGACGACTGGATCTGGTGATCTGCTTCGGGCCGCACTTTCATCGCGAGCACAAGGATTTGAAGACGCAGAGGCTGCTGGAAGATGACTTGGTGTGTGTCTTTGACAAGCATGCGGCGCCACGGGAACCGGCGTTCAGCCTGCAATCCTTCGTCGCACGCCGTCATGTGTTTCCGACGCCCTGGACCTCTACCACCAACATGATCGACGGCTGGCTGGCACGCCAGGCCCACAAGCGCCAGGTGATTGCCCGCGCCAATAGCTATAGTGCGGCGCTGAAGATGATTACTGGCACCGACTTTATCGTCACCCTGCCCCGCCGAGTGCAGAAGCTGCTGGCGCTGGAACCGGTATTTGGCCACTGCGAAGCGCCCAACGGCCTGCCGGGGTTCACCCTGGACATGCAATGGAACGAGTCAAGCGAGCAAGGCTGCGCCAACGCCTGGTTCCGCGAGCAAGTGCTGAAGGTGTGTGCAGGAGAGCTACAAGCTAAAAGCTAAAAGCTAAAAGCTGCAAGAACTTAGATAGCTTGCAGCTACTGTCCTATAGCGACCTTACTGTAGGACTCACGATCAATGTCCAGCAACTCGACACTGAGTTGAACTTGAATATCGGCAGGCCACGGCCCCAACTCCTGCAACACCGCCAGCAGGTTTTCCGAGAGTTGCTTCTTGATTTGCGGCGAACGTCCGCTGAGCAAGGCCAACCTCACCGCGACAAAACCGCGTGGGTTCATCGCAGTACCCACACGAAAGCTTTCGACCTTCACCGCACGGCTCTTGATGTCGAACTCGGCACCGAACTGCCCCGAGGTCACCAAGGTGTGATTGAGCCGCAACAGGGCCTTGTCAGTGTCCAGCTCCGGCAGGTTGGCGGTGTATTCCAGATGCAGGTGAGGCATGAAAGGCTCCGAGTTATTGCAGGAAAAGAGTCATAGATATAGCACGAGACGCAAAGTGCTCCGGATGAAAGCGGTTTCACTCAGGGCTTTGCCAACGGCAACAATTCCCGATCACTCATGAACGCTTCCAACCGCGAGCGCATCCAGCGTTCCGCCGGGTCAGTGTCGACATGGCTGAGCCAGACCATGGACAAATCCAGGGTCGGGGTTTCAAACGGAAACGGCTCGCAGAACAGGTTGCCCGAAGCGGCCATGGCCTGGGCGGTGTAGTCCGGCAGGCTGGCGATCATGTCGGTGCCGGCCAACAGCGCCGGCAGAGAGCTGTATTGCGGCACCGACAACACCACATGGCGTTTGCGGCCGATTTCCGCCAGCCATTCATCGGCGAATCCGGCGACGTTGGCGGTGTGGGACACCAGCACATGGGGCCGCGCACAGTATTCATCGAGGGTCAGCGGGCGATCCGAGGCATCAGCGCGCAACACACTGGGGCGGATATGGCGCAGCAACTTGCGCTTGGCATTGGCCGGCAAGCCACGGGTTTGGGTAATGCCGACGGTGATATCGCCGGAGGCCAGCAGGTCCGGAATGCGCCAGTAATCGACATGCTGTACCACGAACACTACCTGAGGCGCTTCCACTCGCAGGGTGCGCAGCAACGGCGGCAGCAGGCCAAACTCGACGTCATCGGACAGGCCGATGCGAAAGGTCATGGTGCTGATGGTCGGATCGAAATCATGGGTCAGGCTCAAGGCCACCGACAACGAGTCCAGGGCCGGCGACAAATACCGGATAATTTCCTCGGCCCGCGCCGTCGGCTCCATGCGATGGCCGACGCGGATAAACAGTGGGTCGTTAAACAGGGTGCGCAGGCGATTGAGGGCAGAACTGATGGTCGGCTGGCCGAGAAACAACTTCTCCGCCACCCGCGTCACATTGCGCTCAAGCATCAGCGTTTCGAAGACCACCATCAGGTTGATGTCGGCCTTGCGTAGTTCATTACGATTCATCGGCGCCCGCCCACTGCACAAAACAAGGGGCAGTTTAGAAACACAGTGGGCCCTGCGTCTATGCGCAGACTATCCAACCGCCTTCATTGGGACTATAAATCAGCTTCCACGGGTTACGAGAACACCAACGTGCTGGTCATTCTTGCCTTGGCCGTCCTGATGGCCGGGTTCTTTATCTGGCTAATCAAATTCATTGCCCATCCGACCGCCAGGACCCTGTTGCGGGTGTTTGTCGGAGTGTGCCTGGCGGCCGTCGTGGCGTTTTTGTTTCTCGCTTCAGGATTTCCCACCTCATTACTGCTCTCGTCTGGCTGACCTCCGTACCGCAGTTGTCGAGCCCCTGCGAGGCTACGTCGGCCACAACACCGCCATCAGATCAGCCCCCTGGCACAAACGCAGCGCCGCCATGGCCGCCGATAATGTTGGCCGGGCATACACCCAAGAGGAAATAACCGGTGGCACGGGCCCGCCGCCCCAGCGCACAACCGCCGCCGCATGTAGTGGTGACCGTCATGGCCCGTTGATGATTAACTGGCCGCTCATTTCAACCACGTACGCAAGGATCGCTCACCCATGAAATTCGCCTACACCATCGTCTACGTTCCCGATGTATCCGCTTCGCTGCAGTTTTTCGAAAACGCCTTCGGATTTACCCGCCGTTTCCTGCATGAATCGGGCACGTATGGCGAGTTGGAAACGGGGAGTACCACCCTTTCCTTCGCGGCGCATGAATTGGGCGAGATGAATTTCAGCGGTGGGCATGTTGAGGCTCATGCATCAAGGCAGCCTCTGGGGATGGAGCTGGGTTTTGTCACGAATGATGTCACCGTCGCACACGCCAAGGCGCTGGCCGAGGGGGCTATTGAGTTGTCGCCGCCCGCCGCCAAACCCTGGGGACAGGTGGTGTCTTATGTGCGTTGCCCAGACGGAACATTGGTAGAGCTGTGTACCCCAATTCAAGGCTAAAAAAAAGCCCCGCCAAGTAGGCGGGGCTCCGACGCCTGGGTCATGGCTTGAGCGGGCGCTCTTCGTCCCGCTCGGAAAGCTCCTTGCCATCGTCCGGATGCTTCCAGGTCTGGGGCCGCTCTTCCTCATGACCTGGTTTGGAGCGCTCGTGATCCGAATCTTCCTGCTGCTTTTGTTCTTTGGTCATACCCACCTCCCATCCGTAAGAATTGGACACACTGGGCAAGCATAGAACAGAGAAGGCTCTTGCGTGACAGGATTGGTTTGGGTGTGTTTGATACCCTCGATACGAATGCATCCGCCATCGCAGCTAGAATTCTGAAGCTGAGGCAATAAACGCTATCAAATACCTTGAGATGACGGAGAGATTACCGCGCGGCATGCTCTGAGCGAGATACCGGAATGCAGCTGATAGCGCGGGAAAAAAGTAGTACCACTGAGTAGTACAGTCGGAAATGAAAAAGCCCCCGGAATCAGCAACGATTACGGGGGCTTAGTCTTATTCAATAATGGCGGAGAGATAGGGATTCGAACCCTAGGTACCGGTGAAGGTACAACGGATTTCGAATCCGTCCCATTCGGCCACTCTGGCATCTCTCCAACGGCGCGCATCATAACAGCCTGTTACCGGGAAGCAAAGCTCCTGGTGGATTTTTTTCCGTGCTATCAGATGCTTGCGTCGATTACAGCGGTACGCCGAGACGGTTGGCGACTTCTTCGTAGGCTTCGATGACGTCACCGAGACCCTGGCGGAAGCGGTCCTTGTCCATCTTCTTGCGAGTCTCCTTGTCCCACAGGCGGCAGCCGTCCGGGCTGAATTCGTCGCCCAGGACGATGGAGCCGTCGTGGAACACGCCGAATTCGAGTTTGAAGTCGACCAGCAACAGGCCCGCGTCGTCGAACAGTTTGCTCAGGACGTCGTTGACCTTAAGGGACAGTTCTTTCATGCGCACGAGCTGTTCAGCGGTGCCCCAACCGAACGCCACGACGTGGGATTCGTTGATGAACGGGTCGCCCTTGGCGTCATCCTTGAGGAACAGTTCGAAGGTGTAGGGGTTGAGCTTGAGGCCCTCTTCCACGCCCAGGCGCTTGACCAGGCTGCCGGCGGCGTAGTTACGCACGACGCACTCGACCGGGATCATGTCGAGCTTTTTCACCAGGCATTCGTTGTCGCCCAGCAGTTTGTCGAATTGAGTCGGCACGCCGGCTTCTTCGAGTTTCTGCATGATGAAGGCGTTGAACTTGTTGTTCACCATGCCTTTGCGGTCGAGCTGTTCGATACGCTTGCCGTCGAACGCCGAGGTGTCGTTGCGAAACAGCAGGATCAAGCGGTTAGCGTCGTCGGTCTTGTAAACCGATTTGGCTTTGCCGCGGTAGAGTTCTTCACGTTTTTCCATGATGGGCTCCGCTTGCTAAGTAGGTGGGCTAGGCGATATGTCGCCAGTCGAGCCCTGAATCTTGATCGGCCAGTTGCAGCCAGTCCGGGTCGCACCCGAGGGTGTCGACAAAACATTGCCGGGCCAGCTGCGGCAGGTTGTTCTTGCTGCTCAGGTGGGCCAGGACCAGGTGTTGCAGGTCTTGCCAGCCCAACTCATACACCAGGTACGCCGCCTGATGGTTGTTCAAATGTCCCAGTTCCCCACCAACCCGCTGCTTGAGAAAGTACGGGTAGTGACCACGGGCAAGCATGTCACGGCAGTGGTTGGACTCGATCATCAATGCATCGAGGTCCCGATAACCGTCCAGCACCTTGGCGCAGTAGGAACCCAGGTCGGTGAGCAGGCCGAAGCGTCGCTCACCGTCACTGAACACGTACTGTGTCGGTTCCTGGGCATCGTGAGCCACGGCAATGACGTCAATGCTCAAGGCACCAATCTGCAGTTGCTCGCCACCGGCCAACAAACCTGCGGGCTCTATGGGTTTGCGCATCCCGCGCAAGGTACCGCGACTCAGGTACACCGGAAGATTGTAGCGCCGAGACAGCAAACCCACGCCATGCACGTGGTCGGCATGTTCGTGGGTCACCAGAATCGCGCTCAACTGCGAGGGGTGAACCCCCAGGCGCAGCAGGCGCCGCTCGGTTTCCCGCAGGGAGAAACCACAATCCACCAGGACGTACGTGTCGTCGTGGGCTACTAGCGTGCCGTTCCCTTGGCTACCGCTGCCGAGAACGGCAAACCGCATTGGATATCAGCCCAGGTTGTCCTGAATCACGCCCAACACTTTGCGCGCCACTTCTGCCGGCGCCACGGTGTTGATGTTTTTCTCTACGGTGACTTGCACGTTGTCGCCTACCTTGCTCAGGCGAACCTGATAACGCTCGGCGCGGGTTTCGACTTCTTCCTTGCTTGGCTTGCTGCCGAACAATTTGCCGAAGAAACCTGGCTCTTCGTCTTTCTTCTCGGCTTTTTCGGCCAAGTTGATGTAGTACAGGCCCAGGCTGCGGTTGATGTCTTCAACGCGCCATTCGCCTTGTTCCAGCGCACGGCCGACACTCGACCAGGCACGGTCCAGGTCTTCACCCAGGTTGAGCACGACGTTACCGCTACCGTCTTCGGTGAGGCTGACGCGGTTAGGCGTGTCGTAATCACGAGCGGCCAGAAGGGAGACGGAACCGCCCTTCTCGGAAATGCGGCTCATGCTGGCGAGCATCTCGTCGACCAGCGCGGAATCGACACCGGTGTTGACCGAGCGATTGGTGAAGTCGACGTTGGCGGTGCTGCCGGCAGGACGCTCGGCGCTGACTACGTAGACTTCACTGGTATTGCGTTGCACGCCAGGTTCGATGCGCACACGAATGCGGCTTTCGCCGTCAGCCGCGATGCCACCGGCTTGCAGGCGCTTGGCCATGTTGGCCGATAATTCATTGGGCTGCTGCCACGCGGTGGTGAACTCACCGGTCTGCGGGCGCTGCTCATCGATACGGAAACCGTTGTCCTGGAAGAACTGCAAGGCTACCGGCCAGACTTCGGCAGGCGGGCGCTGAGCCATGATCCAACGGGAATCACCGCTCTTCTGCAGGCTGTAGTCGCTGGCATCGGCCACGGCCGAGATCGGCAGTGGGCGTGGCACTTCGTACTCGCCCTTGACGGTGTCGTCGGCCACGTTGCGCGGAATCGGCAGCAACGGGTCAAGACGCTTGGCGACGTTGACGTCCGGCGGCAATTGCATCGGTGCGGTTTGTTGTGCTTCCAGGTAATCGCTGCCGCGGTCACGGAAGTAGCCTTCCGGGCCCCAGATCCAACCGCAGCCACTGGTGCTGGAGATAATCAAGGCAAGTGCGGAAAGTCCGGCCAATCGCTTCATGCGTAATGCTTCCTCAATTAAACCAGGACGCCGGACTGGCGCAGGGCCTGTCGCAGCGGTTCGTGACAGGCTTCGCTGAGCCAGGTGAGCGGCAGACGGATACCGTCCGGCATCATACCCATCTCATGCAGCGCCCATTTCACGGGAATAGGGTTGGATTCGATAAACAGGTTTTTGTTGAGCGGCACCAGTTGCTCATGGATCGCACGGGCCTTGACGGCATCGCCAGCGAGAGCAGCGGCACACAGCTCGCTCATGAGACGGGGAGCAACGTTGGCAGTTACCGAAATATTGCCCTTGCCACCCAGCAGGATCAGCTCGACAGCAGTCGCGTCGTCACCGGAATACAGCAGGAAGTCGCTGCTCACGCCCGCCAGGATGTCCTTGGCGCGTTGCAGGTCGCCAGTGGCTTCCTTGATGCCAATGATGTTCGGCACGGTAGACAGGCGAATCACGGTCGCAGCCTGCATGTCGCAAGCAGTACGGCCTGGGACGTTATAGAGGATCTGCGGGATGTCGACGGCTTCGGCGATGGTGCGAAAATGCTGGTACAGGCCTTCCTGGGTCGGCTTGTTATAGTACGGCGTCACTAGCAGGCAGGCATCGGCGCCGGCTTTCTTGGCGTTGGTGGTCAGCTCGATCGCTTCGCGGGTCGAGTTGGCGCCGGTACCGGCGATCACCGGGATGCGCCCGGCAACCTGCTTGACGACAAACTTGATCACCTCGATATGCTCTTCCACGCTGAGCGTCGCGGACTCACCAGTGGTGCCGACCGCCACAATGGCGTTGGTGCCCTCTTGCAGGTGAAAGTCCACCAGTTTGCCCAGGCTGTCCCAGTCGAGATTACCTTGTGCATCCATGGGTGTGACCAGTGCCACCATACTGCCCGCAATCATGCAACCGCTCCTGCCGGAAAAAGAGAGCCGTAATGGTACTGGCGCCAAGATGCTTGTACAAGCGAAGTACCGCCTGAGTATGCGTTCTGGATCAACTTAGCGCTCGTCGACGCCATCATTGGGCGAAAGCAGGGTTTGATGAGGGTGATTACGCAATGAAAACGCCACCTCCTAGCCCTCGGCGACGGTTTTCGCTACCCTTCATCCTTTGATCGAGACGCCTATCGACGTATCGACCGCTCATCGCTTTAGGAAGGCTGCATGTCCACCCCCACAGTCCGCGAACAATTCCTTGTCATCAGTGCCCTCGGCGCCAACCCCATGGAGCTGACTAACGTCCTGTGCCGCGCCAGCCATGAAAACCGCTGCGCCGTCGTAACTTCCCGCCTGACCCGCCATGGCGAGTGCAGCGCGCTGGTCCTGCAGATCTCCGGGACCTGGGATGCTCTTGCACGCCTGGAGACCGGTTTGCCGGGCCTGGCCAAGAAGCACGACTTCACCGTTAACATGGTGCGCAGCGCTGCCCTGGAGAATCGTCCACAGGCCCTGCCCTACGTCGCCTATGTCAGTTCGGCCTACCGTTCGGACATCGTCAACGAGCTGTGCCAGTTCTTTATCGACCATAACGTCGACCTGGAAAACCTGACCTGTGACACCTATCAGGCCCCACAGACCGGCGGCACCATGCTCAACGCCACCTTTACCGTGACCTTGCCGGCCGGCGTGCAGATCAGTTGGCTGCGCGACCAGTTCCTGGATTTCGCCGATGCCCTGAACCTCGACGCACTGATCGAGCCATGGCGCCCACAGAACCCAATGTAAGGAAGTTTTCATGGCGGTAGTCATCGACAAACCGGTAGCCGACTTCGAAGCCCAGGCCACCAGCGGGCAAACCTTCAGCCTCGCCGGGCTCAAGGGCAAACAAGCGGTGATCTACTTCTACCCAAAAGACAACACCCCCGGCTGCACCACCGAAGGACAGGGTTTTCGTGACCAGTACGCAGCGTTCCAGACGGCCAACACCGAGGTGTTTGGCGTGTCCCGGGACAGCGTGAAGTCCCATGAAAACTTCAAGGCCAAGCAGCAATTCCCCTTTGAGCTGATCAGCGACAAGGATGAAGCGGTGTGCCAGTTGTTTGATGTGATCAAACTGAAGAAGCTGTATGGCAAGGAATACCTGGGCGTTGATCGCAGCACCTTTCTGATCGACAAGGACGGTGTGCTGCGTCAGGAATGGCGTGGTGTGAAAGTGCCGGGGCATGTGGATGCTGTTCTGGCAGCGGCCCAGGCTTTGAATAAGGCCTGATGCATACCTGAATTGTAGGAGCGAGCTTGCTCGCGAAGGACTCGCAAACACCGCGCTCATTCAGAATGGGCGCGTTATCGTTCACGCCCATCGCGAGCAAGCTCGCTCCTACAGTAGCGGCGCTACGACAGGCTCCTGCCGCGGCCACGCATCCAGCACCGCCTTGAACAGCGTCGCCAGGGGAATCGCAAAAAATACCCCCCAGAAGCCCCACAACCCGCCAAACAACAACACCGCACAGATGATCGCCACCGGATGCAGGTTCACCGCCTCGGAGAACAGCAGCGGCACCAGCACGTTGCCGTCCAGGGTCTGGATGATGCCGTAGACCGCCATCAGGTAGATGAACTGATCGCTCCAGCCCCACTGGAACAGTGCGATCAACATCACCGGCACGGTGACCACCACGGCGCCGACGTAGGGCACCACCACTGACACGCCTACCAGCAGCGCCAGCAACGCGGCGTAGTTCAACCCCAGCGTCACGAACGCGATGTAGGTCACCCCGCCGCAAATGAAAATCTCGATGACCTTGCCACGAATGTAGTTGGCGATCTGTCGGTTCATTTCCTGGGCCACCCGAGTAATCAGCGCTCGTTCGCGCGGCAGATAGCCGCGCGCCCAGCGTCCGATCATTTCCCGGTCCTTGAGGAAGAAAAAGACCAGGATCGGCACCAGCACCAGGTAGATCATGATGTTGACCAGCAATGGCAGGCTGGACAGGGAAAAGGTCAGCGCCCATTGCCCGAACTTTCCGATCTCGCCCCGAGCGACTTCGATGGCCTGCAGCACTTGCTCGTCCGACACCAGGTGCGGATAGCGCTCGGGCAACAGCAGCAACAGCGACTGCCACTTGGCAAGCATGCCCGGCAGTTCGTTGAACAACGTGATCAACTGATGCCACAACAACGGCAGCACCACCACGATAAACACCAGCAACAGGCCCATGAACAAGGCAAACACCAGCCCCACTGCCACGCCGCCCGGCAAGCGCATGCGCTCCAGGGTTGTGACCAGGCCTTGCATCAGGTAAGCCAGAACCATCCCCGCCAATACCGGCGCCAGCATGCCACCCAAGGTAAGTACGGCCGTAAAGGCCAGAAACAGCAGGACTGCCAATATCACCGCTTCTTCGTCGGAGAAGTAGCGCTGAATCCAGTCGCGTAACACTTTGAACATCAATCAACCTCGGGTAATGGGGGCGGGCTTTAGGCCTTGCGCAACCAGTAACGATAGACGCCAGCGTCTTCTTCTTCGCGCAACAATGTGTGACCAGCCAACTTGGCGAAGGTCCGGAAATCTCGCAGGGAGCCCGCGTCCGTGGCAATCACTTTAAGTACCGCGCCACTGGCCAGCCGATTGAGCTCCATCTTGGCCTTGAGCAATGGCAACGGGCAGTTGAGGCCGCTGGCATCAAGCTCGGCATCAAAGGCGACAGAGTCGGTCATGGTTTAGCTCCTGGCGGGCATCGGGGGTGCTTAGAATATCTGGTCCCAAGCTCAGTGTCCGGCTACAGTAAGGTCTTTGTCGAAAGGCTTTGTGCATGACTTTTTTGCGCCCTACCCTGCTGACGCTGGCTTGCCTGCTTGCCTCTCCAGGCTTCGCTGACGACCTGCCGTCACTTGGCGACGCCAGTTCTGCCATTGTCTCGCCTCAGCAGGAATACCAACTGGGCCGGGCGTGGCTGGCTTACCTGCGCGGCCAGGTCTCGGCACTCAACGACCCCCAGCTCAAGGATTACGTCGAAACCAGCGTGTACAAACTGGTGGAGACCAGCCAGGTCAATGACCGACGCCTGGAATTCATTCTGATCAACAGCCCGCAATTAAACGCCTTCGCCGCGCCCGGTGGCATCATCGGGGTCAACGGTGGGTTGTTCCTCAACGCCCAGACCGAAGGTGAATATGCTTCGGTACTGGCCCACGAACTGGCTCACTTGTCCCAACGCCACTTCGCCCGTGGCGTCGAAGCCCAACAACGAATGCAGATTCCGATGATGGCCGCCCTGCTCGGCGGGATCATCGCGGCTGCAGCCGGGGCAGGTGATGTCGGCATTGCCGCGATTGCCGGCAGCCAGGCCGCAGCCATCCAGGAACAGCGACGCTTTTCCCGGCAAAACGAACAAGAGGCTGACCGCATTGGCATTCTCAACCTGGAGAAAGCCGGTTACGACCCGCGCTCCATGCCGACCATGTTCGAACGCTTGATGCGCCAGTATCGTTTCGATGCCAAGCCACCCGAGTTCCTGCTGACTCACCCGGTGACCGAATCGCGGATCGCCGACACCCGCAACCGCGCCGAACAGTCCAAGGCCGGCGGCAAGGAAGACAGCCTGCGCTATCAACTGATTCGCGCCCGTGTGCAGTTGTATTACGAAGACACTCCGGGACTGGCTGCCAAGCGCTTCCGTGCCCAACTGGACGAAAACCCGAAAAGCGATGTGGCGCGCTATGGCCTGGCCATTGCCCAGATCAAAGGCACCCAGCTCAACGAGGCGCGGGAAAACCTCAAGCTGCTGCTGGCCAAGGCGCCCAACGACATCACCTATAACCTGGCGCAGATTGAGCTAGACATCACCAACAACCGCATACCGGACGCCCAGCAGCGTACAGACCGGATGCTGGCGCAATACCCCGGCAACTATCCGCTGAACCAGGTGCGCGTGGATCTGCTGCTCAAGCAGAATCGCACCGCCGATGCCGAGAAAGCCCTGGAGGGGTTGCTCAAGACCCGCCCGGACGATCCGGACGTCTGGTACATGGTCGCGGAAACTCGCGGCTTGTCGGGCAACATCATTGGCCTGCACCAGGCACGTGCTGAGTACTTCGCACTGGTGGGCGACTTCCAGCAGGCAATTCAGCAGTTGGACTTCGCCAAGCGCCGCGCCGGCAGCAACTTCCCACTGTCCTCACGCATCGATGCTCGCCAGCGTGAGCTGATCGAACAGGAACGCCTGGTCAAAGGGATGATGAGCTAAACCTCTCGCCCCATCGGCATAGGGGCAGCCTTACGGCGGGACGCTCACCCACAAGAGTGCACCCATGCCGAGCACAAAAAAAAGCCCCATCCGGCTCACACCGAATGGGGCTTCATTCACACCACCCGCCTTACGCGGCGTTCATGGTCTTGTGGGTTTCAATCAGATGCTGCACCACGCCCGGATCGGCCAGGGTGGAGATATCCCCCAAGCCGTCGTATTCGGCCGTGGCAATCTTGCGCAGGATGCGGCGCATGATTTTCCCCGAGCGAGTCTTCGGCAAGCCCGGTGCCCACTGGATTACATCCGGCGAAGCAATTGGTCCGATCTCCTTGCGCACCCAGTTTTTCAATTCCAGGCGCAGCGCTTCACTGGTTTCTTCGCCAGCATTAAGAGTCACATAGACATAAATGCCCTGCCCCTTGATGTCGTGCGGCACGCCAACCACCGCCGCTTCCGCGACTTTGGGGTGGGCAACCATGGCACTTTCGATCTCGGCGGTGCCCATGCGGTGGCCGGAAACGTTAAGCACGTCATCCACCCGGCCGGTGATCCACCAGTAGCCGTCTTCATCGCGACGCGCGCCGTCGCCGGTGAAATACATGCCACGGAAGGTCTTGAAGTAAGTGTCGACGAAACGGTCATGGTCGCCGTAAAGCGTCCGTGCCTGGCCCGGCCACGAATCGAGAATCACCAGATTCCCTTCGCCTGCGCCTTCGATGATGTTGCCCAGGTTGTCCACCAGCGCCGGCACTACACCGAAGAACGGCCGTGCCGCAGAACCTGGCTTGAGGGCGTGAGCACCCGGCAGCGGGCTCATCAAGGTTGCGCCGGTCTCGGTCTGCCACCAGGTGTCGACGATCGGGCAACGGGACTGGCCGACGTTCTTGTAGTACCAGGCCCACGCTTCAGGGTTGATCGGCTCGCCTACCGAGCCCAGCAGACGCAAGCTGCTGCCATCGGCGCCTTCGCACGCGGCGGTGCCGGAGGCCATCATCGCGCGGATCGCAGTCGGTGCGGTGTAGAGGATATTGACCTTGTGCTTGTCGACAATCTTCGCCACCCGAGTGATGTCCGGGTAGTTCGGCACGCCTTCGAACAGCAGCGTAGTCGCGCCATTGGCCAGCGGGCCGTAGACAATATACGTGTGGCCAGTGACCCAACCGACGTCGGCGGTGCACCAGTAGATTTCGCCAGGACGATAGTCGAACACGCGCTCATGGGTCAGCGCCGCATACAACAGATAGCCGCCAGTGGTGTGCTGCACGCCCTTGGGCTTGCCGGTGGAGCCAGAGGTATAAAGGATGAACAGCGCTTCTTCAGCACCCATCTCTTTCGGCGCGCACACGGTGCCCGCCACTTTCATCAGGTCTTCGTACCAGATGTCACGATGCTGGTTCCATTTGATGTCGCCACCGGTGCGCTTGCACACGATGACTTTCTGGATGCTGCTGGTTTCCGGGTTGGTCAGGGCGTCGTCGACGTTGGCCTTGAGCGGAATCTTCTTACCGGCACGAATGCCTTCGTCGGCGGTGATCACCACCTTGGAACGACAGTCGATAATCCGACCGGCCAGGGCTTCTGGCGAGAAACCGCCGAACACCACCGAGTGAATCGCGCCGATCCGGGTACAGGCCAGCATGGCGACCACAGCTTCGGGAATCATCGGCATATAGATAGTCACCACGTCGCCGCGGTGCACATCCTGGCCGCGCAGGGCGTTGGCGAACTTGCAGACTTCTTCGTGCAGCTCGCGATAGGTGATGGTGCGGCTCTCGGCAGGGTCGTCGCCCTCCCAGATGATTGCTGCCTTATCGCCACGCTCAGCAAGGTGACGGTCCAGGCAATTGTAGGAAACGTTGAGGGTGCCATCGGCAAACCACTTGATGTCGACATGGTGATCGTCGAACGAGGTCTGCTTCACCGTGGTGAAAGGCTTGATCCAGTCAAGACGCTGAGCCTGCTCGCGCCAGAAACCGTCGGGGTTGACCACCGACTGCTGGTACATGGCCTTGTAGGTCGCCTCATCGGTTAGCGTGTTTGCTGCTACTTCGGGGCGAACGGGGTACAGAGAAGCCGCACTCATCTTTCTTACCTCGGTGACAATAGTTGTTGTTGTATGCCCCTGTTGTAGCCGGGGTGGACCTATAGAACCATTCGACGATGGTAGTAACAAGCCCCTACAAATTACCCTGCTTTACGCCCATAGCGCTCTGGCCCGCGGCCTACGTCGCTTTTCACCGCTTCAAAAAAACCTTCAATTCGGGATTGTTACAAAAACCGCCAACAGTCTTTATCAAAAGCACGGGTATATGAATATAACGAGGACGCCTAAAATCAGCCTCGCCAACAAAGGCACCGTGATTAACCAAGTTGCAGCCCCCACGAAGGCACGTTAATCCGAACTCTCCAATCAAGTTACACACGTGGCCTCACAAGGGGCCCGTGACCCCCTTCGACCGCAAAAAGGTAAAAATAGAAATGAAAGCTTTATTAGTTATGGCCCTTACCAGCTTGTGCGCTACCGCCGCCCTGGCCGACGAGACCCCGACTGACGTAGCCAGCCAGAACACCCCCATTGTTGAGGAATACAGCTACTCCTCCAACCTGGACATCGCCAAAGTCGTGTCCATGAGCTCAGTTCCGAATGTTTGCGAAGTTGTACCGGCGCGTATGGAATATGAAGACCATCAGGGTCAGCGTCATATTCTTAATTACAAAGTCATGGGCAATGGTTGCTCTAACGGTTAATCAACTCGTTAGTGGGTAGTTACCCCAGACAGTATTCGCCGCAAGAAATCGTTCTTGCGGCAAAAAACCGACCTAACCAATTGCTGACCACCAAGCCCCCTCATACTCGAAAGCTAGCTGATTGACGCGTCAGACCTCGACTCCGATAAAAAAATCAGGTTCTCCGGTAGGGTTTTGTTCAATACAGCCTCTATTTTGCCGACCTGTTCGTCAGTCAATCGCAGCTCGCCATTGGCGTGTTCGATAAGCGCTTCCCACCCCAACACGTCCGTGATCGACTGCTGATACTCGGGTGCGACATCCAGTTCAAACTGCAAAGAATCGTCTTCGTGCTCATCTGAAAAAAAACCGGTGATGCATAAGTACATGTCCGCCTCCTTGATTATTTCAACCGATTACAGCAGGTCTAGTGAACCCAATCTTCGTATGACAACAACCCTACAACACGACTGAATTCCCGCACGTTGTCCGTCACCAACATACAACTCGAGGCAATCGCATGCCCCGCAATAGCTGTGTCGCTCTGACCAATAATCAAGCCCGCATCAACAGCGCTCAACCCCCAGGCAAAACCTCATCCAGCCGCTTCACAAACACATCCACCAAAATCTTATGCTTGGGTGATGCCAGCGACCGCCGGTAGATCTCTGACAACCCATCAAAAAGATCCACATGCAGCAAACCCTTATAAACCCTCGCCCTAGCCGTAAATGCCTGCATTTTGCCAGTCCACTGAGGCCATCTGCTGCAACACAAAAGCAATTTTTTCCCTATAATGCGCGAGTAAATCGGGCCTGCAATATCCCTTTACATGGGACGAAGAGCCAGACCTGAGGCCCCGCCGGAGCAAGCAACCGTCGCTGCGCACCTCAAGCCTCAAGCAGAGCACCCGAGACAACTTCCGTTTAATGCCTGGCGTCAGCTGTTGCAAGAAACGATTCCTTAAGATCCACCGCGGCCCCAAGGCCGTGTGAACACCCAACCATCCGGTTTCACACGGGCACCTTTGGCCCTCACGCAGGAGACGACACGTCATGCTGAGCTGGGACGAATTCGACAAAGAAGAACAAGGCGAAGTAACCGCCAAAGGCGCCAACGCCGGCCACGCCACCGAAGCCAACATGGACCGCCTCGACGGTGCCGGCGCTGCTGCCGCCATCGAAGCCCGCGCCGTCACCGCCAGTGACTCCGCCGCGATCGTGCGCGCCAAGGCCGCCCTGGACAAACTCGACGTTGCCGAAGGCCTCGCCGAGTTGGAAGGTGCTGCCGCCCGCGTCGCCGTCGACGAAAAGCGCATGATCAACTGCCGCGCCGACCTCAACCAACTCGTGCCCTTCAAGTACGACTGGGCCTGGCAGAAATACCTCGACGGCTGCGCCAACCACTGGATGCCGCAAGAGGTCAACATGACCGCCGACATCGCCCTGTGGAAAGACCCCGAAGGCCTGACCGACGACGAACGCCGCATCGTCATGCGCAACCTGGGCTTCTTCTCCACTGCTGATTCGTTGGTCGCCAACAACCTGGTCCTGGCCGTGTACCGCCTGATCACCAACCCGGAGTGCCGCCAGTACATCCTGCGCCAGGCCTTCGAAGAGGCGATCCACACCCACGCCTACCAATACTGCATCGAATCGCTGGCCATGGATGAAGGCGAGATCTTCAACATGTACCACGAGATCCCATCGGTCGCCAAAAAGGCAGCCTGGGGCCTGAAATACACTCGCGCCATCTCCGATCCAAAGTTCGAAACCGGCACCGTCGACACCGACAAAGAGCTGCTGCGCAACCTGGTCGCCTACTACTGCGTCCTGGAAGGCATCTTCTTCTACTGTGGCTTCACCCAGATCCTGTCCATGGGTCGGCGCAACAAAATGACCGGCGTAGCCGAGCAGTTCCAATACATCCTGCGCGATGAATCGATGCACCTGAACTTCGGTATCGATGTGATCAACCAGATCAAAATCGAAAACCCACATTTGTGGGATGCCGAAATGAAGGAAGAAGCGACCCAGATGATCCTGCAAGGGACGCAACTGGAGATTGAATACGCTCGCGACACCATGCCGCGCGGAGTGCTGGGGATGAATGCGGCGATGATGGAGGACTACCTCAAGTTCATCGCTAACCGTCGCCTGTCGCAGATTGGCTTGAAGGAAGAGTATCCAGGGACCACGAACCCGTTCCCATGGATGAGCGAGATCATGGACTTGAAGAAAGAGAAGAATTTCTTTGAGACCCGCGTGATCGAGTATCAGACGGGTGGTGCGCTTAGCTGGGATTGATTCCTAAGCCAATTAGCACTTGGCTGATTTGAGCTAATAGCTATCACGTTCTAAAGAAGCCCTGACTAGCTCAGGGCTTTTTTGTATTCGCTGAACGCAAAAAATCCTACAAGGACTTAGGAAATTTCGTAGACGTGATAATGGCCGCTCAGTATCGTCCGAGGGTTTTCTACCCTCGGCGACTGTATGGATACGCAAAAAGGTAATACGGGCTGGAGTGACGCGGAGCTTGAGGCTTCGGTCGATGCCTATTTGAAAATGTTGAAGCTTGAGCAGAGTGGCCAGGCGTTCAAAAAGTCGGTGGAGAACCGTTTGTTACGCGAAGGGCCGTTGAGCCTGCGCAGCGCTTCGTCTATTGAGTACCGCATGCAGAATATTTCTGCGGTGATTCAGCTGTTGGGTTGGCAACCCATCAAAGGTTACGTGCCAGCTAAAAACGTTGGCGTCGGTGTGAGTGCTCGTATTCGCGCGGTGCTGGAAGCTAAAGCTGTTTTGGAGGCAGAGACTTATGTCGCTACGGCCGATGAAGCGGAGCTAGAGACACGTGCCGCCACGTTGCAGAAACTGGCGATTACCGCAGAGCCACAAGGGATAGTGAACCCGCAGCAGGTCAGTACTACCAGCACTTCTTATGTGCGGGCCCCTCAGGTGCGAGCTTGGGTTCGACAAAAAGCAAAGGGTATTTGCGAAGGCTGTGGTGAACCGGCGCCGTTCACAGGACATGACGGCACGCCGTTTCTTGAAGTGCACCATGTTAAGTTTCTAGCTCAGGACGGTTCGGACCGGACCAGTAACGCAGTGGCACTGTGCCCGAACTGCCATCAACGTTGCCACCGGTCGAGTGATCGACACGTTTTTACAGCAGAGTTGTACTCGAAAATCGCGAGGTTGCGGGAAGAGTAAACTCCGGCAGTTATAGAACATGTATTTCGAAAACCCGCTCCACAAAATCGAGACCATCCAGTGAACCCAGACATGCTCGAATCCGGCCCATTAGGCGCCAAGGTGCTGTCGGTCTTTGACTTCGACGGCACCCTGACCCACCACGATAGTTTTGTGCCCTTCCTGAAATTTGCTTTTGGCAAGTGGGAGTTCAGCCGGAGAATGCTGAAACTGGCCGTGCCTGGTATGCGGTTCCTGCTGCGCCAGATCAGTCGTGATGAGCTCAAGGCGCAATTGATCCGCACGTTTATGACCGGAGTGGAGAAAGCGTGGGTACAGCAGAAGGCCGAGGAGTACTGCCAGGCGAACTGGGCGCGATTGATGCGTCCGGCGGGTGTGCAATCGGTTGAGGATGAGATTGGGTCTGGGGCGGTGGTGACGTTGTGTTCCGCTTCGCCGGCGTTGGTGTTGCAGCCTTTTGCGGATCGGCTTGGGATCAAGTTGATTGGGACGGAACTTGAGGTGCTGGATGGGGTGCTGACGGGGCGGCTCACGGGTAATAACTGTCGGTGTGAGAATAAGGTGCTTCGGCTTGAGGCCGTTTATGGGGATCTGGGTGAGTATCGGCTCAGGGCTTGGGGCGATACTCGCGGGGATCGGGAGTTATTGGCGGCGGCGCAGGATGCGCATTTTCGGCACTTTCATTCGGCCAGGCGGCGGGGGCGGCAGCGCTGATGCCATCGCAGCCTCGCTAAAGTTCGACCCACATTGGATTTCCTTCGCGGCTGATATTTGGGCAATATCCCGCTATTAATAGCGAAATATCTCACGGACCCGAGCCCATGAAATTCGATACGGCCTACTGCCTGAGTCTCGACGAAAAGGTGTCGATCTACGACGTTCGGGATCTGAATTTCGATGAAACCGCCGCCTTCAATTCGGACAAGGACAGTTTCCTCTGCCCTAACGATGAATGCCGGGCGGCATTTGCGGCGGGCAACGCGCTGGGCACATTCAACGCGAAGAACGTCAACTACCTGCGCACGCCCCACTTCAAAAACATCCCCAGCACCCGTCACATTGACGGCTGTCGCTACGCCAGTCACAGGGCAGCAATCGGCGAAGCCGAGGATGCACGCGAGGAAAACTTCCCGTCGGAATTTGTCCTGGCCCGCCGTCAGTACGAGCGTAAAGCGCCAGTGGTCGAAACCGAGGGCGCTGCCCTGCAGGCCTTAGTGAAAACGCCCTCAAACCGCAACACTGAATCCCACAGTTCCAGCGACACTACGCCAGAAAAGACCAGCGTCTTCGCCCACCCGGTGGAATGCTACGTCTCCAACATCGACGACAAGGACAAGCTCAAGGGCATGCCGCTGAAGATCGGCGAGCATAGCGCGACTTACTGGGCGTTTTTCAAGAAGATCGAATACCTGCAGGACAACAAAGGGCTGATCTACTGGGGACGGATCAAGGAGATCAAGGATTACCAACGCAGCTTTCGCATCGACTTCGAAAAGAAGGTCTGGCTCGACAAGAAGCCCTATTCAGTCAACGTCTACCTGAGCAAGGCACTCATCGAAAACTACCGCAAGCGCAAGGCGTTCCTGGAGCAGATCAAGGCGGCGGTGGACAGTAAGCGGGCGTTGTATTGCTTCTTCTATGGGGTTACGCCGGAGTTGAAACAGGTCCCGAGCAAGAAAGACCCCGAGCAGACGTTCGGGGTGTTCAGTGCCGATATTCAGAACCTGGATCACCTGATTATTCGGGAAGCGCCGGGGCTGGAAGAAAAATGAAAAAATCGCACGCGGCTTTAGAGCTGTTGAAGGCTAACATCGCGGTAGTCATGAAAAGGTTTGTATTGAAACCTGGAAGTGGCGAAATAGAGCAGCGCAGGCCCAGAGAAAAATTCCAGTTGATGAGCGGTCAAAACAACTGTACAAAAACACAGTATAGTTTGTCCTCCCCCGTCGGACTCCTGGAGAAAGCCCATGTCCTCTCTGGCAATGAGCAGCACCGTAGATCAACAAATCGTCCTCCATCAATTCACCCCTCGGCATAGCGTCCAGGCCCGCGCGATGCTGGGCTGGAGCCGGGAAGACTTCTCCCGTGAAGCCTTGGTGGAGGTAGACGCGATTCAACACTTTGAAAGCCATGGCGAGGTCGATGACAAGACCCGCCTCACCCTGGCATTTCGCCTGGAGGCTGAGGGGCTGGTGTTTTTCCCGGGGTTCGCGCCAGGTTGGGGAATGAATGTGCGGCGCCCCACTGCCGTGATGGCTACTGCCGAGATTGCCCCCAGAGGCATCATCTCGCGGATTCTGGGCTCAGCACCTGCATCAACTGCCCCAGCAACGCCTCAACCGAATGGTGCGTAGAGTCCAGTCGAATCAGCGGGCAACCGAGTTCCTTCATCCAGGTTTCATGCCGGCGCAGGCTGTGGAGGCTATGGCTATGATGGCCGTCGTCGTAACGGGCGGCCCAGGCCAGGAAGGCGGTGCTTTTTTCGTAACGACTCAAGCATCCGGAAGGGTACTTTGCCGCAACGCCTGCTGATAACCCCGTACCAGTGCCGACAACGAATCACGGGCCCAGCGCGCACCGTAGAACCACAGCACAACGCTGGTGCCACTGGCATCTTCGCCAAATGTGACGCAAATCCCGGGGTATCCGGCCTTGCAGGAAGCATGAAAGGCGGTGCTCTGCCCATCGGATACCAGCGCATCCAGGCGATGCTCTGTCACGCACTCATCAATCTCATTGCTGGACTCATGGGTGAAGTACAGAGCGTCATCCGGTAATTTCGCAGGCACCGGCACCAACTGGGCGCCTGCGATGCGCAGCACCTCCAGTGCCTGTCGAAAAGAGAGGCCGTGTTCAACGGTTTCGCGCACCTCGCCGCGCACGTATTCGTCAGCAAAGCCGATACGCCAACCGACCAGTGCAAGAGGAGACTTCAAAGCACTGTTATCCCGAATCGGGGGGACTTCCACCATGACCGGGCCCACCGGGTCGACGCCACTCAAAGCGGTGAGCGATAAGGCGGGATCGCGCACAGTCCTCATCATCGGCCCTGGTATGTCGAACCTGGGACTGTAAGCAAGTACTACCGAATGCGCGGCATGACCTACGCCAGGGTCGAACTCGATACCCCCATGGTCGGTAGCATTTCCCTGAATACCCACCGTCCCTCCCTGGACCTGCGGTGCGCAAAACAAGGCTTGAACGTTATTGATTGCCAAAGGTATCCCAAGGGCGCATGAGACGCTCGACGGGAAGGTTTCCCTACACTTATCCTCCATAAGAAACCACTCCCGAAAAATGAATTCCCGGGAATCATCGCACCCTTTTCTCCTGTTCTCCCAAGACAGAAACACCTTGAAAAGCCCTTTTGCCAAAGCGGCCCTCAAGCCTACCCGTGCCTCAACCCAAGGCGTGTTCTTCAACCCCATCAGGCTCGACATCCAGCCACCAGGCTCGTCCCCGATCAGGTTGCGTCAGCATGAATGCCTGGCCCATGGGCGGCGTGGCAATCGACACATTACGCTCCCAGGCCAGCACCATGATGCGATCAAAGGGTTCGTGCCAAGCGTGAAATGCCAGGTCGAAGGTGCCGTTGTGGATCGGCAGCAACCAGCGACCCTTGAGGTCAATGTGAGCCTGCAAGGTTTGCTCTGGTTGCATATGAACATGGGGCCAGTCGACGTTGTAGGCACCGGTTTCCATCAGGGTCAGGTCAAACGGCCCGTACTGCTCGCCGATGTGCTTGAAACCGTCGAAATAGCCGGTATCGCCACTGAAGAAGATCCGCCGCGCATCATCGATGATCACCCACGAGGCCCACAGTGTTTGGTTGCCATCGAACAGGCTGCGGCCGGAAAAATGCTGGGCCGGGGTGGCGACAAAACGAATGCCGTCGACCTCGGTGCCTTGCCACCAATCCAGTTGCCGGACTTTACTGGCGTCCACGCCCCACTTGATCAGAGTGTCGCCAACACCCAGCGGCGCCAGAAAGTAGCGGGTCTTGTCCGCTAGTTGCACCACGGCTTGGCGGTCCAGATGGTCGTAATGATTGTGGGAAAGAATTACTGCTTCAATCGGCGGCAGCTCATCAAGGCTGATGGGCGGTTGGTGGAAACGCTTGGGGCCGGCCCAGCTGAAGGGCGAGGCGCGCTCGGCGAACACCGGGTCGGTAAGCCAGAATTTGCCGCGCATTTTCAACAGGACCGTGGAGTGACCCAGTCGAAACACGCTGTGGTCGGGGGCGGCAAATAGCTGCTCGCGGGTCAGGCGTTGCACCGCAATCTCGCCCACAGGGCGGGTACTGCGGGGCTTGTGGAAGAGCATTTTCCAGAAAATCCGTAAAGTCTTGCCAAACCCCGCGTGCTGCACGCAAGCGTGATTGCTGAAGTGACCTTCCTGCTGCTTGGAAGATTTCAGCGTAGAAGATGAAATGAGACGGGGCGATATCGTGGCCATTACGGGGTGACTCCTACATGACATGATGCGTGCCAACAACTACACTGCACAGTGTAGTTTCAAGGTTGCTACAAAACCCGGAACAAGTAAACTACCGAGTGTAATTTTCTCCACAGAGCCGAAATCCCCTCATGACTGCACCCCAGCGCCTCACCGACCGTAAACGCGAAGCCATCGTGGCGGCTGCCATCGCCGAGTTTCGCGACAACGGTTTCGAGGTCACCAGCATGGACAAGATCGCCGCCACGGCCGGTGTGTCCAAGCGTACGGTGTACAACCATTTCCCCAGCAAGGAAGAATTGTTCACCGAGATCCTGCATCAACTGTGGGCCAGCAGCGTGGCGCAACTGGACGTCAGTTACAGCAGCGAACGCCCCTTGCGCGACCAATTGCGGGTGTTGCTGCAAGCCAAGATGAAGATGATGTCGGACGCCAATTTCCTCGACCTGGCGCGGGTGGCAATTGCCGCCACTATCCACTCACCGGAGCGAGCCCAAGACATTGTCAACCGCCTGAGCGAGCGGGAAGAAGGTTTCACCCTGTGGGTCCGAGCCGCACAAGAGGATGGCCGGCTCAAGGCGGTCGACTCGTGCTTCGCCGCTCACCAGGTGCAAAGCCTGCTCAAGGCTTTCGCCTTTTGGCCGCAAATCACCCTCGGCCAGCCCACCCTGGATGCGGCCACTCAGGCCAGCGTCATCGAGTCGGCCATGGATCTGTTTCTGGCCGGCTACGAGATCACCGACCGCCGTTAAGCCGTTTCCTCGCAAACGGCCCCAGCCAATCCTGTCGCCGGCGCGACATCAGCAGGTCGTTTTTGCCTAAACCCCCCGGTTTGTGCGCAAATGGCCTGGAAGGACACTGATTATTCCTGCGCGGATCGCTGACAATATTCGCCTATCATCTGGCATATATGGCCTTTCGATAATGTGCGCCTTCGTGTTCGCAAAAAAAGAAAACCCTGACGCAGGAATCTATGGAAAACCTACGAGGCAAAGGGCTGTCATTTGCCAGACGCATTTATCGGCCAAGGATTATCGGGCTGGGCATTGGCAGCATCTGTGTGCTTGCCGCCCTGTACCCGCTGCCGATGCCGAGTTGGGTCTGGGGCTTGTGGCTGTTCAACGCCTTTATCTGGCCGCACCTGGCGTATCAGCTGTCGAGCCATTCGCCGTTTCCCTACCAGGCAGAGCGGCGCAACCTGCTCTATGACTCGCTGTCGGGCGGATTTTGGGCGGCGGCAACCCAATTCACACCACTGACCGCGGTGACCATCCTCGCGATGATGACCATGCACAACGTCGCGGCGGGCGGCAAGCAGCTGATGATTCGGGGTGCCCTCGCGCAATTGGTGGGTATCGCGCTGGCCTGGCTGGTGTTCGGGCCTTCGTTCAACCCCAATGTAAGCCTGGTCCAGGTGTATGCCTGCCTGCCGATGTTGACCCTCTACCCGGTAGCCATCGGCATGGCCAGTTACCGTCTGGCCATCAAGCTGTCCGAACACAAGCGAGCCTTGAGCGCCCTCGGCCGTACCGACAGCCTGACCGGCCTGCTCAATCACGGCTCCTGGAAGGACCTGCTGCAACTGAAGTTTCACAAGTGTCAGCAGCAACAAACCCAAGCCACCATCGCCCTGATCGACATCGATCACTTCAAGAAAATCAACGACGCCTACGGCCACATCGTCGGCGACCGGGTGCTGCGGCAACTGAGTAAGGAACTGCGGCGCAGCGTGCGGGAAAACGACCTGACGGGGCGTTATGGAGGAGATGAGTTCTGTGTGATTCTTCCAGACGTGTCCCAGGAGCAGGCTAGCTATGTGATGGAGCGTTTGCGGGAAATGTTCAGCCGTTACCGCGACCCGCAAGTCCCTGAGCTACGGGTCAGCCTGAGCATCGGCCTGGCCTCCTACCAACCGCAATTCACCCAGGCCCACATGTGGCTCAATGCTGCTGACAAAGCGCTGTATGCCGCTAAAGGCACGGGGCGCAACCGCGTTGCTGTCGCAGAAAGCGTGATTGCCCATTCTGCCTGAACATACGCTGATAACAGGTGCGAGCGGCGGGCCTGTAACACCCTTCGCCCCTGTCACGGCCTTGGAGGGCAACAGCGGGGATTTTCACGTGTTCGACAGGGTCATCGGTCTATAGTGGATCACTGTCTTATGCCGATGATCCGAGCCCGCCATGACCCCAGATAAACCTCAAGCCAAAGTCGATCACCTGCGTTTCCATCGCGCCCACGCTCACCTGGAGCCGACCTTTGGTAACGACACCTTCGCCCTGAAAGCCGAAGCCTTTGCGCGCTTCTTTGGCACGCCGACCTTCCTCGGTGCGCAAACGGCGATTGTGGTGCTGTGGGTGGTACTCAACGGGACAGGCGTCACCCACTTTGACGTCTACCCATTCATCCTTCTCAACCTGGCGTTCAGCCTGCAATCGGCCTATGCCGCGCCGCTGATTCTACTGGCCCAAACGCGCCAGGCCGCCCGGGACAAAGCCCAGTCCGACGCCGATGCGCAACACCGCGAAGCCCTGGCCGTCGCCAACACCGAGCGCCAAGCCCAGGCCGCCCAGAACACCGCGCAACTTCTGGAGTTGCTGGAGCAGAACACCCGGCTGACGGAGATGACCAAACAGTTGACCGAACGCATCGAAAGCCTGACCAGCGAGATGCATCAGCAGTTTGTGCGCAAACCTTAGCCCCCAGGCAACCGCACATGCTGGCCCAACTCATCGAACAAGGTCACCACTGAGCGCAGTGCTCGGCAGTCAGGCCGGGTCAGCAACCACAGGGCCGTGTCATGTCCGGCGAGCGCCGGCCCCAGGGGTTGTAAGCCGTGATGCTCACCCAAGAGAAAATCCGGCAACGCCGCTACGCCCAACCCGGCGCGCACCAACTCAGTGACTGAAAGCATGCTGTTGCAGCGGTAGCTTGGCAGCACTCCCGGCAAGTGCTGGCGGCGCCAGGCCACCGTCGGGTGATCGGGTAAAAAGTCATCCGGCGCGATCCAGGCCAGGGCCGCCAGGTCATGCCCGTCATGCTGCTGCCCGTAACTGGCGCTGGCACAGACCCGATAAGCGACCGTCCCCAGGCAACGGCCCACCAAATGCTCCGGTGGGGCCTTGGTCAACCGCAGGGCAATGTCAGCGTCGCGGCGGCTGAGGTTGGCGAAGTCATTGGATGTGCTCAACTCCAGGGTCAGCGCCGGGTACCGGGGCATGAATTGCGCCAGGGCCGGCAGCAACAAGCCTTGCAACACCGAGTCGGTGCAGGTCAGGCGCACCGTACCGCTGATCACCTCACCGCCCTGTTCCACGCCGATACGTGCGGCTTCCAGAGCCTGCTCAGCGCGTTCGGCCTGCTCGGCGAGAGCGGTGGCCAAGGTGGTGGGCAAGTAGCCAGCGCGGCTCTTTTCAAACAAGGCCTGGCCCAGCGCAGCTTCCAGACGCCGCACCGCCCGGAACACCGTGGACACATCGACTCGCAGCAACGCCGCCGCCCGCGCCAGGGTGCCGCCGCGCACCAGGGCGAGGATCAATGAAAGGTCGGAGTAGTCGATTCGATAGTGCGCAGCTGCATTGAGCATGTGTAATAACGCCAATATTGATTGCGTGAACGCCAATCTATAGTGGCCACTAGGACTCAACAAGCCAAGGAATACAACCGATGACTAAAACCTCCGTGCACCTGGCCCTGATCGGCGACTACGACCCGCAGGTCACTGCGCACCAGGCCATCCCCGTGGCCCTGCAACTGGCTGGCGATGCTTTGGGGCTGACCGTGGATTTCGACTGGTTGGCTACCGACACCATCAACTCCATTGAACAGTTACAGCACTTCGACGGATTCTGGTGTGTCCCCGCCAGCCCCTATCGGGACTTGGATGGCGCACTCCTGGCGATCCGTTATGCCCGCGAACAGCAGCGCCCCTTCCTCGGCACCTGCGGCGGTTTTCAACATGGCGTGCTGGAATACGCCCGCAATGTGTTGGGCTGGGCCGATGCCGAACATGGTGAACTGGCGCCGGATTCGCCCCGCGCGGTGCTATCGCCACTGAGTTGCACACTGGTGGAGGCGACCGACAGCATCCATCTACTGGAAGGCTCGCGTACTGCCAACGCCTATGGCAGCCAAGACATCAGCGAAGGCTACCGCTGCCGCTACGGCGTCAATCCCGACTTCGCTAACGCCCTACTGAGCGGTGCCCTGCGTGCCACCGGCCATGACGCTGCTGGCGACTTACGAGTGGTGGAACTCGATGATCATCCGTTCTATGTCGCGACGCTGTTCCAGCCGGAACGGGCCGCCTTGAAAGGCACCGTCCCACCGTTGGTCAAGGCATTGCTCAGGGCCTCGGCATGATCGCCCAAACACCGGCCCCGCCCTACTACGCGGTGATTTTCAGCTCACTGCGCACCGAGGTGGATCAAGGCTACGGCGAAGCGGCCGAGCGCATGCTGGAACTAGCCCACGAACAGCCAGGCTTTCTCGGCGTTGAGTCGGCCCGAGGTGAGGATGGCTTGGGGATTACCGTGTCCTACTGGAGCAGCGAGGCAGCGATCCTCGCCTGGAAGCAGCATGGCGAACACCGTGAAGTGCGTGAACAGGGCCGGTCCACCTGGTACTCGGCGTTTCATACGCGGGTATGCAAGGTGGAGCGCGCCTATGCGTTCGCTTAACTGACCAGACTGCGCACCGCACTGATCTGCGCGATTTCCACCCGGCGCATGTACACACGCAGCGGTTCGGTGATGTTGATGCGGTCGTCGATGTTCTGGTCCAGCAGCAACTGAATGTGCTCACGGGACAGGGTCATGGTCTGCTCATCAACAGGCAGCCAGACAAACTCACTGGTGGGGATGATGCCGTCGTCGGCGACGTCCATGCCGAAGGAATCTTCGCTGAAACGCACGATGTAATGGCCGGTCTTGCGGTTCAGGCCAACAAAACCGTTGAGTTGGTCGGCTGCCTGGCAGATAAGCTCGGACGTGATGCGCATGGTAAACCTCACTGAAAAGTCCCACAGGGGAAGTGAACGATGGTTTACACACGAGGCAAGAAAAGAAGGCAATGCAGGTTTCCCTCTAGTGGGGAAACTCGGGCCAAGAGTACTGCAAAGCACAGCACAAAAGCGCAGAAAAATGGCCCATGCGCACGTTAATGTCGGTTTGGTGATAGCGCACTTTGCATTCAATTGTTAAAAAGGAAGCCTTCTTGAAGCTACCTCCACGAAAGGACCTCGCATATGCCTGTCACGTTTACCAAGAGTGCCCTGCTGCTCGCCCTGATGCTGGGCCTTGGCCACGCACAGGCTGACAGCCCGATCAGCTCGACTGAACTGGCGACCAAGGAAGGCATTCCCCATCCTGCGGTCATTGCTCATCGAGGCGCGTCCTTTGATGCTCCGGAGTCCACCGCCGCAGCCTATAAAGTGGCCCGCGACCTGGGTGCCGACTACCTGGAATTGGACCTGCAACGTAGCAAGGACGGCGTGCTGTTCGCCCTGCACGACAACAACCTGCAACGCACCACCGACGTCGCCACCAAATTCCCTGAACGCAAAGACAGCCCGGCCAACGAGTTCACCATGGCCGAGCTGAAAACCCTGGACGCCGGCAGCTGGTTCAACACCGCTTACCCGGATCGCGCACGGCCAGGGTTCGTCGGGCTGAAAATCCTTACCCTCGATGAAATCATCAAAATTGCAGAAAGCAACCCGCAACATAAACCAGGCTTGTACATCGAAACCAAAGAGCCGAAGCAGTTTCCGGGGATCGAGAGCGACCTGAAAAACAAGCTGTTCGATAAGGGTTGGCTGAGTTCCACCGGTTCCAACCAAGCCCAGAAGGTCATTGGGGTCGGCCAAGGCAAGGGCCGCGTGGTGCTGCAAACCTTCGAGAGGGACAGCCTCAAGGAGCTGCAGAAGGAAATGCCTAACACGCCAAAAATCCTCCTGCTGTGGGTGGGTGAAGGCAGCATCGAACCCAAGTCCAAAGTGACCTTCGCCGAATCCGGCGAGACCACCAAAGCCGCCTACTACGCCAAGCAGGAACCCAAGGACAACGCTGAGTTCGAAAAATGGATCGACGAGGCCAAGAGCCTTGGCGCCATCGGCACCGGCCCGTCGGCCCTGCTGACCAACAGTGGTGACCAAAGCTATTCGGACCTGGTCCAGCCATGGATGAACCAGATGACCCACGACAAGGGCCTGCTGGTGCACGTCTACACTGTCGACGAGCCAGTGGACTTCAAGAAAGTGATGGACGCCGGTGTCGATGGCATCTTCACCAACCGCGCCGCCGAACTGCTCAAGTACTACAATCGCGCGCCGGCTTCGAGCGTGTCGAATCTGCTGGAGGACAATGGTTACTGAGTGGCCCGCCAAAAAAAACGAGTGGTCAGGTCACCTGTGGCTGTGGCGTGATTACGGCCTGACCTTCGGCGAGGGCAATGTGCTGATGGCTTATGCCGAGCCAAGGGCGTTGAGGTTTTCATTGACCAGACCGTGGACGATGTCGCGTCGGCAGTCACCCTGATTGCGATTCCATTGAGGCTCATACGGCAACCACCACTCCGCCAGAAAAGACACCGCCACCGCAGCGATAAACACCAAGGGCAACCATCCCGTTGCAGCGTTGTCTACCAACCACAGCGCCCATCCGATAAATCCCGCGCAGAATAAAGGCGCATACACTCAAGCCACCAACTGTTTCATCTGCGTCTCCCATGATTGAGACAGCAGCATGAAATCGCGCTGCGGTAGCCACAAACGACGCAACCGTCCGGCACAATTAAGGATAAGTTAAGTTGCGCTGGTTAACCTGATCCCACTTAAACAGCTCACCCAGAAGGATCCACACTATGAAAAAGCTGACTGCTCTGTTCGCCGCTACCGCCCTGACCCTGACCGCAGGTCTTGCCCAGGCCGATGTCCGCCCTGATCAGATTCCAGGCCTGCTCAAGTCCGGCGCCGTCATGGATTTCGAGAAGCTCAACGCCGCAGCCCTGGCTAAACACCCTGGTGCGACCATTGTCGACACCGAACTGGAAGATAAAGCCGGCCGCCTGATCTATCAGACCGAGCTGCGTGACACCAGCAACGTGAAATGGGACGTGGACCTGGACGCCAAGACCGGCGAAGTCCTGACCAACAAACAAGACACCTGAGTTAAACCCTGAAAACGCCGCGCCACCCTCGGGTCGCGCGGCGTTTTTTATGGGGCAAAAAGCCGCCGACATTGCCACCATTGGCCGAATCAGTGCTGTGCCGGCCATTCTTTAGCTTACCCACCTGCTGATGTGATTGATCACGCGCCCAAGCGTGCGGTCACCTCGTTCAGCTCACCGGACAATCCTCTCAGGTTCTGGCTGGCCGCCTCTGTACGCTGGACGTTATCCAGATTGGCCGTCGCCACCGTGGTGATTTGCGTGATATTGCGCGAGATGTCTTCAGCCACCGAGGTTTGCTCCTCTGCTGCCGTAGCGATCTGACTGTTCATATCACGGATCGCTTCCACCGCCTGGGTGATGTGATTGAGCATGGCGCCGGCCTGGGAGACTTTTTTCACGCTGTCTTCACTGCATGACTGCCCAGTGATAATGGCCTTGGCCGCGTCGATGGCACCGGTTTGCACTGCCTGGATGATCTGGTTGATCTCGATGATCGACGCCGCCGTACGCTGTGCCAGGCTGCGTACTTCATCGGCAACCACGGCGAAGCCACGTCCGGCCTCGCCGGCCCGTGCAGCCTCGATCGCCGCGTTGAGCGCCAGCAGGTTAGTCTGTTCGGCGATCGCGCGAATCACCTCCAGCACCTTACCGATGCGTACGCTATCGGTTTCCAGACGACGAATGATCGTGCCGGTGTTGAGGATCTCTTCACGCATCTGGCCGATGGTGGCAATCGTTACCTTCATCACTTCACCGCCCTCACGGGCCGAATGGTCCGCCTCATCAGCGGCCCGCGAAGCACTGGCGGCATGACGGGCAACTTCCTGGGCGGTGGCAGACATTTCGGTCATGGCCGTGGCCACCTGGTCCGTACGGTTGAATTGCTCCTGGGTGCCTGTGGCCATTAGCCCGGCAATCGAACTCAACTCGCCACTGGCACTCACCAGGTCCGTGGCACTGCGCTGCAAGCGGCTGAAGGTCTCGGCCAGAAAATCCCGCAAGGTGTTGGCGGCATCGGCAAGGCGCCCCAGTTCGTCTTGGCGGCTGATGGCCACACGCTCGGCAAAACGTCCGTGGCTCAGTTGCGCCACATAGTCGATCAACCCACGGATCGGCAAAATCAGGTTTCGGTTAATCAGCCACAAACTGAACAAGCCGATCAGCGCTCCTGACAATAGCATCACGGCCAGCCCGATCATCACGGTGCGGTCGGCATAGGCGCTGATCATCAGCGATTGCTGCGCACCCTGTTCATGCAACTCGCTGACCAGCGCGCTCATCTGCTCACTGACCATGCGGTCCACGCCCTTGACCGCGTTATCGCCTGCCGCGGAGTCCGCCCCGGCAGCCAAGTAGGCATCACGGCCCTTCTGGTAAGCAGCCATTAGCACGCTGTGCTCCCGGCGCAAGGTTTCAATACGGCCACTCAAGGCTTGATCGCTTTTGGTCTGCGCCACCAGGCGACCCAGAATACCTTGCACATCCCGTTGCCGAGCCTGGAACTGGCCCCAGTACTTCTCCATGTCCTGGGGTTGTTTACCCCGCAGCAGGACGTTTTTCCATTCCTGGACCTGCACTTTGAATTGCAGGTTCGCCTCATCAATCAGTTGTGAAGTCAGCAGAGGCCCCTCCAGCAAACTGCGATAACTCTGCACACCGCTGGAGAGAAAATGAAAACACGTCAAGGCGATCAATAGCATCGCCAGAAGGCTGCCACCAAGTAACGACAAGATCTGTGCTCTCAAAGACTTTCGCAAAAAATTCATAGGGGAAAAGCCTCGAAACAAGGGAAGTTGTGTATCCACACCGCAACATCCCTGTCATCGAAAGTACCGCGGATACACATAAGTGCTTATGCCTTGAATCGGCCGTTCCAGACACTTCTTGAGGCTATTGGGTCGGTAGTTAAAAAGGTGTTCAAAAGTACCTCTTCACATTCCGACAGTTGGATGACTAAACGGTAACAAAATTGTCAAAAACCCTTGCCATGATGCGCTCAAGCGAACCTGTGAAATCTCCTACAGGCGCCTCCTCTGTGAGCCTCCATGAACCACAGCATCGACCATGGCCATCAGGATTCGGATCTGTTTGGCCTGCTTTACGGTTTCCGTTTCAGGCCGGGTGAAAAAGCCGAGCAGATCGATTCGGCTGCTGCTCTGAAAGCCTTGCAGCAGCCCACTGATCCCGACGAATTCCTTTGGCTGCACCTGAACCTGGCCCACGCGGCATGCGAACGCTGGATGCAGGCGCATCTGGAGTTGCCGGAAGAGTTTTTCGAGGCCTTGCACGAAGGTTCACGCTCCACTCGCATCGAGCATGTGGACTCGGCCTTGCTGGCGGTGGTCAACGATGTGGTGTTCAACTTCAGCAGCATGATGTCTTCGGACATCTCCACCCTGTGGGTCTGCGCCCGTAGCCGATTGCTGATCAGCGCACGCCTGCAACCGCTGCACTCGGTGGACAAGCTGCGCTCCTCGGTCAAGGCCGGCGAACGCTTTCGATCGCCCCTGGAGTTGCTCGTGCATTTGCTACGGGACCAGGGCGAAGTGCTGACGCAGATCGTGCGCAAGACCAGTATCAGTATCGACCAGATCGAGGATCAGCTGTTGTCCTCACGCCTGTCCACCAACCGCTCGGAACTGGGAGCCATGCGCCGGGTACTGGTGCGCCTGCAACGCCTGCTGGCGCTGGAGCCGGGTTCGTTGCTGCGCTTGCTCAACCGCCCGCCGCAATGGCTACAGAAAGAAGACGTGAAGGAGTTGCGTAAATCCACCGAGGAATTTGCGCTGATCATCAACGACCTGATGGCCCTGGGGGAGCGGATCAAACTGTTGCAGGAGGAGATCGCCGCCAACCTCAACGAACAGAGCAACCGCACCCTGTTCACCCTGACCGTGGTCACGGTACTGGCGCTGCCGATCAATATCATTGCCGGGTTCTTTGGCATGAACGTCGGTGGTGTACCGCTTTCCCAGGACCCCGAGGGCTTCTGGATTCTGGTGGCGCTGGTGGCAACGTTTACCTTGATTGCCGGTCGTTGGGCGTTTCGCAAGCGCAAGGATTATTGAGCCCCTCTGCCTTGAAAATAAGGGCGCAATGCTCCTCGTAACCGTCGAGCCCCAGCGAGGCTCGACAATTGCTACAGCCGGTCATGCCAGAGGCTGATTTATGGACCAGCGGCACACTCAATCCTCTAAAGACTGACTTACCGCAGTACCCCTGTAATATTCTGCAATGATCATGGGCGGCATCCTTCCTCACTGGATGCCCCTGCATGGCCACCCCTTCCCTGACCGCTTCCACACGGGCTCACGCAGCCGATTCAAAACCCCAGTTGGACCAAAAGCCCAGCCTGTTGACGGTGATCACTTTCTTCACCGTCCTCGCCATGGGCCTGCTGTTCACCGCCTACAGCCTGATGCGCGACATGCACGAACTGGGCACGGTGGTGACTACTTGGATGCCATTCCTGCTGCTGGGTGTGGCGCTGCTGATCGCCCTGGGCTTCGAGTTCGTCAATGGTTTCCATGACACTGCCAACGCCGTGGCGACGGTGATCTATACCAACTCGTTGCCGCCACATTTTGCCGTCGTGTGGTCGGGATTCTTCAATTTTCTCGGGGTGCTGATGTCCAGTGGCGCAGTGGCGTTCGCCATCATTGCCTTGCTGCCGGTGGAGTTGATTTTGCAGGTCGGTTCATCCGCCGGTTTCGCCATGATCTTCGCCCTGCTGATCGCGGCGATCCTGTGGAACCTCGGCACCTGGTGGCTGGGCCTGCCGGCGTCTTCGTCCCATACCCTGATCGGTTCGATTATCGGCGTCGGCGTGGCCAATGCCCTGATGCACGGACGTGACGGCACCAGCGGCGTGGATTGGAGCCAGGCATTCAAAATCGGCTATGCGTTGCTGCTGTCACCGCTGATCGGCTTCGTCTTCGCGGCACTGCTATTGCTGGCACTGCGCGCGTTTGTGAAAAACCGCTCGTTGTACAAGGCACCCAAGGGCAACACCCCGCCGCCGTGGTGGATTCGCGGCATGCTGATCGCCACCTGCACCGGCGTCTCTTTCGCCCACGGCTCCAACGACGGACAGAAAGGCATGGGCCTGATCATGCTGATCCTGGTGGGTACGTTGCCGATGGCCTACGCGCTGAACCGCACCATGCCGGCCGATCAGTCGCTGCAATTTGCCGCAGTAGCCCAAGTCACCCAGCAAGCCTTGGTGAAAAGCGCACCGCAACCGGCCCCAGCCGACCCGCGTCCGACCCTGTCGGCCTACGTACGCACCAAGGAAGCAACGCCAGAATTGATCCCCGCCCTCGCCGCCCTGGCCGGGCATATTGGTGAAGAAGTGAAAGGCTATGGCTCGTTGGCCAAGGTGCCCGCCGAGGCCATGGGCAACGTGCGCAATGACATGTACCTGACCAGCGAAACCATTCGCCTGATAGACAAGGGCAAGGTCGGTAATTTCGACGCCGACACCCAAGGCAAGCTGCAACTGTTCAAGCAACAGATCGACAACGCCACCCGTTTTATTCCGCTGTGGGTGAAAATTTCCGTGGCCATTGCCCTCGGGCTTGGGACCATGGTCGGTTGGAAGCGCATCGTGGTAACGGTGGGCGAGAAGATCGGCAAAACCCACATGACGTACGCCCAGGGCGCTTCGGCGGAGATGGTAGCGATGCTGACCATTGGCGCAGCGGACATGTTTGGCTTGCCGGTGTCCACCACCCACGTGCTGTCCTCGGGCGTGGCTGGGACCATGGTCGCCAACGGCGGCGGCTTGCAGATGAAGACCATCCGCAACCTGCTGATGGCCTGGGTGCTGACCTTGCCGGCGGCGATTGTGTTGTCGGGGAGTTTGTACTGGTTATTCACCCAATTGTTCTGAGTTGTGGCGAGGGGCTTGCCCTAATTGCTCGCTGACGGCAGCAACTGGATCACCCGTCAGCGGATCGAAGCTTCGGGCGTGATGTTCCTGTAATACCAGCGGTGCAAACGTCGGCGCTGTCTTACACAGTGAGCGCCCGACGTTGCATCAGTTTCTCGCGCAGTACGTCATACCCCCAGTGGTACACGTAGGTGTACGGCAGGAAGAACAGCAGCACGCCGATGTCGAGGATGAACGCCTGCAACAGGCTGATATTCAGCCACCAGGCAATCAACGGGACACAGCCAATCACCAGGCCGCCTTCAAACAGCAAGGCGTGCAGCACACGGGTCCAACCGCCGCTGGCCAGTTGCAGGCGCACCTTGAGGCGGTCGAACAGGCTGTTGAAAACGATGTTCCAGCTTAGCGCCATCAGGCTGATCGCCAGGGTCACCATGCCCATTTCCAGGGCCGGTTTATCCATGATCCATGCCAGCAGCGGTGTGCAGATCGACAAGGCCAGGATCTCGAAACCGATGGCCTGGAAAACGCGTTCAGTAATTGACTTGGTAGGGTTCATGACCCGGCTCCATGAGTGACAACGGTTGCCATAATTACCCGTCAGACCGATACTCCATAACCAATAACCATCGATCAAGGCGATAGAGCGTGGCCTCTCATGAAGTGTTGCAGGCGTTTGTCCAGGCGGCGACCCAAGGTTCGTTTTCAGCGGCGGCGCGCAAGCTTGGCAAGAGCCAGTCCACCGTCAGCGCGGCGGTGGCGAGCCTGGAAATTGACCTGAACGTGATGCTGTTTGATCGCAGCAGCCGCAAACCCAGCCTCACCCCGGCTGGCCATGTCTTGCTGCAACGGGCCGAACAGGTGCTGGAGGCCAGCAGCCGCCTGGAACTGGCGGCCAGTCAGCTGTCCCAGGGGCTGGAACCCAGGCTCAGTATTGCCATGTCCGATACTTACCAGTCGCAGCGTTTTGAAACCGCCATCATCGCTTTTGCAGAACGTTACCCCGACCTTGAGCTGGAATGGCTGATCGCCGAATGCGATGACCTGATCGATCTGGTGCAAAGCGGCCGGGCGCAGATTGCCTTTATCGAACAGCAGAAGGTTTATCCGCCGGATCTGACCAGTTCCCCGGTGGAAGAACGCACGGAAATCGCCTTGTTCGTTTCACCCCAACATGTGCTGGCCAGCCTTGAGGTCGTCGATCAGCAGACCTTGCAGCAACACCGCGAGCTACGCCTGGCGAGCATCGTCAACCCTTATGACAACCGCGCCACAGGCCGGGTGTGGTCGGCGGCCAGTTACCTGATGCTGATGGAAATGGCACAGCTGGGTTTCGGCTGGGCGCCGCTGCCACGCTGGCTGGTGGAGCGTTTCGGCAACGATAGCCTGCAGGAACTCAACGTGCGCGGCTGGCCGCGTTTGGTGGCGGTGGATGCGCTGTGGTCACGCCAACGTCCGCCTGGGCCAGCCGGGAGTTGGATGTTGGAGAAGATACTGGAGTAATCCCGGATAGCGACGCGCCAGCCAGCGTTAAGCGAGCGTGCTCGCGTCTACAGGTGATCATCCATGTTCAGTTGCATCAGGCGCCGCTCGATGAATCGCCGCTCCGGTGTTTGCTGGGTCAGTTCTAGAGCCCGCTCAAAGGCCGCCCTTGCCTCTGCCACCCACCCCAACTGCCGACAAAACTCCCCCCGTGCCGAATGCGCCAGGTGGTAGTCCAGCAACTCCCCTCGCGCCAAAACCCCATCGACCTGCCGCAACCCCGCCAACGGCCCGTCGCGCATGGCCAGCGCCACCGCGCGGTTGAGTTCGATCACCGGCGACGGCATAGCTCTGAGCAGCACGTCGTAAAGCCCGACAATCTGTGGCCAATCGGTCTCGGCGGCGCTCAAGGCCTCAGCGTGCACGGCGGCAATTGCCGCTTGCAGGCAGTAAGGCCCGAAACGCCGGGTGGTCAGCGCCTTCTCCACCAGGAGACAGCCTTCGGCAATCAAGGACGCGTCCCACAATGAACGGTCCTGCTCGTCCAGCAGCACCAACTCACCGCTTGCCGAGGTACGCGCCGGGCGCCGGGATTCGTGGAGCAACATCAGCGCCAGCAGGCCCATGACTTCCGGTTCCGGCAGCAACTCCATCAACAACCGCCCTAGGCGAATGGCTTCGCGGGTCAGGTCATCACGGGTCAAGTCCGCGCCCATGGATGCCGAATAACCTTCGTTGAACACCAGGTAAATCACCCGCAACACACTGTCCAGGCGTTCGGGTAATTCGGCCAGGGACGGCACTTGATAGGGAATCCTGGCCTCACGAATCTTGCCCTTGGCCCGCACGATACGCTGGGCGATGGTGGCCGGCGCAACGAGAAAGGCCCGGGCGATTTCCTCGGTGGTGAGGTCGCAGATTTCACGCAAGGTCAGCGGCACCTGAGCATCCGCCGCCAGCGCCGGGTGGCAGCAGGTGAAGATCAGGCGCAGGCGATCGTCTTCCACGTCTTCAGCGCTCCAATCGACCTCTTCCAGCTCTTCAGCCTGGGCCAGCAGCAGCCTCTGGGACGCGGCGAACCGTGCCTGTCGACGCAAGCGGTCAATCGCCTTGAAGCGCCCGGTAGACACCAGCCAGGCGCGAGGATTTTCTGGTACACCGTCCTGCTGCCAGCGCTCGACGGCGACGAAGAACGCCTCGTGCAAGGCTTCTTCAGCGAGGTCGAAATCGCCCAGCAAGCGAATCAGCGTGGCAAGGATGCGCCGCGATTCGCTGCGGTATACCGCTTCAACCTGGGCCTGGACTGTCAATCGACCATGCCCTCAGTGACCAATGTCACCAGCCTATCCAGGCTCTGGCCCCAGCCCTCATGAAAGCCCATGGCTTCGTGGGCCTGCTTATCGGCCTCGGTCCAGTGCATGGCCCGAGCGGTGTAGAGGGTTTTACCGTCGACTTCTTCGAGGGTCACTTCGGCGGTCATGAACGGCTTGCTCGACGGAATCCAGCCTGGAGTGAAGGCATCGGTGAACACCAACCGCCGTGGCGCAACGATCTCCAGGAATACGCCCTGGGTCGGGTACTCGGTGCCATCCGGGGCGCGCATCAGGGTGCGAAACAGCCCACCGACCCACAGGTTCATTTCGCACTCGGGGGTGGTCATACCATGGGGGCCCCACCATTGTTGCAACAACGCAGGTTCCGTCCAGGCGCGAAACACCCGGCGGCGTGGCGCGTCGATCAAGCGGCTGATGGATAACTCGAATTGGGCGGGCTGTACACCCGCCTGGGGTTGAGTGCTCATGGGTAAATCTCCAGAGTTTTATGATTGTTTTGTTCAGAGATTCAATTCACGCACAGGGCGTACTTCCACGCTGCCGACCCGTGCCGCCGGAATGCCCCCGGCGAGCTGGATCGCTTCATTCAGGTCCCTGGCGTCGATAAGGTAAAAGCCCGCCAGTTGCTCCTTGGTTTCGGCAAACGGCCCGTCGGTGATCGACAACTTGCCGTTGCGCATACGCACGGTGGTGGCTGTCGTGACCGACTCCAGCGCCTCGGCGGCAATCATCCGCCCGCTGCCTTGCACCGACTCGGCATAGGCCTGGCATTCGGGATCATTCGGGCTTTCAGGCAAGCTGTGAAGCAACTGCTCGTCGCTGTAGACCAGGCATAGGTACTTCATAAAATTCTCCGCTTTCGGACTATCAACTATGGCTGCAGATGAGCGGGCCGGCTGAATTCCCGACGATCAGGGTTTGAGCTCAAACAAGCCCGCGCCGGTTGCCATGTCAAAGGGTGTCGACCAGTGTTCATGGCGATGCTCCTTTTATGGGAAAAATCACGGAAGACACCCTTAGTCGAGTGGGCATTCGGCAAATCGACAAGTCGGCGAAAAATAATTGCGCTCACGGCAAACCCGCTAGAATCCGCGCTTCTTTGTAGGATTTCGGATGCCCTGCCGATGGAAACCCGCCTCGTCGCCTATGAGACGCTGAACGCTGTGCAGCAACAGCAACTGAGCGCCCTTGAAGTCCATCCCGAGCAACTGCCGTATTCCGGCGACATCTACTGCGCGCTGAACACGCTGCTGGTCAACCCCAGCCCAGGCATCAAAGGCTTCGCGCTGTTGGCCGACGAAATTCCCGTCGCCTTCCTGTTGCTCAAACGCCCGCCCTGCCTGCCCCATTGGGCCGACGAACACAGCGCCACCCTGCATGCCCTGCAAGTCGACCGTAGCCAGCAAGGCCGGGGGTTTGGCAAAGCCTGCCTGCAGGCGTTGCCCGCCGCTGCGCAATTGGCGTGGCCGCAGATCAAGGCCCTGGAGTTGTCGGTGGACAATGACAATGTGGCGGCGATGGGGCTGTATTTGCAGCAGGGTTGGGTAGATAGCGGTGAGGCTTACAAAGGACGAATTGGCTATGAGCGCCGGCTGGCATGGGTGTTTGCTCAGGAGTAAAAGCCCGACTACTCCGACTCGGGCGCCCCCAAAGGCTTCAAGAAGTAAACCACTCGTTCGGTTTCAGCGAAGCCCAGAGATTGATGCATGGCGTGGCTCCCCTGGTTATCCAGCAGCGCATCCGAGGCCAGTTCCGTGCAGCCCATTTCCCTGGCCCACTGTTCGACAGCCGCCACCAATTGCCGGGCCACCCCGTTACCACGACTGGCTGGCACTACGTACAAACCTTCGAGAAAGGCCACCGGTGAGGTACTGGTGCCGTTGACGTAATCACGCCGGATCGACGCCTCGGTAAAACCGAGGGCGTTGCCGCTGTCATCGTTGAAAGTCAGCACACGATAGCGGTCTGGAGCGCTCAACAGAGTGTGCATTTCATGCTCATTGCCTGGTTCCGAATCCGAACCCGGCCACAGGGCAACGCGCAGAGCCTGCCAGCCAGCGAAGTCGAGCAAAGTACAGTGCCTGATCATCAAAGGGCCACTCGAGAGAAAACGGCCAAAGAGCATAAATCATCTTTGGCCACGGTTTCAGGCCTTTGCTTCAACCGGCAACCAAATCTCCACGGTGCCAGTACCTTTATCTGCATTGAAGTCGGCGCTATAGCGCTCAAAATCAGGCCCTACGACCTTGTATCCAGAGCTTGGCAGCCACTCATATATAACCCGCTCATAGGTCTGTTTAAGTGCCTGCACCGGGCCGTAGTGGGGGAAGACCGCATAGCGGTGGGCCGGGATTTCAATCGACTGGAAGTTGCTCGGCACATCGCGCTTGGCAAGCACTTCGACCCCGGCGACGTAGTCGAACTCATCGTGCTTGTTGTTGTAGCAGACGCCGTAGCTCATGCCGCCAACGCGTTTACGAATACCCTTGATGCAACTATCGAACAACTCCCACAACCTGGGAATATCCCCCATCGTGGCCTTGCCGTAACGGCCGCCAACACCCGCGATCACCAGGGCCTTGCCCTCTTCCATGCGCGGTTCCAGTGATAGCTTTGCCTGTTGATTCATCTGAACAGTCTCCATCAATGAGTGAATAAAGCCTTACCGAGTATAGGGTCATACAGGCGTTTCACTCAAAGCACAAAATATTCATCGCGCCATCTGGACAACTGGCCATCATCGCCCGTATCGTCTGCCCGCAGGCCACCGCAGTGGCCGACGTCGCTCGGACGGTTCCGGGCGCTTACGTACTTCGAGGCAACACATGGCAGACCAAGGTTCGCCGCGCCGCTTTGCGCGCATAGATCGACTCCCCCCTTACGTATTCAATATCACTTCCGAGCTGAAGATGGCCGCCCGTCGTCGTGGCGAAGACATCATCGACTTGAGCATGGGCAACCCCGACGGCCCCACTCCACCGCATATCGTGGAAAAAATGGTGACCGTCGCCCAGCGTGAAGACACCCACGGCTACTCCACTTCCAAAGGCATTCCGCGTCTGCGCCGGGCGATTTCGCGCTGGTACAAGGACCGCTATGAAGTGGACATCGACCCGGAAACCGAGGCCATCGTCACCATCGGTTCCAAGGAAGGCCTGGCGCACTTGATGCTCGCCACCCTCGACCAGGGCGACACCGTATTGGTGCCCAACCCCAGCTACCCGATTCACATCTACGGTGCCGTGATTGCCGGTGCCCAGGTGCGTTCGGTGCCGCTGATTCCCGGCGTGGATTTTTTCGCCGAGCTGGAACGGGCGATTCGCGGCTCGATCCCCAAGCCGAAGATGATGATCCTGGGCTTTCCATCCAACCCCACCGCACAATGCGTGGAGCTGGATTTCTTCGAACGGGTGATCGCCCTCGCCAAGCAGTACGACGTGCTGGTGGTGCATGACCTGGCCTACGCCGACATCGTCTACGATGGCTGGAAAGCCCCCTCGATCATGCAGGTGCCCGGCGCCAAGGACATCGCGGTGGAGTTTTTCACCCTGTCCAAGAGTTACAACATGGCCGGCTGGCGCATTGGTTTCATGGTCGGTAACCCGGAGCTGGTCAACGCCCTGGCACGGATCAAGAGTTACCACGACTACGGCACCTTTACCCCGCTGCAAGTCGCCGCGATTGCTGCATTGGAAGGCGATCAGCAGTGTGTGAAGGACATTGCCGATCAGTACCGCCAACGCCGCAACGTGCTGGTCAAGGGCCTGCATGAGTTGGGCTGGATGGTGGAAAACCCCAAGGCATCGATGTACGTCTGGGCGAAGATTCCCGAAGCTTATGCGGCGATGGGTTCGCTGGAGTTTGCCAAGAAGTTGCTGCTGGAGGCGAAGGTTTGCGTATCACCGGGGATCGGCTTTGGCGAGTATGGGGATGATCATGTGCGCTTTGCGCTGATCGAGAACCAGGACCGGATTCGCCAGGCGATACGAGGGATTCGCGGGATGTTCCGGGCGGATGGGCTAGTGCAAAAATAACGGCTGACACGCATGTAGGAGCGAGCTTGCTCGCTCCTACAGTGGTTCGCTGATGTGGCCTACACCACCAACGACAGCAACATGATGAACCCCAACGCCACGATGGACAGAATCGTCTCCATCGCCGTCCAGGTCTTGAAGGTCTCGGCCACGGTCATATTGAAGTACTGCTTGACCAGCCAGAACCCCGCATCGTTGACGTGAGAAAGAATCAACGACCCTGCACCCGTCGCCAGCACCAGCAACTCCAGGTTCACCCCCGGCACCATCCCCACCACCGGCACCACGATGCCTGCACCGGTAATGGTCGCCACCGTCGCCGAACCGGTCGCCACGCGAATCACCGCCGCCACCAGCCACGCCAGCAGGATCGGATTGATCTGCGCTGTCACCGCCATATGGCCGATTACGTCACCCACGCCACTGGTCACCAGCATCTGCTTGAAGCCGCCGCCTGCACCGATGATCAGGATGATGGCTGCGGTCGGCGCCAGGCTGGCGTCGAGCCACTTGAGGATCTGTTTGGAACCGATGCCCTGGCGATGGCCAAAGGTGTACAGCGACAGCAGCAACGCCAGGAGCAAGGCGCTGATGGGGTGGCCGATCATGTCCATCCAGTTGCGCACGATGTGGCCGTCCGGCAGGGCAATGTCGGCGAAGGTTTTCAGCAGCATCAGGAGGACGGGCAGCAACACGGTGATCAGGGTCACGCTGAAGCTCGGCAGCGTTTTGGAGTCTGATTCGCGAGCCAGTTGATCCACCAGTTCCTGGGACGGGTTGCCGGGGATGTACTTGGCAATGAACGTGCCGTAGAGCGGGCCGGCGATGATTGCCGTAGGCAGCGCGACAATCAGGCCGTAGAGAATGGTCTTGCCGATATCGGCACCAAACACGCCAATGGCCAGCAGCGGGCCCGGGTGCGGTGGCACCAGCCCGTGGACCGCCGACAGGCCGGCCAGCAGCGGGATACCGATCTTGATCAGCGACACGCCGGTGCGGCGGGCGACGATAAACACCAGCGGGATCAACAGCACAAAGCCGATCTCGAAGAACAGCGGGATGCCCACCAGGAACGCCGCAAACATCATAGCCCACTGCACCCGCTCCTTGCCGAAGGCGCGGATCAGGGTCTGGGCGATCTGATCAGCACCTCCCGATTCGGCCATCATCTTGCCGAGCATCGTACCCAGCGCCAGGATAATCCCGACAAAGCCAAGCACCCCGCCGAAGCCGTCCTGAAACGCCTTGATGATCTTGTCCACGGGCATGCCCGAGGTCAGCCCAAGGAAGCCTGCCGCGATGATCAACGCAATGAACGGATGGAACTTGAACCGAGTGATCAAGACTATCAACCCGATAATGGTGACCACTGCATCAAGCAGCAGGTAGGAATCGTGGGACATGCCAAACATGGGGGGTGTCTCCTGTTTGTTGTTGTTATTAAAGCGGGTATTGAATTTCCTGCGTCAGGACAGCGCTACCTTGTCCGGCAAAAAATCATTTGATTAGTTCAAAGCCGTGTTGACGCCACCAGACATCGGTTTGCTCGGCCAATTGCTCGACGCTGTCTTTGCTGGCATTCAACGCCAGGGTCAACGGCTCGCCCACCGGGGATTGGAGGGTGGCGAACTGGCTGTCGATCAGGCTCGCTGGCATGAAATGGCCGGGGCGATGGGAGACGCGGTCGGCGGCGACCTCACGAGTCAGATCCAGGAAGACAAAACCCAGGCCCGGCGCAGCCTCGCGCAGGTGGTCGCGGTATTTCTTCTTCAGGGCAGAACAGGTCAGCACTGGATGCTCGCCAGCTTTAAGCGAACGGCGCAGTTCCTCACAGAGGATGTCGAGCCAGCCGGCACGGTCGTCGTCGTTGAGGGGGTGGCCAGCGCTCATTTTTTCAATGTTGGCGGCAGGATGAAAGCTATCGCCTTCGATGGCCGTGGCGCCGTTCAACAGGCACAAAGCCTCGCTGACGCTGGACTTGCCACAGCCAGAAACACCCATGATCACCAGGGCAGTAACAGGTTGACTCATGAAACACCTCAGGACGCAGACAGCGCTACCTTTGCCAACCGTAAGGCTAATGCAAAAATAGGCTTTCCCGCGCCTTCTTGTCATTTTTATGGAGTGACGCGTGCATCCTCGCCAGGGACTCAAACAGGATCAGGCAACCCGACGCTCAAGTATTTGCAGGCTTATGGAGACAGCGCTACCTTAGTGCCTCGATTTTTGTTTGGCAAGCCGCCTGATGACCTCCAAGAACGATAAAAATACCCGCACGACGGGACGCCCCACCCTCAACGAAGTTGCACGCCTGGCCGGTGTCAGTCCGATTACCGCCTCCAGGGCCTTGCGCGGTATCAGCACCGTGGCCACCGAACTGGTGGAAAAAGTGCAGAAGGCCGCCGCCGAGCTGAGCTACGTGGTCAACCCCGCCGCCCGCGCCCTGGCTTCGGCCCAGAGCCAGTCGGTGGTGGTGCTGGTACCATCGTTGTCCAACCTGCTGTTCATCGAAACCCTGGAAGCCATTCATCAGGTGCTGCGGCCCAAAGGCTTTGAGGTGCTGATTGGCAACACCCATTACTCCCGTGACGAAGAAGAAAACCTGCTGCGCAACTACATGGCCTATCAGCCGCGTGGCTTGCTGCTGACCGGATTTGATCGCACCGAAAGCGCCCGACGCATGGTCGAATCGAGCAATGTGCCGTGTGTCTACATGATGGATCTGGACCCTGGCGCCGGCTTGAACTGCGTTGGCTTCTCGCAAACCAGCGCCGGCGAAACCGCTGCCAAGCACCTGATCTCGCGGGGCCGCAAGCGCCTGGCCTACATCGGCGCACAACTGGACCAGCGCACCCTGCTGCGAGGCGAAGGCTTTCGCCGGGCATTGCAACAGGCCGGGCTGTATGACCCGGACCTGGAGCTGCTGACACCGCGTCCGTCATCCGTTGGCCTGGGCGGTGAACTGTTCCTGCAAATGCTGGCCAGTCATCCCGATGTGGATGCGATCTTTTTCGGCAACGACGACCTGGCCCAAGGCGCCCTGCTGGAAGCCCTGCGCCACTCAATCAAGGTGCCGGAACAAGTGGCAGTATTGGGTTTCAACGACCTGCCCGCCTCCTCATTTATGGTGCCGCGCCTGAGCAGCATCAGTACGCCTCGGGAGGCCATTGGGCGACGGGCAGCGGAGCATTTATTGACGCTGTTGGCGGGTAACAAAATTGCCAGGCCGGTAGTGGATATGGGATTTGAGTTGATGGTGCGCGAGAGTACCTAAACCGATCGCGCATGGCTCAACCCCTGCGTACTGGTGACGCAGAACGTGGGAATGATCTTAAACAACCTCGTCGCCATCCCACGTCCCTGCTAAATTGCCTGCTGCCAATTCACCATTGTCAGGGAAGCACCATGGGACACACGCTGAAAATCTTGGGTCGCACTTCGTCCATCAACGTACGAAAAGTCCTGTGGACCTGCCAGGAACTGGACATCACCTACGAGCGTGAGGACTGGGGCATCGGTTTCTCCCCAACCCAGTCGCCCGAATTCCTGGCCCTGAACCCCAATGCCCAGGTCCCGGTGATCCTCGATGAAAACGGCGTGCTGTGGGAGTCCAACACCATCTGCCGCTACCTGGTGGGTCTGCACCAACGCCATGACCTGCTGGCGACCGAACCGGCTGCGCGGGCACGCGTCGAGCAGTGGATGGACTGGCAAGCCACCGAACTCAACCCCTCCTGGGGCTATGCCTTCCACGCCCTGGTGCGCAACAACCCCGACTTCCAGGACCCGCAACGCATCGCCGCCGGTGTACGTGGCTGGAACGACAAGATGGGCTTGTTGGAACAACAGCTGATTCGAACCGGGGCTTACGTGGCCGGTGAAGACTTCACCCTCGCTGACATCCTGATCGGACTATCAGTGCATCGCTGGCGGATGACGCCCATGGCGCGTCCGTTCTACCCTGCTGTCAGCGCTTACTACGAAAAGCTCAGCCAACGCCCTGGCTTCAAGACCTTCGCCCTCGACGGTCACAACTAAGCACAAGGACTACACGATGAAAGGACTCATCGCCTTGTGCATCAACGCCCGGCGCCTTGCCTGTCACCGGCAATGTTTGACCGTCTACAGGACAAACGTTGCCTCAACCACCGTACCCCACCCCGTAAAAACAGGCATTTGCCCCTCGGCACGCTAATTGCTCCACCTGACGCACCGCCCACACTCACAGGTGCCCGATCATGTTGGTCAATACCCAAGCTGCTTCAGTGATTCAGCAATCCAAGCGTTCCGACATGGACCCCGCCAACGCCGCCGCCAGCGCGCTGTACAGCGGTGTCATGCAAAACGTGCAGAACGCCGTCACCGCCACACAGGTACAGGCTACGCAAAAGGCCAAGGACACTACCGCCGACAACGTCGAAGCAGCCTTTGCCAAGACCCGCGTACAACTGCAAACCACGCCAGAGACCACTGCCACGCCAAAAACCGAGGCCAGCACCCAGGCCCGGGCGGACTTCAACGAGTACATGACCAAAACCCCGGCCGAGCGTATTCGCGATCAGATCCTCAAGGAAAAGGGCCTGACCGAAGAGGATGTTAAATCCATGCCGATTGAGCAACAGACCTCAATTGCCAATGAAGTGGCCGACCGCTTGAAGGCACAGACTGCGGAACAGATCGCGGCTAAAACCGCCGACCCGCAAGTGCAGGCAGTGAAAGAGACCCTGGCGGCGATTTGATCGCAGCTGAACATGTGCTGTCTCCCGTAGAGACTCTGTCGGGCCCCAGCGAGGCTGCGCTAGGGGCGCCTCGGTGGGGTCGACAACTTTATTGCAACTGCAACGTCGAGTTGAACTGACTGATGGCATCCACCACATGCCGTGAGCCTTGCTGAATTTCCAGAATCACCTGCCCCGCCTCATTGGCCAATTCCACGCCAAGCCCGGTGCGACTCAAGCTCGACTGCATGCTCGACACCGCGCTCAGCGACAGGTCGTGGTTCTTGCGCACCACATCGACAATCTCCAGGGTCGCCTGACTGGTGCGAGCCGCCAGGCTGCGCACTTCATCTGCCACCACCGCAAAACCCCGGCCATGCTCGCCGGCGCGAGCTGCTTCAATGGCGGCATTGAGTGCCAGCAAGTTGGTTTGATCGGCAATGCCGCGAATGGTCTGGACGATGCTGCCAATGATGTCCGACTGCTTACTCACCGCATCGATGCTCAGCGCCGCCTCGTTGAGGTCGCGGGAAATTTCTTCGATGATCTGCACCGTTTGCTGGACCACTTCCGAGCCTTTTCGGGCGCAGACGTCGTTTTGTACCGAGGTGCTGTGGGCCGACTCGGCGGCGGTACGCAGGGTGGTGACTTGATCGGTAATATCAGTGGCAAACTTCACCACTTTGTACAACCGCCCGCAGGCATCGAAGATCGGGTTATAGGAGGCTTCCAGGAATAACATCTGCCCGTATTTGTCCTTACGTTCAAACCGATGAGAGTGGTATTCGCCGCGATTGAGAGAAGCCCAAAACGCCTTGTATGCCGGCGAATCGGTTTCGCTGCGATGACAGAATATGCTGTGGTGCTGACCGACGATTTCGTTGAGGGAGTACTTCACCGTCTTCAGGAAGTTTTCGTTGGCATTGATGATCTGGCCCTGCGGGGTGAACTCGATCACCGCCATGGAGCGACCGATGGCGTCCATCAGGCTTTGGTTTTCATGTTCGTGATGGGCCCGTGCCGAGATGTCCGACGCCACCTTGATTACGCTCTGCACCTTGTTGTCGGCGCCGATCACCGGCATATAACTGGCTTCCAGCCACACTTCCTGGCCGTTTTTATTCAAGCGCATAAAGGTGCCACTGATCGGTTCGCCTCGGGCGAGGTCTCGCCACAACTTGGCGTAGGCGTCGCTGCGGTAGAACGACTCTTCGCAAAAAATCCGGTGATGCTTGCCACGGAGTTCTTCAGTGCTGTAGCCCATAGCCTTGCAGAAGTTCTCATTGGCATCGAGCACCATGCCGTTGCAATCGAATTCGATCATCGCCATGGATCGGCTAACGGCCGCCAGCTTGGCTTTGGCCTCGGTCAGTGCGCAGGAAAAACGCTCGATCTCCAGCAGGGCGGATTTGTGTTGGCGGTTAAACATGATCGGATCACCTTCAGCGCTGTCTTTGATTGACGGTTAGTTTTTGGATTTGACCCACTACAACTTTCCACAAAACAGGCAAACGCAGTCGTCCAGAGACAGGACAAGTGTCAGGCGATCAATAAGTGATGGTTAATCGGAGAGTCCATAAGGCAACACTCTTATCAAATCATCCTTTTCTTGATAGCGCCCCGTCTGGGGCCTACTTCAACCGACACACGCAAATCCATTTAAACCACCACTCCCTTTTTCCCGGCGCCTTGGCATGCGCACTCGTTTTATTCATATTTTCAATAGTGATGACTAACCACTATTGAAATCCATTCAAAACGCTTGATATGGCAAGCGACATAAATGGTTATGGGTGAGCATAGACAGGGCTTGGCACTATGCAAGGCCATTAATCGGCCAGCATCTGTAATAACGCATTGACTGCGGGCGAAGGCAGACGCGTTCGTGAACTGACCAAGGCAAACTCACGATGCACCGGGACGCTCAGCGACATGATGCGCAAGCCCTGGCGGACCTGGTACCGGCTGCAGGACTGAAGCGGTTACAGGAGTGGTTGAATTTTGTTTCCAGCGAAATTCACGGCGGCCTGGGCGTGTTGTTCAATACCTCGATTCCCGAAGAGGTGAAGCTGCTCTTCAAGGCCACGTTGTTCAAGCGCTTTGCAATCCTGGTGCAGACGTTGGAGCGTCAGGACTACTTGCTTGGCGAGCAGTTTTCGGTGGCCGATGCCTACCTGTTTGTGGTGCTGCGCTGGGCGGCGTTTTTTGATATCGATTTGCAGAAGTGGCCGGCGTTGGCGGCGTTTCAGCAGCGGCTCAGCGAGCGTCCCGCGGTAATTGCCGCTCTGGCCGCTGAAAATCCATGACCTGAAATGCAGTTACACGGGTTGGGTTTCATCGAGGTAATTGGACATCGGCGGGCTCAGGGCAGGCTGGGCCGACGAAAAAGTCGGCTTCATCCTGCTCTGTGCAATGAGACGGGGAGATCTTGCAGATCGTTTGGTGCTTAGCTTAGAAGCAGATGTTGCGGTGACTACCGAGAATCAATGCCCAAACAAACCCGCTTCGGATTTTTTGGTTTTCTTGTCGGCGCGTTTTTCATCGGCGGTTTTTGCCGGTTTTTTCTTCGCGGCTTTCTTTGAATCCATGCCTTTGGCCATGATGCGTGCTCCACTTACAGGGGATGTAACAAGGGGTATAACACCTATTGCCCGACAGAAGGTGCTTTGCCCGACTTATAATCCCCGGCCCACGATCACGGCTGTCAAAAAACCATGCCTGAGTTGCATATTGATCTGCTGGCAGAGCCTTTATGGCCGCTGCTGAACAAGTTTTACCGCAGCCACAATTCGCGGATGAAAGCCGTCAAGGGCGGGCAATTGTGGGTGGCCCGGCACAGCGAGATTGTCGCCGGATTGTGCTTGAGCCCTGTGGTCGGCGGGCAATGGCTGACCGGGCTGTTTGTCGAGCCGTTGTGCCGTAGGCAGGGGCTGGCGGCGCGACTGATTCGTAAGGCCGTTGCGCCGGTCGAAGGCACCGTTTGGCTATTCTGCCATCCGGAGCTTGAAGGGTTTTATCAGGGGATCGGGTTTACTCAGGAAACAGTACTACCGCAGTCTCTGGCGGAACGACTGGCGCGCTACAAACGCAACAAACCAATGATCGCCATGGGTTTAAAGCCGTTGCTGAGGTCGACCGACGATAATGTGTGATCGGCTGTTGTTAGCTGCTGCGACCGATGCGCATAGATATCTACACATCTTGAAGACAGCAACTGACGTAGCGGTTGTCGAGCCCCAGCGAGGCTACGTTGGCCGCACCATGTGAGCCGGATCACTCGTCGGCAGTAGGATCCATATCCGGAAACATCACATCAATAAATCCAAACTTGCTGAAGTCGGTGATCCGCGACGGGTACAACCGACCGATCAGGTGATCGCACTCATGCTGCACCACCCGCGCATGAAAGCCGTCGGCAATGCGCACAATCGGCTCGCCCTTGGGATCAAAGCCTTCGTAGCGAATCTGTTGATAGCGGTCCACCGCGCCGCGCAAGCCAGGCACCGACAGGCAACCTTCATAGTCCTCTTCCAGCTCCGGGCTTAGCGGCGTGATCAGCGGGTTGATCAGAATGGTCTGAGGCACCGCAGGGGCATCCGGGTAGCGTTCGCTGCTCTCGAAACCAAAGATCACCAGTTGCAGGTCTACGCCAATCTGCGGTGCGGCCAGGCCCACGCCGCCAACGTGCTCCATGGTCTGGAACATGTCGTCGATCAACTGCCACAACTCAGGGCTGTCGAACATTTCCAGCGGGACCGGTGGCGCGATACGCAGCAGGCGCTCGTCGCCCATTTTCAGAATTTCACGAATCATGTTCAGGCTTCGTTGGTAGTGGGTGCGAATGGTCCCGGCCAAGGCCCGAGACGTGCTGTTTTTCATCGTGTTCGCCGAAGTCCTTTTCACCAGGAGCCTTGCCTTCGGTGGACATGTGTTCGATCACCGCATTCATCTCTGCGCCGAGCAACAGCACGGCCGCTGAAATGTAGAAGTACAGGAGCAAGACGATGATCGCGCCGATACTGCCATACATGGCGTTGTAGTCGGCAAAGGTTTTGACGTAATAGCCAAAGCCCAGGGAAGCGATGATCCACACCACTACCGCCAGCACGGAACCTGGGGTGATAAAACGGAATTTCTGCTTCACGTCGGGCATCACGTAGTACATCAACGCCACAGCGAACATCAGCAAGATCACGATCAATGGCCAGCGCAGGATGGTCCACAAGGTGACCACGAATTCCTGCATGCCAATCTGCATCGCCAGCCATTCCATCACTTGTGGCCCGAGGACCATCAGCGCGGCTGCGGCCAGCAACATGCCGGCGATGCCCACGGTGTAGAAAATCGACAGGGGGAAACGCTTCCAGATCGGCCGGCCTTCGACCACGTCGTAGGCGGCGTTCATTGCGCTCATCATCAGACGCACGCCCGCAGAGGCCGTCCACAACGCAATGACGATACCCACCGACAGCAAGCCGCCCTTGGATTGCTGCAACTGGTCAATCACCGGATTGACCTGCTCTAGGGCCTGAGGCGGCAACACCAACTCCGACTGCAGGCGCAGCCAGGTAAAGAAGTCCGGCAGGTGCAGGAAACCGATCAGCGCAATGAGGAACAGCAAGAAGGGAAACAGCGAGAACAGCATCTGGTAGGCCAGTGCCGAGGCGTAGGTAGGCATCTCGTCATCGACGAACTCGGTGATGGTGCGCATCAGTACGCGATGCAGCGGCAGGCCTTTTAATACTGGAAAAATCATAGCGTCTCCTTTCGCCGCAAAAGGTTGAGTTCGTGGGCGACTCAGGGGCCGTTTTCTACATCAAAGTAGCCTATTTGGCGACATTGAAACAATTTCGAAACTTTAATACTGCTTGTGACACAAAAACGGCCATCCATAGATGGCCGCCTCGCTGCTCAAGTGCAGTCAACCGGGTCAGGCGTTGTCGATGGTTTTCTTTACCGCATCCTTGACCTTGCCGACGGCTTGCTGAGCTTCACCTTTCTTTTCCTGAACCTTGCCTTCGACCTGCAACTTATCGTTGTCAGTGGCTTTACCGACACCTTGCTTGATGTTGCCGATGGCTTCGTTCGCCAAACCTTTTGCCTTATCCGCTGTGCTGCCCATGGTATTACTCCTGTGAACATTCAAGGGTTTTGGTCATTACGCAAGGGTTGACCCTGGGCCTTTGTGCAGAGTTTCAATTATTTTTACCCAGGCATTTCATCGCCCTGCACAGGTTTGGCTTTATGTTTTGCGGCCAACCCACGAGAATGCCCGGCACATTCAGGCTCAACCGCTGAATAACAGATCCCGTAGGAAGGTTATGAAACTCAATAAAACACAGGCCATCGCCCGCAGAAACCTGGAACTGGGCGGTGCCGTGCTCGGCGTCAACAACTGCCACTTCACCGACCTGGACCGCAAACGCAACATCTGGTGGTTCGACCTGCCGGTGGGCCGCATTGCCGTGGGCCAGTACGAGTGGATTCATTTGTTGATGCACAACGCAGACAGCGACCAGTTGCTGCACTTGAAAGTGCCGACAGCGTTCCTGCGTGAAAAGCTTGAAGGGTTGGTGGTGCGCAATGCTGGCAAGCGCAAGCCGGAGATTACCCTGGAGCTGAGCGCCGACAAGGATTCGTTCCTGAAAGATGTACGCCCGGCAGGTGCCGGTGTGAGCTTTACGCAATTCATGTTCTGACACTGATCGTCCCCACGCAGATCAGAGCGCAGGAACGACCACCCAACAAAAAGCCCCGCATTTGCGGGGCTTTTTGTTGGGTGGCGGGTTACTTCTTCACACCCAGTTTCTTCAGTTCTTCATCGCGCAACTCACGTCGCAGGATCTTGCCAACGTTGGTGGTCGGCAATGCATCGCGGAACTCCACGGCCTTGGGCACCTTGTAGCCGGTGACGTTGGCGCGCATGTGCTCCATCACCTGTTCTTTGGTCAGGGTGGCACCCGGTTTGACCACGATGAATATCTTAATGATCTCTCCGGACTTCTCGTCCGGCACACCGATGGCCGCGCATTGCAGCACGCCCGGCAGGCCGGCCAGTACGTCTTCCAGTTCGTTGGGGTAGACGTTGAAACCAGAGACCAGAATCATGTCTTTCTTGCGGTCGACGATGCGCATGTAGCCGTCTGGCTGGATAATCGCGATGTCACCGGTCTTCAACCAGCCTTCGCTGTCGAGGACTTCGGCAGTAGCGTCCGGGCGCTGCCAGTAGCCTTTCATCACTTGCGGGCCCTTGACGCACAGCTCGCCGATTTCCCCCAGGGCCAACTCCACGCCGTCATCGGTGATGATCTTGCACAAGGTCGATGGCACCGGAATACCGATGGTGCCAATCTGGATGTGCTGGATCGGATTGACGGTGGCCACCGGGCTGGTTTCGGTCATACCGTAGCCTTCGCAGATGGAGCAGCCGGTGACCGCTTTCCAACGCTCGGCCGCCGCCAGTTGCAGGGCCATGCCTCCGGACAGGGTGACTTTCAGCGCAGAGAAGTCCAGCTTGCGGAAACCTTCGTTGTTGCACAGGGCAACAAACAGCGTGTTCAGGCCGACAAAGCCACTGAACTTCCACTTCGACAACTCCTTGACCATCGCCGGCAGGTCGCGCGGGTTGCTGATCAGGATGTTGTGGTTGCCGATCAGCATCATTGCCATGCAATGAAAGGTGAAGGCGTAGATGTGGTACAGCGGCAGCGGCGTGATCAGGATCTCGCAACCTTCGTTAAGGTTGGAACCCATCAGCGCCTTGCACTGCAGCATGTTGGACACCAGGTTGCGGTGCGTCAGCATCGCGCCCTTGGCCACGCCGGTGGTGCCGCCGGTGTATTGCAGCACCGCCACATCGTCGCTGGTGGGGCTGACTTCGGTGACCGGCTGGCCGTACCCCTTGGCCAGCACGTCGTTGAACTTGATCGCCTTGGGCAAGTGATAGGCCGGGACCATTTTCTTCACGTACTTGATGACGCTGTTGATCAGCAGCCGCTTGAGCGGCGGCAACAGGTCAGCCACTTCGGTAACGATCACATGCTTGACGGAGGTCTTGGGCACCACGTTTTCTGCCAAGTGCGCCATATTGGCCAGGCAGACCAGGGCCTTGGCCCCGGAGTCGTTGAACTGGTGTTCCATTTCCCGCGCGGTATACAGCGGGTTGGTATTGACCACGATCAGGCCGGCCCGGATAGCACCAAATACGGCAACCGGGTATTGCAAAACGTTAGGCAGTTGCACGGCGATTCGATCACCGGGCTGCAAGTCGGTATGCTGTTGCAGGTACGCGGCAAACGCTCCGGACAGCTCGTACAACTCACCGTAGGTGATTGTCTTGCCCAGGTTGCTGAAAGCCGGTTTGTTGGCGAAGCGCTGGCAGGACTGTTTCAGTACCGCCTGAATATTTGGATACTCGTCTGGATTGATCTCTGAAGCAATCCCGGCGGGGTACTTATCCTTCCAAAAGTCTTCGTTCATGGAAGCCCACTCCTCAGCGACGCGAATTCATCATCGCATTTGATGCGATTATTATTTGTTTGTATTTTTTAGGGTGAGTCTGGCTGTTTCAAGCAGGCCGAGAGGTCACAAAGCGCGCCGAGAGTAGCAGCTTTGCCAAGGGCCGCCTAGAGCCAAAAGCAGGCTCTACAGTCATAATCATGACTCAAGAATATCTAATAGTCACTTTTAGAGCAAAGATTCTATAATCCGAGAAAAGGCTCTGGAATGGGGGCTTTACCAACCTCAAGAGCTGACGCGGAGCGTCCAAAGCGGCATTCCCACGCAGAACGTGGGAATGATCTGACTTTTATCTAGGCGATATCGCGAAGTTCTCTGCGCAAGATTTTGCCTACTGGTGTCATCGGTAACGACTCACGCAACACAATCTGTTTGGGCACCTTGTAGCCAGTGAAGTTGGCCTTGCAGTAGCTCTTCAGCTCTTCAAGACTGACGCCTTGGGCGCGAGCCACCACAAACAGCTTCACCGCCTCCCCGGTGCGCTCGTCTGGCACCCCGATCACCGCACAACTGGCGACGTTTGGATGGGCCATGACCACGTCTTCGATTTCATTGGGGTAGACGTTAAAGCCCGAAACAATGATCAGGTCCTTCTTGCGATCGACGATGCGCACAAAGCCGTCGGGGTCGATCACTGCAATGTCGCCGGTCTTGAGCCAGCCTTCGGCGTCCAGGGTCTCGGCGGTGGCGGCTGGCTGCTGCCAGTAGCCCTTCATCACTTGCGGACCTTTCACACAGAGTTCTCCGCGCTCTCCTAATGGCAACTCCACGCCTTCATCATCAATGACTTTCATCGCCGTACCCGGCACGGGAATGCCGACCGTACCCAGCCGTGACTTGTTGCCATAGGGGTTGGTACTGGCCACCGGCGAGGTCTCTGTCAGCCCATAACCCTCGCCAATGGCGCAACCGGTGAGTTGCTGCCAACGTTCGGCGGTGGCCTTGACCAATGCGGTGCCGCCAGAGTTGGTGAGCTTGAGATGTGAAAAGTCCACGCTCTTGAAATCAGGGTGATCCATCAGCGCCACAAACAGCGTGTTGAGCCCCAGCAGCCCGGAGAAGCGCCACTTTTTCAGCTCCTTGATAAAGCCGCCAATGTCTCGGGGGTTGGTGATCAGTACGTTGTGGTTGCCGGAAACCATCATGCACATGCAGTTCGCGGTGAAGGCATAGATATGGTACAGCGGCAGCGGCGCGATCATCACCTCCTGCCCCTCCTTGATCAGCGGGTGGCCGTCGTCACCGATTTGCGACATGCAGGCGCGCACCTGCTGCATGTTCGCCACCAGGTTGCCGTGGGTAAGCATCGCGCCCTTGGCCAGGCCGGTGGTACCGCCGGTGTATTGCAGCACGGCGATGTCGTCGAGGGTCACGGGGTGACGGGTGATCGCCAGGCCAGCGCCCATGCGCAGCGCGCGCTTGAACGAGACGGCCTGGGGCAGGCTGTAGGCCGGGACCATTTTCTTCACTTTGTCGACCACGGTGTTGATCAGCCAGCCCTTGGCGGCGGGCATCAGGTCGCCCATTTTTGCTTCGATCAGGTATTCGATCTCGGTATCGGCGGCGACTTCCTGGACCCGCGAGCCGAACAGATTGAGGTAAACCAGGGCGCGAATGCCGGCATCCTTGAACTGATGACGCATTTCCCGTGGTGTGTACAACGGGTTGGTATTAACCACGATCAGACCGGCACGCAGGGCGCCGAACACGGCAATCGGGTATTGCAGGACGTTGGGCATCTGCACCGCAATGCGATCGCCCGGCTTGAGGTCGGTGTGCTGTTGCAGGTAACCGGCGAACGCCGCACTCTGGCGCTCAAGCTCGGCGTAAGTCAGGGTGATGCCCATGTTGCTGAACGCCGGACGATCGGCAAAGGTCTTGCAGGAACGCTCGAAAACTTCGATCACCGACTTGTAGACGCTAAGGTCGATGTCGGTGGGAACGCCCGCCGGGCGTTTGTCATTCCAGAAATCAGGTTGCATTATTCTTGTCCTTTACCTGAGTGTGCCCGACCGCTTACTGCTGATTATGGAAAGCGGAGCTTTGGGGACGTTAGCAGTTATGGCCAAACAGGCAAATACACAAAAGCATGTCATTGATTGTATGAATCTTGTTCCTGAGGCCAGGGTTGATCAAACGCCTGCCCACGGATGAGCTATACACTGCAACGACACCGAGCAAAGGAAGCGCCATGAACCACACCACTTTCTGGCTGACCGCGAATGACCGCAGCCGCCTGTACGTCAACCAGTGGCTCCCGGACGAGCCGCCCAAGGCGTTGATCATGCTGGCCCACGGCATGGCCGAGCACGGTGGTCGCTACACCCGCCTGGCCCAGGAACTGTGTGACGCCGGCTATGGGCTGTACGCCCCCGACCAGCGTGGTCATGGCCGGACCGCCGACGAAGGCACCCTCGGGCTGTTTGCCGAGAAGGATGGCTGGAACAAAGTGGTGGGCGACCTGGCCAGCCTCAACCAACACATCGGCCAGCAAGCGCCTGGGGTGCCGATCATTCTGCTGGGCCACAGCATGGGCAGCTATATCGCCCAAGCCTATCTTTTGCACCACAGCGCCAGCCTGCATGGAGCGATTCTCAGTGGCTCGAATTTCCAGCCAGTGGCGCTGTACCGCGCCGCGCGTGTGATCGCCCGCGCCGAACGCCTGCGCCAAGGCCTGAGGGGCCGTAGCGCACTGATCGAGTTTCTGTCGTTCGGCTCTTTCAACAAGGCTTTCAAGCCCAATCGCACCGCGTTCGACTGGCTCAGCCGCGCCCCGGACGAAGTCGACAAGTACGTCAACGACCCGCTTTGCGGCTTCCGATGCACCAACCAGCTATGGATCGACCTGCTGGGCGGCTTGCAGCAAATCAGCAAAGCGTCCAATCTCGCTCAAATCGATCCGGGCCTGCCGATCCTAGTGATGGGCGGTGAATGTGATCCGGTCAGTGAAGGCAAGCGTCTCAAGAACCTGGCCCACGCCCTGCGTGAAGCCGGCTGCCAGAACCTGCAGCTGAATATTTACCCGCAGGCGCGCCACGAATTATTCAACGAAACCAACCGTGACGCGGTCACAGCCGATGTGCTGGTGTGGCTGACGCAGGCCGTGAACCATCGTCGGCCTGCGCGATGCGAATAACTATTTCGTTTAAAATCAACGTATTAAGATTACTGATTAGCCACAGGATGCACCAATAGATGACCCAGGTTACCAACACTCCGTACGAAGCTCTCGAAGTCGGCCAGACCGCCAGCTACAGCAAAACCGTTGAAGAGCGCGATATCCAGCTGTTCGCGGCGATGTCTGGCGACCACAACCCGGTGCACCTGGACGCCGAATTTGCCAAGGCAACCCTATTCAAGGAGCGTATCGCCCACGGCATGTTCAGCGGTGCTCTGATCAGCGCGGCGGTGGCATGTGAGTTGCCTGGTCCCGGCACTATCTATATCGGGCAGCAAATGACCTTCCAGAAGCCGGTGAAAATCGGCGACACCCTGACCGTGCGTCTGGAAATTCTCGAAAAGCTGCCCAAGTTCCGGGTGCGCATTGCAACCCAGGTGTTTAACCAAAGGGATGAGTTGGTAGTGGATGGCGAAGCGGAGATCCTCGCACCGCGCAAGCAGCAGACGGTGACATTGACTCAGTTGCCGGCAATCAGCATCGGCTGATTATCGCCCACCCATGAAAAACCCCGCATTTGCGGGGTTTTTTTATCACTCAAACACGACTCAAGACTGAGCGCGCGCCTGGTTACGCAGGACTTTTACCTGATCGTGATTGCGTTGCACGCCATGGAACTGCCGTTCAACCAGATCACGAATGCCCAGCAAGTTATGTTTGTTGATTTTCTCGATGGCCTCTTTATAGGCCTTCAGTGCATGGTCTTCACCGCGCTCGGCTTCGTTCAACACGGCCTCTTCATCCTTGCCGGTCACCAGAGACTTCACGTCGACCCAGCCGCGATGCAAGGCACCGCTGACGCTACCGGAGTCTTGCGGATCACCACCCAAGGCACGCACGGCAGTCTGCAATTCAGTAGCCGCGGTAGCGCAATCGCTGGAGCGCGTTACAAACAGCGCCTTGAGTTCTGGATGCTTGATGTCTTCGGCACAGGTCTTGAAGCCTTCCTGGCCGTCTTTGCTGGTTTCGATCAGATCATTGAGAACGGAGATCGATTCTTTGTTGATGTCAGTCATTTTTCAATTCCTTCCCAGGTTAAGAAGCTTGTCTTAATGACTGCAGTGCCCGTGCCAGTTTCTAAAAACAAATTAATCGTTACTTTTCATATGCTTACAGATTATCAAAAAACTGTATCCGCTTTATTTGCATGATCTGTCATTTGGCCTCCATGCAGAATGCCTGTATTTTCCAAGGTATCGACCTGATTGCCTGAAGCCCCATGAATCCCGAAAAACTCGAACTGCTGATCACCCGCCAAATGCCCTTCGGCAAGTACAAGGGCCGAATCATCGCCGACTTGCCTGGCCAATATCTGAATTGGTTCGCCCGTGAAGGTTTCCCTCACGGTGAGCTGGGCGGTTTGCTGGCGCTGATGCAGGAAATCGACCACAACGGCCTGTCCGAATTGCTGGAGCCGCTACGCGCCAAACACGGCAAGCCCGCGCCTCGTCATTAAAGGAGCCCGACCATGCAACGGAACGCAGACAGCACCCGTGACGAACTTCACTGGCAGGCCATCGCTCTGCGCTATGACCTGGAGCCCGGCCCCATCAACCTGGAAAACGGTTACTTCGGGCGCATGAGCCGTGCGGTACTTGACCAGTATCAAGACAATGTTGCCTTCATCAATCGCAGCAATTCGATCTATGTGCGCCAACATTACGAGCAGGGCGAAAACGTCGAGGTTCGTGACCAGTTGGCGCACTTGTTGGGCGCTGATCCCGAAGCCATCGCCCTCACCCGCTGCGCCTCCGATGCGTTGCAATCGCTGATCCGCAATTACAACCGCTTGCAGCCGGGCGACCAGGTGCTGATCAGCGACCTGGAATACGACACCGTCAAAGGCGCCATGCGCTGGCTGGCGCGCCATCGCGGGGGGGAAGTGGTCGAGATTGCCCACGCGCATCCGGCCAGCTTCGATAGCCTGGTGCAGACCTACCGCGATGCCTTTGCACGCTACCCCCGCCTAAAATTGCTGGCCCTAACCTATGTCACCCACCGCACCGGGCTGGTGATGCCGGTCGAAGCGATTGCCACAGCCGCCAGGGAACACGGCGTTGATGTCATCCTCGACGGCGCCCACGCCCTGGGCCAGATCGAATTCAACCTGGCACAGTTGGGCATCGCCTTTGCAGGCTTCAACCTGCACAAATGGATCGGCGCGCCGTTGACCCTGGGTTTTATCTATATCGACCCGCAGCGGTTGGCGGACATTGATCCAGACATGGGCGAGTTTCACTACCCGACCACCGATGTACGCGCCCGCACGCCCTACAGCACGCCGAATATTCCAGCGCTGATGACCTTGCCACTGGTATTCGAAGAGCATCGAGCATTGGGTGGTGCCAAGGCCAAGGGCGCCCGCCTCAACTACCTGCGGGATTTGTGGGTGCGTGAGGTGCGGCCATTGCCGGGGGTTGAGGTGCTGACGCCAGATGATCCACGGCTGTATTGCGGCATCACGGCGTTCAAGTTCACCGGGCAGGTGGATCAGCAGGTGATGGTGGATCGGCTCTTGAATGAGTACAACCTGTTCACCACAACCCGCAGCGGGGCCGCATTTGGCAGTTGTATTCGGGTGACCCCGGGGTTTGTGACTTCGGCAGTGGACATCGGTGTTCTGGTTAAGGCGATTACCGAGTTGAGCCGTTGCCCGTGATTTTCACCAGACAAAAAAAAGCGGCGCACCGACCAAGTGCACCGCAAAAAACCGTAGAACACAGCAACAACGATTCGGTAAATCCAATCAGTCCAGCAGCGCCAGGGCCTCGGCGGTGCATTCCTGAATGCGGGCCCAGTCGCCGTTCTTGATCCACTCGGGGTCAAGCATCCAGCTACCACCCACGCACATCACGTTTTTCAACGCCATGTAGCTCTTGATATTGGCCGGGCCTACGCCGCCAGTCGGGCAAAATCTCACTTCACCGAACGGGCCGCCAAGGGCCTTGATGGCGGCGACGCCACCGCTCACTTCCGCCGGGAACAGCTTGAAGCGGCGATAACCCAGGCCGTAACCTTCCATGATGCCGGAGGCGTTACTGATGCCTGGCAACAGCGGAATCGGGCTGTCGACTGAAGCCTCCAGAAGGTCACGGGTAATGCCGGGGGTAACGATAAACTGCGAACCGGCAGCTTCAGCCGCCGCCAGCATGGAGCGATCCAGCACGGTGCCAGCACCGGTCATCAGCTCCGGGCGCTGCTCGCGCAGCACCTGGATGGCCTTGAGGCCAAACTGCGAACGCAGGGTCACTTCCAATGCGGTCAAGCCACCGGCCGCCAGGGCATCGGCCAACGGCAGAATGTCCTGTTCGCGGGCAATGGTGATCACCGGCAAGATCCGCGCCTTGGCGCAGAGGCTGTCGATCAGGGCAACTTTGTCCGCCATGGAAACGGTGGGTTGAGGGCTTTTCATCGCGGCTGATCCTTGGCTTATGGGCACCAGTAAATCTCTAAAGTAGGTTGCAAAAACGCGCGAACCGGCATGGCAGCGACATCGTCACTGGCCAGCGCTTCGCTCAGGGTGGTCAATTTCGAATTGCCGGAAATCGACAACACGGTGTACTTGGCAGTGGCCAGCAACGCGCGACTCATGGTCAGGCGTTGGTGAGGCACGGTAGGCGCCAGCATCGGCCAGCAACGGCGCGTGCCGTCCACTTTCAATGCTTCGGTCAGGTTCGGGCTGTTGGGGAACAGCGACGCGGTGTGACCGTCATCACCCATGCCCAGCACCAGCACATCAATCCCAGGCAGCTCTGCCAACTGGCGATCAGCCTGCTCGGCGGCGGCCTCCAGGTTAGCCGCGACACTGTATAGGCTCAGAAACTTGGCCTGGGCCGCCGGGCCTTGCAGCAAATATTTCTTCAACAGGCCGGCGTTGCTGTCGGCATGTTCCACCGGCACCCAGCGCTCGTCGGCCAGGGTAATAACCACCTTGGACCAGTCGAGGCCTTGCTTGGCCAGGTTCTGGAAAAACGCCACCGGGCTGCGGCCACCGGAAACCACCAGGGTCGCCTCGCCACGGGCACTGATGGCCGCGCGCAGTTGTTCGGCCACGTCATTGGCCAAGCCCTCAGCAAGCAGCACCGGGCTGCGGTACTCATGGGCGCTAACGCCCTGAGGCAGTTTCAATTCAGATATCGCCATACCACGACCTCCCATCCCGCGTAATCAGTGCAATGGAGCTCATCGGCCCCCAGGAACCCGCCGCATACGGCTTGGGCACGTCACCGGACTTTTTCCAGCCGGCGATCAACTGGTCACACCACTTCCACGCAGCTTCGATTTCATCTTTACGGACAAACAGGTTCTGATTGCCGCGCATCACTTCCAGCAACAACCGCTCGTAGGCATCGGGAATCCGCGCGCTGCGATAGGTGTCGGAAAAATTCAGTTGCAACGGCCCGCTGCGCAGTTGCATGCCCTTGTCCAGGCCCTGCTCTTTAGTCATCACGCGTAAGGAAATCCCTTCGTCCGGTTGCAGGCGGATGATCAACTTGTTGCTGATCTGCAGGCGCTGCTCGGGGGCGAAGATGTAGTGGGACGGTTCCTTGAAGTGGATAACGATCTGCGACAGCTTCTGCGGCATGCGCTTGCCGGTACGCAAGTAGAACGGCACCCCGGCCCAACGCCAGTTACGAATATCGGCACGCAGGGCGACGAAGGTTTCGGTGTCGCTCTGGGTGTTGGAATTCTCTTCTTCCAGATACCCCGGCACCGGCTTGCCGGCGCTGTAGCCGGCGATGTACTGGCCACGCACCACCTGGGTGGTCAGACCATCTGGGCTGATAGGCGCCAGAGCCTTGAGCACTTTGACTTTCTCGTCACGGATGCTGTCGGCGGACAGGTCGGCCGGCGGGTCCATGGCAATCAGGCAGAGCAGTTGCAACAGGTGGTTCTGGATCATGTCCCGCAGTTGCCCGGCCTTGTCGAAATAACCCCAGCGACCTTCGATACCGACCTTCTCGGCCACGGTGATCTCCACGTGGGAGATGTAGTTCTGGTTCCATTGGGTTTCGAACAGGCTGTTGGCAAAGCGCAGGGCAATGAGGTTTTGGACGGTCTCTTTGCCCAGGTAGTGGTCGATACGGTAGGTGCGATTTTCCGGAAAAAACTGCGCGACGGCGTCGTTGACCTTGCGGGACGAATCCAGGTCCGAGCCGATGGGTTTTTCCATCACCACGCGGGTGTTTTCCGAAAGGCCAACCTTGGACAGGTTTTCGCAGATCGCGCCGTACACCGCCGCCGGGGTAGCAAAGTAGGCAATCAGACGCTGCTCGTGACCGGCTTTTTCGGCCAGGGCGACGTAGTCGTCAACCTTCATGAAGTCGACGTGCAGGTAAGTCAGGCGTGCCAGGAAGCGTTGAACGATACTTTCGTCCAGTTCCTGACCCACATATTTACGTAATTCTTTCTCGATGTAGGCTAGGTGCTGTTGCTCGGAACCGGCTTCACGGGCCAAGGCCAGGATGCGAGTATCGTCGTGCAGGAGCCCGGCGCCATCAAGTTGATAGAGGGCAGGAAACAACTTGCGCAGCGCCAGATCACCCAAGGCGCCAAACAGGGCAAAGGTGCAGGGTTCTACGGTTATCGAAGGCATGATGTTTGTTCTTTTATCAAGTTAAGCTACAAATACCTTTTTTTAAGGCATCACTCAAGGAAAAATGTAGTAATAACCACAACATTTTCCCGAATTACTGATTGTAAGTGGTGGTGTTCAACTACCCTCAGTAGGATAGGCCACCGCAAAGGGCCGCTCGTCGATTGGTTGACGACTCTTATTTGCATCGTCGCCCTAAGGAAACACTGAATGGACCGCGTGCGAAATCTCCTGGAACAGATCCAGAAACGCCTCGAAGAATTGAACAAGGCTGAACGTAAAGTCGCCGAGGTCATCCTGCTCAACCCGCAGCAGGCGACCCGCTTCTCTATCGCCGCCCTCGCCCAGGCTGCTTCGGTCAGCGAACCGACGGTCAACCGCTTTTGCCGCTCGTTCGGCGTCAGTGGTTACCCTGAACTTAAATTGCAGCTGGCACAAAGTTTGGCCAGTGGCGCCGCATATGTCAGCCGCGCCGTGGAGCCCGATGATAACCCCGAGGCCTACACCCAGAAGATCTTTGGCAGCGCCATCGCGTCCCTGGACAGCGCCTGCCAGGCCCTGGACCCGAACCTGATAAGCAAAGCCGTGGACCTGCTGATCCAGGCCCGGCAGATTCACTTCTTCGGCCTCGGTGCTTCAGCACCCGTGGCCATGGATGCCCTGCACAAGTTTTTCCGCTTCAACCTGGCGGTGACGGCCCATGCCGATGTGCTGATGCAACGGATGCTCGCCTCGGTGGCCCACACCGGGGAGTTGTTCGTGATCATTTCCTACACCGGCCGCACCCGCGAACTGGTGGAAGTGGCACGCATTGCACGGGAAAACGGCGCTTCGGTGCTGGGCCTGACTGCCGAAAACTCACCACTGGCCAAGGCCAGCACCCTGAGCCTGAACATTCCGCTGCCGGAAGACACCGACATCTATATGCCGATGACTTCGCGGATCATCCAATTGACGGTGCTGGATGTGCTGGCCACCGGCATGACCTTGCGCCGCGGCGTGGATTTCCAGCCGCATTTGCGAAAGATCAAAGAGAGTTTGAATGCCAGCCGGTATCCGGTTGGGGATGAGTTCAACTAGGCCAAATCTTTATCGACAGTACGGGCCGTCATCGCGGGCAAGCCCGCGATGACGGCATCAGCAACACTGCAGATTCTGGACTAGCCCCTCGCCCGCGCCTGCAAACTCAAATGCGCCCTCTCCCCCGGCGCCAGGCTGGCACCGGCCATCGCCGACTCAACGCAGACAAACCCCGCCGCCTCGTTAAAACTCACCCCCAACAACGGACGACTGCCCGGATGCCACACCACCGTGTCGGCGCTGTCGCCGGTATCGATGCACAGTTCCCGCTGCCAGGCATGGTCCTTGAGGTGCAATTCGCCGTCATGCTGGAACACCCGCTGGCAGCCGCCATCGACCCGCAGCTCACCTTCCTGCTGGCACGTCTGGCGGTTTAGTTGATCATAACCCTGCGCGCCATCGAGTCCAGACAGCGCTACCTCACCGACGTTGCCAATCCGCCAATAGGCGTGCAAAGCGTGGCTCAGTTGGCAGGGCAGTTCGTCCTGATGCTCGGTACCCAAACGTAATTCCAGGCTCTCCCCAAGGTGCGCATGCAGGTCGACCTGCCAATCGCACAACTGCAATTGCCAGTGCAAACGCACGCCATCGTCGTCGGTGCTGCTGTCCAGTAGTTTCCAGTCGATCAAGCGTGCCCAGCCATGGCACGGCCAAGCGTTTTCGCTGGGGTGACGGCCATACCACGGCCAACACACCGGCACGCCACCACGGATCGCGCCCACTTGCGGCCACTTGGCCGCGCACCACAGCCAGGGTTTCTGGCCCTTGGGCTGAAAGTGCAGCAATTGTGCGCCCTGGCGACTGAACACCGCTTGGCACAGCGGGTGGTCGATCACCAGCACCTCGCGCATCTGAAAGCGCTCCCACGCAAACACCGGACGTTCGCGCAGGGATGTGAAAAAGCGTTGCAGCGGATGCTCATGCATGTGCCACGGTCCTGAAAATCATCACAACGCGTCCCAAAAAAAACGGATAGCCAAAGCTATCCGCAAAATGCGCACAGAGAGGAGGAGCTTATCGCAACAGCGTTAGAACACCGACTGAATTTTCAGGCCGGCGACCAAGGCGTTGTCGACTTTATCCACGCCACCTGGGTGCACAACGTATTGCAGGTTGGGACGCACGGTCAGCCAATTGGTGACGTGAAAACCGTAGTTGATTTCAGCGTTGTATTCAGTGCTGAGAATCGGCCGGTAGCCCATGTTGTCGTAGTCATCGATACCGTTGACAGCGTTAGCCAACTTGGCGTTCTTCGCAACATCGTCGTTCACGTGGATACGCGCAATACCAATACCCATATCATCCTTCGGACGGGAATCGAACGCGCCTTTGTACACCAGCATCACCGACTGGTAGTTGTCGACAGTGTTGGTGTCCTTGTCATGGAACGTAGCGTTGGCGGCGATGTTCAGGCCGCGCGACGCGTCACCGTTGTGGGTGGTGAGTTGCTGTTGGGCCACGAACCAGTAGCCGTGCTTGCTGCTGTGGGTCGCGTAATCCTTGTTGTTCGGGCTTTGCGGAGCACCGTTGGCGCCTTCATAGACGTCATTGGCCTCGGCGGTGCTCTTGTAGTAACCGACACGGTATTCGCCCGGCAGGTTGTTAACCTTCGGCGACCACACCAGTTCGACCGGGATGATGGTGCCTTTGGTGCCGCTGCCGCTGAGCTTGAAGCCGTTGCCGCTTTCCAGTTGCGATGGGTTCTGGTTGTACGCACCGATTTGCGCGTAGAACTCAGGCGTGAGGTGGTACTTCACGCGGATCGCCGCCTGGCTGACCGGCCAGTTGTACCAGATGCTGCCGACCCAGTTACCCACCTGGGAACCGCAGAACGCCAGGTTCTGGAATTCGCACGGGAAGGTATTGAAGTCTTCGCCTTCGCCGAAGTAACCGGCCTTGACGTCCAGTTTACCGTCGAGGAACTGGTGTTGGACCCACAACTGGGTCAGACGGGTCATCTGCCCACGACCCCAGACTTCCTGGGAAGAACTGAAGGTGCCGGCACGCGGGTCGCCGATACGGTCGTTGGAGATGTTGCGACCGTTACGGTGAGTGACCTGGATCTTGGCCTGGGTGTTATCCCAGCCGACCAGTTTTTCCAGGTCCAACGCCACGCCCAGGCCGTACTGGTCGGAGTAACGTGCAGTCTTGTCGTCGTTGTAGCCGCCCTTGAGGTTGGCACCTACTTCACCGACGTAGTCCATCTTGATGTCGATACCTTGCTCGATCAGCTTGGTCCGCTCACCACCCCAATCGCCCGTCATCCACTTGGAATCAGCGCTAAACGCATCGTCCGCCATCGCATTAGCAGACAAGACCAGTGCTGCCACACCCGACAATTGGCAGATCAGCCGGGCATTGATGTGTTTCTTTTTCATCCGTACATCCTCGTCTTTATTGTTATTAAACTGTTTTTATCTAACGCGGTTTACATTTTTTATCTAAAACAATGAGTTATCTGTCCTTGCGCTGCTCTTAACGTCCCTTGAACTGGGCAACGTTGTCGGCACGATCCTGTGCGGGCAACGACGCGACAGTACCCAGGCGCTCGCCAGTCTTGGCGTCGAACAGCAGCACCTTGGCCGGGTCGAACTGCAAGGTCAGGGTCTCGCCCACCTGTGGCGCCACATCGGGCGCCAGGCGGCAGCAGACCTTGCTGTCATTGAGCGTGACAAAGACCAGCGTGTCCGGACCGGTCGGCTCGGTCACTTGTACCTCGGCACGAATGGTCGGCATGCCCGCCGACTCGCCGGACGCCAGCACGATCTGCTCCGGACGAAGGCCCAGAATGACCTCACGGTCTTCAAGGCCGGTGTCGCTCATGCTCATCGGCAATTCACAACGCGCCTGGCCGCTGTCCAGCAGCGCCATCAGGCGGCCATCCTTGCGTTGCAAACGCAGTGGAATGAAGTTCATGGGCGGCGAACCGATAAAGCTGGCGACGAACAGGTTGGCCGGATCGTTGTAGATCTGTTTCGGCGTGCCGAACTGCTGAATGATGCCGTCCTTCATCACCGCCACTTTGTCGCCCAGGGTCATCGCCTCGATCTGATCGTGGGTGACGTAGACGGTGGTAGTTTTCAGACGCTGGTGCATCAGTTTCATTTCGGTGCGCATCTCGACCCGCAGCTTGGCGTCGAGGTTGGACAGCGGTTCGTCGAACAGGTAGATCTTCGGCCGCCGGGCCAGCGCGCGGCCCATGGCCACACGCTGTTGCTGACCACCGGACAACTGGCCCGGCTTGCGATTGAGCAAGTGCTCGATCTGCAGCAGCTTGGCGACCCGCGCGACTTCCTCGTCGATGGCCGACTGCGGCATCTTGCGAATTTTCAGACCGAATTCGATGTTCTCGCGCACGCTCATGGTCGGGTACAGCGCGTAGGACTGGAACACCATGGCGATGTCGCGATCCTTGGGGCTCATGCCGCTGACGTCCTGATCACCAATCATGATCGCGCCGCCGGTAATATTTTCCAGGCCGGCGATGCAGTTCATCAGCGTCGACTTGCCGCAACCCGAAGGTCCAACAAGAATCAGGAACTCACCTTCCTTGATCGACAGTTCGATGTTCTTCAGGGTGTCGGGCAGGCCGGCGCCGTAAGTCTTGTTTACATTGCGAAGTTCGAGCGTTGCCATGATTACCCCTTGACTGCGCCGGCCGTCAGCCCGCGCACGAAATACTTGCCTGCGATCACATAGACCAACAGGGTCGGCAGCCCGGCGATCATCGCCGCTGCCATATCAACGTTGTATTCCTTGGCCCCAGTACTGGTGTTGACCAGGTTATTGAGCGCCACCGTGATGGGCTGCGAGTCGCCACTGGAGAACACCACGCCGAAGAGAAAGTCGTTCCAGATCTGAGTGAACTGCCAGATCAGGCAGACCATGATGATCGGAGTCGACATCGGCAAAATGATCAGGCGAAAGATCGTGAAAAATCCTGCGCCATCCAAACGTGCCGCCTTCACCAGTACATCGGGAATGCTGACGTAGTAGTTACGGAAGAACAGCGTGGTGAACGCCAGGCCGTAAACCACGTGCACGAACACCAGGCCAGCGGTGGTGTTGGCCAGGCCCATTTTGCCCAGGGTGAACGAGGCCGGCAGCAGTACGGTCTGGAACGGCAGGAAGCAACCGAACAGCAACAGGCCGAAGAACAACTGCGAACCACGAAAACGCCACATCGACAGCACATAGCCGTTCAGTGCACCGATGGCGGTGGAGATCAGCACCGCCGGGACGGTGATCTTGATCGAGTTCCAGAAGTAGCCGTCAACCGTGGCCCAGGCCTTGACCCAGCCGATGCCGCTGACCACCGTCGGCCAGCTCAGCAGGTTGCCGGTGCTGATGTCTTCCGGCGTCTTGAAGCTGGTCAACAGCATGACCACCAGCGGCACCAGATACAGCAGCACGGCGAGGATCAGCACCGCGTAGATCGCGATGCGACTCAGGCTGATGGAGGATTTGTGGGCGAGACTAGTCATTGCGCTTGGTCCTCAGCTCGGAGTACAGGTAAGGCACGATGATTGCGAGAATCGCACCGAGCATCAGAATCGCACTGGCCGAACCCATGCCCATCTGACCGCGACTGAAGGTGAAGGAATACATGAACATGGCGGGCAGGTCGGACGAGTAGCCCGGACCACCGGCAGTCATCGCCGCCACCAGGTCGAAACTCTTGATGGCGATGTGCGCCAGAATCATCACTGCGCTGAAGAACACCGGACGCAGGCTGGGCAGCACCACTTTCCAGTAGATGTGCGGCATGCTCGCGCCATCGATCTGGGCGGCACGAATGATCGATTGATCGACACCGCGCAGGCCAGCCAGGAACATCGCCATGATAAAGCCCGAGGCTTGCCACACTGCGGCAATCACCAGGCAATACACCACACGATCAGGGTCGATCAGCCAGTCCAGGCGAAAGCCTTCCCAGCCCCAGTCACGCAACAGTTTGTCCAGGCCCATGCCTGGGTTGAGCAGCCATTTCCAGGCGGTACCGGTGACGATCATCGAGAGCGCCATCGGGTACAGGTAAATGGTACGGATAAAACCTTCGCGGCGGATGCGCTGGTCGAGGAACACCGCCAGCAGCACGCCGATTACCAGGGTGATGCCGATGAACATCCCTCCGAAAACCGCGAGGTTCTTGCTCGCCACCCACCAGCGGTCGTTGTCGAACAACCGTGCGTATTGCGCCAGGCCTACCCATTTGTAGGACGGCAGGAAAGTCGAGTTAGTGAACGACAGAAGGAACGTCCACAGGATATAGCCATAAAAGCCCACCAGAACGATGAACATGCTGGGCGCCAGCACCAGTTTGGGTAGCCAGCGCTGCAGTGCATCGAACGGCGAGGCTTTGCTGAACACAGCAACAGAACTCATGGGGAAAATCCGCGCAAGGGGAAAATTACAAAGGCATTCCTTGTGGGAGCGGCGGTGCGCCGCTCCCATAGGGGTTTACTTGGCAGACTTGATCGCTGAGCCCAGTTGCTTGGCGGTTTGCGCAGGGTCGGCCTTCGGGTCGTTGATGAAGTTGGTCACCACGTCAAAGAACGCGCCCTGTACGGCCAGCGTGGTCGCCATGTTGTGCGCCATGCTTGGTTGCAGGCCGCCGGACTTGGCATCCACCAGGAAATCCTTGGCCGCGGTCTGGGCGCAGGAGTCAAAACCGTACTTGCCCATGTCGCTCAGCATGTCGTTACGAACCGGGATCGAGCCCTTGTTGATGCTGAAGACTTTCTGGAAGTTCTCACCCAGGACGACCTTGGCGATGTCCTGCTGACCCGCCGCAGTGCCCTTGTCTTTCTGCTTGAACACCGCCAGGGAGTCGATGTTGTAGGTGAAGGCTTTTTCGGTGCCAGGGAAGGCTACGCATTCGTAGTCCTTGCCGGCGACTTTCTTGGCCGCTGTCCACTCGCTCTTGGCCCAGTCACCCATGATCTGCATACCGGCCTTGCCGTTGATGACCTTGGCCGCTTCCAGGTTCCAGTCCTGGCCCTTGCCATCGGCGTCCATGTAGGTCGCGACTTTCTTCAGTTCTGTCAGCGCCTTGACCATTTCAGGACCGGTCAGGGTGGCGTTATCCAGATCGACCAGGGCTTTCTTGTAGCCGTCTACACCCATGACCGAAAGCACTACGGCTTCGAAAACGGTGCTGTCCTGCCAAGGCTGGCCGCCGTGAGCGAGCGCGATGAAACCCGCCGCCTTGAGCTTGTCGCCGGCCGCGTAGAATTCCTGGAGGGTGGTAGGATTTTTTTCGATACCGGCTTTTTTGAAGACTTCAGGGTTGATCCACAGCCAGTTGACGCGGTGAATATTCACCGGCACGGCGACGTATTCACCTTCGTACTTCACGGTATCGGAGACTTTCTTGTCGAGCAGGCTGTCCCACTTCTCTTCCTTGGCAACGTCCTTCAGGACGTCGGTGTCGAGCAGCCCGGTAGACGCCCATTCCTGGATGTCCGGGCCTTTGATCTGGGCAACACCTGGCGGGTTGCCAGCGACCGCACGGCTTTTCAGCACGGTCATGGCTGTGGCACCACCGCCACCTGCGACGGCGCCGTCTTTCCAGGTGAAGCCGTCTTTCTCGACTTGGGCCTTCAGGACATCTACCGCCGCTTTCTCACCGCCGGAGGTCCACCAATGCACAACTTCAACCGTCCCTTTCGAGTCGGCGGCAAGAGCAGTGAGGGGAAACAACGAGGCAATGGAAATAGCGACGGCGAGGCGATTAATCGCGTTCATCTGAGTACCTTTTCTTGTTGTTATGCATGCAAGTCTGGTGCTTGCGCTGCATGGGATTCTAAACAGGGATTTTTGACTTGCAGGTAACAAAGGGACGCTCGAATGTCACCAGCTGGTTACATGGGCAGCCGTGCCCAGAGCGCTGGCCATGCTCGGGGATAAGGGGAGGCCGGGCAGCAGCACCGCTTGCCAGGCATGGTACAGGTCCGGCTTGCCGCCCCAGATCTTGCTGCTCGGCAGGTTTTTCGGGTTCAGTTCATGGTGCCAACTGCCATGAATGCGGTCGATAAAGCGGGTTTCACAGAACTCCCAGAACCGCCGATACCAGGCTTCGTAATGCAGCTCGCCGGTGCGTTTGAGCAAGGCCTGTGCAGCGGCGCTGGCTTCGGCGTGGGTCCAGTGCAAACGCTCGCGCACCACCGGGCGTTGCTCCCAGTCGAGGGTGTAGACGATGCCGGGCGTGCCATCCACGGCCCAGCCGTATTCGCAGGCGCTGGCGAACAAACCCTTGGCGTCGGCCAGCAGCCAGTCGGGTGTAACCAGCCCGGCTTGCTCGCGCGCCGCTTCCAGATGCAGTACCAGCCGCGCCCACTCAAAGCCATGGCCAGGGGTGATGCCGTAGGGACGAAAGCCGTCAGCCGGGTTGTCTTCGTTGTAACCGCGCAACGGTTGCCAGTGGCGGTCGAAGTGTTCGATCACCATAAATTGATTGGCGCCAGCGTGGTTGTGGATAACACGCTCGACGATGCGCAGCGCCCGGTCCAGCCAACGCTTGTCACCCGTGACATCGGCCAGGGCAAGGAAGGCCTCGGTGGCGTGCATGTTGCTGTTGGCACCGCGATAGGCTTCTACGCCGCTCCAGTCCTGCGCGAAGGATTCGAGCATCGCGCCCTCCTCCTCGCTCCAGAAATACTGGTCGATGATATGGATGGCGTCGTTGAGCAAGGTTTGCGCACCGGGTGCGCCGGCTACCACGGCAGAGCTGGCCGCCAGGGCGACAAAGGCATGCAGATAGGCAGCCTTGCCGGTGTTGCCGTCGCTGGCGCCAGGGGTCGCGAACCAGCCGCCATATTCAGCATCCCGCAGCGGGCCGCTGAGGCTTGCGACGCCGTGTTCCACCAGATCGGCGTAACCCGGCAGCCCCATGGCATGGGCCATGGCGAAGCTGTGGGTCATGCGGGCGGTGTTCATGGTTTCGGCGCGGGCATTGGTGGGCAGGCGACCTTGGTCGTCGAGGTTGCCGAAACCGTCCGGGAGTTTGGAGGCCTTGGCGAACGACAGCAGGCGCTGGCCTTCGGCGGAGAGCCAGGCGTGATGGGCAGGTGCGTTCAGCCAACTGCTGGAAGGCAGCGGTTGCATGGTCATGATTGGCCCTTTTTGTTTTTGTGGGATGGCAGGAGTCTAAACAAAGGGTGGGCGGGGGCAAGTAACGAAGGGGGCTGGAAATGTCACTGGCTGGTGACATGAATCGAACAGATCACTTGTGATGAGGGCTTGTTGTGGCAAACCCCCTCGCCACAACAAGCCCACTCATTCAGGAGGTCATTGCCCGAGCGGCGTGACCTTGGCTGGCGCGTTGAGTTGCTGTTGCAGGTTCTGCACCTGGCTCTGCAAGGTGGTGATATTGCGGGTGGTCTGGATGCGGAACACATCGAATTCTTTGTTGGTAGGACCCTCGGAAGCAGCCGGACGGTTGTCCTGCTCGCTCTTGAGTACCAGTAGATCCTGCTCCAGACGGGCGATGGCTACCGTTGGATTGCCCTGTTTCTTCAAGGACGCTACATCGGTGCTCAGCTCCTTGACCTCGGCATTCACCTTGCCCGCTTCAACTTGAGCGGCTTTAAGCGTCGCCAGTTCAGCCGCCAGGGCTTTGGCCTGGGCTTGCAATTGCACATTGGCAGTCGCCAGCTCAGTGGTGCTGGCAGTCATCTGCGCCAGGCGCTTGTCCAGGTCGGTAGCCTGGCCGGCCACGCCTTGTTGCTGCTTGCCCTGCTCCAGCAATTGGCTTTCAAGCTGCTTGATCTGCATCTTCAGCGCTTCGCTGCCGTTATTGACGCTGGCCTCACTGGCCACCACCTTGCCGGAAATGTCCTGCAGGCGCCCTGCCGCCTCTTCGCTAATGCGCGCGAAGCTTTCCTGGGTCGCCACCAACTGCTGCCCCATCAGGGAAATCTGCTGGAAGCTCCACCAGGCAAGACCGGCGAAGGCGAACAACAGCGCGCCAACCAATGCCCACAGCGGGCCGGTGCTCGCACTCTTGACCTTGACCACCGGTGCGGGTCGGGAGCGTACGGAAGTGGCCGGGGTCGGCACAAAATCATCGTCGTCCGCACTGTCGGCGCGAAGGCTCGGCACGTTGTCGAAGTCGTCGTTAGCATCGTTACGCATGAATCAACCTTAAACCCTTGAGGTAGCCACATGGAAAGCCCAGCGGCGGGAGTATAAACCCCTTGCACGTCGCGTTGATCGGCCATGAACCCGAAATTCGGCTCTCGGTGTATTGCCGGTTATTTGAAGGCCGCATCCTGAGCCTTCCACCAACTGCAAAACTCATCGAGAGCGGTCCACAGGCTGACCTTGGGCTGGTAGTCGAGGTAATGCTGGGCGCGGCTGATGTCGAGGGTGAAATCCTTGTTCATCACCTGCATCCCCAACCGTGACAGGGCAGGCTCCGGGCGCCCCGGCCACATCGCGCAAAACGCCTCGTTGAGCGCCGCAACGCTGTAGGACAAACCGTAGGAACGGTAACGGGTGACCTGAGGCAGTTCCATTTGCCGCATAACGTAGTTGACCACATCCCACACCGGCACCGGCGCGCCGTTACTGATGTTGTAAGCCTTGCCCAACGCAGAGCCCGTGGCGAGCAAACTGCTGAGCAGCGCTTCGTTGAGGTTGTGCACACTAGTGAAGTCGACCTTGTTCAGGCCATCACCGACGATCGCCAGACGATTTTTGCGCTGCATTTTCAACAGGCGCGGGAAGATGCTCATATCGCCGGCGCCCGTGACAAAGCGCGGGCGCAGGGCCAGTACTTCGAGGCCGAATTCCTGGGCGCCGAATACCTTTTGCTCAGCCAGGTACTTGGTGGCTGCATAAGGATGCTTGAAGCGTTTGGGCACTTGTTCTTCGGTCAGCCCCAGGTGATCGCGGCCATCAAAATAGATCGACGGCGACGACAAATGCACCAAGCGCCCGACCCGCTGCTTGAGGCAGGCTTCAACAACGTTTTCGGTGACCAGCACGTTGCCCTGGTGAAAGTCCTGGTAACGCCCCCAAAGCCCTACGGCGCCAGCGCAATGGACCACAGCTTCGACATCGTGGCACAGGTCGCGCACCAGGTCCGGATCATTCAAGTCACCCTGGATAAACTCGGCGCCGCGCCTTACCAAGTGCTCGACACCTTCGGCCCGGCGCCCGTTGACCCGCACGTCCAGGCCCTGCTCCAGGGCGAAACGCGCAAAGCGCCCGCCGATGAAGCCGCTTGCGCCGGTGACCAGAATTTTCATGTATTACTCCGCATTCTTTGGTTTTTCCTACCTGTTGCCTTGACGCTGACTGTCACTCCAAGGGCACCAGCAATTGGCCGCCGGCCCGGGCCAGATGCTCGGTCAACAAACCGAGCAATTGCCCGCCACTGCGCCAATGATGCCAGTACAGCGGCACATCAATGGGCTTATCTGGCAATAACTCCACCAGGAGACCGCGCTCAAGCTGGTCGCGCACCTGCAACTCGGGCACCAGGCCCCACCCTAAACCGGCTTCCGTCAGGCGGATAAAACCTTCGGAAGACGGGCACAAGTGATGCTCAAAACCACCGTCGACGCCCAAGGACGCCAGGTAGCGATGCTGCAGGAAATCGTCAGGGCCAAACACCAATGCGGGGGTACGCGCCAGTTGATCGGCACGCACGCCATCGGGAAAGTGCCGGGCGATAAATGCGGGGCTGGCCAGCGCCCGGTAACGCATCGCCCCCAGCAACAAACTGCGGGCACCGGCGACCGGCCGTTCACTGGCGCAAACACAGGCCGCCACTTCACCGGCACGCATGCGTTTGAGGCCAACGGTCTGGTCTTCTACCACAAGGTCCAGCAGCAGGTGCTGTTCGGCGCAGAAATCACCCACCGCTTGCGCCCACCAGGTCGCCAGGCTGTCGGCGTTCAAGGCGATGCGCAGGCGTTCGGGCATGCCCTCTTCGTCCAGCGCCGGGACCTGGCTTTGCAGGTCGCGCTCCAACAGCCGTACTTGCTGCACGTGGTTGAGCAACCTCCGGCCGATTTCCGTAGGCACAGGCGGCGTGGCTCGCACCAGCACAGGCTGGCCGATTCGCGCTTCCAACAGTTTGATGCGCTGGGAGATCGCCGATTGCGAGATGCCCAGCACCTGGGCACCGCGCTCAAAACCGGCTTGTTCCACCACCGCCGCCAGGGCGGAAAGCAATTTATAGTCGAACATCAGTTTCCCTAATGAGCGATCAGCAATATTGGTTTTTCTTATACAGCTTTGGGCCGGAGAATAGCCAGCATCGCTTCTTATCTTCAAGGATTATCCACATGGCTGGCGAAACCGCCCTGGCAACCCTGTTGCGGAGCATGAGCCCGCACCTCAATGACGGTGACTACGTGTTCTGCACCCTGGCCGACAACCGTATCCCGGAAGGTTGCGAGGTGATCGGCAGCTTCCGCGAGCAGGAAGGATTGACGGTAATCGTCGAGCGCCAGCAGGCCGAGCAGACCGGGTTGCCGTTCGAATATGTGGCAGCGTGGATCACCTTGAATGTGCATTCGGCCCTGGAAGCCGTTGGCCTGACCGCGGCATTCGCCAGCGCCTTGGGCAAGGCTGGCATCAGTTGCAACGTGATCGCCGGTTACTACCACGATCACTTGTTTGTCGGCCGCGACGATGCTGAACAGGCAATGACGGTGTTGCGGAAATTGGCGGCGGACGCGGAGTAAACCTTATGTGGCAAAGCTATGTGAACGGACTGCTGGTGGCCCTGGGGTTGATTATGGCCATCGGTACACAAAACGCCTTTGTCCTGGCGCAAAGCCTGCGCCGTGAGCATCACCTGCCGGTGGCGGCACTGTGTGTGGTCTGCGATGCGCTACTGGTGGCCGCCGGGGTGTTTGGGCTGGCGACGGTACTGGCGAGTAATCCATTGCTGCTGGCGATTGCGCGCTGGGGTGGCGCGGCGTTCCTGCTGTGGTACGGCGCCCTCGCCTTGCGTCGGGCCTGTTCGCGGCAGAGCATGGGCCAAGGGGCAAACCAAAAGGTTCGCTCGTTGCGTGCGGTGATGCTCAGCGCTTTGGCCGTGACGCTGCTCAATCCTCACGTGTATCTCGACACCGTATTGTTGATTGGGTCGTTGGGCGCCCAGCAAACCGAACCCGGCGCCTATGTAGCAGGCGCCGCCAGTGCGTCATTCCTGTGGTTTTCCGCCCTGGCCCTGGGTGCGGCGTGGCTGGCACCCTGGCTGGCGCGCCCTGCGACGTGGCGCCTGCTGGACCTGTTGGTGGCGGTAATGATGTTCAGCGTCGCCTATCAATTAATAAGCGCCGTCTGATCTTAATTGAAGAGCATCCAAAAGACTTTGGAACCTCTATCCCACACAGTTGTTGCGTGGTTATGCCGCACCCCCGGTGCTATGATCCTGTCCCTGCGCCGCAAAGAGTACAAACTCCCCGGCGCTTGTTTGGCCGCCCGTGATCGGCCTTGCGCTCACCGCAACTGACCTGATTAGGAGAATCATCATGGCTTTCGAATTGCCGCCGCTGCCCTACGCACACGATGCCCTGCAGCCGCACATCTCCAAGGAAACCTTGGAATTTCACCACGACAAGCACCACAACACCTATGTCGTGAACCTGAACAACCTGGTGCCTGGCACCGAGTTCGAAGGCAAGACCCTGGAAGAGATCGTCAAATCCTCTTCGGGCGGCATCTTCAACAACGCCGCTCAGGTCTGGAACCACACCTTCTACTGGAACTGCCTGGCGCCAAACGCTGGCGGTCAACCTACCGGCCCGCTGGCTGAAGCCATCAACGCTGCGTTCGGTTCGTTCGACAAGTTCAAGGAAGAATTCACCAAGACGTCCGTCGGCACCTTCGGTTCCGGTTGGGGTTGGCTGGTGAAAAAAGCTGACGGTTCCCTGGCCCTGGCCAGCACCATCGGCGCCGGCAACCCGTTGACCAGCGGCGATACCCCGCTGCTGACCTGCGACGTCTGGGAACACGCTTACTACATCGACTACCGCAACGTGCGTCCAAAGTATGTGGAAGCGTTCTGGAACCTGGTCAACTGGAAGTTCGTCGCTGAGCAGTTCGAAGGCAAGACCTTCACTGCTTAAGCAACCCTTGCAGTAGAAAGAGCCCGGCAATTGCCGGGCTTTTTTATGCGTTTTATGCGGTCAATATGGAACCCAATGAGTAGCTGCTGCCACCTAGTCGATGAGGAATAACCCTCTCATCCCTGTCGGAGATTTCACGATGTCTATGTCAGTATTAGCAGCACTCCCCGTGATTGGCGAGCTGGCCAAAGCGGCTGCCGATATAACCAAGTCGATCGCGCCCCTGATCCAACCCTTCGCCGATGTGGTAGCGAAAACATTGGGCGACACACTGAAAAACACAACCGCGGAGCAAAACAAGTCCGTAAATTTCGACGCCACGATAAAAGCTCAGAACAAGACCATCACGTTCAGCTGAGGTTCGAACCTCCAAAGCCACCGTTCCAAACCTGCCCATAAGTTACCCGTCTCCAGCCCCGCTACCGCGCAGGCGGATGTAAATCCGCCGCGCACCATCGCCCAGAAACGAGCCCGCGCGGTGTCAAACCTGCAACTGCTTCATTGTCCCTTTGACTGCCACCACAGGATTGCCAATACTCATGGCATATTGAGGCTACCCGCATGGAACAAGGAATGACCCTTTGAAGCTGGAACTCAAAAACAGCTTGTCGGTGAAGTTGCTACGGGTGGTGCTGCTTTCGGCATTGATAGTGGGCGTGGCGCTGAGCGTGGCGCAGATTGTCTTCGACGCCTACAAGACGCGCCAGGCCGTGGCCGGCGATGCCCAGCGCATCCTCGACATGTTTCGCGACCCCTCGACCCAGGCCGTCTATAGCCTGGATCGCGAAATGGGCATGCAGGTCATCGAAGGCCTGTTTCAGGATGACGCTGTACGCATGGCCTCCATTGGCCACCCCAACGAAGCCATGCTCGCGAAAAAAAGCCGCGATTTGCAGCAATCCCCCAGCCGCTGGCTCACTGACCTGATTCTCGGCCAGGAGCGCACCTTCACCACACCGCTGGTGGGGCGCGGGCCCTACAGCGAGTATTACGGCGACCTGAGCATCACCCTCGACACCGCCACCTACGGCAAAGGCTTTATTGTCAACTCGGTGATCATCTTTATCTCCGGGGTGCTGCGAGCCCTGGCCATGGGCCTGGTGCTGTACCTGGTCTATCACTGGCTACTGACCAAGCCGCTGTCGCGGATCATCGAACACCTGAGCTCGATCAACCCCGACCGCCCCAGCGAGCACAAGATCCCACAGCTCAAGGGCCACGAAAAGAACGAGCTGGGCCTGTGGATCAACACCGCCAACCAGTTGCTCGAGTCCATCGAACGCAACACCCATCTGCGCCACGAGGCGGAAAACAGTCTGCTGCGCATGGCCCAGTACGACTTCCTCACCGGCCTGCCCAATCGCCAGAAACTGCAGGAGCAACTGGACAAGATCCTGATCGACTCCGGACGCCGGCAACGGCGAGTGGCAGTGCTGTGCGTCGGGTTGGATGACTTCAAAAGCGTCAACGAGCAGTTCACCTACCAGGTCGGCGACCAATTGTTGCTGGCCCTGGCCGACCGTCTGCGCGCCCACAGCGGCCGCCTCGGCGCCCTCGCCCGCTTGGGGGGCGACCAGTTCGCCCTGGTCCAGGCCGATATCGAGCAACCCTACGAAGCCGCCGAACTGGCGCAAAGCATCCTCGATGACCTGGAAGCCGAGTTTGCCCTCGACCACGAGCAAATCCGCCTGAGGGCCACCATCGGCATCACCCTGTTCCCGGAAGACGGCGACAGCACCGAGAAGCTGCTGCAAAAAGCCGAACAGACCATGACGTTGGCCAAAAGCCGCTCACGCAATCGCTATCAGTTCTATATCGCCAGCGTCGACAGCGAGATGCGCCGCCGCCGCGAACTGGAGAAAGACCTGCGCGAGGCCTTGGGCCGCAATCAGTTTTACTTGGTGTATCAGCCGCAAATCAGCTACCTCGATCACCGTGTGGTCGGCGTCGAAGCGTTGATTCGCTGGCAACACCCGGAACACGGCTTGGTACCGCCCGATCTGTTCATTCCCCTGGCGGAACAGAACGGCACGATTATTTCCATCGGCGAATGGGTGCTGGACCAGGCTTGTCGGCAACTGCGGGAATGGCATGACCAGGGTTTCACCGAACTGCGCATGGCGGTCAACCTGTCCACGGTGCAGTTGCACCACGCCGAGTTGCCGCGAGTGGTCAATAACCTGCTGCAGATCTACCGCCTGCCGCCCCGCAGCCTGGAGCTGGAAGTCACCGAAACCGGCCTGATGGAAGACATCAGCACCGCCGCCCAGCACCTGCTGAGCCTACGCCGTTCCGGGGCGCTGATCGCCATTGATGACTTCGGCACGGGTTACTCATCCCTCAGCTACCTGAAAAGCCTGCCGCTGGACAAGATCAAGATCGACAAGAGCTTCGTCCAGGACCTGCTGGACGACGACGACGATGCCACCATCGTGCGGGCGATCATTCAATTGGGCAAAAGCCTCGGCATGCAGGTCATCGCCGAAGGAGTGGAGACTGCCGAGCAGGAGGCCTACATCATCTCCGAAGGCTGCCATGAAGGTCAGGGCTATCACTACAGCAAGCCATTACCGGCGCGGGAGTTGGTGGCATACCTGAAACAAGCCGAGCGCAATAACTCCTTGATTCTGTGATGGATTTTTGCTCACTACACGGCATAGCCGCTGTTGAGTAGAACGAGGCAGCGGCTATGCCGATGATGGCACTCCGGGGCGCGGTGCTGGGCCAGTGGCAAATCGATATTAACTATTTACAACGTTAACCCTTTACAGAAAATGCAAATCTTTCGCATTATGTCGTAGTTTTGCGCGCAGCCATGCGCCCCCGATAATCTACCGAAGCAGGATGTTCGCCATGATTCGTATGCCCCTGGCCACCGCCAGTCTGCTGGCCATTGCCATTTCTCTCGCCGGTTGCGGTGAGGGCAAAGACAAGGCTGCTGCTCCTCAAGCACCTGCTGCAGCCGCCAGCACTACCGCACCCGCTGCCGGCACGGCAGGCCAGGTCGACGAGGCCGCCGCCAAGGCAGTGGTCGCGCATTACGCTGACATCGTGTTCGCTGTCTACAGCGACTCCGAGTCCACGGCGAAAACCCTACAAACCACCATCGACGCCTTCCTTGCCAAGCCGAACGACGAAACCCTGAAAGCGGCCCGTACCGCCTGGATCGCCGCACGCGTGCCGTACCTGCAGAGTGAAGTGTTCCGCTTCGGCAACACCATCATTGACGATTGGGAAGGTCAGGTGAACGCCTGGCCATTGGACGAAGGCCTGATCGACTACGTCGACAAAACCTACGAACACGCCCTCGGCAACCCGGGCGCCACCGCCAATATCATCGCCAACACCGAGATCCAGGTCGGCGAAGACAAGATCGACGTCAAGGACATCACTGCAGAAAAACTCGCCAGCCTCAATGAGCTGGGCGGTTCCGAAGCCAACGTCGCCACCGGCTACCACGCCATCGAATTCCTGCTCTGGGGCCAGGACCTGAACGGTACCGGCCCTGGCGCCGGCAACCGTCCGGCCTCGGACTACCTGCAAGGTGAAGGCGCCACTGGTGGCCACAACGAGCGTCGCCGTGCTTACCTGAGCGCTGTGACCCAACTGCTGGTCAGCGACCTGGAAGAAATGGTCGGCAACTGGAAGCCCAACGTCGAAGACAACTACCGCGCCACACTGGAAGCGGAACCTGGCACCAACGGCCTGCGCAAAATGCTGTTCGGCATGGGCAGCCTGTCCCTGGGTGAACTGGCGGGCGAACGCATGAAGGTGTCCCTGGAAGCCAACTCGCCGGAAGACGAGCATGACTGCTTCAGCGATAACACCCACAACTCACAGTTCTACGACGCCAAAGGCATCCGTAACGTCTACCTGGGCGAATACACCCGTGTCGACGGTACCAAGCTGACCGGCGCCAGCCTGTCCTCCCTGGTGGCCAAGACTGACCCAGCCGCCGACGAAGCCCTCAAGGCTGACCTGGCTGCCACTGAAGCGAAAATCCAGGTCATGGTTGACCACGCCAACAAGGGTGAGCACTACGACCAACTGATCGCGGCAGGCAACGAAGCTGGCAACCAGATTGTGCGCGACGCCATCGCCTCCCTGGTCAAGCAAACTGGCTCCATCGAGCAGGCGGCCGGCAAGCTGGGCATCGGCGACCTGAACCCGGACAGTGCCGATCACGCGTTTTGATCGCCAAGGGTTGAGTGAGTGAATGAGGCGGCCTTCGGGTCGCCTTTTTTATGCCCGGTTTACATGGACTGCACCACAGGTAGAATGGCGGCCTTTCCTGTCACCCGAGTGGACCTCATGGCGTTGCCGACCTTACGGATCATCGGTTTCATTATCGGCATCTTCCTGATCACCCTCGCGATCGCCATGGTGGTGCCAATGGCGACCCTGGTGATTTTCGAACGCACCAGCGACCTGCCGTCCTTTCTCTGGGCCAGCCTGATCACCTTTATCGCAGGGTTGGCCCTGGTCATCCCCGGTCGCCCGGAACACGTGCACCTGCGTCCTCGGGACATGTACCTGCTGACAGTCTCCAGTTGGGTGGCCGTCTGCATGTTTGCCGCGCTGCCATTCCTGCTGACCCAACGCATCAGCTACACCGACTCCTTCTTCGAAAGCATGTCCGGCATCACCGCCACCGGTTCCACGGTGCTCAGCGGCCTGGACAACATGTCGCCGGGCATCCTGATGTGGCGCTCGCTACTGCACTGGCTCGGTGGTATCGGCTTTATCGGCATGGCGGTGGCGATCCTGCCACTGCTGCGTATCGGCGGCATGCGCCTGTTCCAGACCGAGTCCTCGGACCGTTCGGAGAAGCTCATGCCCCGCTCGCACATGGTGGCGCGACTGATTGTGGCGGCCTATGTCGGTATCACCATCCTCGGCAGCCTAGCGTTCTGGTGGGCTGGGATGAGCCTGTTCGATGCGATCAACCACGCCATGTCGGCAATTTCCACCGGTGGTTTCTCCACCTCTGACGAGTCCCTGGCCCACTGGAAACAGCCGGCGGTGCACTGGGTAGCAGTGGTGGTGATGATTATGGGCAGCTTGCCGTTCACCTTGTACGTCGCCACCTTGCGCGGCAACCGGCGGGCGCTGCTCAAGGATCAGCAGGTGCAAGGCCTGCTCGGATTGCTGCTGGTGACCTGGCTGGTACTGGGCTCCTGGTACTGGTGGACTACCAATCTGCACTGGCTGGATGCGTTGCGCCACGTGGCACTGAACGTTACCTCCGTGGTGACCACCACCGGTTTCGCCCTTGGGGACTACAGCCTGTGGGGCAACTTCTCACTGATGTTGTTCTTCTACCTGGGCTTTATCGGTGGCTGCTCGGGCTCCACGGCGGGCGGGATCAAGATCTTCCGTTTCCAGGTGGCCTACATCCTGCTCAAGACTAACTTGAACCAGCTGATTCACCCGCGTGCAGTGATCAAGCAGCAGTACAACGGTCACCGTCTGGACGAGGAGATCGTGCGTTCGATCCTGACCTTCTCGTTCTTCTTCGCCATCACTATCTGCGTGATCGCCCTGGCCCTGTCACTGCTGGGCCTGGACTGGATGACCGCGTTGACCGGCGCCGCCAGTACCGTATCCGGCGTAGGCCCTGGGCTGGGAGCAACCATCGGCCCAGCTGGCAACTTCTCCAGCCTGCCGGATGCAGCCAAGTGGATCCTGTCCCTGGGCATGCTGCTGGGACGGCTGGAGATCATTACGGTGTTTGTGCTGTGCATTCCGGCATTCTGGCGTCACTGACGGTCGCGGCACCCTCCAACAACCGCGCCCGGTACTCGCCGGGCGTGGCATCGAACCAACGCCGGAATGCCCGGAAGAAGTTGCTCGGATCGGCAAACCCCAACAAGTAGGCAATTTCCAGCAGGGTCATCGACGGCTGCGCCAGGTATTGCTCGGCCAGTTCGCGACGGGTGTCGTCCAGTAGGGTCTGGAAACTGGTGCCCTCCTCCTGCAAGCGCCGTTGCAGGGTGCGCTGGGACAGGTGCAACGCCTGGGCCACCACCTCGCGCTTGGGTTCCCCTTGGGGCAGCAGCCGGCACAGCATTTGCCGCGCCTTGTGGGTCACCCGACTTTCCGAAAAGCGCGCCAGATACTCGCCGGCGAAGCGATCATGCAGCAACGCCATCGCCTCGTTCGCCGTGGGCAGTGGCGCTTCCATATCCGATCGTTCGAAGATCAGCGCGTCATAAGGGGCGTTGAACACCAGGGGCGCATGGAATGCCTGTTTATAGGGCTCCAGATCCGCCGGCTGATCGCCCTGCACCAGCACCTTGCGCGGTTGCAGGGTTCGTCCGGTCAGCCAACCGCATAATGCCAAGGCACAGGCCAGTGACGCCTCGGCACTTTGCCGGGTGGGTGGTAGATGGTCGCCGTGTACCGTAAGAATCAGCGCATAGCCTTCGGGTAAAAGTCGGAAACTCAGGTCGGCGCTTTCGGCAATGATCCGCTGATAACGCACCAGGCGCATAAAGCCTTCAGCCAGGGTGCGGCTGGACATCAAGGCATAGCCAGCCACATGAAACGACGCCGGGCGCACTACCTTGCCCATGTTCAGGCCAATCGCCGGGTTGCCCGACAACTCCACCGCCCGCTGCCAGAGCCGGGTCATGGAGTCCTGCGGGAAGCGTGCATCAGGATCATCCAGAGCGGCGTAGTCCAGGCCAAGCTGCTTGAACAAGGCGCGGCAATCCAGGCCGTCCATCTCCAGTGCCTTGACTATCCCCATCGCCCAGCTTGCAGAAGTCGTTCGTTCGCTCATGGCGTTTTTTAACACGTTTTCCAATAAAGGTAGGCTGAAACCACAGCCAAGAACCCAAGGATACTAAAGTGGCATCTATTGTCACTGGCCGTTACCACTGATGACTCTAGACTCAAATAAGCTCCCCGCCGAACATCTGTCGAGCAGAACAATAAACAAAGGGCCATCCACCGTGGAAAACGTCAGACAATTCAAAAGCTTCGCCGAGTTTTATCCCTATTACCTGAGTGAACACGGCAACAGCACCTGCCGCCGCCTGCATTTTATTGGCACCAGCCTGGTGATTTTTATTCTGGCCTTTGCCGTGGGCAAAGGCGCCTGGTGGCTGCTGCTCGCGTTGCCGGTGGCCGGCTACAGCTTTGCCTGGATCGGCCACTTTTTCTTCGAAAAGAATCGTCCGGCGACCTTCCAGCATCCGCTTTACAGCTTGTTGGGGGATTTTGTGATGTACCGCGACATGGTTCTGGGCAAGGTACCGTTTTAGTCCACGCCTTAAAAACAATAAGAGAACCGCCGATGAACCAGCAGGCCCGCTTCACCCATATGCAGGACGGCACCCAGGAAGACTGGGCGATCATCGCCAAGGATTTCAGCGCCTATGCCCGGCAATTGCCGACACGGATTGTCGCGCACCTGCGGTTATTGGAGGGCGACTTCGGCGGTTTCCCGGTGGACCGCCTGACCCACTCGCTGCAAACAGCCAGCCGCGCCTGGCACGATGGCCGTGACGAAGAGTACGTGGTGTGCGCACTGCTCCATGACATCGGCGATACCCTGGGTTCCTATAATCACCCGGACATCGCCGCCGCTATCCTCAAGCCCTTCGTCAGCCCCGAAAATTTATGGATGGTGGAAAAGCACGGGGTTTTCCAGGGCTACTACTTTTTCCACCACCTGGGGATGGACCGCCACTTGCGCGAGCAATTTGGTGACCACCCGCAGTACCAGCAAACCATTGAGTTCTGCGCGCAGTACGACGCGGCGGCGTTCGACCCGGCCTACGACACCCTGGCGTTGAGCTTTTTCGAACCGATGCTGGCCCGGGTCTTTGCCCAGCCGAAGAACTCAATCTACAAGGCGGCGATGGAGCGCCAGGGCCAAGTGTGACCTCTTGTCACTTGCGTCTTTGCGATGAAGGTTCGTACATCCGCCGATATAAAAGTCTTTTTGTCATTTACAGTGCTGTATCCTGCCAAGGCTTTCTGAAAGCGCGGAATCACCTGCAATTGAAAAAACAGACCTTGCGAGGAGCGACGACGATGCACGAAATACCTAATCTCCCCTTCCCAAGCCTGCGCGAAACTGAGCAGCCAACCCCGCAACAGGCCGGCAGCGAACAGCCCCAGCCAAAAGAGGCAAAGCCAGTCGACAGCGAAAGCCAGGACTGAGCGCCGTACCCAGACCGTGTGGAAAGCGTGACATTGAGCGCTTTCCACACCGCCTGAACACCGTGAGACACCCGCCATGACCAACACCACCAACACCCCACCCGACAACGCCTTGCTCGACACTGCCTTGCAGATGGTCGATGTCTGGAACCGCCTCAGCGCGCAAAAACAGGCCCTGCTGCTCAAGCGCTTCGGCACCCAGGAAAACGCCCTTGCCGCCCTGGTAACCACGCAATTGCTCAAACCTACCGAGCGCTGACTGGCAGCTGGCATCCCAGGCCTTTGATCCAGGCTTTTTCGTTTTGCCGCCCTGCATCGACCAATGCATCGGTATCATAAGCTGCCTATCTTTTCCTGCTGCGACAGTGGACCTCTCCCCATGCCAGATACCCAGCGCCCCATGGCGGTCACACTGCAAGTTGTTTCCATTGTTCTCTTCACCTTCATCGGCTACCTGAATATCGGCATTCCCCTGGCCGTGCTGCCGGGCTATGTGCACAGCGACCTGGGCTTCGGCGCCGTCATCGCTGGTTTGGTAATCAGCGTGCAATACCTGGCCACCCTGCTGAGCCGACCGTATGCCGGGCGCATCATTGATAACCTGGGCAGCAAGCACGCAGTGATATATGGCCTGGCAGGTTGCGGCCTGAGCGGCGTGTTCATGTTGCTCTCGGCCTGGCTTTCGGACCTGCCGGCGCTGAGCCTGACCAGCCTGTTGATCGGCCGCCTGGTGCTCGGCAGCGCCGAAAGCCTGGTGGGCTCAGGCTCCATCGGCTGGGGCATTGGCCGGGTCGGCGCAGCGAACACCGCCAAGGTCATCTCCTGGAACGGCATCGCCAGCTACGGCGCCCTGGCGGTCGGCGCGCCGCTGGGGGTGCTGCTGGTCCGTCACTTCGGGCTATGGAGCATGGGCGTCAGCATCATCTTGCTCGCAGTGCTGGGCTTGCTGCTGGCCTGGCCGAAAGTGGCGGCGCCCATCGTGGTGGGCGAGCGCTTGCCATTCATGCATGTGCTGGGCCGCGTACTACCCCACGGCTGTGGCCTGGCGTTGGGCTCTATTGGTTTTGGCACCATCGCCACCTTCATCACCCTGTATTACGCCACCCAACAATGGGACAACGCGGTGCTGTGCCTGAGCCTGTTCGGCGCCAGCTTTATCGGCGCGCGGCTGTTGTTCGGCAACCTGATCAACCGTATTGGTGGCTTTCGCGTGGCGATTGTCTGCCTGTCGGTGGAAACCCTGGGCCTGCTGTTGCTGTGGCTGGCACCGGACGCCCATCTGGCCCTCGCCGGGGCGGCGTTAAGCGGGTTTGGCTTTTCCCTGGTGTTCCCGGCATTGGGTGTGGAGGCGGTCAATCTGGTGCCAGCCTCCAGCCGGGGCGCGGCGGTGGGGGCGTATTCGCTGTTTATCGACCTGTCGTTGGGCATCACCGGGCCACTGGCCGGGGCGATTGCTGCGGGGTTCGGCTTTGCGTCAATCTTCCTGTTTGCAGCCATTGCGGCGTTTTGCGGGTTGCTGCTGAGCCTGTACTTGTACCGGCAGGCGCCGAAGCACCGTGAAGAGCGGCAAGCGACCTAGAAGTCGACCTTGCCGCGTCCGGCCTTGATGCTGCCGCGCTTGGTCTTGGATTCCAGGCGACGTTTTTTTGAGCCCAAGGTGGGTTTGGTGGGGCGGCGCTTCTTTTCGACCTTGGTAGCGCTGAGGATCAACTCCACCAGGCGTTCCAGGGCATCGGCGCGATTCTGCTCCTGGGTCCGGTATTGCTGGGCCTTGAGGATCAGCACACCTTCGCTGGTGATGCGACTGTCGCGCAGGGCCAGCAGGCGTTCCTTGTAGAACGCCGGCAGGGACGAGGCAAGGATGTCAAAGCGCAGGTGCACGGCGCTGGAGACCTTGTTGACGTTTTGACCACCGGCGCCTTGGGCGCGGATGGCGGTCAACTCGATCTCGGCGTCGGGCAGGTGCACGTTGTTGGAAATCACCAGCATGGAAAGCAAGGTCCGTGGTTCAAGGGAGTCAAGGATACGCGAAGGCAGGAACGGACAAACCCGGCATATCGCCGGGTTTGCTGTGATGCAGGGGAGTTACTTCAGTTGCGAAACCTGCGCACTCAAATCCTCCCGAGCCTTGCGCTTATTCTTAATGATGTAGCAAACCCACATAAACGCCACCCACACCGGAATCGCATACACCGAAACCTGAATCCCCGGAATCATCAGCATGATGCCCAGGATAAACACCACAAACGCCAGGCAAACGTAGTTGCCGTAGGGATACCACAGCGCCCTGAACAGCGGCACCTGGCCGGTGCGGTTCATGTGTTGGCGGAACTTGAAGTGGGAGAAGCTGATCATCGCCCAGTTGATCACCAGCGTTGCAACCACCAGGGACATCAACAGTTCCAGCGCATGTTGCGGGATCAGGTAGTTCATCAGCACCGCGACAAACGTAATCACCGCCGACGCCAGGATCGAACGCACCGGCACGCCGCGCTTGTCGATCTTCGCCAGAGCCCTGGGCGCGTCACCCTGCTCGGCCATGCCCAGCAGCATACGGCTGTTACAGTAGGTGCCGCTGTTGTACACCGACAGCGCTGCCGTCAGCACTACGAAGTTGAGGATGTGCGCGGCGGTGTTGCTGCCCAGCATCGAGAACACTTGGACGAACGGGCTGCTGCTATAGGCATCGCCGGAGGCATTGAGGGTCACCAGCAAGCTGTCCCACGGCGTAAGTGACAACAGCACGACGAGGGCGCCGATGTAGAAAATCAGAATCCGGTAGATCACCTGGTTGATGGCCTTGGGAATCACGGTCCGTGGCTGGTCCGCTTCAGCAGCAGTGAAACCGAGCATTTCCAGGCCGCCGAAGGAAAACATGATGATCGCCATGGCCATCACCAAGCCACCAACGCCATGGGGAAAGAAGCCGCCGTGTTCCCACAGGTTGGTCACCGAGGCTTGTGGCCCGCCATTGCCGCTGACCAGCAGGTAGCTGCCCAAGGCGATCATGCCGATGATGGCGATCACCTTGATGATCGCAAACCAGAATTCTGCCTCGCCAAAGACTTTGACGTTGGCCAGGTTGATCGCGTTGATCATCACGAAAAATACCGCGGCCGAGGCCCAGGTCGGGACGTCCGGCCACCAGTAATGCACGTATTTGCCGACGGCCGTAAGCTCCGACATGCCCACCAGAATGTAGAGAATCCAGCAGTTCCAGCCCGACAGAAAACCGGCGAATCCGCCCCAATACTTGTGGGCAAAGTGACTGAAGGAACCGGCTACAGGCTCTTCGACGATCATTTCGCCGAGCTGGCGCATGATCATGAAGGCGATAAAGCCGCAGATGGCGTAGCCGAGGATCATCGACGGCCCGGCGGATTTCAGCACGCCGGCCGACCCCAGGAACAGCCCGGTACCAATCGCGCCACCGAGGGCGATCAGTTGAATATGACGATTTTTCAGGCCGCGCTTCAGTTCACCTGAATGCGAGTTGGGTTCACTCATGAAAAAGGCCTCACGCCAGGTTTGATGATGTTCGTTGCACGTTGCTACCCCGGTAACGTAATCAGGAAGCGCCGATCAAAACCCAACACCGTAAAAAATCCGCGCATTGTACACCGCAAAACCCACTCGGACCGAACTCCGCGTTTCACCGACCAGATATCTGCAGGTGTCTGTTCAGCACTCGCTGAGGCAAATTCGTGCGACAACAGGAAATTGGCGAAGGCTCTTTCCTGCTGACAACTCCCAGCTAGACCACTGTTTTCAATTGATAAAAACAAGCACGCAAAAACAGAAAAAATTATCCAAATGGAACCGTGTCAATATATTTTTTGCATTATGAAACACTCTCGCCTAGGTTCTTTCCACTTGCTCAACGAAGCCCGTTGGCATGTCCGTCCTCAAACAACGTCCTCTAGGAGATTCACCATGCAAGCACTGGAAACCGACCTGGAAACCGAACTGCAACTCGACGATTGGTTTGAAGCGCCGACCCATGAGGCCGCCGTTGAAATGATGCAGGCCGATGCCGTTGTGCCATTTGGCACGGCGATGTGGCCTTTCTGACCTGATCAGCCATCCGGGCAGATGCGGTGCGCCACATCTGCCACTCCTACCGAAGGCTTTGAAGGAAGGACGTCATGGACAAGGCCCGCGCTGTTGAACATTTTCTCTACTACCTCGCCCATCACCCGGCCCTGACCGGCGTTCACCACCCCACCGTACTCGTGGGCTACACCGAGCGCTATGAAGCCATCACTCAGGCGATCACCCAAGGCAGTGCCGCCCGATTCAATTTCCAGCTGCAGCGCCTGGAGCTTGCGCCCAGTGAAGCTCTGGCCAAGTCCATCGAAGACTGCGACCTGTACATGTTTCTCTACGATTCCTCGACCCTGCCCAACCCGCGCGCCGAAGGTCCGGACTTTATTCGTGCCCTGCAAGACGTGATGGCCGAGCACTGGAAAAAGTCCCTGCTGCTCAAGGACTATGGCGACTATTTCTACGACACCTTCAGCGTCGCCCCGCAGCGCATTGCCGACCTCAACGCCACGCTCATCCGGCGCATGTCCCAGGCCAGCGTGTTGAGCTTTACCGACGAACATGGCTCGCGCCTTGACGCGCCCATGAGCAGCATCAAGAAGTGGACCAATATCAACGGCGTCGGTAACCACGACCTGGCCCCCGGTGAGATCGCGACCCACAGCGAGGCCATCAACGGCCAAGTCAAGTTTGTTGGTACCTTCCTCAGCACCATTCCCTTCGCCCGCAAATACGGCGTGCTGCAATCACCGCTGGAATTGTGGATTGAGAACTCGACCATCTGTACCGTCGCCACTGATGTGCCGGGGCTGGCGGATGACTTCAACAAATACCTGAATGCCAACCCTTCCAACCGTCGGGTGGAGGAGCTGGGCATTGGTACCAATGAAGGAGTCAAGGATCTGTATGCGCGTAATGCTGGCTTTGAGGAGCGCCACTGCGGGCTGCATTTGGGTCTGGGCGGCGGCCAAAAAGGCAGCCATCACTTGGATTTGATCTTTGCCAGTGGCGTGTTGGCGCTGGATGACAAGCCGGTGTTTGACGGAGCCTTTGTGTTTTAGGACCAGCCGCAAGCAAAAAAAAGCGCCAACTCAAGAGTTGGCGCTTTTTTCTTACAGCTTGAAGCTTAACGCTTGCAGCTGCCCTTAAGGCTTCTTGCGACCAAAACCTGGACGCTGGCCGGAACCGGCCGGTGCACCACGACGCTTGCCCGATGGCGCATCATCCACCAACTTCAGCCCCGGACGCTTTTTCGGCGCGGGCTTGGCTGGGCGCTTGGTGCTGGCGCTGTCGGACGAACGATCCGTCGCAGGCGCACCACGACCAGGCTCGCCACGATTGCCGCGACCGCCAGTTGGCGCGTCACCACGGCCGGCCGGACGCGGCGTGCGTGGAGCACGTTCGCCGTCCTGACGAGCAGGAGCCGAAGGACGACGCTCGCCTTCAATGTGCGGCTCACGGGAGATACGACCGCCAGTCGCCGGTGCATCCAATGCCGGGCGCAAGGCACGAGGAGCAACGCGCTCGGTACGTGCCACAGGACGCGACGACTTGCGCTGCATGCGTTCAAGCTTATCTTTGCTCTTGGCGTTCATCTGCGGCATGGACACAGGCGTCAGGCCCACTTCGGCACTGAGAATGTCGACTTCGTACTGGCTCATTTCGCGCCAGCGGCCCATCGGCAGGTCGGAGTTGAGGAACACCGGACCGAAACGCACGCGCTTCAGGCGGCTGACCACCAGGCCCTGGGACTCCCACAGACGACGTACTTCACGGTTACGACCTTCCATCACCACGCAGTGGTACCAATGGTTGAAACCTTCGCCGCCTGGAGCCTGCTTGATGTCGGTGAACTTGGCCGGGCCATCTTCCAGCACCACGCCAGCTTTCAGGCGCGCGATCATGTCGTCATCGACTTCGCCACGAACACGTACCGCGTATTCGCGGTCCATTTCGTAGGACGGGTGCATCAGGCGGTTGGCCAGTTCACCGTCGGTGGTGAACATCAACAGACCCGTGGTGTTGATGTCGAGACGACCGATGTTGATCCAGCGACCTTCTTTAGGGCGCGGCATCTTGTCGAATACGGTTGGGCGGCCTTCCGGGTCGTCACGGGTGCAGATTTCGCCATCGGGCTTGTTGTACATGATGACGCGGCGCACCGATTCGGCGGCCTCTTCACGCTTGATGACCTTGCCATCGATGCTGATGGCGTCGTGCAGGTCGACCCGCTGACCGAGGGTGGCGTCAACGCCATTGACCTTGATCCGCTTCTGGGTGATCCAGGCTTCAACGTCGCGGCGCGAGCCGACGCCGATACGGGCGAGGACTTTCTGCAGCTTTTCGCCTGCGGGGCCGATTTCCTGGCTGTCTTTCTGGTCTTGGTCACTCATCTTAAGCACCTCCCGGTGTGTCGATTCAGGCTTGGCCTGAAGATAGTAAAAGCTGGGCTTCTGGCGAACGCATCGCCAAAGGGTCGCGAATCATACGCGTAAGGCGCACGTTGCGCATCAAAGACTAGTCGATAAGTCGGGGCTCACGCGGCATTGCGCCGACCAGTGGTGCCTTTATGTAGGAGCGAGCTTGCTCGCGAAAAACCTGAGGGCGCCGTTGGGCATCTGATTTCCCGCGTTATCGTTCACGACCTTCGCGAGCAAGCTCGCTCCTACAGGGCACCGCGCTAGTCTTCGAATTCGCGTCGCTCGTTTTCGATGGCTTCGGCCAGGGCCCGGGCTTCGTCTTCTTCGTCGCTCAGTGGCGGTTGTTCGAGCGCCGCGACGGCAGCCAGGAGTTTCGCACGGGCTTCGGCGACGCCGAGGATGTCTTCTTCAGGCTCCGGCTCCGGCTCCGGCTCCGGCTCCGGCTCACCATCACCCACCGCGCCATCACGCAGCAAATCGTCGAAGTCGGTTTTGATGCCCTGCTCCATATCGTCCAGTTCCAGCAACAGCGTATGGAAACTGGTTTCGTCCTTCGGCTCTTCCGGCTCGGCGCTGGCGTCCGCCAGTTCCTGCAAACTTGCCGGCACCGGTGCGTCGTCGAAGTCCAGGACCGGGTCCGGTTCCATCTCCCGCAGTTCGGCCAACGGCGGCAAATCGTCGAGATTTTTCAGGTTGAAGTGATCGAGAAACACTTTGGTGGTGGCAAACATCGCCGGCTTGCCGGGCACATCGCGGTAACCGACGATCCTGATCCACTCACGTTCCAGCAACGTCTTGACGATATGGCTGTTGACCGCCACGCCACGCACGTCTTCGATCTCGCCCCGGGTGATCGGCTGGCGGTAAGCAATCAGCGCCATGGTCTCCAGCATCGCCCGTGAATAACGTTGCGGGCGCTCTTCCCACAGGCGGCCAACCCACGGCGAAAACTTCTCGCGAATTTGCAGGCGATAACCCGACGCCACTTCCCGCAACTCAAAAGCCCTTCCGTCGCAGGACTTGCGCAAGATCTCCAGGGCCTTCTTGAACACCGGCGGTTCCGGGCGCTCGGCCTCTTCAAACAGTTCGAACAAGCGCTCCAGCGATTGCGGTTTACCCGAGGCCAAGAGAAAGGCTTCCAGCAGCGGGGCCAGTTCGCGGGGTTCTGTCAGATTCATCGATTCAGCTCTTTATTCGGCTCGCGCCCGCACGTGGATAGCCGCAAAAGGCTCATTCTGGACCAGCTCAACCAAGGATTCCTTGACCAGTTCGAGGATCGCCATAAAGGTCACTACCACTCCCAGGCGCCCCTCTTCCTTGGTAAACAGCTCGACAAACGGTACAAAACCGCCGCCCTTGAGACGCTCCAGCACATCACTCATGCGCTCGCGGGTGGATAAGGCTTCGCGGCTGACCTGGTGGCTTTCAAACATGTCGCCCCGGCGCAGCACCTCGGCCATGGACATCAGCAATTCTTCCAGGCTCACGTCCGGCAACAGCTTGCGCGCTCGGGCCTCCGGAGCATCAAGTTTGGGCACCACCACGTCGCGGCCAACGCGGCTCAAGCCGTCGATGCCTTCGGCGGCGGCCTTGAAGCGCTCGTATTCCTGCAGGCGGCGGATCAGTTCGGCGCGAGGGTCATCTTCTTCCGCCTCGATGGTTTCCGAACGAGGCAGCAACATGCGCGACTTGATCTCCGCCAGCATGGCCGCCATCACCAGGTACTCGGCGGCTAATTCCAGGCGTACCGTCTGCATCAACTCGACATAGCCCATGTACTGGCGGGTGATTTCCGCCACCGGGATGTCGAGGATGTTGATGTTCTGCTTGCGGATCAAGTACAGCAGCAAGTCCAGCGGGCCTTCAAAGGCTTCAAGAAAAACTTCCAGGGCATCCGGCGGGATGTACAGGTCCAGCGGCATTTCCATGACCGCCTGGCCGTAGACCATGGCGAATGGCAGCTCCTGCTGGGCGCCGGCCTGGCTGTCGACGGTTTCCACAGCCGACATTCAGGCCTCGACCATGAACGGCGTTGGATCGCCACAACCGACGCGGACCACTTCAGGCTCTCCATCGGCCAGGTTGATCACCGTAGACGCCTTGTTGCCGCCATAGCCGCCGTCGATGATCAGGTCGACGTGCTTTTCCAGCAGCCGGCGCATTTCGTAGGGGTCGTACAACGGCTCGGTTTCGCCGGGCAGGATCAGCGACACGCTCATCAGCGGCTCGCCCAACTCCGCCAGCAGCGCCAGGGCAATCGGATGTTCCGGCACCCGTAGGCCGATGGTGCGTTTCTTGGGATGCAGCAACAGGCGCGGCACTTCCCGCGTGGCGTTGAGAATAAACGTGTAAGGGCCCGGCGTGTGGGCTTTGAGCAGGCGGAAGGTGCCGGTGTCGACCTTGGCGAACAGCCCCAACTGCGACAAGTCACTGCAAATCAGCGCGAAGTTGTGGTTTTTGTCCAGGTCACGCAAGCGTCTTACTCGCTCAACCGCGCTTTTATCGCCGATCTGGCAGCCGATGGCGTAGGACGAATCGGTGGGGTAGATCACCACACCACCGGCACGGATGATCTCCACGGCCTGTTTGATCAGGCGCGCTTGCGGGTTTTCCGGATGAATCTGGAAAAATTGACTCACGTTCTCTACCTGTTCAGACGGTGGCAATAATGGGGTCATGTTTGAAGCGACACCAAAGGGGCGGCAAATCTTCCGGGAGTGGGCGGTATTCGCCAATCTCGGACCAGCCGCCAGGGCCATGGAAATCACTGCCGGCGCTGACCAGCAGACCAAATTCGCGGGCAAGAATCGCCAAACTGCCGACCTGCTCGGCAGGTTGATGCCCGTTGACCACTTCAATGGCGTGGCCGCCCGCTTGAATATAGTCGCCAATCAGCTTGCGGCGCTTGCTGCGGGTGAAATCGTAATGCCAGGGATGTGCCAGGCTGACCCAGGCTCCGGCGGCACGCAGGGTGGCGACGGTGTCTTCGAGGGTCGGCCAGTGTTGCTTGACGTCCCCCAGTTTGCCCGCGCCCAGCCATTTGCGAAACGCCTCGGCGCGATCCTTTACAAAACCTTCACGTACCATCCAGTCGGCAAAGTGCGGACGGGCCGGGGCGTTGCCACTGTCGCCCAATTCCTGCTGAATGGCGCGGGCGCCTTCGAGGCCGTTGGGCATGCCCTTGAGGGCCAGTTTGCGGCTTATTTCTTCAGACCGCAGCCAGCGACCATCGTGCAGTTTGGCGATGGCCTCCACCAAAGGCGGCGCATTTACGTCAAAACCGTAGCCCAATACATGAATGGTTGCGCCGCCCCAGGTGCAGGACAATTCAACACCGTTGACCAGTTGCATCCCCAGGGCATTCGCCGCTGTACGGGCCTCTTCCAGGCCTTCGAGGGTGTCGTGGTCGGTCAATGACAAGACTCGCACGCCTTTTTCAAATGCACGTGCAACCAGTACCGCGGGGGCCAGGGCACCGTCGGAGGCCGTGCTGTGGCAGTGCAAATCAACATTCACGGGAGTGTGTAACCTCAAGTCAGCTGGCGCTTTCGCTACCAAGGATGTTTGTTATTATGCCGCCACATCCAGCTTCTGGCTCTTACTGTGAAACAATTCATCGACTTCATCCCGCTGTTGCTGTTTTTCATCGTTTACAAACTCGACCCTCGGATCATCGATATCGGCGGCCATGAGCTGTCGTTTGGTGGCATCTACAGCGCCACGGCGATGCTGATCATCAGTTCCCTGGTGGTCTACGGTGCGATCTTTATCTCTCAGCGCAAGCTGGAAAAAAGCCAGTGGCTGACCCTGATCGCCTGCCTGGTCTTCGGCAGTCTGACCCTGGCCTTCCACAGCGAAACCTTCCTTAAGTGGAAAGCCCCGGTGGTCAACTGGCTGTTCGCCCTGGCCTTTATTGGCAGCCACTTCATCGGCGATCGCCTGCTGATCAAGCGGATCATGGGCCACGCGCTGAGCTTGCCGGAGCCGATTTGGGTCCGCCTGAACATCGCCTGGGTCGTCTTTTTCCTATTCTGCGGTGCGGCCAACCTGTTTGTCGCCTTTACCTTCCAGAACTACTGGGTCGACTTCAAGGTGTTCGGCAGCCTGGGCATGACCGTGCTGTTCCTGATCGCCCAGGGCATCTACCTGTCCCGTCACCTGCATGACACCGACCCTACCACGCCAAAAACCGAGGACTGACATGCTCTACGCCATCATTGCCACCGACGTTGCCAACTCGCTGGAGAAACGCCTGGCCACTCGCCCAGCCCACGTCGAGCGCCTCAAGCAGCTGCAAGCCGAAGGGCGCGTGGTGCTTGCCGGCCCTCATCCGGCCGTCGACAGCAATGATCCGGGAGATGCCGGGTTCAGCGGCAGCCTGATCGTGGCCGAGTTCCCATCCCAGGCAGATGCACAAGCCTGGGCCGAGGCTGACCCGTATGTGGCGGCGGGCGTGTATGCCAATGTGGTGGTCAAACCGTTCAAGCAAGTCCTGCCTTGATTGCGTTGCGCTGAACCTATTAGGTTCGGCGCACTCCTAATCGCTCATTATTCTCGGCAACCTGCCGACAACGTTCTGAATATTCGTGTGGAATCAGGAGTTCCGATGCGCTTACGTCAGTTGTGTCTGTTGGCAGTGTTAATGATCGGGGCTACGGCCCACGCTGAAGAAACCTCGAACACCGGCAGTTCTACGCCCCTGTCCTTGAGTGCCGGCAGCCAGATCACCGAGTTGCAGCAACGCTTGAAAGAAAGCGAACGGCTGCGTGAAGAACTGAGCAAGCAATTGCAAGGCACTGAATTGAAAGGTGCCGACGCGGCCCGGGAAAGTGCTCAGTTGAGTCGACTGCGCCAGGACAACCAGCGCCTGGCCCAACAGCTCAAGGAAGCACAGTCCGGCGCTCTGCCGCGCTGGCTCACCGAGCAGCAGCAATGGTTCGTTACAGGTGCAGGAGTAGCGCTGATCGCCCTGCTGTGCGGTATCTTCGCCAGTGGCGGGCATCGGCGTCGTCGACAATGGCTAAATTGAGTGAGTCATGAGCGAGCTGTTACTGATAGATGATGACCAGGAGCTCTGTGAGCTGCTGACCAGTTGGTTGAGCCAGGAAGGTTTCCAGGTGCGCGCCTGCCATGACGGTTTGAGCGCACGCAAGGCCTTGGCCCAAGCTGCTCCCGCTGCCGTGGTGCTCGATGTGATGCTGCCAGACGGCAGTGGCCTGGAATTGCTCAAGCAACTGCGCAGTGACCACCCGGAGCTGCCGGTTCTGATGCTGTCGGCCCGTGGCGAACCCCTGGACCGGATTCTTGGCCTGGAACTGGGCGCCGACGATTACCTGGCCAAGCCCTGCGACCCGCGCGAGCTGACCGCGCGCCTGCGCGCCGTGTTGCGCCGCAGTCACCCGACTGCCGTGTCGACGCAGCTGGAGTTGGGCGACCTGTGTTTCAGCCCGGTGCGCGGCGTGGTCACCATCGACGAACAGGAATTCACCCTCACCGTCTCCGAAAGCCGCCTGCTGGAAGCCTTGATGCGCCAGCCCGGCGACCCCCTGGACAAGCAGGAACTGGCGCAAATCGCCTTGGGTCGCAAGCTGACCCTGTACGACCGCAGCCTGGACATGCACGTCAGCAACCTGCGCAAGAAAATCGGCCCGCACCCTGACGGCCGGCCACGGATTGTGGCGCTGCGCAGCCGCGGCTACTACTACAGTATCTAAGCCTGCGGCAGCCTCTGCACAGAGTTTTGTCAGCGCCCACCTAAATCGTCTTTACCCAAGCTTTACCCTCCCCTGACCGCCGCTGACCTTGATCTCCTTAATCTACTCACATCCGGACTCACCGGAATCGAGACAAGGAGAAACACCATGCGCAAGACCCTTATCGCTCTGATGTTCGCTGCAGCCCTGCCTACCGTTGCCCTGGCAGCCATGCCAGAAGGTCCAGGCCCGATGGGCGGTCCTGAAGGCCACACGATGGGCGGCCCGGGCCACGGCGGCGAACACGGTATGCGCGGCAAAGGCGGTCCCTTCAGCCAGCTTGATTTAACCCATGAACAGCGCCAGCAGATCGGCAAATTGATGGGCGAACAGCGTGAAGGTCGCCAGCAACTGGTCAAGAAGTACCTGGACAAACTCCCGGCCGCTGACCAGAAAGCCATGAAAGACGACATGGCTGCCGCCAAGCAGAAAACCCAGACCGACATCCGCGCCGTGCTCAAACCCGATCAACAGAAGACATTCGACGAGATCGTCAAGAAGCAAACCGAGCGCCGCGCCGAGTGGAAGGAATTCCAGGCCTGGAAAGCGCAACAACCGCAAAAAGCGCAATAATGAGTTAGCTCCACCTCCCAGCTCAGTGGCCCGTGCCGCTGGGCTTTTCCTGTTTGAGGGTTTCCTGTGCGTTCATTGTTCTGGCGCATCCTTGCCAGCTTCTGGCTGGCCATCGCCCTGGTTGCCGGGTTGTCGATCCTGCTTGGGCACATGCTCAACCAGGACGCCTGGATTCTCAGCCGTCACCCCGGCCTCAATAATCTGGCCGAAGAGTGGACCCAACTCTACGAATCCCAGGGTGAGAACGCCGCCCAGGACATGCTGCAACAGCGCAAGCGCCAGTACCACATTGACGTGCAAGTGCTTAACGAAAGCGGCGAACCTGTGGTACGCGGCACCTTCCCGCGTCGGGCCGCCGCCTTTGAAGCACGACAGAATGACAGCCAGGAGGGTCACCTGCCCTGGCGCCGCCTGACGGCGGAGTACACCAGTGCGAAAACCGGCGACACCTACTTGCTGATCTACCGCATCCCACACCCGGAACTCGACGCCTGGCACCGCAGCAGCCTGCTCTGGCCCCTGAGCGCATTAGCGATTGCCTTGGTGGTATTGACCCTGTTCAGCCTGCTGGTGACGCTGTCCATTACCCGCCCGCTGAGCCGCCTGCGAGGTGCGGTCCACGACCTGGGCCAGGCCACCTACCAGCAAAACAGCCTGGCGAAATTGGCCAACCGTCGAGATGAATTCGGTGTTCTAGCCACCGACTTCAACCGCATGGGCGCCCGCCTGCAAAGCCTGATCGGCAGCCAACGCCAGTTGCTTCGGGACGTGTCCCATGAACTTCGTTCACCCCTGGCGCGCCTGCGTATCGCCTTGGCTTTGGCTGAGAGGGCCACTCCCGAAGCACGGGAGAAACTCTGGCCGCGACTGACCCGCGAGTGCGACCGTCTCGAAGCCTTGATCAGTGAGATCCTGGTGCTGGCCCGGGTCGATGCCGACAACGCCAGCGCAGAAGACATCGACCTCAACCTGCTGCTCAAGACCCTGCAAAAAGACGCCCAACTGGGAGCTCCCGATCAGCAGGTACAGCTCGACGTTGAAGCAAACCTGCAACTCAAGGGCTGGCCGACCATGATCGAACGGGCGCTGGACAACCTGCTGCGCAATGCCCAGCGCTTCAACCCGGCCGGCCGGCCGATTGAAATGCAGGCCCAACGCCAGGGCGAGCGCATTGTGATCAGTGTGCGCGACCATGGGCCGGGGGTTGAGGCCAAATACCTGAGCCAGTTGGGCGAACCGTTCTACCGTGCGCCAGGGCAAACCGCCCAGGGCCACGGCCTGGGACTTGCCATCGCCCGCCGCGCTGCCGAGCGCCACGGTGGCAACCTGATCCTGGCCAATCATCCCGAGGGCGGTTTTATCGCCAACCTGGATTTGCCGCTGGTGCCGGGGGTTGCCGTACAGCCCTAGGGGGCTACCACATTTTGACCGAGCACGTCTGGACAGCTCGGTCGAATGTGGGAGCCGTGCTTGCCCGCGATAAGGCCCTCACAGCCCCCGCTCAACGAGACCCACAAATGCTGCGCCGCATATGCCTGAGCGGCCGCCAGGCCCGGGCCAATAAGCCAACTACACCTTCACAGCGACAACACCCCGCTGTACAGCCCATACGCGGCCAGGCTCGCCCCGGCAATCACACAGACGAAAATGCCTTTTTCCACATGGGTAAACAAGGGCTCACCCTGCTCTCGCTTGGCCTGGGCGAACAAAATCACCCCCGGCGCATACAGCAGCGCCGACAACAGCAAGTACTTCAAGCCGCCGGCGTAGAGCAGCCACACCGCATAGCCTAGGGCGATCATGCCGATCAGCAGGTCCTTGACCCGCTCGCCCTGGGCACCTTCGTAGGTTTCGCCACGAGTACTGAGCAGCACCGAATAGGCTGCCGACCACAAATACGGTACCAAGATCATCGACGAAGCCAGGTAAATCAGGGTGGTGTAGGTGCTTTCGGAAAACAGGGTGATCACCAGGAAGATCTGGATCATCACATTAGTCAGCCATAGTGCATTGACCGGCACATGGTTGGCGTTTTCCTTTTTCAGGAACGCCGGCATCGTCTTGTCATGGGCGGTGGCATAAAGAATTTCTGCGCAGAGCAAGGCCCAGGAAAGCAACGCTCCAAGCAGGGAAACCGCCAGGCCGATGCTGATCAATAGCGCACCCCACGGGCCGACGATATGCTCCAGCACACCGGCCAGGGACGGGTTCTGCAAACTGGCCAGTTCCGGCTGGTTCATGATCCCCAGGGACAACAGGTTGACCAATACCAGCAGCACCAACACCCCGAAAAAGCCGATCACCGTGGCCCGACCGACGTCCGAACGTTTCTCGGCCCGCGCCGAGTAGACACTGGCACCCTCAATACCGATAAACACAAACACGGTGACCAGCATCATGTTACGCACTTGGTCGACGACGCTGCCTAGACTCGGGTTGCTCAGGCCCCAGATATCGCGGGTGAATATATCGGCCTTGAACCCCACGGCGGCGATGACGATAAACATCAGCAGCGGCACGATCTTCGCCACGGTGGTGATCAGGTTGATGAACGCGGCCTCCTTGATGCCACGCAGTACCAGGAAATGCACGGCCCACAGCAACAGCGAGGCGCAGCCGATGGCCACTGGCGTATTGCCCTGGCCGAACACCGGAAAAAAGTAGCCCAGGGTGCTGAACAGCAGCACGAAGTAACCAACGTTGCCCATCCACGCACTGATCCAGTAACCCCAGGCGGACGAGAAACCTATGTAATCGCCAAAGCCGGCCTTGGCGTAGGCATAGACCCCGGAATCCAGATGGGGCTGACGGTTGGCGAGGGTCTGGAAGACAAAGGCCAGGGTCAGCATGCCCACGGCGGTGATTGCCCAGCCGATCAGTACCGCACCGACTTCCGCCCGTGCCGCCATGTTCTGCGGCAAGGAGAAAATCCCGCCGCCGATCATCGAACCCACCACTAAGGCAATCAACGCGCCTAGTCGTAGTTTTTGTGCCGGTTGCGACATGGATGCTCCTGAGAAAAAAATAATGATCGAGCCAACAACTGTGCATTCAGTAAATTTATTGAGCGAGATCAACGTTTATTAGATATAGCCAATAAAGCCGAACGCTTAATAACTTAAATGCATGTCAATAAATAGTGGTTAGGCAAATTTAGATTTTCAATAAAGGTTGAACTTTTTCGACTGAAGGCTATTTGGCAAACCTCACTGAAATAGTTTGCACATCTTGAAAAAAGGGCTAGTTTCAAACCTCCACGCCCTTGGTAATCCGCCCCTTGCAGCGGAGAAAGGCTCTGAAGAGCACCTCCCCGAGGCATTCTAGCGCCCGTACTATTTTTCATCATAAGTCATTAATCCACAATGGAATGTGTCAATTAAGTGATCTGAGTCAGCTGCTTGCCTAGCGCACGGACTTATTCTGTGGTCTCTCTTCTCCTGCATTGGAGTTATGCAATGTCTGAATCTCCCGGAAAACTACGATTAGGTGCACTGGTTGCTCTTGTTGTGGGTTCAATGATTGGTGGCGGAATCTTTTCACTACCGCAAAATATGGCCGCCAGTGCCGATGTTGGCGCTGTGTTGATTGGCTGGCTTATTACCGCCATCGGAATGCTGACCCTGGCCTTCGTTTTTCAAACGTTGGCCAATCGCAAGCCGGACCTGGACGGCGGCGTCTACGCCTACGCCAAGGCTGGCTTTGGCGACTACTTGGGTTTCTCGTCCGCCTGGGGTTACTGGATCAGCGCTTGGCTGGGTAACGTCGGCTACTTCGTACTGCTGTTCAGCACCCTCGGTTACTTCTTTCCAATCTTCGGTGAAGGCAATACCCCGGCGGCGGTGATCGGCGCTTCGGTGCTGCTGTGGGCCGTGCATTTCCTGGTACTGCGTGGCATCAAGGAAGCGGCGTTCATTAACCTTGTGACCACCGTTGCCAAGATCGTGCCGCTGGTACTGTTCGTACTGATCGCGATATTTGCCTTCAAACTGGACATCTTCACCGCCGACATCTGGGGCATCAAGAACCCGGACCTGGGCAGCGTGATGAACCAGGTGCGTAACATGATGCTGGTCACCGTCTGGGTATTTATCGGTATCGAAGGCGCGAGCATCTTCTCGTCCCGTGCCGAGAAACGCTCCGATGTGGGCAAGGCTACCGTAATCGGCTTTATCACCGTGCTGCTGTTCCTGATGCTGGTGAACGTGCTGTCCCTGGGGATCATGACCCAACCGGAATTGGCCAAGCTGCAAAACCCATCGATGGCCGCTGTGCTGGAGCACGTGGTCGGGCATTGGGGCGCGGTTCTGATCAGCGTCGGCTTGATCATCTCGCTGTTGGGAGCGTTGCTGTCGTGGGTGCTGCTGTGTGCGGAGATCATGTTCGCCGCCGCCAAGGACCACACCATGCCGGAGTTCCTGCGTAAGGAAAACGCCAACCATGTACCGGTCAACGCCCTGTGGCTGACCAACGCCATGGTGCAGATTTTCCTGATAATCACGCTGTTCTCCGCCAGCACTTACCTGTCGCTGATCTACCTCGCCACCTCGATGATCCTGGTGCCTTACCTGTGGTCGGCGGCCTATGCGGTGCTGCTGGCAGTGCGCGGCGAGACCTACGAGAACGCCCTGGCCCAACGCAAGAAGGACCTGTTTATCGGCGCTGTCGCACTGATCTACGCGATCTGGCTGCTGTACGCCGGCGGCACCAAGTACCTGCTGCTGTCCGCCCTGCTCTACGCCCCTGGCGCGATCCTGTTCGCCAAGGCCAAGCGTGAACTGGGCAAACAAGTTTTCACCACTATTGAAAAGTTGATTTTCGTCATAGTCGTCATCGGCGCCCTGGTGGCAGCTTATGGGCTCTACGACGGTTTCCTGACTCTGTAACCCAAGTTAGATTTCTTTTACTGGAGGATCTGTAATGACCACTGAAAAAGTTAAGTTCGGCGTACATTCCGAAGCCGGCAAACTGCGTAAAGTTATGGTGTGTTCCCCAGGTTTGGCCCACCAGCGGCTAACCCCAAATAACTGCGATGATCTGCTGTTCGATGACGTGCTCTGGGTTGCCCAGGCCAAGCGTGACCATTTCGATTTCGTCAACAAGATGCGCGAACGCGATGTACATGTGCTGGAAATGCACAACATGCTGACCGACATCGTCGCCATTCCCGAAGCCCTGGACTGGATTCTGGAACGCAAGGTCACCTCCAACATGGTCGGCGTCGGCCTGGTCAATGAAGTCAGTTCGTGGCTGCGCAGCCTGGAGCCGCGCAAGATCGCCGAGTTCCTCATCGGTGGCGTCTCGGCCGATGATCTGCCCGACAGCTTCGGTGGCAAAACCATCGAGATGTTCCGTGAATTCCTCGGCCACTCGAGCTTCATCCTGCCACCGCTGCCGAACACCCAGTTTACCCGCGACAATACCTGCTGGATCTACGGCGGCGTGACGCTCAACCCAATGTACTGGCCGGCGCGACGCCAAGAAACCTTGCTGACCAGCGCTATCTACAAATTCCACCCTGAGTTCACCAACGCCGACTTCCAAATCTGGTACGGCGACCCGGACCTGGAACACGGCAACGCAACGCTTGAAGGCGGCGACGTGATGCCAATCGGCAACGGTGTGGTGTTGATCGGCATGGGCGAACGTACGTCCCGCCAGGCCATCGGCCAACTGGCGCTGAACCTGTTCAAGAACAAGGTAGTGGAACGCGTGATCGTCGCCGGCCTGCCAAAATCTCGCGCCGCCATGCACCTGGACACCGTGTTCAGCTTCTGCGACCGCGACTTGGTCACCATCTTCCCGGAAGTGGTCAGCCAGATCGTCGCCTTCACCCTGCGCCCTGATGAAAGCAAGCAAGGCGGCATCGACATTCGCCGTGAAGACGCAAGCTTCCTCGACACCGTGGCCGACGCACTGAACCTGAAAGCCCTGCGCATCGTTGAAACCGGCGGCAACAGCTTCGCCGCCGAACGCGAGCAGTGGGATGACGGCAACAACGTGGTAGCCCTGGAGCCAGGCGTGGTGATCGGTTACGACCGCAACACCTACACCAACACCCTGCTGCGCAAGGCTGGCGTGGAAGTCATCACCATCAGCGCCGGTGAACTGGGTCGGGGTCGCGGCGGCGGCCACTGCATGACCTGCCCAATCGTTCGTGACCCAATCGACTATTAATTTTTAAGCCTTGGCCGCCGCTCACAAAGCGTCGGTCAGGGGATAACCTAAACAGAAGGAGATCCACCATGGCTTTCAATATGCGCAATCGCAGCCTGCTCTCGCTGATGCACCACACTACTCGCGAGCTGAACTACCTGCTGGACCTGTCACGCGACCTCAAACGCGCCAAGTACACCGGCACTGAGCGTCCGCACCTGCAAGGCAAAAACATCGCACTGATCTTCGAAAAAACCTCGACTCGCACCCGTTGCGCCTTCGAAGTTGCGGCCCACGACCAGGGTGCTCACGTCACCTACATCGACCCGATGTCGTCGCAGATCGGCCACAAAGAAAGCATGAAAGACACCGCCCGCGTACTCGGCCGCATGTTCGACGCCATCGAGTACCGTGGTTTTGAGCAGGAAATCGTCGAAGAGCTGGCCAAGTTCGCTGGCGTACCGGTGTTCAACGGCCTGACCGCTGAATTCCACCCTACGCAAATGATCGCCGACACCCTGACCATGCGCGAGCACAGCGACAAGCCGCTGCATGAAATCAGCTACGCCTACCTGGGCGACGCACGCTACAACATGGGCAACTCGTTGCTGATGATCGGCGCCAAACTGGGCATGGACGTGCGCATCGGCGCGCCAAAAGCGCTGTGGCCGACCCAAGAGTTTATCGACCAGTGTAAAGCGTTCGCTAAAGACAGCGGCGCCCGCATCACCATCACTGAAGACCCTGTAGAAGCCGTCAAAGGCGTGGACTTCATCCACACCGATATCTGGGTTTCCATGGGCGAACCAGTGGAAGCGTGGGACGAGCGCATCGAGCAACTGCTGCCGTACCAAGTCAACGCCAAGATGATGAAAGCCTCGGGCAACCCACGCGTGAAGTTCATGCACTGCCTGCCAGCCTTCCATAACAACGAAACCAAGGTCGGCAAGGACATCGCCGCCCGTTATCCGAACCTGGCCGGTGGCGTGGAAGTGACCGAAGAAGTGTTTGAGTCGCCCGCCAACATTGCCTTTGAGCAAGCGGAAAACCGCATGCATACCATCAAGGCGATTCTGGTGTCCGCGTTGGCGGATATCTAAACCCCGATACGGCTCTTACTGACTGATCGTTCCCACGCAGAGCGTGGGAATACCGCTCCGGACGCTCCGCGTCCAACTGACCACGCCGGGCTCAAGCCTTGCGCGATGGTGACGCGGAGCGGCACAGGATGCATCCCCACGCAGAGCGTGGGAACGATCAAATACCCCACTGAATTTTAGAAGGACAGCCTCTATGCGCATCGTCGTTGCACTGGGCGGTAACGCTCTCCTGCGTCGTGGTGAACCCATGACCGCAGACAATCAACGTGCCAATATCCGCATCGCCACCGAACAGATCGCCCGCATCGCACCGGGCAACGAACTGGTGGTGGCCCACGGCAATGGCCCACAAGTCGGCCTGTTGTCGCTGCAAGCGGCAGCCTATACCTCCGTCAGCCCTTACCCGCTGGATGTGCTTGGTGCCGAAACTGAAGGCATGATCGGTTACATGATCGAACAGGAACTGGGCAATTTGCTGCACGCCGACGTACCCTTCGCCACCCTGCTCACCCAGGTCGAAGTCGATCCTAAAGACCCTGCGTTCCAGAACCCTACCAAGCCTATCGGCCCGGTCTACTCCAAGGCCGAAGCGGAAAAACTCGCAGCTGAAAAGGGCTGGGCTATTGCTCCAGATGGCGACAAGTTCCGCCGTGTGGTGGCCAGTCCAAAACCAAAGCGTATCTTTGAGATCCGCCCGATCAAGTGGCTGCTGGAAAAAGGCAGCATCGTGATTTGCGCTGGCGGCGGCGGGATTCCGACCATGTACGGCGAAGACGGCAAGCTCAAGGGTGTGGAAGCTGTAATCGACAAGGACCTGTGTTCCTCCTTGCTGGCTGAGCAACTGAACGCCGACTTGCTGGTGATCGCCACCGACGTCAGTGCAACATTTATCGACTTCGGCAAACCGACTCAGAAAGCCATCAGCCACGTCCATCCCGACGAATTGGAAAAACTCGGCTTCGCCTCCGGCTCCATGGGCCCTAAGGTTCAGGCTGCCTGCGAGTTCGCCCGCAACACTGGCAAAACCGCAGTGATCGGCTCACTCTCGGACATCGAATCCATCGTCCAGGGCACCGCCGGCACCCGTATCAGCACGGCAAAACCTGGCATCACTTACCTATAAATGCACCTAGGGCGGGTTTCAGACCCGCCCTTCTCCAATGCCTTGTAAAGGAGAGACGCCTCATGGCCACGTTTGAACCCGGTCACTTGCATATCGAACGCCACGCGCTGAACAAAGACGACTACAGCTACAACCTGTGCATCGACTATGAAGTCAGCCAGGACCCCAAGGAAGGCAAGGGGATGTTGTTCAAGATGCATGGTTCGGTGCAAGGCAAGGACCTCAAGGAGGAATTCTTCCTGCCCAAGGACCAGGCCTTCGACTTTGCCCGGCAGGCGATGAATATTACGCAGAAGTACGGCATGCCGAAGATTGCAGTGTTGAACGGCTCCATGCACAAGCAGTACGACCAGATGTTTGAAGACGTACGCCACCAACTGGATGTGAAGCCGGGAGATCCGGTGAAGCTCGAACACCTCGAATAACTCACCGAACACCTGACCTGGTTGATCGTCCCCACGTTCATTCCACGTGGGAACGCATCCCGTGACGCTCTCCGCGTCGCCAGTGCACAAGACTTGAACCCTGCATTGATCCCAGGACGCAGAGCGTCCGAAGCGGCATTCCCACGCAGAGCGTAGGAACCATCAGCCCCCTCGCCACAGACGGCAAATTTCACCTCGGCCCCGCGCCAAGGCATACTGGCCATCCTCCGCAGTCCAGAACCGTTAGCCCCCATGCGTATCCACGTCAGCTTCATCGACCGCGTCGGCATTACCCAGGAAGTCCTGGCCTTGCTCGGTGGGCGCAATCTCAACCTGGACGCAGTGGAAATGGTTCCGCCCAACGTCTATATCGACGCCCCGACCCTGAGCGCCGAGGTATTGGAAGAGTTGCGTGATGCCTTGTTCAGCGTCCACGGCGTGCAAGCCGTCACCGTGGTGGACATCCTCCCTGGCCAACGCCGGCACCTGCAACTCGACGCCCTGCTGGCGGCCATGACCGATCCGGTGCTGGCCCTGGACAGTGCCGGCAAGGTGTTGCTGGCCAACCCGGCGCTGATCGCCCTCTACGGCCGCGAGCCCGCCGGGGAAAGCATCGCCGAGCTGTTTGACGACACGGCGCTGCTGGACACCCTGCTGGAGCAGGGCTTTCGCCTGCCCTTGCGGGAAATCAGCGTCAACGGCCAGACCCTGTTGCTGGACGCCACGCCAATCACCGACGCCGGTGCCCTGCTGACCCTGTACCAACCCAACCGCATCGGCGAACGCTTGTCGGCGCTGCATCACGATCACGCCGAAGGCTTCGATGCGCTGCTGGGCGAATCCCCGGCGATCCGCACCCTCAAGGCGCGGGCACAGCGGGTAGCGGCTCTGGATGCACCGTTGTTGATCCAGGGCGAAACCGGCACCGGCAAGGAGTTGGTAGCCCGAGCCTGTCACGCGATCAGCGCCCGTCACAGCGCGCCGTTCCTGGCGCTGAACTGCGCGGCGCTGCCGGAAAACCTGGCCGAGAGCGAACTATTCGGCTACGCCCCCGGTGCCTTTACCGGCGCCCAACGCGGCGGCAAGCCGGGGCTGATGGAGTTGGCCAACCAGGGCACGGTATTTCTCGATGAGATCGGCGAGATGTCGCCGTATTTGCAGGCCAAGCTGCTGCGTTTTCTCAATGACGGCAGCTTTCGCCGGGTGGGCGGCGACCGTGAAGTAAAGGTCAATGTGCGCATCCTCAGCGCCACCCACCGCGACCTGGAAAAGATGGTCAGCGAGGGGACTTTCCGTGAGGACTTGTTCTACCGGCTGAATGTGCTCAACGTCGAAGTGCCGCCCCTGCGCGAACGTGGCCAGGATATTTTGCTGCTGGCGCGCTATTTCATGCAGCAGGCTTGTGCGCAGATCCAGCGTCCGGTCTGTCGTCTGGCGCCGGGCACTTATCCGGCGTTGCTGGGGAATCGTTGGCCTGGGAATGTGCGGCAACTGCAGAATGTGATTTTTCGGGCTGCGGCTATTTGTGAAAGCAGCTTGGTGGATATTGGTGATCTGGATATCGCCGGGACTTCGGTGGCGCGTCAGAGTGATGGTGAAGTCGACAGCCTGGAGCAGGCGGTGGAGGACTTTGAGCGTTCGCTGCTGGAGAAGCTGTATGCCAGTTATCCGTCGACGCGGCAGTTGGCGAGTCGGTTGCAGACTTCGCATACGGCCATCGCTCATCGCTTGCGCAAGTACGGGATTCCTACGAAGGTCTGAAAGTTGGGTGTATATCCGTTGCTGCGGTTATGGCGGCTTGGGGTTACGCCCTTACGGCGTGTCACTTTTGGAAAAGAGCCCCAAAAGTAACCAAAAGGGCTCTTGCCCCACCACTTGGTGCCTCGCTTAGGCTCGGCATGCCTTCACTCCGGCATTGCTCCGTGGTTAACGGGGCGCCTAAGATCAAAAGCAAAAGCACGGCGGCCTGGTAGCCGACCTGAGTGGTGAGAAGCAAGAGCGGATCTACTGCCCACTGTAGGAGCGAGCTTGCTCGCGATGGTCGTTAACGATGACGCTGGTTTCCTGAATCACCGCGGCGCTCTCTGGTTCTTCGCGAGTAAGCTCACTCAGACCCGTCAACCACCTCACATCCAGCCAAGTGCCTAAAACCGACCTCAGTCCGTACTGAAAACGCTACAGCGTAACGATATCACTACACACATCCTCAGCCGTCTCCATGCAAGGCTTTGATCCTCATAGCCTTTTTTTCACCCTCTCAACCGTAGCGATATCGCTACACCCACAAATCAACCATTCCCACAGAAATCAAATAACCAATTGATTTATAACAACTAAAAAACATTGGCCGCGATTTTGCTAAGTAACTCGTCATTATTACAATCCCGTCCACCAGACGAATCTGGCCCTGAGGAGTTTCCATGAGCGAGTTGCGCTTTACTGAAGATCACGAATGGCTGCGCGCCGAAGCCGACGGCAGCGTTACCGTAGGTATTACCGCTTTCGCGCAGAACGCGCTGGGTGATGTGGTTTTCGTGCAACTACCTGAATTGCAGGCCTACGACAAAGGTGCAGAAGCCTCCACCGTGGAGTCGGTCAAGGCGGCCAGCGGTGTGTACATGCCCCTGGACGGAGAAGTCCTCGAAGTGAACGACAAGCTGGACGCCAGCCCCGAGTTAGTCAACGAAGACCCGATGGGCGAAGGCTGGTTCTTCCGCTTTAAACCGACCGATGCCGATGCGGTGGCTAAACTGTTGGATCAAGATACATACGACCGCCTGATCAAAGCCAACGCAGAAGCCTGAGGAGCGCGTCATGACCATTCAATTGAGCACCGCCAACGAATTCATCGCGCGCCACATCGGCCCGCGCCAGGAAGACGAGCAACAGATGCTCGCCAGCCTGGGCTTTGATTCCCTGGAAGCCCTGAGCGCCAGTGTGATCCCGCAAAGCATCAAGGGCACCAGCGTGCTGGGCCTGGAAGACGGACTGAGCGAAGCCGATGCCCTGGCTTCGATCAAGGCCATCGCCAGCAAAAACCAACTGTTCAAGACCTACATCGGTCAGGGCTACTACAACTGCCACACGCCGTCGCCGATCCTGCGCAACCTGCTGGAAAACCCGGCCTGGTACACCGCCTACACCCCGTACCAGCCGGAGATTTCCCAGGGCCGCCTGGAAGCGCTGCTGAATTTCCAGACCCTGATCAGCGACCTCACTGGCCTGCCGATCGCCAACGCGTCCCTGCTCGATGAAGCCACCGCCGCTGCCGAAGCCATGACCTTCTGCAAACGCCTGAGCAAGAACAAGGGCAGCCACGCCTTCTTTGCGTCCATCCATAGCCACCCGCAAACCCTCGACGTGTTGCGCACCCGTGCCGAGCCGTTGGGCATTGACGTGGTGGTGGGCGACGAGCGCGAACTGACCGACGTCAGCGCCTTCTTCGGTGCGCTGCTGCAATACCCAGCCAGCAACGGTGACGTGTTCGACTACCGCGAACTGACCGAACGCTTCCACGCCGCCAATGCGCTGGTGGCCGTGGCCGCTGACCTGCTGGCCCTGACCCTGCTGACCCCGCCGGGCGAGTTCGATGCCGACGTGGCCATCGGCAGCGCGCAACGTTTCGGCGTACCGCTGGGCTTTGGTGGCCCGCACGCGGCGTATTTCTCCACCAAGGATGCGTTCAAACGCGACATGCCGGGCCGCCTGGTGGGCGTCTCCGTCGACCGTTTCGGCAAGCCGGCCCTGCGCCTGGCCATGCAGACCCGCGAGCAACATATCCGTCGAGAGAAAGCCACCAGCAACATCTGCACCGCCCAGGTGCTGTTGGCCAACATCGCCAGCATGTACGCGGTGTATCACGGCCCTAAAGGCCTGACCCAAATCGCCAACCGCATTCATCACCTGACCGCGATCCTCGCCAAAGGCTTGACCGCGTTGGGCCTCAAGGTTGAGCAAGCCAACTTCTTCGACACCCTGACCCTGGCCACCGGCGCCAACACCGCCGCCCTGCACGACAAGGCCCGTGCCCAGCGCATCAACCTGCGCGTGGTCGATGCCGAACGCTTGGGCCTGTCGGTGGACGAAACCACCCATCAGGCTGATATCGAAACCCTGTGGAGTGTGTTCGCAAACGGTAAAACACTGCCGGACTTCGCCGCATTGGCCGCCAGCGTTGACAGCACCCTGCCGGCCGCGCTGCTGCGCCAGTCGCCAATCCTCAGCCACCCGGTGTTCAACCGTTATCACTCGGAAACCGAGCTGATGCGCTACCTGCGCAAACTCGCCGACAAGGACCTGGCACTGGATCGCACCATGATCCCGCTGGGCTCCTGCACCATGAAACTCAACGCCGCCAGCGAAATGATCCCGGTGACCTGGGCCGAATTCGGTGCCCTGCACCCGTTCGCTCCGGCCTCGCAAAGCGCCGGCTACCAACAGCTGACTGACGAACTGGAAGCCATGCTTTGCGCGGCCACCGGTTACGACGCCATTTCCCTGCAACCGAACGCCGGCTCCCAGGGCGAGTACGCAGGCCTGCTGGCCATTCGTGCCTATCACCAGAGCCGTGGCGAAGAACGCCGCGATATCTGCCTGATCCCTTCGTCAGCCCACGGCACCAACCCGGCCACCGCCAACATGGCGGGCATGCGTGTTGTGGTCACCGCTTGCGATGCACGCGGTAACGTCGACATCGAAGACCTGCGGGCCAAGGCCATCGAGCACCGCGAACACCTCGCTGCGCTGATGATCACCTACCCGTCGACCCACGGCGTGTTTGAAGAAGGCATCCGCGAAATCTGCGAGATCATTCATGACAACGGCGGCCAGGTGTACATCGATGGCGCCAACATGAACGCCATGGTCGGCCTCTGCGCACCAGGCAAGTTCGGCGGCGACGTGTCCCACCTGAACCTGCACAAGACCTTCTGCATCCCTCACGGCGGTGGCGGCCCAGGCGTTGGCCCGATTGGCGTGAAGTCGCACCTGACACCGTTCCTGCCGGGGCACGGCGCCCTGGAACGCAAGGAAGGCGCGGTCTGCGCGGCACCGTTCGGCAGCGCAAGCATCCTGCCGATCACCTGGATGTACATCAGCATGATGGGCGGCGCCGGCCTCAAGCGCGCGTCGCAGTTGGCGATCCTCAATGCCAACTACATTTCCCGTCGCCTGGAAGAGCACTACCCCGTGCTCTACACCGGCAGCAACGGCCTGGTGGCCCACGAATGCATCCTGGATCTGCGCCCGTTGAAAGACAGCAGCGGCATCAGCGTCGATGACGTGGCCAAGCGTTTGATCGACTTTGGTTTCCACGCCCCGACCATGTCGTTCCCGGTGGCCGGCACCTTGATGATCGAACCGACCGAAAGCGAATCCAAGGAAGAACTGGACCGCTTCTGCGACGCCATGATCCGCATCCGCGAAGAAATCCGCGCAGTGGAAAATGGCTCGCTGGACAAGGACGATAACCCGCTGAAAAACGCCCCGCACACCGCCGCCGAACTGGTGGGCGAATGGACGCACCCCTACAGCCGCGAACAAGCGGTGTACCCGGTAGCGTCGTTGATCGAAGGCAAGTACTGGCCGCCGGTTGGCCGGGTCGACAACGTGTTTGGCGATCGCAACTTGGTGTGTGCGTGCCCGTCAATCGAAAGCTACGCCTGACCGTGAACCTGTAGGAGCGAGCTTGCTCGCGAAAAACCTGAGAGCGCCGCGATCATCCTGAATGAACGCGGTGCCTATCAGTTCTTCGCGAGCAAGCTCGCTCCTACAGAAAAGCGGTACCCAATAACAAGAAACCGGAGAACAACCATGTCTTTAAGCGTGTTCGACCTGTTCAAAATTGGCATCGGCCCCTCCAGTTCCCACACCGTCGGCCCGATGCGTGCTGCAGCGCGCTTCGTCGAGGGCTTGCGACGTGACAACCTGTTGAGTGCGACCACCCGCGTCAAGGTCGAACTCTACGGCTCGCTTGGCGCCACCGGTAAAGGCCACGGCAGCGACAAAGCCGTGTTGCTGGGCCTGGAAGGCGAACACCCGGACACCGTGGACACTGAAACCGTTGCTGCACGCTTGCAGGAAATTCGCAGCAACGGGCGCTTGAACCTGCTCGGCGAACACAGCATTGCGTTCAACGAGAAAGAACACCTGGCGATGATTCGCAAACCCCTGGCCTATCACCCCAACGGCATGATCTTTCGTGCCTTCGATGAGGCGGGCCTGCAAGTTCGCAGCCGCGAGTACTACTCGGTCGGCGGCGGGTTTGTGGTGGATGAAGACGCGGCCGGCGCCGACCGGATTGTCGAGGACGCCACCCCCCTGACCTTTCCCTTCAAAAGTGCCAAGGACTTGCTTGGCCATTGCGCCACCTATGGGCTGTCCATCAGCCAGGTGATGCTGACCAACGAAAGTGCCTGGCGCCCGGAAGCGGAGACCCGCAGCGGCTTGCTGAAGATCTGGCAGGTAATGCAGGACTGTGTGGACGCGGGCTGTCGCAACGAAGGGATTCTGCCCGGTGGCCTCAAGGTCAAGCGGCGGGCGGCGGCGCTGCATCGCCAGTTGTGCAAGCACCCGGAGTCGGCGCTGCGTGATCCGCTGTCGGTGCTGGACTGGGTCAACCTCTACGCCCTGGCGGTCAACGAAGAAAACGCCAACGGCGGGCGCGTAGTAACCGCGCCCACCAACGGTGCGGCCGGGATTGTGCCCGCGGTGTTGCACTACTACATGCGCTTTATCCCCGGTGCCAGCGAAGACGGCGTGGTGCGCTTTCTGCTCACCGCCGCCGCCATTGGCATCCTCTATAAAGAAAACGCCTCGATCTCCGGCGCTGAAGTCGGTTGCCAGGGTGAAGTGGGCGTCGCCTGTTCCATGGCCGCCGGCGCCTTGTGCGAGGTGTTGGGCGGTACGGTTTCCCAGGTGGAAAACGCTGCCGAAATCGGCATGGAACACAACCTCGGCCTGACCTGCGACCCCATCGGCGGGCTGGTGCAGGTGCCCTGTATCGAGCGCAACGCCATGGGTTCGGTCAAGGCCATCAATGCGGTGCGCATGGCCCTGCGCGGCGATGGGCAACACTTCGTCTCGCTGGACAAGGTCATCCGTACCATGCGCCAGACCGGCGCCGACATGAAAAGCAAATACAAGGAAACCGCACGTGGCGGTTTGGCAGTCAACATTATCGAGTGCTGACGTTCTCAAGCACGTCCGTACGTTTTTCAGGAGCTGAATATGTCCACCGAAACCCTGTTGAAAACCCCGCTGCACACCCTGCACATTGAACTGGGCGCGCGCATGGTGCCGTTCGCCGGCTACGACATGCCGGTGCAATACCCGTTGGGCGTGATGAAGGAACACCTGCACACCCGTGAACAGGCCGGGTTGTTCGATGTATCGCACATGGGCCAGATTCGCCTGACCGGCGCCAACGCCGCCAAGGCCCTGGAAACCCTGGTGCCGGTGGACATCATCGACCTGCCGGTGGGCATGCAGCGCTACGCCATGTTCACCAACGAGCAGGGCGGTATCCTCGACGACCTGATGGTCGCCAACCTGGGTAACGACGAACTGTTCCTGGTGGTCAACGCCGCCTGCAAGGATCAGGACCTGGCCCACTTGCGCCAGCATATCGGTGACCAGTGCACCATTGAGCCGCTGTTCGAAGAGCGCGCCCTGCTCGCCCTGCAAGGTCCGGCGGCGGTCAGCGTATTGGCGCGACTGGCGCCTGAGGTCAAGCACATGACCTTTATGCAATTCGCTCCTACGCGCCTGCTGGGCGTGGACTGCTACGTCAGCCGCTCCGGCTACACCGGCGAAGACGGTTTCGAAATCTCCGTGCCGGCCGCCAGTGCCGAAGCCCTGGCCCGCAGCCTGCTGGCAGAAACCGAAGTACAGGCCATTGGCCTTGGCGCCCGCGACTCCCTGCGCCTGGAAGCCGGCCTGTGCCTCTACGGCCATGACATGAACACCGAAACCACACCGATTGAAGCCAGCCTGTTGTGGGCCATCTCCAAGGCCCGCCGCGCCGATGGTGCACGCGCTGGTGGCTTTCCGGGTGCCGACAAGATCTTCACCCAGCAGCAAGCGGGTGTCAGCCGCAAGCGCGTTGGCCTGCTGCCGCAGGAGCGTACCCCGGTCCGTGAAGGCGCAGAAATCGTCGATGAACACGGCACAGTGATCGGTAGCGTGTGCAGCGGCGGTTTTGGTCCGAGCCTTGGCGGCCCGCTAGCCATGGGGTACCTCGACAGTGCATTCGTTGCGCTGGATACCGAGGTCTGGGCGTTGGTGCGTGGGAAAAAGGTGCCACTTCGTGTAAGTAAAATGCCATTCGTGCCACAACGTTACTACCGTGGTTGATTGGCTGTTCCTATAAGTAACGCGAATGCGGTTGTGTGCACTAATCTGTAACGCAACCGCCACAAAAAAGTGCACTGACGATAGTCAGCGTTATGTGCCTTAACCTATAACAAGTGATCAAGCCTATCGAATAAGCCTTATGCCAAACGTTGACCGAAGTGTCATAAAACTGAGGAAAACCGTGGCTTGCAGAGGGCTTGTTTTTTCCATATTAGTTGGCGTAGAGTTTGCCTACTGTGTTTGCATGGGTCGCTTGGAACCTGGACCTGGGCAGTAGCCAAAGTTTGCTACAACCCGTTCGACGTCTCTTACTTTCCTGCAATCCAGCCCAGTACTCTTTCATGTGAAAGGGGCTGTCATTAACTTTTAGCGTCAAGGAAATAAGAAAATGGCTGATCGTCAGAGCGGTACCGTCAAGTGGTTCAACGACGAGAAAGGGTTTGGTTTTATCACTCCAGAAAGCGGTCCGGATCTGTTCGTGCATTTCCGCGCGATTCAGGGCAATGGCTTCAAGAGCCTTAAAGAAGGCCAGAAAGTGACCTTCATTGCCGTGCAAGGCCAGAAAGGCATGCAGGCTGACGAAGTACAAGCAGCAGAAGGCTGATCCTTGCTGCGACAAAAAAGCCTCTGATGGTGACATCAGAGGCTTTTTTATATGTTTTATCCGTAAAATGGCTTTTTTCCTTCCGAGAGCCCTGCCATGTCGAAACACCTGCTAAGCCCTCAAGGCGATTTTCCCGCCGCTGGCCTGGGCCGTCGTCTGGCAGCGATGTTCTATGACTTCCTGTTGTGCACCGCCCTGCTGATCGTCACAGCCCTCATCTACAAGCTGGTGTGGATGGCCTTTGTCGGTGAAACCAAAATGCGTGCGCTCTCTGAGTCCGGTGCCCTGGACGGTGATCCATTGCTGTCGACGATTTTGTTTTTTGTGTTGTTTGGTTTCTTCGCCAAGTTCTGGACCCATTCCGGGCAGACGCTGGGCATGCAGGTATGGGGCGTGCGGGTGCAGAACGCGGATGGCTCGCGGATCAGCCTGTGGCAGGCTTTACTGCGTTTTGTGGTGTCGATTGCGTCGTGGTTGTGCGCTGGGCTGGGGTTTATCTGGTCGCTGGTCGACAAGAAGAAGCGCAGCTGGCATGACATCTATTCCGACAGCCAGCTGGTTCGTATTCCAAAGAAGAAAAAATAAGCGCTTATCAGGCGTTGCCCGCCAGTTTCAGGCGCGCGGCCTGGGTAAAGTCCAGCATGCGCTTGAGCGGGCGCACCGCGTGGGGGATCACCGACGGCTCGACGAAGATCTCGTTACTGCCCTCGCGCAAACACTGCAGAGTCCGCTCCAGCGTATTCATCGCCATCCACGGGCAGTGCGCACAACTGCGGCACGCCGCGCCGTTCCCAGCGGTCGGCGCTTCGACAAACACCTTGTCCGGGCACAACTGCTGCATCTTGTAGAAGATGCCGCGGTCGGTGGCGACGATAAAAGTCTTGTTCGGCAGGCGCTGCGCGGCGGCGATCAACTGACTGGTGGAACCCACGGCATCGGCCAGTTCGATCACCGAAGTCGGTGATTCCGGATGCACCAGAATCGCCGCGTCCGGGTACAGCGCCTTCATGTCTTCCAGTTGCTTGGACTTGAACTCTTCGTGGACGATGCAGGCACCGTCCCACAGCAGCATGTCGGCACCGGTCTGGCGCTGGATATAAGTGCCCAGGTGTTTGTCCGGGCCCCAGATGATGGTCTCGCCGTTGTCCATCAGGCTTTCGACGATCTCCAGGGCGCAACTGGAGGTCACCACCCAATCGGCACGGGCTTTGACCGCCGCCGAAGTATTGGCATAGACCACCACGGTGCGCTCGGGATGCTGGTCGCAGAACGCGGAAAACTCATCCACCGGGCAACCCAGGTCCAGGGAGCAGGTAGCTTCCAGGGTGGGCATCAGGATGCGTTTTTCGGGGGTGAGGATTTTGGCTGTCTCGCCCATGAAGCGCACACCGGCGACCAGTACGGTCTTGGCCGGGTGAGCGGCGCCAAAACGGGCCATCTCCAGAGAGTCGGAGACACAGCCGCCGGTTTCTTCGGCCAGGGCCTGGATTACCGGGTCGCAGTAAAAGTGAGCCACCAGCACCGCGTCCTGAGCCTTCAGCTCGGCGGCGATAGCGGCACGTAAAACCGCTTCCTCGGCAGCACTGAGCACCTTGGGCTGTTTGGCATCAAGGTGGGCTTGAACCAGAAGACGTTCGGAAATTTGCGTCATGTTCGCAAGACCTGCAGGCGCAGTTGCGCGAAAGTCGAGTGTACCACCGGCTCTGGGCCCCTTGCGGGTACCGCCGGACGAAGTGATTGTGTTCATCAGCACGGACAACGGTGAAGCTGCGCAAGGCTACAGAATATCGATTGGATTCAAAAGCCTAATCTGGGGTGCGGGCGCTTTGTCCGTTGTAGCTGGTGGTGCTTACCACCGGCTACAACTACAAATACGCTCGCATCGCCCAGGAAGAAGCCAGGCCGTCAGGCTTCGCTGATTTTGTTGACACTGGTGATCTCACCGTTCCAGATCATCTCGTAATGCGCCGTTTGAACGATGGATGAGACAGGCATGGGCGTCATCAACGCCCAACAGTGGCTCTCTTGTGAACGCACCGACCTGTACCGCAGGCCGGGAAAGCCTGCTTCCTTGATAGCCCTCCCCAAACGATGGGAGTGCGTGTAATCGTCGGGATCGTAAATGGGATCAGTCATAGGAATGGATGTCGCATCCTTCATCGAATTATCCACGAAGGAACAGGACAGCCCCCTGAACATAAAGCGCTCGTAGTTGAGGCCGCGAACGTTCGACCAATACTGACTCTGATGATGACGCACCTCTGCCAGTGCAGTCTCCATCGTGGCGGCCAGGTACAGCACACCGAAGCTGCCATCGCTGAAACGCGACCCGGCTGGATTTACATGAGTGAACGGTGCCGTTGCATATGAACACCCAGGAATGCCGAAGGGGATTTCCTTGCGAGGTATCAACTCAATAAGACCGACCTCGTTATGCAGCCTGGGATTGGTCAGAGCCTGAATCTGATAGAGCGCATCAAATTCGTCTGCGCTCGCCACGTCGTCAAACAGGGCAATGGGCGGAAACTTTGAGTTGACCAGTCGATAGGCCTGCAATTGCTCTGCGGCCATATCTGACAACTGACTCAGCATCACCACTGCGCTCCACGTAGAACATCAATCCGGCGAAACGTCTCGTACAGGGAAATCATATCGCCTTGGGCCATGATTTCGAGGGGCGTACGACCGTTGAAAAAGCTGTTGTCATTCGCCATCGCCGGGAAGCCATATACGTTCTCGGGATTATCAAAGACCAGGCGAAGCGCTGCGTGGATGTTCAGTACAAAGCTGATTCGCTGCATCTGGTCAGAATCCAGGCCCACCGACCAATCAACATCACGCTGCTTGGCACGCGTATAGGTGCTGCGGGAAATACGCAAGATACGGCAAGCCTGGTCACTGGTTGCCTGCCATTTTTCGAGAATGCCTACGGCAGCGCGCAGACCGGTCACGCATTGGTCCTTGGAAAATGCTTGCGCTTGGAGGGGTAGTGTCATGGTCACAACCTCACACTTAATCTACAGACTCAAATATAAGAACTTTGAACCTATAGATCAACCCAAAGCAACTACCCTACCTTTTTACACGCCAAAAAAAACCCGGAAATCCTCACTATCGTGGGCCTTCCGGATTTTCTAAACTGCAATATCAGCTAGTTAGCTGCTAAAGCCTTCGCCAGCAGATCCTGAGAAACGTCGAGAGCCTGAGCCTTGAGACGACGCGGTGAAGTCCAGGCCGCCAGGGCTGCGGCGATTGCGCAGATCAATGAGTCGATTCTGGTTCGAGGGCAAAACTGAGCTGAAACATGACAGCCCCGCTCTCTTGCCGAGGCAGGGGCTGTACTTGCCGACCACTGATAAACAAACCGATTAACAGGCTCCGCTGCAACAATCTAAAAGCACCCTTCGCGACATCTTTCACTATGCCAGCCAGCAAAGCCGATCTATTCCAAGCGTATGCTTGCCCTCCCCGCACCTTCTTTGTGCACTTTTTTACTGAATAACGCGGCACTCCTCACGTTTTATGTAATAAATCCGACACCGATGTAACAATCCGCTTAATGATGGCTCAACTATGGCAAGTCCCTGAGTTCACCATCTGGCTCCAGGGGCATGGATCGTCCGTATTTTCACGTTAAGGATGTCGAGTGCCGAATCAGCCCTCAACCGAGCGTCTCCTTCTTACCCGGAGCCTGATCGTTTCCCTGCTCTGCCTGGGCTCATTACCGGTGGTTGCTGCCGATGGGCCGCAGGCCGGCCAAGAAGCCCTGCGCTTGCAGCAACAACAACAGCGCGACCTGCAACAGCTGCAATTGGAACAACGCCAGCGCCAGATGCAGCGAGGCAGTTTCGGCACCCAACCAGAAGCGCCAGCACTGCCTGCAGACACCGTGAAAGATGAGCGCTGCTGGCCCCTGAGCGGTACGCGCCTGGCCGGGGTCACGCTGTTCAGCAAGACCGAGTTCAACACGCACATCGAACCCTATGTGGCCTCCTGCATGGGCGTCACCCAGATCAACCGACTGCTGGCCGAGATCACCCGCCTGTACGTCGAGGCTGGCTATATCGCCAGCCGTCCTTACCTGATCAGCACCCCGGCCGCTGGGCAGCCCCTGGATATCCACGTCGAAGAAGGCTATATCGAAGCCATCGAGCTGGCCGACCAGAGCCTGCCAGTGTCTTTGCACGGGGCGTTCCCTGGAATGCTCGGCAAACCATTGAACCTGCGAGACCTGGAGCAGGGCCTGGACCAGCTCAATCGCCTGCGTTCGGTGGACCTCACCGCCGACATTGCGCCCGGCAGCGAGCCAGGCGCTTCGCGGCTCATCCTGCGCTCACGCAGCAGTGCCTCGCGCTGGGGCCTGGGCCTTGGAGTGGATAACCTCGGCAGCGCCGGCACCGGGCGTGATCGCAACTCCATCAGCCTGAACCTGGACAGCCCGTTGCAGCTCAACGACTCGCTCAACTTAAGCTTCAGCGACACCCTCAACCACGGCCCGCGCTACAGCCGCAGCAACAGCCTGTTTTATTCCATCCCCTACGGTTACTGGACCTACAGCCTGTTCGCCAGCCATGCCGAATACCGCTCGCCATTCAAGCTCAGCAGTACCACGTTCTATAACAGTGGCCGCACCGATCAGGTCAGCCTGCGTACCGACCGTGTGCTGTGGCGCGATCAGGGCCATCAACTGAGCGCCAACTTGCAATTGGCCTACAAGGACGTCGACAGCTACCTGCAAAAGGTTCGCCTGGGGATCCAGAGCCCGACGCTGACCGTGGCCGAGGCGGGATTGAACCTGTTCTGGCTCAACAGCGCGGTGTGGAACCTGGACGTCAATTACGCCCAGGGCCTGACCTGGTTCGGCGCCGATCGGGATGCCGACCAAGTGCAAAAGAACCTGCCCCAGGCGCAGTTCCACAAGTACCGCGCCAACCTCACCCAATGGCGCAATGGCCAGCTCAACGGCCAACCGTGGCAGTGGCAAAGCCAGTTATCGGCGCAGTACAGCCCCGACGCCTTGCCCGCCATCGAACAACTGCTGGGCACCGACGATTCGGCGGTGCGAGGCTATCGCGAGAACAGCGCTTCCGGTGCCATCGGCGCGGTCTGGCGTAACACCCTGCGCTTACCGCTCAACAGCGACCTGCCGATCAAGATCACCCCACGCCTGGGCCTGGACAACGGCTTGGTCAAGCGTGAGCACGGCTCCCAGAGCCAACGTCTGAGCGGTGCCAGCGCCGGACTCAACCTGAGCTGGAAGAACGTGCAGCTCGACTTCGACTACCAACGCAACCTGAACACCCCTGCAGGTTTTGGCCAGGAGCCGGAAGTTTGGCTGACGCGCCTGAGCTTGCAGATATGAGCTTGCACAGATGAGCCGATGCCCGATTAGCCTGACATAACCGCTGTACCTGACCCCACAGCAGCCTCGCACCGAACGACGCACTGCGCGGATCAGCCAACATAGAGCGAGACTTTTTATGCCCAATGACATACACAGCTTTCACCTCTCCCCCAGCGGCAAACTGCGCTGGGCCATCGCCAGCCTGTTCCTGTTACCTCAACTGGTATTGGCCGGTGGTTTGACGGTAGTCGAGGGCCCTGGCGGCACCCCGCAACTGCAAAATCAGGGGGGGGTGCCAATCGTCAATATCGTCGCGCCCAATGCCGGCGGCCTGTCGCATAACCAGTTCCTGGACTACAACGTCGATCGCCAGGGCGTGGTGCTGAACAACGCCCTGCAGGCCGGGCAATCCCAGCTCGCCGGGCATCTGGCGGCCAACCCGCAATTCCAGGGCCAGGCGGCCAGCGTGATCCTCAACGAAGTGATCAGTCGCAACGCCTCGACCCTCAACGGCGCACAGGAGATTTTCGGGCGGGCGGCCGATTATGTTCTGGCCAACCCTAACGGGATCTCGGTCAACGGTGGCAGCTTCATCAACACCCCCAACGCCAACCTGGTGGTAGGCCGTCCCGAGCTCAATGACGGCAAACTGCAAGCCTTGAGCACCCGCGATGCTCGCGGCCAACTGACGGTGCAAGGCCAAGGCCTGCAAAACCGTGGTGGCTCGATCAACCTGATTGCCCCGCGCATCGACAGCCAGGGCCGTCTCGACGCCCGTGACCAATTGAACCTCACCGTCGGCCGCAACCAGGTCGACTTCGCCAGCGGCGAAGTGCGCAAGGTCGACCCGGCCAGCAAGACCCAGGACCAGCGCATCGACGCCAGCCTGTTCGGCGCGATGCAGGCCGGACGCATCAACATCATCAGCACCGCCGAAGGCGCAGGTGTGCGGGTCGGCGCGGTGCAAGTAAGCGGCCGCGACGGCGTAAACGTCAGCTCTGCCGGCGACCTCGATATCAGTGGCCAAGTGCACGCCAATAGCCTGGAGGCCAATCGCGCCGGGGTGCAGAGCCACCAAGGCGATGTCAACCTGCACAGCGGCAAGGACTTGAACCTGGCCGCTACTGATGTCAGCGGGCGTAACGTCAAGCTCGACGCCAGCCGCAATCTGACCCTGAGCAGCCTGGAAAGCCGCAAGCTTCAGGAAGATCGTCACAAGTGGGAAAACAGCAACTTTCTGTTCACCTACGAAACCTATGACGCCACCACCACCGACAAGGACTCGCGCCAGCACGGCAACAAGGTCGTGGCCCAGCAGAATGCCACGCTGTCTTCCGGCGCCAAGACCGAAATCAAGGCCAGCAGCGTTGAAGCAGGCGACACCCTGAACATCAAGAGCGGCGACGATCTGCGCCTAAGCGCCGCCACGGAGACCCACGAAACCCGCGACCAGGGCAAGCACCGCAAGCACCTGTGGAAAGCCAACTGGGACAAATCCAGCAGCGAGCAACGCAGCGTCACCAGTAGCCTCAAGGCCGGCAAGAACCTTGAGCTGACCAGCCAACAAAAACTACAACTGCAAGGCGCTGAACTGAAGACCCCGGGCGACATTCAACTGGCCGCCCGACAAGTTGAAATCACCAGCGTCAGCCGCACCCAGAGCAACAGCGACAACGCCTACTCTGGCGACTTGGTAGGCGGCAGCTTCTTCGGAAAAAACGGCGACGGCGACAAGGGCAAGACCTTGAACACCGGCAGTAAGGTCAACGCTGACGGCAAACTGATCGTCAAGGCTGACGAAGTGCGCATCAGCGGCAGTCAGGCCCGTGGCGGCAAGCAAGCCAGTGTGATCAGTGAGAAAGGTTCGCTGGTGATCGACGGCGTGCGCGATCTATCCCACGACAACAGCTACAGCAAGGACAGCAAGTTTTTCGGTATCTCCAAGGACGAAAGCCGCAAGAACCTCAAGGACAGCACCGTCGTCGCCAGCAACCTGCGCTCGGACAGTAACCTCAAGCTGCAAAGCGCCAAGGACATCGAAGTCAGTGGTTCCCAGGTCTCGGCGGCAGGCGAGTTGAAGGCTGACGCCAAGGGCGACATCAAGATCGCCTCAGTTGAAAACACCTCCCACGACACCACCAGCACCCACATCCGTGGTTTTGACGGCTACGCTAAGGAAACCGCCGACGGCACCCGCCAGTACCGTGCGGGCGTGCGTTATGAAGACCAGCAGCAAACCAGCAAGACCGACACCACCCGCCAGCAGGCCTCCAGCCTCAGCGGCGGCACCCTGGCCGTCACGGCGAATGGTGATTTAAGCGTCAAGGGTTCCGACCTCAAGGCCACCCAGGGCGATGCAACCTTGAGCGGCAAAAACGTCGACCTGCTGGCGGCTCACGACAGCACCACCAACACCACCGACAAGACCACCGCCGGTGGCGGCGTCTACTACACCGGCGGTCTGGACAAGGCCGGCAGTGGCGCAGAGTTCAGCCATCAGAGCAGCCACGACACCCGCAGCAAAACCACCGCGCAAACCAGCAACGTGGCAGCGACAGGCAAGCTGACCATCAATGCCGGCAACACCCTCACCAGCCAGGGCGCACAGGTCAAGGCCGGTTCCGAGTTGCAGGTCAATGCCGCCCAAGTCGATAACCAGGCGGCCCATAACAGCGAAACCAGCACCCACAAAGAGAACGGCTGGACCGCCGATGTCGGCGCGAATGTCGAATACAAAGGCATCACCCGCCCGATCGAAAAAGCCGTCGAAGGCTTGGCCCAGACCAAGTTCCATCAGCCTGGGCTGCTGGACGCGTTCGAGCAGCCCAATGTCGGGCTCGATGTGGAAGTGGGTCACACCAACAAGACCCGGACCCAGCAGGACAGCACGGCGGTGGTCAGCCAGTTCAGCGGCGCCACGGTGCAGGTCAATGTGGCAGGCCAGTTGAAGGATGAAGGCACCCAATACCGTGCCACTGATGGTGAGTTGAAGATCGATGCCGGCAGCCACGTTGCCACGGCGGCGGCCAATACCCACAGTAGCAGCGAGCAAGGCGTGGACGCCAAGGTGGGCGTGCGGGTCTACACCACCACCGGTGAAGACCTGAACGTACGCGGCAGCGGTACCGGCGGCAGCAGCGACGTGCGGAAAACCTCCAGCACGGCAGTGGTCGGCAGCTACGCCGGGACCCAGGGCGTCAACCTCGACGTCAAGGGCGATGCCCGTTATGAAGGCAGCCAGTTCAATGGCGGCCAGGCGGGGGTCAACCTCAAGGCTGGCGGTGAGCTGGCGCTGAACCAGGCCAACGACACCCAGAGCAAAAACAGCAACACCCTGCGCGGCAATGGTTCGTTGACCGTGGGCACCGCACCGGGCGCCAGCGGCACTAACGTCAACCTCGGGGCCGGCGTGCAACTGGACCACAAACGCCTGGACACCCAGGACAGCCAGGCCCACGTCGCGACGATCCAGGGCAACGGCCCGATCCTGCTCACCAGCGGCGGCGACCTGACCCTGCAAGGCACCCAGATCGGCAGCAGCACCGCCAAGACGGGTGACATCAGCCTCAATGCCGGTGGCAAGCTGAACCTGCAGGCGGCAACCGACACCCACGTCAGCAGTGGCAGCAACCTGGGCGGCGGTCTGACCGTCGGTGCGGGCAAGACCAGCAGCGCCGAAAGCAGCAGCAAGACCGCAAGCCTCAGCGCCAACTTCAACATCGGCAAAGTCGCGGAAAACGACCAGGGCGTCACCGTTGGGCAGTTGCACAGCAACGGCAAGGTCACTCTCGCCAGCGCTGCTGACACAGCCGATGCCATCTACCTGCAAGGCACTCAGGTCAAGGCCGGCAGCGTCAGCCTCGATGCGCAAAAAGGCGGCATCCTGCAAGAGTCGGCGCAATCGACCCAGGCTCACAACAGATGGGGCGTGGGCCTTGGCGCAGGCGGTAGTGGCGGAAAAACCACCCTCGCCGATGCCGGTGAACACGACACGCCAAAGACCCAGCACGGCATCAATGCCCGAGCGAAAGTCGATGTCGATCATCTGCAAGGCACCACCCAGCACGACAGCCTGATCAAGGCCGACAACGTGGTTATCAACAGCGCTGGGGATACTCACCTGGCTGGAGCGCGGATCGAAGCGGATCAGGTCAGTGGCAAGATTGGTGGAGATCTCGTGGTAGAGAGCCGCAAGGACCAGATCAGCAGCACTCAGGTCAATGTCGATGCCAAACTGGATGTCGAGAAAAACCAGCCCGGCGTAGTCGACAAACTGGCCAAGACCACCGGCCCGCTCAAGGACAAGGTACAAGCCAAGGCCGAGGGCGCATTCGACAAACACCGCGAGAAACTGGAGAACGTCGTCGACAAAGGCACCGAGCATTTGGTCTCAGCCAAAGACAGCGTGGTCAACACCGTCGGTAATGCCAAGGAGCGTCTGGGGGAGAAACTCACCCGCAGCGGCAGCTACGACGTCAACCCAGAACCACGCGGCGCCTTCGGCACCAGCGTGGACAAAGCCAAGACCTACCTGGCGGACAAGAAGGATGCCTTGGGCACTCGCCTGTCCGGCGTCAAAGATAAGCTCTGGCCGAAAACCAGTGACAGCTACTCCGTCAGCGACAAGAACACCACTGGCAGCTCAGTGGCCAATACCACAGAAAACGTGCTGTTCGGCGACAAGAGCGGTAACACCGCCTACACCCCGACCTTGAACCTGGACGTCAGTCATATCGTCAAAGACAGCGTCACCCAAGCATCGGGCATCAGTGGCAACCAGAGCGTCAATCTGCAGGTAGGTGGGGACACTCGACTGACCGGCGCACGGATCAGCGCCAGCGACGGTAAGGTCAACCTCGGCGGCTCCAGCGTCACGACCACTACCTTGGCAGGTAGCGACTACCGCGCTGATGTTGGGCTGAACGTCTCGAAGTCGCCGGTTAACCTGACTCTTGGTGCGAAGGATGAACTGACCCAGAAACAGGACGAGGCCACCCGCAAGGATCAAGCCTTCAACCTTGGACCGCTACGGGTTGGCGGGCACAGTGACAGCCAGGAGTTGCAGGCTGGGATTGATCAGAAGATCAACTAAGTAGGAGTGGCCCTCAGTGGGAGCGAGAATACCCGTTCTCACTGGGGCCATCGTTGCGTCAGCCTTTTGCTAACGCGATGCAGCTATCACGCAGAGTGATCGTTGAACCAGGTGACCGCATTACCCACCGTACGATCCACTACATCCGGCTGATCATAGTATTGAAAATGATTGGTACCGTTCTCCCAGATGAGTTTCTTGCCTGAGGTGGGGATCGATTCAAAAATGCCGGCGAGCCGCAGCCGGGTTCAGACAGCTATCAGAATGCACGAATGCATTCGATTTCGCTTCGACAGCGCAGCGATATACCGGTGGGAGTTTGCCAGCCAGCGAAACAACACTTCCCGATCCCGTACATTCACCAAATCGCAGGCAAAAAAAAACCCGGAAATCCTCACTTTCGTGGGCCTTCCGGATTTTCTAAACTGCAATATATGGTGGGTCGTGTGGGATTCGAACCTACGACCAATTGGTTAAAAGCCAACTGCTCTACCAACTGAGCTAACGACCCGCTTCGTGGTGGTGCGTATAATACTGATTTCTAACGGAAATTCAACACCTAATACGAAATAAATCAGAAATAACGTGTTGGGTCACTGATTCCGGCTGCCGAGAAGCCTTCTGCACGCAGGCGGCAGCTGTCGCACTTGCCACAGGCACGGCCCTGATCGTCTGCCTGATAGCAGGAAACGGTGAGTGCGTAATCAACCCCAAGACGCACGCCTGCCTTAACGATATCGGCTTTGCTCAGGTTCTGCAGGGGAGCCTGAATGCGGAAGCCCTGCCCCTCTACACCGGCCTTGGTAGCCAGGTTGGCCATGCGTTCGAAAGACTCGATGAACTCGGGACGGCAGTCTGGGTAGCCTGAGTAATCCACGGCATTGACGCCGATAAAGATGTCTCGTGCATTGAGCACTTCTGCCCAGCCCAGGGCCAGGGACAGGAACACGGTGTTGCGCGCCGGCACGTAGGTCACTGGAATGCCTTCGCTGGGTGCTTCGGGGACGTCAATGGAGCTGTCGGTCAGGGCCGAGCCGCCAATGCCGTTGAGGTTCAGGCTGATTACCTTGTGTTCAACCACACCCAGGTCGCGAGCAACGCGGGCGGCAGCATCCAGTTCGGCGCGGTGACGCTGGCCGTAGTCAAAGCTCATGGTGTAGCAGCTGTAGCCGTCAGCACGAGCCATGGCCACTACGGTGGCGGAATCGAGGCCGCCGGACAGCAGGATCACAGCACGTTTTTGATCTAGCGTTTGTTCAGTCATTTCAGCGCCCCGGCTCGTCATTCCAAAGATATTTATGCAGTTGCAGTTGCAGGCGTACCGGCAAATTGTCCGCGACCACCCAGTCGGCCAGTTCGCGAGCGTTCAAGTCGTGGTGGCTTGGAGAAAACAGCACCTCGCCTGCGCGCCGGTCGAGACCATACTGGATCAGCTTGGAACTGGCCCAGTCGTAGTCGTCACGGGAACAGATGACGAACTTGACCTGATCGTTGGCCGTCAGCAGCTCGATGTTCTCGTAGCGGTTGCGATTCACTTCCTTGGAGCCAGGCGTCTTGAGATCGACCACTCGGCTTACCCGAGGGTCTACCGCGGAAATATCCAAGGCACCACTGGTTTCCAGGGACACCTCGTAACCGGCATCACATAGTTGCTTGAGCAAAGGAATGGCATTGGGCTGGGCCAACGGCTCGCCGCCCGTCACACAGACGTAGCGGGGCCGGTAGCTGGCAACCTGCTGGAGGATGTCTTCGAGGGTACGCACGGTACCGCCACTGAAGGCGTAGGCGCTGTCACAGTATTGGCAGCGTAGCGGGCAGCCGGTGAGGCGCACAAATACTGTGGGCAAGCCGGCGGTGCGCGTTTCACCCTGTAACGAGTAAAAAACTTCGGTAATACGTAATGTATCTTGCATAGTCGCCACGGGCGTAACAGCTAAACAGGCTGTCCGCCTCCGTCAGGCACTTCAAGGAGCTCCGCTAACGCGCAAACCCCAAAAAGCGTGTTTCATAAAAGGGCGTGGATTCTAACGAAAAAACCCGCGACAAGCGCGGGTTTCTTCCAAGCGGAGCAGCACCGCTTACATACGCTGCAGATCACGCTGGGCCAACTGAGCGGCGGATGTACCCGGATATTGGGCCACCACTTGCTGCAGAATGCCTTTGACCTTGTCGGCATGACCCAAGCGGCGCTCTACGTCAGCAAGCTTGTACAGCGAGTCAGGCACCTTGGCGTGCTTTGGGTAGAGCTGGCTGACCTTGGCAAAAGCCTGGCCTGCACCTTGCAGATCACCCTTGGCCAGGTTCACCTCACCCAACCAGTATTGGGCATTGCCCGCATACTGACTGTTCGGGTATTTGCGCAGGAAAGCGGCGAAAGCCAGGCTGGCCTTGTCGAAATCCTTTGCCTTGATCAGGTCGAAGGCTGCGTCGTAGTACAGCTTTTCCTTCGCTGGATCACCCGGTTCACTGCTGGCGGCAGGGGCCTGACTGGCAGCCCCAGCCCCCGCAGCTGCACCACCGGCGGCGCTTGCGGCGCCACCGGCAGAAGAATTATCAGGAGTGGCGGCTGGTGTAACGCCGGTTCCTATGCGCCTATCAAGATCCTGGTATCGCTCCAGGCCTTCTTGTTTCAGGCGATTTACTTCATTTTGCAGAACTTCAATGGTGCCTTGTTGCTGCGCCAATTGATCCTGCATACGTTGCAGCTGGTTGAACAGCTCGCCCTGTGCCGAAGGAGGGGCCGTAACCCCACCTCCGGCATAGGCGCCGTTCGTGCCATAACCTGCTGGCGGATAGCTGCTCCCGCTATTGTTATAGCCAGAGTTGCTATCTTCCACAGGAACCGCAGCCCACACCGCAAGCGGTGCGAGGCTGAGAGCCAATACAGTTACAACACGACGGCACGTTCGCATGACGAATTACTTACGCAGTTCGACGCGACGGTTTTGAGCCCAGGATTGCTCGTCGTTGCCGGTAGCAACTGGACGCTCTTCACCGTAGGAAACCAGTTCCAGCTGAGCTGGGGAAACGCCTTGCAGTACCATGTAGCGCTGAACGGCTTTCGCACGACGCTCGCCCAGAGCCATGTTGTACTCACGAGTACCACGTTCGTCGGTGTTACCTTCCAGAACAACGCGAGCGCCGTTAGCTTTCAGGTCTTTGGCGTGAACGTCCAGAGCGCGCATGGCTTCTGGCTTCAGGTCCGAACTGTCGTATTCGAAGTAGAAAGTGGTGATAGCGCGCAGAGCAGCTTCTTCGCTCAGGGAGCCGTCAACTGCACCAGTGTTAGCGCCGTAACCAGCGTTTGGATCAACAGCTGCGCCTTCACCGGCATTGTCGCCGCCTTTAGACGAGCAACCAACGGCTACGGACAAAGCCAGAGCCAGAGCAGCAAACTTACCAAACTTCAGCATTTCCATCGTGAAACTCCTAATGAACCCCAGTGTGTTAAGCAAATCTTGTAGCGCCGCGTCAGTTCAGGTAAGGGGACCAGGACGGTTCTCTGACTTCGCCTTGTGCGGTAGGAAGCGGGAGCCTTACGCGTCCATTAATGGACACGAGCATCAAGACTCCCCGGCCCTGCTGGCGGGTGGCGTAGATTACCATGGTGCCGTTGGGCGCAACAGTAGGCGACTCATCAAGAGTGCTCTCTGTAAGGATTTTTACGCTTCCGCGCTGCAAATCCTGGGCCGCAACCTTGAAATTAGTGAAGCCTTCCTGACGATGGATCATCACCAGGGTCTTTTCATCGGCCGAAAGCTTCGGATTGGCGTTGTAGTTACCAATAAAAGTCACACGTTCGGCACCACCACCGCTGACGCTGCTTTTATAGATTTGCGGCTTGCCGCCACGATCGGAGGTGAAGTAGATGGTTGAACCATCCTTGCCCCAGAACGGTTCGGTGTTGATGCCAGGACCATTGGTGACACGGCTGATCTGGCGCGAACCAAGGTTCATCACGTAGATATCCGGGTTACCGTCCTTGGACAGTACGAATGCCAGGCGATTGCCATCCGGCGACCACGCAGGCGCGCCGTTCAGGCCTTCAAAATTGGTGATTTGCTCGCGGCGACCGGTGTCGATGTGCTGAACGAAGATGCGCGGACGCTTCTGTTCAAACGACACGTAGGCAATACGCTTGCCATCCGGCGCGAAGCGCGGCGACAGGATTGGCTCACGGGACTGCAACAGGGTCACCGCACGGGCACCGTCGTAGTCCGAACGCTGCAGGGTGTAGCGAGTGTTGTTCACCGAAAAACGCTCGGCTGTCACGTACAGTATGCGAGTGGAGAACGCACCTTTGATACCGACCAGCTTTTCAAACGACTGGTCGGCAATGTAGTGCGCCATGTCCCGCAGTTGATCGACACTTCCCGAAACGCTACCGGTCAGCACTTGTTGCTCGGTGGCAACGTTGAACAGGGCGTATTGCACCTGCAGGCGACCACCGGCCGGAACGATGCTACCCACCATCAGGTACTGGGCACCCAAGGCCTTCCAGTCACGGTAGATGACTTCGCTGGCCTGGGTCGGCTGGCTGATCATGTTCTGTTTTGGAATTGGCGAGTAGTAACCCGAGTTACGCAGGTCATTACCAATGATTTCCGCCATGTCGTCCGGCAGTACGCTACCGCCCTGCCAGCCAAACGGTACAACAGCAATCGGAGTGGCCCGATCGCTACCGCTGGTGACCAGGATGTTCTTTTCATCCGCCGCCGCTATCCCTGCCATGCAGCAAATAACGACAAGCATTCCTCGAAGAAGGTTTCTCACAAGGCTAGATCCTCAGGTGTGAATGTCATCTTGAATGAACGATAGGGAGCGAAGTCGCTTGGTTTCATTCCCTGCATCTCGGTCAACCGGCCAATATTCTTGACCGCTGCAACCGCGGAACTGTCGAACGAACCATCACCACTGGACTTGGCCACACTGACCGAAGTCACCGTACCGTCCGGCAACATGCCGATCTGCAGCACTACTGTCATGCCTTTGCGCGCCGACGGTGGGCGTGCCCAACCTTCCGCTGCCCGTGCTCGAATCAGGTCGTCGAAACTGCCCGCGACTTCATCACCAAGTTCATCGGCCAAGGCCTGCTGACGCTGAGGCGTGTCGGAAAGCAAATCGGCCAAGGCCTGGGCCTTTTTGTCTTCGGTCGATTTACGCGCTGCGTCCTGCGCCTTTTTCTTGGCCGCATCAGCAGAGGCTTTCTTCTTCGCATCGTCGGCGACTTTTTTCTTCGCCTCGTCTGCTTCAGTTTTCTTCTTGGCGTCGTCCGCGGCTTTTTTCTTCGCGTCTTCGACTATCTTTTTCTTAGCCTCTTCAGCGGCCTTTTTCTTGGCCTCTTCTTCGGCAGCTTTCTTGGCTTCTTCTTCAGATTTTTTCTTGGCTACATCAGCCAACTGTTTCTCTTCAGCCTTTTTGGCTTCGGCAGCTTTATCGGCTTTTTTGGCTTCATCAGCCTTTTTAGCCTCGTCGGCTTTCTTCGCTTCGTCAGACTTTTTAGCTTCCTCGGCCTTTTGAGCAGACTCTTCTTTCTTTTGTTCCGCAGCCTTCACCGCTTCCTGCTCGACCTTCTTCTGTTCCATCTGTTCGACTTCAGTCTGGCGCGCAGCCGACTTCTGGGCCTCACCCGCAATCTTCTGATTGGTCTGGGTGGTGGCCTGACTTTTCGATTTCAGTTGATACAGGGTCGCCTGCACGATCGGCTTGGCTGGAGGCAGGTCCGGCGTCATGGCAAAGCTGACGAACAGCATGCCAAACGCCAGGACGTGCAGGGCAATTGCCCAAACGCTAGGCCAAAAGAAGCTTTCCGAAGCGGACGGCTCTCGCTGTTGGTGCATCAGGGCGCCTCGGTAATCAAGCCAACATTACCGACCCCAGCCTTCTGCAGGCCGCCCATGGCACCCATCACGGACCCGTAGTCAACGACCTTGTCGCCACGAATGAACACTTGGGTGTGCTTGCCGCCTTCGTTGCCGGCGCGAATGATCTTGGTCACTGCCTCGGTCATCTGCGGCAAGGTCATGGCCTTGTCTTGCTGTTTCTGGGTATCGACTTCGCTGCCAAGGTTCCAGTAATAGGTCTTGTCAGCCTTGATCGAAATGGTCAGGACCTGGGTGTTGTTGTCTTGCGGCAAGGCTTCACTGGAAACCTTGGGCAGATCAACCTTCACGCCCTGATTGAGCATCGGCGCGGTCACCATGAAGATAACCAGCAGCACCAGCATCACGTCGATGTAAGGCACTACGTTCATCTCGGCGACCGGCTTGCGCTTTTTCCGAGCTCGAGCGATTAAAGCCATTGGGAATTACCTGCTTATTCTTCGCTGGTGTGCACTTTACGGTGCAGGATCGCCTGGAATTCATCGGCGAAGGTGTAGTAACGGCTGATCAAGGTTTCGCCGCGAGCAGCAAAACGGTTGTAGGCGATTACTGCGGGAATGGCAGCGAACAGACCGATGGCCGTGGCGATCAGGGCTTCGGCGATACCGGGGGCCACAGTGGCCAGGGTCGCTTGTTGGGCCGTAGCCAAGCCGCGGAAGGAGTTCATGATCCCCCACACGGTACCAAACAGACCGATGTACGGGCTGACGGAACCGACGGTGGCGAGAAACGGCAGGCTCTGCTCCAGCTTCTCTTCTTCACGGGAAATAGCAACGCGCATGGCACGGGCCACGCCTTCCATGACCGCTTCCGGATCAACACCCGGCTGCTGGCGCAGACGGGAGAATTCCTTGAACCCGGCGCGGAAGATTTGCTCCACGCCCGAATCCGGGTCCGGGTTGCTGCCGGCCTGACGGTACAGTTTGGACAGGTCGATACCCGACCAGAAGCGCTCCTCGAAGCTCTCCAGGGCACGTCGAGCGGCGCGCAGCAGGTTGCTGCGCTGAAAAATCATGACCCATGAGGTAACCGATGCGGCTACCAGGATCAGCATCACCAGTTGAACCACGACACTGGCATTGCTGACCAAGCTCCACATGGAGGAATGGTCGACGACGTTAGCTTCCACGCTTTATCTCCTGCTCTGAATGTTTACCCGCGCCGCTCACGGCGGCAAAGGCCGCACGTAGAGCTTCGGGAATGGCCCGGGGTTTCAAACTATTGGTGCGCACACAGGCCACCAGGAACTGCCCCTCACAGAGCAGCGTTGCATCCGTAGCCCGCCTGACCTGCTGTTTAAAGCGCAGGCTGGCACGGTTCAATTCGGTTATTTGCGCACTGACCAGCAGTTCATCGTCCAGTCGCGCCGGCGCGTAGTAACGGGCCTCGCTGGAATGCACGACGAACAACAGGTCCTCCCCTGCAAGCGTGGATTGGGCAAAGCCCATCTCCCGTAGCCGCTCGGTTCGAGCCCGCTCCATGAACTTGAGATAATTGACGTAATACACGATGCCGCCAGCATCGGTGTCCTCGTAATAAACGCGACAACGATGTGTGAACGACTGATCCCCGTTTTGCGCGCGCATACTCTAGTGCTTACTCCTCAGGTTGCCAATCCGGCCAGGCAACTGTTTTTGCATTCTCTGACACATTTCTAACGAAAGAATGACGACACCAGCCACTAGGACAGCACAAACGTCGAATAAATCGACTCGCCACGCCTTTTTAATCGTCTACCGCATCAAGGAATTCGTCTACCACGGGCATCTCCCCCAATCGTGACGGAATGTTTAACCCGAAGTGCAAGTACGCATGCCGGGTCACTACGCGGCCCCTCGGCGTACGCATGATATAGCCCTGCTGGATCAGGTAAGGCTCCAGCACGTCCTCGATGGTATGTCGCTCTTCACTGATGGCCGCCGCGAGGCTGTCCACACCCACAGGGCCACCGTCGAACTTCTCGATCATGGTCAACAGCAAGCGCCGGTCTTGATGGTCGAAACCATGCTCATCGATATCCAGCAGGTTGAGCGCTCGGTCGGCGACGGCCTTGGTGATATGGCCATTGGCGCGCACTTCAGCAAAGTCCCTTACCCGACGCAACAAACGGTTGGCAATACGCGGCGTCCCACGGGCGCGACGGGCGATTTCGTAGCCGCCATCAGGGTCCAGCGGCAAACCGAGAATCCCCGCGGAACGACCGACAATAGTCGCCAGGTCGGCAGTGCTATAGAACTCTAGACGTTGAACAATGCCGAAACGGTCTCGCAGCGGATTGGTCAGCATCCCGGCACGAGTGGTCGCACCTACCAGGGTAAAGGGAGGCAAGTCGAGCTTGATCGAGCGCGCCGCCGGCCCTTCGCCGATCATGATATCCAGCTGAAAGTCTTCCATGGCCGGGTACAACACTTCTTCGACGATAGGCGAGAGCCGGTGGATCTCGTCGATAAACAGCACATCATGAGGCTCAAGGTTGGTCAGCAGCGCCGCCAGGTCGCCCGGACGTTCCAGTACCGGCCCAGAGGTGCTCTTGATCGACACACCCATTTCCTGGGCAATGATGTTGGCCAGGGTAGTCTTGCCCAGGCCCGGCGGGCCGAAGATCAACGTGTGGTCCAGGGACTCGTTACGCCCGCGCGCCGCCTGGATGAACAGCTCCATCTGCTCGCGCACGGTGGGCTGGCCAATGTATTCGGCAAGGCTCAGGGGGCGAATGGCCCGATCCTGTACTTCTTCACGGTCGCGAGGGCCGGTGGCCGCAATCAGACGATCAGCTTCAATCACTTAAATCATTCCCTTCAGGGCGCGGCGGATCATGTCTTCACTGCTCAGGTTCTTGTCCTTGATCGCCGACACCGCCTTACTGGCCTCCTGAGGCTTGTAGCCCAGGGAAATCAGCGCGCTGACTGCATCACTCTCGGCGCTGGCCACCGGCACACCCGGAGCATCCGGTTGATTGGGTACCAGGGCAAACATGCTCGGCACGACCTCCCAACCCTTGAAGCGGTCCTTGAGTTCCACCAGCAGTCGCTCGGCGGTTTTCTTGCCGACACCCGGCACCTTGGTCAACGCCGACGTGTCCTGGGCCGAGACGCAGCGCACCAGCTCATCGACTTCCAGGCTCGACATCAAGGCCAGGGCCAGTTTTGGCCCGACGCCGTTGAGACGAATCAGCTCGCGGAAAAAATCACGATCGCGCTTGCCAATAAAACCATAGAGCAATTGCGCGTCTTCGCGCACCACCAGGTGCGTGTGCAAGGTCAGCGGCTCGCCGACCGACGGTAGGCGATAGAGAGTGGTCATGGGCACTTCCAACTCATACCCCAGCCCGTTTACATCCAGAATCAGGTGCGGCGGCTGTTTTTCAGCCAAGGTGCCGCGCAAGCGTCCAATCACGTTTCAGATCCTTAAAGCTTCAGTCAGATCAGGGCCTGACCTGGAATAACGTAGCCATGTCGGCCGACAACACAGGCCGTCTCATGCGCTACATGCAAAATGATTGCGCTGATGCTATCAGAGACGCAGCCGCCCGCCACGACTGCGTGCCGCGCCCAATCCATGAGGCAGCAGGCTGGAACGGGTATGGGCGTGACAAATGGCAATGGCCAGGGCATCGGAGGCGTCGATCTGCGGTTTGGCAGTGAGCTTAAGCATGTGCATGACCATCATCTGCACCTGATCTTTATTGGCGGCCCCAGTGCCGACGACCGCTTGCTTGACCTGGGTCGCAGTGTATTCGGCGATCTCCATGCCTTCCTCGGCACCGGCAACAATGGCGGCGCCACGGGCCTGGCCCAGCTTCAAGGCAGAATCGGCGTTTTTAGCCATAAAGACCTTTTCAATGCCCATGGTCACCGGGCCGTAGGTCTGGATCACTTCACGCACGCCGCGATAGACAATCTGCAAACGCTCGGCCAACTCGCCAGAGCCCGTGCGGATGCAACCGGAGGCGACGTAGACACAGCCTCGCGGGGTATCTTGGACCACGCCAAAGCCGGTAATTCGCGAACCGGGGTCGATACCTAGGATAAGAGTCATAACGCCTGCAAATTTATAGAAATGAGGCGCCAGCAACGACACCATTCTCTTGTAGGAGCGAGCTTGCTCGCGAAAGAACCGAGAGCGCCGTTGGCTTTCAGGTTCCCAGCGTTATCGTTAACAATCTTCGCGAGCAAGCTCGCTCCTACAGGGGCATTCAGCCGAGCTGTTCGGCCACGGACTCCGGAATATCGGCGTTGGAGTAGACGTTCTGCACGTCATCCAGGTCTTCCAGCATGTCGAGCAACTTCAGCACCTTCTCGGCGCCTTCCAGATCCAGCTCCGCGCTGGTGGTCGGCAGCATGACGATTTCCGCATCGGTACCCTTGAAGCTGGCTGTTTCCAGGGCATTGCGCACGGAATAGAAGCCGGCGAACGAGGTAAACACGTCGATGGAACCGTCTTCGTTAGTCACCACGTCGTCGGCGTCGGCCTCCATGGCCGCTTCCATCAGCGCATCTTCGTCAACGCCTGGCGCAAAGGAAATCTGCCCCTTGCGCTCGAACAAATAAGCCACCGAACCATCAGTGCCCAGGTTGCCGCCGCACTTGCTGAACGCATGGCGCACTGCCGCCGCAGTACGGTTGCGGTTATCGGTCATGCATTCGACCATCACCGCCACGCCACCGGGGCCATAGCCTTCGTAGCTCAGTTCGACCATATCGTCGGTTTCGGCCGCACCGGCACCACGGGCCACGGCGCGATCAATAATATCGCGGCTCATGTTGGCGCCCAGGGCCTTGTCCAGCGCCAGGCGCAGACGCGGATTGGAGCCCGGATCAGCGCCACCCTGGCGGGCAGCGACGGTCAGCTCGCGAATCCACTTGGTAAAGATCTTGCCCTTCTTGGCATCCTGACGCTCTTTGCGGTGCTTGATGTTCGCCCACTTGGAATGGCCAGCCATAACACAACTCCGAAATTCTCTAGAAACCTTAACGATCCCGCCCCAGGCAGGACTTCTTTCTTTAACGCAAAGACCTTGTAACGCAAAGGCGCATCCGAAGATGCGCCTTTTTGACTGCGTAAACCTTATCGCGCTTTCACGCAGCAGCCTTACTCAGCCTTCGGCGCTTCACGCAGACGGATGTGCAGCTCGCGCAAAGCCTTGGCGTCCACCACACTCGGTGCTTGCGTCATCACGCAGGCAGCACTCTGAGTTTTCGGGAAGGCGATCACTTCACGGATCGACTGCGCACCGGTCATCAGCATCACCAGGCGGTCAAGGCCGAAGGCCAGGCCGCCGTGGGGTGGCGCGCCATATTTCAGGGCGTCGAGCAGGAAGCCGAATTTCTCTTCCTGTTCCGCTTCGCTGATACCCAGCAGGCGGAAGACCGATTGCTGCATATCCTTGCGGTGGATACGGATCGAGCCGCCACCCAGTTCAGTACCGTTCAGCACCATGTCGTAGGCACGGGACAGCGCTGTGGCCGGGCTGGCCTCCAACTCTTGCGGGGTGCACTTGGGCGCAGTGAACGGGTGGTGCAAGGCGCTGAAGCTGCCGTCGTCGTTCTCTTCGAACATCGGGAAGTCGACGACCCACATTGGCGCCCATTCGCAGGTCAGCAGGTTCAGGTCGTTGCCGACCTTGATCCGCAGTGCGCCCAGGGCTTCGCTGACAATCTTCGACTTGTCGGCGCCGAAGAACACGATGTCGCCGTCGACCGCGCCAACGCGGTCAAGGATCACATTGAGGTTGGCTTCAGGGATGTTCTTGACGATTGGCGACTGCAGGCCTTCAACACCCTTGGCGCGCTCGTTGACCTTGATGTACGCCAGGCCCCTCGCACCGTAGATGCCGACGAACTTGGTGTAGTCGTCGATCTGCTTGCGCGCAATGCTCGCCCCACCAGGAACGCGCAAGGCAGCGATGCGGCATTTCGGGTCGTTGGCCGGGCCGCTGAACACCTTGAAGTCGACGTCTTTGAGTTGATCGGCAACGTCCACCAGTTCCAGCGGGTTACGCAGGTCCGGTTTATCGGAACCGTAACGGCGCATGGCCTCGTCCCAGGTCATGTGCGGGAACTCACCGAATTCCAGACCCAGCACTTCCTTGAACAGGTTGCGGATCATGCCTTCGGTCAGGCCCATGATGTCTTTTTCATCGAGGAAGCTGGTCTCGATGTCGATCTGGGTGAATTCCGGCTGGCGGTCGGCCCGCAGGTCTTCGTCACGGAAGCACTTGGCGATCTGGTAGTAACGGTCAAAACCGGCAACCATCAGCAGTTGCTTGAACAGTTGCGGCGATTGCGGCAAGGCGAAGAAGGAACCGGCGTGGGTACGGCTCGGCACCAGGTAGTCACGAGCGCCTTCCGGAGTCGCACGGGTGAGGATCGGCGTCTCGACGTCGAGGAAGCCGTTCTCGTCCAGGTAGCGACGGATGCTGGTGGTCATGCGCGAACGCAGGCGCAGTTTCTCCAGCATTTCCGGACGACGCAGGTCGATGAAGCGATAGCGCAGGCGGGTTTCTTCGCCAACGTCGGAGAACTCGTTGAGCGGGAACGGCGGGGTTTCCGCTTCGTTCAGCACTTCCAGTTCGTAACCCAAAACCTCGATCATGCCCGACGCCATGTTGACGTTGCCGGCACCGGCTGGACGCAGGCGTACCTTGCCGGTGATCTTGACCACGTACTCGCTGCGCACGCGGTCGGCGGCGGCGAAGGTTTCGGCGCGGTCCGGGTCGAACACCACTTGGGCCAGACCGTCACGATCACGGATATCGAGGAAGATCACCCCGCCGTGGTCGCGGCGACGGTGAACCCATCCGCACAGGGTGATTTCCTGACCTTCCAGGGTCTCGTTCAGTTGGCCGCAATAGTGGCTGCGCATCATGATAGTGGTTTCACTTCTCGTAATTCGAAATTCGGTGGAGGTCTTGCTTAACTCAGCACCTTAAGTCAGGCACCGGATAATGCAAGCGCTCGCGCGTAGAGTTCAACTCAGTCTGCTTTGTCGCCGCCGGCCAAATTCTTCTTCGAGCCGGTCTTGAAGTCGGTCTCGTACCAGCCAGAACCGCTCAAGCGAAAGCCCGGCATGGACAACATCTTTTTAAGCTCTGGCGCCTGACAAGCAGGGCAATCGACCAACGGCGCGGCGCTGATCTTTTGAATGGCTTCCAACTGATGACCACAGGAAGCGCATTGATAGTCGTACATGGGCATGGAGATGTCTCGGCGATCAGGTCACTGCTGCGCTGCGCTCTGACCCGTGTCTTGGAAAAAGCCCGGCATGCGCAGCAAAGGGCGGGATTATATCTGGTAAATCGAGGCTGTGCAGCCGTAGTAGTGCCCAGCTCTTTATAGAGAACCTGTCAGCCCGGTTTCTGCCCGATACCCAACCCTGCCGTCAGCAGGAAGCCTGCGTGGCAGGAAAGGTAGACAGGCGAGTGACGACCAAAAACGCCACTCGCCAGCGTGACTTACTGACTATCGAGCAGCGAACGCAACATCCATGCAGTTTTCTCGTGAACCTGCATGCGCTGGGTCAACAAATCCGCAGTGGGCTCGTCACTGACTTTATCGAGCAACGGGAAGATTCCGCGCGCAGTCCGGGTAACAGCTTCCTGACCCTGGACAAGTTGCTTGATCATGTCTTCAGCACTGGGCACACCCTCTTCTTCCTTGATGGATGAAAGACGGGCATAGACAGAGTACGCGCCAGGCGCTGGAAAACCCAAGGCACGAATACGTTCGGCAATTAAATCAACTGCCAGCGCCAGCTCGTTATATTGCTCTTCAAACATCAAGTGCAACGTACGAAACATCGGGCCAGTCACGTTCCAATGGAAGTTATGGGTTTTCAGGTAAAGTACATAGGTATCTGAAAGCAGCCGTGAAAGTCCGTCAACGATGGATTTACGATCTTCTTCACTGATACCAATATCGATTGCCATGTTTATCCCCTTCAATTAATGGAAATTCATTGATCAGGTGCAGGACCACTCTAGCAAGAGTATCGGCCTTGTGCAGCCCGGCACCTATGCGCGAGGTGCGGCAAATCGCCTTTTGCAGCGCGCGCAGCAGCAGCAGGCAAGTCTTCTCCCATGGCAAAAAAACGTACTGTGGGCGAAAAAAGCACTGCACCCGTCTAGGACGCGCGTTTGCAGGAGAAATGCCGTGGCCGTCGTAATGGCCTGAAACGCTTGATTTGAGAAGGCACAGGCTTTGCTGTTAAATAGGCAGCGTGTCGCTGCCGCTATTTTCCCGCGTTCAGCGCATAGGCTGATACCCGCGCACGTGCCCAACGCCTCCCATTGTTCAGAAGCGAACCGTGCCAGTCAGCTCTTCCTTGTGATCCGTCTTAACGTGAGTTAATCAAAATGTTGAAAATCGTCCACCTGCTAACGGGCGCTGCAGCTTTGCTGCTGTCCTTTACCCCTAGTCTGCGAACCGAAACCCTACCCTACCTGCAACAACCCGATGCTCTGTACCTGGCCTTTTTCGGCCTTATTAACCTGACACTGGCTCCAGTCATTCCTTACTGGAACAAAGGCCCGCGTCATCAACTGCAAAATCTGGTCAGCGCCCTGCTGGTGCTGGCTGTCGTCGTGCAAACCCTTACCCTGCTGGCGCCAATGCCTGAAGTCGGTGGTCATCCGGCCGTCCTGCTCAGCCTGGTGATCGCACTGATTGCTATCGTTCTTCATCTGGCCATCAGCTTCTACCGTTCGTCCCCGGCCGCCGCATCGCAAAGCTACGACATGACCAACCGGGATACCGGGACCGTCAAGTGGTTCAACACTTCCAAAGGCTTCGGCTTTATTTCTCGGGATTCGGGCGACGATATCTTCGTCCACTTCCGGGCCATCCGTGGCGAAGGCCATCGCGTCCTGGTCGAAGGCCAACGCGTGGAGTTCTCCGTGATGAACCGTGACAAGGGCCTGCAAGCTGAAGACGTGATCGCCGCCTTGCCGCGTCGCTGATTTCAGCCTGCCAAAAAAGAAACCGCGATGCAGCCAACGCTGGATCGCGGTTTTTTATTGTCTGGGGTTTAACCCGGCCAATCAGTAATGGGGCGGCGGCGCCTCTTCTTCGGACGACTCGAATTGGCCGCCCATCTCTTCCTGGCGCTTAAGCAACGCGGACATCTGCAACTGCAGGCGTTCGACCGCCCGCTGCTGGGTGACCAGAATATCGTTCAAGGTCTCAATGGTGTCGTCCTGAAAAGCCAGTCGGCTCTCAAGCTCCGTCACGCGATCTTGCAGTTCCATGGTTCAGTCCTGCGCAAAAATAAAATCGGGAGGCAGTAGCTCGCGCAAACGCGCACGAATCACCGCCACCTGTTCTTCAGTATAAGGCTGCGCCGGATGCTTGCCCCAGACGGGAGCAGGCCAGGCGGCATCATCACGCTTGCGCACGATCACGTGCACATGCAGTTGGCTGACAACATTGCCCAAGGCACCGATGTTCATTTTGTCGGCAGCAAACCCGTCATTAAGCAATTGCGCCAAAGCAGTGCTTTCCTGCCACACCTGTTGCTGGTCAGCGACATCCAACTCAAACACTTCGCTGATACCGTTGATGCGTGGCACCAGGATGAGCCAAAGGTAATTCGAGTCATTGGACAGCAGTAGGCGGCACAGGGGGAAATCCCCGATGGGCAGCGTGTCATTTTGCAGACGTGGATCTAAGGCGAACACCGCAGTCACTCCGTTCGGCTGGTCAGGTTTCAGGTGCCCAGCATACCTGCGAATGAGCCGTGCTTCACCGCCAATGCTGCGGTAACTATCGAGCCAACCAGGCGGCCGAGCACCTCGCACCAAAATGAGTCGTTTATGCCCCGTATCGTGCAAGGTTCATCCGCCGATTACTCACTGCACGGGGTGGATGGGTAACGTTTTTCGTTGGCGCCTGATTTATGCCCCTGCAAAAAGGAGCAACACCCGACCGTCAAGGCCAAACTAAACGGCGCAAAAAGCCCGTGTTTATGCGGTTTTTACAGTGCCACGGAGCTTTTCACGAAAAAATGACATTCAGTTACCGGTTTGTGCACGCTTGTTGCATTCCCACCCATATCGTCGGCAACGGCACCCAGCAGGAAGCAGGTGCTTCACGGCAGAAAACAACAGTGAGTCAATGCGCAGCAGGGAAGTTTTGTAACTTCGAACACGGTATTTTTTATCGAGGTTCGGGGTATTAAAAACCGCATTGGAGTTGTCAGTTTGGTTACACACAGACTGTAAATTTGCGACATGGACCTAGCATTTTACGACAGCCTCGTAAAGAAGCTGCAAGGATAGATAGGCAAGTATCGCCAATATTGTCAGCGTGCTATAAGTTTGCGCTGATACAAAAAAGAAAGAGCCGCCCAGACAAAAATACAGGTGGGACGGCAGTACTCTTCCTAAAAACCAAAGGAGCAAATCACGATGCGCGTGATGAAGTGGAGCATGATCGCCCTGGCTGTTTCAGCAGGTACCTCACAGTTCGCAATGGCGTCCTCCCAGGACGACTCCAAAGGCTTTGTTGAAGACAGTACGTTCGGTATCAACACCCGCGCGCTGTACTTTAGCCGCGACTTCCGTAACAACCCGTCGGGCCCAGGCTCGCAAAGCCGCGCCGAAGAGTCTGGTCTTGGCTTCAACGCCCTTTACCAGTCGGGCTTTACCCAAGGCACCATCGGTGTCGGTGTTGACGCCATTGGCCTGCTGGGCATCAAGCTCGACAGCGGCAAGGGTCGTGCTGGCACCGGCCTGTTCCCTACCGGCTCCGACGGTCGTTCGCAAGATGACTACTCGAGTGGCGGCGCAGCGATCAAGTTCCGCATCTCCGATACCGTGCTGAAAATCGGTGACCAGTACACCACCGCGCCGGTATTCGCTTCCGATGACAGCCGTCTGCTGCCAGAGGTACCGGAAGGCATCTCTATCACCAGCAACGAAATCAAAGGCCTGAAGCTGGAAGCCGGTCACTTTACCGGTATCAAGGCACAATCACAGACCTTCAGTGACAGCCTGCACCTGACCCAAGCCGACTTCGTCGGTGCGGTGTACTCCTTCACTCCAGAGCTGACCGGTAGCCTGTACTACTCGAAAGTGGAAGACTACTTCCGCAAAATCTATAGCAACGTTAACTACACCCACGCGCTGAGCGACGACCAGTCCTTCGCCATCGACTTCAACATCTACGACACCAAGAGCGACGGCCAAGGCCGGCAACGTGCCTACAAGGACGGTACAACCAAGCTCGACAACCGTGCGTTCAGCTTGCAGGGCGCCTACACCATCGGTGCTCATACCTTCACCCTGGCAGCTCAAAAGGTTAGCGGTGACGGTGACTACGGCTACGGCGTAGACGGCGGCGGCTCAGTGTTCCTGGCCAACTCCATTGCACGTTCCGACTTCAACGCCGAAGGTGAGAAGTCCTATCAAGCTCGTTACGACATCAACATGGCCACCTTTGGTGTACCAGGTCTGAGCTTCATGACTCGTTACGTAACAGGTAGCGGCGCGAACACCGCCACGACCTCGAACGGCAAAGAGTGGGAACGCGACATCGAAGCCAAATACGTGATTCAGGAAGGCCCGGCTAAAGACCTGAGCCTGCGTATCCGTCAAGCGACATATCGTTCGTCTGATGGCGTTTACTACGGTTCGTCGTCCATCGACGAACTGCGTCTGATCGCGCAATACCCGCTGAACATCTTGTAATTAGCCGCTTAATTACAACGATGACTCAGGGCCTCGGCCCTAAATAAAAAGCCGCTCACTTGTTACAAGTGAGCGGCTTTTTTATTGCGGTTATATTTCTACGCACCAATAACTAGCAAGCTAACTATCGAGTTTGCGTGTTCAGATCAAACCTGACCATTCGGCCAAGTTCAATCCACAAACCTGTTATTACTTGGCAGGCGCTTCCTGCATAACGCGAATAACTCGCTGCGGAAATGGAATATCAATCCCAGCCGTTTTCAAACGATCCCGCGCCAGTTCATTAAACATGAACATCACATCCCAGTAATCCGCAGTCTTGGTCCAAACCCGCAGGGAAACGGTAATTGAACTGTCACCCAAGGTCGATACCACCGCTACCGGCTCAGGATCAGCCAGTACTCGTGGGTCCTTGGCCAGCTCCAGCAACACTTCCCGGGCTTTCTGCAGGTCGGCGTCATAGTCGACACCCACGTCAAATACCACTTTGCGGGTAGGCTGGCGGTTAGTGTTAGTGATGATGCCGTTGGACAGAATACCGTTGGGCACGATGACCGTCTTGTTGTCACCCGTACGGATCACGGTATGGAAGATCTGGATGCTGTCGACAGTACCCGCGGTGCCTTGGGCTTCGATCCAGTCGCCGATGCGGAACGGGCGGAACAGCAGAATCAGCACGCCACCGGCGAAGTTCGCCAGGCTGCCTTGCAATGCCAGGCCAATGGCCAGGGTCGCCGCACCGATCGCCGCGACGAACGAAGTGGTTTCCACACCAATCATCGAGGCCACGCTGACGATCAGCATCACCTTGAGGATGATGTTCGCCAGACTGGTGACGAAGCCCTGCAGCGCCATGTCGGCATTGCGCATGGCCAGTAAACGGCCCATTTTGTGGGTCAGCTTATTGATCAACCACCAGCCAACGGCCAGGGTGATGACGGCCAGCAATACCCGACTGCCGTATTCCATGATCATCGGGATCCAGGCCTGGGAAGCCTTGATCAATTGGTCCACTTCAGCGTTTAAATCCATCTACTTTCTCCTGTTAAGCGGGTGTGCTGCTTTTATGGTGCCCACAGCAATCGAGCCCCGAAGGGCTCAATCGTTTCTGCAGGTTCTGGGGCGTGGGACGTCGAAAACACCCGCAGGTTCCCCAATGCGCTATCAGTCGCGGAAATTATTGAACTGCAGCGGCATGTCGAAAGTCTTGGCGCGCAAGGCGGCAATGGCGTCTTGCAGGTCGTCACGCTTCTTGCCGGTGATACGCACCTGTTCGCCCTGGATGGCGGCCTGGACCTTGAGCTTGGCGTCCTTGACGTGGGCGACGATTTTTTTCGCCATCTCCTTGTCGATACCTTCCTTGAGTACGGCTTCCTGCTTCATCAGCTTGCCGGAGGCGTAGGCGTCCTTGACTTCAAGGCACTGCACGTCGATCTTGCGCTTGACCAGTGCCAGCTTGAGGATCTCGATCATCGCTTCCAGCTGGAAATCGGCTTCAGCGGTCAGGTTAACAGTCAGGTCCTTTTCCTTGAACTCAAAGCTGCCCTTGCCTTTCAAGTCATAGCGACGGTCCAGTTCCTTGACGGCGTTCTCGACGGCGTTGGTGACTTCGTGTTTGTCCAGTTCGGATACCACGTCGAACGACGGCATGTAGTTTCTCCAATAAAAAAGGGGCGCGGCTCAGTAGAGATGGAGCAGGCCTGGCTTGCGGGTAAAATGCGCGGCCATTATAACGGTTCTTTACCCTCCTTCACTGTGAGCTTTTGCGGAGCAAAAAACTGATGTCGACCACCTGGCATGTCCTTGGTGCTGGCAGTCTCGGGACTTTGTGGGCCGCGCGCCTGGCGCGTGCGGGCCTTCCTGTCAGGTTGATCCTGCGTGACAAGGCCCGCCTGGCGAGCTATCAGGCAGTTTCGGGGCTGACCCTGATTGAGCAGGGCCAAGCCCGTACCTACCCTGTCACCGGCGAAACCATCGACAGCCCGGAACCCATTCATCGGCTACTGGTAGCGTGCAAAGCCTATGACGCCCCAGGCGCCGTCGCACAGCTTGAACATCGCCTGGCGCCCGACGCCGAGTTGATTCTCCTGCAAAACGGCCTCGGCAGCCAGGATGCGGTCGCCGCTCAACTGCCCCAGGCACGCTGCATTTTCGCCTCCAGCACCGAAGGTGCTTTTCGCGAAAGCGACTGGCGTGTGGTCTTTGCTGGCCATGGCTACACCTGGCTGGGTGACGCCAGCCACCCCACTGCACCGCTTTGGCTGGACGATCTGCGCGGCGCAGGTATTCCCCATGAATGGAACACCGACATCCTTACTCGCCTGTGGCGAAAACTGGCACTCAACTGCGCGATCAATCCGCTGACGGTGCTGCACCAATGCCGCAACGGCGGCCTGCAAGACCATCAGTGTGAAGTGGCGACGTTATGTGCCGAGCTGGCCGAACTGCTGGAATGCTGCGGCCAGCCTGCGGCAGCGCAGGATCTGCAGGCAGAAGTGGAAAGGGTGATCCAGGCCACGGCGGCTAATTATTCCTCGATGTATCAGGACGTCGCCAATGGACGGCGCACCGAAATCAGCTATTTGCTGGGCTATGCTTGCCAGGCGGCCGCGCGCCATCAGTTGAGCCTGCCACACCTGCAACAACTGCAGGTGCGGCTGGTAAACCACCTGAACGCACACGGATTGCCCAGCGACTGAAGCACGCGCTACCCTGCCTCCTTGTTCCTTGCCTGCGAAAACCCTGATGCCACTGCGCCAGCGCCTCGAAAATCTACCGGTTGGGCAGAAACTGCTGGCGGCCCTGCTGGTGCTGCTGACCACCGTGCTACTGGTGGCCAACCTGACCTTTATCAGCGCCGCCTACTGGATCTCCCAGGAAAGCATGGCACCCCAGGCCTTGCAGGCCATCGGCCGGCTGGTCTCCAACCCGGCGCTCGCCACCGAAGCCCTGGACTCACCCGTCAAGGCGCAAACCCTGCTCAACGAGCTGACCAGCTATTCGCCGCTGCGGGCCGCTGCGCTGTACGACGGCGAAGGCAATCGCCTGGCGCAATTGCAACACGGTGATCGCCTGCACCTGCCGGACAACTACCGGAACATCGAAGCCTGGCGTGTCACCGAATTTCGCAACAACCAGGTGATCACCCTACCCAGCCCCGGCAAACCTTCAGGGCATTTGTTGTTGGTGGCCACCAGCGAACTACCGATAGCCTTCTATACCGGCACCTTGACCGCCAGCCTGGGCATCTTGATTTTCAGTGTGCTGTTGTGGATGGTGATTGCCCGGCAGATCAAGCGCCTGATTACCCGACCGATCCATGAACTGGAAGAGCTGTCACGCCAGGTCACCCGGGAAGAGAACTACGCCTTGCGTGCCAGTCGCGGCAACCATGACGAAATCGGCAGCCTGGCCGAAGCCTTCAACACCATGCTTTCGCGCATCGAAGCCCGTGAGCAGCAGCTCAAGCGCGCTCGGGACGACTCCCAGGCCGCCTATGACCAGGCTCAAGCCCTGGCCGAGGAAACCCGCCACACCAACCGCAAGCTGGAGCTGGAAGTCCAGGTACGCAGCAAGATCGAGAAAAAACTTACGGGCTTCCAAAACTACCTGAATAGCATCATCGACTCGATGCCGTCGGCGCTGATCGCCCTGGACGAACAACTCTACGTCACCCAATGGAACCAGGAGGCCAGCGCACTTTCCGGCACCCGCCTGAACGAGGCGTTGAACCAGCCAATCTTCCTCGCCTTCGAACCGCTCAAGCCATACCTGCCGCAACTCAAGGCAACGGTGGAACAACACACCGTGGAGCGAATCGAGCGCGTTACCTGGATCAAGGGCGACGAACCCAAGCATTACGCCCTGACCTTCTACCCACTGATGGGTGGTGCCGGACGCGGGGTGGTGATCCGTATCGATGACATCACCCAGCGCCTGTCCCTGGAAGAAATGATGGTGCAGTCGGAGAAGATGTTGTCCGTCGGTGGCCTCGCCGCTGGCATGGCCCACGAAATCAATAACCCGCTGGGGGCAATCCTGCATAACGTGCAGAACATCCGCCGCCGCTTGTCAGCGGAACTGCCGAAAAACCTTGAACACGCCGAACAGGTGGGCGTCGAACTGGACACGGTCAACCGCTACCTGCAAAGCCGTGAAGTTCCGCAACTGCTCGACGGTATCCAGCAGGCTGGTGCCCGCGCGGCAAAAATCGTCACCCATATGCTCAGTTTCAGCCGTCTCAGCAACCGCCAGATGGCCCCCTGCGACTTGCCGGCGTTGATCGATCAGGCGGTGGATATTGCCGGCAACGACTTCGACCTGACCATAGGCTTCGACTTCAAGGGTCAGGCGATCATTCGCCAGTTCGACCCGCTGCTTGGCCCAGTACCCGGGACCGCCAACGAACTGGAGCAAGTGCTGCTCAACCTGTTGAAAAACGCAGCACAGGCCATCCACTTGCGGGGCGAAGACAGCGAGCCTGGGCGTATCATCCTGCGCACCCGGCTCAACCCGCCATGGGCAGAGATCCAGGTGGAAGACAACGGCATCGGCATGAGCGAAAACGTGCGCAAACGCACCTTCGAACCGTTCTTCACCACCAAGGAAATTGGCCAAGGCACCGGGCTTGGGCTATCGGTCTCGTATTTCATCATCACCAACAATCACAAGGGCCAGATGGAAGTCCATTCGACTCAGGGCCAAGGCACGTGCTTCACCTTGCGCCTGCCCTTGGCGGGCAGCCAGCTCGCCCCTCACGAACTCACTCAACTGGAGCGCTAACCATGGGCTTTCGCCTGTCGAAAATTTACACCCGTACCGGCGACAAGGGCGAAACGGGCCTGGGCGACGGCCGCCGTGTGCCCAAGGATCACCCACGGGTGGAGGCCATTGGCGAAGTCGATGCGCTGAACAGCCAGCTGGGTTTGCTGCTGGCCGGGCTTGAGGAACAGAGTGGTCAGCATCCGGCCTTGAAGGATGTGATCGAAGTGCTGACACCTTGCCAACACCGCTTGTTCGACCTGGGCGGTGAGTTGGCGATGCCGGTGTACAAGGCGCTCAATGCAGCCGAAGTTGACCGGCTAGAGGCCGCAATTGACCGCTGGAACGAAGAGGTTGGCTCGCTGGAAAATTTCATCCTGCCCGGCGGTTCGGCATTGATTGCCCAGGCCCATGTGTGCCGGAGCCTGGCCCGCAGTGCCGAGCGCCGCTGCCAGCATCTAAACGCAGTAGAGCCGCTGGAAGGCGTAGGCCTGGCCTATATCAACCGGCTATCAGACTTGCTGTTTGTGGCGGCGCGGGTGATTGCCAAGCGCCAGGGAGTGGCCGAGATTTTATGGCAGGCGGCGGCGAAGCCTCATTGATGGTCAGTTGATTTCGCCCCCCTTAGCTGTCGAGCTACAGCGAGGCTGCGTTGGGGGCGACTTGTGCTGGGGGCGGTGTGGCCGACGTAGCCTCGCTGGGGCTCGACAACTACGTCCACGCCTGGCGCCTCAAACTTCAGGCCAGAACGCCCGAATGCCTGCCACACCTTGAGCACCGGTTTCCCAGGCGTTTTCCAGCTCGGCGGGCCCAACGCCACCTAATAGAAACACCGGTTTGCTAAACCCGCTGATCAGTTGCGCCGCCTGCTCCCAACCCAACGGCTGTGCATCGGGGTGAGTCTGGGTCGGTTGCACGGGCGACAGCGTGACAAAATCCACATCCATCAACTCGGCCAGCGCCAGCTCTTCGGCATCGTGGCAGGACGCCGCCAGCCAACGATCCTTAGGCAGCGGCCGGCCCTTGCTGGCGTACTTGCGCAGTTGCGCCGAGGTCATGTGCCAGCCAGCCGAGGGGAAATCTCCCAGCCACTCAAACGGCCCCTTGAGCATCAGTTGTGCCTTACCCGCACACAGACCCACAGCGTCCACCGCCAAGTCGCGGTATTTGGGGTCGTAACCATTGGGCGCACGTAACTGAACCAGTTTGATGCCGCCGGCAATGGCTTTCTGGATACCGCGCAGCAGGGTCGGGGTTTCCAGTTCACCGGGAGTGATCAGGTAGTGGGCAGGCAACCGCGCCGCTGCGACGATCGGCGCATTGGCCGCCGGGAACTCATAGTTCACCAGGTCCCGTGGAGCAACCCATTCAAGTGGCTGCCCTTCGGCGCCATGGGGCTCGCCGGTAAAGGCCGAGACTTCCCAGACATCCAGCAACACCTGCTTGTCCGGGTAATCATGTTGCACCTTGATCAACGGCCGGGCCGCGGTGACCAGAATGCCCAGCTCTTCCTGCAGCTCTCGGCTCAGCGCCGTGGCAACCGACTCACCGGCCTCCACCTTACCGCCGGGAAACTCCCAGAGACCGCCCTGATGCTGGATGTCGGCACGACGTGCCAGCAGAATCCTGCCGTCTACGCCCCGGATGACCGCTGCTGCTACATGAACTCGTTTCACCGTACTACTTCCTCTAAACCGGCCTTATGCCAGGCCTTGAAGGCCGGCCATTGGTAAATCGTCTCGACGTAGGCCGCGTCCACTGCCGACAGCTCTACCTGATAGGTACGCAGGCGTACAGCGATTGGGGCGAAATACGCATCCACCAGGCAGGCACCGCCAAACAGGAATGGGCCAGTCTCAGTGGCAACGGCGCGGCACTCGGCCCACAAGGCGGTCATGCGCTGGACTTCCACCTGCACATCAGCCGGCACCGGTGACAGTGGCGCGTTGTGGCTCAGGTCAAACGACATATTGCCGCGAATCGCGAAGAAACCACTGTGCATCTGCGCGCAGGCCGAGCGGGCCTGGGCACGGGCGGCAATGTCTTTTGGCCACAATTGGGCGCCGGGAAATTGTTCATTCAGGTATTCAGCAATTGCCAGGGAGTCGCCAATCACCCCGTGCTCGGTTTTCAACAGCGGTACTTTGCCGGTGGGCGAGTATTTGAGAACGCGCTCGCGGGTGTCCGGTTGATTGAGCTTGATCAGTTCTTCGCTGTAGTCAACGCCAGTCAGCTCAAGGGCCAAGGCTGCACGCAAGGACCAGGAAGAATAGAGTTTGTCGCCGATGATCAGGTGCAGGCTCATGGTGGTCGTCCTTTGCATGAGAGTGAACAGGCCCGCTGCCTTGAGGGACGGGCCTATGACGAAGGTATCAGGTGCGGTATTCCGCGTTGATCTTCACATACTCGTGGGACAGATCGGTGGTCCAGATGGTTTCGCTGCACTCACCACGACCCAGCTCGATGCGGATGGTGATTTCTTCACGCTGCATCACCGCCGAACCCTGAGCTTCGGTGTAGGTCGCAGCACGGGCGCCACGGCTGGCGATGCACACTTCGCCGAGGAACACGTCGATCTTGCTCACGTCCAGATTGGGTACGCCGGCACGGCCGACAGCCGCCAGGATGCGGCCCCAGTTCGGGTCCGAGGCAAACAGCGCGGTCTTGATCAGCGGCGAATGGGCCACGGTATAGCCCACATCCAGGCATTCCTGGTGATTGCCACCACCGTTGACTTCAACGGTGACGAATTTGGTTGCGCCTTCGCCGTCGCGCACGATGGCCTGGGCCACGTCCATGCACACTTCGAACACCGCCTGCTTCAACGCCGCGAACAACGGGCCGGCGGACGAGGTGATTTCCGGCAGGTTGGCCTTGCCAGTGGCGATCAACATGCAGCAATCGTTGGTCGAGGTGTCGCCGTCGATGGTGATGCGGTTGAACGACTTGTTGGCGCCGTCCAGCAGCAGGTTTTGCAACACGTCACGGGAGACTTTGGCGTCGGTGGCGATATAGCCGAGCATGGTCGCCATGTTCGGGCGGATCATCCCGGCGCCTTTGCTGATACCGGTGACGGTGATGGTCACGCCTTCGTGCTCAAACTGGCGGCTCGCGCCTTTGGGCAGGGTATCGGTGGTCATGATCCCGGTGGCAGCAGCCGCCCAGTTGTCCACGGACAGGTCATCGAGTGCAGCTTGCAAGGCACCTTCGATTTTCTCTACAGGCAGCGGCTCACCGATCACGCCGGTGGAGTACGGCAGCACTAGATTGGCATCGACGCCAGTCAGTTCAGCCAGCTTGGCGCAGGTCCTCGCGGCAGCGGCCAGGCCAGGCTCGCCGGTACCCGCGTTGGCATTGCCGGTGTTGGTCAACAGGTAGCGCACCGGGCCTTCGACCCGTTGTTTGGCCAGGATCACCGGAGCTGCGCAAAACGCATTCAGGGTGAATACGCCGGCGACGGTCGAGCCTTCGGCACAGCGCATCACCACTACATCCTTGCGCCCCGGACGTTTGATGCCGGCCGAAGCAATACCGAGTTCAAAACCGGCAACCGGGTGCAACGTAGGCAAAGGACCAAGACCAACAGCCATGAATGCGCTCCTTAAAATGTTTGATGTCTGCGCCGTCGTCATCGACGGTGATTAAATGGCAAAACGCCGCGACGGCTGATGCCGGTCGCGGCGCGGGGTGTTTCTTGTCAGCGGAAAATCTTAGTCGATTTTACCGTGGCAATGTTTGTACTTTTTGCCCGAACCGCAGAAGCACAGTTCGTTGCGGCCCAGCTTCTGCTCGTTGCGCACCGGAGCTTGAGCCAAGGCCACATCGACCTCCTCGCCCAGGGCTTCCGAGTGCTCCAGACCAGGCGCTTCGTCGTGCTGGAACTGCAGACGGGAGGCCAGTGCTTCGGCTTCCTGACGCAGGCGAGCTTCTTCTTCGATCGGGTCTTCGCGACGCACCTGAACGTGGGACAAGACACGAATCGAATCGCGCTTGATCGAATCCAGCAGTTCGGAGAACAGCGTGAACGACTCGCGCTTGTACTCCTGCTTCGGGTTCTTCTGGGCGTAGCCGCGCAAGTGAATACCGTGACGCAAGTGATCCATGGTCCCCAAGTGGTCTTTCCACAGGTCGTCCAGTACGCGCAGAACGATTTGCTTCTCGAACGTGCGCAGTGCTTCTGCACTCGCCTGCTCTTCTTTCTCGTTGTACGCGGCCAGCAATTCGGCCATCAGTTTTTCGCGCAGGGTTTCTTCGTACAGGTGATCGTCTTCGTCAAGCCATTGCTGGACCGGCAAATCCACACCGAAATCGCTCTTCAACGCCGCTTCCAGGCCAGCAACATCCCACTGTTCAGGCAGGGACTGTGGAGGAATGTGGGCGCTGACGGTAGCGCTCAGTACGTCCTGGCGGAAGTCGGCGATGGTTTCGCCAATGTTAGTGGCGGCCAACAAACTGTTACGCATGTGATAGATCACTTTACGTTGTTCGTTGTTGACGTCATCGAATTCGAGCAGTTGCTTACGAATGTCGAAGTTGCGACCTTCCACCTTGCGCTGGGCCTTCTCGATGGCGTTGGTCACCATGCGGTGCTCAATCGCTTCACCGGACTGCATACCCAGGGCTTTCATGAAGTTCTTCACCCGATCCGAGGCAAAGATACGCATCAGGCTGTCTTCCAGAGACAGGTAGAAGCGGCTGGAACCGGCATCACCCTGGCGACCGGCACGACCACGCAACTGGTTGTCGATACGGCGCGATTCGTGACGCTCGGACGCAATCACCTGCAAGCCGCCGGACTCCAGCACTTGCTGGTGACGCTTCTGCCAGTCTGCCTTGATCTGGGCGATCTGCTCAGGGGTCGGGTTGTCCAGGGAAGCCACTTCCACTTCCCAGTTGCCGCCCAACAGGATGTCGGTACCACGACCGGCCATGTTGGTGGCAATGGTCAGTGCGCCTGGGCGACCGGCCTGGGCAATGATCTCGGCTTCCTTTTCGTGGAACTTGGCGTTGAGAACCTTGTGCTCAATGCCTTCCTTTTCGAGCAGGCTGGACATGTGCTCGGATGTTTCGATGGTTGCAGTACCCACCAGCACCGGACGGCCCTGGGCCATGCATTCCTTGATGTCGGCAACGATGGCGGCGTACTTCTCGTCAGCCGTCAGGAACACCAGGTCGTTGAAGTCTTTACGCGCCAGCGGCTTGTTCGGCGGGATGACCATCACCGACAGACCGTAGATCTGGTGGAATTCGAACGCTTCGGTGTCGGCTGTACCGGTCATGCCGGACAGCTTGTTGTACAGACGGAAGTAGTTCTGGAAGGTGGTCGAGGCCAACGTCTGGCTTTCGGCCTGGATGTTGAGCACTTCCTTGGCTTCGATGGCCTGGTGCAGGCCTTCCGACAAACGACGACCGGGCATGGTACGGCCGGTGTGTTCGTCGACCAGTACGACCTGGCCGTCCTGGACGATGTATTCGATGTTGCGATGGAACAGCTTGTGGGCGCGCAGGCCGGCATACACGTGGGTCAACAGGCCCAGGTTATGCGACGAGTACAAGCTTTCGCCTTCAGCCAGCAGGCCGACGCGGGTCAGCATCTCTTCGATGAACTGGTGACCGGCTTCGTTGAGTTCGACCTGGCGGGTCTTCTCGTCGACGGTGTAGTGGCCAGCCTTGGTCACTTCGCCTTCGACTTCTTCAACGTGCAGTTCCAGTTGCGGGATCAACTTGTTGATCTCGGTATAGAGCTTGGAGCTGTCCTCGGCCTGCCCTGAAATGATCAGCGGGGTACGGGCTTCGTCGATGAGGATGGAGTCGACTTCGTCGATCACGGCAAAGTTGAGTTCGCGCTGGAATTTTTCTTCCATGCTGAACGCCATGTTGTCGCGCAGGTAGTCGAAACCGAACTCGTTGTTGGTGCCGTAGGTGATGTCGGCAGCGTAGGCCAGGCGTTTCTCTTCCGGCGGCTGGAACGGCGTTACGACGCCGACGGTCAGGCCGAGGAATTCATACAGCGGGCGCATCCAGTTGGCGTCCCGGCGAGCCAGGTAGTCGTTCACCGTCACAACGTGCACGCCCTTGCCGGACAATGCGTTGAGGTAAACGCCCAGGGTCGCCACCAGGGTCTTGCCTTCACCCGTACGCATTTCAGCAATCATGCCTTCATGCAAGGTCATGCCGCCGATCAACTGGACGTCGAAGTGGCGCATGCCCATGACACGCTTACCGGCTTCACGGGCGACCGAAAAGGCTTCGGGAAGCAGTTTGTCGAGGGTTTCACCTTTGGCTATGCGGGCCTTGAACTCTTCGGTCTTGGCGCGCAATTGCTCGTCCGAAAGGGCAACCATCTGCTCTTCGAAGGCATTGACCAGCTGCACCGTCTTGAGCAGGCGTTTGACTTCGCGCTCATTCTTGCTTCCAAAAAGTTTCTTTAACAAAGGCGCAAACATATCGGCAGGTTCTTCCACACATAGGGATGGAGGGCGCCCCGTGAGTCGCCCGAGCAGCCCTCATGGCCGCATGCGAACGAGCATTCTACCCGGAAACGTGGGTGAGGAAAGTGGCGTTATTCCACGGTGCTGGCACGGCGCTCTAAGAGGGCTTGTTTAAAATAAGGGCTTTTTGCTGAACTTCAACCCATTGGGGTAAGAAGTTACTCATTGATTTAATGGATAAACTGCCTGTAAAGCAATGGCCACAGCGGCGCAGACACTTTCTGCTACCATGGCAGCTCTGTTACTCAAGGTGTCTGATCATGGCATTTCGCCCTCTTACGGCCCGTGCTCCCGCCGTGTTGCTTCGCGAAGCCAAGCCTTTAAAAGCCATCTTCGGCCATGCGCAACGCCTGGGCCATCTGCAACGCCTGGTGGACAGCCAACTGCAACCCGCCGCCCGCGAACACTGTCATGTAGCGTCGTGGCGCGAAGGCAACTTGCTGCTGATCGTCACCGACGGCCATTGGGCGACCCGCTTGCGCTATCAGCAAAAACGCTTGCAGCGCCAGTTGCAGGCCTTTGCAGAGTTCGCCAGCCTCACACGCATCCAGTTCAAGGTACAGCCGCCTACCGTGCAGCAAGGCGCGGTGGGGCATACGATGGATTTGTCGGTGAATGCCGCTGAAACCATTCAGGCTACGGCGGACGGGATTACTGATCCGAACCTGCGCGCGGCGCTGGAGCGGTTGGCCAGTCACGCCAAGCCCAAGGCCTGAGGCTCACACAAGACAATGTGGGAGCTGCTTGCCTCCCACAATTGACCGAGTCGATCCGGCTATTTATTTACGCTTGCTACCGCCGAGCAAAGACCCCAACAAACCCCGCACCAACTGTCGGCCCATCTGATTGGCCGCCTGCTGCATTGCCGACTTCAACGCCTTGCCTGCCGTAGAGCCAAGAAAGGCTCCGGCCTTGTCGGTGAAGCTGGGCTCTTCAGTCGCAGGCTTGGCCTCATCGGTCGGCCCCAGTTCTTTGCGGGCCATTAATATTTCATAAGCCGATTCCCGGTCAATCGGCTTGTCATAGCGCCCCAACAGCGGTGAAGCGGCGACCAATGCGGCGCGCTCAGCTGCGGTCAACGGTCCGATCCGCGATTGCGGTGGCGCTACCAACACCCGCTGGACGACCTCCGGCGTGCCTTTTTCCTGCAGCGTACCCACCAGAGCTTCACCAGTACCCAACTCGGTCAGCACCGCCAGGGCATCGAAGGCCGGGTTCGGCCGAAAGCCGTCAGCCACTGCCCGCAAGGATTTCTGTTCCTTGGTGGTGAACGCCCGAAGGCCATGCTGGACTCGCAAGCCCAGTTGCGCCAGCACAGTGTCCGGCAGATCTCCCGGCGACTGGGTGACGAAATAAACGCCCACGCCTTTGGAACGAATCAGCCGTACTACTTGTTCCAGGCGATCCTGCAGAGCCTTGGGCGTATCGGCAAACAACAGATGCGCCTCGTCGAAGAACAACGCCAATAGAGGCTTGTCGGTATCACCGCGCTCCGGCAACTGCTCGAACAACTCCGCCAACAGCCACAACAAGAACGTGGCATAGACCTTGGGAGACTCATGCACCAGTCGGCTGGCGTCCAGCAGATGAATGCGCCCGCGACCATCGCTGGTCGGCTGCAAGATATCTTCCAACTGCAGGGCCGGCTCACCAAACAAAGCCTCGGCACCCTGCTGCTCAAGCACCGCCAGACGCCGCAACAGGGCCTGGCTGGAGCCGGTGGTCATCAGCGCCGCGTCTTCGCCCAGCAGTTGCGGGTTGTACTTGAGGTGATTGAGCAGTGCCTTGAGGTCCTTCAGGTCCAGCAGCAATAGGCCTTCGCGGTCAGCGACTTTAAAGGCGGCATACAGGGTCGACTGCTGACTGTCGGTCAGCTCCAGCAAGCTGCCGAGCAACAGCGGGCCCATTTCGCTCAAGGTTGTACGAAGTGGATGACCGGACTGACCGTGGATATCCCACAACGTCACCGGATACGCCTTGGGGGTGTAATTAAGGAACGGCATACCGGCGATGCGCTCGGCGACCTTGCCCTGGGGGTTTCCCGCAGCGCCCAGGCCACACAAATCACCCTTGATATCGGCAGCGAACACCGCGACGCCGGCATCACTGAATGCTTCTGCCAGGCGCTGCAAGGTCACGGTCTTGCCGGTCCCCGTGGCGCCGGCGATCAGACCGTGGCGGTTGGCCAGGCGCATGGCCTGGGAAATCGGTTGACCTTTGAGGTCTGCGCCAATAAGGAGTTGCGATGAGTCAGGCATTTTGTCACCCATGATTAATCTTTAGCGCCGCACGGTCGATACACATATAGCGAGAGACCCAACAAGTCTAAAAAAAACAGCTTGGCTAGATCCTGCAGGAGCAGATGGAAATACCACACTTTTTTTGACGCTGCTATTTCGCGCGTTTCCAAAAGGACGCGCCTCGGACATTAAGACCTTAGCGGACCCTACAAGCCATGAATAAAAATCTGCGCTTCAGTCACAAAATCCTGCTTGCAGCCGCCCTTATCGTCATCGCCGCATTTGCGTTGTTTACCCTGTACAACGACTACCTGCAACGTAATGCGATACGCGACGACCTGAACAGTTACCTGCATGAAATGGGCGACGTCACCGCCAGCAATATCCAAACCTGGCTGGCCGGACGCATTGTCCTGGTAGAAAGCGCCGCACAAAACATCGCCATCAACCCGGAGCCGACCATCATTGCCGGCTTGCTGGAACAGAAGGCCCTGACGTCGTCGTTCATGGCCACCTACCTGGGTGACAGCAAAGGCGGCTTTACCATTCGCCCCGACAGCAAGATGCCCGACGGCTTCGACCCCCGTGTTCGGCCCTGGTACAAAGGTGCACAGGCCCGCAACGGCTCAACGCTGACCGAACCCTATATCGATGCTGCTACTGGCCAATTGATCATTTCCATCGCCACCCCCAGCAGCAAGGCCGGACAAAGTGTCGGCGTGGTGGGCGGCGACCTGAGCCTGCAAACCCTGGTGGACAACATCGGCGCCTTGAACTTCGGCGGCATGGGCTATGCGTTTCTGGTCAGTGCCGACGGCAAAGTCCTGGTGCACCCGGATAAAAGCCTGGTGATGAAATCCTTGAGCGACGTCTACCCGACCCAGCCCCCAAAAATCAGCAGCGATTTCAGCGAAGTCGAGGTTGACGGCAAAACCCGTATCGTCACCTTTACCCCGATCAAGGGCTTGCCGTCGGTGAACTGGTACCTCGGCCTGTCGGTGGATAAAGACAAATCCTTCGCCATGCTCAGCGAATTCCGCACATCCGCGATTATTGCCACCATCATTGCGGTGGCTATCATCATCGCCTTGCTGGGCATGTTGATCCGCGTGCTGATGCAGCCGTTGCATGTCATGACCCGAGCCATGGAAGACATCGCCGATGGCGAAGGCGACCTGACGCGGCGTCTGACCATTCAGAACCACGATGAATTCGGCATCCTCGGCACGGCGTTCAACCGCTTTGTGGAACGGATTCACACCTCGATCCGCGAAGTGTCCTCGGCCACCGAGCAGGTCAATGAAGTGGCCCTGCGCGTGGTCAGCGCCTCCAACTCGTCAATGGTCAATTCCGACGAACAGGCCAACCGCACCAACAGCGTCGCCGCCGCCATCAACGAACTGGGCGCCGCCGCCCAGGAAATCGCCCGCAACGCAGCACAAGCCTCTCATCAGGCCAGCGATGCCCGGCATTTGGCCGAAGACGGTCAACAAGTGGTCGAACGTAATATCAAGGCGATGAACCAACTGTCCGAGATGATCAGCGCTTCCAGCAGCAATATCGAGGCGCTCAACAGCAAGACGGTGAACATCGGGCAGATTCTCGAAGTGATCACCAGCATCTCCCAGCAAACCAACCTGCTGGCGCTCAACGCAGCCATTGAAGCGGCACGGGCCGGTGAAGCCGGGCGCGGGTTTGCGGTGGTGGCCGACGAGGTGCGCAACCTGGCGCACCGGACCCAGGAGTCGGCGCAGCAAGTGCAGAAGATGATCGAGGAGCTGCAAGTCGGCGCCCGGGAGTCGGTCAGCACCATGAGCGAAAGCCAGCGCCACAGCCACGACAGCGTGGAAATCGCCAACCTGGCGGGAGAACGCCTCAACAGCGTGACCCAGCGCATCGGTGAGATCGACGGCATGAACCAATCGGTGGCCACCGCCACCGAGGAACAGACATCCGTGGTGGAGTCGATCAACATGGATATCACTGAAATCAACACACTCAACCAGGAAGGTGTGGAAAACCTGCAGTCAACCTTGCGCGCCTGTTCCGATCTGGAACGGCAAGCGGCGCGATTGAAACAACTGGTGGGCAGCTTCCGCATCTGACCCGCTGCCGAAGCGGCAATCTGCCGCTTCGGCCGTCCAGCTAAATCCCAACCGAACATCTATCCTTGACTAAGGTCCACGGTAAGGAGAGCAATGGATCGGAGGGATGTTTATCGTGCATATCGCTGACATAACCATGTTCTACGCCCCAGCCAGCGGCGGCGTGCGTACCTATCTGGATGCCAAGCACCGACGCCTTGCGCTCAAGCCCGGCATTCGCCACAGCCTGTTGATCCCCGGCGCCCAGTTGAGCGAACAGGATGGTGTGTTCAAAGTCCCTGCCCCCGCCCTGCCCTTCGGCAAAGGCTACCGTTTCCCTCTGCGCCTGGCCCCTTGGCGTAATGTCCTGCACGATCTACAGCCCGATCTGATTGAAGTTGGCGACCCTTACCTGACCGCGTGGGCTGCGCTGGATGCGCGGCGCCAGCTGGATGTACCGGTGATCGGTTTCTACCACTCGGACCTGCCGCTGCTGGTGAGCAATCGCATGGGCAACTGGTTCACGCCTAACGTCGAAGCGTATGTCAGCAAACTTTATGGCAATTTTGACCGGGTCCTGGCGCCGAGCCAGGTGATGGCCGACAAGCTGACCGGGCTGGGGGTGAAAAACGTCTTCGTCCAGCCATTGGGCGTCGACTTGCAAACCTTTACCCCCGCAGCTCGTGACCCCGGCCTGCGTGCCAAACTGGGTATCAGCGAAGACACCCGGCTGCTGATCTTCGCCGGCCGCGGCGCCAAGGAAAAGAATCTGCCGGTGCTGCTCAACTGCATGAAACGCCTGGGCGATGGTTATCACCTGTTGCTGGTGGGCTCCGGCATGCCCGCTGCCGTGCCAAACAACGTCACCGTGGTAGATGGGTTCCGCCCACCCGCCTATCTCGCGCGACTGATGGCCAGCGCCGACGCGCTGCTGCATGGCGGCGACCAGGAAACCTTTGGCCTGGTGATTCTGGAAGCCATGGCCTGCGGCATTCCCGTGGTGGCCGTAGCAGCGGGCGCCTTCACTGAAATCGTCAACGAACGCTGCGGATTGTTGTGTACACCGAACAACCCCCGCGCCATGGCCGAGGCTGTGCTGGAGTTGTTCAGTGCCGACAGCCAACAACTGGGCCAACAGGCACGACGCCACGTCGAGCAGCATTACGCTTGGGACATGGTGGTCGATAGTCTGCTGGGGCATTACCAGGCGGTGCTGGGCACGCACCATCCGATGCTGGCCCATGGCTGAGCCCGACAACGCGCCAGCGGTATTGCTGGTGCTGCACGATGTCGCACCGCAGACCTGGGCCGATTACCGGCCATTCGTCGAGGTCGTGGATGCCCTGGGCAACGTGCCAATCACCTGGCTGGTAGTACCGGACTTCCACCACCACAATGCTTTAGAGGCCCACGGTGATTTTCGTCGTTTACTTGACAGTCGGGTTGCCAAAGGTGACGAACTGACACTGCACGGCTACTTCCATTGTGACGACCAACCCGCACCGCGCACCCCACGGGATTGGCTCATGCGCAGGGTGTACACCCATGAAGGCGAGTTTTACCGGCTGTCAGAGGCTCAGGCGCTGAAAAGACTGACGGAGGGTGTGGATCTGTTCCGACGTTACGACTGGCCTGTACAAGGCTTCGTCGCCCCCGCCTGGCTGATGAGCGAAGGCACTCGCCAGGCCTTGCGCCAGTTACCGCTGAGCTACACCAGTGATGCACAGCATTTGTATCGCCTCCCCGACTTCACTCCGATAGCCGCTCCCAGCCTGGTGTGGAGCGCACGAAGCGCGTGGCGCCGAGGGCTGTCGAAAATGCTCAGTGACCGTCGCGAACAGCGCTGGCAACACGAGCCGGTCATTCGCCTGGGCTTGCACCCGCAGGACATGCGTCATGACTTTTCCCGCCGTTACTGGCTCGATACCCTGCAGCGGATGTTGAACCACGGCCGACGGCCATTGACCAAAGCCGCCTGGTTGGCGACACAGCCCTGATACGGCTTACCTGGCGAGTGGCGCGCTATCAGACGCGGGAGCCTCGGCTTCTTCCTGCAACTGCTCCCACAATTGGGCTGCGCCAGGGAAGTCGGTTCCATCGTCCCCATCGAGAGCATCCGGGTCATAGCGACTCAAACAACCCTCGCCCAACGTCGCGGGCGCTCTGGAAGTGGCTTTATCGAGTGGGTCACTCATCGTCCAATCCTCGAATCAAAAAAAAGGGCCTACAGCGATTTAACGCCCAGGCCCTTTACTCTTCAACCAAAACACTTCTGATCAGAACACTACTGTCTTGTTGCCACGCACCAACACCCGATCTTCCAGGTGATAACGCAAGCCACGGGCCAGGACCATCTTCTCGACATCACGGCCGAAACGCACCATGTCTTCGATACTGTCGCTGTGGCTGACACGCACTACGTCCTGCTCGATGATGGGACCGGCGTCCAGTTCTTCGGTGACATAGTGGCAGGTTGCGCCGATCAGCTTCACGCCCCGCAGGGAAGCCTGGTGATACGGCTTGGCGCCAACAAACGAAGGCAGGAAGCTGTGGTGAATGTTGATCACCTTGCCCGCATATTCGCGGCACAGTTGCGGCGGCAGGATCTGCATGTAGCGCGCCAGTACCACCACGTCGGCCTCGTGCTGCTTGACCAGGCGCGAGACCTCGGCGAAAGCCGGCTCCTTGTTCTGCGAGTCGACTGGGACGTGGTAATACGGAATGCCGTGCCACTCGACCATGCTGCGCAGGTCGTCATGGTTGGAAATCACGCAGGAGATTTCACAGTCCAGTTCATCGCTGTGCCAACGGTGCAGCAAGTCTGCCAAGCAGTGGGATTCGCGGCTGGCCATCAACACCACGCGCTTTTTCTGCTCCGTGTCGGTGACGCGCCAGGTCATCGAAAACTCTTCGGCGATGGGTGCAAAGGCCTCGCGAAAAGCCTCAAGGCCAAAGGGCAGTGTGTCGGCACGAATTTCGTGACGCATGAAAAACCAACCGCTGAGATTGTCCGAGTGATGGCTCGCTTCAGTGATCCAGCCGTTGTGGGAGGCCAGAAAGTTACTGACTTTAGCAACGATACCAACCCGGTCCGGGCAAGCGATCACCAGCCGAAAAGTGCGCATTAGGGGAAAACTCCAGAACTTCGCAAAGGCCGCCATTCTAGCGATTGCGCAGAAAAACTGCAGTATTCCTCAACGCTTATTCTGCGCTGACACCCTGACCCGCCCCTTAGTAACGCAAGGCTTTTTACCTCGCTATATCTGAACACAAGCAGCTGTTACCACAATTAAGCGGGATTTAATGAGAATCTCTTTAGCGGGTTGGACGTACTAATTAACTCAACCTCATGCTTTTCTCGCAAACATTCAAAGTAAATTACATAAAACCGACCTTAAATGTTTACTTGGGGAAACTGTCTGACTACTATTAGGGCACTATCCCCGTCACCCAGCGCCCTGCATAAGGTAGTCCACATGTCCTTGATCAACGAATATCGTGCCACCGAAGAAGCTATCAAAGAGCTGCAAGCCCGTTTGAAGAATCTGTCCCAAGACGACAAACTGCAAACCGAGCTGGAATTCGAAGGCAAACTGCGCACCCTGATGGGCGAATACTCCAAGTCCCTGCGTGACATCATCGCGCTGCTGGATCCGGAATCGAAAGTTAAAGCACCACGTGGCGCCGTAAAAACTACCGGCACCAAGCGCGCGCGCAAGGTTAAACAATACAAAAACCCGCACAACGGCGAAGTGATTGAAACCAAAGGTGGCAACCACAAGACTCTGAAAGAGTGGAAAGCCAAGTGGGGCGGCGACGTCGTTGAAGGCTGGGCTACCCTGCTGGGCTAAGCCTCGCAAGGTCGCGACCTGATTCGCGAGACAATAAAAAACGCCAGCTTGCTGGCGTTTTTTATTGTCCGGATTTTCTTAAAGCTGATTACAGACTCAAGCGCACACGCAAAGAATCGGCATATTCCTGCCAATCATCAAGCACCTGACGCTGAACCGATGTAGCACTAACAGCCAACTCAAGCCTGGCCTGTTTGAAACTCTCAAAGGTATTGGGCGCTCCGTAGTCAGCGTCTGACAAACGTTGCTGACAGAAAAGCGTCCAGCGTTGTTGCTCTTCGCTATTCAAGGTCTCAGCAAAGTTGCGAGCGCGGTAACGAAATAATAATTCCGGTAAGCGATGATCATCGAAAGGCCACTGCTGGCGTGCTAGTTGTGCAGGTTCACAAGCTCTCACTTGCTCACATAAACGCCGATCGCGATCACCGATAAAACCATCATAAAGCTGCTGCTCAGGGTCGGCGCTCGACGCAAAATCTTCTTCGGCGTAAATCGCTGCCAATTTATCGCGCCAAAGTTCCTGTGCGTCAGTTAGCCGCAGCGCCCGAGCCTGATATTCATCCATATCCAGGTTCAAGCGTTGGCGATCCTCTGCCCGCAGCACATTCAAGGGCGCAACCACCGGGCAACGATTGATGTGCACCAACTTGAGTGGCACCGGCAACTCACCGTCGGCCAGGTCATCACGGCGGGTATACAGGCGTTGACGCAAGGTGTCTGCGTCCAGGTCCAGCAACCCCTGGGGATCGAGCCCCAGATCACAAACGATCAAGGCGTTGCGATTGCGCGGATGCCAGGCCAGCGGCAGGACTACGCCGAGATAATGCCGCTCGGCAGAAAAGCGCCCGGAGATGTGCACCATTGGCTGTAACAACCTGACCTGGTCCATGACCCGCTGTTTGCTGCGTTGCTGAAACAGCCAGTCGTAGAGCTTGGGTTGTTTGTCACGAATCAATCGGGCCAGTGAAATGGTGGCACGCACATCGGACAAGGCATCGTGAGCCTGCCCATGGTCGATACCATTGGCCGCCGTCAGCCGCTCAAGCTTGAGGGTGACGCGGCCGTCCTGCTGCGGCCAGACGATTCCTTCCGGGCGCAGCGCATAAGCGGTGCGCACTACATCGATCAGGTCCCAGCGGCTATTACCGCCCTGCCACTCCCGGGCATAGGGGTCGAAAAAGTTGCGGTACAAACTGTAGCGCGTCATTTCATCATCGAAACGCAAGGTGTTGTAGCCGGCCCCACACGTACCGGGCGCAGCGAGTTCGGCATGCACCCGAGTCATGAAATCGGCCTCGGCCAAGCCTTTTTCCGCCAGTTGGCCGGGTGTGATGCCGGTGATCATGCACGCTGCCGGGTGCGGCAAAATATCATCGCTGGGTTGGCAATAGAGGTTGACCGGCGGCCCAACCTCATTGAGTTCGAGGTCAGTACGAATACCGGCTACCTGCAGCGGGCGGTCGTTACGCGGGTTGATGCCAGTGGTTTCATAGTCGTACCAGAAGATAGTGGTCACGGGCTATTCCTGTGCTGAAGACCGACAAAGTCTAGGCGTTGAAAGGCGCCGGGGGCCAGCGCCATATGCACTGGATAAACATTCAGTGCAATGTTGGCGCAGTTTGAGGTGTTGCTTGTGCCGACGACACTGCTAGCATCCGTCTCTCTATTCGCCGGCTACCCGCCAAGGTCGCCCATGCTCAACCGCTCCGCACTGCCAGGGAATGCGATGCCACCGGCACCACTGGACACCCGCTACCAGATCGAAACCCCGGAAGGTATCGACCTGCCACTGCGCCCGGCCGGCCTGCTGCCCCGTGCGCTGGCGTTCGGTTTTGACCTGGGCTTGCGCGGCGTGATCCTTGGCATCCTGTTCACCGCCCTGGCCTTTCTCGGCAACCTGGGCATGGGCCTGGGTTCGATCCTGCTATTCCTGGTCAGTTGGTGGTACATGGTGCTGTTCGAAGTCCTCAACCAGGGCTGCTCGCCGGGCAAGCAAATCATGGGCCTGCGGGTGGTGCAGGACGACGGAACACCGATTGGCTGGTCCTCCTCGCTGATCCGCAACCTGCTGCGTTTCGTCGACATGCTGCCATTCGCCTACTTCCTCGGCGCCATCAGTTGCCTGCAACACCCCAACTTCAAGCGCCTGGGAGATCTGGCGGCAGGAACCCTGGTGATCTACCGCGAGCAGCCCCTGTCACGACCGCAACTACCAGAAGCACCTGCGTTGCGCCTGCCGTTTGCCCTTGACCTGAACGAGCAGCGGGCGATTCTCGCTTTCGCCGAGCGCCAGGGCGAGTTGTCCGCAGAAAGGGTCAATGAACTGGCCGCTATTCTCGCCACCCCCCTGCACGTCTCCCCCGAGAGGGCGGTGGCACAGCTCAATGGCGTGGCCCGTGGCTTGTTGGGCCCGGCATGAAGCAAAGTCTTTTCGAAACCCGTCACCAGCCCCATTGGCAGGCGTTTGCCGCCCAACTGACGGCGCTTGAACAAGGCAAGGCCAAGCATCAGGACCTGACGAGCTTCCCCCATGATTACCGACGCTTGTGCCAACACCTGGCGCTGGCACAGGAGCGCGGCTACAGCAGCTACCTGGTAGACCCGCTGCAACAACTCGCCCTGCGTGGCCATCAGCAGCTGTACCGCCATCGCAGCCAGCTCGGCGCCAGCGTGTTGAGTTTTGTGCTGGCCGGCTTTCCCCGGCTGGTCCGCGAACAGTGGCGCTTTGTGCTGGTGGCCAGCCTGCTGTTCTTTGGCAGCCTGATCGGCATTGCCTTGCTGGTGTACCTGTTTCCCGACCTGATCTACAGCATCGTCAGCCCGCAACAAGTGATCGAGATGCAGACCATGTACGACCCCGACGCCAGCCGCCTGGGGCGCGCTGCCGAGCGGGCATCAAGCGAAGACTGGATGATGTTCGGCTATTACGTCATGCATAACATCGGTATCGCCTTCCAGACCTTTGCGGCAGGCTTGCTGTTTGGCTTGGGCAGTGTGTTTTTCCTGTTCTTCAATGGGCTGATGATCGGCGCTATCGCCGGTCACCTGACGGAAATCGGCTACGGGCAAACCTTCTGGTCGTTTGTCATTGGTCACGGTGCTTTCGAATTAAGCGCCATCGCCCTGGCCGGGGCGGCGGGACTGCAACTGGGCTGGGCGTTGATCGCCCCTGGGGCCCTGACCCGTGGCGAAGCCCTGCGTTTAGCTGCGCACAAAAGCGTACAGATGATCTGCGGCGTCATGCTGTTTCTGCTGATAGCAGCATTTATCGAGGCCTATTGGTCCTCCGCCACCAATGTTGCGCCATGGATCAAGTACCTGGCGGGTGCCGCGCTATGGATACTGGTGGCCGCCTACCTGCTGCTCGCCGGTCGGAGTCGCCATGCGCCTGAGTGATGCCAGCGTGGTAATCCGCCCCCGAAGCTCTTGGGAAGCCATGGACCTGGGCGTGTTATTGGCCCGCGAGCACCGCATGCTATTAATGAGTAGCTGGGCACTGGTGAGCCTGCCTGTTTTTGCCCTGTTCAGCCTCCTGCTGTGGGACTACCCAACCATCGCACTGTTGCTGTTCTGGTGGCTGAAACCTGCTTTCGATCGCCTGCCGCTGTATATCCTGTCCAAAGCCTTGTTCGGCGAAACACCCACACTCAAGCAGGCCTTGCGCCAATGGCCACGTCTGCTCAAGGGCCAACTGTTTGCCAGTTTGACCTGGCGGCGCTTGAGCCTCAGTCGCAGCTTCGTAATGCCCATAGTGCAACTTGAAGGCCTGGAGGGCCAGGCCCGACAACGGCGCCTGGGCATCCTGCAACAACGCAATGCCGGCGCCGCCCGCTGGCTGACGCTGATCGGCGTGCACCTGGAAATGGCGCTATGGATCGGCTTGATGGTGCTGTTCTATCTATTCCTGCCGCAACAGATCGAACTGGACTGGGACTGGCAGCAGCTCGTGCTTACTACCGGGGGTGACTGGCTCTGGCTGGAGCACCTGACCAATGCCTTCTACGCACTGATCCTGGTGTTCTGGGAACCGATCTACGTTGCCTGCGGTTTCAGCCTCTACCTGAACCGGCGCACGGTACTGGAAGCCTGGGACCTGGAGCTGGTGTTCCGCCGCCTGCGCCAACGCCTGGGTTCAGTGGCCGCGGCTTTGTTGCTGGCGACAGGACTGGTGCTGGTCCCGCCAACTCCCCGTGCGATGGCTGAACAACCCGCGGACTCAAAAACCGTGAGCACTCAAGCCGCCAGCCAATCGATCAAGGCGCTGCTGGAACAGCCCCCTTTCAAAAATCCGGAAACGCTCACCCGCTATCGCTTCGGCGACGACAAACCCACCGATAAAAACAAACCCGAGGGCGACGCCAAGCTGCCGGCCTGGTTGCAAGCGCTGCTGGACAACCTCAACAGCAACTCGTTCAAGCATCTCGCCCTGGGCCTGGAAGTACTGCTTTGGGGATTGCTGTTGGGGGCCATAGCCCTGGTGATCTGGCGCTATCGCGACTGGTTGCGCACCTTTGTCAGCCAGCGTGGCGCGCACAAGCCCAAGGCCATCAAACCCGCTCCCGCTCAACTGTTCGGCCTGGAACTGGGTACCGAAACCCTACCCGACGACATCGCCAGCACCGCCGAACAACTCTGGCCCACGCAGCCCCGGGAAGCACTCGGTTTGCTCTATCGCGGCTTGCTCAGCCGGCTGCTGCATGACTTCAACCTGCCGCTGAAAAGCGCCGACACCGAAGGCCAGGTCCTGGAGCGCATCCGCCAGTTGCAACAACCGCAGTTGCTGGCCTTCAGCGATGACCTGACCCTCCATTGGCAAAACCTCGCCTATGGCCACCGCCTGCCCCCCGCTCTGGTGCAACAGCAGCTGTGCAGCCACTGGCGCGCCTTGTTCGGTTCCGGAGCTGTGCAATGAACCGGCTACTGCTCTGGGTAGGCTTGCTGCTCGGTTGCCTGTTGGCGGCCGGTGGTTTCTACGCCTGGCACAAGGCGATTCCCTACGAGGAAGTGGTGGATCGCGGCCCATCGCCTGAAGCCCAGGCCAATTCCTACCTGGCGGCGGAACACTTTCTGCGCCAGCAGGGCCTGACGGTCGAACACGCCAACAGCCTTGAGCGCCTGGCCAGCCTGCCGCCCAAAGGCAACAGCCTGTTATTGCTGGGTGAACGCAGCAGCATGACGCCGCGCCAAGTCGATCAGTTGCTGCAGTGGACCAAGGCCGGCGGCCATTTGTTGCTGGTGGCCGAAGCCATGTGGGATGAAGAAACCGAGACCAGCGGCGATCTGCTGCTGGATCGCTTGCAGTTGCGACAGACCTTCAGCGATGGCTTCGACGAGCCGGCGCCCGCCAGCAAGCACAAGGCCCCCGACCTGACACGGCTCTATGTCGACAACGAAACCGCCCCGGTTTTTTTCAGTTTCGACACCGACTTCAACCTCACCGACCCCAAACACCTGGCACAGTTCTCGGCCAACAGCGCCAAGTCCAGCCACCTGATGCAACTGGACCTCGGCCACGGCAGCGTCACCGTAATCACCGACAGCGAACTGTGGAAAACCCCGGACATTGGCCTTCACGACAACGCCTGGCTGCTGTGGTACCTGAACCAGGGGCGTGACGTCACACTGCTGTTCAACAGCGATGTCGATGACCTGTTCAGCCTGTTGTTGCGCTACTTCCCCCAGGCGCTGGTGGCGCTCGCCGCGTTGATTGCACTGGGAGTGTGGCAATCGGGCATGCGTCAGGGGCCGATCCAGGCACCCGCGCCCAAGGCTCGCCGGCAGTTGCAGGAACACTTGAACGCCAGCGCCGATTTCCTGCTGCGCCGCAGCGGGCAGAACAGCCTGTTGCACGCCCTGCAACGCGACATCTTGCGCACCGCCCGGCGCCGCCACCCTGGATTCGAACACCTCGACACCGCCGAACAGTGGCAGGCCCTTGAACGCCTGACCCGTCAACCCACTCTCATCATCAGCCAGGCCATGGGTCCACTCCCGGCAAAGCGGCTCTCCAGCGCCGACTTCAGCCGCCATGTGGCCTGCCTGCAAACTCTCAGGAATGCCCTATGAGCGAATTTCCAGCGGACCCATCCCTGACGGCCGATGCCGAGCCATCCCGCCAGCGCGCCAGCCAACTGGCTCAGGCACTGCGCATCGAGTTGCGCAAAGCGGTCATCGGCCAGGACGCAGTAATTGATGATGTCCTCACCGCGCTGATCGCCGGCGGCCACGTGTTGCTCGAAGGGGTTCCGGGCCTGGGCAAGACTTTGCTGGTACGCGCCCTGGCCCGCTGCTTTGGCGGCGAATTCGCACGTATCCAGTTCACCCCGGACCTGATGCCCAGTGATGTCACCGGGCATGCCGTGTACGACCTGCACACCGAACAGTTCAAGTTGCGCAAGGGGCCGTTGTTCACCAATCTGCTGCTGGCCGACGAAATCAACCGCGCCCCGGCGAAAACCCAGGCGGCGTTGCTTGAAGCGATGCAGGAGCGCCAGGTGACCCTTGAGGGCGAAGCCCTGCCCATCGGGCAACCGTTCATGGTGCTGGCCACCCAGAACCCGATTGAGCAGGAGGGTACCTACCCTTTGCCCGAGGCCGAACTGGATCGCTTCATGCTCAAGGTCCGCATGGACTACCCCCAAGCGCAGCAGGAACTGGATATGGTTCGCGAGGTAACTCGCTCACCCCGGGCGGACATGCTCGACGTACAGCCACTTAGTACCGTGCTGCACGCCGAAGACGTGCTGCTGTTGCAACAGGTCGCCAGTGAGCTGGCACTGGATGAGCAGGTACTCGACTACGCCGTGCGCCTGGCCCGCACCACCCGCAGTTGGCCCGGCCTGACCATCGGCGCCGGCCCACGGGCATCCATCGCCCTGGTGCGCGGCGCAAGGGCCAGGGCCTTGCTGCGCGGCGGCGAGTTCGTAACCCCGGATGACATCAAGGGCTGCGCCCTGGCGGTGTTGCGCCATCGGGTACGCATTGCCCCGGAGCTGGACATAGACGGGCTGGAGGTGGACCAAGTGCTCAAGCAACTGCTGGACCAAGTGCCGGCGCCACGACAATGATCCGCCCATGAAGCCTACTCGCCTGCTGCTGACCTGGCTCGGTGTACTGCTGGCGTTGAGCATCGTGCTCGGCACCTTCGCGGCCCTGCAAGTCGACGTGCCGGACACCCTGCATTCAGTAGTCTGGGGCCTGCTCCTGGCCCTGTTGCTGCTGGCCCTGCTGGACGCCAGCCGCCTGAGGCGCCGCCCCTCCCCGCGAGTACAGCGGCAAATGCCGGGTAGCCTGGCTCTGGGTCGTTGGGGCGATGTGCGGATCACCCTGGAACACGACTACGCAGAGCCACTGACCCTGAAGGTGTTCGATCACGTGCCCGAAGGCTTGAGTGTGGAGAATCTGCCCCAGTCCATTGCCCTGCGGCCCGGTGAACACAGTGAATTGGGCTACCGCCTGCGCCCATTGAGTCGCGGGCACTTCAGCTTTGAGCGCTGCGAAGTCCATATCCCCAGCCCCCTGGGCCTGTGGTCGGCACGACGCCATGTGCAGGTCAACGATATGACACGGGTCTACCCGGACTTCGCCCGTCTGTACGGCGCTCAGTTACTGGCCGTAGACAACTGGCTCAGCCAACTCGGTGTGCGCCAGCATCAACGTCGTGGGCTGGGCCTGGAGTTTCACCAGTTACGTGAGTTTCGCGAGGGCGACAGCCTGCGCCAGATCGACTGGAAAGCCACTGCCCGGCAACGCACGCCGATTGCCCGGGAGTATCAGGATGAGCGTGATCAACAGATCGTATTCATGCTCGATTGCGGCCGGCGCATGCGCAGTCAGGACGTCGAACTGTCCCATTTCGATCATGCCCTCAACGCCTGCCTGCTGCTCAGCTACGTCGCCTTGCGCCAAGGCGATGCCGTGGGCCTTTGCACGTTCGCCTGCGACCAACCGCGCTACCTGGCGCCGGTCAAGGGCAGTGGCCAGCTCAACCTGCTGCTCAACGCTGTATATGACCTGGACACCACCCGGCGTACCGCCGATTACCAGGCGGCCGCCAGCCAACTGCTGGCCCGGCAGAAACGTCGGGCGCTGGTGATCGTGGTGACCAATTTACGGGATGAGGACGATGAGGAGTTGCTGACGGCAGTCAAACGCATCAGCCGCCAACACCGGGTGTTGGTGGCCAGCCTGCGGGAAGAAGTCCTCGACCAACTGCGCCAGGCACCGGTACAGACCCTGCCCGAAGCCCTGGCCTATTGCGGCACCGTCGATTACCTCAATGCGCGGGAAGAACTCCATGACCGCTTGAAAGCCCAGGGTCTGGCCGTGTTGGATACTCGTCCTTCGGAACTGGGAGCTGCCCTGGTGACGCGCTACCTGGGCTGGAAAAAAGCCGGCGTGCTATGAACCCGGCGCACGGCCCAGGCTTTCGGTACAAACACCGAAGCTCGGCTGACAACGCGCACGGTTCCTAGGCCGAAGCCTGTAAGGGATCAAAGCTGAAGTACTGCAACAGCGAGTTGATCAGTTGCTTATACTCGACGGGCGCCTGCAACACGCGGAACCCCGAATCGTATTGCTGGGGGTTGATATCTTCATGGCTCCACAGGCAGGTCGCCGTGAGGTCAATGGCATGCATATCGCCCTCGGGCCCGGGAATCTTCAAGCGCAGTTCGAAATCCGCGTCGACCATCATGGGCAATTGGCTGATTAACATCAGCCCCTCTTCAGAGACGTCGCCCAAATAGCCAATAGGCTTGTCCGTGAGGCGGTTGAACACTCGCAGAAAGCAGGTTAATTGATGCCGCTTGATCCGTCGGTTAGTAAACATGGTGAGTTCGCCATCCAATGACCATGACTCTGGCCGCTCCAGTGATTCGGAACGGGTCGTTGATGCCAACAGCCCGCTCTCCCTGGATCTCGGTGCGACAACAGCAAGGTACTTTGTCACTTTACAGCTGCCGCATCCGGATCCTGTATCCATTTGAAAAGAAAGTTGTACAACCAGACTTTCAAAGATTAGTTCAAGTCCGGCAAGGGGCCAGCGATAAAACGACAAATATCATCACAATGATGCTGGCCTAGGCTGCGCGGCACTTGCACCGGGGTAATGCCCCAGTTGCTGCAGGGTATCCAGTCGCGCACGAGCGCGGAACGCGTATTCGCTGGTCGGGTACTGGCTGATGATGAATTGGTAAGTTTGCACCGCATCAACAAACAGTTTTTGCCGTTCCAGGCACTGGCCGCGCAGCATCGAGACCTCCGGTTGCACGTAGCGACGGGAGCGACTCTCACGGTCGACCTGGGACAACTCAAGGGTGACCCGCGCACAGTCGCCGACGCCATAGGCACGATAGGCGTTGTTCAAATGATGGTCCATCGACCAGCGGGTGCAGCCGACAACACTGACGGCAAGGGCAGCAATGATCACAATTCGCATGGGGGTTCTCCTGTCTTGTGCAATGTATCGACCCCTGCGCAAAAATCTTCAAGATTGATCGTTTATACAAACAGATGAAAACAAGTGAATCGCCGATAAGTAGTGCAAACGAACAATGACTACAACCAAAGAGCATAGTAGCCTTCCTCAGTCCTTGAACTCAGGAGTCCGTGCATGTCCGTCCGTCGTACCAAAATCGTCGCCACCCTTGGCCCGGCCAGTAACTCGCCGGAAGTCCTCGAACAGCTGATTCTGGCTGGCCTGGACGTTGCCCGTCTGAACTTCTCCCACGGCACCCCGGACGAGCACAAGGCTCGCGCCAAGCTGGTACGTGACCTGGCCGCCAAGCATGGCCGCTTCGTCGCATTGCTGGGTGACCTGCAAGGCCCGAAAATTCGTATCGCCAAATTTGCCAACAAGCGAATCGAGCTGAAAGTCGGTGACAAGTTCACCTTCTCCACCAGCCACCCGCTGACCGAAGGCACCCAGGACATCGTCGGCATCGACTACCCGGATCTGGTCAAGGATTGCGGCGTCGCTGACGAACTGCTGCTCGATGACGGCCGTGTGGTCATGCGCGTCGACACTGCAACCGCTACCGAACTGAACTGCACCGTGCTGATCGGCGGCCCGCTGTCGGATCACAAAGGTATCAACCGTCGCGGTGGTGGCCTGACCGCGCCAGCGCTGACCGAGAAAGACAAGGCCGACATCAAGCTCGCCGCCGAAATGGAAGTGGACTACCTCGCGGTATCCTTCCCGCGCGACGCTGCCGACATGGAATATGCCCGTCAACTGCGCGACGAAGCCGGCAGTACTGCCTGGCTGGTGGCGAAGATCGAACGCGCCGAAGCCGTGGCCGATGACGAAACCCTCGACGGCCTGATCAAGGCTTCCGACGCCGTAATGGTTGCCCGTGGCGACCTGGGCGTGGAAATCGGTGATGCCGAGCTGGTGGGCATCCAGAAGAAGATCATCCTGCACGCACGCCGCCACAACAAAGCGGTGATTGTCGCGACCCAGATGATGGAGTCGATGATCCAGAACCCGATGCCGACCCGTGCCGAAGTGTCCGACGTGGCCAACGCCGTGCTCGACTACACCGACGCCGTGATGCTCTCGGCTGAAAGTGCCGCCGGTGCCTACCCGCTCGAAGCAGTCCAGGCGATGGCGCGCATCTGCGTCGGCGCTGAAAAGCACCCAACCAGCAAAACCTCCAGCCACCGCATCGGCAAGGTGTTCGAAAGCTGCGACCAGAGCATCGCCCTGGCAGCCATGTACACCGCCAACCACTTCCCCGGTGTGAAGGCGATCATCGCCTTGACCGAAAGTGGCTACACGCCGTTGATCATGTCGCGCATCCGTTCCTCGGTGCCGATCTACGCGTTTTCCCCGCACCGCGAAACCCAGGCCCGCGCGGCCATGTTCCGTGGCGTCTACACCGTACCGTTCGACCCGGCTTCGTTGCCGCCTGAGCAAGTCAGCCAGGCCGCGATCGACGAGTTGCTCAAGCGCGGTGTCGTGGAGAAAGGCGACTGGGTCATCCTGACCAAGGGCGACAGCTACCACACCATCGGCGGCACCAACGGCATGAAGATCCTGCACGTTGGCGACCCAATGGTCTGAGTGACACGCTGAAAAACAAAAGCCCCGCCATGTGAATGGCGGGGCTTTTTGCTTTTCCGCCACAGCAATACCACTTGTCACAAGATGTGCTCACCTTCAGCGCTTGCTGATAAACCCCAACAACGCCGCAATCGCTTCCGGCGATTTCAGCCGCTGGGTAAACAACGCACCCTCCTCTTCAATCACCTTGCGCAACTGTTCGCGATCCACGCTTTTCATCAGTTGCTTGCTGATCTGCACGGCACCGGGGGCCAAGGTTTCGAAACGTTCGGCCACCGCCCTCGCCTTCGCCAGCACCGCTTCACCACTGCCCAGCGCTTCAGTAGCGATGCCCCAGGCGGCAGCCTGCTCACCGGTGAACCCTTCACCCAACAGCAACAACTCGGCAGCTTTCGCATGCCCCAACAGCCGCGGCAGGATCAGGCTGGAACCAAACTCCGGACACAGCCCCAGGTTGACGAATGGCATGCGCAAGCGGGCGTCGCGGCTGACGTACACCAGATCACAATGCAGCAGCATCGTCGTCCCAATGCCTACCGCCGCGCCAGCCACCGCAGCAATCACCGGCTTACGGCAGTTGAGCAAGCTCTTCATAAAGTGAAACGGCGGGCTGTCGAGGTCGGTGGGCGGTTGTTCGAGGAAGTCGGCGATGTCGTTGCCGGCGGTGAAGCACTCGCTGCTGCCCTGGATAAGCACCGCGTTGATAGTGACATCGGCATCGGCCTGTTCCAGTGCGTCAGCCAGTTGGCTGTACATGGCGCGGGTCAGGGCGTTTTTCTTGTCAGGGCGGTTGAACTGCAGAATCAGCAGCCCGCGTTCGCGCTGCAGCAGGATGGCGTCGGTCATGGCAAGTCTCGCAGATAAAAATCAGCGTTCAACCACGGGGCAGGAACACGTCGGCCAGCAGTTGATTGCGCGGCAACCCCGCCAGGAACAAGCGTTTGGAAAAAGCCTCGACGCTGGAAGGGTGCCCGCAGAGTAAAGCCAGGGTTTGCCGGGAAACAAGCCGCAGTTGCGCCAAAGCCTGCGTCAACTCAGCCGCCGTCCATAGCTCGACCGTCAGGTTGGGGTGGGCGCCCGCCAGCAACGCCAGGGGCTCGGCCAAATAATGGCCCTCGGCATCATGGGCCAGGTGAATCACCCTGATGACGCCCTGATGATCCTGGCGCAAGGCCTCGCGAAGCACACCCCATAACGGCCCCAAACCGGTACCTGAGGCCAGCAGCCAGAGTGGTCGCGCTTGCCAGTCCGGATCGTATTGCAACGCACCACCACGCAGTTCGCCCAGGCGTAAACTGTCGCCGACCTTGAGTTTCCGGGCGGCATCGCTGAATTCACCGGGCAGGCGGCAATCGAGGTGAAACTCCAGAAACGGGTCCTCCAGGGGTAGGCTCGCCAGGGAATAGGGCCGCGCGACCGCACCGGCCCACAACACCAGGTGCTGCCCGGCCCGGTAACGCAGGCCGCGCTCGGGTTGCAGGCGCAGCCGCAATACCGTCGGGCTCAGCCAATCAACGCTCAGCACCTCGGCCGGCAGACCGTCACGCAGCGGGTCAAAGGCTTCGATCTGCACGTCGCCCATGACCTGACACTGGCAGGCCAAGCGCCAACCGTCCTGGCGTTGCGCAGGGCTCAGCGCACCAGGCTGATTGTCCTGAACCTCGCCCAGGCAACGCACCAGGCAGGCATGGCAACTTCCGGCGCGGCAACTGTAGGGGACGGCGACACCGGCCTGGTTCAGGGCATCCAGCAGGTTGCTGCCGGCGGGGACCGACCAGTGGCGTTCGCCGGCGTGCAGTTCAGGCATGGAACGTTCTCAAATGTAAGAGCGAGCTTGCTCGCGATGGTTGCTAACGATAACGCGGGGTGCCTGACGAAACCCACCAGATTCACGTTTTTCGCGAGCGAACTCGCTCCTACCGTAAATCGGGCCCGGCATCCATGACCATAGTCGGGTGTATCAGCCACCGCGCCGGGTTATACTGCCGCGCCTTTTTAGCGTCGCGTCAGCACTACCCCAGCACTACCTGCCGACGTGCCTTGGAAAGGTGTCTTCAGACGACCGATGCACCCCACTGAAGCCACCTTTATTGAATGTTCCCGTCTTATAGAGGAGCGCGACTCATGACCGTGATCAAGCAAGACGACCTGATTCAGAGCGTTGCCGACGCCCTGCAATTCATTTCCTACTACCACCCCGTTGATTTCATTCAGGCCATGCACGAAGCCTACCTGCGCGAAGAATCGCCAGCGGCCCGTGACTCCATGGCACAGATCCTGATCAACTCGCGCATGTGTGCCACCGGCCACCGCCCGATCTGCCAGGACACCGGCATCGTCACCGTGTTCGTACGCGTGGGCATGGATGTGCGCTGGGATGGCGCCACCATGGGCCTGGACGACATGATCAACGAAGGCGTACGTCGCGCCTACAACCTGCCGGAAAACGTCCTGCGGGCCTCAATCCTCGCCGACCCGGCAGGCGCGCGCAAAAACACCAAGGACAACACCCCTGCAGTGATTCACTACTCCATCGTCCCGGGTAACACCGTGGAAGTGGACGTGGCGGCCAAGGGCGGCGGTTCTGAAAACAAGTCGAAGATGGCCATGCTCAACCCGTCCGACTCCATCGTCGACTGGGTTCTGAAGACCGTTCCGACCATGGGCGCCGGCTGGTGCCCACCGGGCATGCTGGGTATCGGCATCGGCGGCACCGCCGAGAAAGCCGCGGTGATGGCCAAGGAAGTGTTGATGGAATCCATCGACATCCACGAGCTGAAAAAGCGCGGCCCATCCAGCCGTATCGAAGAGATGCGCCTGGAGCTGTTCGAGAAGGTCAACCAACTGGGCATCGGCGCCCAGGGCCTGGGTGGCCTGACCACCGTGCTCGACGTGAAGATCATGGACTACCCGACCCACGCCGCCTCGCTGCCGGTGTGCATGATCCCCAACTGCGCCGCCACCCGTCACGCCCACTTCGTGCTTGACGGTTCCGGCCCGGCTTCGCTGGAAGCGCCACCGCTGGATGCCTACCCGCAAATCGTCTGGGAAGCCGGCCCGTCGGCCCGTCGCGTCAACCTCGACACCCTGACCCCGCAAGACGTGCAGAGCTGGAAACCGGGCGAAACCGTGCTGCTCAACGGCAAGATGCTCACCGGTCGCGACGCCGCGCACAAGCGCATGGTCGAGATGCTGAACAAGGGTGAAACCCTGCCGGTGGACCTCAAGGGTCGCTTTATCTACTACGTCGGCCCGGTTGATCCGGTGCGCGATGAAGTCGTTGGGCCTGCCGGTCCGACCACGGCAACGCGGATGGACAAGTTCACTCGCCAGATCCTCGAACAAACCGGCTTGCTGGGCATGATCGGCAAATCCGAGCGCGGCCCGACCGCTATCGAAGCGATCAAGGACCACAAGGCCGTGTACCTGATGGCCGTGGGCGGCGCAGCTTATCTGGTGGCACAAGCCATCAAGAAATCCCGCGTAGTGGCTTTCGCCGAACTGGGCATGGAAGCGATCTACGAGTTCGACGTCAAGGACATGCCGGTCACCGTTGCAGTGGACAGCAAGGGTGAATCGGTACACATCACCGGTCCTGCCATCTGGCAGAAAAGGATCAGTGAAAGCCTGGCGGTAGAAGTGCAGTAAGCATTTCACGGCAAGGATAAAGGCGACCGGGGCAGCATGGCCCGGTCGCCTTTTTTATGTCTCACACACTCATCTGTGGCGAGAGGGCTCGCCACAACAGCTTTGCTGCGCATGCTATGGTGCTCGCCCTTATTGCGCATGCTCATCTTCGTATGATCACGATCCCCCGCCCATTGCGCTTGACCTTCTACTCCCTGCTGATCATCGCTGGCGCCGTGCTGGCTGCCGCCCTGGCCATACACCACGCCGAACGCCAGGCCCTGGTGGATGACGCGGCCCGGGCCAATCAACAGCTGGCGCTGTATGCCAACTCCCTGCACACCCTGATCGAACGTTACCGCGCTCTGCCCGCCGTGCTGGCCCTGGACTCGGAAATGATCAGCGCCTTGAAAGGCCCGCTGGACGCCGCCACCCAAGACTTGCTCAACCGCAAGCTGGAGCGCATCAACGGCGCCGCGCAATCATCCACCCTGGAATTGATGGACCGCAACGGCCTGGCCGTGGCCGCCAGCAACTGGAACCTGCCCAGCAGTTATGTCGGGCACAACTACGCGTTTCGGCCGTATTTCAGCCAGACCTTGAGCCAGGGCACCGGACGCTTTTATGCGGTAGGGGTCACCACCGGTATTCCGGGGTACTTCCTCTCCAGTGCGGTACTGGATGAGAAAGAGCAGTTTCTCGGCGCCATGGTGGTGAAGCTGGAATTTCCGGAACTGGAACGCGAGTGGGCCCAAGGTAACGACCTGCTGCTGGTCAGCGATGCACGGGGCATTGTGTTTATCGCCAATCAACCAGGCTGGCGGTATCGCGCCTTGCGCCCGCTATCGGACAGCGACCACGCGGAACTCAAGGCCACCCGGCAATACGACAAAAAACAGCTGCTGCCCCTGGAGTATCAGGCGTTGCAGCGCTTCGACGACAACAGTCACCTGATGCGCATCGACAGCCCCGAGGGCAGTGCCAATTACCTGTGGGAATCCCTGCCGTTGAAGGCCGAAGGCTGGACCTTGCATCTGCTGCGCAAACCCCAGGTTGCCGCCGAGGACCAACGCAACGCCGGCCTTGCCGCTGCAGGTCTGTGGCTGGCGCTGGTGTTCCTGCTACTGTTCCTGACTCAACGCTGGCGCCTGGCTCGCCTGCGCCAACGCAGCCGCGAAGAGCTTGAACAGTTGGTACAAGAACGCACCCGCGACTTGCGCACTGCCCAGGATGGGCTGGTGCAGTCGGCCAAGCTGGCAGCGCTGGGGCAGATGTCCGCGGCCCTGGCCCATGAGATCAACCAGCCCTTGACGACGCAGCGCATGCAACTGGCCACCTTGCGCCTCTTGCTGGATCACGGTCGCGTCGATGACGCTTACAAGGCACTGACCCCGCTGGACGACATGCTCACCCGCATGGCCGCTCTGACCGGCCATCTCAAGACCTTCGCCCGTAAAAGTCCCAGCGGTTTGCGCGAACGCCTGGACCTGGCGACTGTGGTGGATCAGTCCCTGCACTTGCTGGACACCCGTCTGCGGGACGAAGCCATCGGCACAGTGCTGGACCTGACCCGCCCGGCGTGGGTGCGCGGCGATGCAATTCGCCTGGAACAGGTGCTGATCAACCTGCTGCGCAACGCCCTCGATGCCATGGCCGACAAACCGCGCAAGCGTCTGGAAATCCGCCTGCACGCTGATCAACAACTGTGGCACCTGACTGTCACCGACAGCGGCGGCGGGATTGCCGAAGAAAACCTCAACAGCGTATTCGACCCCTTTTTCACCACCAAACCCGTGGGCGATGGGCTCGGCCTCGGGCTGGCGGTGTCGTACGCTATCGTCCACGAACTCGGTGGCCGCCTGAGCGCCGCCAACCAGGGCGACGGCGCGGTATTTACCCTGACCCTGCCCATCGCCCTGGAGACCCCGGACCTATGCTGAACGCAGTGATTGTGGTGGATGACGAAGCCAGCATCCGCACGGCCGTGGAGCAATGGCTGAGCCTGTCAGGCTTTGAGGTGCAGCTGTTCAGCCGTGCCGATGACTGCCTGGCGCAATTGCCCAGGGATTTCCCTGGGGTGATCCTCAGCGATGTGCGCATGCCAGGGCTCAGCGGCCTGGAATTGCTGGCCGAGGTGCAACGCCGTGATGCCGACCTGCCGGTGATCCTGTTGACCGGCCACGGTGATGTGCCGATGGCCGTGGAAGCCATGCGCGACGGCGCCTACGATTTTCTGGAGAAACCCTTCAGCCCCGAGGCTCTGCTCAGCAGCCTGCGCCGAGCCCTGGACAAGCGTGGATTGGTCCTGGAAAACCGGCGCCTGCATCAACAGGCCGATCACCGCGCCAAGTTGGAATCGAGCCTGTTGGGCGTGTCCCGAGGCTTACAGAATCTACGTCGACAAGTGCTGGACCTGGCAACCTTGCCGGTCAATGTGCTTATTCGTGGCGAGACCGGCAGTGGCAAGGAACTGGTCGCCCGTTGCCTGCATGATTTCGGGCCACGGGCGAAGAAGCCATTTGTAGCACTTAACTGTGCCGCGATTCCCGAGCAACTGTTCGAGGCCGAGTTGTTTGGCCACGAGAGCGGCGCCTTTACCGGCGCCCAGGGCAAGCGCATCGGCAAGCTGGAATACGCCGACGGCGGCACCCTGTTTCTCGATGAAATCGAAAGCATGCCCCTCGCCCAGCAAGTAAAACTGCTGCGGGTGTTACAGGAGCAGAAGCTGGAACGCCTGGGCTCCAACCAGAGTATCAAGGTGGACCTGCGCATCATTGCCGCCACCAAGCCGGACCTGCTGGACGAAGCCCGCGCCGGGCGCTTTCGCGAGGATTTGGCTTATCGGCTGAACGTCGCGCAGTTGCGCCTGCCGCCGTTGCGTGAGCGCCGGGAAGATATCCCGCTGCTGTTCGAACACTTCGCGCAAAACGCCGCCGAACGCCTGGGCCGCAGCTTTGCACCACTGAGCGGGCCGCAATTGGGCCACCTGCTCAGCCATGACTGGCCGGGCAACGTGCGGGAGTTGGCCAACGTCGCCGAGCGCCGGGTGCTAGGGCTCGGTGAACCGGAGCCGGAAGGCATCGAGGCCGGGCAATCGTTGGCGGCGCAGCAAGAGGCGTTTGAAGCCCATTGCCTGAAAGCCGCGCTGACTCGGCACAAAGGCGATATCAAAGCCGTGCTGGCAGAACTCCAACTGCCACGGCGCACGCTGAATGAAAAGATGCAGCGGCATGGGTTGGCACGGGAGACGTTCTTGAAAGATGAGTGAGCGGATTTTCGCTCACTACCAGTTATTCATCAGCGACTTTCCGCTCAATAAAACCCTACAACCCTTCTAGACCGGGCCTTCATCTGTTTGGCACAACTCCTGCTATAGCCCCGACAGGCGGCGCTTGTGCGCGCTCCACAAAAACAATTAGATGAAGGATCCTTCAATGGATAACTCCAACTCCCTGCCTTTGGGGTCGGCGGCTGCGCCGGCAAAAGAACGCACCACTTCCAGCCGGATCAAATCGATCTTCAGCGGCTCGGTCGGCAACATGGTCGAGTGGTACGACTGGTACGTCTACGCCGCCTTCTCTCTTTACTTCGCCAAAGCCTTCTTCCCCAAAGGCGACACCACCGCCCAACTGCTCAACACCGCCGCGATCTTCGCCGTGGGCTTCCTGATGCGCCCGATCGGTGGCTGGCTGATGGGCCTGTACGCCGACCGCAAGGGCCGCAAAGCGGCGCTGATGGCCTCGGTACTGCTGATGTGCTTCGGCTCGCTGATCATCGCCCTGACTCCCGGTTATGAAACCATTGGTGTCGGCGCACCGATCCTGCTGGTCTTCGCCCGCCTGCTGCAAGGCTTGTCGGTCGGTGGCGAATACGGCACCTCGGCCACTTACCTGAGTGAGATGGCAACCAAGGAACGTCGCGGCTTCTTCTCCAGCTTCCAGTACGTGACCCTGATCTCCGGCCAGCTCATCGCCCTCGGCGTGCTGATCGTGCTGCAACAGACCCTGACCACCGAACAACTGTACGACTGGGGCTGGCGTATCCCGTTCGTCATCGGCGCCCTGTGCGCAGTGGTCGCGCTGTACCTGCGTCGCGGCATGGAAGAAACCGAGTCGTTTACCAAGAAAGAGAAGTCCAAGGAAAGCGCCATGCGCACCTTGATGCGCCATCCCAAGGAACTGATGACCGTGGTCGGCCTGACCATGGGCGGCACCCTGGCGTTCTACACCTACACCACCTACATGCAGAAATACCTGGTGAACACCGTCGGCATGAGCATCTCCGACTCCACCACCATCTCGGCTGCGACGCTGTTTCTGTTCATGTGCCTGCAACCCATCGTCGGCGGGCTGTCGGACAAGGTCGGTCGACGGCCGATCCTGATTGCCTTCGGCATCCTGGGTACATTGTTCACCGTGCCGATCCTCACCACCCTGCACACCGTCCAGAGCTGGTGGGGGGCGTTCTTCCTGATCATGGCGGCGCTGATCATCGTCAGCGGCTACACCTCGATCAACGCGGTGGTAAAAGCCGAGCTGTTCCCTACCGAAATCCGCGCCCTGGGCGTTGGCCTGCCGTACGCGCTGACCGTGTCGATCTTCGGCGGTACTGCTGAATACATCGCGCTATGGTTCAAGAGCATCGGCATGGAAACCGGTTACTACTGGTACGTGACCGCATGTATTGCGGTGTCGCTGATCGTCTATGTGACCATGAAGGACACTCGCAAGCATTCGCGGATTACCACAGACTAAGGGTTCGCTCGCTGTAAAAAAGGGGCCGTGTCAGTGGATGACACGGCCCCTTTTCATTGGTGAACACTCAACCACGGTGCACTATGATGCCCTTCCCAGAACCACCCAGCAGGAACCCCGGCTATGCCTGACGACATCCATTTCTATGAACCCGCCAACGGCCACGGCCTGCCTCATGACCCGTTCAATGCCATCGTCGGCCCACGACCGATTGGCTGGATTTCGTCCCAGGACAGCGAAGGTCGCCTGAACCTGGCGCCCTATAGCTTCTTCAACGCCTTCAACTACATTCCGCCGATCATTGGTTTTTCCAGTGTCGGGCGCAAAGACAGCCTGAACAACATCGAGCAGACCGGCGAATTCGTGTGGAACCTGGCCACGCGGCCGCTGGCCGAGCAGATGAACCAGAGTTGCGCGGCTGTTTCACCCGAGGTCAACGAGTTTGAATTGGCCGGGCTGACGCCGGTAGCCTCGAAAGTGATCGCCGTGCCCCGCGTGGGCGAGAGCCCGGTGTCCTTTGAATGCAAGGTGACGCAGATTATTCAGCTGCAACGAGCGGATAAGGGACTGGTGCCAAGCTGGCTGGTGCTCGGCGAAGTGGTCGCGGTGCATATCGCCAAGTGGCTGCTCAAGGATGGGGTGTACGACACCGCCGCCGCCGAGCCTATTCTGCGTGGCGGCGGGCCGGCGGATTACTTTCAGTTGGGGCCTGAGGCCTTGTTCAAGATGTACCGACCCAAGGTTTAGGAAGCTGTTGCCCAGGCCAACTGACCTTCTTCATCGACGTCGATCAACCGCTCCAGTTGCTGGGCGGCAGCGTCGTCGGCGTCATCGGCGGTCTTGAACTTCTGCCCTTCGAGGATAGTGTGAAAGCGCGGCGCGCCCATGCCATCCAGGGCCTTGACGGCGACGGCAGCGCTGTAGCCACCTTCTCCCGGTACTACGGCGGAAACGGCTTCGTGATGGGCAAACTCTTTACGTGCCATGTTGCAGGTCCTGGCCAATGGAAAGTCGGCCATTCTAGACGTTCAGCCAGCCAGTTGCAGATATTCGCCGTAGGCGCTGGCGGCGCAGGTGTCGATGAAGGTCTGGAAGTCCATGCTGCGAACCACCCCGTCATTCAATAACTCGGTGAAGATCATCAGCGCTGGCGAGTTGAAGTAGGCACTCATCGCCTGCTCGCTGCTCCAGAAGCCTGAGATCAACCACACATCAGGTTCCGATAGGGAATGCTGCAACGAAAACTGCAGGCAACCCTGAGCCTGGCGGCCCGGTTCGATCAAACTGCTCAAGCGTGCACCCAGCTCGGTGCTGCACCCGGTGCGGGCGCGGATAAAGGCCATATGGCTCGCGGGAATGGGGGTGGACATGTTCGACTCTCCCGTTGAGAAGTGATGCTCGGCAAGCACTGTGAGGGCGTGTTGCCACAGGATCAAAGATAGCGGCGCTGCCCTACGGGCGGTTAGTCGATTCCTGCAGGCTTATTGCACAATCCTGCGAGATGCGTAGAGGTAACGGGCAGGCCACGGATTCTATGCCCGGCATGAGCGCCTTGTTTCACATGGATCACGCAGTGGTTACGGCCGCTCGACTTGCCTGATTCACGATTTATCGCAGGATCAGGCAAGGATTGTGCAGAATCGGCGTAACACTGCTTTGAAAGCGCCTTTAAGCTGTGCCCATCGTCAAAGCACCAAGAGGTTGCCCCATGTCGTCGTCAGAACACCGTCCTGCCCCCCTCGATCCCGACATGGAAAAGCAGCGCGCGGAACTGGCCGATATCGTTCTGCGCCACACCTGCGAAGACGGCTCCTACGCCACCGCCATCCACTCATTCGTGCTCAATCGGCACAACTCGCCCCGCGACTTCATGCCGGTGCTGGCCCAACCAGCGCTGTGTATCCTGGCCCACGGCAGCAAGGAAGTGCGCCTGGCGGATGAGACCTTCACTTATGACCCACTCAATTACCTGGTGTTTTCGGTGTCGATGCCGGTGTCCGGGCGCATCATTGACGCCTCGCCGGAAAACCCCAACCTGTCCCTTCGCCTGGACATCGACCCGGCGCAAATCACCGCCTTGATCGCCGAAGCCGGCCCCATGGGCGTACCCACTCGCCCCGCCGCCCGTGGCATGTATGTCGACCGTCTCGACAGCCAACTGCTGGATGCTGTACTGCGCTTGACCCGTTTACTCGACTCACCGAAAGACATCGCCATGTTGGCGCCGCTGATCAACCGCGAGATTCTCTATCGCCTGCTACGCAGCCCGCACGGCTATCGGCTGTATGAAATTGCCGTGGCTAACAGTCAGAGCCATCGGGTCAGCCAAGCTATCCAATGGCTGAACGGCAACTATGAACAACCGCTGCGTATCGATGACCTGGCCAAGGAAGTGAACCTCAGCGTCTCGACCTTGCACCATCGCTTCAAGGCGATGACGGCCATGAGCCCGCTGCAATATCAGAAGCAACTGCGCTTGCAGGAAGCCCGGCGCTTGATGATTGCCGAGGGCCTGGAAGCCTCGGCAGCGGGCTATCGAGTGGGCTATGAAAGCCCGTCGCAATTCAGCCGCGAGTACAGCCGCCTGTTTGGCGCGCCGCCGTTGCGGGATCTGGCGCGGTTGCGCTTGAGCGTCTGACCCTGCCCTGCAACAAGGTATCAGTCCAGGCTACGGGGCAACTGCAAGGTCACGCGCAAGCCACCTTCGCGCAGGTTCTGCAAACTTACTTCGCCGCCATGGCTGTGAGCGATATTGCGGGCGATGCCCAGCCCCAAACCATAGCCCTGCTGCTGCCCGGCGAGGCGAAAGTGCGGTTCGAAGACTTGCTCCAGGCGCTGCTCGGGCACGCCGGGGCCTTCGTCATCGACATGCAAAATGAACTCCGCGCCATCGTCCTCAATGTACAGGTGGGCGTTCTGCCCGTACTTCAAGGCGTTGTCGATCAGGTTACCGATGCAGCGCTTGAGCGCCAGCGGCTTGCCCGGATAGGCCGCCAGCGCCCGGCCATGCTGGGTCACCCGACCGTTGCCGTTGGGCGCCAGGTAAGGCTCCACCAGACAGTCGAGTACATGATTGAGGTCCACCGGCTCGATGTTTTCATGGATGTCGGTGTCCTTGACGCATTGCAGCGCGCCCTTGACCAGTAACTCCAGTTCATCCAGGTCGCGACCGAACTTGGCTTGCAGCTTTTCGTCTTCCAGCAATTCCACCCGCAAGCGCAGGCGGGTGATGGGCGTGCGCAAGTCGTGGGAAATGGCGCTGAATAATTGGCTGCGCTCGGTGAGGTAGCGGCTGATGCGTTCGCGCATGGCGTTGAAGGCGCGCCCCACTTCCACCACTTCGCTGCCGCCACCTTCGGCCACAGGTTCCACATCGGCGCCCAGGGACATGTCCCGCGCCGCCCGCGCCAGACGCTTGAGCGGTCGGCTTTGCCAATGCACCAGCAAACCGATGAACAGCAACAGGAAACTACTGGTCAGTACGATAAACCACACTTGCTGGGACGGCAGGCCTTGCTCTTCGAGGCTGGTGTAGGGCTCGGGCAACAGCGAGGCTATATACAACCATTCACCTTGGGCCAGTTGGATCTGGGTCACCAGCACCGGTGGGTTGACCGGTTCCAGCGTCAGCGCGTAATGGGCCCAGGAGCGTGGCAATTCATCCAGTTTCAAACCGGCGTTGAAGATGCGCAGGTCCTCGGCGCTGACAAACTCCACCGAGATATGCACGTCGCTGCCCAGGGTCTGGCGCAGCACTTCTTGCACGGCATCCAACACCGCTAGTTTGCGCGGGGTTTGCGGCAGCAGCGCCATGTCCAGGGGTTTGTCATTGAGGGTCACCACAAAACGGGTGCCGCCCATGCTGCGCAACTGGTCCAGCACCAACGGACGGTAAGCCACCGGCAGGGAACGGAAATAGCTGACGCTGGCGGTCATCGAATGGGCCAGGCTGCGGGCGCTCGTAACCAGGCCTTCGAGCTGGGTGGCGCGCAGTTGCGAGACCCAGATCACGCTCGACAGTGCCTGGGCAAACAGCACCGCCAGCAAGGTCAGCAGCAGCATGCGACCCAAAAGCGAACGCGGTACCGGAATCCGCCGACGCAGGTCGGTCAGTCGCTCAATGGGCATTGCCGGCAACCACACACGCCGCCAGTTGGTAACCGCTACCGCGTACGGTGCGGATCAGCCGTGGAGGTTTTTCAGTGTCTCGTAGCCGTTGGCGCAGGCGGCTGACGGCCATGTCGACAATCCGATCCAAAGGCATCAGGTCGCGCCCACGGGTGGCGTTGCCGATGGTGTCGCGATCAAGGATTTGCTGGGGATGATCGAGGAATAGTTTGAGCAGGGCAAAATCGGCGCCGGAGAGGATCACCTCTTCGCCATCCAGGTGAAACAGTCGGTGGCTAATCATGTCCAGCCGCCATTCATCGAACACCAGCACGTCGCCACCGCGCTCCTGGCCAAACTGACAACGGCGCAACAGGGCTTTGATACGCGCCTGCAACTCACGAGGGCTGAAAGGCTTGCCGATGTAATCGTCGGCGCCCAGCTCCAGGCCGATCACCCGGTCAGCTTCGTCGGAGCTGGCAGTGAGCATGATGATGGGCACCTGCGCCTGGCGCGGGTGCTGGCGAATCCAGCGGCAGAGGCTGAAGCCATCTTCGTCCGGCAGCATCACGTCGAGAATCACCAGATCGCACGGGGCCTCGTTCATCGCCTGACGAAACCCCGCGCCATCGGGCACGCCTCGCACCTGGAAACCGGCGCGACTGAGGTAGGTTTGCAGCAACTCGCGGATTTCCTCGTCGTCATCGACGAGGAGAATGGATTTACTGATTACGCTCATGGGGTCGTCCTTATTGTTTTGGATGGGACGGGCTTGATAATTCGTTGTTCTTGCGGGCCTCATCGCGGGCTATGCAAATGCCTGCTCCAACGCAACTCCAGCACCGGTCAACCCGGAATACGGCGCGGTCACCAGCCATACCGGAATGCCTTTGAAGTAGTCGCTCATGCAGCCCTTGTCGCCAAAACTCTTGGCGAAACCACTGCTGATAAAGAAGTCGGCAAACCGCGGGATCACCCCACCGACGATGTACACCCCGCCACGTCCACCGGTGGTCAGCACGTTATTACCGGCCACACGCCCCAGCCAGATACTGAACTGGTCCAGCACTTCCAGGGCAATCGGATCACCCGCAAGGCCAGCGGCAGTAATGGCCTCGGGAGTTTCCAGGACAGCCTCGTGACCGTCCACCGCACAGATCGCCCGGTACAAACGCGGCAACCCGCCACCGCTCAATACGGTTTCAGCGCTGACATGGCCGATCTCGCTGTAGATGTGTTGCCACAGCTGGGTTTCCCGTGGGCTGCTCAAAGGCAGGTCAACATGACCGCCCTCCCCCGGCAACGCCGCCCAACGGCCGGCACCCAAGTCCAGCAAGGTGCCAACACCCAGCCCAGTACCCGGCCCGATCACCACCGCCGGGCGCAATGGCTCGGGCGTGCCTTCACAGACCACTCGAAATTCATTGGGCTGCAAACGGGTCATGCCCAAAGCCATGGCCGAGAAATCATTGACCAGCAGCAGTTCGTCCACCTGCAAGGTTTTGCAGAAGGCCGTTTTGCTCAGGCGCCAATGATTGTTGGTAAATTTAAATTCATCACCGCTCACCGGCCCCGCCACCGACAGGCAGACCGCGCCGATGGAGCCAAGCTCCAGGCCTTCCTCCTTGAGGTAAACCTTGATGGCTTCCTCGGGACTGGCGTGATCCACCGTGGCATGCACACGGATCGAATGCAGTTCCTGATCTCGCCACAACGCAAAACGGGCGTTGGTACCACCGATATCACCGACCAGGGCCAGTTTCACTTGAGTGTCTCCAGGGCAGAAGTAAAGGCGCTGGCGCCCTGCTCTGCGGAGCTTGCGGCCAGGCGCATAAATGCAAACAGCTCGCGACCTGCGCCCACGTTGTTACCCAAGAGGCCCGTGGCAGGCGCGCGCGCTGCAAACTCTTCGGCGTCCACCTTAAGTTCCAGGGTGCCTTTGACGCCATCGACGCGGATGATATCGCCATCTTTTACCCGCGCCAGCGCACCACCACGCTGAGCCTCAGGGCTGACATGAATCGCGGCAGGGATCTTACCCGAGGCGCCGGACATCCGCCCATCGGTGACCAACGCCACCTTGAAGCCGCGATCCTGCAGCACGCCGAGGAACGGCGTCATCTTGTGCAGTTCCGGCATGCCATTGGAGCGCGGGCCCTGGAAGCGCATCACCGCAACAAAGTCCTTCTCCAACTGGCCGGTTTTGAACGCATCGGCCAAGTCCTGTTGATCCTGGAACACCACGGCCGGCGCTTCGACGATTTGATGCTCAAGGGCCACGGCGGAGACTTTCATCACGCCACGGCCGAGGTTGCCTTCCATCACCCGCAAGCCGCCTTCCGGAGAGAATGCACGAGCCACGGGGCGCAGGATGGTTTCGTCGAGGCTTTCGATAGGCCCCTCGCGCCAGACCAGTTCGCCGTCCACCAGGAACGGTTCCTGGGTGTAACGGCTCAGGCCAAAACCTGCGACGGTGTTGACGTCTTCGTGGAGCAGGCCAGCTTCCAGCAGCTCGCGGATCAGGAACGACATGCCACCCGCCGCCTGGAAGTGGTTGATGTCGGCTTTGCCGTTCGGATAAACGTGGGAGAGGGTCGGCACCACCTCGGAGAGGTCGGCCATGTCCTGCCAAGTCAATAGAATACCCGCCGACATGGCGATAGCCGGCATGTGCAGAGTGTGGTTGGTGGAGCCGCCAGTGGCGTTGAGGGCGACGATGGAGTTGACCAGGGATTTTTCGTCGACGATTTCGCCAATCGGCATGAACGCGCCGTTTTGCTTGGTCAGGCGCGTGACCTGGTGCGCGGCTTCGCGGGTCAAGGCGTCACGCAACGGCGTGTACGGGTTGACGAAGGACGCGCCCGGCAAGTGCAGGCCCATGACTTCCATCAGCAATTGGTTGGTGTTGGCGGTGCCGTAGAAAGTGCAGGTGCCGGGGCTGTGGTAGGACTTCATCTCCGATTCCAGCAGCTCTTCGCGGGAGGCCTTGCCTTCGGCGTAGCGCTGGCGCACGTCGGCCTTCTGCTTGTTGGAAATCCCCGACGGCATCGGCCCGCCCGGGACGAAGATCATCGGCAGGTGGCCGTAGCGCAGGGCGCCCATCATCAGGCCGGGAACGATCTTGTCGCAGATCCCCAGCATCAGCGCGGCGTCGAACATATTGTGGGACAGCGCTACCGCCGTGGACATGGCAATCACTTCGCGGCTCAGCAGGCTCAGCTCCATGCCGGGCTCGCCCTGGGTCACGCCGTCGCACATGGCGGGTGTGCCGCCAGCGAACTGACCGACGGAACCGATCTCGCGAAGGGCCGTCTTGATTTGCTCGGGGAAGTGTTCGTACGGCTGGTGGGCCGAGAGCATGTCGTTATATGACGAAACTATTGCCACGTTGGCGGCGTTCATCATCCGCAGGTTGTTCTTGTCTTCGGTGCCGCAACCGGCCACGCCGTGGGCAAAGTTGGCGCATTGCAGCTTGCCACGCATCGGACCGTCGCTGGCAGCGCCGCGAATGAGCGCAAGGTAAGCCTCACGGGTTGCACGGCTACGGGCGATGAGCCGTTCGGTGACCTCAAGTACGCGGGGATGCATGTATAGAACTCCAGGCTAACGGATGTGGCGACCTGAGTGCCTATGCTGGTCAAAAGCCCGCCGCGAAGAGCTTGGCAGGGTGTTACTTGACCAATCGGACCAGTTGATTCAGGTCACTCGTTGTTGAATGAACAAAATATTGCCACTAAAAAGGCTTGTTTTCTATTTTTATACGAATAATCTTGTAATTCTTACAACAAATCGACGACAGGCGCTTTTCAAATGACTCTTAGAATCGCAATCAATGGTTTTGGCCGTATCGGCCGTAACGTCCTGCGCGCACTTTATACCCAAGGCTATCGTCAGGATTTGCAGATCGTCGCCATCAACGATCTGGGTGACAGCTCAATCAATGCTCACCTGCTTAAGTACGACACCGTCCACGGCACTTTCGATGCAGAGGTCTCTCACGATCAGGAAAGCCTGACCGTCAATGGCGACCGGATTGCCGTCAGTGCCATTCGCAACCCGGCCGACCTGCCGTGGGCCGCCGAGAAAGTCGACGTAGTATTCGAATGCACCGGTATGTTCACCGACCGCGCCAAGGCCGCCGCCCATATTACCGCTGGCGCGCGCAAGGTAATCATCTCGTCCCCGGCCAAGGGCGCTGATGCCACCGTGGTCTACGGTGTGAACCACGATATCCTGCGTCAATCCCACCAGATCATCTCCAACGCGTCCTGCACCACCAACTGCCTGGCGCCGGTGGCCCAGGTGCTGCACCGCGAGCTGGGCATCGAAAGCGGCTTGATGACCACCATCCACGCCTACACCAACGACCAGAACCTGACCGACGTCTACCACACCGACCCGTACCGCGCCCGTTCGGCCACGCAGAACATGATCCCGAGCAAGACCGGTGCGGCCGAAGCCGTGGGCCTGGTGCTGCCGGAACTGGCGGGCAAGCTGACCGGCATGGCCGTGCGTGTGCCGGTAATCAACGTATCGCTGGTGGACCTGACCGTGCAGCTTAAGCGCGAAGCGTCGGCAGATGAGGTCAACGCCCTGCTCAAAGAAGCCAGCCAGCATTCGAAAGTCCTCGGTTACAACACCCTGCCGCTGGTTTCCAGTGACTTCAACCATAACCCGTTATCGTCGATCTTCGACGCCAACCACACCAAATCCAGCGGCAAGTTGCTTAAGGTGCTGGCCTGGTACGACAACGAATGGGGCTTCTCCAATCGCATGCTGGATAACTGCCTGGCGCTCTGCAACGCCGAATAACCCGCGATCTGTTAGAGGGGCTGTTGTGGCGAGGGCGTTTGCTCCCTCGCCACAATGATCTGCAACACACTCTGCTACTTGCCATTTTCGCTGATGATAAGCATTATCATTCGCTGCAAATCGGTCTGGTATCAGTGTGAGCCAATCTCGCTTCAATCAAGTCTTCCTCAGCCAGCGGGTGATTCTGCTGCGCACCTTGCAGCGGATGGTGAATAACCACAGCACCGCCGAGGACCTGCTGCAGGAAACCTACCTGCGCGTCACTCGAGCTCTTAGCGAGAGACCGATTGATCACCTCGAACCGTTCGTCTTCCAGACTGCGCGTAACCTGGCGCTGGATCACCTGCGCTCGCGTCGGATCCAGGCCCGAACGCTGCAGGAAGGTGTCTCGATAGAGGTCCTGCAAAGCGTCGCCTCCCCCCTCAGCACACCTGAAGATGCGACCCACGCCGAACAATTGCTGGAGCACCTGAGCGTCAGCCTCGGCCAGTTGAGCGCCCGCCAGCAGCAGATTTTCATCCTCAGTCGCCTGCACGGTTGCAGCTATCAGGAGATCGCCGACCAGCTCGAAGTGTCCTTGAGCACCGTGCAAAAGGAACTGAAATTGATCATGGCGATCTGTGTGGGTGTGGCTGAACGGCTCGATCGCCCTTAAGCTTTGTCAGGACAAGCCGACAGACTTGTCGCTCCACTATGTAAGACATTGAATAAAACGTGGCGAAGACCCGAGGAACACCGTGACGGACCCGAAAAAACTGCGTCCCCATGATCTGGCTCATGAGGTGTTGCAAGATACGGCCATGGACCAAGCCCTCGACTGGCTGATTGCGTTGCAGTGCCCACAGCCTGGCCAGCAGGCCGAGTTCCAGACGTGGCTGGCCGCCGATCCGGCCCACATTGAGGCCTTCGCCAAAGCGCAGGCGGCCTGGGGCGCTGCGCCGGTGCACAGCGCCGCCGTGGCCCTTAATGCGCCACGCAAGCCCAGCGCCTGGCGCCGCATAAAACCTCACTGGAAACCCTTGGCCACCGCCGCCGTGTTGCTGTTGGGGCTGTTCAACTTCAGCAATCTACCGGTGCGCCTGCAAGCGGACCACCTGACCGTGGTCGGCGAGCGTCAGCGCCTGCAACTCCATGACGGCTCCAAGGTGTTGCTCAATACCAACTCGGCCTTCTCCAGCACCATCAATGACCATCAGCGCATTGCCCGCCTGTATCAAGGCGAAGCGTTTTTCGAAGTGGTTGCCAGCCGTGGCGCGCCCCTGGAAATAGACGCCGGCCCGGTGCGCGCCCGCGTGAACGACACCGCGTTCGCCGTGCGTTACCTGAACGGCGAGGCCCAGGTCCAGGTCCAGCGTGGGGATGTCGACCTGAGCAGTACGTCTGGCAACGCCCGGGTCCGCCTGAGCGCCGGTGAAAGCATCCGCATCGGCCCCAAGGGCTTCGGTCAACCGGCCAGGCTCGATGCCAATAAGGAACTGGCCTGGGTCCAGGGCCGGCTGATCTTCGAAAACTGCCCGATGAGCGAGGTTCTAGCGGAGCTGCGACGCTATTACCCCGGCTGGATCATCAACAACAATGACAAACTCGCCAGCGTTGCTGTCACCGGCAACTACCGCCTGGACCAGCCACTGGACGTGGTGCGCTCCCTGGCCCACATCACTTCAGCCAAGCTCTCGGAATTTCCGGCAGTGGTCATTCTCAACTGAGGCCAATTATTTTTACTCGATAGTCATCCGTGGTACGTCTCGTCATAGTCAATGCAACTGATTCGCATTTGTGTCAGTTCGCAACTATAAGATTCGTCTCTTGCGGAGCGCTTTCGATGTCCTCTCGTTTCAACCGGTCCTCTTCTCCCTCACGTCGCCACGGCCTGTCCTTGCTGACCGCTGCCATCCTGCTGGCAGGCAGCCAGGTTGCCCCGGTCATGGCCGCCACCAGCGACGAGCCTGCCAGACACAGCAACGCCAACTACAGCTTCAGCATCGAGCAGCAATCCCTGGTGTCGGCGCTGAACGCCTTTACCTCCGTGACCGGCTGGCAAATCGGCCTGCCCGCCGAATTGGGCGCAGGGGTTTCCTCCCCAGGCACACGCGGGTCGTTGACGCCGGAAAAAGCCCTGGACCGGCTGTTGGTGGGGACCAACCTGAGCTACCGAAAACTGGGCAATAACAACATCGTCCTGGAAAAGCGCGCGGCGGGTAGCGCAATCACCCTGCAACAAATGACCATCAGCGCCACCCGCCAGGAACAGGAAGTGAGCACCGTTCCCAGCACCGTCAGCGTGCACGATCGCCAGGAACTGGACCGCCAGAACGTCAATAACATCCGCGACCTGGTGCGTTACGAGCCAGGCGTTTCGGTCGGCGGCGCCGGTACTCGCTCCGGCAACGCTGGCTACAACATTCGCGGCATTGACGGCGACCGCATCCTGACCCAGGTCGACGGCGTTGAAGTCCCGGACAACTTCTTCAATGGCCCGTACGCCAAGACCCGCCGCAACTACGTCGACCCGGAAATCGTCAAGCGCGTGGAAATCCTTCGCGGCCCGGCATCGGTGCTGTACGGCAGCAACGCCATCGGCGGCGCGGTGAGCTATTTCACCCTCGACCCCGACGACATCATCAAGCCCGGCCAGGATTTCGGCGCCCGCCTGAAAACCGGCTACAGCTCTGCCGACGAAAGCTGGCTGACTTCCGGCACCATTGCCGGCCGCGTCCAGGACTTCGACGGCTTGCTGCATTTGAGCCAGCGCAACGGCCACGAAACCGAATCCTACGATGGCAACAACGCCACTGGCCTGGAGCGCACCGGCGCCAATCCGGAAGACGCCCGCACCACCAACGTGCTGGCCAAACTGGGCTGGAACTATGCTGAAGATTCCCGCTTGGGGCTGACCTACGAGAAGTACAAGGACGATCGAGACATCAATCAGAAAAGTGTGGTGGGCGGACCATTCAACACGGGCCGCCCAACCAACTACTACCGCGCCCGGTCAGGCAACGACACCATCACCCGTGAGCGTTTCGGTCTGGAAAACAGCTTTGCCCTCGACAGCCTGTTGGTTGATCACGTGAAGTGGAGCCTGAACTACCAGATCGCCAAGACCGACCAGACCACCGCAGAAATCTACCAGACGTCCCGCCGCGTGTTGCGCACTCGCGAGACGCTCTACGAAGAAAAACAGTGGGTGTTCGACGCTCAGTTGGACAAGGCGTTCAACATCGGCGAAACCAACCACCTGCTGACCTACGGCACTACACTCAAGCAGCAAAAAGTTACCGGCTCGCGGGCCGGCGAAGCTAGCTGCCTGGCGGTCGGCGGTGGCTGCACGGCCATCGGTGCACCGAGCCCGATACCCGCCGACAGCGTGGTCAAGGCCAGCGACTTCCCCGACCCAACCATCAACAGCTACAGCCTGTTCGCCCAGGACCAGATCAGTTGGAACGACTGGACCTTCCTGCCTGGCGTGCGCTACGACTATGTACAACTCAAGCCCAAGCTGACCGAGGAGTTTCTCAACACGGTCGATCCGCAAAGGATCTACGAGCACAGCGACAAGGCAAAAACCTGGCATCGCGTCTCGCCCAAGTTCGGCCTGACCTATGCCCTGACCGAGCAATACACCTGGTTCGGCCAGTACGCCGAAGGTTTTCGCACTCCGTCGGCCAAGGCCTTGTACGGCCGTTTTGAAAACCTCGCTGAAAATTACATCGTCGAGCCCAACTCGGACCTCAAGCCCGAAACCAGCAAAAGCTATGAAACCGGGATTCGCGGCAACTTTGAGTCCGGGAGTTTCGACGTGGCAGTGTTCTACAACAAGTACCGCGACTTCATCAACGAAGACGCCTCTGTTGCAGGCAGCACGATCGAAGCGTTCCAGGCCAACAACATCAAGCACGCCACCATCAAGGGCGTGGAAGTCAAAGGTCGCCTGAGCCTCGATGCGTTTGGCGCGCCGCAAGGCTTGTACACCAAGGGCTCGATTGCCTACGCCCACGGCCGCAACAACGACACCGGCGAGCCGCTCAACAGCGTCAACCCGCTCAAGGGCGTGTTTGGCCTGGGTTACGACCAGGACACCTACGGTGCGCTGGTCAGTTGGACCCTGGTGAAAAAGCAGGATCGCGTCGACAGCCAAACCTTCTTCTCCCCCGACGGCAACAAGGCCAACGGCCCGTTCAAGACTCCAGGCTTCGGCATCGTGGACCTGACTGGTTTCTACAAAGTCACCGACGAGGTGACCATCAACGGCGGCCTGTACAACCTGACCGACAAGAAATACTGGAACTGGGATGACGTGCGCAGCTACGACAGCGTCGGCGAAGCCGGCGTAACCGCCCCTGCCAGCCTGGACCGCCTGACTCAACCAGGTCGCCACTTTGCGATCAACCTGATCTGGGATATCTGATACGTGGCGCCTCACCCCAGCAGTTTTATCACTGCCAGGGTGAGGATTTTTTACTGTAACGCGTCTTCTTGTTCGTCTAGTTCATAACAGCCTGGCACTTTCTATTGCGCAGCAAGGCGCTTCCTCCCCTCAAGGACACCCCATGACCGCTTCCCCTACCACCGAACGCCCAAGCTTGCGCTCCCAACGCCTGAACCAGATCACCCACTCGCCGCACACCAAGCTCGACGCCCTGGTCAAGGCCCATGCGCCATTTGAAACCCAGGCCAACTTCGCCCGTTTCGTGGTCGCACAATATCTGTTCCAGTCGGAACTGGTGGCGCTGTACAACGACGCAGAGTTGATCAAAATCGTCCCGGACCTGGCCGAACGCTGCCGCGCCGACGCCGCCAAGCTGGACCTGGCCGACCTGGAAACCGAAGTCCCGGCCCCGGTGGCTGGCGCTGTGAAAAACCCGAGCAAGGCACAAGCCCTGGGTTGGCTGTTCGTCTCCGAAGGCTCCAAGCTGGGCGCGGCGTTCCTGATCAAGCGTGCCGTCGGCCTGGGCCTGAGCGAAACCTTCGGTGCCCGTCACCTGGGCGAACCGGCCGGTGGTCGTGCCGAAGGCTGGAAGAGCTTCACCCGCACCCTCGACGCACTGGAGTTCACCCCCGAAGAAGAAGCCGACGTGGAAAAAGGCGCGGTTGACGCGTTTGTGCGCTTCACCGTGCTGCTGGAGCAGGCATACGCTACCACCCCAGAATTAGTCTGATTCCCTTGTAGGAGCGAGCTTGCTCCCGGCGGCGCTCCAACGATGAACCCGACAGCGCCGCGTGCATTCAGAACGCCCGCATCATCGTTAACGTCCATCGCGAGCAAGCTCGCTCCTACATGAAAAACCCCACCCAAATGACCGGCAAAACCCAATCTTCCTCAAAAGTCGCCCGTGTGCTATTCGGCCTGCTGGCCTACGTCAGCCTGGGGATAGGCCTGATCGCCATCGTCGTGCCGGGGCTGCCCACCACCGAATTCATCCTGCTGGCCGCCTGGGCCGCCACCAAAAGCTCGCCGCGCCTGAGCGCCTGGCTGGAAAACCACCGTTTGTTCGGGCCGATTCTGTTCAACTGGCGCAACGGCAAAATCATCGCCCGCCGGGCCAAGGTCAGCGCTACCGTAAGCATGCTGCTGTGCGCAGGCTTGATGCTGGTGATGCTCGACCACGGCTGGCCGATCTACCTGGCGATTGCCGGGATGAGCCTGGGCAATCTGTGGATCTGGTCGCGGCCGGAACGCCTGCTGCAAACCTCCTGACAAATCCCCTACCACTCATCGCCTCCCCCTCATGAATTACCCGCCCCCGCCGATGTTCCGGGCATAGCGCCGAATGGACTTGGCACCTTGAGTCAGCCACAGACTCTGCTTGCATTCTAATAAGTCCATACGCGAGTAATCCTATGTTCGACACGCTCTCCATCCGCTTGAAAATCGTGCTGTTGTCTGGTCTCTGCCTGTTGGGCGTGATCGCGTTGATTGTCAGCATCAACCTCTACGAGACCAACCAGAACGACAAGCTGATCAGTGCGTCCAGTTCGCGAATGCTCACCGCCAGCGTGGAAAACCTGCTGCAGGCCAAGGCCGCCGAACAAGCGGCGCAAGTGCAAAAAACCTTTGGCGAAAACCTGCTGGTGGTCACCGCCCTCGCCGATCAGGTCAAGGATTTGCGCAACATGGCAGTCAAGCGCTCCCTGGAGCCTTCGACCCTGCGTGAAGAGCTCAACCAGAGCCTGAAGACCGCCTTCGAACGCAACACCAAAGTGCTGGGTATCTGGCTGTCCTTCGAACCCAATGCCCTAGATGGCAAGGACAGTGAATTCATCAATGACGCCGTCCGTGCCTCCAACGAAGCCGGGCGTTTCTCCAGCTACTGGAGCCGCGCCGGCGGTGAAGGCGAAAACACGCTAATGGTCGAGGAAGACCTGACCAAGACCACCCTCAACCTCAGCGGCACGCCCTACAACATCTGGTACACCTGCCCACGGGACAACAAGCGCACTTGCCTGTTGGACCCGTATGAAGACACCGTGGCCGGCAAGTCGATGCTGATGACCACCATCTCCCTGCCTCTGCTGGTGGACGGCAAGGTGATCGGCGTGATCGGTATCGACATCGCCCTCAACGCCCTGCAAGCCGCAGCCGACGCATCGCAACGCGAGCTGTTCGACGGTGCCGGGCACATGCAAATTGTTTCCGGCAACGGCCTGTTGGCCGGCTACAGTGGCCAGGCGGACAAGGTCGGCAAAAATATCGGCGACATCCTCGGTACCGAGGGCAAGGACATTGTGCAACTGCTGGCCAATGACAACCGCAAGATCCTTGAACAAGGCGAATTGATCCGCTCGGTTTACCCAGTCAAACCCATCGCCGACGCCAGATCCTGGGGCGTGCTCATCGATCTGCCCAAGCAGGTATTGCTGGCCGACTCGGTAAAACTGCAAGCGGTACTCGACGAGGCCCAGGCCAGCGGTACCCTCAAAGCCTTGCTGGTAGGCGCTGCTGCTGGCCTGCTCGGCTTGTTGCTGATTTGGCTGACCGCCACCGGCGTAACGCGGCCGATCAACAGCGTCGCGGTCATGCTTAAGGAAATTGCCAGCGGTGACGGCGACCTCACCCAGCGCCTGGCTTATGCCAAGAAAGATGAACTGGGGGAACTGGTCGGCTGGTTCAACCGTTTCCTCGACAAGCTGCAACCGACCATCGCCCAGATCAAGCAGAGCATCACCGAAGCCCGCGGCACCGCCGACCAATCTTCGGAAATTGCCCGCCAGACCAGCGAAGGCATGCAGGTGCAGTTCCGCGAGATCGACCAGGTGGCCACCGCGTCCAACGAGATGAGCGCCACCGCCCACGAGGTTGCCAACAGCGCATCCAGTGCCGCTAATGCCGCACGCGGTGCCGATCAGTCGGCGCGCGAAGGCATGCAGATCATCGAGCGCAGCACCCGCGACATCACCACCCTGGCCGAGGAAGTCAGCAAGGCCGTAACCGAAGTCGAAACCCTGGCGGTCAACAGTGAGCAAATAGGTTCAGTGCTGGAAGTGATCCGCAGCATCGCCGAACAGACCAACCTGCTGGCCTTGAACGCGGCGATTGAAGCGGCGCGAGCCGGGGAAAGCGGTCGTGGCTTTGCGGTGGTGGCCGATGAAGTACGCAACCTGGCCAAGCGCACCCAGGACTCAGTGGAGGAAATTCGCCTGGTGATCGAGCGCATCCAGAGTGGCACCCGTGGCGTGGTAGCAACCATGCATTCGAGCCAGAGCCAGGCGCAGAACAACGCCGGGCAGATCCATCAAGCGGTGCAGGCCCTGGGCAAGATCAGCGATGCCGTGACGGTGATCAGCGACATGAACCTGCAAATCGCCAGCGCCGCCGAGCAACAGAGCGCCGTGGCCGAAGAGGTCAATCGCAACGTCTCGGCGATCCGCACCGTGACCGAAACCCTCACCGGCCAGGCCACGGAGTCGGCGGCCATCAGCAGCCAACTCAATGCCCTGGCCAATCAGCAAATGAAGCTGATGGACCAGTTTCGGGTTTAAGCCCCGGTCCAGGCGCTGACAAACAGCGCAAGGTCTTCTTTTGGCGCCGTGCGCGGCGGGTTTTGCGGGGTGCCCAGGTAGAGGAAGCCGATGACTTCCTCGCCTTCGCCCAATCCCAAACCTTTAGCCACGTGGGCCGAGTAGGACAGCTCACCGGTGCGCCACACCGCGCCAATCCCCTGGGCATAGGCCGCCAGTAGAATCCCATGGGCCGCACAGGCCGCAGCCAAACGTTGCTCGGACTTCGGCACATTGAAGTGCTCCTGCAAGCGAGCAATCACCACCACCACCAGCGGCGCACGCAGCGGGCCGGCCTGGGCCTTGTCGACAAAGGCCTGGGGCGCTTCGGGATTTTGCAGGCGCGCGGCTTGAGCCAGCAGCGTACCCATTTGCTCACGGGCCGGGCCTTCCACGGTCAGAAAGCGCCAAGGCCGCAGTTGGCCGTGATCCGGCGCACGCATGGCCGCCGCGAACAGTACTTCGCGCTGCTCGGCGGTAGGGGCTGGCTCCAGCAGTCGCGGCACGGAAACACGGTTGAGCAAAGCGTCGAGAGCCTGCATTGGCCACCTCCAGAGAAAAATGTGCGGTCATTCTAGCGGGAATGAATCGGATACCACCAAACGATAATTGCTCTTATTCAATCCGCCCTGCCCTGTTAGACTTTGCGCCCTTGTTTTGACTGAACATCCAGGAAACCTGATGCCCCGTCCGCTTCTTCGCTTGCTTGCACTATTGATGGCCCTGGGCCTGAGTGCCTGCGATGACGCCCCGCCCCCAGCGTTTATAGAGTTCACTCAGGCCGAGCCGGGTGAAGCGCGGGCCGGTGGCAGCACCACGGTGAGGAAGTCCGATCAGAACGCGTTCTCCCTGCCGTCGGCCAACCTGTCGCCTACCCGGCGCCTGGATTTCAGTGTCGGTAACAGTTTCTTTCGCAGCCCCTGGGTGATTGCGCCGTCCACCACCACCGCACGGGATGGCCTGGGGCCGCTGTTCAATACCAATGGCTGCCAGAACTGCCATATCAAGGATGGCCGTGGCCACCCACCAACGACCGATGCGGTCAATGCCGTGTCGATGCTGGTGCGCCTGTCGATCCCCAACTCGCCACCGTACGCCAAGGTCATCGAGCAACTGGGGATTGTTCCCGAACCTGTCTACGGCGGGCAGCTACAAGACATGGCCGTGCCCGGTGTCACACCGGAGGGCAAGGTGCGGGTCGACTACACACCGATAAATGTCAGTTTCAAGGACGGCACCGTGGTCGAACTGCGTAAGCCGATTCTGCAGATCACCCAACTGGGCTACGGACCGATGCACCCGGACACGCGTTTTTCCGCGAGGGTTGCACCGCCAATGATTGGCCTGGGGTTGCTGGAAGCCATTCCCGACGCCGATATCCTGCAAAACGCTGGGAAACAGGCGGATAAAAACGGCGTGATAGGCCGGCCGAACTGGGTCTGGGACGACGCCCTGCAAAAAACCGTCCTCGGCCGATTTGGCTGGAAAGCCGGACAACCCAACCTTAATCAACAAAATGTTCACGCGTTCTCGGGTGATATGGGCCTGACCACCAGCCTGAGACTGTTCGATGACTGCACCGAGGCGCAAACTGCCTGCAAACAGGCGCCCAGCGGCAACGGCCCGGAGGGTGAGCCGGAAGTCAGTGATAACATCCTGCGCCTGGTCTTGTTCTACACCCGCAACCTGGCTGTGCCGGCCCGCCGTGACGTTGAGTCAGCGCAGGTGCTGGCCGGGAAAAACCTGTTTTATCAGGCCGGTTGCCAGTCGTGCCACACGCCGAAGTTCACCACGGCAAAAAATGCCGCTGAACCTGAACTGGCCAATCAAGTGATTCGCCCCTACAGCGATTTGCTGCTGCACGACATGGGCGACGGCCTCGCCGACAACCGTACCGAATTCCGGGCCAGTGGCCGCGACTGGCGCACGCCGCCGTTGTGGGGCATCGGCCTGACGCAAACCGTCAGCGGGCATACCCAGTTCTTGCATGACGGCCGCGCCCGCAACCTGCTTGAAGCCGTGCTGTGGCACGGCGGTGAAGCGCAGGCCGCGCAGCAGCATGTGCTGTCTTTTAACGCCGAACAGCGCGCCGCGTTGCTCACGTTCCTGAATTCTCTATAAGCTTTGCCCCACTTACAGAAGGGAGCTCGACATGTTCCGTCCCAAGTTGTTGTTCACCAGCCTTGCCGCCCTTGCCCTCGGCGCCTGTTCGCCCCAGGACCCGCAAGCGGTGACCTCGGCGGCCATCGCCAAGCAAGTGATCCTGCCGACCTACAGCCGCTGGGTCGATGCTGACCGGCAACTGGCCGTCAGCGCCCTGGCTTACTGTCAGGGTAACCAGTCCCTGGAAACCGCTCGTGCCGACTTCCTCCACGCGCAAAAAGCCTGGGCCCAGTTGCAACCGCTGCTGATCGGTCCATTGGCCGAAGGCAACCGAGCGTGGCAGGTGCAGTTCTGGCCAGACAAGAAAAACCTGGTAGGCCGGCAGGTGGAGCAACTGGTCACCGCCCAGCCGCAAATTGATGCTGGCGCCCTGGCCAAGTCCAGCGTGGTGGTGCAAGGCCTGTCGGCCTACGAATACATCCTCTACGACGCCAAGATCGATCTGGCCGATGACGCGCAGAAAGCCCGTTATTGCCCCTTGCTGACCGCCATCGGCGAACGGCAGAAACTCCTCGCCGAAGAGATCCTGTCGAGCTGGAACAGCACCGATGGGATGCTGGCGCAGATGACCAAGTTTCCTAACCAGCGCTACGCCGATTCCCACGAAGCCATCGCTGCCCTGTTGCAGGTGCAAGTGACCGCCCTGGACACCCTGAAGAAAAAACTCGGCACGCCCATGGGCCGCCAGACCAAGGGTATCCCACAGCCGTTCCAGGCCGATGCCTGGCGCAGCCAGTCGTCCCTGCAGAGCCTGGAGGCCAGCCTCGCAGCGGCCCAGACCGTGTGGGTCGGCGTCGACAATAAAGGCCTGCGCGGCCTGTTGTCGGCCGATCAGAAGCCTTTGGCCGACAAGATCGACGCCGCCTATGCCGCGTCCTTGAAACTGTTCGCCAGCAACCAGCGCTCGCTGAATGAATTGCTGGCCGATGACGCCGGGCGCCAGCAACTCAACAACATCTATGACAGCCTCAACGTCGTCCACCGCCTGCACGAAGGCGAACTGGCCAAGACGCTGGGCATCCAACTGGGCTTTAACGCCAACGACGGTGACTGATGATGCTCAGGCGACAGGCTTTGGCCATCGGCAGCGTGCTGCTCAGTGCAATTACCCTGGGTGGTTGGACGCTGTTCAAGCAGAAGGGTAAAGGCCCGCGGCTGCTGTCGGCGCGCGATGACAGTGATGGCAAGCACTACGCCGTCGGCTATCGTCTGGACGGTACACAGGTATTTGCCACCCAAGTGAGCCAGCGCTGCCACGACATCATCAATCACCCGACGCTGCCCATTGCGCTGTTTGTCGCCCGTCGCCCGGGTACCGAAAGCTACCTGATCGACTTGCGTGACGGTGCGCTCCTGCAAACCATCACCTCCAACGCCAATCGCCACTTCTATGGCCACGCGGTCATTCACAAGAGCGGCGACTGGCTGTACGCCACGGAAAACGACACCTCAGATCCCGGTCGCGGCCTGCTCGGCGTGTACAAGTTCGAAGGCGAGCGGCTGGTGCACAGCGGCGAGATTTCCACCCATGGCATCGGCCCGCATCAGGTGTCGTGGATGCCCGACGGCGAAACCCTGGTGGTGGCCAACGGCGGCATTCGCACTGAGGCCGAAAGCCGGGTCGAAATGAACCTCAATGCCATGGAGCCGAGCCTGGTACTGATACAGCGTGACGGCACCCTGCTGAGCAAGGAAACCCTGCCCCAGCAGATGAACAGCGTGCGGCATATGGGGATCGCCAGCGATGGCACCATCCTCGCCGGGCAGCAGTTCATGGGGCCATCCCATGAGCGTTCCGAGCTGTTGGCAATCAAACGGCCAGGGCAGCCTTTGGTGGCGTTCCCGGTGGCCGACGAGCAGTTGCAGGCCATGGGGCATTACACCGCCAGCGTCGCCGTGCACAGCGAGTTGCGCCTGGTAGCGCTGACGGCGCCACGGGGCAACCGCTTTTTTATCTGGGACATGGACACCGCACAATTGCGCCTGGACGGGCCGTTGCCGGACTGTGCCGGCGTCGGTGCGGTGGCGGACGGTTTTGTTGTGACATCCGGCCAGGGCCGCTGCCGTTTCTACGATTGCCGGCAAGAACAGTTGCAGGCAAAGCCGTTGGAATTGCCGGCAGGGCTCTGGGACAACCATCTGCATTTGATCTGACATCAATACAGGGTCTGTAGGACGTTCTCCACCCCGTGATGGGAACGTTCCTGCCACCTATCTCTGTCAAAATTACCAGTTGGAATCCCCCAAAAAGTCGGTGTAATGTGCCGACTTGTCTGTCTTCGTCTGTCCCAGTTTTTCCAAGGAATCGGAATATGCTGCGCCGTCGCATGCTGATCATGTTGGGTGTCGTCCTGTTAATCGTCCTGCTGCTGGCGGGCTATAAAGCCTTCTCCATTTATCAGCAGGTCCAGGTCTTTTCCGCGCCAAAACCGCCCGTCAACGTGGCGGTGGCGACGGCTGTCGAACAACCATGGCAACAACGCCTGCCGGCAGTGGGCACGCTCAAGGCCTTGCAAGGGGTCAATCTGAGCCTGGAAATTGCTGGCACCGTCAAGGCCGTGCAGTTCGAGTCCGGGCAGAAGGTCAAGGCCGGCCAGCCTCTGGTGCAACTGGACAGTGCAGTGGAAAGCGCCCTCCTGGAAACCGCCCAGGCTGACCTGGGCCTGGCGCAACTGGACTTCGGCCGTGGCAGCCAACTCGTGGGCAGCCAGGCGATCTCCAAGGGCGAGTTCGACCGGCTCTCGGCGCAACTGCAAAAAAACAAGGCCACGGTCAACCAGCTCAAGGCATCACTGGCCAAGAAGCACATCGTCGCGCCGTTCAGCGGCACCATCGGTATTCGCCAGGTGGACGTCGGCGACTACCTGGCCAGCGGTACGGTGACCGCCACATTGCAGGACATTAGCAGCCTGTACGTCGACTTCTACATCCCCGAACAATCGGTCCCCAAGGTCGCGGTCGGTCAGGCCGTCCAGGTGGAAGTTTCTGCCTGGCCAAAGCAGAACTTCCCCGGCACCATCAGCGCCATCAACCCGAAGGTCGAGAACAGCACCCGCAACGTGCTGGTGCGCGCTACCCTGGCCAATCCCGACAGCAAATTGCTGCCGGGCATGTTCACCAGCCTGCAGGTACTGCTGCCGAACCCGGCGCCGCAGATCGTGGTGCCGGAGAGCGCGATTACCTACACCCTTTACGGCAACTCAGTGTACGTCGTAGCCCAGAAAAAGGCTGAAGACGGCACGCTGGAGAAGGATGCCAATGGCCAGCCGGTGCTGATCGCCGAGCGGCGGTTCGTCGAGACTGGTGAGCGTCGCGGTGGCCTGGTCCTGGTGGCCAAGGGGCTCAAGGATGGCGAGCAAGTGATCAGTGCCGGCCAGATCAAACTGGACGCCGGCACCCACATTGCCATCAGCCCGGACAAGAACCTGCCGGCCGATCCTGGCCAGTCTCCACGCACCGACGGTGCAAGGAACTGAGCCATGAAGTTCACCGACACGTTCATCCGTCGCCCCGTGTTGGCCATGGTGGTCAGCCTGCTGATTGTATTGCTGGGTTTCCAGGCCTACAGCAAGCTGCCGCTGCGCCAGTACCCGTCCATGGAAAACGCCCTGATCACCGTGACCACGGCGTATCCCGGCGCCAATGCCGAAACCATCCAGGGCTATATCACGCAACCGTTGCAGCAAAGCCTGGCGAGCGCCGAAGGCATCGACTACATGACGTCGGTCAGTCGCCAGAACTTCTCAGTGATCTCCATTTATGCCCGCATCGGCGCCAACAGCGACCGACTGTTCACCGAGTTGCTGGCCAAGGCCAATGAGGTCAAGAACAAACTGCCCCAGGACGCCGAAGACCCGGTGCTGAGCAAGGAAGCCGCCGACGCTTCGGCGCTGATGTACATCAGCTTCTCCAGCCAGGAACTGAGCAACCCGCAGATTACCGATTACCTGTCGCGGGTGATCCAGCCCAAACTCGCCACCCTGCCCGGCATGGCCGAAGCCGAGATCCTCGGCAACCAGGTATTCGCCATGCGCCTGTGGCTGGACCCGGTCAAGCTCGCAGGCTTCGGCTTGAGCGCCAGCGACGTCACCGATGCGGTGCGCCGCTACAACTTCCTCTCCGCTGCCGGCGAGGTGAAGGGCGAGTATGTGGTCACCAGCATCAACGCCAACACCGACCTCAAGTCCGCCGAAGCCTTCGCCGCCATCACCCTGAAAACCGACGGTGACAGCCGCGTGCTGCTCAGCGACGTAGCGCGGGTGGAGATGGGCGCGGAGAACTACAACGCCATCAGTTCCTTTGGCGGCACCCCGTCGGTGTACATCGGCATCAAGGCCACCCCCAGTGCCAACCCGCTGGACGTGATCAAGGAAGTGCGCAAGATCATGCCGGAGCTGGAGTCCCAGCTACCGCCCAACCTCAAGGCGGAAATCGCCTACGACGCCACGCTGTTTATTCAGGCGTCGATCAATGAGGTGGTGAAAACCCTGTTCGAAGCAGTGCTTATCGTGATCGTCGTGGTTTTCCTGTTCCTCGGCGCGCTGCGTTCAGTGGTGATTCCAGTGATCACCATTCCGTTGTCGATGATTGGCGTACTGTTTTTCATGCAACTGATGGGCTACTCGATCAACCTGCTGACGCTGCTGGCAATGGTATTGGCCATCGGCCTGGTGGTGGACGATGCGATCGTGGTGGTGGAGAACATCCATCGGCATATCGAAGAAGGCAAGACACCGCTGGATGCTGCACTAGAGGGCGCCCGGGAAATTGCCCTGCCGGTGGTGTCGATGACCATCACCCTGGCGGCGGTCTATGCGCCGATTGGCTTTCTGGAGGGGCTGACCGGAGCGCTGTTCAAGGAGTTCGCCCTGACCCTGGCCGGCGCGGTGGTGATTTCCGGCATTGTTGCACTGACCCTGTCGCCGATGATGTGCGCGCTGCTGTTGCGCCATGATGAAAACCCCACGGGACTGGCTCATCGCTTGGACCGTACCTTCGAAAGCCTCAAACGGCGCTACCAGAGCGCCCTGCACGGCACCTTGAACACCCGGCCAGTGGTGGTAGTGTTCGCGTTGATCGTGCTCTGCCTGATTCCGGTGTTCCTCAAGTTCACCCAGTCGCAACTGGCCCCCGATGAGGATCAGGGCATCATTTTCATGATGGCCAGCGCCCCGCAGCCGACCAACCTCGATTACCTCAACACTTACACCGATGAGTTCATCAAGATCTTCAAGGAGTTCCCGGAGTACTACTCCTCGTTCCAGATCAACGGCTTCAACGGCGTGCAATCAGGCATCGGTGGTTTCCTGCTCAAACCGTGGAATGAGCGCAGCCGCACCCAAATGCAAATCCTGCCCGAAGTGCAGAAACGCCTGGCAGACATTCCCGGCCTGCAAGTATTCGGCTTCAACCTGCCCTCCCTCCCCGGCACCGGCGAAGGATTGCCCTTCGGTTTCATCATCAACACGCCCAACGACTATGAATCCCTGCTGCAAGTGGCCGACCGGGTGAAAAAACGCGCCATGGAGTCGGGCAAGTTTGCCTTTGTCGACATCGACCTGGCCTTCGACAAACCGGAAGTGGTGGTGGATATCGACCGCGCCAAGGCGGCGCAAATGGGTGTATCGATGCAGGACCTCGGCGGCACCCTGGCGACATTGCTGGCGGAAGCGGAAATCAACCGTTTCACCATCGACGGCCGCAGTTACAAGGTGATTGCCCAGGTAGAGCGGGCTTATCGGGACAACCCGCAGTGGCTGAGCAACTACTACGTAAAAAATACCCAAGGCGAACTGTTGCCGCTGTCGACCCTGATTACCATCACAGACCGGGCGCGACCGCGACAACTGAACCAGTTCCAGCAGCTCAACTCGGCACTGATCTCCGGTTTCCCCATTGTCAGCATGGGTGAGGCCATTGAGACCGTGCGCCAGATTGCCATTGAAGAAACCCCGCCCGGATACGCCTTCGACTACAGCGGTGCCTCACGCCAGTTCATCCAGGAAGGCAGCGCCCTTTGGGTCACCTTCGCTTTGGCGCTGGCGATCATCTTCCTGGTGCTGGCGGCGCAGTTCGAGAGCTTCCGCGATCCTCTGGTGATTCTGGTGACGGTGCCTCTGTCGATTTGTGGGGCATTGATTCCGCTGTTCCTCGGTTGGTCGAGCATGAATATCTATACCCAGGTGGGGCTGGTGACCTTGATCGGGTTGATCAGCAAGCACGGGATTTTGATCGTCGAATTCGCCAACCAGTTGCGTAAGGACAAGGGGCTTACAGCACGAGAGGCGGTGGAAGAAGCCGCAGCGATTCGCTTGCGGCCGGTATTGATGACTACGGCGGCGATGGTGTTTGGCATGGTGCCGCTGATCTTCGCCACCGGGGCGGGGGCGGTAAGCCGGTATGACATCGGGATGGTAATTGCGACGGGGATGTCGATTGGAACGTTGTTTACGTTGTTTGTGTTGCCGTGTGTTTATACGTTGCTGGCTAAGGCGGATGAGGTCTGAGACGCCGCCCTTTTGGGGCCAATCCGCTTTCTGTAGGCTTGCCTGCGATGGGTTTACAGGCACCACGTTCATCCAGAAAACCCGCGTCATCGTTAACGGCCATCGCAGGCAAGCCAGCTCCTACAGGGATCCGCGTTTGCTTTTCATCACTCAGGTCGGCTACCAGGCCGCCGTGCTTTTGATCTTGATCTTAGGCGCCCCGTCAACCATGTGTCCGGTCCGTACAGCTTTTCAAAGCGACACGCCGTAGGGCGTAACCCTAAGCAGCCGTCACCCCAAAAATGGATATATACCCCAAACCCCAACCGTCAAACGCAACCCGAAAAAAAAGGCCTCACAAAACGAGACCTTTCATATGGGTTTCAATGATTTCAACGCTATGGCCTCATCCCTTGTGAAAGCCCGAACATAAACAGCAACAGCTGATGATCAGGCTGAACCACGGCATTCACCTTGGCGATTCTCGGCAACGGGCACTGCCCGCCACCATGCACCCCACTGAGGATTTCTGTACGTGGCAGCTCCCAGGTAGCCAGGGCCAGGGATGCAATCCCCAACGCCCCCAACAGAAATAAACCTCGTGCTATTTCTAGCCTCATTACGTTAAACCTTTGATAGCGCTGCCAAACGCCGTCTCGTAAAAATAGCTGAGTTTTTGCCAGTCGGAAGCGTTCCACGACGAATGGCGGCGCAATTGCAGCATGTCATGGGAGGCCGCCTGCCGAGCGGTCATGCGCTGGCGGCATTTCTCGAAATCCAGCAACGCCACTTCAACATTGGCCGCGTCGCCCTCACCGGTGACCTTGACAAAAATGTGCTTGATGTAGAGGCACCCATGCTGCCAGCGGCCTTTGTGCATACGTGCCAAGGTGCCAGCGAGTTCCTGCAGCAGGCGCTCATGCACCAACTCGCCATACTGTTCGCGGCCACCAGCGGCGTACCAGTTTTCGACTTCGTCGAAACCCTCCAGGGCTGCCGTCACCAGCAAGGCCTTCCATTGATGCTCTGGATCACGGCGTGCTTCGCAGAACACCAGCTCCGGCACCCGCACATCCAGCAAACGCAGACCCTTGAGGGCATCACGCTCGCGTAACACGGTAGGGCGTCCAAAAGGATGCAGCCAGCTGCGGTAGATATGGCCGGTCTGGCGCTTGCTATACAGCAAACGGCCATTGGTCCCAACCACACGTTGCACGCCACTTTCACCGCCACGGCGACGATTGGGTTCCTCGACCCATTCACCCTGCTGGCGCCAGAAATAATCAAATCGCTCCTCGGGAGCTACTTCACTACCTGCTACACACTCAACTGCCATCCTGTTACCTCTTACGCAATACATACACTCGCCACATGGCGTAGAGCGGAATGAAGTCCAAATGTTCCTGAACCCGGAAACCGGCTTGCTCGAACTCAGCCTCAACAGTAGCAGCCGGTAACACAAACCGATTTTGGTAACCTTCCTGCTCACCCTTATTGCGACGCCGTACCTCGGAACGCTTGCGCTTCCAGGCCTTGAAGTTGCCATCCACCCACAGCGAAATAATCACGCTGTCACGGGTAACACGCTGAAACTCCCGCAATATCGCCAGCCGGTGCTCGGGATCACCAATGTGGTGCATCAGGCGCATGCAAAAAATGCTGTCGACGGCGTTGTCTGGCAAATCAATATCAAAGGCAGATGTCTGCAAGGGCCGTACCCGTTTCACCACCTCGGCCGGTTGGGCCACTGTGGCAATCTTCAACATCGCTTCGGAGTTGTCGGCACCGATAATCACGCGGTTGGGTTTTTCCGCCAGCAATGGCCAGAAACGCCCGGCGCCACACGGCAGGTCCAGCACCAGGCCAGGCTCACCCGCCATGGCCAGCGCACCGCGTGCCAATTGCTCATCGCGTTTGTGGGACAGTCGACGAGCCAGATTGTCCTGATGCTTGAGCAAATAATTCTGCGCATGCTGCTCATCGTACTTTTCGGAAAATTCAAGCTTGATTGGGGTAACCATCAGCGGGTCTCCTGTACTGATGCCTACGACCTTAAGCGGCGGAGTGTCATCCTCAGGTCAACCCTTTGTGAAAAAAATGTCCCGTCTAACGGTAAAACATTACAAAGTTTTACAGGCAAAAGTCATAGCATGGGGCCATCTTCGTCGAACAAGCTGAAATCTGCCCCTGAGAATAGGGGCAGGAAAGGGATCAGGATTTGACCGGATTCAACTCAACATGGAACCGGCAGCCATTGGGCTCCATGGTGCTGAGGCTGACGGTCCAACCCTGGTTTTCGCAGATCCGCTGAACCAGCGACAAGCCCAGCCCGAGGCCTTCGCCGCGCTTTTCGTTACCGCGCACAAAGGGCTCAAACATCGCTTCGCGCTTGTCTTCGGGAATACCCACGCCAGTGTCTTCCACTACGAACCCTGTGGGTTCCAGGGTCAGGCGGATAAAACCCTGTTCGGTGTAATGCAGGGCATTGCGCAGTAGGTTGCCCATGACCGCATGCAGGAACGTGGCGTTGTAGCGAGTACTTAGGGGATTGCCCGGCTGGTAGAACAATTCAATGCCTTTGCGCTCGATGGGACCGCGCCAGATTCCCAACAGATCCTCGGCCACCTGCGTGAGACCGACCTGGGGCGACATGCTGGCGTCTTCCCGTTGGGTACGGGCCAGCATCAGGAACGTCTGCACCAGTTCGCTCATCTCTTCACAGGCACGGGCAATACGCTCGACCTGACTGCGAGCGCGGGAATCAATGGCCGGGTTCTCCAATAGCAATTCACAGGAACTGGCCAGCACCATCAATGGCGTGCGCAATTCGTGGCTGACATCGCTGGTAAACATCCGCTCCCGGGTGAGCGCCTGCCGCAGGCGGCCGAGGGTGGCGTCAAACGCCACCGCCAACTCCCCCACTTCATCAGCGGCATAGTCCGGGGCCAATGGCGGCGCCAAACCAAGCAATTGGTCACGATGACGAACCTGGCGAGCCAGGCGCACCACCGGTGCCATCACCTTGCGTGCCAGGACCCAGCCAAGAAACACGGCCAGCGCCAGGCTGAGAACAAAACCTACCAGCACCACGGCAAACAGCACGCGCTCGCGCTCTTCGAAGTCGCTCTGGTCTTGCAGCAGGACATAACGGCGGCCGTCAACGATCTCGACCATGGCGTGATACGACAGCTGTTCGCGAAACACCTCGTGAAAACCTGAGTCCAGGTGACGCAAATCCTTGGGCAGTTCGAAATCCCCGTGCCCACCGCTGAAATAGAACAACTGGTCCGGCTCGGGCCGATGCCGCCAATCTTCAACGCTGTCCATCAGCAGCAGCCGTTGCAGATCGCCACCCAACCCCGCTGAAATCAGTTTTTCTTCCACCAGGTGTACGGTGGCAATGATGCCCATGGCGAAGGCCCCTGCCACCAGCGCGCTCATCAGCGCAAAAGCAATGATGATCCGCTGGGCAAGGCTTTGCTTAAACTCCATCTCGGCCCTCAACCAGGCGATAACCCACACCGTGCACCGTTTGCAGCAACGGCTTGGCGAAGGGTTTGTCGATCACTTGGCGCAATTGGTGGACATGGCTGCGCAAGCTGTCGCTGTCTGGGCAATCGTCGCCCCACAAGGCTTCCTCGAGAATTTCCCGACGCAACACATGGGGACTTTTCTGCATCAACACCGCCAGCAATTTCAGGCCCACCGGGTTGAGCTTGAGCAGGCGCCCTTCGCGGGTTACCTCCAGTGTGTCGAGGTCGTAGGCCAGGTCGCCCACTTGCAGGGCACGACGCCCCCCGCCTTGGGCGCGACGCAGCACCGCCTCGATGCGCGCTGCCAGTTCCGACAGGGCGAACGGCTTGAGCAGGTAGTCATCAGCGCCAGACTTGAAGCCTTGAAGCCGGTCATCCAACTGGTCGCGGGCCGTCAGCATGATCACCGGCGTGTCGCGACGGGCGTCTTCGCGCAGGCGTTTGCACAGGGTATAGCCATCGATGCCTGGCAGCATGATGTCGAGAACGATCAAGTCGTAATGCTCGGTAGCGGCCAGGTGCAGGCCCGACAAGCCGTCCTGCGCACAGTCGACGGTGTAACCCTTTAGCCCCAGGTAATCGGCCAGGTTGGCCAGAATATCGCGGTTGTCTTCAACCAATAAAATTCGCATGGGCAGTGTCTCCGTACGCGGTAACGGCCGTGTTGGCTCGCGCAGCTTAAGGCCAAGTATGGCCCACGGCTAGGCCTGAACGAGCAACTGATTAAGGGTTTCAACCAATTGAATGGATTAACGAGTTTTTCACTATCGGTTCACAAACCGACCACAGTGTCAGGCGGAAGATCGCCGCCCATCGATATAAGGAACATGGACATGGGCTTTCCCAAGACAGCGCCAATGCGTTATTTGTTGTTGGTGACCGGCGCCTGGCTGGTCATCTTTCTTCTGACGCGCAGCGTACTGCTCATCAGCCACCTGGATGAAGTCAGCGGTAACCTGCTGCCGGTGTTTGGCGTGGGCCTGCTTTACGACCTGGGCTTTCTGGCCTACGCCGCCCTGCCCCTGGGGCTGTATCTACTGCTGTGTCCACCGGCGTTATGGCGCCGCCGTGGCCACCGCTGGTTTCTGCAAGGCGTGCTGACAGTCAGTTTGTTCGCCATGCTGTTCACGTCAGTGGCGGAATGGCTGTTCTGGGATGAGTTCGGTGTGCGCTTCAACTTTATCGCCGTCGATTACCTGGTGTACTCCAATGAGGTACTGAACAACCTGCTGGAGTCTTACCCGATCGGCAAACTGCTGAGCCTGCTGGCGATGCTGGCGATTGTGTTGAGCCTGGCGTTACGCAAACCGTTCAACACAGCACTCGATTCCCCCCTTCCGGTGATGCGTGGCCGCTTGCTCAACGCGCTGGGTTTACTGGTTATCGTCGGTCTGAGCCTGCAACTGATCAGCCAGGACAACCCGCGTGCCCAGGGTGGCAACGCTTACAATAACGAACTGGCAAGCAACGGCCCGTATCAGTTCTTCGCCGCGTTCCGTAACAACGAGCTCGATTACACGCAGTTCTATAAGAGTCTGCCGTCCGATGTCGTCGCCAAGCAATTGCGCGCAGAACTCAGCGAACCCAATGCACGCTTTATCGGCAGCGATACACTGGATATCCGCCGTGCCATCGACAACCCTGGCACGTTGCGCAAGCCCAATATCGTGTTGGTGACCATCGAAAGCTTCAGCGCCAAATACATGGGCAGCAACGGTGACGGGCGCAACCTGACGCCCAACCTCGACGCACTGCGCCAGCAAAGCCTGTATTTCAACAATTTCTACGCCACCGGCACGCGTACCGATCGCGGCCTGGAGGCCATTACCTTGGCCATTCCGCCAACGCCTGGGCGTTCGATCGTCAAGCGTATCGGCCGGGAGAGCGGTTTTGCCAGCCTTGGCCAGCAACTCAACGCCATTGGTTACGACAGCGTGTTTGTTTACGGCGGGCGCGGCTACTTCGACAACATGAACGCGTTTTTCAGCGGTAATGGTTATCGGGTGGTGGACCAGAGCAGCGTCGACGAAGCGCAAATCTCCTTCAAAAATGCCTGGGGCATGGCCGACGAAGACCTCTATAAACAGACGTTAAAACTGGCAGACGCCAATTACGCCAAGCAGCAACCGTTTCTGCTGCAACTGATGACCACTTCCAACCATCGTCCTTATACCTACCCGGACGGGCGCATAGACATCAAATCGGGCAACGGTCGCGACGGTGCGGTGAAATACACCGACTACGCCATCGGCCAGTTCCTGGAGGCCGCACGCCAGAAACCGTGGTTCGACAACACTATCTTTATCTTTGTCGCTGACCACACTGCTGGCAGCGCAGGCAAGGAAGACTTGCCTATCAGCAACTACCAGATACCGCTGCTCATCTATGCACCAAAACTGATCGAGGCCCGTGAAAGCGCGCAACTGGCCAGCCAGATCGACATCGCACCGACATTGCTGGGCCTGCTTAACCTGAGTTACGAATCGACATTCTTTGGCCGCAACCTGCTGCAAGACAACTCGCTGCCGCCCCGTGTGGTGGTGGGCAACTATCAGCACCTGGGTTTGTTCGACGGCAAGGACCTGGCGATTCTCAGCCCGCGCCAAGGCCTGCGTCGCCATGACCAGGCCCTGGGTGAGAGCCAAGAGTCACGCGTGGGCAGCAATGACCCGCTGATTCAGCGGGCCATCACCTACTACCAGGCCGCCAGTTATGACTTCAAACATCAACTACTAAGCTGGAAGGGCCCCAAGGACGCGGCCCCCCAGTTAAGCACACGCTAACCAAAATGCTCCGGGCAGGTCAGTCCGGAGCTTTCAATACTAGGGTCTGCCATGTCTTCAACCGTCTTGCGCCCAGCTTCCAAGCCCCTCAATTTTTGGCTGTACCTGGGAGTACCCGCCACTGCGGCGGTGATTTTGCTGCTGCTGGAACTGACGTCACTGGACATGAGCCTGGCCAAACTGTTTTACAGCGCAGCAGACGGCGGCTTTATTGGCCGATACAGTTTTTTCCTTGAAGACATCCTCCACGACCGCGCCAAACAACTGGTCATCCTGTTCTCGGTGCTGGCCATACTGGGCTTTGTCGGCGCGCTCATTCTTGAGCGACTCAAACCCTACCGACGCGAACTGGGCTGCCTGGTACTGTCTCTGGGCCTGTCCACCTCATTCGTTTCCCCGCTGAAAGTGGTCACCGCCGTGCAGTGCCCCTGGAGCCTCAAGGAGTTTGGCGGCAAGGAAACCTACAGCGCACTGCTGAGCGCCCGACCGCAAACCGACAAGCCCGGGCGCTGCTGGCCTGGAGGTCACGCGGCCACGGGGTTTACCTTGTTTGCCCTGTTCTTTGTGTTACGCGATCGCCGACCACGCCTGGCACGCAAGGCGCTTATCCTGGCATTCGGGTTGGGGGCGGTGCTCTCCATCAGTCGAATGATGCAAGGGGCGCACTTCTTTTCCCATAACGTCTGGACAGCGATCTTTTGCTGGCTGATCTGCTTGGGGACGTATTACTTTTTGCTGTATCAGCGTGGAGAAAAGGCCGAGCAAGTTATTCAGGGAAAGATCGTGAGAACGACTTGAGGCCAACAGATCGTCGATATGTCGTCCTGCTGACGTCCACATAACGGGCCATTAAACCCTCGGCCATAAAAAAGCCCCGCCTGCATCACTGCAGGCGGGGCTTTTCAGTATCGGGGTAAGGCTGGCTTACATCATGCCGCCCATGCCACCCATACCGCCCATGTCTGGCATACCGCCGCCAGCTGGTTGGTCATTCGGAGCTTCAGCGATCATGGCTTCGGTGGTCAACATCAAGCCGCCAATGGACGCCGCAGCCTGCAGAGCAGAGCGAGTCACTTTGGTAGGGTCAAGGATGCCCATCTCGATCATGTCGCCGTATTCGCCGGTAGCAGCGTTGTAACCGAAGTTACCCGAACCCTGCTTGACCTTGTCGACTACTACGCTTGGCTCGTCACCGGAGTTGGCAACGATCTGACGCAGTGGAGATTCGATTGCGCGACGCAGTACAGCAATACCTACGTCCTGATCAGCGTTCTCGCCTTTCAGATCGCTGATGGCTTGCAGAGCGCGAATCAGCGCTACGCCACCGCCAGGTACCACGCCTTCTTCAACGGCTGCACGGGTAGCGTGCAGGGCGTCTTCAACGCGGGCTTTCTTCTCTTTCATTTCGACTTCGGAACCAGCGCCAACCTTGATCACTGCAACGCCGCCGGACAGCTTGGCCAGACGTTCTTGCAGTTTTTCACGGTCGTAGTCGGAAGTGGTATCAGCCACTTGCGAACGGATCTGGGTCACACGGGCCTGGATGTCAGCTTCAACACCAGCGCCGTCGATGATGGTGGTGTTTTCCTTGGACAGGATCACACGCTTGGCATTACCCAGGTGTTCCAGGGTAGTGCTTTCCAGGCTCAGGCCGATCTCTTCGGAGATAACGGTACCGCCAGTCAGGACAGCGATGTCCTGCAGCATAGCCTTGCGACGGTCGCCAAAGCCTGGGGCTTTGACGGCAGCAACTTTAACGATGCCACGCATGTTGTTCACAACCAGAGTCGCCAGGGCTTCGCCTTCAACGTCTTCGGCCACGATCAGCAGTGGACGGCCGGCTTTGGCAACGGCTTCCAGTACTGGCAGCATTTCGCGGATGTTCGAGATCTTTTTGTCGACCAGCAGGATCAGCGGGCCGTCGAGCTCGGCAACCATGGTGTCCGGCTTGTTGATGAAGTACGGGGACAGGTAGCCACGGTCGAACTGCATGCCTTCAACAACCGACAGTTCGTTTTCCAGGCCCGAGCCTTCTTCAACGGTGATCACGCCTTCTTTACCGACTTTTTCCATGGCTTCGGCAATGATGTCGCCGATGGAGCTGTCGGAGTTGGCCGAGATGGTGCCGACCTGAGCGATAGCCTTGGTGTCAGCGCATGGCTTGGACAGGGACTTCAGCTCTTTGACAATGGCGATGGTCGCCTTGTCGATGCCGCGTTTGAGGTCCATCGGGTTCATGCCGGCAGCGACGGCTTTCAGGCCTTCGTTGACGATCGATTGAGCCAGGACAGTAGCGGTGGTGGTGCCGTCGCCTGCGTCATCGTTGGCACGGGAGGCAACGTCTTTGACCAGTTGCGCGCCCATGTTTTCGAAGCGATCTTTCAGCTCGATTTCCTTGGCAACGGAAACGCCGTCCTTGGTGATGGTCGGAGCGCCGAAGCTCTTCTCGATGATCACGTTACGGCCTTTAGGGCCCAGGGTCGCTTTTACTGCGTCAGCCAGGACGTTGACACCGGCGAGCATTTTCTTACGGGCGGAATCGCCGAATTTAACTTCTTTAGCAGCCATGATCGATATTCCTTAAATACTTTGTAGTAACGGGAAAATGAGCGGGGAATCAGTCTTCCAGAACAGCGAGAATCTCGTTCTCAGCCATTACCAGCAGGTCTTCGCCGTCGATTTTCACAGTGTTGCTGCCGGAGTAAGGGCCGAATACAACCTTGTCACCCACTTTCACGGCCAGCGCACGTACTTCACCGTTTTCCAGCTGCTTGCCTGGACCAGCAGCGAGAATCACACCGTGGTTGGCTTTTTCAGCAGCCGAACCTGGCAGAACGATGCCGCCAGCGGTTTTCTTTTCTTCTTCACTGCGACGGATGACGACGCGGTCATGCAGAGGACGAAGCTTGCTCATTGTCGATCTCTCCTAATTGTGTTTTTCATCGGCCGGTGTCAATACCGGCAGGTTAAATTCCGGCGATGCCGGTCGCGGCTCGCTGGGCGAATCGCGGAAGTCTGTCTGGTGTCGCCACCAGAAACCTTGCGGTGACCGTTACATAAGGGCGCATAAGCTTATTACAAGGCTTGGCGACGAAAATTTTCGTGATAGCCATGCACTTAAAAACAACACGGCCCCCAAAGGCGCCGTGCCAATCACGCAGTTACTTGGAGTCGCGGTGTTCGAACTCACCTTCGATCACATCACCCTCGCGCCCCAGCGGCTGGCGCGGCACCGGGCCGCCACGGGATTGCAGGTCATCAGCGAAGGCGCGCTGGCGGATTGCTGCTTCTTCGGCACGCTGGCGCATCTTGCCTGCCAACAGTCGACGGGTGATCGGCAACAGCATGATCAGGCCAACCACGTCGCTGACAAAACCTGGCAGGATCAGCAGGCCGCCACCCAAGGCCATCATCAGGCCTTCGAGCATGGTCTGGGCTGGCAGTTCGCCGCGATTCAAGCTTTCACGGGCACGCAATGCGGTGGCCAGGCCGGCGATGCGAAGCACAAGTACGCCAAGCATCGAGCCGAGAATAATCAGCAGCAGGGCCGGGAAAAACCCGATAGCCCCGCTGACCTTGACGAATACGAACAGCTCCAACACCGGGAACAGCAGAAAGAGCAATAAAAAAGGGCGCATCAAATGGTTCCTCAACGCAAGAATGCCTTGCTACTCCACCTTAGATGACGTCGTCGTTTCGTGAATTCAAGCGTCGGCGGCCGTTTTTTTCGGCCATTCTTCGGCGTGAGCCAGGAAAACCAAGGCCTCGCGCACTTGTGTCGGCGTGTTGCACGTCTCGGCAAACGGTAGCCAGTAGACGCCCTGACCAACGCGCAAGTGCATGCCCTCGCTGTCGATACCGGCCAGTTGCGCAGGCTCCGATGTCGGCAAACCGGCCAGTTCGACATAGTGGGCAATGGCCTTGGTGTGATCGCTGTTCATGTGTTCAATCATGCTCAGCTCGGCTTTGCCGGCAAACGGGTTGGCCAGAGTCAGCTGATCGACCCAGTGGATTGCGCCGAAACCGCCGATATAACGGTGACGCACCGGTTTGAGTACCCAAAAATCAAAATCATGGGCCTTGTGGTAGTTCGCCGAGTCGGGGAAATAGCGGTAATAACGCTCGGCCGCCGCCGCAATGGATGCTTCATCCTCAAGTTTCTCGGCCTCGGCCAGGTACGTCAGGCGGCCAACAGCCTGGACATCCTCGGCCTCGCGCTCACCCACGAGCAGCGAACACTTGGGATCTTTTTGCAGGTTATGGGTGTGCTGGGCGATCCGGCTGATCAAGATCAGCGGCCGGCCCTCTTCGTCCAGGCAATAAGGCACCACCGAACCAAAAGGGAAGCCCGGCATGGCTTTGGATAGGGTGGCGAGTGCTCCCCGGTATTCCTTGAGCAGTAGTTCTCGGGCATTCTTGGCAATGTGCGCGCTCAACTTATGACTCCCTCGGTAAATTTCGTCAAAACCAGACTTGGGCAACCGCTTAATTCTGCTCACAGGACTTGCGAATGCATCTCAACGACAAAGTAATCATTATCACCGGCGGTTGCCAGGGTTTGGGCCGCTCCATGGCCGAGTATTTTGCGAGCAAAGGTGCCCACCTGGCGCTGGTGGACCTTAACCCGGAAAAACTCGATGCTGCGGTCACTGCCTGCAAGGCTCATGGCGTCAAGGCGCGTGCCTATCTGTGCAACGTGGCCGATGAAGAGCAGGTCACCCACACGGTGGCAAAAATCGCTGACGATTTTGGCGCGATCCACGGTTTGATCAACAACGCAGGGATCCTGCGCGATGGGCTGCTGCTCAAGGTCAAGGACGGCGAGATGATCAAGATGAGCCTGGCCCAGTGGCAAGCGGTCATTGATGTCAACCTGACCGGTGTGTTCCTGTGTACCCGCGAGGTGGCGGCGAAGATGGTCGAGTTGAAGAACCAGGGCGCCATCATCAACATTTCGTCGATTTCACGCGCCGGCAACGTTGGCCAGACCAACTACTCCGCCGCCAAGGCCGGTGTCGCTGCAGCCACCGTGACCTGGGCCAGGGAACTGGCGCGCTACGGCATCCGCGTGGCGGGGATTGCACCGGGCTTTATCGAAACCGAGATGACCCTGGGCATGAAGCCCGAGGCGCTGGAGAAGATGACCTCAGGTATTCCCCTCAAGCGTATGGGTCGGCCTGAGGAGATTGCCCATTCGGCGGCGTATATCTTCGAAAACGACTATTACACCGGACGGATTCTGGAATTGGATGGTGGGTTGCGGTTGTAAGGCCGCTTCCACATTTACCAGGTCACGCCAAAGCCTGCGGTATAGCGGGTTTTGCTCAAGTCGCTGTCCGAACCGCCACTGATAATGTCGCGCTCAGCCTTGAGATTAAGCGAAGCCCATTCGGTGACTTTGTAGCGCAGGCCCATTTCTGCATCGAGAGAGTAATCGGCAGGTCCTGCCAGGGGCTTGCCCAGTTCGCCGCTGGTGAAAAACTCGACCGTCTTGCCTACCAGGTAGCGGTTGTAGTCCCACTTCATGGCCAAGGAGTAGAAGTTGTCCTTGCCGCCATCCTGGTATTCATAGTCGGTGCGGTTAAGCAGCGAGCCAAGAGAGAAGGCGCCCAGTTCGTCATCCCAGAACTGATAGCCGGGACCGGTACCGACGGTGCGCTGACGAGTGAGGTCTTCGACCTTGTCGCGTTTGTAGTTTAGGCGACCCTGCCAGAACCACTGGTCGGTGATAAAACGGTCCAGGGCGTACTCGGCGCTCCAGTTATCAGTGGTGACCACGTCATTCTGGAACACGCGGTTGTACTCGCCTTCGGCAATATGCCGCCATTTGCCATGGCGGGCTGTGGTCTTGAAGCCCACGTCATAGTCATCGGTGTCTTTTTCCGCCCGCTGGTAGTCCAGCGCCACATCGACGTTGCCTTTCCACACCAGATCTTCGATCACAGGCTTGGGCTTGATGATTTGCTGAATGCTCGCCAACTCGACGGTTTTCGGCTCCTCGCCATTAGCCAGGATGACCTTGCCATCGTCGGCCGCGTGCAGGGACTTGGCTTTCTCGCCGGTGTAGGCGTCCTGTTTGACCAGCAACTCCTGGTCGCTTTCCAGGGTTTTCACCTGCTTCCAGTCCACCGGGATGGCGCCGGCGTATTCGGTCTGGATCAGCAGCTTTCCACCGTCGAAAACCTTGATTTTGCCGGTCAGGCGGTCACCATTTTTCAACCAGACGGTATCGGCGAGCAAGGGCGTAGAGGCGCTGAAAACAGCGAGGCAAAGCAGGGTTCTGGACAACATAAGCGGATGCGGGGCTCAAATTTGGCGAAAAAAAGGGCAATATCGTGTTAGATAAAGTCTTAGCAAGGACAGACTCAAGTATCTGTATTGAGTTCAATTCTCAACGTCATCTTTACAGACGTGTCTTACAAAGAGACTGATAATTTCAACCGGATACGCCCAACGTGAACGAACCCACCGAAACCCCGCAAAGCCCCGCAGAGATTCGCCGCACTGCGCTTTACCTAACCCTTGCGCAGGTGCCCGAAGGTTGCGTGGTCAGTTACGGTGAGTTGGCGCAGCTGGCCGGGCTGGGCCGGGCGGCGCGCTGGGTTGGCCGCACCCTCAGCCAACTGCCCGACGACACCAGGTTACCCTGGCACCGAGTCGTCGCTGCCGGCGGTCGGATAAGTCTCCCGGTGGGCAGCGCATCAGGAGACGAGCAACGTGGGCGATTACGCAGCGAAGGGGTCAGTATCCTGAACAATCGCGTTGATATTCAGCGTCATGGCTGGCGCCCGGTAGAGCACAGCGGTTAGAGTGCGCGCTTTGTTTCCGTAATCTGAGGCAGACTACAGTCCATGCCCCGTAAAACCTGGCGCGCCGCGCTCGCCGCCTATGCCAGCCCCTCGACGTTAGTGCTGTTACTGCTCGGCTTTGCCGCCGGTCTGCCTTACATGTTGGTGTTCTCGACGCTCTCGGTCTGGTTGCGTGAGGCCGGCGTGGCCCGCGAAACCATCGGCTATGCGAGCCTGATCGGCCTGGCGTATGCCTTCAAGTGGGTCTGGTCGCCGCTGCTCGACCAATGGCGCCTGCCACTGCTGGGCAAGCTCGGACGTCGTCGTTCCTGGTTGGTACTGTCCCAGACGCTGGTGATCCTCGGATTAATCGGCATGGGTTTCTGCGACCCGCAAAAACACCTGTCCTGGCTGATCGCCATTGCCGTTATTGTCGCCTTCGCCTCGGCCACCCAGGACATCGCGGTGGATGCCTATCGCCTGGAAATCGCCGACGACAGCCGCCAGGCCGCGCTGGCCGCCTGCTATATGTCCGGTTACCGCATCGCCGCCCTGCTAGCCACCGCCGGTGCACTGTTTTTTGCCGAGGGCTTCGGCTCCACCGGCTTCAACTATAAGCATTCGGCGTGGACCGGCACCTATGTGCTATTTGGCATATTGATGGTCCCTGCCCTGCTGACCACGTTTTTTATACGCGAGCCGGACGTGCCATTGCGTACCCAGTTGCAGGCCGGGCGCTATAGTTTTGCCCACCAACTGATGTCTGTGTTCGTGTTGATTGTGTTGCTGGTGTCCGTGCCGGCCATGTTCACCCAGCTGTACAACACCGATTTCGCCAGCGTGCTGTTCGACGGCGTCAGCCTGCTCGACCTGCTGCTGGAGGACCGCGCATTTCTGCGGGCCATCCTCTATGTCTCCCTGACCGCACTGTGCCTCTCGGCGATGGGCCGCCGCGGCCTGGCGCCGGTGCTGACGCCGGTCAACGACTTTATCCTGCGTTATCGCTGGCAAGCCCTGCTGCTGCTGGGGCTGATTGCCACCTATCGCATGTCGGACACCGTGATGGGCGTGATGGCCAACGTGTTCTATATCGACCAGGGCTTTACCAAGGATCAGATTGCCAGCGTCAGCAAGATCTTCGGCCTGATCATGACCCTGCTGGGTGCTGGCATGGGCGGCCTGTTGATCGTGCGCTTCGGCATCCTGCCGATCCTGTTTATCGGCGGTATCACCTCAGCCGGCACTAACCTGCTGTTCCTGATGCTGGCGGACATGGGCGCCGACCTGCAGATGCTGATCTTCACCATTTCCCTGGATAACTTCAGCTCGGGCCTGGCGACGTCGGCGTTTGTCGCCTATCTGTCGAGCCTGACCAACCTGAAGTTCTCGGCGACGCAATATGCGCTGCTCAGCTCGATCATGTTGCTGCTGCCGCGATTGATCGGCGGTTACTCGGGGGTGATGGTGGAAAAGTTCGGCTATCACAACTTCTTCCTGATCACCTGCTTGCTGGGTGTGCCGACGCTGATCCTGATTGCCTTGCACTGGTTTCAGGAAAGCCGGCGAATTCGGTTGAACCCCCCGAAAGAAGAGTGACACAAGCCCGGCCCCAACAACCAGATGCCTGTACGTCGGCCGCAAGCGCCCGTACAATCCCAAGTCATTTCAAGTCCAAGCAACCGACAACGGCCTACCATGCGCACCAGTCAATATTTGCTCGCCACACAGAAAGAAACGCCTTCCGACGCGGTCGTGATCAGCCACCAGCTGATGCTGCGCGCCGGCATGATCCGCAAACTGGCCTCCGGCCTGTACACCTGGCTGCCCATGGGCTTGAAGGTGATGCGCAAGGTCGAAGCGATCGTTCGTGAAGAAATGAACGCCGCCGGCTCTCTAGAAGTGTTGATGCCGAGCACCCAACCGGCTGAGCTGTGGCAGGAATCCGGGCGCTGGGAAGAGTACGGCCCTGAATTGCTGCGCTTCAAGGACCGTCATGGCCGCGATTTCTGCGCCGGCCCGACCCATGAAGAAGTGATCACCGACCTGATGCGCAACGAGTTGAGCAGCTACAAACAGCTGCCCCTCAACCTGTACCAGATCCAGACCAAATTCCGTGACGAAATCCGCCCGCGCTTCGGTTTGATGCGCGGCCGTGAATTCATCATGAAGGACGCCTATTCGTTCCACGCTGACCTGCCATCCCTGCAGGTCACCTATGACCGCATGCACCAGGCCTACTGCAACGTATTCACTCGCCTGGGCCTGAAATTTCGCCCGGTTGAAGCGGACAACGGCTCCATCGGCGGCGCTGGCTCCCACGAGTTCCACGTACTGGCCGACTCCGGCGAAGACGATATCGCCTTCAGCAACGGTTCCGACTACGCGGCGAACATCGAGAAAGCCGAAGCCGTGCCACGGGAAACCTCCCGTCCTGCGCCAAGCGAAGAGCTGCGCCTGGTGGACACTCCCGAGACCAAAACCATCGCGGCCCTGGTGGAGAAGTTCAATCTACCGATTGAAAAGACCATCAAGACCCTGATCGTGCATGCCGAAGAAGAAGGCAAGCTGATCGCCCTGGTGATTCGTGGTGACCACGAACTCAACGAAATCAAAGCCTCCCAGCAGCCAGGCGTTGCCAGCCCGCTGGTCATGGCCAGCGATGCCGAACTGCGTGACGCCATTGGCGCTGGCGCCGGCTCCCTGGGCCCGCTGAACCTGCCGCTGCCAATCATCATCGACCGTTCGGTTGAGCTGATGAGCGACTTCGGTATCGGCGCGAACATCGATGACAAGCACTACTTTGGCGTCAACTGGGAGCGTGACCTGCCGGTTCCGACCGTGGCCGACCTGCGCAACGTAGTGGCCGGCGACCCGAGTCCGGATGGCAAGGGCACCCTGGAAATCAAGCGCGGCATCGAAGTCGGACACATTTTCCAGCTGGGCAACAAGTACAGCAAGGCGATGAAGTGCGAAGTGCTGGGTGAAAACGGCAAGCCTATCACCCTGGAAATGGGCTGCTACGGCATCGGCGTTTCCCGCGTGGTTGCCGCCGCCATCGAGCAGAACAACGACGAAAAAGGCATCATCTGGAGCGACGCACTGGCACCGTTCCAGATCGCCCTGGTACCGCTGCGCTACGAAACCGAGCAAGTACGCGAAGCCACCGACAAACTGTATGCCGAACTGACGGCCGCAGGTTTTGAAGTGCTGCTGGATGATCGCGACAAGAAAACCAGCCCAGGTATCAAGTTCGCCGACATGGAACTGATTGGCATCCCTCACCGGATCGTGGTCAGTGACCGTGGCCTGGCCGATGGCAATCTGGAATACAAGAGCCGGACCGAAGCCCAAGCCCAACCGCTGCCAGTGGCTGACGTACTGTCTTTCCTTCAGGCGCGTATTCGTCGCTGAAAACCAGATCAAGAGAAGTCATGCTCAAGCGAAACACCTTAGCCCTCGGGGGCGCCACTTTATGTGGCGCCCTACTGCTCAGCGGCTGCGCCAATCAAATGTCGCAACGCAGCGAGCACGAGGAACGCATCGAGCGAAAATTGCTCGACCATAGCCTACAGATCGATGTTGGCGAGCCCAAGGTGCTTGAGCTGCCGCAACGTCGGGTGCGCATTCATGAGCAGAGGACCTTCGAGGTCACTGAATTTGAAGTCACCCGTCATTATGATCGCTATACGCCGTACCAGCCTTGGCGGGAACTCTATGAGATCCCCCTTGGCGCGGTGGCGGTGGTGGCAGGCGTCGGCGCCAACGTGGTCAATGTCTTCGCCCTGGGCAATCTGCCGGACAGCGTGACCCGCGACTGGATCAGCTATGGCGTGGCCGGGCTCAACCCGCTCATGAACGTGCAGTCCCACGGCCGCGCGCAACAGAACCTGGCGGGCATTGATGAAATCCAGCGCGACAGGCGCCTGGAATACACCAGCCTGCCGTGGAGCGAACGCCCGGTCCAGGTGAAGGCCGGCAAGCAAACCTTTGATCTGACCACCGACCGCAACGGCGTACTGCGCCTGAACCTGTTGGACAGCCCGTTTGCCGAGCAGGACCTGAACCACGTCAGAACGTTGCAGATCAGCATTGAAGATGCCCAGGATGACGTGCATTCGGACTCATCGCTGGCCATCAGCAGCACCTTGCGGGGAAAACTGCTCGAAGCTCATGGGTTGATCTACGACGACCTGGAAGATGACGAAGTCAGCCAATGGGTACACCGAGTCAAGCGCTTGTCGGAGCTTGGCCTGGAAGAAGAAGCCAGCGAACTGGAACAAAGTCTGATCGAACTGACCCGCAATGATCCTGAATTGCAGCAGGAATTCCTCAAGGCCTTGACCCAGGATGGCGGACGGTTGGTGGCGGACCCTGGGGCGAACTGACATTGCTTTTCTGTAGAAGCGAGCTTGCTCGCTCCTACCACGGCAATTCCAACTGTTCATTCCCATTGTTCAAGTCTAGCAACCGCACACCAATTCCCAGCAACCGCACCGGTTTCCCACCGCGCTTAAACGCCTGGGTCAGCAACTGCTGATAACTCTCAAGATCCCGCCCTGCCCCTGCCTGCTCCAAGGTAGTCTGAGTGAAGTCATGGAATTTCACTTTGACGAAAGGCTTGCCCGGTCGATAGCTACTGTCGATACGTGCCATGCGCCCAGCCAGGGTGTCGATCAACTCGGGGAGTTTTTCCAGGCAACTGGACAGGTCCGGCAAATCGACGTCGTAGGTGTTTTCCACACTGATTGATTGCCGACGACTGTCGTTCTGCACAATGCGCTCATCAATCCCACGGGCCAGGCTCCACAGCCGCTCGCCGAAACTGCCAAATTCGCGCACCAGCGCCAGCTTGTTCCAGTCCCGCAGTTGCAGACAATCTTCAATCCCCAGCCGCGCCAGCTTGTCCGCCGTGACCTTGCCCACGCCATGCAGCTTATTAACCGGCAACACAGAAACAAAATCCTCGACTTGATCCGGCGTTATCACAAACAGCCCATTGGGCTTTTTCCAGTCGCTGGCGATTTTGGCGAGGAATTTGTTCGGTGCCACACCAGCAGAGACGGTGATATGCAGTTGATTGGAGACCCGGCGCCGGATGTCCTGGGCAATGCGCGTGGCACTGCCGCCAAAGAGCGGGCTGTCGGAGACGTCCAGGTAGGCCTCATCCAGCGACAGTGGCTCAATCAGGTCAGTGTAATCACGAAAGATCGTCTGGATTTCCTTCGACGCTTCTTTATAGGCATCCATGCGCGGCTTGACGATAGTCAGGTCCGGGCAGAGCTTCAGCGCGTGGCGGGACGACATAGCCGAGCGCACACCGTAGGCCCGCGCCTCATAGTTGCAGGTAGCTATCACGCCACGCCGGTCCGCCGAACCGCCGACGGCCAGCGGCTTTTGCGCCAGGGTCGGGTCGTCACGCATCTCGATGGCGGCGTAGAAACAGTCACAGTCGACGTGGATGATTTTGCGCTGCGTCATATATAAGGAGGGAATGGTCAACGGATCGCCAGTATCTCACTCGCACCTGTATATAGCACCAGTACTGTGAATCTTCTGACTCGGCGGCAGGAAAAAAGCCTCATACATTTATTTTCTCAATCGAAACAGACACCCCAATAGAGCTGAAAGCCTCGGCCATACTGGGCCAGAGCCCTTTAAGGTGTTGCCTTGGAGAGCTAAGCGATTGAACCACAAGCGCTTTTCTTTGAATTAGCGATTGACACACCTGCGTATCGCTGTAGAATGCCGACACACAGACGCGGGATGGAGCAGTCTGGTAGCTCGTCGGGCTCATAACCCGAAGGTCGTCGGTTCAAATCCGGCTCCCGCAACCAAACATCGAAAAAGGCTACTCGAAAGAGTGGCCTTTTTTGTGCGCGTCTACTTTACCTTCGCAGCCGCCCCTTCCCTTCTCGTCCTACAAAAAAAACCTTACCCATCGAGCACTTACCGCTCGTAGATGATAATTACCGGCTAACTCGCACTTATTTGACCCATCTGCCGATTAACGGTTGACACCTCGCCGTTGCGCTGTAGAATGCCGCCACACAGACGCGGGATGGAGCAGTCTGGTAGCTCGTCGGGCTCATAACCCGAAGGTCGTCGGTTCAAATCCGGCTCCCGCAACCAAACATCAAAAAAGGCTACTCGAAAGAGTGGCCTTTTTTGTATCCGGTGAAAAAGTTCTTTTGAAACAATGGCATGGCATCCTTCATGAAACCGGATGCGGTTTGTGGAGTCCATTCCATAGCACGCTATGCTGACTACTCTCTAAGACTAATGCGCGCTGTCGCCGGACCCGGTGAACCGCGTTAATATTTGTAATTATTTTGTCCATAGGGATTGGTAACTTGGCTGGATACCCCCATCCTGTCGCGCACAATCCACGAGGTGATTGATGCGCGCCAACTCGTCTGAACCACAAGACACTGTTACAGCGACACAACCGACCCCCCCCACCCGCTTGCGCTGGCTGGATCTGTTGAGCAAGTACCGCCACCCCATCGGATTGGCTGTCACGCTGTTGCTGTTCACGATTGCCTTGATTGCCTGTCGCCACCTGCTGCTTGAGCTGGACCTGTACGCACTGCATGACTCAATCCTGGAAGTGCCCAAGCCTTCCCTGCTGGGTGCATTCGCCGCCGCTATCGCCGGCTTCATTATTCTGTTGGGCTACGAGTTTTCCGGCGCCCGCTATGCCGGTGTGAAGCTGCCCGCTAAAACGCTGGCCTACGGTGGCTTTACCGCATTCGCCATCGGCAATGCCATTGGCCTGTCGATGTTGTCGGGTGGTTCGGTGCGTTACCGGCTGTATGCGCGACACGGCATCGGCGCTTCAGAAGTTGCCCGTATGACGGTGTTCGCCAGCCTGGCCCTGGGTTGCGCCTTGCCCCCACTGGCCGCCTTGGCCACCCTGAGCAACTTGCCCGCCGCCTCTAATGCGCTGCATCTACCCGCCAGCCTGCTCGGCGGTATTGCCGGCGCCGTTCTGCTGTTGTCGGTAGCACTGTGCATCGGTATTTATCGCCGCCGGCTGGCGGAGCAACCTTATCCAGACAACCTGCTGGTCAAGGTCGGACGCCGCACCCTGCGCCTGCCCGGCCGCCGCCTGACTTTCCTGCAATTGATCATCACCGCCCTGGATGTCGCCGCTGCCGCCACCGTGTTGTATCTGTTGCTGCCGGAAGCACCACCCTTTGGTCCGTTCCTGCTGGTTTACCTGCTGGCCCTCGCCGCCGGCGTACTTAGCCATGTGCCGGGGGGCGTCGGGGTTTTTGAGGCGATTCTGCTGGCGGCCTTCGCCGACAAGCTCGGTGCAGCGCCATTGGCCGCCGCCCTGCTGCTGTACCGGATGATCTATGTGGTGCTGCCGCTGTTGATCGCCTGCATATTCCTGCTGGTCAATGAAGCCCAACGCCTGTTCCAGACGCAACAAAGCCTGCGGGTCGCTTCGGGCCTGGCCGCACCGGTTTTGGCGGTACTGGTTTTTTTGTCCGGCGTGGTACTGCTGTTCTCCGGCGCCACCCCGGAAATCGACTCACGACTGGAAAACATCGGTTTCCTGATTCCCCACCGCCTGATTGACGCCTCGCACTTCGGCGCCAGCCTGATCGGCGTGTTCTGTCTGTTGCTGGCCCAGGGCCTGCGTCGACGTTTGTCGGCGGCCTGGATGTTGACCATGGTGTTGTTGCTGGTGGGCGCCCTGCTCTCCCTGCTCAAGGGCTTCGATTGGGAAGAAGCCAGTCTGATGACCATGACCGCCGTGCTGCTGGCCATCTTTCGACGCTCCTTCTATCGCGCCAGCCGCCTGACCGAACTACCGTTCTCGCCGTTGTACCTGGTGGCCAGCGTCTGCGTGCTCGGTGCTTCAATCTGGCTGTTGCTGTTTGCTTATCAGGACGTACCTTACAGCCATCAGCTGTGGTGGCAGTTCACTCTCGACGCCAACGCCCCGCGTGGCCTGCGCTCGCTGCTGGGCGCCGCCGTAGTACTGGTGATTGTTTCGTTGACCTGGCTGCTGCGCACCGCACGCCCGGTGATCCACCTGCCGACACCCGACGAACTGGAGCGCGCCACCAAAATCCTGATGGCTTCGGCGCAACCCGACGGTGGCCTGGCGCTGACCGGTGACAAGGCGCTGCTGTTTCACCCCAATGACGAGGCGTTCCTGATGTACGCCCGTCGCGGCCGCAGCCTGGTGGCCCTCTATGACCCGATCGGCCCCACCCAGCCAAGGGCCGAGATGATCTGGCAGTTCCGCGACCTGTGTGACATTCACCACGCGCGCCCGGTGTTCTATCAGGTCCGCGCCGAGAACCTGCCTTACTACATGGACATCGGCCTGACCGCGATCAAGCTGGGCGAAGAAGCCCGGGTCGACCTGAAACGCTTTGACCTGGAAGCCAAGGGCAAAGAGATGAAAGACCTGCGCTACACCTGGAACCGTGGGACCCGGGACGGCCTGTCCCTGGAGATCTTTGATCCGGGCCAGGCGCCGATGGACGAACTGAAAGTCATCTCCGACGCTTGGCTGACCGGCAAGAACGTGCGGGAAAAAGGCTTTTCCCTGGGACGATTCAGCAACGATTATCTCAAGCACTTTCGCATCGCGATCATTCGCTTCGAAGGGCACCCGGTGGCCTTTGCCAACTTGCTTGAGACGTATAGCCATGACCTGGCCAGCCTCGACCTGATGCGCGCCCACCCCGACGCGCCGAAACTGACCATGGAGTTCATGATGGTCGGCCTGATTCAACATTATAAGAACCATGGCTACGGCCGCTTCAGCCTCGGCATGGTGCCGTTGTCGGGCCTGCAACCACGTCGTGGCGCGCCCCTGACCCAACGCCTGGGCTCGATGGTGTTCCGCCGTGGCGAGCAACTGTATAACTTCCAAGGTTTACGCCGCTTCAAAGACAAGTTCCAGCCCGACTGGGAACCCCGCTATATGGCCGTGCCCGCAGGACTTGATCCGCTGGTGGCACTGGCCGATACCGCCGCCCTGATTGCGGGCGGCTTGACTGGATTGGTGAAACGCTGATGATTCGACGCTCCTGGCGGTATGTATTGGCCTTTGTAGTGCTGCTCGCCCTGGTCCTGGGTGGCGGCTATTGGTTCTGGAACCGCCCCGCCCCGCAGCCGACTCTGGAGCAGTTGCCCCAGGCCGACGGTTCGGTCATGACCCGCGTAACACCGAGCACCACACCGAAAGCACGGGTAGCCGTCGCGGTGATGGCCGACGAAACCCTTACCGACAATCAACTGATCGCTCTCAGCCAGGGCGGCGCCGCACAGATCGTCCAGGTGATCTTGCCCAAGGACGACTGCAAGCTGCAGGAACAAGCCCTGCAAACCGCCCTGAGCCAGCTCAAGGGCCCGGCGACCCTCGTCAGCGGCATCGGCCCTGGCGCAGCGCTGGCCTGGCGCTGGCTGGCCGTGCAGAGCGACGACAAGGCCAATGCCATCTCCGTCGGCTTCGCCCTGGTCCAGGAAGGCTGCAAGGACCCGCTACCCAAGACTGCCGCCCACGGCAGCTGGCTGGTGGCGTGGAACGACAACCCTGACGATGAAAGCGCCAGCTTCGTACGCGATACACCACGTGCCACCACCAGTATCAGCGACTACGATATTCACTACCCACAAGTGTTGAACAACGAGTTGCGCAAGCAATTGGTCGGTTCGGACAACGGTGGCCTGGCGATCCCGGTGGTGGAAGTACCTGCCGGCCAGGCCAAGGACACCGTCACGCTGTTCCTGTCTGGCGATGGCGGCTGGCGCGACCTGGACCGCGACGTGGCCGGGGAAATGGCCAAGATCGGCTACCCAGTGGTTGGCATCGACACCTTGCGTTACTACTGGCAGCACAAAACCCCGGAACAGAGCGCCAAAGACCTCAGCGAACTGATGCAACACTACCGGCAGAAATGGGGCACCAAGCGCTTCGTGCTGACCGGCTACTCGTTCGGCGCCGACGTCTTGCCGGCCATCTACAACCGCCTGCCGCAAGCCGAGCAGCAGCGGGTCGACGCAATCATCCTGCTGGCCTTCGCCCGTACCGGCAGCTTCGAAATCGAAGTCGAAGGCTGGTTGGGCAATGCCGGCAAAGAAGCAGCCACCGGCCCGGAAATGGCCAAGCTGCCGGCAGCCAAGGTGGTGTGCATCTACGGCGCCGAAGAAGTCGACGAGAGCGGCTGCACCGACAAGACCGCCGTGGGCGAGTCCATGAAACTGCCGGGCGGCCATCACTTCGACGAAAACTACCCGGCTCTGGCCCAGCGCCTGGTGGATATCATCGAGAAGCGCCAGGGCAAGACCGAGTAACCCGAAACCGGGAATGTACTCGCAGCCCCACAAAAAAGCCCCCGCTGCCGCAAGGCACCGGGGGCTTTTTGTTGGGCTTACATTTCTACCTGGGTACCCAACTCGATCACTCGGTTCACCGGTAGCTTGAAGAAGCGCAGGTTGCCGTTGGCGTTCTTGAGCATGAAGGCGAACAGCCCTTCGCGCCAACGGGCCATGCCTTCGAGCTTGGAGGCGATGACCGTCTCACGGCTGAGGAAGTAGGTGGTGCGCATCGGGCTGAAATCCAGGTCGTCCAGATGGCACAGTTTCAGCGCCTCGGGCACGTCCGGCTCATCGACGAAACCAAAGTGCAGGATCACCCGGAAGAAGCCCTCGCCGTAGGAGTCGACTTCAAAGCGGCGCTGGGCCGGCACACGCGGGATGTCTTCGTAGACCACCGTCAACAACACCACCTGCTCATGCAGCACCTGATTATGCAGCAGGTTATGCAGCAAGGCGTGAGGCACGGCATCAGGTCGAGCCGTCAGGAACACCGCTGTGCCCTGCACTCGATGAGGAGGCTGTACCTGGATACTGCTGATAAAAATCGGCAGCGGTAGCCCGCCTTCATCCAGACGATCCACCAACAACTCTTTGCCGCGCTTCCAGGTGGTCATCAGGATAAACAGCACAATCCCCGCGAGAACCGGGAAGGCACCACCCTGGAGGACCTTCGGCACGTTGGCGGCAAAGAACAGCCCGTCTACCAGCAGGAAACCGACCAATACAGGGATTGCCAGGACCGGTGGCCACTTCCACAGCAGCAGCATCACCGCCGACACCAGGATGCTAGTGATCAACATGGTGCCGGTCACCGCCACACCGTACGCCGATGCCAACGCGGTAGACGACTCGAAGCCCAGCACCAGCAGGATCACCCCGACCATCAGCGACCAGTTCACCGCGCCAATATAGATCTGGCCCTGTTCGGCGCTGGACGTGTGCTGGATATGCATACGCGGAATGTAGCCCAACTGAATCGCCTGACGGGTCAGGGAGAATGCACCGGAAATCACTGCCTGAGATGCGATCACCGTGGCCAGTGTCGACAGGCCCACCAGCGGAATCAGCGCCCAACTCGGCGCCAGCATGTAGAACGGGTTGCGTGCCGCTTCAGGGTTTTCCAGTAACAACGCGCCCTGGCCAAAATAGTTGAGCACCAATGCCGGCAACACCAGCGCGAACCAGGCCCGGGCAATCGGCTTGCGACCGAAGTGGCCCATGTCGGCGTACAAGGCTTCAGCGCCGGTCAGCGCCAGCACCACAGCACCGAGGATCGCCACACCCATGCCCGGATGGACGATAAAGAAACGCACCCCCCAGACAGGGTTCAGCGCATTGAGCACCTCGGGGTGTTGGACAATCCCATGAATGCCCAAGCCGGCCAGCACCAGAAACCACAGCACCATCACCGGCCCAAACAGCTTGCCGATGCGGTCGGTGCCATGTTTCTGGATCAGGAACAGCCCGACCAGCACCACCAGCGACAATGGCACCACCCAACGCTCAATACCGTCAAAGGCCAGCTCCAGGCCTTCTACCGCTGACAGCACCGAGATTGCCGGGGTGATCATGCTGTCGCCGTAAAACAACGCAGCACCAATCAGGCCGAGAATCACCAGCACCGAACGCAATCGCGGATAAGGTGCCGCTGCCCGCCGGGCCAGCGCCGTCAGGGCCATGATACCGCCCTCGCCCTGGTTGTCGGCCCGCAGGATAAACAATACGTACTTGATCGAAACGACCCAGATCAGCGACCAGAAAATCAGCGCCAGAATCCCGAAGACCCCGTCATGATTAACCTGAACCCCGTACGCCCCGGAAAACACCTCTTTAAGGGTGTAGAGCGGGCTGGTGCCGATATCTCCGTAGACCACCCCGACTGCCGCCACCAGCATGCCGATCGGCTTTGCATTGGATTGCTCGGCACCTGCTGCCTGACTACTTGCCTGACCCATCAATCACTCCTGCCCTTGACCTAAGGCCTTTTATAAACAGCGCGCCTGTATACGGGCACCTAAGCTGTCCACAGCATGCGCTGTTTTACTTCTAGTTACAGACGATTTGTTGACCACCCGGATTCATCCAAGTGCAACGGCGCGAAGCATAGCGCAGCACTCGTCGCATTTCCCTGCATAAAGCTGGTCAAGTGCGTTGCCCGTCGCTAGAATTGCGCACTTTTTGATCAGAGGCGCATCAAGCGCCCGTCCGCCGCCTTGTCGTGCACGACTGGCAGCGTCATTCAATACCGAGGTTAGACATGTCCACCACCATCGCAAAGGCCAACCCCAAGGTTGGCTTTGTATCCCTGGGTTGCCCAAAGGCCCTGGTCGACTCCGAGCGCATTCTCACGCAACTGCGCATGGAGGGTTACGACATCGTGTCCACCTACCAGGACGCCGACGTGGTGGTGGTCAACACCTGCGGCTTTATCGACTCGGCCAAGGCTGAGTCTTTGGAAGTGATCGGTGAAGCCATCAAGGAAAACGGCAAGGTCATCGTCACCGGCTGCATGGGCGTGGAAGAAGGCAACATTCGCAACATACACCCCAGCGTGTTGGCCGTGACCGGCCCGCAGCAGTACGAGCAAGTGGTCAACGCCGTGCACCAAGTAGTGCCGCCGCGCCAGGATCACAACCCGTTGATCGACCTGGTACCGCCTCAAGGCATCAAGCTGACCCCGCGCCACTACGCGTACCTGAAGATTTCCGAAGGCTGCAACCACAGTTGCAGCTTCTGCATCATCCCGTCGATGCGCGGCAAACTGGTCAGCCGCCCAGTGGGCGACGTGTTGGACGAGGCCCAGCGCCTGGTCAAATCCGGCGTCAAAGAGTTGCTGGTGATTTCCCAGGACACTAGCGCCTACGGCGTCGACGTCAAGTATCGCACCGGTTTCTGGAACGGCGCGCCGGTGAAAACCCGCATGACCGAACTGTGTGAAGCCTTGAGCAGCCTCGGCGTGTGGGTGCGCCTGCATTACGTCTACCCGTACCCACACGTTGACGAACTGATCCCGCTGATGGCCGCCGGCAAGATCCTGCCGTACCTGGACATCCCGTTCCAGCACGCCAGCCCGAAAATCCTCAAGGCCATGAAGCGCCCGGCCTTCGAAGACAAGACCCTGGCGCGGATCAAGAACTGGCGCGTGATCTGCCCGGAACTGATCATTCGCTCCACCTTCATCGTCGGTTTCCCCGGCGAGACCGAAGAAGACTTCCAGTACCTGTTGAACTGGCTGACCGAAGCCCAACTGGACCGCGTTGGCTGCTTCCAGTACTCGCCGGTGGAAGGCGCCCCGGCCAACCTGCTGGACGCGGCGATTGTTCCGGATGAGGTCAAGCAAGACCGTTGGGAGCGTTTCATGGCCCATCAACAGGCCATCAGCTCGGCGCGCCTGCAACTGCGCATTGGCAAGGAAATCGAAGTGCTGATCGACGAAGTCGACGAACAAGGCGCAGTCGGCCGCTGCTTCTTCGATGCCCCGGAAATCGACGGCAACGTATTTATCAATGATGCCAGCGGCCTCAAGCCCGGTGACAAGGTCTGGTGCACGGTCACCGATGCCGACGAGTACGACTTGTGGGCTGAAAAACGCGCCTAATTTTGTAAACAAAGTGTGAAACATTGAAAACGCCCTGCTCTTTGACGAGATGCGGGGCTTTTTTAGGTCTATCGTATTGCCATCAGTGCCAATCATCGGCAAGGGGCTGCGGGCATGCGTCAGCATTCGGTTATCCATACACCTAAATCCAGCGATTATCAGGAGTTGACCCGCATCTGGGAGGCATCGGTGCGCGCTACCCATGATTTTCTGCCGGATAGTTACATTGAACTGCTGAAAACCCTGGTGATGACCCGCTATCTGGATGCCGTGATGCTGATCTGCACCACGGACTCGCGCCAGCGCATCACCGGTTTCGCCGGAGTGGCGGCGGGCAAGGTCGAGATGCTGTTTATTGATCCGCAACACCGCGGGCAAGGCCTGGGCCGACAGTTGCTGCGCTATGCCATTGAGTCAATGAATGCCGAGGAACTGGACGTCAACGAACAGAACCCGCAAGCCCTTGGTTTCTACTTCAAACAGGGTTTCGAAGTGATCGGACGTACGGAGCATGACGGTATGGGGCAACCTTATCCGTTGCTGCACATGCGTTTGCGCCAGGAGCAGCAACAGGCCCGCCGAGGCTAAATGAAATGGAGCCGGGATTAACCGGCGCCACACAGGTACAATAGCCGCCCCCTTTTGCTACGGCCCTTGTCATGACTGACCCCACACGCCTCTCCAAACGCCTCATCGAACTGGTCGGCTGCTCCCGTCGGGAGGCTGAGCTGTTTATCGAAGGCGGCTGGGTCTCGGTGGATGGCGAAGTGATCGACGAGCCGCAGTTCAAAGTCACGACGCAAAAGATCGAGCTTGATCCAGAAGCCAAGGCCACGGCCCCTGAACCGGTGACGATCCTGCTGCATGCGCCGACTGGCGAGGATGCCGAAAGCGCGATGCAGACCATCAGCGCCGAGACCCTGTCCGAGGAACACCGCTACGGCAAACGGCCGCTCAAGGGGCACTTCCTGCGCCTGAGCGCCAGCTCCGACCTGCAAGCCAATGCCAGCGGCCTGTTGGTGTTTACCCAGGACTGGAAAATCCTGCGCAAACTGACGGCCGATGCCAACAAGATCGAACAGGAATACGTGGTGGAAGTGTCCGGCGACATGGTTGCCCATGGCCTGAACCGCCTAAACCATGGCATGACTTACAAAGGCAAGGAGTTGCCAGCGGTGAAAGCCAGTTGGCAGAACGAGAACCGCCTGCGCTTTGCGTTGAAAAATCCGCAACCGGGTGTGATTGCCTTGTTCTGCGAAGCCGTTGGCTTGAAGGTCGTCGCCATTCGACGCATCCGCATTGGCGGAGTCTCCATCGGCAAGGTGCCGGTGGGCCAATGGCGCTATCTGTCCGGCAAAGAGAAGTTTTAACCCCTCTCTTTTTTGCCTCCGAACCTCTCGACACCGCCTTCCTTGGGCGGTGCTCACAGTTGAATGACCAGGATTGCCCACATGATTCACAACGACGTACTGCGCAGCGTGCGCTACATGCTCGACATCAACGACAACAAAGTTGTCGAGATCATCAAACTCGGCGGCATGGACGTTACCAAGGAAGACCTGCTCACCTACCTCAAAAAGGACGAGGAAGAAGGCTTCGTGTTTTGCCCGGACGAAGTCATGGCCCATTTCCTCGATGGCCTGGTGATCTTCAAGCGTGGCAAGGATGAAAGCCGTCCACCGCAGCCGATCGACCTGCCGATAACCAACAACATCATCCTGAAGAAACTGCGTGTGGCCTTCGAACTGAAGGAAGACGACATGCACGCGATCCTCAAGGCCTCCGAGTTCCCGGTGTCCAAGCCTGAGCTGAGCGCGCTGTTTCGCAAGTTCGGCCACACCAACTACCGCACCTGTGGCGATCAGTTGCTGCGCAACTTCCTCAAGGGCCTGACGCTGCGCGTTCGCACCTGATTGATTGGCTTGCGGCGGCCTTCGGGCCCCGCAGGCAGGCATGACCCTTCATTCCGTTGAAAAATAGTGGCTCCGCTTCCGGCGGCTGGCGACTAGGGTGAGTCCTCTCCCCCTTTCGTTCAGGATCGCCCATGCACCCTTACTTCTCTCTGCAAGGCCGCACCGCCCTGGTGACCGGCGGCACCCGTGGTATCGGCAAGATGATCGCCAAGGCCTTTGTCGAGGCCGGCGCCATTGTCTACGTCTGCGCCCGTGACGCCGAGGCCTGCGAGCAAACCGCAATCGAGTTGAGTGCTTTTGGTGAGTGCCATGGTTTGGCCGCCAATCTGGCCCATGAAGAAGGTGTCGAGCGATTGGCAGCGCACCTGGGCGAGCGAGTCGGCCAGTTGGACATTCTGGTCAATAACGCCGGCACCACCTGGGGCGCACCGCTGGAAAGCTACCCGATAAAGGGCTGGGAAAAGGTCATGCAATTGAACGTGACTTCGGTGTTCAACTGCATCCAGCAATTGCTGCCACTGCTGCGCAAGGCGGGGTCAGCGGCCAACCCGGCGCGGATCATCAATATCGGCTCGGTCGCCGGGATTTCCTCGTTTGGCGAGCAAGCATATGCCTATGGGCCAAGCAAGGCGGCCCTACACCAGCTGTCGCGGATTCTGGCGCGGGAGTTGGTGAGCCAGCACATCAACGTCAATGTGATCGCCCCAGGGCGTTTTCCGAGCAAGATGACTCAGCATATCGGCAACGATGAGCAGGCCCTGGCTGAAGACACGGCGCTGATCCCAATGAAACGCTGGGGCCGTGAGGAGGAGATGGCGGCGCTGGCGATCAGTCTGGCGAGCACGGCCGGTGCCTATATGACCGGCAATATTATTCCGCTGGATGGCGGGTTCAGTCTCTGAAGTCGGCGGCTCGGGTTATCATGCCCGCCTTACCCCGCTTCGACCCCAGACCATGACCTACAGTGTTTCACCCATCGGCTTCGTCCGCTCCTGCTTTAAGGAGAAGTTCGCCATTCCCCGCCAACCGCAACTGGCACCCGCCGCCCGTGGCGTTCTGGAACTGGTGGCGCCGTTCGATCAGGGGGACGCGGTACAAGGCCTGGAGCAGGTCAGTCATGTGTGGTTGCTGTTCCTGTTTCACCAGGCGCTGGAAGACAAACCCCGGCTGAAAGTCCGCCCACCGCGCCTGGGCGGCAACAAGTCCATGGGGGTATTTGCTACCCGCGCTACCCATCGGCCCAACGGTATTGGGCAATCGGTGGTCAAACTGGACAAGGTGGAAGCCAATCGCCTGTGGATATCCGGCATCGACCTGCTGGACGGTACGCCGGTTCTCGACATCAAACCTTATGTGCCTTACGCCGACATCATCGATACAGCGACCAATAGCATCGCCAGCGCTGCGCCGCAGCTGATTCCCGTGCAATGGCTGAAGTCTGCCCTGCAACAGGCACACGACCATGCTCAGCGCCTTGACGAGCCATTGGTGGCGTTGATTGAACAGTGTCTGGCGCAAGACCCACGGCCGGCGTACCAGGTTCCCACGCCAGAGCGCGAGTATGGCGCGCAGTTATGGGATGTGGATGTGCGTTGGCACTACCCAGAGGTTGGGATAATTTGTGTGTTGGAAGTGGTCGCGGCCGAGTAAACCCCAGAAACGAAAAAGCCCGCGCTGCCAGGGAAGGCAACGCGGGCTTTTTCATGTACGACTCTCGCGCCTACAAGTGACCCGAAGTCACTTCTCGACGAATGCACGCTCGATCAAGTAGTCACCCGGATCACGCATCCGTGGCGAAACTTTCAGGCCGAAGCTGTTCAATACTTCGCTGGTCTCATCAAGCATGCTCGGGCTACCGCACAGCATGGCGCGGTCGTCCTGAGGGTTGATCGGAGGCAGGCCGATGTCGCTGAACAGCTTGCCGCTGCGCATCAGGTCGGTCAGGCGGCCTTCGTTTTCGAACGGCTCGCGAGTCACGGTTGGGTAGTAGATCAACTTGTCACGCAGGGCCTCGCCGAAGAATTCGTTCTGCGGCAGGTGCTCGGTGATGAATTCGCGGTAAGCGACTTCGTTGACGTAACGCACGCCGTGGCACAGGATCACTTTTTCAAAGCGCTCGTAGGTTTCCGGGTCCTGGATCACGCTCATGAACGGTGCCAGGCCGGTACCAGTGCTGAGCAGGTACAAATGTTTGCCCGGTTTCAAATCGTCCAGCACCAGGGTGCCAGTCGGTTTTTTGCTGACGATGATCTCGTCGCCTTCCTTCAGATGCTGCAATTGGGAAGTCAGCGGGCCATCCGGGACCTTGATGCTGAAGAACTCCAGATGCTCTTCCCAGTTCGGGCTGGCAATGGAGTAAGCGCGCATGAGCGGGCGGCCGTTGGGTTGTTGCAGGCCGATCATCACGAACTGACCGTTCTCGAAGCGCAGGCCCGGATCACGGGTGCACTTGAAGCTGAACAGAGTGTCGTTCCAGTGATGAACACTGAGGACACGCTCGTGGTTCATGTTGCTCATGTACGGGGGACTCCTGGAAATTTGTCTGCACCAATGGATGCGCAATTGCACAGCATTCTAATGGCGGTGACAATATCTGTTAACTGGATTATTAAGATAAGGGTTATCGGTTATATAGATATGCGATTTACTCTACGTCAACTGCAAGTCTTCGTCGCCGTCGCCCAGCAGGAAAGCGTCTCGCGCGCTGCTGGCCTTCTGGCCTTATCCCAATCCGCCGCCAGCACCTCAATCACCGAGCTGGAACGTCAATCCAGCTGCCAATTGTTCGATCGCGCCGGCAAACGCCTGAGCCTCAATGCCCTCGGACACCAGCTTCTGCCTCAGGCTGTGGCCCTTCTGGACCAGGCCAAAGAGATCGAAGACCTGCTCAACGGCAAGTCCGGCGTTGGCTCCCTGGCTGTCGGCGCCACGCTGACCATCGGCAATTATCTCGCCACGCTGCTGATCGGTAGCTTCATGCAGCAGCACCCCGAGAGTCAGGTGAAGCTGCATGTACAGAACACTGCACATATCGTGCATCAGGTTGCGCATTACGAAATTGATCTGGGTCTAATCGAAGGCGACTGCAGCCACCCGGACATCGAGGTGCAAACCTGGGTCGAAGACGAACTAGTGGTGTTCTGCGCCCCACAGCATCACTTGGCCCTGCGCGGCCAGGCGAGCATGAAAGAGTTGACTCAGGAGGCCTGGATCCTGCGCGAACAAGGCTCCGGCACCCGCCTGACCTTCGACCAGGCCATGCGTCATCACCGCAGCGCCTTGAATATTCGCCTGGAACTGGAACACACCGAGGCCATAAAGCGCGCGGTGGAGTCGGGACTTGGGATTGGCTGCATTTCCCGGCTGGCGCTGCGCGATGCATTTCGCCGCGGAAGCCTGGTACCGGTGGAAACCCCGGACCTGGACCTGGCGCGGCAGTTCTACTTCATCTGGCACAAGCAGAAGTACCAGACCTCAGCAATGCGTGAGTTTCTGGAACTGTGCCGCGCCTTCACCGCCGGGATTCAGCGCAGCGACGAGATCGTGCTGCCGAGTATTGCCTGACTTTTGTCAGATCAGAATCACGGCCCACACCGCCGTGATCATGGTCAACGCCACGAACTGCGCCGCGCTGCCCATGTCCTTGGCGTTCTTCGACAAGGGGTGGCGATCCAGGGAAATCCGGTCAATCGCCGCCTCTACTGCCGAGTTGAGCAATTCGACGATCAGCGCCAACAGGCAGACCGCAATTAACAGAGCCCGCTCTACACGACTGACATTCAGGAAGAAACTCAACGGAATCAGGATAACGTTGAGCAGTACCAACTGACGAAATGCCGCCTCGCCGGTGAACGCCGCACGCAGGCCATCGAACGAGTAACCGCTGGCGTTAAGGATACGTTTTAGACCGGTTTGACCTTTGAAAGGCGACATAGAGTAGGCAACTGCACAAAAAGGAGTGGGGAAGCTAGAGCACGCAGAGTCAAAAAAACGTGAACGGATCAAGCCTCAATCTTTCGAAATTGACTCAAGTTGTTGCAAGAGTAACGCCGCCTGGGTCCGCGTACGCACCCCCAGCTTGCGAAAAATAGCCGTCACATGAGCCTTGATGGTCGCTTCGGACACGCTCAGTTCATAGGCAATCTGCTTGTTCAACAGGCCTTCACAGACCATGGTCAGCACCCGAAACTGCTGGGGTGTCAGGCTGGCCAGGCCATCGCGAGCGGCCTTGGCTGCATCGGAGATATTGACCTCCTCGAATGCCTGCGGCGGCCATGAGACATCACCGTCCAACACACTGCGTACAGCTTTCTGAATGTCTTCCATGGAGCTGGATTTGGGAATGAAACCGCTGGCACCAAACTCCTTGGAACGCACCACCACTGCCGCCTCTTCCTGGGCCGAGACCATCACCACGGGAATCTGCGGGTATTGCCCTCTCAAGAGCACAAGCCCTGAAAAACCATACGCACCGGGCATGTTCAGATCCAACAGCACCAGATCCCAATCAGACTTTTCGCTGAGACGGGTTTCCAGTTCGGCAATGCTGGCGACCTCGACCAATCGCACATCGGGCCCCAGGCCCAGCGTGACGGCTTGGTGCAACGCACTGCGAAAGAGAGGGTGGTCATCGGCAATCAGGATTTCGTATGTGGCCATTCTTTTAAATGATCCTGTTTTTTATGGGAACACCGATGGGTTCGGTGCTCGCCAACGCAACACAAGGTGACCGCCAGGCAGCGGTCACCACAGGGCGCGTTCAACGTCAAAAACGCAAAAAAGCGACGTCTCAAATCCACGGCGGCGCCCTAATCGGCGCCAAGCATGCCCAGCGTAGCCTGGGTGGTCAAGCACTACGCCCGAGGGCATTTTAGCGGGCACGCCATTTACAGTGCCATCATGCAAACGTCGTCTGGCCATGACAGCTATAGATAAGGTGTCAAGCGAGTATGAACGATGTCTGTCGGGTCCAGTGCCAATTGATACTTGGCAGCCAGATAGTGGGTACTGAAAACATCCAGGTAGGCGTCCAGTACTTCGCCGGCCAACTGATCGTCGGCCAGTTCCAAACACAAGGCGGCCACCTCGGCTGTACAGAAATGGTCATCCCGCTTGGAGCGACGCAGCTTGTAGCGCGACAGTTGCTCAGGCTCCAGGCTCAGTACCGGCAAGTGTTCAAGGTAAGGGCTCTTGCGAAACATCTTGCGGGCTTCACTCCACGTGCCATCCAACAGAATGAACAGCGGGCGCTTGCCTTGCTCCAGCTTGACCTGGTTAACCACACGCTCCGGGGCGACAAATTCGCCAGGGAAAACGATATAAGGCTGCCACTGCGGATCAGCCAACAAACTCAGCAACTGCGGCTCAACCTCGGTGCGCGACCAGGGAAATGCGCTGGTGTCGTCAATCACATCGGCAATCAGCCAGCCGGTATTGCTGGGTTTGAGCGGCTCCACATCATGCATCAGCAGGCACATAGCGGATTTGGCGTTCACTTTCGGGCGCCAGGCGCACAGGCAATATTCTGGAATCACCCTGCAGCCGGGACACCGCTCGGCACGTGAACCCCGGGCGACAAACGGTTTGATGGCGCGAGCCAGGCGCTGGGCGCGCAAGCGGGAGACGGCATGACTCATCGGGTGCGGCGCCGTAAACATGAAAAAATCGACACGGATAGAACTCGGGAAGGCGAAAGTCGCCGCAGTTTACCAGAGCCTTGCCCGTTCAATACGCCTGGCCGTGGCCCCAAGGCGCCCCTATAATCGCGCGCCACTGAACGCATAGCGCAGTGGCTGGTCATAGCACCAGTAACCGAATCAGGAGAGTTTGATGCTGCGTCTTATGTCGCGTTTTGTTGCCCCGTCCATCGCCCTCGCGCTGGTTTTGCCTGTAGGCGCCCAAGCTGCGTCCTTGCTGGAGGCTCAACTGAACAAGAAGCTGCAAAGCGTCGCGGCGGAAAGCAATAAAGACCTGCCAAGGGAGATTGATGAGAAAACCCTGGAAGTGGCCTACACCGTAGAAGGGCTACAACTGATTGATCATCTCAGCGTAATGCCTGACCGTGCTGAGCAAATGCGCGCCAACCCCAAGGCAGTGTATTTCCAGCTGGGCCAAAGCGTGTGCTTGAACAAGGGTTATCGCGAGCTGATGGCCAAGGGCGCCGTGATGCGCTACGAAATTACCGAGAACAAGTCCAATCGCCCGGTGGCTTCGGTGAAGTTCCAAGAGGCTGACTGCCCGGCACCGGCCGCTGCAAAGAAGAAAAAGTAAGACGCCCTACTGTCGCGCGCTGCTGATCAGCGGCGCGCAATACACCCTCCTGTAATACCCCCCCGCTTCCCTGACCAGTACCCAATAAGCTATTGCCAGCCATGACTTTATGGGCTCATGATCAAATCAGGCTGATGACCTGCACCGTCCGGTTTACACGCCACCCTGTAACACTTCCAGGGCAAAAGAGGGTTGCCCTCGCATGACTTGCAGTGCAAAGGTTTTTAATCACAGGGAACATACAGAGCCGGTTTCGCCCACCTCCGCTACCAGAGGCCCGACGAACCCCGTGTAGTGCCCGGCAACGCCGCCGAGGCAGGCAGCGACACATACAAGTGTCGTGGCGCCAACGAATTTCTCGTGGGCACCCAGGGTTCTGTGAAGAAGGAGAAGTTGAATGCCTTACGAACCGAATGACCTTCTGATCCGTCATTTTCAAGACAACGGGACCGACCTCACGCAGCAGGTCGAAGCGCAACTCAATCTGATTGCCCCCAGCAGCCCGAACATTCCTCTTTATCGCGACATGATCCTTACCGTGCTGCGCATGGCGCAGGATGACCGCAACCGCTGGAATGCCAAGATTACCTTGAAGGCAATCCGCGAACTGGACCACGCCTTTCGGGTATTGGAACAGTTCAAGGGCCGGCGCAAGGTCACTGTGTTCGGCTCGGCGCGCACCCCCGTGGAAAGCCCGCTCTATGCATTGGCTCGCGAAGTGGGCGCGGCCCTCGCACGCTCAGACCTGATGGTCATCACCGGCGGCGGTGGCGGCATCATGGCCGCCGCCCACGAAGGTGCCGGCCTGGAACACAGCCTAGGATTCAATATCACCCTGCCCTTCGAACAGCACGCCAACCCGACCATTGATGGTACGGAAAACCTGCTGTCCTTCCACTTCTTCTTTACCCGCAAGCTGTTCTTCGTCAAGGAGGCCGATGGGTTGGTGCTGTGCCCAGGTGGTTTCGGCACCCTTGATGAAGCACTGGAAGTTTTGACCCTGATCCAGACCGGCAAGAGCCCGCTGGTTCCCGTGGTGCTGCTGGATGCACCGGGTGGCGGTTTCTGGCAAGGCGCCCTGGACTTTATCCGCAGCCAGTTGGAAGCCAATCTCTATATCTTGCCCACCGATCTCAAACTGGTTCGCCTGGTGTACAGCGCCGAGGAGGCGGTAAATGAAATCAACCAGTTCTACGCCAACTTCCACTCCACCCGCTGGCTGAAGCGTCAGTTTGTGATCCGAATGAATCATCCCCTGAGTGATCGCGCATTAGCGCATATACAGGAAGCCTTTGCGGACCTGCGACTCAGTGATGACTTCCATCAGCACGCCTACGCGGGCGAGGAACACGATGAGTCGCACTTCAGCCACCTGACGCGATTGGCATTCAATTTTAATGGCCGTAACCAGGGTCGATTGCGGGAGTTGGTGGACTACATCAACTTACCGGAGAACTGGGCCGAGGCTCAGGGGAAGACGCAACAACGGGTACAGGAGCCCGCGTAAAATCAGAGGCAAAAAATGGCCCGCTACTTTCATAGCGGGCCCTTTTTATATGCATCTATCAACACTCAGTCGTCCATATCCCGACCACTCAATAGGCGGCTGATCATCTCCATCGAGAATCCACGATAACTCAGAAAACGTCCCTGCTTCGCACGCTCGCGGACATCAATCGGCAGATGTCCGGCAAACTTGCGCCGCCAAGTGTCTTCCAGTTGCGCCTGCCAACTGATACCGCACTCACGCAAGGCGAGATCAATATCAGCACGTTGCAGGCCACGCTGGCTCAGCTCCTCGCGAATCCGCGCAGGGCCGTATCCAGAACGGGCTCGATAGGAAACAAAACTCTCAAGATAACGGGCTTCCGAAAGCAGTCCCTCTTCCGTCAAACGGTCAAGAGCTGTGTCGATCATCTCGGGAGAGGCGCCGCGCTGACGCAGTTTACGCGTCAGCTCGACTCGACCGTGCTCGCGTCGCGCGAGCAGGTCCATTGCAGTGCGCCGTACGGCGACAAGTGTATCCAGTACAACGGTCATCATTTAGCTCAGATGTCAGCGTCGGCCAGGTCGTCAGCGGTTTCTCTGGTCGAGTTTGCTTTGACATCGGCTGGCGGAGTCAGCAGCTTGTCGCGGATCTGCTTCTCAAGAGTTGCAGCGATATCCGGGTTGTCTGCCAGGAACTTGGCCGAGTTGGCCTTACCCTGACCGATCTTGCTACCGTTGTAGGCATACCAAGCACCGGACTTCTCAACGAAGCCGTGCAGCACGCCCAGGTCGATCATCTCGCCGTTCAGGTAGATACCCTTGCCATAGAGAATCTGGAATTCGGCCTGACGGAACGGCGGAGCCACCTTGTTCTTCACGACTTTGACGCGGGTCTCACTACCGACCACTTCGTCGCCTTCCTTCACCGCGCCAGTACGGCGGATGTCCAGACGGACCGACGCGTAGAATTTCAGCGCGTTACCACCGGTGGTGGTTTCCGGGCTGCCAAACATCACGCCGATCTTCATCCGAATCTGGTTGATGAAGATCACCAGGCAGTTGGCGTTCTTGATGTTACCGGTGATTTTACGCAGGGCCTGGGACATCAGACGGGCTTGCAGGCCAACGTGCATGTCGCCCATTTCGCCTTCGATCTCAGCTTTTGGTACCAGGGCAGCCACGGAGTCGATAACAATCACGTCGACAGCGTTGGAACGCACCAGCATGTCGGTAATCTCTAGGGCCTGCTCACCGGTATCCGGTTGAGATACCAACAGGTCGTCAACGTTGACGCCCAGTTTGCCAGCGTATTCAGGGTCCAGCGCGTGCTCGGCATCGACGAACGCGCAGGTGGCGCCCATCTTTTGCGCCTGGGCAATCACCGACAGCGTCAGAGTGGTTTTACCGGAAGATTCAGGACCGTAGATTTCAACGATACGGCCTTTTGGCAGGCCGCCAATGCCGAGCGCGATGTCCAGACCTAGAGAGCCAGTGGAAATAGCCGGGATCGCCTGACGGTCATGATCGCCCATACGCATTACGGCACCCTTGCCGAATTGACGTTCGATCTGACCCAGGGCCGCAGCCAAGGCTTTCTTCTTGTTGTCGTCCATTAAAGTCCTCACGTAATCAATAAGGCCTGACGGCCAACACCTGTATAAGTAGACAGTATTGTTCCACAAAGATCCGGGATCGCCTACCCCTGATTTTCTATTTCTATTGCAGCTCGTCGCAACAACCCCTCTAACGCGGCCTTTACCGTTTGTCGGCGAACCTCATCGCGGTTGCCAGGAAAATGCTGGCACTCGGCCGTGACGTCCTCGCCAACACCCCAGGCCAGCCATACGGTGCCCACCGGCTTGTCCGGCGAACCGCCATCGGGCCCCGCCACGCCGCTGACGGCTACAGCAAAACGCGACAGGCTTTTCTCCTGGGCGCCCTTGACCATGGCCTCAACCACTTCACGGCTGACGGCGCCAACTTTGGGGAACAGTGTTTCCGGCACATTCAGCTGGCGGGTTTTTTGTCGATTGGAGTAGGTGACGTACCCCGCCTCGAACCAGGCCGAGCTTCCTGGAATACGCGTGATCGCTTCGGCAATACCGCCGCCGGTGCAGGACTCGGCAGTGGTGACATAGGCATTGAGCACCTGCAAACATCGGCCCAGTTCAGCGGCAAGTTGGGTAATTTCCTTCACGGTCGTCTCCAGGAGCGGGCGGGCGAATGCCTACCCTACAGGAGCGTATCGCCCATGCAAGATGCAGACTGGAACAAGATGCTAACGAACGATAGTCCGCCCATAAGCCTGGCAGGCCCGCAGTGCAGTCAGTCCGTTATCGCCGGCAGCGGTGCTGCTGATAACTCGTTGAGCATGCGCCGGGGCAAGTCGGGCTCGTGGGGCTCCATGAACCACGCCGCCGGAGATGGTGGTGGTAGGCACTGAGCAGCGAACAGTAGTTGTGAAGGTTTTTCGATACGCGTCATCAAGTAGCTTCCTTGCAACGATCACTGCTGGTCCGGACGGCGGTTGGGTGGCTCATTCACCCCGATCCGCTTGGCCGCCCAACGCTCATAAAGCCCGATAGCCACGTCCGCACCGGCCATGGCCGTCAGGCAACCAATGGCACCAGCGGTCCAGATCGACATGCCGGCGGCGTACAACAACATCAATGCCGAAACCCCGCAGACCATGCAGGCCCCGGAGCGCAGGGCCAGGCGTCGGACCAGTGCCCAACCGCGGGCGCCTTCTTTATCGGCGCGCCACATTTCTCCGGAAACGCCGCCGATTACCGCCAATACGATGACCAGCCAGATAGGTATTTCCGCTAACGCTTGCTGCTCGTTTGTCATGTCACGCCTCCTGGAATGAGTGATACCGGCAGGTCACCGGTTGTTTGATAAATCGGTGTGCATATGTAGGTAGGCATTCCAAAAAGCCCGGTTACCCGGGCTTTTCAGTAATGCGGTCCTTGGGCACTACTGGCGCGGTACGGATCTTTCCTCAATGTTTTTTCCGACCACGATCCCTGTCTGCCGGATAACTGCTTTTGGTGCTTTACGCTGCACACCCGGGTCAGTTGCCAACCCTCTGAACCGTTAAGGCCGATTCATCGCTGCCTGTTGTAAAACCGTGAAACTAAAGAGCGTCGGCTTCCTTGCCGGTGTTGCCTGGCATCCGTGCCACCGCTCGGTGGCGTCCATGCCGGTATTACGTGCTTTCCCTGTCTTCCTTGGCGGCTTCCTTGCCACCTCCACCAAGCCTTGTTGGCTGGCTTGAGACAAAGAATATGCATGTATGCATATACAGTCAATGCACAAATGCATTTATGTTCAGAAATTTAATGCGCAAATGCATTAGCGCCCGCAAACAAGGGGATTGGCAGTTTTGCGCAGGTGAAAAAAAACCCGCTCGGTGGCGGGCTTTGTCTTACAGAAGAGGGTTAACGAGCGTACATGCCCCACCAGAAAACGTGACCGAGGATGCTGATCTGTTCTTCCTGGATTTCCTGGAAGCTGTAGTCCTCGTCCGGATGCTCGTCGCGATTGAAGCTGCGCAGGCGAATCCCCGAAGGCAAGCGATAGAGCTGTTTGACCCGCAATTGACCGTTGTGATTGATGGCATACAAGTCACCATCAACGATGTCGCCAATCCCGCACTTGCCGGCATTGACTCCCACCGTCGCGCCGTCTCGCAACACCGGCAGCATGCTGTTACCGCGTACCGTCACGCATTTAGCCTGGTCGAACTGCACACCATTGTGGCGCAGGCTGCGTTTGCCAAAACGCAGGCTGGCCTTCTCACTTTCCTCGATGACGAATCTTCCTGATCCAGCAGCCAATTCAACCTCGCGCAGAAAGGGGATCGACACCTCGTCATCGTTGATGGGGGTATCGTCGTCCCACAGGCTTATGTCCTTGAGTTCCGAATGCATCGGGTCACGCTCGTCTCCCCGCGCAGGCGCCAACGTTGCGCGCCCGCGCAGTTGGTCAGTGCTGACGCGAAAGTACTCGGCGATGCGGGAGATGTGCTTGTCCGACGGGTCAACGATCTTGCCGCTGAGAATCCGTGACAGTGTGGATTGAGGCACGCCAGTACGCCGGTGAAGCTCCGTGGGGGAGATCCCGTCGCGATCCAGCAGCTCTCTTAAGACAATGGAAACGTTGCGTTTTTGCATAAAGCGGATACTGAAGGTAGTTTTGGTGGATGGCAAATGCTATCTAGCATATTTAATGCATAAAAAATGCATTTATACCTGGCCGCTTGTGAACTGCAGACCCCAGACCTTGCGTGTTAACCTTGCGCCCATCGCAAAAAATGCTGGGCCAAGCGCCCCCTTTGCCCCATCACTTTCAACGAATTCGCTAAGTATCCGATGAGTAAAAACACTTCCGATCTGTCCTCCCACACCCCAATGATGCAGCAGTACTGGCGCCTGAAAAACCAGCACCCTGATCAGTTAATGTTCTATCGCATGGGCGATTTCTACGAGATCTTCTACGAAGACGCGAAGAAGGCAGCCAAGTTGCTGGACATTACCCTGACGGCGCGCGGGCAGTCGGCAGGGCAAGCGATTCCGATGTGTGGGATTCCTTACCATGCCGCGGAAGGCTACCTGGCGAAGTTGGTCAAGCTGGGTGAGTCGGTGGTGATCTGTGAGCAGGTCGGCGACCCGGCGACCAGCAAGGGGCCGGTGGATCGTCAGGTGGTGCGCATCATTACACCGGGGACGGTGAGCGATGAGGCGCTGCTGGATGAGCGTCGGGACAACCTGATCGCAGCGGTGCTGGGGGACGAGCGGCTGTTCGGTCTGGCCGTGCTGGATATCACCAGCGGCAACTTCACCGTGCTGGAGATCAAGGGCTGGGAAAACCTGCTGGCGGAGTTGGAGCGCGTCAACCCGGTAGAACTGATGATTCCGGATGACTGGCCCAAAGACCTGCCGGCGGAAAAACGCCGCGGGACCAAACGTCGTGCGCCGTGGGATTTCGAGCGCGACTCAGCGTTGAAAAGTCTGTGCCAGCAGTTCTCCGTGCAAGACCTCAAGGGCTTTGGTTGCGAAAACCTGACCCTGGCCATCGGTGCCGCAGGTTGCCTGCTCAGCTATGCCAAGGAAACCCAGCGTACCGCCTTGCCGCACCTGCGCAGGCTGCGCCATGAACGCCTGGACGAGACCGTTGTGCTCGATGGCGCCAGCCGTCGCAACCTGGAACTGGACACTAACCTGGCCGGTGGTCGTGATAACACGCTGCAATCGGTCGTCGACCGCTGCCAGACCGCCATGGGCAGCCGCCTGCTGACCCGCTGGTTGAACCGTCCGCTGCGGGATTTGACCGTGCTGCAAGCGCGCCAGTCCTCCATTACCTGCCTGCTGGACGGCTATCGCTTTGAAAAGCTGCAACCGCAGCTCAAGGAAATCGGCGATATCGAACGAATCCTGGCGCGGATTGGCTTGCGTAACGCCCGCCCTCGTGACTTGGCACGCCTGCGTGACGCCCTTGGCGCCCTGCCTGAGCTGCAAGTGGCGATGACAGACCTGGACGCGCCGCACCTCAAGCAACTGGCCGTGACCACCAGCACTTATCCGGAGCTGGCTGCACTGCTGGAAACCGCCATCAACGACAACCCGCCCGCAGTGATCCGCGACGGCGGAGTACTGAAAACCGGTTACGACAGCGAGTTGGACGAACTGCAATCGCTGAGCGAAAACGCCGGGCAGTTCCTGATCGACCTGGAAACGCGCGAAAAAGCCCGCACCGGCCTGGCCAATCTGAAGGTCGGCTACAACCGCATCCACGGCTATTTTATCGAGTTGCCCAGCAAGCAGGCCGAGCAGGCCCCGGCTGACTATATCCGGCGCCAGACCCTTAAAGGTGCAGAGCGCTTCATCACCCCGGAACTCAAGGCCTTTGAAGACAAGGCGTTGTCGGCCAAGAGCCGCGCCCTGGCCCGGGAAAAGATGCTCTATGAAGCCCTGCTCGAAGACCTGATTGGCCGGCTGCCACCGCTGCAGGACACCGCCGCCGCCCTGGCGGAACTGGATGTGCTGAGCAACCTGGCCGAGCGTGCGCTGAACCTAGACCTGAACTGCCCGCGTTTTGTCAGCGAGCCGTGCATGCGCATTGTCCAGGGGCGTCACCCGGTGGTTGAGCAAGTACTGACCACGCCGTTCGTCGCCAACGACCTGTCGCTGGACGACGATACCCGCATGCTGGTGATCACAGGTCCGAACATGGGCGGTAAATCCACCTACATGCGCCAGACCGCATTGATCGTATTGCTGGCCCATATCGGCAGCTTCGTGCCGGCGGCCAGTTGCGAGTTGTCTCTGGTAGACCGGATCTTCACCCGGATCGGTTCCAGCGATGACCTGGCCGGTGGCCGTTCGACCTTTATGGTGGAAATGAGCGAAACCGCCAACATCCTGCACAACGCCACCGACCGCAGCCTGGTGCTGATGGACGAAGTGGGGCGCGGCACCAGCACCTTCGACGGCTTGTCCCTGGCGTGGGCAGCAGCCGAGCGGCTGGCGCATTTACGGGCTTATACGTTGTTTGCCACCCATTACTTCGAACTGACGGTGCTGCCGGAAAACGAACCACTGGTGGCCAACGTGCACCTCAATGCTACCGAGCACAACGAGCGCATCGTGTTCCTGCACCATGTATTGCCAGGGCCAGCGAGCCAGAGTTACGGCCTGGCGGTAGCTCAACTGGCCGGGGTGCCGAGCGAAGTCATCACCCGTGCCCGCGAGCACTTGAGCCGCCTGGAAGCCGCCGCCCTGCCCCACGAGGTTGCCGTGGCCAGTCCGACAAAGGCGGCGAACAAGCCTGGGATTCCGCAACAGAGCGACATGTTCGCCAGCCTGCCCCATCCGGTGTTGGATGAGCTGGCAAAGCTTGACCTAGACGACTTGAGTCCGCGAAAAGCGCTGGAAATGCTCTATGCACTGAAGACACGGGTCTAACGCAGACGCTTGCAAGCTGATAGAATCTCGCGCGGTTTGGGATGCTGCGGGCTTTTAGCCTGGCCCGCAGACTATCGCTCTCAAACCTCGCGAGCCCTGCTGCAAGGGGTTTCGCTGCCGCCGCCTGAGGAGAAAATTAGAAATGACCTTCGTCGTCACCGACAACTGCATCAAATGCAAGTACACCGACTGCGTAGAAGTCTGTCCGGTGGACTGCTTTTACGAAGGCCCGAACTTCCTGGTAATCCATCCGGATGAGTGCATTGACTGCGCCCTGTGTGAACCAGAATGCCCGGCCGTCGCGATTTTCTCCGAGGACGAAGTCCCGGAAAACATGCAGGAATTTATTCAGTTGAACGTCGAACTGGCGGAAATCTGGCCGAACATCACTGAAAAGAAAGAATCCCTGCCCGATGCAGAAGAATGGGATGGCGTGAAAGGCAAGATCAAAGATCTCGAGCGCTGATAGCGTCGCCGCCCCCCAAAAGGCCCCTTGCGGGCCTTTTTGCATTTCAGGAACAGGCTGTTACTTTTCTGCGGGCAAAAAAAGGGGCGGTTTGACCCGCCCACATTTTTTCCCTAGTCCCTGTGTTCCTTTTCATCATCCTGATGAATCGCATCCTGCGATGTTCCTTGAATCATCATTCCTTGATGACCGTGTCAATCCGTGGACACAGGGCTGATATTAGAGAGTTCCCGATTAAGTTCAACGGTATGCAACCGGCTGGACTATCGGCCCGCCGGTCAAGATCATAATAAATAGTTGTTATTTTTCAACAAGATAAAAACAAAACAAAATCATTAAAGCCGTCCATCCCTGGTAAAAAAACCAAACACTTACGAAAAAGTAAGCGAATGCTTACACCAGCAACTACGCAAACTCCACCCAGTGCATGACACAGGCAAGAAAAAGCCCCGACACAGTCGAGGCTTTTTTACCTTCAGGTGAATCAGTCGTCGCTGACAGTGATGGTCGGCATCGCTTGGGCGCCCGCTTCCTGCAAGACGATCCGCGCGCCCACGTGCCGGGCCAGTTCCTGATAAACCATGGCGATCGGGCCATCCGGTTCGGCAACCACGGTAGGCTTACCGCCATCCGCCTGCTCACGAATGTCCATGGACAGCGGCAGCGAGGCCAGTAGCTCAACACCATACTGGGTGGCGAGCTTTTCACCGCCGCCTTCACCGAACAGATGTTCGGCATGGCCGCAGTTGGAGCAGATGTGCACCGCCATGTTTTCCACAACGCCGAGCACCGGGATGTTGACCTTGCGGAACATTTCCACGCCTTTCCTGGCATCCAGCAACGCCAGGTCCTGGGGCGTGGTAACAATCACCGAACCGGCAACAGGCACCTTTTGCGCCAGGGTCAGCTGGATATCACCGGTACCCGGCGGCATGTCGACCACCAGGTAGTCCAGGTCGCCCCAGGCGGTCTGCGTGACCAGTTGCAACAGGGCGCCGGAGACCATCGGCCCGCGCCAGACCATCGGCGTGTTGTCGTCGGTCAAGAAAGCCATGGACATCACTTCCACGCCGTGGGACTCGATCGGCACGAACCACTTCTGGTCCTTGATCTTCGGCCGGGTGCCTTCAGCGATGCCGAACATCACGCCCTGGCTGGGCCCATAGATATCGGCGTCGAGAATCCCCACCCGTGCGCCTTCACGGGCCAGGGCCAGGGCCAGGTTGGCGGCCGTGGTGGATTTGCCCACACCCCCCTTGCCGGAAGCCACGGCCACCACGTTCTTGACGTTGGCCAGGCCCGGAATCTGCGCCTGGGCCTTGTGCGCGGCGATCACACACTGGATATCGACCCTGGCCGTGCGGACACCGTCCATGCCTTCAATAGCCATTTGCAGCATCTGCGCCCAGCCACTCTTGAATAGGCCTGCGGCGTAACCCAGCTCAAGCTGGACAGTGACCTGATCACCCTGGACGTCGATGGCGCGGACACAGCCGGCGCTGACCGGGTCCTGGTTCAGGTAGGGGTCAGTGTACTGGCGAAGGACGGCTTCCACCGCTGCGCGATTGACGGCGCTCATGAGCTACTCCCGAAAAAGACAGACTAAAACAGGCGGTTATCCTAACCGTTCTGCCCCTTGAGCGGGTTGCTTTTGCGGTGATGGAAAACGCTGAAACAACACCACGGGGTGAAATAAATTGCCCGGCGCTTTATAGTGGCCGACCTCCGTTTCATCAAATAGCCGAGCCCCATGTCCGAGCCACGCAAGATCCTCGTCACCAGCGCCCTGCCCTATGCCAATGGTTCTATCCATCTTGGCCATATGCTTGAGTACATCCAGACCGATATGTGGGTGCGCTTCCAGAAGCATCGCGGTAATGAATGCATTTATGTCTGCGCGGACGACGCCCACGGTTCGGCCATCATGTTGCGCGCCGAGAAGGAAGGCATTACCCCGGAACAACTGATCGCCAATGTGCAGGCTGAACACAGCGCCGACTTTGCCGAGTTCCTGGTGGACTTCGATAACTTCCACTCGACCCACGCCGAAGAAAACCGTGAGTTGTCGAGCCAGATCTACCTGCGGTTGCGGGACGCCGGGCACATTGCCACGCGCTCGATCACCCAGTATTTCGACCCGGAAAAGAAAATGTTCCTGGCCGACCGCTTCATCAAGGGCACCTGCCCGAAATGCGGCACCGAAGACCAGTACGGCGACAACTGCGAAAAATGTGGCGCCACCTACGCGCCTACCGACCTGAAAGATCCGAAGTCGGCGATCTCTGGCGCCACTCCGGTGCTCAAGGATTCCCAACACTTCTTCTTCAAGCTCCCGGATTTCCAGCAAATGCTGCAAACCTGGACCCGCAGCGGCACCTTGCAGGACGCCGTGGCCAACAAGATCGCCGAATGGCTGGATGCTGGCCTGCAACAGTGGGACATCTCCCGCGATGCGCCGTACTTCGGTTTCGAAATTCCCGATGAGCCCGGTAAATACTTCTACGTCTGGCTGGACGCACCCATCGGCTACATGGCTAGCTTCAAGAACCTCTGCGCCCGTCGTCCTGAACTGGATTTCGACGCGTTCTGGGGCAAGGACTCCACCGCCGAGCTGTACCACTTCATCGGCAAGGACATCATCAACTTCCACGCCCTGTTCTGGCCGGCGATGCTCGAAGGCTCGGGCTACCGCAAGCCGACCGCCATCAATGTCCACGGCTACCTGACGGTCAACGGCCAGAAGATGTCCAAGTCCCGTGGCACCTTTATCAAGGCACGGACCTACCTGGACCACCTGTCGCCGGAATACCTGCGCTATTACTACGCCTCCAAGCTGGGCCGTGGCGTCGATGACCTGGACCTGAACCTGGAAGACTTCGTACAGAAGGTCAACTCGGACCTGGTGGGCAAGGTTGTCAACATCGCCAGCCGTTGCGCCGGTTTTATCCACAAGGGCAACGCCGGTGTGCTGGTGGCAGAGAATGCCGCACCAGAACTGACCGATGCGTTCCTGGCCGCTGCACCGAGCATCGCTGAAGCCTATGAAGCCCGTGACTTTGCCCGCGCCATGCGCGAGATCATGGGCCTGGCCGACCGCGCCAACGCCTGGATCGCCGACAAGGCGCCGTGGTCGCTGAACAAACAGGAAGGCAAGCAGGCTGAAGTCCAGGCGATCTGCGCCACAGGCATCAACCTGTTCCGCCAACTGGTGATCTTCCTCAAGCCGGTGCTGCCGGTGCTGGCTGCCGATGCCGAGGCGTTCCTCAACGTTGCGCCGCTGACTTGGAATGACCACGCCACCCTGCTCAGCGACCATCAGCTAAATGAGTTCAAGCCGCTGATGACCCGCATCGACCCGGTCAAGGTCCAGGCCATGTCCGACGCTTCGAAAGAAGACCTTGCGGCCAGCCAGACCGATACCGGCGAAACCGCCCCAAAAGGCAACGGTGAGCTGGCGAAAGATCCGCTGTCGGCAGAGATCGACTTCGACGCCTTTGCCGCCATCGACCTGCGAGTCGCGCTGATCCTCAAGGCCGAAGCCGTTGAAGGCGCAGACAAGCTGCTGCGCCTGACCCTGGACATCGGTGACGAGCAGCGCAACGTATTCTCCGGAATCAAGAGCGCCTACCCAGACCCGGCCAAGCTGGAAGGTCGCCTGACCATGATGATCGCCAACCTCAAGCCACGGAAAATGCGCTTCGGCATTTCCGAAGGCATGGTGATGGCGGCCGGTCCTGGCGGTGAAGAAATCTACCTGCTCAGCCCGGACAGTGGCGCCAAGCCTGGCCAACGCATCAAGTAAAACCACCTGTGGCGAGCGGGCAAGCCCGCTCGTCACAGGGCTAGTGCCCCCTCCTCGCTTGCCGGATAATCGGATTCTGCTTGCTTAGCCCGGCATGACCATGACCGATATGCTTCTCACCCTTGTCAGCACGGCCCTGATCAGCAACTTCGTGTTGCAGATGCCGCTGGCTGTCGACCCGGTGCTGGCCTCCAGCGCGGACTCACTCAAGCGAGTGCATGCCCTGGGCGTGGCCACGACCCTGCTGATGCTGCTAAGTGGCATTCTGGGCTATCTGTTTGATCACTATCTTTTGCAGCCACTGGCGCTGACATCCCTGCGACTGTTTATTTTGTTACCGGTCACGGTGTTGTTGATCAAACCGCTGCTAAGCGTGCTATCCCACCAGCTACCCAAGCTGTCGTTCAATGGCCTGTGGCCGTTGCTGCTGGGGAATGCCGGGGTATTGGGCGTGGTATTGCTGGGTACCGAGGACGATAAAGGCCTGGCGCACATGAGCGCCCTGAGCCTGGGCGCTGGCCTGGGTTTCTGGCTGGTGCTGAGCCTGTTCAATGACCTGCGCCAGCGCATAGCCAGCAACGATATCCCACTGCCCTTTCGGGGCTTGCCGGTCGAGCTGATCAGCGCGGGGCTGATGGCCGTGGCCTTTCTGGGTTTCAACGCAATGATCAAACCATGAGCCTGATTCAACGTATCGACGCTTTACTGCCGCAGACCCAGTGTGGCAAATGCGGACACCCCGGCTGCAAACCCTACGCCGAAGGCATCGCCCAGGGCGAAGCCATCAACAAGTGCCCGCCAGGTGGACAGGAAACCATCGCCGGGCTGGCGCAGTTGTTAAACGTGGCTGTGCTGGAACTGGACAGTTCCCGAGGCCAAGCGCCGGCGCAGATCGCCTTTATCCGCGAAGCGGAGTGCATCGGCTGCACCAAGTGCATCCAGGCCTGCCCGATAGATGCCATCGTCGGCGCCGCCAAGCTGATGCATACGGTGATCATCGACGAGTGCACCGGCTGCGACCTGTGTGTCGCGCCCTGCCCGGTTGACTGTATCGAAATGCAGCCGCTGCACCTGGCCACGGTACTGCCGGTTGTCGGCGATCTGGCGACCACCGCCGAGGAGCGCCAGGCCCGCAGCACCAAGCGCGACCACGCCCGGCGCCGCTTCGAACAGCGCAATGCACGCCTGCAGCGCGAAGAAGCGCACAAGCTTGCTGAACGCCTGGCTCGTACCAAACGCCCTGCACCTGTGGATGAAGTGAGCAACAACCCTGTCCAGGCGGCCATTGAGCGGGTTCGCGCACAAAAAGCCGCGGCGATGGACGCGGCGGTGAAAAAGGCCAAGATCAACCTGGCCATGAGCCGGGCCCAGCTCAACAAGTCCCTGAAAGCCTTTGGTCATCCGCCGACATTTGAGCAGCAGTCGCAACTGATCATCCTGCAGCAGCAATTCGAAGTCGCCGAACAGGAATTGTCCTCGCTCGAAGTCAGTATCCCAGTCGTTGCGGCACCAGCAACGCATAAGGACCCAGACCTCAAACGCGCCAAAATCCAGCTGGCAATGCGCCGCTCGGAACTGAAAAAGGCCCAGGACAGCCACGCCGACGCCCAGCAGCTGGCCGCATTGAGTGCCGCGCTGACGGCCGCCGAACAAGCCTTGCACCACGCAGAGGAAGGCAGCGACCAGCCACGACCCGATTTGCAACGGATCGAAAAGCGCCCCATCGACAGCCAGCTTCGCCAGTTGAAAACCTCCCTGGCCTATGCCCGTGCGGACCTGAGCAAACTGGAGCGCCAACCCGCCACCCGCGAAACCGAGCTGGCAGTCGCCCGGCAACACCTCGACGAAGCCCAACGGCTGGTGGACGCCCATGTCAGTACTTGAAACCGTCGACGACCGCCAGCAACAAGCGATGAAACGCGTGCTGCTGGCAACGGTGCCCGGTTTGCTGGTGCTGTTCTGGCTGTACGGCTGGGGGGTGTTGATCAATCTACTGCTGGCCTGCATTTGTGCGTTGACGGTAGAAGCCTGTGTCCATCGCCTGCGCGGTCGCCGCCTCGGCATTCCCGTCAGCGATCTCAGCGGCTTGGTGAGCGCAACCTTGCTGGCCCTGGCACTACCGCCTTATTGTCCGTGGTGGCTATGTGTAGCGGCTGTGAGCAGTGCATTACTGTTGGGCAAACACGTGTATGGCGCCAGCCAGAACCCTTTCAATCCGGCCATGGTCGGTTATGCATTGATGCTGGTCGCCTTTCCTCAACCGATGACCCACTGGCCAGCCTCCCACGGCCTGGACCTGCTGGCCGGCCTGCAACAGGTGTTCGGTATGCAGGGGAATGCCCCCGATGCCTGGGCCCAGGCGACGGCGCTGGATACCCTGCGCATCAATAAAAGTCTGACCATCGACGAACTGTTCGCCAGCAACCCGGCCTTCGGCCATATCGCCGGCAAAGGCAGTGAATGGGTGAACCTGGCATTTCTCATTGGGGGGCTTTTTCTGCTGCAGCGAAGGGTGTTCAGTTGGCACGCGCCAGTGGGAATGCTCGCCAGCCTGTTCGTGATCAGCCTGCTGTTCTGGAACGGCTCCGGGTCCGACTCCCATGGTTCGCCGCTGTTTCATCTGTTCTCTGGCGCGACCATGCTCGGGGCATTTTTTATCGTCACCGAGCCGGTATCGGGCGCCAAAAGCCCGCGATCGCGTTTACTGTTTGGTGCCGGGGTGGGGTTGCTGACGTATCTGATTCGTACGTGGGGCGGTTACCCTGATGGTGTGGCGTTTGCCGTGCTGCTAATGAATCTGGCGGTGCCGGCGCTGGAACGCCTGGCGACGCCCAAACCGCAATCGGTGGACGTATGAAGTCCGCCAGAGGACTCTTGATCGTGCTGTTGGTCGCCGTGACGGGGGCAGCCCTGACCCTGGCCGTGCAGCAACTGACCTCCGGTCGCATCGCCTCGCAGCAACGCGAGCTGCAAAGCCGAGTCTTTCTGGACGCCTTGCCCATCGCAAGTTACGACAACCAGCCACTGGAGCATCCGCTGGCAGTGAAGCCATTGGCACTGAACAACAGCCAACTGCTCAATGGATACCTCGCCACCTTGTCAGGGCAACCCAGCGCCGTGTTGCTGCGCTCTCAAACCACCGGCTACGGCGGTAGCATCGAACTGTTGATCGCCATCGCCAGCAACGGGAAACTGCTGGGCGTGAAAGTCCTGAAACAGTCGGAAACCCCAAGCCTGGGTGGGCATATCACTGAGGCCGGGAATCCCTGGCTCTCGGCGTTCCAGGGACTTTCGCGCAGCAACCCGCAGGATTCGTCCTGGGCCTTGAAGAAAGACAACGGGCAATTCGATCAAATGGCCGGCGCAACCATTACCTCCCGCGCAGTGATCAACGCGGTCCACGATGCCTTGCGTTACTTTGATGAACATCGTCAGCACCTGCTGGAGGTACCTGCCCGTGACTAAATCTGGCGGTCTGGCCGGCTCATTGATGCTTGCGCCGCTGATAGGTGTCAGCGACACACTGCCCAAGGCTCTGAGCTTCTGGGTGCTGGCGGTGTTGATTGTGACAATGTACGGCTTGAGCATGGGGTTGGTGCGAAACAGCCTGAATGGCCGACTGCAACTGATCGCCAGTTCATTGCTGGCCGCGACCTGGGTCAGTTGCGTGCAGTTGGCCTTGCAGGCCTTTGCATTGAGCCTGTCTCGGGACCTGGGCATTTACCTGGCACTGATCAGCGTTCAGTGCGTGCTGCTTGAGTCCACCGGCTTTTTCCAGACCGACCAGGTCAAGGCGCGCCTTCAACTGTTCGGCATATTTGGCCTGCTGCTGGCAGCCCTGGGCCTATTACGCCCTTTATTGGGTGGCAGCTCCTTCGCCACACTCGCATCGGGAGGGTTTATCCTGCTCGGATTGCTGCTCGCCGGGTGGCAGGCCTGGGCCCAACACTCAAAACCACATTGACCGTTTGCAAGGAACCGCTCGCCCCATGAATGCCGCAAAACGCCTGGAAATTTTTCGTCGATTTCACGAAGACAATCCAGAACCGAAAACCGAACTGGCCTACTCCTCGCCGTTCGAGTTGCTGATTGCCGTGATTTTGTCGGCGCAGTCAACGGATGTCGGCGTCAATAAGGCCACCGCCAAATTATTTCCAGTGGCTAACACCCCGGCAGCAATCTACGCCCTTGGTGTTGAAGGATTGTCCGAGTACATCAAGACCATCGGTCTGTACAACAGCAAGGCGAAAAACGTCATAGAGACCTGCCGCATGCTGGTGGAGCTTCACGCCAGTGAAGTGCCGCAAACCCGCGAAGCCCTCGAAGCCCTGCCCGGAGTGGGACGCAAGACCGCCAACGTTGTGCTCAACACGGCGTTTCGCCAACTGACTATGGCGGTGGACACCCATATCTTCCGCGTCAGCAACCGCACCGGGTTGGCACCCGGAAAGAATGTGGTGGAGGTAGAGAAACAGCTGATGAGGTTTATACCCAAGCCTTACTTGCTCGATTCCCACCACTGGCTGATTCTCCATGGGCGCTATGTCTGCCAAGCCCGCAAGCCCCGCTGCGGCAGCTGCCGTATCGAAGATCTGTGCGAATACAAGGAAAAGACTTCCGACGATTGAGTAACTATTGCTTTTATTGATCAGTCGATTGAAAAAATCTTTTTTACCCGGTCGACGTTTATCGTTATAAGGAGCGCCAACGGCAGTCTTAGCCTGGAGTTAACCTTATGAGCACTGGCAAGGAACAACTGGATGCAGAAGACGACTTTGTTGCCGCGGAATCTGATGAGGCAACGGAGGCGCCGGTAGAGGTGGCCAAGACCAATCTGAGCAAACGCCGCACCATCGATAACCTATTGGAAGAGCGACGCTTGCGAAAGCAACTGGCTGATTACGATTTCGATCTCTGATTACGACAGGTCATGAGCAGAAGCCTCCCTTGCGGAGGCTTTTTTCTGCCCATTTCAGGCCCGAGGCTTTGCGTCTGCTAGACCAGACCGTTGCGTTGAGCCAACTCGATCAGGTCAACCAGGGACCGCGCATTGAGCTTCAGTAACAAGCGCGTTTTGTAGGTACTCACGGTTTTGTTACTCAGGAACACTCCATCGGCGATCTCCTTGTTGGTCTTGCCCCGGGCCAGTTGCTGCAGCACCATCATTTCCCGCCCGGAAAGACGCTCGACCATCTGCGCCTCACTGGCGTTACCCAACGTGGATCGCACGGAGTTGAGTGCCTGGTTGGGGAAATAGCTGTAGCCAGACAGCACGGCCTTGATAGCGCTCAAGAGCTCGGTCAGATCCTGCTGTTTACACACGTAACCCGCAGCGCCTGCCTGCATGCAACGCATGGAGAAGTGTCCTGGGGCCTGAGATGTCAGCACCAGCACCTTGAAGGGCTGAGCTTGTTTAGTGGAGGACAATCTGCAAATAACTTCCAGACCATCAAGTTTGGGAATACCAATATCAAGTATGACGATGTCAGGCATATGTTCGCGGGCAAGTTGTAAAGCATCGACACCGTTGTCGGTCTCGGCGACGACCTCGTAACCATGACGTTCCATTAGCATACGTACAGCAAGACGAATGACGGGATGATCATCCACGATCAGCACTTTATTCATGGGCAAGTCCAATTTCGCTGTTCGAGTTATTTAGAGCCAGCACAATAGCCTAGTCGTTTCCTCCTTGGCATAGCTCGCCCCCCCAAGCAACAGCAATCAGAGACCCACCCCACAAGGAGATAGGATTTAGCCTACAAAAAAACGTCAGCAAGGGTGTATCGCATGTTATTTGACCTTTCAGAATATTCCGCAGGCAAACATATTTTGAGTGAAACACTCCTACACAAAGGGGCTCAGCGTAAATATACCGCACACGAGCCCCAGGAAATGCCCCTTGCCTGCCTTTAACCTTACGCTGCTGACGCGCAGAGTATTAACGTTGTAAACGTTCTCAAGAGAAGTTAGCCGTTAATATTCCTGTAAATCTGACGTATAAGCCAATACCACACACCGATTAACCCTTCCGACACCACAAGGAAGATATCTAAACTTCAACGCCTCAACATCCCCTACAGCAAGCCAGGCAAATTAAACGTAGCGACACATAAACAGAGTTACCAAACCAGCGTTTAAAAAATTAAACCGATGCGACGCACTGGCTCCCCTCCATCAATAAAACACTATAAAAAAGTTCGGACTCCCCATAATTTCCAGTAAAAAAAAAGCCCCTTAAACAAGGGGCCTTTTCACAACAGCGCAGATATTTCAGAACAACTTACGGCCCTTGTTGGCCGCAATGCGCATGCGCAGTGCATTGAGCTTGATGAAGCCGGCCGCGTCCGCCTGGTTGTAGGCACCGCCATCTTCTTCAAAAGTAGCGATGTTGGCATCGAACAGCGACTCGTCCGACTTGCGCCCGGTGACGATGACGTTGCCCTTGTACAGTTTCAGGCGCACAACACCGCTCACGTGGGCCTGGGAAGCGTCGATCATCTGTTGCAGCATCAGACGCTCAGGGCTCCACCAGTAGCCGGTGTAGATCAGGCTGGCGTACTTGGGCATCAACTCGTCTTTGAGGTGAGCGACTTCACGGTCCAGGGTGATGGACTCAATGGCGCGGTGAGCACGCAGCATGATGGTGCCGCCTGGGGTTTCGTAGCAGCCACGGGACTTCATGCCCACGTAACGGTTCTCGACGATGTCCAGACGGCCAATACCGTGCTCGCCACCGATACGGTTCAAAGTCGCCAATACGGTGGCAGGGGTCATTTCGACGCCGTCCAGCGCGACGATGTCGCCGTTGCGGTAGGTCAGCTCCAGGTACTGTGCAGTGTCAGGCGCGTTCTCCGGGGAGACGGTCCATTTCCACATGTCTTCTTCGTGCTCGGTCCAGGTGTCTTCCAGCACGCCGCCTTCATAGGAGATGTGCAGCAAGTTGGCGTCCATCGAGTACGGGGACTTCTTCTTGCCGTGGCGCTCGATCGGAATGTTGTGCTTTTCAGCGTAATCCATCAGCTTTTCACGAGACAGCAGGTCCCATTCGCGCCAAGGGGCAATCACTTTCACACCAGGCTTCAACGCATAGGCGCCCAGTTCGAAACGCACCTGGTCGTTGCCCTTGCCGGTGGCGCCATGGGAAATGGCGTCAGCGCCGGTTTCGTTGGCGATTTCGATCAGGCGCTTGGCAATCAACGGACGTGCAATGGAGGTACCCAGCAGGTACTCGCCTTCGTAGACGGTGTTGGCGCGAAACATCGGGAAGACGAAATCGCGGACGAACTCTTCGCGCAGGTCGTCAATGTAGATCTCTTTCACGCCCATGGCTTGCGCCTTGGCACGTGCAGGTTCGACCTCTTCGCCCTGACCCAGGTCAGCGGTGAAGGTCACCACTTCACAGTTATAAGTATCCTGCAGCCACTTGAGGATCACCGAAGTGTCCAGGCCGCCGGAATACGCGAGAACGACCTTGTTTACGTCGGCCATGCCATCACTCCACGGGTTTTACGGAAAGGCGTCGATTCTACCGATCAAAACCGTGAATTTACAGGGGCGCGACAGCAAATGAAGATAAAGCGACAGATTCTGTCGGGCGGGCGACGAATAGCCGCACCTCAGGAGGTGGAGGCGGCGCTACTCGGGGCCTTCGCCTGGGGCGTAGGCTTCTCGGGGGCCGGCACCCGCTCCAGATGAATATTGACACGGCGATTCTTCGCCCGGTTGCCTGGATTGGTGTTCGGTGCCAGCGGGTAACGTTCGCCGTGAAAACGCAAGACAATCTGCGATTCAGGGATGCCGTTGGCCTTGAGAAAGTCCATCACCGCCAGGCCGCGACGCCTTGAAAGGTCACGATTGGCCAGGCGATTGCCGCTGTTGTCCGAGTGGCCGTCCAACTCGATATGATTGACGGTCGGATCGGCCTTGATGAATTCCAGCATCACCAACAGTTTGGCCTTGGCAGCGGCGTCCAGATCGATGCCACCACCGGGAAAACCTACCTCGGCCTGTTTGACCTGCTCGAAATTCATCGGCAGCAATTTCGCGGTACACAACTGATAGTCGCTGTAGGCCTTGTTGAACTTCGCCGGCAATAGACGTATTTCGGAGTAACCCCCATCGCGGCCGTAGTGGCGCACCGTCGGGCTGCGGCCATCGAGCAAGCCATTGAATAAACGCCCGGCCTGGGCCTGGGAGCTGTTGAACAGCACATCACCGCTACCGGCACGCACTGCTCCCAGATTGATATCACCGCGCCCCGGCTGCCACGGCGCTGCTGCCGCCAATAGTGTCGCGGAACCTGCACCCAGAGAGCCGTTATAGGCTTTCAGGCGAAATGTTGCCTGCTCGCCCGCACGGCGCACGAACTCGCCAGAACCAAAATCGCTGATCGGCTGGCTCAAGCGACACTCGAATTTGTCGCCTTCTACCTTCCACTCAATATTCTCCAGACGGGTCTGGAACGTGAGGGCCATCGCGGGCAAGCTGGCGAACACACTGAGCAGGGCTAGATAATGCTGGCGCACGGGAGGCTCCATTGGTTTCTACAACACATCAAGGCGTCATACATCGTTAAGGCATACCCAGGGATATCGGTCGCATCCTGCAAAACTTGATAGCGAGTGCCTGCAAGAGTCTTTTCCGGTAGCATTCCCACCAGATTGACCCGCCTGGAATCCCCAATGTCCGACCGCCTGACCCTGCTGCGTCCCGACGACTGGCATATTCATCTTCGCGATGGTGCAGCGTTGCCCCAAACCGTGGCCGATGTAGCGCGCACGTTTGGCCGCGCCATCATCATGCCTAACCTGGTACCTCCGGTGCGTAACGCCGCGGAAGCCGACGCCTATCGCCAGCGCATTCTCGCTGCACGACCGGCCGGTAGCCGCTTCGAACCGTTGATGGTGCTGTACCTGACCGACCGTACCCAGCCCGAAGAAATTCGCGAGGCCAAGGCCAGCGGCTTTGTCCACGCCGCCAAGATGTACCCGGCCGGCGCAACCACCAACTCAGATTCTGGCGTGACCAGCATAGATAAGATCCTGCCGGCTATCGAAGCCATGGCAGAGGTCGGCATGCCGTTGCTGATCCACGGCGAAGTCACCCGTGGCGATGTCGACGTATTCGATCGCGAGAAGATCTTTATCGACGAGCATATGCGTCGCGTGGTCGAGCTGTTCCCGACCCTTAAAGTCGTGTTCGAACACATCACCACTGCTGATGCCGTGCAGTTCGTCACAGAGGCCTCGGCCAACGTCGGCGCGACCATCACTGCGCATCACTTGCTGTACAACCGCAACCACATGCTGGTGGGCGGGATTCGGCCGCACTTCTACTGCCTGCCGATCCTCAAGCGAAACACCCATCAGGTCGCACTGCTCGATGCCGCCACCAGTGGCAGCGAGAAGTTCTTCCTCGGCACAGACTCCGCGCCCCACGCCCAGCACGCCAAGGAAGCTGCGTGTGGTTGTGCCGGCTGCTACACCGCCTATGCCGCAATCGAGCTGTACGCCGAGGCGTTCGAGCAACGCAACGCCCTGGACAAGCTTGAAGGTTTCGCCAGCCTCAATGGCCCGCGCTTCTACGGGCTGGCGGCGAATACCGACCGCATTACCCTGGTTCGTGAAGACTGGACCGCCCCAACCAGCCTGCCATTTGGCGAGCTGACCGTAATCCCGCTGCGCGCCGGTGAAACACTGCGCTGGCGCCTGCTGGAGGAACACCCGTGAGTGAAGACCATTTCGACGACGACCAGGAACACGGTGGTGGCGGTTCCCGTCACCCGATGGCCGAGCGTTTCCGTGGCTACCTGCCAGTGGTCATTGATGTAGAAACCGGCGGCTTCAACTGCGCCACCGACGCCTTGCTGGAAATTGCTGCCGTCACCATCGGCATGGATGAACAGGGTTTCGTGTTTCCGGAACACACCCACTTCTTTCGCGTCGAACCATTCGAAGGCGCCAACATCGAGGCGGCCGCCCTGGAGTTCACCGGGATCAAGCTCGATCATCCGCTGCGCATGGCCGTCAGCGAAGAAACCGCGCTGACCGACATTTTTCGCGGTGTACGCAAGGCCTTGAAGGCCAATGGCTGCAAACGCGCCATCCTCGTAGGCCACAACAGCAGCTTCGACTTGGGCTTCCTCAACGCCGCCGTGACGCGCCTGGACATGAAACGCAACCCGTTTCATCCGTTCTCCAGTTTCGACACCGCGACGTTGGCAGGTCTGGCCTATGGCCAAACCGTGCTGGCAAAAGCCTGCCAGGCCGCCGGTATCGACTTCGACGGCCGTGAAGCCCACTCGGCCCGCTACGACACCGAGAAGACCGCCGACCTGTTCTGCGGCATCGTCAACCGCTGGAAACAGATGGGTGGCTGGGAAGACTTCAACGACTGAGGTTAAATCCTGCGCATAAAAAAACCGGCCTTCTCAGGCCGGTTTTTTTTGCCGCTAACGTGGTGATTACAGCTTGCTAGCGTTCTCGGTCAGGTAAGCCGCAACGCCTTCTGGCGAAGCGTTCATGCCCTTGTCGCCTTTTTTCCAGTTGGCAGGGCAGACTTCACCGTGCTCTTCGTGAAATTGCAGCGCGTCAACCAGGCGGATCAGCTCTTCCATGTTACGGCCTAGCGGCAGGTCGTTGATGATCTGCGAGCGGACAACGCCCTTGTCGTCGATCAGGAACGCACCACGGAACGCTACGCCGCCTTCGGACTCAACGTCGTAGGCCTTGGCGATGTCGTGCTTCATGTCGGCAGCCATGGTGTATTTTACTTTGCCGATGCCGCCATCATTGATGGCAGTGTTACGCCAGGCGTTGTGGGTGAAATGGGAGTCGATGGAAACGGCTACCACTTCAACATTACGCGCCTTGAAATCGTCCATGCGGTGATCCAGAGCGATCAGCTCCGATGGGCAGACGAAGGTGAAGTCCAGCGGGTAGAAGAACACCAGGCCGTATTTGCCTTTGATGGCTTCAGACAGCTTGAAGCTGTCAACGATTTCGCCATTGCCGAGGACGGCAGGTACATCGAAATCCGGGGCTAGTTTGCCGACGAGTACGCTCATTGGATATCTCCTGATGCAGTGCTGATAAAAGCATGATTGAAGTAAAAAAGGACCCGGCCCAGTCTGCCTTGGGTAAACGACAGGGCTGTGACGCGATCACACTTCGTGAAGACCGACCATCATACACGGCCACTTTGAGCTGTCCTTAGTGGATTTTTCAAATCCCCTGCGCGGGCCGAATGATGGCAAAACGCCCTGCGCACAAACCGTTCATCGGTAAGGGAGCGCTCTAGCCAGGAGCTGACAGAAACTACTTTGACAATCATTCTCGTTAACATTAAGATCCATCGCACTTAAGCCTCAAACCCGCGATGGTTCTCCCTTATGTATGTCTGCCTCTGCACTGGCGTCACCGACGGACAAATCCGCGAAGCAATCTACGAAGGTTGCTGCAGCTACAAAGAAGTGCGTGAAACCACCGGCGTTGCCAGCCAATGCGGCAAATGTGCCTGCCTGGCCAAGCAAGTGGTACGGGAAACCCTGACGAAGCTGCAAAGCGCCCAGGCTGCGATCCCCTACTCTGCAGAATTTACACACGCATAATTGGCGTGTTTTAAAGAACCGGACTTAGTGTCCGGTTTTTTTATGCCCGCAATTCAATCAGTTACCGTCAAGACGCGGAACAAAAACATTCTTATTCCGATTAATTTTCATATATTATTCAATAACTTAGGTTTGACAGTAATCATTGCGCCACTCAAACTCCTGCCTATATACAGCGAATACAGGGCAGAACCCCATCATGAAAGGCGACGTTACAGTCATCCAGCATCTCAACAAAATCCTTGCCAATGAACTGGTCGCGATCAATCAGTACTTCCTGCATGCGCGCATGTATGAAGATTGGGGCCTGGAAAAGCTGGGCAAGCACGAGTACAAAGAATCGATCCAGGCCATGAAGGACGCGGACAAGCTGATCAAGCGCATCCTGTTCCTGGAAGGCCTGCCGAACGTCCAGGACCTGGGCAAGCTGCACATCGGTGAGCACTCCCAGGAAATGATCAACTGCGACCTGAACTTCGAGCGCAAGAGCCACACCAATCTGAAGGCCGCCATCGCTCATTGCGAAACCAAGGGCGACTTCGGCAGCCGCGAGTTGCTGGAAGATATCCTTGAAGACCAGGAAGAGCACATCGACTGGCTGGAAACCCAAGTCGGCCTGATCGACAAAGTAACGATCGAGAATTATCTGCAATCGCAGATGGGTGAATAACCCAAGGAGCGAGCTTGCTCGCGAAGAGCGTTAACGATAACGCAGCGAATCTGGTGTTTCGCGGCGCCTATAAGTTCTTCGCGAGCAAGCTCGCTCCTACAAGTTAGCCACTAAAAAGCCCCGCTCTCTTATCGAGAAGCGGGGCTTTTTATTGCCGGCACCTAAAACAAATCAGGCTTCGGTCTTGTTTGCAGCAGCCGCTTCAACAGCCGCCTTGATAGTGGTCTGCAACGAACCGTCAGCCGCCATCTCGGTCATGATATCGCTACCGCCGACCAGCTCACCGCCGACCCACAGCTGCGGGAAGGTTGGCCAGTTGGCGTACTTCGGCAGGTTGGCGCGGATTTCCGGGTTCTGCAGGATATCCACGTAAGCAAACTTCTCACCGCAAGCCATCACGGACTGGGCGGCCTTCGCGGAAAAGCCACACTGGGGGGCATTCGGCGAGCCTTTCATGTAAAGCAGAACCGTGTTGCTGGCAATCTGCTCTTTAATCGTTTCGATGATATCCATGGAGCACCTCGGCTGGAACTTTGCGACTCACGGGTCGGCACGGTGGCGCATTGTAACGCAAAGCCTGGCGTGGTGCTCGGACTCCCCGACGGACAAGTCACCACCCCCTCCACTGTCACGCCGCAACCACCTGCACCGGCACGCCGTTCAACGCCGCATTGCCCGACAACTCATCCAACTGCCGCTCATCCGTCAGGTCATTAGCGCTCGCCCCTGGCTGCCCGCTGGCGATGGTCATCTGTACGCCGGGGCGACCATGACCCCAACCGTGAGGCAGGCTGACCACACCCGCCATCATGTCCAGGCTGGACACTACTTCCACTTCAATCATGCCAATGCGCGAACTCACGCGAACCCGCTGACCGTCACTCAACTGACGGCTGGCAAGGTCATCGGGATGCATCAGCAACTGATGCCTAGGCTTGCCCTTCACCAAGCGATGGTAGTTATGCATCCACGAATTATTACTGCGCACATGACGACGACCAATCAGCAGTAACTCATCAACCGCAGGCAGTGGCTGCGCGGCAAAACGCACCAGGTCCGCGAGAATAACCGCTGGCGCCGCCTGCACCCGCAGATTGGCAGTTTTCAGTCGAGCAGCCAGGTTGGCTTTCAGCGGCCCCAAGTCAAGGCCATGGGGATGATCGGCCAACGCCGCTACCGACAACTTGTGGCTGGAAGCATCACCGTAGGCACCGGCCCTCAGGCCGAAGTCAATCATCTGCGCTGGCGCCATGGTCGGCTTGAGTACGTTGCCGGTTTTCGCTGCAAACGCCTGGGCCAAGCCCACAAAGATTTCCCAATCGTGCAGCGCGCCCTCGGGCTTGGGCAAAATCGCGCGATTGAACCGCGTGACATTGCGCACCGCGAACATATTGAAAGTGGTGTCGTAATGATCGTTTTCCAGGGCAGAGGTGGACGGCAGGATCAGGTCGGCATAGCGCGTGGTTTCGTTGATATAAAGGTCGACGCTGACCATGAACTCAAGACCATCCAAGGCCTGCTCCAGTTGCCGCCCGTTGGGTGTGGACAACACCGGATTGCCCGCTACCATCACCAGGGCGCGGATTTGCCCTTCGCCTTCGGTGAGTATCTCTTCGGCCAGTGCCGACACCGGCAACTCGCCGCTGTACTCCGGACGCCCGGAAACGCGACTCTGCCAACGATTGAAATGCCCGCCAGAGGTCGCCGCCACCAGATCCACCGCAGGCTCGGTGCACAACGCACCACCTACGCGGTCAAGATTGCCGGTAACCAGGTTGATCAACTGCACGAGCCAATGGCACAACGTGCCGAACGCTTGGGTCGAGACGCCCATGCGGCCATAACAGACGGCCTTGTCCGCTGCCGCGAAATCCCGCGCCAGCTGACGAATCTGCTCGGCCGGCACCGCGCACTGGCGGCTCATCGCCTCGGCCGTGAAGCCTGAAATGGCGCGGCGCACGTCATCCAGCCCGTCTATCGGCAGGTGGCTGTCACGGGTCAGGTTCTCGGCAAACAGCGTATTGAGCAGCCCAAACAACAACGCCGCATCGCCACCGGGACGAACGAACAGATGCTGGTCAGCCATCGCTGCTGTCTCGCTGCGGCGCGGGTCGACCACCACCACTTTACCGCCATGGGCCTGGATGGCTTTCAGGCGCTTTTCCACATCTGGCACGGTCATGATGCTGCCGTTGGACGCCAACGGGTTACCGCCGAGGATCAGCATGAAATCGGTGTGATCGATGTCTGGAATCGGCAGCAACAGGCCATGGCCGTACATCAGGTGACTGGTGAGATGATGAGGCAACTGATCCACCGAGGTGGCGGAAAAGCGGTTGCGTGTCTTCAACTGGCCAAGAAAATAGTTGCTGTGGGTCATCAAGCCATAGTTATGCACGCTGGGATTACCCTGGTACACCGCGACCGCATTCTGCCCATGACGGGCCTGAATCCCCGCCAGCCGCTCGGCCACTAGGGCGAAGGCCTCATCCCAGGGGATCGGCTGCCATTCGCTACCGACCCGCAGCATCGGTTGATGCAAGCGGTCCGGATCGTTCTGGATATCTTGCAGCGCCACGGCCTTGGGGCAGATATGACCGCGACTGAAACTGTCCAGTGGGTCGCCCTTGATTGAGGTGATGGTCATGCTGCCATCTTCTCCCTGAGTGGTTTCCAGGGTCAGGCCGCAGATGGCTTCGCACAGATGGCAGGCACGGTGATGGAGAGTCTTGGTCATAGCCAGTCTCTTTTATTGGGGGCAGCGTCGTCGAGGTGAGCGCTTTGGCTAAAACTATGGCCCGCCACTGACAACGGCGCCAGCAACGTTCGTCGCGTGAATCGAAGGGCATCAGGCCAGGCCATGGCGAAGCATTGGAAAACGTTTCAAAAACGTCCGACATATCCCTCTTCAGCCACTTAAACCGACGCAGCCTGGCCTGCGCCCGCCTTCGCGCATTGCAAAGTTGCGCGACGCCAGTGTACAAATGACCTGCTACTGTCAGGAAAAAGGCTTCAAAAGCGCTATCCCCGCTCCTTTGAACACCCCTAAAAAACCGTAGCCTATTGGTAAGGCGCGACATTTAGTGTCAATATCGCGCCTCCCCCTATTTCGTCGCCCCGTGCGGCTTTCGCCGCAGGTCTCGCCCGTTTTCAAAATAAACCAGGCTTTGAGCATCTGCGGTCTGTTGCAAAAAGGTAGTTAATGATGAGCGCAAGGCACTTTCTCTCCCTGATGGATTGCACGCCCGAAGAGCTGGTCAGCGTGATCCGTCGAGGCATTGAGCTTAAAGACCTGCGTAATCGCGGTGTACTGTTCGAGCCTTTGAAAAACCGCGTACTCGGGATGATCTTCGAGAAGTCGTCGACCCGCACCCGCTTGTCCTTCGAGGCCGGCATGATCCAGCTCGGCGGCCAGGCTATTTTTCTGTCGCCTCGGGACACCCAGTTGGGCCGTGGCGAGCCGATCAGCGATTGCGCCATTGTCATGTCACGCATGCTCGATGCAGTAATGATCCGCACCTTCGCCCACAGCACCCTCACCGAGTTCGCTGCCAACTCCCGGGTACCGGTGATCAACGGCCTGTCCGATGACTTGCACCCGTGCCAGTTGCTGGCCGACATGCAAACTTTCCTCGAACATCGTGGTTCGATCCAGGGCAAGACCGTGGCCTGGATCGGCGATGGCAACAACATGTGCAACAGCTACATAGAAGCGGCGATCCAGTTCGACTTCCACCTGCGCATCGCTTGCCCTGAAGGCTTTGAACCCGCTGCTGAATTCCTCGCCAAAGCCGACGGCCGTGTGCAGATCGTTCGCGATCCACAGGACGCCGTAGTCGGCGCGCACCTGGTCAGCACCGATGTCTGGACCTCCATGGGCCAGGAAGACGAAACCGCCAAGCGCCTGACTTTGTTCGCGCCGTTCCAGGTTACCCGCGCCCTGCTCGACCTCGCGGCACCGGACGTGCTGTTCATGCATTGCCTGCCCGCCCACCGTGGCGAAGAAATCAGCCTCGACCTGCTGGATGACCCACGCTCGGTGGCCTGGGACCAGGCGGAAAACCGTCTGCATGCCCAAAAGGCCTTGCTGGAACTCCTCGTCCCGCCTGCATACCACCACGCATGAGCCAGCCATTACTGCTGAATCTGCGCAACCTGGCCTGCGGTTATCAGGGCCAACGGGTGGTGCAGAACCTCAATCTGCACCTCAACGCCGGCGACATTGGTTGCCTGCTGGGCTCCTCAGGGTGTGGCAAGACCACCACTCTGCGGGCGATTGCCGGCTTTGAGCCGGTATACGAAGGGGAAATCAGCCTGGCCGGTGAAGTCATCTCCAGCGCCGGCTTTACCCTGGCGCCGGAGAAACGTCGCATCGGCATGGTTTTCCAGGACTACGCATTGTTTCCTCACCTCAGCGTGGCCGACAACATCGCCTTTGGCATTCGCAAGCACCCGCAAAAAACGCGAGTAGTTGAAGAACTGCTGGAGCTGGTCAACCTCAAGAGCCTGGGCAAGCGCTTCCCCCACGAGCTGTCCGGCGGCCAGCAACAGCGCGTAGCTCTGGCCCGGGCACTGGCCCCCGAACCGCAACTGCTGTTACTGGATGAACCGTTCTCCAACCTCGACGGCGAACTGCGGCGCAAGCTCAGCCATGAAGTGCGCGATATCCTCAAGGCTCGAGGCACCAGTGCGATTCTGGTGACCCATGATCAGGAAGAAGCCTTCGCGGTCAGCGACCATGTCGGTGTGTTCAAGGAAGGCCGCCTGGAACAATGGGATACGCCCTACAACCTCTACCATGAGCCGCTGACGCCCTTTGTCGCCAGCTTCATTGGCCAGGGTTACTTCATTCGTGGCCAGTTGAACACGCCGGAATCGGTGACCACCGAGCTGGGTGAACTGCAGGGCAACCGCGCCTATACCTGGCCGATTGGCGGCGCGGTGGATGTGCTGCTGCGCCCGGATGACATCGTCTATGCACCAGACAGCACATTAAAAGCGCTAATCGTCGGCAAGACCTTCCTCGGTGCGTCGACCTTGTATCGCCTGCAACTGCCAACCGGCGCACAGCTGGAGTCGATTTTCCCCAGCCATGCTGACCATCAAGTCGGTGCCGAGGTTGGCATTCGCGTGGCAGCCGAACATCTGGTGCTGTTCCAGGCGTCGGGCAGCACGGCGGCGCACATTCCTCAGGTTGACTCTGGTGTGCGGCGCTACAGCACCGTGTAGAAGCTCGCCCTTACAGAAAGCATCAAGCCCGGCCAATTTCCGCGAACTTGGCCTGGGTATGCTCGGCCAACGCTGCCGCTGCCAACTCCACCTCTAGCCCCCTCCTCCCCGCACTGACAAAAATCGTCGCGAACGGCTGCGCCGTCACATCGATAAAAGTGCGCAAGCGCTTCTTCTGCCCCAATGGGCTGATCCCTCCCAGCAAATAACCAGTGGATCGTTGCGCCGCTGCAGGATCGGCCATCTCGACTTTTTTCACCCCCGCTGCCTGAGCCAGGGCTTTTAAATCCAGACTTCCGACGACTGGCACCACCGCCACCAACAACTCACCTTTTTCGCTGCTGGCAAGCAGGGTCTTGAACACCTGTGCCGGATCAAGTCCCAATTTCTCTGCGGCCTCCAGGCCATAAGAGGCCGCCTTGGGGTCATGTTCGTAATTGTGAATGCGATGTTCGGCACGAACTTTTTTCAACAGGTCCAATGCAGGCGTCATGAGAGCTCCAGGCTTGGGGCAAACGTGGAAAAACTGATGGCCAATTCTAGGCCATGCCACCGTAAAAGGCTCTAGTCCGAAGCGCTCTGCGGCTCATCCGCGCAAATCCTGACAGCACATTGGGCGAGCCTGACCGCGTATTCGCCACGATCATTCACGAGACCAATAGTTAGAAAATGACTGACAGTTCACTTTCGACCTTTGACAGCCGTGTTTCTTGTCTATATTTTTTCGTTTACGAATGCTGTAGGAATAGCGCCTCAGTATCCAAGCAGTAAGCCGCGAACAGGATGGAGATCCTCGCCACGGTGAAAATCGCGCTTCTTTTGCAAAGAGCCTCCGTGAGGCAAAGCGCCAGACAACAACAAAAACAGAGGTTTTCAATGACAACTGCTCTTCAACAGCCTTCACTCTCAAGCCAATGCATGGCCGAATTCCTGGGGACTGCGCTGCTGATCTTCTTCGGTACCGGTTGTGTTGCCGCGCTCAAGGTCGCGGGTGCCAGTTTTGGCTTGTGGGAAATCAGCATCATCTGGGGGATCGGCGTCAGCATGGCGATCTACCTGAGCGCCGGCATTTCCGGAGCTCACCTCAATCCAGCCGTCAGTATCGCCCTGTGTATTTTTGCCGATTTTGAAAAGCGCAAACTGCCGTTCTACATCATCGCCCAAGTCGCTGGCGCCTTCTGTTCCGCCGCATTGGTTTACACGCTCTACAGCAATCTGTTTTTCGATTACGAACAAACCCACCATATGATCCGTGGCTCCCAGGCCAGCCTGGAGTTGGCGTCGGTGTTCTCCACCTACCCTCATCCACTGCTGACTACCGCTCAGGCCTTCCTGGTTGAAGTGGTCATCACCGCAATCCTGATGGGCGTGATCATGGCCCTGACTGATGACAACAACGGCTTGCCGCGCGGCGCTCTGGCCCCGCTGCTGATCGGTTTGCTAATCGCCGTGATTGGCAGCGCCATGGGCCCGCTGACCGGGTTTGCGATGAACCCGGCTCGTGACTTCGGCCCCAAGCTGATGACCTTTTTCGCCGGCTGGGGTGAAATGGCCTTCACCGGCGGGCGCGACATTCCCTATTTCCTGATTCCGATCTTTGCACCGATTGTCGGTGCCTGCCTCGGCGCTGCGGCTTATCGCGGGTTGATTGCCCGGCACCTGCCCAACGCCGCACCTGCTACAACTGATGCAACTGATACCGCCGCCGCCAGCGGTAAAACCCGAACGTCCTGAAAGCGCTAGCCTGAGTCTTACTGCCCTTTGCGTCCCAGGCTACTTACTCACTTCTTTTTTCCGTCCAAGGCAATCGACATGACCGACATTCAGAATAAGAACTACATCATTGCCCTCGATCAGGGCACAACCAGTTCCCGGGCGATCATTTTTGATCGTGACGCCAACGTGGTCTGCACCGCCCAGCGTGTATTCACCCAGCATTACCCCCAACCTGGCTGGGTCGAACATGACCCGATGGAAATCTTCGCCACCCAGAGCGCGGTAATGGTCGAAGCCTTGGCACAAGCCGGCCTGCACCATGACCAAGTTGCCGCCATCGGCATCACCAACCAACGTGAAACCACCGTGGTCTGGGACAAGGTCACCGGCCGCCCGATCTACAACGCCATTGTCTGGCAGTGCCGCCGCAGCACCGAAATTTGCCAACAGCTCAAGCGCGACGGCCATGAGCAATACATCAGCGACATCACCGGCCTGGTCACAGACCCGTACTTCTCCGGCACAAAACTCAAGTGGATCCTCGACAACGTCGAAGGCAGCCGTGAACGCGCGCGCAACGGCGAGCTGCTGTTCGGCACCGTCGACAGCTGGCTGATCTGGAAATTTACCGGCGGCAAGACCCACGTCACCGACTACACCAACGCCTCGCGCACCATGCTCTTCAACATCCACACCCTTGAGTGGGATGCGAAGATGCTGGATATCCTCGATATCCCCCGCGAAATGCTGCCTGAAGTGAAATCCTCCTCAGAAATCTATGGTCACACCAAAAGCGGCATCGCTATCGGCGGTATCGCCGGCGACCAGCAAGCAGCACTGTTCGGCCAGATGTGCGTAGAACCAGGCCAGGCGAAAAACACCTACGGCACCGGCTGCTTCCTGCTGATGAACACCGGCGACAAAGCGGTCAAGTCCAAGCACGGCATGCTCACCACTATCGCTTGCGGCCCCCGTGGTGAAGTGGCCTACGCCCTGGAAGGCGCCGTGTTCAACGGCGGCTCCACAGTGCAATGGCTGCGGGACGAGCTGAAGATCATCAACGACGCCCATGACACCGAATACTTTGCCAGCAAAGTCAAAGACAGCAACGGCGTGTACCTGGTCCCGGCCTTCACCGGCCTGGGCGCACCGTACTGGGACCCCTATGCCCGTGGCGCGCTGTTCGGCCTGACCCGTGGCGTACGAGTGGATCACATCATTCGTGCAGCACTGGAGTCGATTGCCTACCAGACCCGCGACGTACTCGACGCCATGCAGCAGGATTCCGGCGAACGCCTCACATCCCTGCGGGTGGACGGCGGCGCAGTAGCGAACAACTTCCTGATGCAGTTCCAGGCCGATATTCTCGGCACTCAGGTGGAACGTCCGCAAATGCGCGAAACCACCGCACTGGGTGCCGCCTACCTGGCCGGCCTGGCTTGTGGCTTCTGGGGCAGCCTGGACGAGTTGCGCGGCAAGGCGGTGATTGAGCGCGAATTCGAACCGCAACTTGAAGACGCAGTGAAGGAAAAACTCTACGCCGGCTGGAAAAAAGCCGTCAGCCGCACCCGCGACTGGGAACCCCACGAAGGCGCTGAATAAGCCAAGCGCTGGACCCATATAGGGTTGTAACTGGCAGGGAGCAGATTCCTGCGTCATCATGGGCCACTTTTGTACGGCAGCCCAAAGGACGCCCCATGAATCTGCCTCCCCGCCAGCAGCAAATCCTCGAACTGGTCCGCGAACGCGGCTATGTGAGTATCGAGGAAATGGCGCAGCTGTTCGTTGTCACCCCGCAAACCATCCGCCGTGATATCAATCAACTGGCGGAAGCAAACCTGTTGCGCCGCTACCACGGCGGCGCGGCCTATGATTCCAGCGTTGAAAACACCGCGTACGCTATGCGTGCCGATCAGATGCGCGACGAGAAACAGCGCATCGGCGAAGCCATTGCCGCGCAAATCCCCGATCACGCCTCGCTGTTTATCAATATCGGCACCACCACCGAATCCATCGCCAAGGCGCTGCTCAACCACAGCCACCTGAAAATCATCACCAATAACCTCAACGTCGCCATGATGCTCAGCGCCAAGGACGACTTCGACGTGCTGCTGACCGGCGGCAACGTGCGCCGTGACGGCGGAGTGGTGGGCCAGGCCAGCGTCGACTTCATCAACCAGTTCAAGGTCGACTTTGCCTTGGTGGGCATCAGCGGCATCGATGAAGACGGCAGCCTGCTCGACTTCGACTACCAGGAAGTACGGGTTTCCCAAGCGATCATCGCCAATGCACGCAAGGTAATCCTCGCGGCGGACTCCAGCAAATTCGGGCGCAATGCCATGATTCGCCTGGGACCGATCAGTTTGATTGATTGTTTGGTCACCGATCAGCAGCCGGTACCGGCGTTGCTGCAATTGCTCAATCAGAACAAGATTCGCCTGGAAGTGGTTTAAGCAACAGCTCATACCTCATCTGTGGCGAGCGGGCTTGCCCGCTCGCCAATGCAGCACTCACACACCCATCGCAGTGTTCACAAATTTTCCTTTCCCCACCCTTCGATCAGTATTTTCAATCGAAGTTGGCTGGCTGTGCCCGCGTTTATGAGCTACCATTTTCGAAAATGAACATTCATGTTCGAATTCCAATATGAAAAAAAGATCGTGAGGCCAGCCGATGACCCCTTCTACCTTGCCTGCTCCACCGCTTGCCGAAGTCTATGACGTTGCCGTTATTGGCGGCGGGATCAATGGCGTCGGCATTGCAGCAGACGCAGCCGGTCGCGGTTTGTCAGTATTCCTTTGCGAAAAGGACGACCTGGCCAGCCACACCTCCTCCGCCAGCAGCAAGCTGATCCACGGTGGCCTGCGCTACCTTGAACATTACGAGTTCCGCCTGGTGCGTGAAGCCCTGGCTGAGCGGGAAGTGCTGCTGGCCAAGGCCCCGCACATCGTCAAGCAAATGCGCTTTGTCTTGCCGCACCGCCCGCACCTGCGTCCGGCGTGGATGATTCGGGCCGGTTTGTTCCTCTATGACCACCTCGGCAAACGGGAAAAACTCGAAGGCTCCAAAAGCCTCAAGTTCGGCCCGGACAGCCCGCTGAAAAGCGAAATCACCAAAGGCTTCGAATACTCCGACTGCTGGGTCGACGACGCACGCCTCGTGGTGCTCAACGCCATGGCCGCGCGGGAAAAAGGTGCCCACGTCCACACGCAAACCCGTTGTGTCAGCGCCCGTCGCAGCAAGGGCCTATGGCACCTGCACCTGGAACGCGCCGATGGCAGCCTGTTCTCGATCCGCGCCAAGGCGCTGGTGAACGCTGCCGGCCCATGGGTCGCCAAGTTCATCAAGGATGACCTGAAGCTCGAATCGCCCTACGGTATCCGCCTGATCCAGGGCAGCCACCTGATCGTGCCGAAGCTGTATGAAGGCGCCCATGCGCACATCCTGCAGAACGAAGACCAGCGCATCGTCTTCACCATTCCGTACCTGAGCCACTTCACCATCATCGGTACTACCGACCGCGAGTACACCGGCGATCCCGCGAAAGTGGCGATTACCGAGGGTGAAACCGACTACATGCTGAAAGTGGTCAACGCCCACTTCAAGAAACAACTGAGCCGCGACGACATCGTCCACACCTATTCCGGCGTGCGCCCGTTGTGCAACGACGAATCCGACAACCCATCGGCCGTGACCCGCGACTACACCTTGGCGCTGTCCGGCGGTGCCGATGAGGCGCCACTGCTGTCGGTGTTCGGCGGCAAGCTGACCACCTACCGCAAACTGGCAGAATCGGCGCTGGCGCAACTGGCCCCGTACTTCAAGGACATCTTGCCAAGCTGGACCGCCAAGGCGACCTTGCCCGGCGGCGAAGACATGACCACCCCAGAGGCCCTCGCCGAGGCTATCCGCAGCAAGTTCGACTGGATTCCCAGCGAGATCGCCCGACGCTGGTCCACCACCTATGGCAGCCGTACCTGGCGCCTGCTGGAAGGCGTGCAATCGCTGGCCGACCTGGGTGACCACCTCGGTGGCGGCCTGTACACCCGGGAAGTCGACTACCTGTGTGCCGAAGAGTGGGCCCTGCACCCACAGGACATCCTCTGGCGCCGCAGCAAGCTGGGCCTGTTCACCACCGCGCAAGAACAGGAAAGCGTGCAGCGCTACCTGACCAAGGTGGAGCAGAACCGCAGCAAGATTGAAGCGGCCTGATTGATCGACCGTCACCAAGCCCCTGCACCGAAAGGTTCAGGGGCTTTTTCATACACTTCCAAATATTCGGTTTCCCGAACGCCATAAGCCGAACCATTCGGTTTGCCGGATCAAGGCACTATAAAAATCCGCTCATATAAAATTAATCTACTTATAAATCAAACAGTTAACTTTTTATACCAAGCCTGGCACGACTCATGCTCTACACTTCTGGTGCAATTGCCTGAGATACCTCAGGAGCCGTCATAGGCATTCGCTGTAGCTGTGTATATAAAAATGGCCGTCTTAACCGGCTTCATAAAAAAAACAAATGTCGAGGAAGTATTGATGCGCATCGTTCCCCATCTTTTGGGCGCAGCTATCGCTGCAGCTCTGATTAGCACTCCAGTTTTCGCCGCCGAACTCACCGGCACACTGAAGAAAATCAAAGAGTCCGGCACCATCACTCTGGGCCACCGCGACGCTTCCATTCCGTTCTCCTACATCGCGGACGCATCCGGCAAGCCAGTGGGCTACTCCCACGACATCCAATTGGCAATCGTTGAGGCCATCAAGAAAGACCTCGACATGCCGGACCTCAAGGTCAAATACAACCTGGTCACCTCGCAAACCCGTATCCCGCTGGTGCAGAACGGCACTGTGGACGTCGAGTGCGGCTCCACCACCAACAACGTAGAGCGTCAGCAACAAGTCGACTTCTCAGTCGGCATCTTCGAAATCGGTACCCGTCTGCTGTCCAAAAAGGACTCGACCTACAAGGATTTCGCTGACCTCAAGGGCAAGAACGTCGTGACCACCGCCGGCACCACGTCCGAGCGCATCCTCAAGTCCATGAACGCCGACAAGCAAATGGGCATGAACGTCATCTCCGCCAAGGACCACGGTGAATCCTTCCAGATGCTGGAAAGTGGCCGTGCCGTTGCCTTCATGATGGACGATGCACTGCTGGCTGGCGAAATGGCCAAGGCCAAGAAGCCAACCGACTGGGAAGTGACCGGTACTGCGCAATCCTACGAAATCTACGGTTGCATGGTCCGCAAGGGCGACGCTCCGTTCAAGAAGGCTGTGGACGACGCAATCGTCGCAACCTACAAGTCGGGCGCGATCAACACTATCTACACCAAGTGGTTCAGCTCGCCGATCCCGCCAAAAGGCCTGAACCTGATGTTCCCGATGAGCGACGAGCTCAAGGCCCTGATCGCCAATCCGACCGACAAAGCGGCTGACGACAAGACGGCCGAAAAAAAGTCCTGATTCCGAACTAACCTTATCTCCTGAGGGGGCCAAACCTCCCTCAGGCGTCTGTTACTACCTGCTGGCTTTTTTTGGAACACTCGACCTGGTGGTTTTCGAGCCGATCGTGTGTGCCTGACGATCAACGTCGGGCGGGAATGGATTTTTCCCAAGCGGGTGCTTGTACATCGATCGAACTTGAGGGGAGACCCTAATGAATTACAACTGGGACTGGAGCGTGTTCTTCAAGTCCACCGGCGTGGGCAGCGAGACTTATCTCGACTGGTACATCTCCGGATTGGGCTGGACCATCGCCATCGCCATCGTCGCGTGGATCATCGCCTTGCTGCTGGGCTCCATACTCGGCGTCATGCGCACCGTGCCTAACCGCATCGTATCGGGCATCGCGACCTGCTACGTGGAACTGTTTCGTAACGTGCCGCTGCTGGTTCAGCTGTTCATCTGGTACTTCCTGGTGCCCGACCTGCTGCCGCAGAACCTGCAAGACTGGTACAAACAAGACCTCAACCCGACCACCTCGGCCTACCTGAGCGTTGTCGTGTGCCTGGGCCTGTTCACCGCCGCCCGTGTGTGCGAACAAGTGCGCACCGGCATCCAGGCGCTGCCACCAGGCCAGGAGTCCGCCGCCCGAGCCATGGGTTTCAAGCTGCCGCAAGTCTACTGGAACGTGCTGCTGCCCCAGGCTTACCGGATCATCATTCCACCGCTTACCTCGGAATTCCTCAACGTCTTCAAGAACTCCTCCGTGGCGTCCCTGATCGGCCTGATGGAACTGCTGGCGCAAACCAAGCAGACCGCCGAGTTCTCGGCCAACCTGTTTGAAGCCTTCACCCTGGCCACGCTGATCTACTTCACCCTGAACATGAGCCTGATGCTGCTGATGCGCGTAATCGAGAAGAAAGTCGCGGTGCCCGGCCTGATTTCCGTGGGGGGTAAATAATGGACTTCGATTTCAGCGGCATCATCCCGGCCATTCCAGGTTTGTGGAACGGCATGGTCATGACCCTGCAACTGATGGTCATGGGCGTGGTCGGCGGGATTATCCTTGGCACGATCCTGGCACTGATGCGCCTGTCCTCCAGCAAGCTGATGTCTCGCGTGGCCGGCGCCTATGTGAACTACTTCCGCTCGATCCCGCTGCTGCTGGTGATCACCTGGTTCTACCTGGCGGTACCGTTCGTGCTGCGCTGGATCACCGGCGAAGACACGCCAATCGGTGCGTTCACTTCCTGCGTCGTGGCTTTCATGATGTTCGAAGCGGCGTACTTCTGCGAAATCGTTCGGGCCGGCGTGCAGTCAATCGCCAAGGGCCAGATGGCCGCCGCGCAAGCCATGGGCATGACCTACAGCCAGACCATGCGCCTGATCATCCTGCCCCAGGCGTTTCGCAAGATGACGCCGCTGTTGCTGCAACAGAGCATCATCCTGTTCCAGGACACCTCGCTGGTGTACACCGTCGGCCTGGTGGACTTCCTCAATGCTTCGCGAGCCAATGGCGACATCATCGGTCGTTCCAATGAATTCCTGATTTTCGCCGGTGTCGTCTACTTCATCATCAGCTTTGCCGCCTCGCTGCTGGTCAAGCGTCTGCAAAAAAGGTTTGCCGTATGATCTCTATCAAGAACGTCAACAAGTGGTATGGCGACTTCCAGGTGCTGACCGATTGCAGCACCGAGGTCAAGAAAGGCGAAGTGATCGTGGTGTGCGGGCCGTCCGGCTCGGGCAAGTCCACCCTGATCAAGTGCGTCAACGCACTGGAACCGTTCCAGAAGGGTGACGTGATCGTCGATGGCACCTCCATCGCCGATCCGAAGACCAACCTGCCGAAGCTGCGTTCGCGCGTGGGCATGGTGTTCCAGCACTTCGAACTGTTCCCGCACCTGACCATCACCGAAAACCTGACCATCGCGCAGATCAAGGTGCTGGGTCGCAGCAAGGAAGAAGCCACCCAGAAAGGCCTGCAACTGCTGGAGCGCGTCGGCCTGTCGGCCCATGCCCACAAGCACCCTGGCCAGCTCTCCGGCGGCCAGCAACAACGTGTGGCGATTGCCCGCGCCCTGGCCATGGACCCGATCGTCATGCTGTTCGACGAACCGACCTCGGCCCTGGACCCGGAAATGGTCAACGAAGTACTGGACGTGATGGTGCAACTGGCCCAGGAAGGCATGACCATGATGTGCGTGACCCACGAAATGGGCTTCGCCCGTAAGGTGGCCGACCGCGTGATCTTCATGGACCAGGGCAAGATCATCGAAGACTGCCAGAAAGAAGAGTTCTTCGGCGACATCAGCGCCCGCTCCGAACGTGCGCAGCACTTCCTTGAGAAAATCCTGCAGCACTAAAAAGCAAAGCCGCAACTCGCCCCACCCTGTAGGAGCAAGCTTGCTCGCGAAAGACCTCAACGATAACGCGTGCATCCTGGATAAACGCAGTGTCCTTGAGTTCTTCGCGAGCAAGCTCGCTCCTACAGTAGCCAGGCGAACGGTAGCTGACCCAAGGCATCTGTGATGAAATGCGACCCCACTCTTTATCGCGCCGCACCGCCATCCCTTGCCGTGAAGCCTCGTCTGATTCGCCAATTGTTCCTGCCACCGCTGATCATCCTGCTGATGATTGGCCTGGGTTATATCGGCTTCTGGACCAGCGAATACTATGGGATCCGCGCCCTGAGCGAGAACGGCGAGCGCCAGTTGGAACTGCACGCACGAACCGTCGAGAGTGAGATCAGCAAATACACCTACCTACCCAGCCTGCTGGAGCTGGAGTCCAGCGTCTCCAAGCTGCTGGCCGACCCGAATCCGGAACACCGGCAGAAGGTCAACGATTACCTCGAAGGCCTGAACCGGCGCAGTCGCAGTCGGGCCATTTATGTGATGGACACCACCGGCCGCGTGCTGGCCACCAGCAACTGGCGCGATGTCGACAGTTACCTGGGTGAAGACCTGTCCTTCCGCGCCTACTTCCAGAATGCCGTACGCGGCCAGCCCGGCCGCTTCTATGGCATCGGCAGCACCAATGGCGAACCCGGCTACTACCTGGCCCATGGGTTGGAAGAACACGGCAAGATCATCGGCGTGGCGGTGGTCAAGGTTCGCCTGGAAGCGTTGGAAGAACGCTGGCAGCGGGCGCGCCTGGAAGCCTTCGTCAGTGACGAGAACGGCATCATTATCCTGTCCAGCGACCCGGCCCGCCGTCTCAAGGCCCTACTCCCTCTGAGCGAAGACACCAAGGAACGCCTGGCCCGCAGCCTGCAATATTACTGGGCGACCCTCAACGAACTGCAACCCCTGGCCCGCGAGCAACTGAATGAAGGTACGGAAAAACTGACCTTCCCGGCCAACAGCGAGGTGGTGGCCGACGACAAGGAAGTCAGCTACCTGGCCCAGACCCGGCCCCTGAGCGACACGCCCTGGAACTTCACCCTGCTCACGCCCCTGAAAGACCTGCGCCAGGCAGCAGTCAATCAAGGCATCCTGGTGGCCGTGGCCTTTGCCTTGGTGGCCTTCCTGTTGATCGCCTGGAATGAACGGCGCAAGGTTATCGCCACCCGCCTCGCCGCCCGGGAAGCCTTGCAGGAAGCCAACAACCAACTGGAGCGACGGATTGCCGAGCGCACCACCGACCTGCGCGCCAGCAACGAGCGTCTCAAGGCGCAGATTCGCGAACGGCGCCAGGCCGAAGAAACCCTGCGCCGAGCCCAGGACGAGCTGGTCCAGGCCGGAAAACTGGCAGCCATCGGCCAGATGTCCACCAGCATCGCCCATGAACTGAACCAGCCGCTGGCGGCCCTGCGAACCTTGTCCGGCAACACCGTGCGCTTTCTGGAGCGCGGAGCCCTGGATACCGCCAGCGCCAACCTCAAGACCATCAACGAACTGATCGACCGCATGGGTCGCATCACCGCCAGCCTGCGCTCCTTTGCTCGGCGCGGTGACGACCAGGGAGAAGCCAGCCTGGGCAAGGCGGTGGATGCCGCCTTCCAGGTGCTGGGCAGTCGCCTGGACAGCCTGCCGATAACCCTGCACCGCGACTTCGCCAGCGTGCAATTGCAGATCGACCAGACCCGTCTGGAACAGATTCTGGTCAACTTGATCGGCAACGCCCTGGACGCTATGCAGGCGCAACCGGCCCCGCAGCTGTGGCTGGAAGGCAAGGCCGTCGACGGTAAATACCGCCTGCGGGTACGCGACAACGGTCACGGTATCGACCCCGAGGCCCGCAAACATTTGTTCGAACCATTCTTCACCACCAAACCCGGCGAGCTGGGCCTGGGCCTGGGCCTGACCCTTTCGGCCAGCCTCGCAGCGGCCACCGGCGGCAACCTCGCCGTCGAGCACCCGACCGGTGGCGGTACTGCCTTTGTCCTGAGCTTGCCCCTGGCGAGCCCTCATCAAACCGAGTCGAAATGAACACCGACCTAAATACCGACCTGACCGTCCTGATCGTCGAAGACGACCCCCATGTGTTGCTCGGCTGTCAGCAAGCCCTGGCCCTGGAGGACATTCCAAGCGTTGGCGTGGGCAGCGCCGAAGAGGCCCTGACCCGGGTCGGTGAAAATTTCGCTGGCATCGTCATCAGCGATATTCGCCTGCCCGGTATTGATGGGCTGGAGCTGTTGACCCGCCTCAAGGCCCTGGACAAAAGCCTGCCGGTGGTGCTGATTACCGGTCACGGCGATATCTCCATGGCTGTCGGCGCGATGCGCGATGGCGCTTATGACTTCATGGAGAAACCCTTCTCCCCCGAGCGCTTGGTGGACGTCGCCCGACGCGCCCTGGAGCAACGCGGGCTGGCACGGGAGGTCTGGTCGCTGCGTAGGCAACTGGCCGAGCGCGACTCGTTGGAAGGCCGGATCATCGGCCGCTCACCCGCCATGCAGAACCTGCGGGAGTTGATCGCCAACGTCGCCGATACCTCGGCCAACGTGCTGATCGAAGGTGAAACCGGAACCGGCAAGGAACTGGTCGCTCGCTGCCTGCATGATTTCAGCCGTCGCCATTCCCAACAGTTCGTCGCGTTGAACTGCGGTGGCCTGCCGGAGAACCTGTTCGAAAGCGAAATTTTCGGCCACGAAGCCAACGCCTTTACCGGCGCCGGCAAGCGCCGTATCGGCAAGATCGAACATGCCCACAACGGCACGTTGTTCCTCGATGAAGTGGAAAGCATGCCGCTGAACCTGCAGATCAAACTGCTGCGGGTCTTGCAGGAGCGCACCCTGGAACGTCTGGGTTCGAACCAGAGCGTGGCGGTGGATTGCCGGGTGATCGCCGCCACCAAGTCCGACCTCGATGAGCTGAGCCGTGCCAACCAATTTCGCAGCGACCTGTATTACCGCCTGAATGTGGTGACCCTGGAGCTGCCGCCTCTGCGTGAGCGCCGGGAAGACATCCTGCAACTGTTCGAGCATTTCCTGCAGCAGTCGTCCCTGCGTTTCGACCGTACCGTGCCGGACCTGGACAACCAGACCCTGTCCAACCTGATGAGCCACGACTGGCCGGGCAACGTACGCGAACTGCGCAACGTCGCCGAACGCTTCGCCCTGGGGCTGCCGGCCTTCAAGAAAAGCGGCGCCAGCAGCGACAACCACGGCCTGGCCTTTACCGAAGCGGTGGAAGCCTTTGAACGCAACCTGCTCAGCGACGCCTTGCAACGCAGCGGTGGCAACCTGACCCAGGCCAGCCAGGAACTGGGGATGGCCAAGACCACCCTGTTCGACAAGGTCAAGAAATACGGTCTGAGCCACTAGGAGCGCGCTGTGGATTTAGTATTTAAAGCCGCCTTGGGCGCTGGCGTGGTGCTGATCCTCGCAGCGCTGGCCAAGACCAAAAACTATTACATCGCAGGCCTGGTGCCGCTGTTTCCGACCTTTGCACTGATCGCTCATTACATCGTCGGCAAAGGCCGGTCGGTGGATGACTTGAAGACCACCATCGTGTTTGGGATGTGGTCGATCATTCCGTACTTTGTGTACCTGGCGACGTTGTATGTGATGGTGGACCGGATGCGGCTGGAGGCATCGCTGGCTGTCGCGGCGGTAGCGTGGTTGATGGCGGCGACGGTGTTGGTGACGGTGTGGGTCCGCATTCACGCCTGACTTTGAAGATCGTTCCCACGCAAAGCATGGGAACGATCTTCAGCGGACGATCTTGTCCACCTGAATCCCCAGTTTCTTCAACCGATACCAGAAGCTGCGTTCGGAGATGCCGATCTTCTGGGCCGCCGCTGCCTGCACGCCATTGCTCTCCTGCAATGCCGCCAGAATATAGGCCTTCTCCACTTGCGCCAGCGCCGCATCCAAGTCTTGGGGCACCCCTGGCCCGTCGCTGAGTATTGCGCCGACGCTGTTGTCCGAAGGCCTTGAGGCAAACAGATACGTTGGTAAGTCGATGTCTTCAATCACCGGGCTGGTCGCCACAATGGTCGCCCGTTCCACGCAGTTCTGCAGTTCACGGATATTACCCGGCCAGGCATAGGCGGCCATGGCCTGCAACGCTTCGGGGCTGAAGCCGGTGATGCGTTTGCCAGCGGTGGCGCTCAAGGTCTGGGCGAAATGCCGGGCCAGGGGCGCGATGTCTTCCACCCGCTCGCGCAGGGCTGGCAGGGGGATCGGAAACACATTGAGGCGGTAGTAGAGATCCTCGCGAAACTCCTTGTTGACCACCGCCTCCAGCAGATTTTTGTTGGTAGCGGCAATCACCCGTACATCGACCTTGCGCTCGCGCGGGTCGCCCACCGGTTCGATCACTCGCTCCTGCAAGGCCCGCAGGATCTTCGCCTGCAACGCCAGGGGCATGTCGCCCACTTCGTCGAGAAACAGCGTGCCCTTGTCGGCCTGCATGAAGCGCCCGACCCGATCCGCCACAGCGCCGGTAAAGGCGCCCTTGCGGTGGCCGAACATTTCGCTTTCCAGCAAGCCTTCGGGAATCGCCGCGCAGTTGACCGCCACAAACGGTTTGTCGGCGCGGTTGCCATGTTTGTGGATGGCCCGGGCGACCATTTCCTTGCCAGTGCCGCTTTCGCCAGTCAGCAAAATGGTCGCGTTGCTCTCGCGCACCGAATCCACCGCCTGCAACACACGGCGAAAGGCCGGACTGTCGCCCACCAGGCTATCGAATTGTTGATGTTCATCCAGCTCGGCACGCATCCGCGCGTTGTCGCGCATGATGTCGCGAAACTGCAGGGCCTTGGCCACGGTGATGTCCAGCTCGTCGATATCGAAGGGCTTGGCGATGTAGTCGTAGGCACCGTTGCGCATCGATTGCACGGCGTTTTTCACGGTGCTGTAGGCGGTCATGACGATCACCGGCAACTGCGGGTAGCGCACTTTGATCTCAGCCAGCAGCGCCGGCCCGTCCATGCCGGGCATGCGCCAGTCGCTGATCACCAGGTCGATGTCTTCCTGTTCCAGCACCTTGAGGGCGTGCAGGCCGTTACCGGCAGTGAATACCTGGATGCCGTTCTGGCTCAGGGCAGAGGACAGCAGGTCGCAGAGTTTGGGCTCGTCGTCGACCACTAATACGTTATGCGTCATGACTGTCCTCATCATCGCCTTCGTCTTCACCGTTAGCCGGAATGTACAGGCTGAAGGTGGCTCCGGCATCTTTCTCGCTCACGCATTCGATGCTGGCGTCATGACTTTCCATGATCGAGAACACTTTCGCCAGACCCAGTCCGGTGCCCGACGCCTTGGTGGTGACGAATGGCGTAAATATCCGTTCGACCATTTCGGCGGGGATGCCCTGGCCGGTATCGGCGATGCTGATCACCGTATTGTCGCCCACAGAGCTGATGCCCACAGTCAAGCGCCCGCCTTCGGGCATGGCGTCGATGGCGTTGAGGATCAGGTTAAGGCAGGCCTGCTTGAGTTGCTTGGCATCAACGTAGATCGTCGCGCCAGGGGCCTGGTCGTCGATGTGGGCGTCGATGGTGTGGGTGGACAACTCTGGGGCACAAAAGCCGAGGATTTCTTCCACCAACGGACGGGCCAACTGCACGCTGCGCAACGGCTCGCTGGGTTTAGCGAAGTCGAGGAAGTCGGTGATCAAGTCGTTGATCCGGCTGACTTCGCTGATCACGTATTCCAGGTGACGCTTGTCGGTGTCTGCCAGATCGGCGCGACGGTGCAGCAACTGCGTGGCGGTCTTGATAATCCCCAATGGGTTACGGATTTCATGGGCCAGACCCATCGCCACTTCACCCAGGGCATGCAGGCGATCACGTCGGCGCAGCTGGGCTTCCAGGTGATGCAGTTCACCGAGGCGTTCAGTCATGTGGTTGAAGGTGCTGCTCAACTGGGCCAATTCGTCACCGCCACTGACGGCGACGCGATGTCGATAATCGCCGCAAATCACCGCGCTGACCCCTTGGGATAAATCCCGTAACGGGCGGGTCAGGCGCTGGGAGACCAGCCAGCCTGTGCCCAGGGACAGCGCCGAGCTAAGCAGGAAGATCAGCACGAACAGGTTGCTCTGGTTGACCAGTCCTACCAGGCTGGTGTGGCGCAGCAGGCCGCTGAAGATCACGCCTTGCAACTCGCCGGTGTCGTTGAAGATCGGCCAGTACAGGCCGCTGTAGTTGCTGGTGAACTGCTCGCTGGGCTGCCTGGTGCTGCGCAGCAGGGCTTCGATGGTTTTCGGGATCTGGGTCGGGTGGTCTTCGAAGCGCTGGGTGGAAAAGATTTCCGAGAAGCCAGCGGTGTTGCCCAGGTACAGCCGCAAGTCCAGGGAATGCACCTCGGCGACGCTGGTGAGAAAACTGCTGTCCAGATAGGTACCGACCAACAGTTTGTAATCAACCCCATCCTGAGTGGTTTCAAACGTGGAGATCACCGCGCCGATGGGCACACCGCCGACCTGAACCGTCTGCAATACCGCATTCGGCGCCAGGCTGATCTGGCTGATCACATCGTCGGAGGCGGTGCTGTACACCACTTTGTGATCGCTGCTGCGGATCAGCGCCACCACGTCGATGTCGGTGGCGCTGGCGATGTCGGCGGTGAGCTTGTCGTGGCGCTGGTCCTGATGGGTCGACGGCGGGCGGATGTAGCGCAGGAACAACTGCGCAACCCGTGCGTTGTCGTGAAGGATGTCGCCGATCTCATCTTTGACGATACGGGTCGACTCCTGCAGCCAGATGCGCACGTTGCTGTCGAAAATCTGCGACAGGGTGGTGGCGGCCAGCTCGGCGGCAATCATGGTCGGAATAACGCTGACCAGCCAGAACGCCAGGACCAGCTTGCGCTGGACGCTCCAGCGCGAAATGGCAAAGGGGCGGGCTTTTCGGCGGGTCTTGTTGATCATCAGGTTTCGCTTATCGCAGCAGCCATGGCAGGGTCGGAACGGTCCGGACGAATAAACACTTTTACGACGTTGAGCAAGGTGTTGAGCAGCCAGTTGCGATGACGGAAGAACACGCTATTGCCCTGAAACTCACAGCCCAGGCGCAGCTTACTGGCATAACCGGCCTGCCCGCACTCATACACCGCAATATTGTGTGCAATGCAGTAGTCGACGTTGGTCAGCCAGCTGCGAAAGTACAGGTTGTGCTCACGGCTACGGGCCAGGTCATGGGCAAAGAACTTGTCGATCAGACGATGCTGGTCCAGCAGGATCAGGTTGAATGCCACCAGTTGCTCGTCCACCCAGTAAAGTACACAGACCGCCCGATCTTCAAGCTGTTCGAGGATCGCGGTGAAATAGCCCGCAGGTAAACGCTCGAACTGCAGGTCGGCGCGGGCCAGGGTGGCTTCGTACAGGCGCATGATTTCGGGCAACACATCATCGATATTGCGCCGCCACTCGACCCGTGGCCCAGGTACCCGCAGTTTGCGGCGCAGGTCCTTGCGGGTGGATTTCCCCAAGGAGCCGAGATAGGCATCCACCGAGCCGTAGGGCACCGGCAACGAGGCCGACGGCAAGCTTGGCATCCGTTGAAAGCCTGCCGCCTTGCAGCTGTTAGCCCAGTGTTCATCCTTGGTCGGGGCATCCTTGACCGCCAGCAGGCCAATGTCGAAATCATCGGCATCCCGCCGAGCGGCTACCAGCAACTGCTCCAGTAACGCCTGGCGCCGCGACTCAGGGATATGACTGGCAATGCCGGCATTGCACTGCTCGGCCACGGGCGAACCAATGGCGTACAGGCCCAGCCGCAAGACGCCCGGCCACAGTCGCTCCAGGCGCTGGGTAAAGCGCTTGCCGATTCCCGACACGGTGGTGTCGAGGCGGTAATGGGTGATGAACGCTGGGGCGACTGCTACCAGCGTCCCGGTCTCGAACACCGCCAGGTAACGCCACTGAAAATCATCAATGGCGGCGTTTTCCACGGCGACGTAGTAATCCCAATCCTCCAGGGCACCGGGAAAGCAGTCATTCCAGGCACTGCGCTCGATGGCCCGAATAGTCGAAAAGGCTTGGGCGCTAATCACGGGTTTTCCTTGTGTAGCGAGGGGGACGCCTAGTTCTTGCTCGCGATGGACTTGAAGGCACCGCGTCAAACCAGGCAGCCTGCGTTATCGTTAACGACCTTCGCGGGCAAGCTCGCGACTACAGGGGCGGCATGCTGTTGGATAAAGTCAGCACTCAACTCGATCACCCGACGGTATTGCAGGTCGACGGTGATCATGTGGTAGCAGTTGTCCAGCAGGATCTTGGTCACCGGCCCGCCCAGATGGCGCTCCACATAATCGGCGTTCCAGCGGCTGGTGATGTCGTCCTCGACAGAATGCAGCACCAGCGCCGGGGTGTTGATCGACGGCATACGTTTCTTGACCACGGCATTCATCCGGTGCAGCTCGCGCACCGTGACGCCTTCCATGGTCAGGAGACCGGCCTGGCTGCTCTGCCCTGCCTTCATCTGCCGTTCGACGATAGCCCGCAGGCGTTCGTTCTTGATGCCGTAGGGCGGTTTCTCTTCGAAGCTGCACAGGTGCACGCCGAATGGAATCTTCATCAGCAACGGCGTGAGGAACGCCAGCTTGTTGATGCTCCAGCCGTCGTACTTCAACGTCGTGGAGTACATCAGCAACCCCGTCACCTGGCCCGCAAATTCCGAGGCCAGGTACATCGACATCACCGCGCCCATGGACAGGCCGCCGACGAACATCTGGTCGTGGTGCTGCCGCACACCGACGAAGGTTTTGCGCACGCCTTCGTACCAGTCCAGCCAGCCGGTGGCCTGCAGGTCGCTGTTGTCCCCGCAATGCCCGGCCAGGGTCGGCACGTACACCGTGCACGTCCCGTCCTTGGCCAGGCCCTGGGCCACCCGACGCAGTTCCGTCGGGGTGCCGGTCAGGCCGTGAATCAACAGAACCCCGACCGGACCGTTGCCGAGAACGAAGCCTGAGTCACCTTCGCCCAGATCGATCTCAGCGCGGTTCACCGCTTCATTACCCGATTCAGCAACTGCTCAAGCAACTGCAGGCCCAGGTCGATTTCCGGGTAGCTGACTTCCAGGGACGGCGCCAGGGTGATCACGTTTTTGTAGTAGCCGCCCACGTCGAGGATCAAGCCCAAACGCTGACCGTCAACCACCATGTCACCCTTCATGCCTTCGTCGACCATGTAGTCCAGCGCCGCCTTGTCCGGCGTGAAACCGTCCGGGCCGCAGATTTCGCAGCGCAGGGCCAGGCCCAGACCGTCGACATCGCCGATGATCGGGAAGCGCTTCTGCAACTCTTGCAGGCCTTCGAGGAAGTATTTGCCCTTGGCCATGACCATCGCGCCGTAGTCGACTTCGCTGGTCATCTTGAACATTTCCAGGCCCACCGCCGTGCCCAACGGGTTGGAGGCGAACGTGGAATGTGTCGAGCCTGGTGGGAAGATTTTCGGGTTGATCAACGCTTCCTTGGCCCAAATGCCGCCCAGTGGGTTGAGACCATTGGTCAGGGCCTTACCGAACACAATGACGTCCGGTTTGACGTCGAAGTGCTCGATGGACCACAGCTTGCCGGTGCGCCAGAAACCCATCTGGATTTCGTCGACCACCATCAGAATGCCGTGCTGATCCAGCACATGTTTGAGTTCGCTGTAGAAGTTCATCGGTGGGATCACGTAGCCACCGGTGCCCTGAATCGGCTCGACGTAGAAAGCTGCGTATTCGCACTGGCCGACTTTCGGGTCCCATACACCGTTGTATTCGGTCTCGAACAGGCGGGCAAACTGCTGCACGCAGTGGCTGCCGTATTCTTCCTTGGTCATGCCTTTGGGGCCACGGAAGTGGTATGGGAACGGAATGAAATTGGCGCGCTCGCCGAAGTGGCCGTAGCGGCGACGGTAGCGGTAGCTGGAGGTGATCGACGAAGCGCCGAGGGTACGGCCGTGGTAGCCGCCTTCGAAGGCGAACATCAGGCTCTTGCCGTTGGTGGCGTTACGCACCACTTTCAGCGAGTCCTCGATGGACTGCGAGCCGCCGACGTTGAAGTGCACGCGCCCGTCCAGGCCGAATTTTTTCTTGGCATCGACGGCGATCATTTCCGATAGCTCAATCTTGCCCTTGTGCAGGTACTGGCTGGCGATCTGCGGCAGGGTGTCGATCTGCTGTTTCAGCGCGTTGTTCAGGCGTGGGTTGGCGTAACCGAAGTTGACCGCCGAGTACCACATTTGCAGGTCGAGGTAGGCCTGGTCTTCGGTGTCCCAGACATAGGAGCCTTCGCAACGGCTAAAAATACGCGGCGGGTCGATGTAGTGAACGGTGTCGCCGTAGGAGCAGTACTTGGCTTCTTTATCCAGAAGTACCTGGTCTTCGGCGGTAGCGATGCGGATATCAGACATGATGGAAGAGTTCCTGATTGTCGGAAGACGAGTTGAAGGAAGTAGCGTTGGCCGCGATGCCCTGGGGCAGCTTGGCCAGCAATGCAGGCAGCTCGGCAAAGGTGTCGAAGCGTGCGTAAGGAATCTGGTTGCGCTGGCAATACTCAGCCAGGCGGCCCTTGGCGAAGACGAAGTCGGCAGTGGAAGCCACGCACATGTCGGACTGGCCGTCGCCGATCACCAGCACCCGCTTGTTGCGCGGCGTGGATTTGCACTTGCAGTTGCCGGAGGCGGCGCGACAGGCATCGCTGGAATACGGGAAGTCGATGCGCCAGCTGTTCTGGTCGACCTGGCGCAAGCGGTTGGCGAGGATTGGCAGCAAGGTCACGTAGTTACGCGACAGAATCCGCGCGATGCCTTGTTCGATACCGTCGCTGACTACTTCGAGGGAGGCGCCCAGGCCGATGACGTGGTCGACGAAGTCGGGGAAGTCCGGGTCGATCTCGACGCTGTCGAAGTACGCCAGCAACTCGGCAGGCGTCGCCTTGATCAGCGCCAGTTGGAGGCTCAGGCATTCGCGGGAGCCGATATGACCGTCCAGCCATTGCTGCTCGATGGTTTCCCACGAAGGATCAGCGAAGCGTTGGAGGACGTTGTCGATGACATCGGTGGGCGTGATGGTCCCGTCGAAGTCACACACGATATGCCAGTCAATCATCTGCATTTACCTATGAAGTAGGAGCGCGCTGTTGCGCTTGCAGAGGGATAGAGCAGGGAGTGTGCCAACTGATTAAAGCCCAGCGGGGCTGGGCTCTTGCGGCACTCTAGGCAGAAAATGCATCGACCGGGCTACAATTTTTGTAGGTTGCTACAAACAACATGAGTGCTTGCGCAACCCCTCGCGCCTGCGCGTTCATGCGCGCATGTTCAGAGAAGGGAAAGGCATCATGCTCAGGGTTACTTCAGCTGTACTCGCAGGCGTGCTCGGTCTGTGCGCCTGTTCGGCATTGGCCGACGGGATCACCGGCGAAGCCGGCCTGGGCGTCAGCTATCAACCGCGCGAACCCAGCGGCAGCCGCCATGAAACGGTACCCGTTCCCTACTTCGACCTGGACTGGGGGAATGTCAGCCTGGGCACCGACGACGGCCTGACCTGGAGCGCCTTCAACCGCAACGGTTTAAGCGCCGGCCCTTACCTCAATTACCTGCCGGGGCGTACCGCCAATGGTTCGTTGCAGGGCTTGCGGGATGTGTCGGACATGGCCGAAGTGGGAGGATTTATCCAGTACGCGCCGGCCGATTTCTGGCGGGTCTATGCCCAGCTGGGCCGAGCCGTGGGCGGCGCTCGCGAGCAGAGCGGCGTGTTGGGCAAGGTCGGCGGTGAGCTGGGTTATCCGCTGGGCGGCGGGATCATTGGCAGCAGCGGCCTGATGGCGCGCTTTGCCGATGATCGCCAGGCCCAGACGTTTTTCGGCGTTGATGATCATGAAGCGGCGGCGTCGGGAATTGGGCCTTATAACGCCAGCGGCGGTTTCCAGAACCTCACATTGACCCAGAGCTTCAAGTTTCCCCTGGCGCCAAAATGGTCATTGCTGACCAGCGCTAGTTGGGTACATCTGGTGGGCTCGGCGGCGGACAGCAGTATCGTCAGGCAGACCGGCGAGGTGAACCAGGGGCAGGTGCAGACGGCGATCAGCTACACATTTGATTGACCACCCCTCTGTGGCGAGCGGGCAAGCCCGCTCGCCACAGAGTTCGCGTCAATCAACGGATTGCTCAGTTCTCTTTACCCTCGGCCAACAACGCTATCCCGCCAATAATCACCACCACGCCCACCCAGTGCAGCACGCTGATGTGCTCGCCCAGGCCCAGCCACGAGCCGAGTAGCACCACCACAAACACCAGCGAACTCAGCGGAAAAGCCAGGGACAGGCTGCTGCGCCGCAGAATCAGCATCCACACGAAAAACGCGCCGATGTAGCAGGCAATCGCCGCGAGGATTCCCGGATTGCCGGCCACGGCCAACAGCCATTGCACGGTGAAATCCATCTGCCCCAGTTGATCACCAGCGACTTTGGTAAACAGCTGCCCGGCGCTTTCGGTGCAAATCAGCAACGCCCACAGCACCACGGTGCCCAAGCGCCCATGCAGCCAGCCGACCGGGCTTATGGAAATATTTTCTGAGTTCATGATTGAGTCCCTGCAATAGCCACCAGCATCACACCGGCTGTAATGACCAACGTGCCCATCCAACGACGGCGGCTGACGGTCTCGCCGAGGATCATTTTCCCGGCGCACACCACCCCGCAATAAGCCAGCGCCGCCGCCGGAAACAACAGGCTCAACGGCGCACGGGACAAGGCCTCAAGCCAGACGAAAAACTCGATGACATAGGCGCCGATCCCGGCCCACAGCAACGGCGCGTTAAACACCTGGCCCCAGAAGGCATTCAGGCGAAAACCACCGTCCAGTTCCGGCAAACGGTCCAGGCCCAGTTTGAAACACAGTTGGCCGATCACATCGAGGACGATGGAAAAGGCCACCAGCAACACCACGGTCAGGGTCACGGGAACAGCTCCTCGAACAGGTTAATCAACGCTTCATTGGTGGCCGAGTTGCGCAGCAAATCCTCCTCGCTCCAGCGCTCGGCGGGCGGTTGGTCGGACTTGGCTTCCCAGCGCTTGAAGGCGTTGCTGAAGGCCGGCTGAGCAAACTCGCCGCAGACATCGATGCCGATGATCCGCTTGCTCGCCGCCAACGTCCGTAAGGCTTGCAGCAGGTGAGTCAGGCGCATGCCGCCCTGGTCCCAGTTGGTGGCGGCGTCTTCGCAGGCCAGCACATCCTTGTCGATGGTGATCCAGATCGCCTCGGTGGGCAGGCTGGCGATCATCTGCCCGAGGAACTGCGCCCAATCCAACTCGGCCAGGTTGCGCCAGTGCAGATGATTTTCCTGTTGCTGGTGACCGGCGCCGTCGCCCACCCGGCCCCAGACTTTCGAGGGCGCGTGCTGCCAGGGAAACAGCTGCAAATCCCCGCGTTTGAGGGCGCCGAGGTTGCCGCCGCGCAGTTGCGGGTTATGCAGGTCGTCGCTGCACGGGCCGAGGGTGACAATGCGTTTGATCGCCGGCATCTTCAGCGCCCGGTTAACCCAGGAACCGCAGTGCCGACGCGGGGCCAAGCGGACCCAATCGGGATGGTTGTCGAAGTGGATCAGGCTGACGGGCTCTTTCAAGTCGGCGAGCAACGCGGGGGTCAGATGGTGATAATCGCCGGAGCCGACAAAGAAAATTTCCGGCCGCGCATCGATGGGCCGGGGCCGTTTGGCCAGGCGTTCGGCGAAGCGCTTATAGGTTTTTTCGGTGGACCACAGGCGCAGTTTCGGGCCAAGGTCGAGCAGGTCCATGCGTATCGCCTGGCCGCTGGAAAGACGCCGGGCAATCGGTGCCTGGGCCGTAAGGCTGTGGTCGAGGTCAAGAATGTTCAAGGTAATGTTTCACCCATGGCAGTGCCCATTCAGACACTGGGCTCATCACTCATGAACACCAGCCGAATGGGCTTTGCAGGGTGAATGCAAGTGACGGGCCAGGGGTTAGCCTTTGGCCTCGCTGAGGATCTGCCGAATCGCGCCGACAAAGGCTTCGGCCGGTTGCCCACCGCTGACCGCGTACTGATCGTTGAAGACAATGGTCGGCACCGAACTCACGCCACGGGACACCCACAACTGCTCCTGCTCGCGAACCTCGGCGGCGTATTCATCCGACGCCAGAATCTGTGCCGCACGTTGCAGGTCCAGGCCAACACTTTCGGCAATCAGCGCCAGGGTGGCGTGATCGGAAGGGTTCTGCTGGTCGGTGAAGTAAGCTTTGAAGAGCGCTTCCTTGAGGTTGTACTGCAACCCTTCAAGCCCGGCCCAATGCAGCAGGCGATGGGCGTCGAAGGTGTTGTAGATGCGACTTTGGCCGTCGGTGCGGAAGGCAAAGCCGACCTCGGCGCCACGGTCGCGGATCATCGCCCGATTGGCCTGGGACTGTTCGGCGGTGGAGCCGTATTTCTCGGTGATGTGCTCGGTGATGTTCTGCCCTTCGGCAGGCATGTTCGGGTTCAGCTCGAAGGGCTGGAAGTGGATCTCGGCTTGCACCTCAACGCCCAACTGGTCCAGGGCTTCGGTCAAACCGCGCAGGCCAATGATGCACCAGGGGCAGGACACATCGCTGACGAAATCGATTTTCAGGGGAGTACTCATAACGCAACCTCGCTGGCTAAAACGCGCCGCAAAAGTCGCACCATACACCCCACGCCAGCCTCACAAAAGCTTCGAAGGCGCCACCGGCTCGATCTGGGCCCAATGCGCCGCGTCTTCGCGATGGGCTTGCAAGTACGGCAACACCGCCCCCAGTAACGGCGCCTTGAACGCCTCCTGGAAACGGTGGGCCAAACCGGGAATCAGCCGCAATTGGCTGCCCTGAATGTGCGCCGCCAGGTGCACGCCGTGCATCACTGGCAGTAACGGGTCAGCGGTGCCGTGGACCACCAGGGTCGGCACACGCAGTTGGTTGAGCAGCGGCACCCGGCTCGGCTCCGCGAGGATCGCCATGATCTGACGCTTCACGCCTTCCGGGTTGAACGCCCGGTCGTAGGACTGCGCCGCCTGGTGCAGCAAGGCCTGGCGATCATCCTTCACAGATGGACTGCCCAGCGCCGCCAGTAAATCGGCTTGCTGTTCCAGGGCAGCTTCGCGATTGGGCGCGCCACGTCGCGAAAGCAATTGCACCAGCGCCGCATTGGGCGCCGGCAGGCCTTCGGCGCCGGAGCTGGTCATGATCAGCGTCAGGCTTTCCACCCGTTCAGGCGCCATGGCCGCCAGGTGCTGGGCGATCATCCCGCCCATGCTCGCGCCCAGCACATGGAATTGCTGGACCTGCAATGCATCCATCAAGCCCAGCGCATCGTCGGCCATGTCTGTCAGGGTGTAGGGCGCCGCCACCGGCAGGCCCAATTTGTAGCGCAGCACTTCAAAGGTCAGGTTGGCACTGGCAGGCGCCTGGCGCCAGGTGGACAGGCCAACGTCGCGGTTGTCGTAGCGAATCACCCGAAAGCCTTGCTGACACAGGGCAACCACCACTTCGTCCGGCCAGTGGATCAATTGCCCGCCCAGGCCCATCACCAGCAACAACGCCGGATCGGAGGCACGACCAATGCTCTGGTAGGCCAGGCTGACCTGTTCCAGATCGACGTGTTCCGTCGGGACATTGACATCACATCGAGAAGCCGCAAAAGACGGCAGGCCGAACAAGAGAGCGGCCAGAAATAGCAACACGCGCATGAAAAACACCGAAACGCAGAACCCCAGTAGAGCGCGAGTCTGATGAAGTTTGTTCAAGCGCGCTGCCACAGTTACGTGACAGTTTGATGAAGAGTGCCCAGCGGTCGGTGTCGACAGTCAACGCAACATGAGACAAACTCAACCGATCCGAACTTTTCACAAGTTATCTTCATGGAGAGCCCGTGCTCGAAATCCGTCATCTCAAGACCCTGCACGCCTTGCGCGAGGCCGAAAGCCTGGTGGAAGCCGCTGAACGCCTGCACCTGACCCAGTCCGCGCTGTCCCACCAGTTCAAGGAACTGGAGGAGCGCATGGGCATGCAGTTGTTTGTGCGCAAGACCAAGCCGGTGCGCTTCACCAGCGCCGGCCTGCGCCTGCTGCAACTGGCGGACGCCACCCTGCCCTTGCTGCGTGGCGCCGAGCGCGATATCGCGCGCCTGGCCGGCGGCACTGCCGGGCGCTTGCACATGGCCATCGAATGCCACAGCTGCTTCCAATGGCTGATGCCGACCATCGACCAGTTCCGCGATGCCTGGCCGGAAGTCGAGCTGGACCTGGCCTCCGGTTTCGCCTTCGCGCCGCTGCCAGCCCTGGCCCGTGGCGACCTGGACCTGGTGGTGACCTCCGACCCGCTGGAGCTGGCGGGCATTACCTATGTGCCGCTGTTCACCTACGAAGCCATGCTCGCGGTGGCCAACCAGCACCCACTGGCGAACAAGCCTTACATCGTGCCCGAGGACTTGCTTAACGAAACCCTGATCACCTACCCGGTGGAGCGGGATCGGCTGGACATCTTCACCCGCTTCCTGGAGCCAGCCGACGTGGAACCGGCCCAGGTCCGTACGTCGGAGCTGACGGTGATGATGATGCAACTGGTGGCCAGCGGTCGCGGCGTGTGCGGCATGCCCCATTGGGCGCTGCATGAATACAGCTCACGGGGTTATGTGAAGGCCAAGCGGCTGGGGGAAAAAGGGTTGTTTGCCACGCTGTATGCGGGTATCCGCGCCGACATGCTGGATGCGCCGTATATGCGCGACTTCTTGCTGACGGCCAAGGACACGTCGTTTTCGACATTGGATGGGGTGAGCGCGGTTCGCTGAAACTCAGTCGCCGTACAGTTCGCGCCACAGGTGAATCTTATCGAAATACTCGATCCCCACCCGCACCGCCAACGGCTCCAGCCCGTACTGCACGAAACCGCACCGCTGATAAAGCGCAAACGCCGCGTCATTGCCGGCGGTGACGGTCAGTTGGATCAACTTTACCCCGGCATGATGACGCGCCTCAACGAGCGCTGCTTCCACCAATTGCCGGCCCAGCCCACGCCGCTGGAAACCTTCGGCGACGTACATGCCAAATAGCGTCACCTTGTGCCGGGCTTTTTCCCTGGGTTCGAACGCCAGGCCAACAATGCCCGCCAACTGATCCCCTGCAAACCCGCCAAGCACCCGATCCAGCGGACTCTCCAAACGCTTCTGCCACCAGCTCAACGGCAATACCGCACGCTCAGCGACGCTGGAGGTGAACGCCTGTGGATAAGTTTCATAGGCCTGGAGCATCAACGCCCGATAGGCCTGCGCGTGGCTGGCATCCAGCGGCAGGATGATCATGCGCCGCGACGCTGCTCAAGCATCAGGCGAATCGCCAGGGCCGCGAGGACAAAGCCCATAAAATAACGCTGCACCGACAGCCAGGTCGGGTTGTTGATAAACCAGCCGGCGATGGTCGCGGCGAACAACGAGATCAGCAGGTTGACCGTGAAACTGACGCTGATCTGGGTGATCCCCAGCACCAGGCTCTGGGTGAACACCGAGCCGTGCTCCGGGGAGATGAACTGCGGGAACACCGACAGGTAGAACACGGCGATTTTCGGGTTCAGTGCACTGGTCAGAAAACCCATCGTCACCAGCTTGCGTGACGAGTCCGGCGGCAGTTGCTGGGCCTCGAACGGTGAGCGAGCGCCCGGCTTGACCGCCTGCCAGGCCAGCCACAGCAGGTACAGGGCGCCGGCCCATTTCAGCGCCTCATAGGCCATTGGCACCGCCAGAAACACTGCCGTCAAACCGACTGCCGCCGCAAACAGATGAACAAAAAATCCGGCCACCACCCCCAGCAGCGAAGTGACCCCGGCCTTGCGGCCCTGGCAGATCGAACGGGAGATCAGATAAATCATGTTCGGGCCGGGCGTCAGCACCAGCAGCAAGGAGGCAGCAGCGAAAATCAGCAATTCGTTGAGGGGAATCACGGTTCAGTCCTTTGAGCCTGGCGCTTCAGGCCGTTGTGGTCAGCGATGAGCGATAAAACGGCAGGATAAGGTCACGTGTCAAGGGTGCCAACAGCAGGTCTCCGTCGCCAGCCGGGTCGATCCAGCGTACTTCCTCAATCTCGGCAGCGGGGGTTACGGCCACATCAATGTTGACCTGAAACAGCTCGGCTTCCACGACGAAACCCGGCTCATTGGCCGCCGGTGCCGAGAAGTGGCCAAGGTACACAGCCTCTGCCGGATCGATGCGCAGCCCCAACTCTTCGTGCAGCTCACGAGCCAGGGCCTCGGCCGGCTGCTCCCCGGCGTCGATCTTGCCGCCCGGCTGCATGAAGGCCAGGGTGCCGCGCTTGCGCACCAGCAGGGTTTGGCCGTCGCTGCCGATCAACAGGGCGGCGGCGATGCGGATGGTGGTGGAGGTCATGAGAGGTGAGCCTTGAAAGCAAAGGCGCAAGGATCACATGAGTGTCCGGCGTACTGCAATCCAATGTGGGAGATGGCTTGCCTGCTATACGCAGAGGTATCTACCTATCTTTTGAGGTTGCTGAAGGTTGGGTTCTCGGGGGCTATTGAGTACATATACGTTGCTGCGGTAACGGATATACCCCCCAGCCCACACTCGATCCCACTTATCCCAGGATCACTGCCTCTTCGGGTTCCTTGATAAACACACTGTACTTGGCCCCCTCCATCGCCTCGAAGGCAATCAGCTTGTCCACCAGCGGCAGGTTCAGCACCTTGCCTGCGTTGAGCAGCAGCATGCCGTTATCGGCGTTGAGGTTACGCGCCAGGACCATGCCCTCGGCCAGCTCACGGGTAGTGAGTACTTTGACCGTTGGATCGCCCAATGTCACATCACTGAGGAACGCTGCGCAGGCCTGGACGAAATCTTCCACCAGGTCCGGGTCATAGAGTCGACCCGCGTATTTGCGGATGTACAACAGTGCTTCGTCGCTGTTCATCTGCCGTTCGAGGATCAACCCGCGCTGCAACTCGATAAAGTCCACTGCCAGTTTCAGCAGCCGAGAGCCAAATGGAATCGCCTCGCCCTTAAGATGATCGGGGAAGCCGGTGCCGTCCCAGCGCTCCTGGTGATGACGGATCAGCCGCGCTGCATCCTTCATCGGCTCCAGGGTCATCAGCAGCGACTCACTTTGCGTGGGGTAGGCCCGATAACGCTCGCGGTCGGTGCTGTGCAGCAGGTCGGCCGGGGCGATCATCATGCTGTCGCTCCAGCTCAGTTTGCCGATGTTGTACAGCGCTGCCGCCATGGTCAGGTCGCGAACACTGGCCTCGTCCATCGGTTGGGCTTTGCAATAGACCCGGATCAACTCGATTAACTGGCGGTTGGTCTGTTTCTCCTTGGGCAGGCGCAGGTTGGCCAGCAGGGAAAACACCTCGGTGCCAGTGACATAGCTGCGCTTGAGCTCATCGTAGGCCAGGTCAAGCATGTCGGCGGTCTGCTGCAATTCGGACGTACGGGCCACCACGCGTTTTTCCAGGGTGGCGTTGAGGCCCTTCAACTGGTTGTTTTGCTCGCGGGTCAGTTGCTCCAGGCGCAGCCTTTCACGCTCGGAGTGCTGGTGATCGAGGGACTGACGCAGGGTCAGGAGCATTTCCTCATCATTCCAGGGTTTGCTGATGTAGCGGTGGATCTGCCCTTCGTTGATCGCCTTGATGATCATCGTCAGGTCGGCATAGCCCGTCAGCAGGATGCGGGTGGTGGTCGGATAGAGCCGGTGGGTTTCGGCCAGCAGCATCGCACCGTCCATCGCCGGCATGCGGGCGTCGGTCATCACCAGGTCGACAGGCTGGGCGGCCATGATCTCCAGGGCCTGGGCACCGCTGCCGGCCAGCAACACATCGTAGGGTTGGCCGCGCAACAGGCGGCGCAGGCTATTGAGGATCGACTCTTCATCGTCAACCAGCAAAACGGTAGGTCTGTAAGGGGACGTCGTAGCGAGTTGCTCATCCATGGCGACACCTCCTTTCAATAATACCAATTTGAACCATTGTGACCCTGCGTGGATCAACCGCTGTACTTGCGGGCGCAATGGGCGCTAGATGGCTCACAGGGGAAACTGACGTCGATTTGACGCCAACTTGCCGACTTATTCAAGGAGCCTACTACGCTTAGGACAAGAAGCCGATAAGCGCCCGCACACAGCCATGTAGTCATTAAGGTAAGGAAGCCACATGCGCCAGAATATGCAGTCGCGCGCCTCCGAGTACCACCCATGAACCCGCGTTCAGGGCGGGCCAATCGACGGATCCTGATCGTCGATGACACAGCATCGATCCACGAAGACTTTCGCAAGATCCTCTGTGCCGACGCCAACGGCGGACAATCTCTGGACAGCATCGAGGAAACGCTGTTTGGCACCGCACCTGCGTTGCGCCAGACCTACCTGCTGGACTCCGCCTACCAGGGTCAGGAAGCCCTCGGCCTGGTAATCCAAGCCCTGGCCGACCTCTCACCCTACGCCCTGGTGTTCATCGACATGCGCATGCCGCCGGGTTGGGATGGCCTGGAAACCATCGAACAGCTGTGGAACGTCGACCCCAACCTGCAAATCGCCCTGTGTACCGCCTATTCCGACTATTCCTTCGAAGCCATCGAAGCGCGCCTGAAGTTCGACGATCAGTTGCTGATTCTGAAAAAACCCTTCGATAACCTGGAAATCCGCCAGATGGCCAGTGCCCTGACCTGGAAATGGCAGTTGGCGCAGGACGCTGCTCTCAAGCTGTTGAGCCTTGAACGCACCATCGAGGAACGGGTTCAGGAACTGCTCAAGGTCTCGCACTTGCTGCAATACGACAGCCTCACCGGCCTGCCCAACAGCACCCTGCTGGGTGACCGGCTGACCCAGGCCATCGCCCTGTGCCGGCGTCACGATACCCAGTTGGCGGTGATGTTTATCGGCCTGGATCGCTTCAAGCGCATCAATAACGCCCTCGGTCATCCGGTGGGTGATGAGGTGCTGCAGCAGGTCAGCCGGGACCTGGTGGCGACGGTGCGCGAGTCCGACTCGGTGTTCCGCTATGGTTCCGACGAGTTCGTGATGATCCTCAATGACGTTCATCACCCCCAGCAGACCCAGATCATTGCCGAGAAAGTGCTCAAGGCTATCAGCAGCACCCGCCATGTGGCCGGCCATGACTTGAGCATCACGGCCAGCCTGGGCATCAGTGTGTACCCCAATGACAGTTTCAGCGCCGTGGAGTTGATCAAGAAAGCCGAAACCGCCATGCGTAACATCAAGGATCACGGCCCCAACGATTTCAGCTTCTTCATCGACGACATGAACCTGATCGCCCGCCAGCAACAAACCCTGGAAGCCGCGATCCGGCTGGCCCTGGAACGCAACGAGTTTGTCTTGCACTACCAGCCAAAACTGGATTTGAAGACTGGCCGGATCGTCGGCGCCGAAGCCTTGATTCGCTGGCATCAACCCGACCATGGCTGGATCTACCCGTCGGCGTTCATTCCGGTGGCAGAAGACAGCGGCCTGATCGTACCCTTGAGCCAATGGGTGCTGCGCCACGCCTGCGAACAGGCGCAACGCTGGCAAGACCAGGGACTGGCGCCGATCTGTATTTCGGTAAATATCTCGGCCATTGATTTCCGCCAGCGGGATTTTGTCGCCAACCTCGCCGCCATCCTCGAACAGACCGGCCTGGCGCCCGCCCTGCTGGAACTGGAGATTACCGAGAACGTGTTGATGCAAAACGTCGACGACACCGTGAACACCCTGCGGGCGATCAAGACCATCGGCGTGCGCCTGGCTATCGATGATTTCGGCACCGGCTACTCCAGCCTCAGTTACCTGCGTCGTTTCCCCATTGATGTGCTAAAAATCGATCAATCGTTTATTCGCGGCCTAGGGGAAAACGACCAGGACTTGCAGTTGATAAGCGCCATTATCAGCCTGGGCAAGAGCCTGGACCTGACCGTCATCGCCGAAGGGGTGGAGACTGTCGAACAACTGAACGTCCTGCAGGCCAAACACTGCGAAGAAGGCCAGGGCCACCTGTTCAGCAAAGCCGTCGCCGCGGAGGACTTTGCCCGGCTGCTGGAAACCGGTAAATGTACCCTCATGCCCAATCAATAACCCCCTGCTCACAAGGAATTCACGTTGAGCGAAGCACTACACCCTCATTGTGATCGGCCGTCACACAGGATCAGCCTTGCCTTGGGCCTATGGCTGGGCAGTTGCGGGCCGGCGGTTGCGGCTCCCTTGGACGAGGCTCTGAAACCGCTGCCCGCCATGCCCATTCTGGATGCGGCGCGAGTCGAGCTGGGGCGACAACTGTTCAACGAAAACCGCTTATCGGTCAACAACACCCTGTCCTGCGCCAGCTGTCATCACCTGGAAACGGGTGGCGCCGACAACAAGGCGTTTTCCCTGGGTTACGACGGCAAGCCGGTGGTGCTCAACACGCCGACCGTGTTTAACGCGAGCCTGAACTTCAAACAGTTCTGGAACGCTCGGGTGGACACCCTGGAGAAGCAGATCGAACAGGTGGTCACCAGCCCCATGGAGATGGGCAGCGACTGGGAGAATGTGGTCGAAACCCTGGCCGCCCTGCCCGCTTACCAGAGCGCATTTACCCATTCCTACCCCGATGGCATCACGGCGGCCAACGTGCAAAATGCCCTGGCCACCTATGAGCGAACCCTGCTCACACCCAATTCGCGCTTCGACCAGTATCTGCTCGGCAACACCGAGATCCTCACCCGCGAGGAAAAGTACGGCTACCAGCGCTTCAAGGACTACGGCTGCATTGCCTGCCATCAGGGGATCAACATCGGCGGCAACATGTACCAGAAGTTCGGCGTGATGGGCGACTACTTCAAGGCCCGGGGCACCCCCACCGAAACCGACCTGGGGCGCTACCTGCTGACCAAGGACGACGAGGATCGCAACGTATTCAAGGTGCCGAGCCTGCGCAACGTGGCCATCACCGCCCCGTACTTTCACGATGCCTCGGCCAGGACCCTGGAAGAGGCGGTCGACGTGATGTTCAAGTACCAGTTGGGACGTACGCCTTCGACTGAGGACAAAACCCTTATCATCCAGTTTCTCAAGACACTGACCGGCGAATGGGCGGGTAAACCGTTATGAACAGGCCTTTATGAAAATATCCCGCCGCGCCAGCCAGTTTCTGCTCAGCGCCATCACCCTGGTGCTGGTCTCGACCCTGGTGTTTTTGTACGTCAAAACCTCGATGGACCAGACCACCAGCTACACCCAGTCCCAGGACCTGATTCGCCATATCAAGCAACTGAATGCGCAATGGGACAGTGAGGTGCTCAAGGCGCGAATTGCCATGACCCATAACTATGACCCGCTGGTGACGCCCCTCACCGAGATGACCAGCCTGTGGGCCAGCCTTGAGGCGAGAGAATCGCAACACAATCATGCGGACCTCGCCCGCTGGAATGCAATCGAGGATGCCTATCGCCAGGCGATCCAGGAAAAGGCCCGGCTGGTCGACCAGTTCAAGTCACACAATGCGCTACTGCGCAACTCACTGGCGTTTCTGCCAACCGCCGAGGACGACATCCAGGAGCAGTTCGCCCGCCTGGATGACAGCGAGAAACTGGAACTGCAAAACGTCGCCACCGACACCTATGACCTGCTGCTCAGCAGCCTGGAATTCGCCCAGGTGACCAGTGATGACAAGGCGGCCGATATCCTCGTCGGGCTGAACAAGCTGGTGCTTAACAAGGAGCGACTGCCCGAGGAGTTCCAGGCACCGGTGGAGATCCTCAGCAACCACATCTCTCTGATTTTGCGCGAGCAACCGCTGGTTAACGATTTGCTGGAGCGTATCGCCGCGATTCCGGTGTCCGTGCACCTGGACGACCTGACCAACCGGCTCAACCGGGACCAGCAGGCCGCCGACCTGATCAACCAGAAATACCACCGCTACCTGATGGTATTCTCGACCTTACTGGTGGTGTTGCTGCTCTACCTGGCGGTTCGCCTGTTGCGCAGTTTCGCCGAGATCAACCGGGTCAATCGCGCCTTGCACTCGGTCAACGAAAGCCTCGAACAACGGGTCGAAGAGCGTACCCAGGAACTCAAGGACGCCCAAAGCGAACTGCTGGACAGCGCTCGCCAGGCCGGCATGGCGGAAATCGCCACCAACGTGTTGCACAACGTCGGCAATGTGCTCAACAGCGTAAACATCTCCGCCGAACTGGTGGCCCGCAAGCTGCGCACCAGCAAAGCGTTGGGGCTGGGCAAGGCCATGCAACTGATCAACGAGCACCGCCATGACTTGGGCACCTTCATCACCGAGGATGAAAAAGGCAAGCTGTTACCCGGCTACCTGAACCAGTTGGTGGACGCCATCGCCGTCGAACAGCAAGGCATCGCCGACGAACTGGCGCAGTTGAGCAAGAGCGTCGATCACATCAAGGACATCGTTTCCACCCAGCAGTCCTATGCCGGCGCCTCCAGCCTGCTGGAGCCGGTGCACATCAGCGCGTTGATGGAAGACGCCCTGCGCATGAATTCAGGGGCCCTGAGCCGCCACCATGTGACGGTGGTCAAGGACTACCACGAAGTGCCGGAGATCATGGCCGACAAGCATCGTCTGCTGCTGATCCTGGTCAACCTGATCAGCAACGCCAAGTACGCCATGTCCAACCTCGCCGACCGACCACGGCAGATGACCCTGTCGATCCTCCCCCTGGATGACGGCACCTTGCAGATCAGCGTCAAGGACGAAGGCGAAGGTATCCCGGCCGAGAACATGACGCGGATCTTCACCCACGGTTTCACCACCCGCAAGGAAGGCCACGGCTTCGGCCTGCACAGCTGCGCACTGGCCGCCCTGGAAATGAAAGGTCGCCTGAGCGCCCACAGCGACGGGCCCGGCAAAGGCGCGCTGTTCACCTTGCACATCCCCCTTGACCGCGCAGAGACCTGACCATGAATCAACTGCCGAACCGGCGTATTCTGCTGATCGACGACACGCCGTCGATTCACGAGGATTTTCGCAAGATTCTCACCCCGCCCGTGGAGCAGAACCTGGAACTGGATGAGATGGAAGCCACACTGTTCGGCGGCACCGTCAAACCCCAGGTCCAGGCCTTTGAGCTGGACTCGGCCTACGGCGGGCAGGAGGGCCTGCAACGGCTGTGCGCGGCCATGGAGCAGGATCGCCCCTATGCCCTGGCGTTTGTCGACATGCGTATGCCCCAGGGTTGGGACGGTGCACAAACCATCGAAGAACTGTGGAAAGTCGATCCGGACCTGCAAGTAGTGGTGTGTACCGCGTATTCGGATTATTCCTGGGAAGAGCTGCTGTTTCGCCTGCAGGCCCACGACCGCCTGCTGATCCTGAAAAAACCCTTCGACAACATCGAAGTCCAGCAAATGGCCAACACCCTGTCCGCCAAATGGGAAATGGCCCGTCGTGCCAGCCTGCAAACCAGTCACCTGGAGCAGTTGGTGGAGCAACGCAGCCATGCACTGCAACTGGAAATCGACGAGCGCAAGCAGCTGGAAAGCCAACTGGTGCAGTCAGAAAAGTTGGCGTCCCTGGGGCAGTTGGCAGCGGGCGTGGCCCATGAAATCAACAACCCGGTGGGGTTTATCTCCTCCAACCTCGGCACCCTGGACGGCTATTTCAAGCAGCTGCAACAAATGTTCGACGCCTATCAACAGGCTGAAGAAGCCCTGGCGCCAGGGGAATGCCTTGAGCACTTGCAAACCCTGCGCAAAGGCATGGACCTGGAATTTCTCAAGGAAGACATCCCGATTCTGATCCGCGAAACCAAGGAAGGCATCGGTCGTGTGGCGCAAATCGTCAAGGACCTGAAGGATTTCTCCCGAGTCGATAACGACGACAAATGGCAATGGGCAAACCTGCAGCAGGGCATCGACTCGACCCTCAACATCGTCGCCAGCGAACTCAAGTACAAGGCGGATGTGGTCAAACGCTACCAGTCGTTGCCGGACATCGAATGCCTGGCTTCACAGATCAATCAGGTGGTGATGAACCTGGTGATCAACGCCGCCCAGGCCATGGGCCCGGAGCGCGGCACCATCACCATCAGCAATGGCATCGAGGGCGATCGGGTCTGGCTGGAAGTCGCGGACAACGGCTGCGGGATTGCGCCAGAAAGTGTGCAGAAAATCTTTGATCCATTCTTCACTACCAAGCCGGTGGGGAAAGGGACAGGGCTGGGGCTGTCGCTGTCCTATGGCATCGTCAAGAAACACCACGGCGATATTTCGGTGACCAGCGAAGTGGGCAAGGGCACGACGTTTCGGGTGACGTTGCCGATCCGGCAGACGGCGGTGGAGCAATACCCCCTCTCTACAAGCTGATGAAGATCTAGCGATGGGCATAGGCATGGATTCCCTGTGGCGAGCGGGCTTGCCACAGGTATCAGCGCTCACAAAAAGAGATGTAGGGTCATGCTTGGCAGTTGCTCGCGCAAGGAAATCACTCGTAAGCTGGAAGTCTGTGTTGAAACCGTGAAAGTCCATAAAAGGCATCTGTACAGCAAGCCAGGGATCAAATCCCGGTCCGAGCTGTTATCGATTTTTCTCCAGGCACAGAACGCCTGAAAAACCGTATGCCTGATGAGTCCGAACCAAGGAAAACAGAATGAGCCTGTCGTTGCTAAGCCGTTACGCCTTTTTTGCTGTCTGTGTCATTTTCACCCTCGCCAGCATCCCCTTTATCCAGCACGAATGGTTGTGGCCCATCACCCTGATCACTGGCGTGCTCAGCCTGATTGGCATCTTCGATCTGCTGCAAAGCCCCCACGCGGTGCGCCGCAACTATCCGATCCTGGGCAATATCCGTTACCTGGTGGAAGGCATTCGCCCGGAAATTCGCCAATATCTGCTGGAATCCGACAGCGATGCCCTGCCCTTCTCCCGGGCCCAGCGCTCGCTGGTGTATTCGCGGGCCAAGAATGAAAGCGCCGACAAACCCTTCGGCACGCTGATCGACGTGTACCAGTCCGGTTTCGAATTTATCGGCCACTCCATGCGCCCGGCGCCGTTGAGCGACCCCAGTGCCTTTCGCGTGATAGTCGGCGGCCCGCAATGCAAGCAGCCGTATTCGGCATCGGTGTTCAATATTTCGGCCATGAGTTTCGGCTCCCTGAGCGCCAATGCCATTCGCGCGCTGAACCAGGGCGCCAAGCTGGGCAACTTTGCCCATGACACTGGCGAAGGCAGCATCAGCGCCTATCACCGGGAAAACGGCGGCGACCTGACGTGGGAACTGGGCAGCGGTTACTTCGGTTGCCGCACCAGCGACGGCCGCTTCGACCCGGAACGCTTCGCCGTGCAAGCACAGAGCCCGCAAGTGCGGATGATCGAAATCAAGATGAGCCAGGGCGCCAAGCCTGGTCACGGCGGGATTCTGCCCAAGCACAAGGTCACCCGGGAAATCGCCGAAACCCGCGGCATCATGATGGGCGAGGACTGCATCTCACCGTCGCGCCACAGCGCGTTTTCCACCCCCATTGAGCTGATGCAGTTCATCGCGCAACTGCGTGAACTGTCCGGCGGCAAACCGGTGGGGTTCAAGTTTTGCCTGGGCCACCCATGGGAATTCATGGGCATCGCCAAGGCCATGCTGGAAACCGGCATCCTGCCGGACTTTATCGTGGTCGACGGCAAGGAAGGCGGCACAGGTGCTGCGCCCGTGGAGTTCACCGACCACATTGGCGTGCCGCTGCGCGAAGGCTTGCTGTTTGTACACAACACCCTGGTGGGCCTGAACCTGCGGGACAAGATCAAACTCGGTGCCAGCGGCAAGATCGTCAGCGCCTTCGACATCGCCAGCGTCCTGGCCATCGGCGCCGACTGGGCCAACTCGGCGCGGGGCTTCATGTTCGCCATCGGCTGCATCCAGTCGCAAAGCTGCCACACCAACAAATGCCCCACCGGCGTCGCCACCCAGGACCCACTGCGCCAACGGGCGCTGGTGGTCCCGGACAAGGCCCAGCGGGTGTTCAACTTCCACCGCAACACCCTCAAGGCCCTGGCGGAAATGCTTGCCGCCGCGGGGCTGGATCACCCCTCGCAACTGTCAGCCAAGCATTTGGTGCGGCGCATGTCGGCCACCGAGATCAAGCTGTTCTCACAACTGCACGTGTTCCTCAAACCCGGTGAGTTGCTCACCGGTGAAGTGAACGGCGAGTTTTATTCACGGATGTGGCAGATGGCACGTGCCGACAGCTTCGAACCTCATGAAGTGGCTACCGCTTAAAAATGACCCAGGCGCCGGAAACGGCGCCTCCCAAAGAACTGACCCATGTTGAAAGTGATTGCCGAAGACTTCATCAAACCCGAACACCTCGACACCGTGCGCCCCTGGTACCTGGAGCTAGTGGAAAAAACCCGCCTGGAGCCGCTGTGCATTGCCTACGATCTGTTCGTCGACCAGAAAGATCCGGGGCACTTTATCTTTATCGAGCAATGGCCCGACCAGGCCGCGCTGGACGCCCACTGCCAGACTGAGCATTTCACCCGACTGGTGCCGCAGATCAATGCCTATCAGGCCAAGCCCTGCCGAGTGCTGCTGATGGACGCTTTCTAACAACACCCACTTCCCGCTGAACCCGGTTATTGCACGTCCCGGTTATTCCTAGCGGGCAGCCACAGTACGCTGGTGATCATCGATGTTTAGTCGGAGCAATGAGACATCCCGTAAAACCTAAGCTTTGCAATTGCTTATAAATAGCGCCAACCTGCGCCCGACGTGCGGTGTGAGCGATCGCCGCCGTCCGTTTGTCATTACTAAACCATCTATTCAAGAGCCCGCAGCCATGCTTAACGGACGCGACCCGCGCATCGACTTTTTTCGGGGCCTGGCGTTGATCTTCATTTTCTGGGATCACGTCCCCCACAACCCCCTCGGTCAAATCACCCTGCGTAACTTCGGTTTCAGCGATGCGGCGGAAATCTTCGTGTTCCTCGCCGGCTACGCGGCAGTGCTGGCCTACGGCAAGATCCTTCAGCGCGAAGGCTATTGGATCGCCTGCGTGAAAATTCTTCGGCGCGCCTGGGTGCTGTACGTGGTGCACATCTTCCTGCTGGCGATGCTGATGGGCATCGTGTTCTTTGCCAACAGCCATGTAGAAACCCGCGACCTGGTCCAGGAAATGGGCCTGACCCACTTCATCACCAACCCTCAGCAAGCCCTGACGGATGAGTTGCTGCTGCGTTTCAAACCCAATCTCATGGACCCGTTACCGCTCTATATCGTGCTGCTGGCTGGCCTGCCACTGGTGTTGCCATTGCTGGTGCGCAAGACCTGGGCGGTGGTGGCGGTGTCGCTGGCGGTGTACCTGCTGGCGCCACGGCTTGGCTGGAACCTGGCGGCGATTGCCGACGGCGTGTGGTACTTCAACCCGGTCACCTGGCAGTTGCTGTTTGTGCTCGGCGGCGCTGCGGCGATTCACGGGCAGCGGCCACGCTTGCCGCAAAGCCGCCCACTGTCGCGTCAGCCATTGTTTATCACTGCGGCCAGCTACGTAGTGGTGGCCGGGATCATCACTGTCTCCTGGCGCTGGCCGCACATTCACGACGCACTCATGCCAAGCGTGTTGAGCGACGTGTTGTATCCCATCAGCAAGACCGATCTGTCGCCAGTGCGCCTGCTGCACTTCCTGGCCCTGGCCTACGTCACCGCCAAGCTGCTGCCCGGTCGCGAGTGGACGCAAAACTGGCTGGCGCAACAAACCAGCCGGATGGGACGCTACTCTCTGGAAGTGTTTTGCCTGGGTGTGTTGCTGGCGCCTTTGGCAGATATGGTCAACGCCATGACCGGCGATGCCTTCGCCATGCAGATATTCACCGCGCTGGTAGGTGCCGGTTTGATGGCCGTGCTCGGCGCCTGGTTGGACTTGAACAAGCGTTTGACGCAACCGGCACGGGCCACAACGGCCTGATCATCGCCGTAAAAACAAAAGCCCCGATCATCTGACCGGGGCTTTTTTGTGACTCACGTGTGGGTCAGGACGCTGAACGCACCGCGCCTTGGGTGGCGTTGATCGGTTGCAGCTTGAACGCGTAGAACAGCACCGTCAGCAGCACCAGGAACGCCGGGCCCACATACAGCGCAACACGGGTGTCCGGGAAGTACGCCATCAGGCCCACCACCAATACCAGGAACGCCAGCGCCAGCCAGGAGCTGAACGGGTACAGCCACATGCGGTACTTCAAGGCAGCTCGTTCAGCCGGGCTCAGGCCTTGGCGGAACTTGAGCTGGGCCAGGAGGATCATCGCCCAAGTCCAGATCGCGCCAAAAGTAGCGATGGCGGTGACCCATACGAAGACTTTTTCCGGTACCAGGTAGTTGAGCAGCACGCCCAGCAACAAGGCCGCAATCGACAACAGCAACGCACGGCGCGGTACGCCATTGCTGGAAGTGGTGCCGAACGTTGCCGGAGCCTGGCCGTTCTGCGCCAGGCTGTAGAGCATGCGCCCGGTGCTGAAGATCCCGCCATTGCAGGACGACAGAGCAGCAGTGATCACCACGAAGTTGATGATGCCTGCGGCGGTCTTGATACCCAGGCGCTCGAACGTCATCACGAACGGACTGCCCTGGGTGCCGATTTCATTCCACGGGTAGATCGACAGAATCACGAACAACGCCCCCACGTAGAACAACAGGATGCGCCAGAACACCGAGCCGATGGCATTGGGAATGGTCTTCTGTGGGTTCTTCGCTTCACCGGCGGTCAGGCCGATCATCTCTACGCCCAGATAGGCAAACATCACCATTTGCAGGGACATCAGCACGCCCTGCACACCATTGGGCATGAAGCCGCCGTGGGCCCACAGGTTGGAAATCCCCAGCGCCACGCCATCGTTGCCGAAACCGAAGGCGATCACCCCAATGCCGCCGATGACCATGGCAATGATGGTGACGATCTTGATCAGGGCGAACCAGAATTCGAACTCACCAAAGGCCTTGACCGCGATCAGGTTGATGGTGCCCATACTGATCAGAGCCGCCAGGGCCCAGATCCAGCGCGGCACATCGGGGAACCAGACGCCCATGTACACGGCCACCGCAGTGATCTCCGCGACACAGGTCACCAGCCACAGGAACCAGTAGTTCCAGCCGGTGAGAAAGCCCGCCAGCGGGCCGAGGTAATCCTGGGCATAACGACTGAACGAGCCGGCGACCGGGTTATGCACGGCCATCTCGCCGAGAGCGCGCATGATCACCAGGATGGCCAGGCCACCAATGATGTAAGACAGCATGATCGCCGGGCCGGCCATTTCGATGGCCTTGGCCGATCCGAGAAACAGGCCGACACCGATACAGGCGCCGAGCGCCATCAGGCGAATATGCCGTTCGCCCAATTCGCGTTTAAGCGGGCCGCCCGAAGCGGTCTCGCCGTGGGGCAGGTGATTGCCAGCGGGCATAAGAGTACAACCTCATTTTGTTATTGGATATGAATCACCGAGCGTTCGACGTCACAGCAGGTCGCCATGACGCCTTCCTGCCAGGCTCACCTTTTGGGCGAACTTGCCTGGCCGAGTAAACCGGCCAGCTCAGCGGGCGTGCAGTATAAAAAGCCATGAGCAGGGCTTTTCACTCTATAAATAGTAAAATTCAGCTAGAACTCTCGGCAAAATCCCCTTATGCGAAGGGTCATCGCCTGGAGGATGCAGGAATCACCCTCAATAAACGGCGGCGAGTATTGCACAGCAATGGTGCACCGTCATGCCCCTACCTTCGATGTATTTACCTGAAAGAAGGCTCTAGGACGGACCTTCTGTAGCCAGTCACCGAGTTGTTGTGGCGAGCGGGCTTGCCCGCTCGCCACAAAATCTCACTTACTACACAAATCCTTCCTACATGCCCACCACCGTCTAAGCTTCAGGCAAGTCCGATCAATCTGCGTGAATGGATCAATCGACTATGGGCGCTTTATGGCAAACCGGTTCGACCAAGACTGCGGTGCCAACCGACAGCACGGATGAACAGCCATTGCCACAAAGCCCCCGCAAGTGGCGGCTTGGGTGGCGACTGGTATGGCTGTTGCTGGTGATCGGGTTGATCGCCCTAGGTTTCGCTGCCTCTCGGGAAATGCGTACGTCCAAGTGGCAAGCCCGTGAGTTCAGTCGTGTCGCGGCGAACTTGACGCACGACCTGCAACCCGGCCCCAGCGATGCCATTATCTACCCCGGTGCCGGCCCCTTCGACCAGCGCCTGGGCTACAGCGCGCTAGGTGATTTTTTGCCGCGCCTGCTCAAGCGCGACTATGTGATACAGAGCCAGGCCCGCTTTTCCAAGGCCCTGATGGACTACACCCGTCACGGCCTGTTTGTGCCTTACCCCGAAAAAATCCAGGCCGGCCTGTCGATCACTGATTGCCGCGCCGAACCGCTGTACCGTTTCAGTTATCCCCAACAGTTTTACCCGACCTTCGCGGCCATCCCGCAGGTGGTAGTCAACAGCCTGCTGTTTATCGAAAACCGTGACCTGCTGGACCCCGCCCAGCCCCAGGCCAACCCCGCCGTGGATTGGCCTCGCTTTGCCAGGGCGGCCTGGTCCCAGGTGGCCAAGCTGCTGCATCTGCCGGGCCAGACGGCAGGCGGCAGTACCCTGGCCACACAATTGGAAAAGTACCGCCACTCCCCTGATGGCTTGACCCTGTCCGGTGGCGAGAAAATTCGCCAGATGATTTCCGCCAGCGTGCGCACCTATCAGGACGGCCCGGACACCTTGCAGGCGCGGCAGAACATCGTGCGCGACTACCTCAATAGCGTGCCGCTGTCCGCCGTTCCGGGCCACGGCGAGGTCCATGGCATGGCCGAAGGGCTACGTGTCTGGTACGGCGCCGACTTCAACCAGAGCAATGCCCTCCTGACCAGCACAGACCCAAAAAACCTGACGCAAAAAGCCCTGGCCCTGCGTGAAGTGTTATCGCTGATGATCGCTCAGCGCCGGCCCTCCTACTATTTGTCCAAGGGCCGCGCGGAGCTGGCCGAGCTCACCGACAGCCATATCCGCCTGTTGGCGCAAAACAGCGTGATCGACCCGGCGCTGTCTGCTGCTGCCCTGGCCAGCAAAGTAAGTTACCGCGACTGGCAGCAACAGCCCACGATCCAACCCATCGAAACCAACAAGGGCATCAGCGTCGCCCGCAGCCGCCTGGCCGCGCTGCTCAAGCGGCCTCTGTACGACCTGGACCGCCTTGACCTGTCCGCCACCAGCACCCTGCAAAGTGACCTGCAAACCCAGGCCACCGCCTACCTCAAGCACCTGGCCGACCCAGCCTTCGCTGGCCAACTGGGCCTGCTCGGCCCGCGCCTGCTGACCCCCGCCAGCACCGCCCAGGTACGCTACAGCTTCACCTTGTACGAGATGACAGCCGACGGCGCCCGTGTACGGGTGCAGACCGACAGCACCGACCAGCCCTTTGACATCAACGAAGGCAGCAAGCTGGAGTTGGGCTCCACCGCCAAGCTGCGGGTGCTGACTACCTACCTGCAAATCATCAGCGAACTGCACGACCGCTATGCCGGCCAAACGCCTGCCGCGTTGCAGAAAGTCGAGGTCGGCGACCAGGATCGCCTGTCCCGCTGGGCCCTGGATTACCTGGCGCAAAACACCGATCAAAGCCTGCCGCTAATGCTCGACGCGGCCCTCGACCGGCAATACTCCGCCAGCCCCGGCGAAAGCTTTTTCACCGGTGGCGGCTTGCATCGCTTCCATAACTTTCGCAACGAAGACAACGGCCGTAACCCTACCCTGCGTGAAGCACTGCGCGAATCGATCAACCTGCCCTTCATTCGCCTGATGCGCGACCTGGTGCGCTACAGCACCTACCAGGCACCGGGCAGCAGCGCCCAATTGCTCAAGGACGACAGCGACCCGCGTCGTCAGGAATACCTGGCGAAATTTGCCGACCGCGAAGGCACCTCGTTCCTGCTGCGCTTCTGGAAAAAGTACCGCAACAAGGACACCCAGGCCCGGCTCGACACCTTCCTCGACAGCCTGCACCCCACCGCCATCCGCCTGGCCGCCGTGCACCGCTACCTGCTGCCCCAGGCCAGCCAAAAGAGTTTCAACAGTTTTGTCCGGGCCCATTTGACCAGCACCAAGGCCCCGGAAAAACTCACCGATGAGCGCCTGGAAAAGCTCTATCAAAACTACGGCCCCGGTGCCTACGACCTGCCGGACCAAGGCTACATCGCCAAGGTCCATCCCCTGGACTTGTGGCTGCTCGGCTACTTGTTGAACAACCCCGACGCCACCTTCACCCAGGCCGTCGCCGCCAGCGAGTATGAGCGTCAGGAAGTCTATGGCTGGCTGTTCAAGAGCCGGCACAAAAGCGCCCGGGACAGTCGTATCCGCACCATGCTGGAGATCGAAGCGTTTCTCGATATTCATCAACGCTGGCAGGCCGTCGGCTACCCCTTCGACCACCTGGTGCCGTCCCTCGCCACCGCGATTGGCAGCTCGGGTGATCGCCCGGCCGCCCTGGCGGAACTGGTGGGTGTTATCCTCAACGATGGCGTGCGCGAGCCGACACTGCGCATCGACAGCCTGCATTTTGCTGCAGGCACTCCCTATGAAACGCGCTTGATCAATGACTCCAACCGCAGTAAACGGGTGATGCCCAGCGAAGTCGCCAGCGCCTTGCGCGCAGCGCTATCGCAAGTGGTGGACGCCGGTACCGCAAAACGGGTTTCCGGCAGTTTCAAACTGGCGGATGGCACGCCCCTGACCATGGGCGGTAAAACCGGCACAGGTGACAACCGCATCGAAGCCATCGGTGCCGGTGGACGCATTCTCAGTTCCAAGTCCATCAATCGCACCGCCACCTTCGTGTTCTACATCGGCGAGCAGCACTTCGGCACCCTGACGGCGTTTGTGCCAGGCAGCTCGGCACAAACCTTCACGTTCACCTCGGCACTGCCTGTACAGGTACTCAAGGGCATGGCGCCCCTCCTGATGCCTTACCTGCAACCTGGCGAGCACACCGCGTGTCAGGCGCCTTGAACATAACAAAAGTGAAGGCACTCTCGTCCTGGAACAATAGTTACTCTATTCAATAGTTATTGGCGTTTGCGGACAATCTAATCACCGTACCTGGCTCGACACTGTTGGAAAACCGTTCGTCGGAATGGATCTTGCTCAGCCTATAAGATATATCTTAAGTTATGTCTAACTAATACGCAGAGAGCATGACCATGAGAGACCCTCATTCCCACCGTGAACCCGGTGACGGCCGCGACGGCTTCGAGAAACGCCCCGGCCGCGAACGCGGTGGCCGTGGCCCACGGGTCTTCGCACCGGGGGATTTGAAACTACTGTTGCTAGCGCTGATCGCCGAGCAGCCGTGCCACGGCTACGACCTGATCCGCCAGATTGAAGGTTTGTTCGACGGCGCCTACAGCCCCAGCCCAGGGGTGATCTACCCAACCCTGACGTTCCTGGAAGAAAGCGAATTGATCACCGGCGACGTCGATGGCGGGAAAAAACGCTACACAATCACCGACGCCGGACGTCTTTCTTTAAGTGAACAAGCCGTTGCACTGGACGGCGTACGCATGCGCATCGATGTCAGCAAGCGTTCGCTACGCGGCCATGACCGGCCGCCGGAAATTCACGAGGCGGTACACAACCTGCGCCATGCCCTGCAACTGCATCACGGGCGCTGGAGCGCGCAAGAAATCACCCGCGTCGCGGGCCTGCTCAACGGCACCGCCCACGCCATCGTCGACGGCCCGGCCGTCCAACCTGTACAGGGGGAAAATACATGAGCACGCCCGTCATTCACCGCGTCACCCACGAGATAAAACGCCGTCGCCTGGACGTGCTGCGGGTGGTCGACATCACCCCGCGCATGCGCAGGATTACCCTCGGCGGTGAGCAACTGGCAGGATTTGTCAGCCTGGGCAGTGATGATCACATCAAGCTGCTGTTCCCGCAGACCGCCGCCGAGTACGCGGCGCTGCAAAGCCCGACCTTCAGTATCAAGGGCGACGGGCCACAACCGGCCATGCGCGACTACACCCCGCGACGGTTCGACCTGGCCATTGGCGAACTGGACATCGACTTCGTCTTGCACGGTGATGGCCCCGCATCGACCTGGGCCGAGCAGGCAGCGGTCGGCCAACACCTGTACATCGGCGGGCCCCGAGGCTCGATGATCGTGCCGGACATCTTCGACAGCTACCTGCTGATCGGCGATGAAACCGCACTGCCGGCCATTGCCCGGCGCCTGGAGGAATTACCGGCTGGGCGTAACGTGTTGGCGGTAATTGAAGTGGCCAATGCGGCTGAACGACAAACACTGGAGAGTGCTGCGGATGTGGAGGTGATCTGGGTTCTACGCGGTGTGGACAACTTGCTCGCCACCGTCCAGCAATTGCGCGTACCGGACGGATCGTTGTATGCCTGGGTGGCGACCGAAACCAAGCTGTCGCGGCAAGTTCGCCGGGTGCTGCTCGATGAGCACAAGCTCGATGACTCGTTCGTCAAGGCCGTCGGGTACTGGCGTGCCGACAGCAGCCAAGACGGATAAAGCGTAACCCGGACTCAACCACAATGAAGATCAAATAGAGGTGGCAACTGGCAAACCTGCCACATTAGCCCTGCGGTGATTTGACGACCCTGTCCAGCCCGACTATCGCCAAGGCAATCATCACAAACCCCAGCAATATCGCCCCGGCATTCACAACCACCTGTGGATAACCCAGGGTATCCACATCAATGAACGGGTACTGATACTGCCCCAGCAAATGCCCGCGCAGTAGCGCGTAAGCAAAGTACACCAGGGGGTAGATCACCCACAGGCCAATGTGTTTGAGGCGCAACGTGCCCTTGGGCACGCCGAACCACCAATAGCCAAGAAACAGTAGGGGCATTACGTCGTGCAGCAACTCGTCGGCGATGAACTGAAAACCCTGCGGGTGCCACAAGTGTCGCAGCAACAGGTTGTAGGCCAAACCCACCACAACGATGCTCACTGCTATCGCGCTGCTCACCACAGGCTGCAGGAAAAACCGTCGACCGGCTGAAGGATGATTCACCCGTGCATAACTCAAGACCACCACCGCCAGGATGTTGGTCAGCACAGTGAAGAAGCTGAAGAAGTTGACCAGGCCGCCCAGCAAGCTGGCGTCTGAAGTCCAACGGGAATAAAAAATCAGGTACTGCTGAATCACCAGGCCCGTCCAGCCGGTGAGTGCCGCCACTGTCACATAGCCAGACAACCTGCCACTCATGCTATCAATCCTGCGGACGTTTGGTGCGCATCAGCTTGACGTACAGCCCTTCGACCTTCTCCCGCGCCCATGGCGTCTTGCGCAAAAACGATAGGCTCGACTTGATGCTCGGGTCGCTGGAAAAACAGCGGATGTTGATGCGCTCGGCCAGCCCTTCCCATTGATAGTGAGTCACCAGTGCGGTGAGAACCTGTTCCAGGGTGACGCCGTGCAGGGGGTCGTTATTTTGCGCAGTCATGCCGGGCCTTTGCCAAGAATTCAAGAATGAAGCCGCGCACCTTAGCCGAGGGGCGATGCCGGTGGAAGCGATGCCTTCACTATAGCCCTTGAAAAAAGTTCCCCATCCCAGAGAAAAAAGTAATGTTATATTGTAACTACAATTATCAAGATTACCGTCTTCAGCCTTCTCTTTTCGACTCAGGGCGTGCGTATGTGCGCCGCTTGCCAAGGAATAACCGATGTCTCGCTCATCTCCCCGTCCATTGCTGTGGCGCCTTACCCCCGTAGCTGCCGCGCTGTTGATCAGCAGCGAAGCCCACGCCTTGGAGCTGCAACCTCAAGTCATCACCGGCAACCCGCTGGGCAGCGAACAACTCGCCTCGCCCACCACCGTGCTGGAAGGCGACGACCTGGCCCTGCAACAAAAAGGCAGCCTCGGTGAAACCCTGAACAAGCAGCCCGGCGTGTCGTCGTCCTACTTCGGCCCGGGCGCCAGCCGTCCGATCATTCGGGGCCAGGACGGTGACCGCATTCGCATCCTGCGCAACGGCGTTGGCGCGCTGGATGCCTCGTCGCTGTCCTATGACCACGCTGTACCGCTGGACCCGGTCAACGTCGAGCGCATCGAAATTGTCCGTGGCCCGGCCGCCCTGCTCTACGGTGGCAGTGCCATCGGTGGCGTGGTCAACACCTTCGACAACCGCATCCCCACCGAAGCCATCGAAGGCATCCACGGCGCCGGTGAATTGCGCTACGGCGGCGCCGACACCACCCGCAGCAGCGCCGGCAAGCTGGAAGCCGGCAACGGCAGCTTCGCCTTGCACCTGGACGCCAACTCCCGGCAATTCAACGACCTGAAAATCCCAGGCTACGCTCGCAGCCGCCACGCAGCGCCAAGTAATGATGGTGATGGCAAGCGCGGCCGGCTGGGCAACAGCGACGGGCGTCAGGACGGCGGTGCGCTCGGCGGTTCCTACACGTGGGACGATGGTTACGCTGGGCTTTCCTACAGCAACTACGACAGCAACTACGGCTCGCCCGCCGAACAAGACGTGCGCATCCGCATGAAGCAGGATCACTACGCCTTCGCGTCCGAGATCCGTAACCTGCAAGGCCCCTTCACCTCGGTGAAACTCGATGCCGGTTACACCGACTACGAACATCGGGAAATCGAAGGCGGCGAAACCGGCACCACCTTCAAGAACAAGGGTTATGAGGCGCGGATCGAGGCGCGGCACCTGCCCATCGGACCGTTCAACGGGGTGATTGGCGCCCAGGTCACTCGCAATGAGTTTTCCGCGCTGGGCGAAGAAGCCTTCGTACCGCAAACCGACACCAATGCCGGCGCGCTGTTTATCCTCGAAGAAATGCAGGCCACCGAACGTCTGAAACTGAGCCTGGGTGGGCGGCTGGAACACACCACGGTCGACCCGGACGGCAAAGGCAACGAGCGCTTCGCCAATGCCGACAGTTCCAACAGTTTCACCGCCGGCAGCCTGTCGTCCGGCGCGGTGTATACCCTAACGCCGATCTGGTCCCTGGCCGCCACCCTGAGCTACACCGAACGCGCCCCGACCTTCTACGAGCTGTATGCCAACGGTGCCCACGTCGCCACCGGCACGTATGAAGTGGGCGACGCCAACCTGTCGAAAGAAAAAGCCGTCTCCAGCGACCTGGCCCTGCGCTTTGACAACGGCCCCCACAAGGGCAGCTTCGGGGTGTTCTATAGCCGCTTCTCCAACTACATCGGCTTGCTGGGCAGTGGGCGGACCTTGAACGACGAAGGCGAGGAAGACGCTGGCGGCATCCCTGAGTACAAATACTCCGGCGTGCGCGCCCGTTTCGCCGGTTTTGAAGCCCAGGATCACTGGAAGCTGGGCGAAGGTGCCTACGGCAAGTTCGCCCTGGAACTGTCGGGTGACTACACCCGCGCCACCAACCTCGATACCGGCGAAGCCTTGCCGCGCATTGCTCCATTGCGCTTGAACAGCGGCCTGCTATGGGAACTGGACCGCTGGCAGGCACGGATCGACATCGAACACGCCGCAGGCCAAGGCCGGGTGCCCGACAACGAAAGCGGCACCGACGGCTACACCACCCTGGGTGCCAGCGCCGGCTATCGCTTCAATGTCGGTGGTAGCCAGTGGCTGGCCTTCGTCAACGGCGAAAACCTGACCAACCAGACCGTGCGTTATGCCAGCTCAATCCTGCGCGATATTGCGCCAGCGCCAGGACGTAGTGTCGAGTTCGGTGTGCGGACTACCTTCTAAATCCATTGTGGCGAGCGGGCTTGCCCGCTCGCCACAAAGTCAACCTTTCACCTCACTGTTACCAAATCCGAAACGATCCATCTTGCGAATGCCCCTTTCTCTCCCAGAGCAGGCGCTTTATCCTTGCCGGCAACAAACTGAAACGTTTCATCACCCTTCTCCACCTTTCTGAACGCGGTTTATCCCTTTCGATGTCGCCCCTGAGCGATGTATCCAGCCCCTGGACAGCGCTGTCTTTCAAAGACAGAGCGCCATCGAATAACCCGCGAGCAGTGTTTTGCGCGCTTTTTCGAGAAAAAAACCGAACAGAGCTTTTAAAGCTGAACCAAGCCCGTGCTGAATCGTCATCTACAGTGAACATGCACGAGACTACAAAACTTGAAACATTTGAATGTCACGGAGAACAAATATATGAGCGCTGATGGTGCTTCGAGTCCAAGCCGCCTGCTACCCAGGCTGCTGGGGATCTTGCTGCTGATAATGGGCCTGGCCATGCTGGCCGGGGGTATCAAGCTGAGTCTGCTCGGCGGGTCGCTGTACTACCTGCTGGCCGGTATCGGCCTCACCCTGACCGGCATCCTGCTGCTGGCCACCCGTCGCGCCGCTCTGGGCCTGTACGCACTGGTGCTGTTTGCCAGCACCGTCTGGGCGCTATGGGAAGTCGGCCTGGACTGGTGGCAATTGGTGCCGCGCCTGGCCCTGTTGTTTGCACTGGGCATCGTCATGCTGCTGCCGTGGTTCCGTCGCCCATTGCTGCGTGGCCAAACGGCCCCGCTGGGCACCGGCGCGCTGAGCGTGGCCGTGGTGTTGGCCGCCGCCGCCGCCTTGGCCAGCCAATTCACCAACCCTGGTGAAATCAAAGGCCAACTGGACCGTGATGCGGTACCGGGCATGGCCAACGCCGCGCCGACCCAACCCGATGGCGACTGGAACTCCTACGGCCGCTCGGCCTTCGGTGACCGTTACTCGCCGCTGGCGCAGATCACTCCGCAAAACGCTCACAAGCTGGTACCAGCCTGGACCTATCGCACCGGCGATCTTCCTGGCCCTGGTGATCCCGGTGAAACCACCGCGGAAAACACCCCGCTGAAAGTCAACGGCATGCTCTACGTGTGCACGCCCCACAGCCAGGTGATTGCCCTTGATCCAGACACCGGCAAGGAAATCTGGCGTTTCGATCCGAAGCTCTCGACGCAAAAAGCCGAGAACTTCAAGGGTTGGGCGCACATGACCTGCCGTGGCGTGTCGTATCACGATGACGCCGCCTACGCCGCCACCGAGCAAAGCCCGGCTACCGACGCTGCTGCGCCGACCGCCAACGCTTGCCCGCGCCGCATCTTCCTGCCGACCGCCGACACCCGCCTGATCGCCCTGAACGCCGACACCGGCAAGATGTGCGAAGACTTCGGCGACAAGGGCCAGGTCGACCTGGGCGCCAACATCGGCACCTTCGCACCCGGTGGTTACTACTCCACCTCGCCACCTGCGGTCACCAAAAACCTGGTGGTGATTGGCGGTCACGTCACCGACAACGTTTCCATCGACGAGCCAAGCGGCGTGATCCGCGCGTTCGACGTACACACCGGCAAGCTGGTGTGGAACTGGGACAGCGGCAACCCGGACGACACCACGCCGATTGCCGAAGGCAAAACCTACACCCGCAACTCGCCCAACATGTGGTCGATGTTCGCAGTCGATGAAAAGCTCGGCATGCTCTACCTGCCAATGGGCAACCAGACCCCGGATCAGTTCGGTGGCTATCGCACTCCAGCCTCGGAACTGCATGCCGCTGGCCTCACCGCCCTGGACATCGACACCGGCCACGTGCGCTGGCACTACCAGTTCACGCACCATGACCTGTGGGACATGGACGTGGGCGGCCAGCCAAGCCTGATCGACATCAAGACCGCAGCGGGCGTGAAACAAGCCGTCATGACCTCGACCAAGCAAGGCAGCATCTACGTGCTGGACCGTGCGACCGGCGAGCCAGTGGTGCCGATCAATGAAATCCCTGTGCCACAAGGCGCGGTGGCTGGCGATCACACCTCACCGACCCAACCCAAGTCGGACCTGAACTTCATGCCACCGCCCCTCAAGGAACGTGACATGTGGGGCGTGACCCCGTTCGACCAAATGCTCTGCCGGATCGACTTCAAGTCCCTGCGCTACGATGGCCCGTTTACTCCGCCGTCGCTGCAAGGCTCGATCGTTTATCCAGGCAACTTTGGCGTGTTCGACTGGGGCGGCATCTCGGTTGACCCCGTGCGTCAGATCGCCTTCGTCAACCCAAGCTACATGGCGTTCAAGTCGACCATGATCCCGGCGGAAAAAATCGCCGCCCAGGGTCCACGGATCAGCGAAACCGAAGGCGTACAGCCAAACAAAGGCACTCCGTATGGTGTAGTTCTGGAAGCGATGCTGTCGCCGATGGGCCTGCCGTGCCAAGCGCCGGCCTGGGGTTATGTGGCGGCGGTCGACCTGACCACTCACAAAACCATCTGGATGCACAAGAACGGCACCGTGCGTGACAGCTCGCCGGTTCCGATCCCGTTGACCATGGGCGTGCCAAGCCTGGGCGGGCCTTTCACCACTGCCGGTGGCGTAGCCTTCCTCAGCGGTACCCTCGACCAGTACCTGCGTGCCTATGACGTGAAGAACGGCAAGCAGTTGTGGGAAGGTCGCCTGCCAGCAGGCGCCCAAACCACACCGATGACCTACACCGGCAAGGACGGCAAGCAATACGTGCTGGTCATGGCCGGCGGTCACGGTTCCCTGGGCACCAAGCAGGGTGACTATGTGATGGCGTTTAAACTGCCGGATTAAGCGTGACAGGCGGTAAAACAAAGGTGGCTACCTCAGGGTAGCCGCCTTTTTTTGTGCTTGCCCTACCCCCTAGGTCGATTGTGTGCCGTTACACCTGCATGTGCTCGCGGCGCATCCACATCTCAAACGCCATGGCATTCAACGGGCGGCTGATCAAGTAGCCCTGGGCGGTGTCGCACTTCCATTGCCTGAGCAGTTTCAGGCTGGGCTCGAACTCCACCCCTTCGGCCACCACCTTGAGCCCCAGGTTATGGCTCATCTCGATGGTCGAGCGCACGATTACCCCATCACCGCTGGTGCTGTCCAGGTTACGCACGAAGGACTGGTCGATTTTCAGTTCCTGCACCGGCAAGCGTTGCAGTTGAGCCAGGGACGAGTAGCCGGTGCCGAAGTCGTCCACCGACAGGCTGATACCACAACCACGCAGTTGCTCCAGAACCCGCAGCGCCTGCTCCGGGTTGTGCATGATCGCGCTTTCGGTAATTTCGAAAATCAGTTGCTCGGCCAATACCGAGTACTGCCCCAGCAAATCGGTGACGCGCAGCGCCAGGCCGTCATCCGCCAGGTCATCCACCGAGATATTCACCGACAACTGCACCTGCAGGCCCCGATGGTCCCACTCGGCCAGTTGGCGAATGGCCTCTTCGATCACCCAGTGGGTCAGGCTGGACATGCTGCCGGTGCGCTCAGCGAGGGGAATGAACTCAGCGGGCGAGACCAGGCCCAGGGTCGGGTGCTGCCAGCGCAATAACGCTTCGGCCTGGCGCACATGGCCGTGGTTCAAGTCGAGCTTGGGCTGATAACACAGGAACAGTTCGCGCTCGACCACCGCCCGGCGCAGGTCGCGGATCAGGCTGATCTGGCGCTGATGGGCCAAGTCGCGGTCCTGTTGGTAGATCTGCAAGTGGCCAGGCAATGCCGCCGCATCGTGGCGAGCAATGGCCGCGCGGCTGATTAGTTCCTCGACCTGCTGGCCATCAGCAGGATAAGCGGCGATGCCGATACTCACTTCATGCCTGAGCTCATCGTCACCAATGCGCTGCGGCTCCGTCAACAGTCCGTACAACCGGTCGGCCCGAGCCACGGCGCGGTCGATCTCGGTGTTTTCCAGCAACAGCAAGAATTCGCTGCTGGTGATCCGCGCCGCCGTATCGCTGGCCGACAGGCTCGACAGCAGGCAGCGGCTGGCTTCGCGCATCATTTCTTCGACACCCTGTGGGCCAAATCCCTCGTTGATCACCCGATAGTTTTCAATGCCCAGGTACAGCAACACCACCGGCCGCCGGGCGCTGATGGCGCTGCCCAGGCGCTCCATGGCCAGCGCGCGGTTGGGCAGGCCGGTCAGCGGGTCGTGCAAGGCGTTGTGGGCCAACTGTCGTTCGCGCACGGCGATGCCACTTTGCATGGCGTTGAAGGCCCGGGCCAGCAGGCCAAACTCATCGTTACTGCGCACTGCCACTGGCGAATGATAGTCGCCAGCGCCGATGCGTTCGGCAGCTTGTACCAGCACATTGAGCGGGCGCGACACCCGCCGTGCCATGAACAGCGCCCACGCCAGTGACACCAGCAACGCCGCCAGCGCGATGCCGAGAAATTGCCGATCAAGGGGTGCGAAGGATTGCAACGCGTGGTCCAGGGGGCTTTGCAGCAGCACCATCACCTGCCCGCCGTCACCGGTATTGGCCAATGACAAGGTTTGGCTGAGAAAGCGCTGGCCGTGAAACAGGCTCATCTGCGCCATCGGGTTGATCCGTGAACCTTGCAGCGTGCTGATGATCCTTGCCCGGTCGGCCGCTGGCTGAGTACTGAACAGCCTACCGGGCTGGTCGTTCTGCATGGCCATGAACGACACTTCCAGATTGCTCATGGAGCGCAGTTCACTGGCAAAAATCTCGTCCATGGCAAAGCCCATGACTACGCGGGCGATGGGCAGTGAATCGACGACTTCTTCCTGGACCAGCAGATAAGGTTGATCGGCCAGGGCAACGATCAACATTTGCAGGGAGCTGCGCCGCGCCCGGCGCAACGCATCGGTAAAGGGAAAGGCCTGCCCCTGGGGAACGCCTTGCAGGGTACTGACGATGACTTGCCCATCGAGCCCAAGCACAAACACCTCGCTGGCGTGGATGCCGGGGCCATGGCGCTGCAGTGCAGCAACGATGTCAGCCGTACGGCCCTCGGCGACAGCCTGGCGAAATTGCGCATCTACCGTGAGCCAGTCCAGGCCGTATTGAAGACGGCGCCCGCGCAGGTCCAGCAGGCGTTCGAACACTCGGCTGCCGGTTTCCAGTTGCACCTGAGCCTGGTTTTCCAGGGCGCTAGTGGTGGCCGCCTTCACCGCGAAATACACCGCACCCACCACCACCAACAGCAGCAAGGCCAACACCGCGGCAAGTCGTGTCTGAAACGAGTGGCGCCACCTCATCCGCTTCTCCTCTGGCAGCGCCTGTCCCCTCCAGCCGAAACGTCCCTTCGTCATACGCGTCCCTCGCGAATTCAGACCTGCCGCCAAGTAAATGTCTTTTCATTAAGAACATTGGGTCGGTCCAGATTAGCTGTCAGCGAGCAGAAGTAAACCTAATAAACACGGGAGTTTTACTGTCATTAATTTGGCGACAGATCGCTGTCTGCTTACATCCACACCCGCATGAAATCGCCCCAGCACCGCACCAGGTAGTTGTGTTCATCCATCACCGAGTTCCACACCGCGATATGCCCCATGCGCTGTTCGTAGGAACCTCCGTCACGCACATCACCGACGTCGATCAGCGGCAAACCATCGCTGCCCAGTAGCCCCATTCAGCGCTGCTCAATTCATGCAATTTGTTGCTAACAACGCCCCACCATTGAAACCACTGCTGACCTGCCCCATCTAACCTGCATACTTCCCCATGCAGGTGCCCCATGAGCGACCAGCAAGAATTCCCTGATATCGACCTCAACGACTACGCCGATCCGGAAAACGCCGAACACGCCTCCACCAACACCGGCCTGGCCCTGCCGGGGCAAAACCTGCCGGACAAGGTCTACATCATCCCGATCCACAATCGGCCCTTCTTCCCGGCGCAAGTGCTGCCAGTGATCGTCAATGAAGAGCCATGGGCCGAAACCCTGGAGCTGGTGAGCAAATCCGATCACCATTCCCTTGCCCTGTTTTTCATGGACACGCCCCCTGACGATCCGCGGCACTTCGACACCTCCAGCCTGCCGCTGTACGGCACTCTGGTGAAGGTCCACCACGCCAGCCGCGAAAACGGCAAGCTGCAATTCGTCGCCCAGGGCCTGACCCGCGTGAGGATTCGCACCTGGCTCAAGCACCACCGCCCACCGTACCTGGTGGAAGTCGAATACCCGCACCAGCCGAGCGAGCCGACCGACGAGGTCAAGGCCTATGGCATGGCGCTGATCAACGCGATCAAGGAACTGCTGCCACTCAACCCGCTGTACAGCGAAGAGTTGAAGAACTACCTCAACCGCTTCAGCCCCAACGATCCGTCGCCGCTGACCGATTTCGCCGCCGCGTTGACCTCGGCCACCGGTAACGAATTGCAGGAAGTGCTGGACTGCGTGCCCATGCTCAAGCGCATGGAAAAAGTCTTGCCAATGCTGCGCAAGGAAGTCGAAGTCGCGCGCCTGCAAAAAGAAATCTCCGCCGAAGTGAATCGCAAGATCGGCGAGCACCAGCGCGAGTTCTTCCTCAAAGAACAGCTCAAGGTCATCCAGCAGGAGCTTGGTCTTACAAAGGATGATCGCAGTGCCGATGTCGAGCAGTTCCAGCAGCGCCTGGAAGGCAAGGTGTTGCCGGCCCAGGCGCAAAAGCGCATCGATGAAGAACTGAACAAATTGTCGATCCTGGAAACCGGCTCGCCGGAGTACGCGGTCACCCGCAACTACCTGGACTGGGCCACCTCGGTGCCGTGGGGCGTGTATGGCAAGGACAAACTCGACCTCAAGCACGCTCGCAAGGTGTTGGATAAACACCACGCTGGCCTGGGCGACATCAAGAGCCGCATCCTCGAGTTTCTTGCCGTCGGCGCCTATAAAGGCGAAGTCGCCGGCTCCATCGTATTGCTGGTTGGGCCGCCGGGCGTGGGCAAGACCAGCGTCGGCAAGTCCATCGCCGAATCACTGGGTCGGCCGTTCTACCGTTTCAGCGTCGGCGGCATGCGTGACGAGGCCGAGATCAAGGGCCATCGCCGCACCTACATCGGCGCCATGCCCGGCAAGCTGGTGCAGGCGCTTAAAGATGTGGAAGTGATGAACCCGGTGATCATGCTCGACGAGATCGACAAGATGGGCCAGAGCTACCAGGGCGACCCGGCCTCGGCCCTGCTGGAAACCCTCGACCCGGAACAGAACGTGGAATTTCTCGACCACTACCTGGACCTGCGCCTGGACCTGTCGAAAGTGCTGTTCGTCTGCACCGCCAACACCCTGGACTCAATCCCTGGCCCGTTGCTGGACCGGATGGAAGTGATTCGCCTGTCGGGCTATATCACCGAAGAAAAAATCGCCATCGCCAAGCGTCACCTGTGGCCCAAGCAGCTGGAAAAAGCCGGTGTGGCGAAGACCAGCCTGTCTATCAGCGACGGCGCCCTGCGTGCAGTGATCGACGGCTATGCCCGGGAAGCCGGAGTGCGCCAGTTGGAAAAACAGCTGGGCAAACTGGTGCGCAAGGCGGTGGTCAAGCTGCTGGATGAGCCCACGTTGGTGATCAAGCTCGGCAACAAGGATCTGGAAACCTCGCTGGGCATGCCGGTGTTCCGCAACGAACAAGTGCTGTCGGGCACCGGTGTGATCACCGGCCTGGCCTGGACCAGCATGGGCGGCGCCACCTTGCCGATCGAGGCGACGCGCATTCATACCCTCAATCGCGGTTTCAAACTCACCGGGCAACTGGGTGACGTAATGAAGGAATCCGCCGAGATCGCCTACAGCTACATCAGCGCCAACCTCAAGTCGTTTGGTGGTGATCCGAAGTTCTTTGACGAGGCTTTCGTCCATCTTCACGTACCGGAAGGCGCCACGCCGAAAGACGGCCCGAGCGCCGGAGTGACCATGGCCAGTGCGCTGCTGTCCCTCGCCCGCAACCAGCCGCCGAAAAAAGGCGTTGCCATGACTGGCGAGTTGACGCTCACCGGGCATGTGCTGCCAATTGGTGGGGTTCGGGAAAAGGTGATTGCGGCGCGCCGCCAGAAGATTCATGAGCTGATCTTGCCGGAGCCCAATCGCGGCAGTTTTGAAGAGTTGCCGGAGTACCTGAAGGAAGGCATGACGGTGCACTTTGCCAAGCGGTTTGCGGATGTGGCGAAGGTGTTGTTCTAAGCAACCGGTAGCAGCTGTCGAGCCCCAGCGAGGCTGCGTTGGCACCACCGACTCCGAGCCAGGCACGACACCGCGTCGCGCCTGACGCAGCCTCGCTGGGGCTCGACAGCTGCTACAGGAAAACGGCCTGTCGATCCTCCCTCTTGTCACACCTTGTCTCATCTTCGGTTATGCTCGCCCTTCGTCGTGAATGAATGGAGCCCCCATGACCGCTGCCCGTCTGCTGCTTCCCCTGAGCCTCGCCTTGCTCGCCGCGTGCGCCAGTGCACCGAAGCAAAACGTCACCCTGGAAAAACAAAGCGCCTGCCCACTCCAACTCAAAACCGGGCAAACCCTGATTCTCACCTTACCCAGCAACCCCTCCACTGGTTACCGCTGGGCCATCCAGGATTCGGCTGGCGGCGTGCTGCGCAGCCTCAGTCCCGAGGTCTACAGCAACTCCGAAAACGCCGGAGTGGTGGGCGCAGCCGGGCAATCCACCTGGCGCTTCCAGGCCGTTGCCGCAGGCGAAGGCCGCTTACGCCTGACCTCCCAGCAACCCTGGGCCCCGGAAGTAAACCCGGTGGACACCTTCGACTGCGCCATTACGGTGAACTGATATGCCTTGGCTGATTCTCGCGTTGATGGGTGCTGTCACTTTCATGTACGGCCTGAGCACCCACGCCACCCTGCTCTGTCTGTTGGTCAAACCCTTGCCGGTGCTGGCGCTGCTGGGCTGGCTGCATGACGCGCCGCCCAGCGACTATCGACGCTGGATCAGTCTGGGCCTGATTTTTTCCCTGGTGGGTGATGTGCTGCTGGCGTGGCCCGGCGACCTGTTCATCTTTGGCCTCGGGGCCTTCCTGTTCGCCCACCTGGCGTATTTGAAAGCCTACTTGAGCGATTGCCGCCGCCCGGCGCTGTTGCCGTTGGTGTTGGCGCTGGTAGTGGGCGCGATACTGCTGAGTATCCTGATTTCCCATGGCCTGGGCCCGTTGCTGGTGCCGGTGGTGATTTACGCCTTGGTAATCAGCGCCATGCTCTGGCGGGCGCTGGCACGCTTGGGCAGCGACGTGCCCAAGCGCTCGGCGCAACTGGCGGCGGTGGGCGCGGCGGCGTTTGTGTTTTCTGACACGCTGATCGGGATCAATCGCTTTGTGGTGACGTTTGAAGCCGCGCCGTATTTGCTGATCATCAGCTACTGGCTGGGGCAGTGGGGAATCACAGCCTCCGCCTTTCATCAGAAACAACCCGCCCCCCTGTAGGAGCGAGCTTGCTCGCGAAGAACGCAGCAGCACCGCGTTAATCCAGATTCCCGCGTTATCGTTGGCGTTTTTCGCGAGCAAGCTCGCTCCTACAGAGGCAGTGGGGGATTACCGCGTCGGCGTTCCATCAGACAACCCGCGCATCCCAAAGCCAACTTGGCTAAAATGCCAGCTTTTCCCCCTTCGTCGCCGGAACAGCCGTGAGCAAAGAACCCGATCGTCTATTCGCCCAGCCCTTGCCCCAAGTGCCGGACTTCGCCTTCAACGAAGACGTGGTGCGGGTGTTCCCGGACATGATCAAGCGTTCGGTGCCCGGTTACCCGACCATTGTCGAGAACCTTGGCGTGCTGGCAGCGCAGTTCGCCCAGCCGGGTAGCGTGCTCTACGACCTGGGTTCGTCCCTCGGCGCGGTGACCCAGGCGCTGCGCCGTCACGTGCGCACCGACGGTTGCCGGGTGATCGCTGTGGATAACTCAGCCGCGATGGTCGAACGGTGCCGGGAATACCTCAACGGCCAGGACTCGATGTTCCAGGAACTGCTGCCGGTGGAGGTGATCGAGGGCGATATCCTCGCGCTACAATTCCAGCCGGCCTCGGTGGTGGCGCTGAACTTCACCCTGCAATTTATCGCTCCCGAAGAACGCCTGGCATTGCTCGGGCGGATTCGTCAGTCATTGCTGCCCGGTGGTGCGCTGATCCTCTCGGAAAAGCTGCGTTTCAACGACCTTGAAGAGCACGCACTGCTGACCGACCTGCACATCGCCTTCAAACGCGCCAACGGCTACAGCGAACTGGAAATCGCCCAGAAACGCAGCGCCATCGAAAACATCATGAAGCCCGACAGCCTCGAAGAACACCGCGAACGTCTGCTGGCGGCCGGGTTCTCGAAAGTCGTGCCGTGGTTCCAGTGTCTTAACTTTGCCTCGTTGATTGCCCTGCCATGATTGATCTGTCTCCCCTCGCCCGCCACCTGGTCGGCACTCCCCTGGCTGTATGGGCCCAAGGCCTGCAAGCGCAACTCGATAGCAAGATGGAAAAGGGTCATGGCGACCTGGAACGCTGGCAAGGTGCGCTGGACGCGTTGCCGAAGATCATGCCCAGCGAAATCGACCTGCTGAACGGCCTGACCCTAGACACTGATTGCGACGACGAAACCCGCGTACAAATGCATACCGCGTTGATGGGCCTATGCCCTTGGCGCAAAGGGCCTTTCGACCTGTTTGGCGTGCATGTCGACACCGAATGGCGCTCGGACTGGAAGTGGTCGCGAGTGGCCCCGCACCTGGACCTCAAGGGCAAGCGCATCCTCGATGTCGGTTGCGGCAACGGCTATTACATGTGGCGCATGCTGGGTGCTGGCGCCGACAGCGTGATTGGCGTCGACCCGAACTGGCTGTTCTTCTGCCAGTTCCAGGCGGTGCAGCGTTACCTGTGCGCGCCGAATGCCTGGCACTTGCCGTTTCCCTTCGAAGACCTGCCGCCGAACATGGAAGGCTTCGACACAGTATTTTCCATGGGCGTGTTTTACCACCGCCGTTCACCCATCGAGCATTTGCTGGCGCTCAAGGATTGCCTGGTCAAGGGCGGCGAGTTGGTGCTGGAAACCCTGGTGATTGAAGGCGATCAGCAGCAAGTGTTGGTGCCGGAAGACCGTTATGCGCAGATGCGCAATGTGTGGTTCCTGCCGTCGGTGCCGGCGCTGATGCTGTGGCTGCGCCGTGCCGGCTTCAGTGATGTGCGCTGTGTGGATGTGAGCGTGACCACAGTCGAGGAACAACGTGGCACGCAGTGGATGAAGTTTCAGTCCCTGAGCGACTTCCTCGACCCCGAAGATCACAGCAAGACCATCGAAGGGCTGCCAGCGCCAATGCGCGCAGTTATCGTCGCCAAAAAATAACACCTGCTGCTGTTGTGGCGAGGGTAGGTTGCTCCCTCGTCGCAGGTTCGCGTCAGCTTTTGGCTCTTCGCGCCTTGAAGAACTCGCTCAACACCGTCCCGCATTCCTCGGCCAGCACCCCGCCTTCAAACAGCACCCGATGATTGAGAAAACCCTGGGTAAAGAACTGCCCCTGGCTTTGCACAATCCCGGCTTTTGGCTCCAGCGCACCGTAGACCACCCGGGCAATGCGCGAATGGACGATCAAGCCGGCGCACATGCTGCACGGTTCCAGCGTCACGTAGAGGGTGCTGCCCGGCAGGCGGTAATTGCTCGCTGCCTGGGCCGCCGCGCGGATGGCGACCATCTCGGCATGCGCGCTGGGGTCGTTGCCGCTGATAGGGCAGTTGAAGCCTCGGCCAATGATTTCACCGTCCTGCACCAACACCGCGCCCACTGGCACTTCGCCGAGAGCCGCGCCTTCGGCGGCGAGGGTCAGCGCTTCGCGCATGAAGTCCTGGTCGCGGCTACGATCAATAATCGCCATTGGGCGAATCTGGCGCATCACGCCACCTCAATGGCGGCCATCAGGCCGGTTTCCATGTGGTCGATCACATGGCAGTGGAACATCCACACACCAGGGTTATCCGCCACCAGGGCCACGCGGGCGCGTTCGTTCTTGCCCAGCAGGTAGGTGTCGGTGAAGTACGGGATGACCTTGTGCCGGTTCGAGGCGATGACCTTGAAGCTCATGCCGTGCAAGTGGATCGGGTGTTGGTATTGGGTCATATTCTTCAATTCGAAAATGTAGCTCTTGCCCTTTTCAAGCTTGGCAATCGGGCGGTCGGCGCAGGTCTTGTCGGTGATATCCCAGGCCTGCCCGTTGATCTGCCACAGGCTTGGCGGTTTATTGTCGACATTCACCGACACTGAACCCACCCATTCGAAATTGAAGTTGAGTTTCTCGGCATTGGCCAGGTCCGGCTCGGCAATCGGGTTGGCCGGCAGCGCGGGCGGCCACTCGGTGGGCGCGTCAGTGTTGACCACCGAACGGAACGTGCCAAGGCGCACCGGGCCGTTACGGATCGACAACTCTTCTCCAGCCGCCGGTGCCTTGATTGCCAGACAAATGCGCATACCCGGCCCCAGCCAGTATTCCTTGCCCAAGGGCCGGGGCTCGATGGGGTTGCCGTCCAGCGCATAGATCTGCGCTTCAACACCGGGGATGTTGAGGCGATAGGTCAGGGTATTGTCGAGGTTGAGCAGCCGCACACGGGTGATCTGCCCGGCCGGGAGGTCGATCACTGCCTGGGATACACCATTGATGGTCGACAAGCGCCCGGCGGTGCCACCCCGGGCTGCTTCACGGGGAATGCTGAAGGCGACAAAGGCGCCCTCTTCGTCCACGTGCCAGCTTTTCAGGCTCAGGGTGCATTCGTGTTTGAAACCGGTGGGCTCGCGCTCTTCGATGATCAACGGGCCCACCAGGCCACGGCCCAGCTCTTCGCTGCTGTTCACATGGGGGTGATACCAGTAGCTGCCGGCGTCGGGCACGCGAAATTGATAGTCGAAATACTCGCCCGGCAACACCGGCAGTTGCGAGACGTAGGGCACGCCATCCATTTCCAGCGGCAGGCGAATGCCGTGCCAGTGGATGGTGGTAGCAACCGGCAGGTGGTTGATAAAACGCACCCGCAGCCATTCGCCCTGACGCACCCGCAACTCGGTGCCCGGCGCCGATGGGCCAAAGGCCCAGGCTTCAGTCTTGTGCCCGGGTACCAATTCCACATCCAGGGGTGCTGCGATCAGCTCGTAATCGTGACCCGCCTCGGCGTCTGCCATTTTCCCCAGCCAGTAGCGGTAGGCGCCACCGGCACCGACGCCAACCACTGCACAACCTGCAAGACCACCGAGGATTTGTCGACGGGAAAAGGATAGGGACACAACAACCTCACGTATCTACCGCGGGTCCGAGACCCGCAAAAGGCAAATACGATACACCCGCAAATGCGAAACAGTAAGGGCGCGGGTTGCCGCAGTGGTGTTTTCAGGCCTTGGCAGCAGCCAGAATCAGGGCTTTCATCTCAGCGACCGCGCCTTTGAAACCGACGAACAGCGCGTGGGCCACCAGGGCATGGCCGATGTTCAGCTCGTTGATGCCCTTGATCGCAGCCACCGCTTCGACGTTGTGGTAGTGCAGGCCATGGCCAGCGTTAACGATCAGACCCTGGGCCAGACCACAGGCCACGCCGTCGACGATGCGCTGCAACTCATCTGCGACTTCGGTCGGTGTAGTGGCGTCGGCGTAACGGCCCGTGTGCAGCTCAATGGCCGGGGCGCCGACACGTTTGGAGGCTTCGATCTGCCGCTCATCAGCGTCGATGAACAACGAGACTTCACAACCGATCGTCGCCAGGCGCTCAACCGCCGCCTTGATCCGTGCTTCCTGGCCGGCAACGTCCAGGCCGCCTTCGGTGGTCAATTCCTGACGGGTTTCCGGGACCAGGCAGATATGCGCCGGACGGATACGCTCAGCGAACACCATCATTGCTTCGGTGACGCCCATTTCGAAGTTCATGCGGGTTTGCAGCACGTCCTTGAGCAGCAGCACGTCGCGCTCCTGGATGTGCCGGCGGTCTTCGCGCAGGTGCACGGTGATGCCGTCGGCGCCCGCTTCCTCGGCATCCAGCGCGGCCTTGACCGGATCAGGATAACGGGTGCCCCGGGCCTGGCGCAGGGTGGCTACGTGGTCGATGTTCACGCCGAGAAGAATGCGATTGCTGGTGGTCACGAAAAGCGCTCCTGAAGAGGGAAGGAATCGCTGCACAGCATACACGGGGATGTCAGGGCTTTCGAAACAACTCGCGACTGACCAGCGGCCGACCACCCAAGTGCACGGCCAGGGCCTGGCGCATCAGACGCTTGGCGGCAGACAGGGCGCCGGGAGCGGTCCAGTCGGCCTCGGCCATGGCCAGCAGCTCAGTGCCCTGAAAAAGGCCGGGTTGCAGCAGGTAGACCCGCTCCAGACCCGCGTCCACCTGCAAGCGGTACATACCATCGGCGGCGATGGGGTCGCCGTGCAGGTCCTGGCTCAGTTCGAAACCGTAGCCCAAGTCGTCCAGCAGGCGCCACTCGAAAGCCCGCAACAACGGCTCCAGGGGGCGGCCTTCGGCCAGGGCCAATAAGGTGGCGGCGTAGTGATCGAAAACGGCGGGGTGCGGGTCTTCAGCGGGCAGTAGGCGAATCAGCAGTTCGTTGAGGTAGAGGCCGCTGAACAGCGCTTCGCCATTGAGCCAGTTGGAAGCCCCGGCGCTTTCCATGCGGCCGACGTTTTTCAGCTCGCCGCGTCCGCGAAACTCCACCTCCAGGGCCACGAATGGTCGCGCCAGCGTCCCCGCCTTGCCCCGCGCACTGCGCAACACCGCCCGCAGGCGACCTTGTGGCGTGAGGAAGTCCACCAAGGCGCTGCTTTCACGGTAGGCACGGCTGTGCAAGACGTAAGCGGGCTGGCCGGTGGGTGGGGATTGAGACATGGGGGCTCGCTGAGGGAACACGGTCTTCAAAGCGATGGGCATCACTGTAGAAGCGAGCTTGCCGCGAAGAACCTGAGAACGACGCGCCTATTCAGAAAGAACGCGTCATCATTAACGTTTTTCGCGAGCAAGCTCGCTCCACAGGGGGAAGCAGCGTATTACAGGTCGCCATAACCCAGGGAGCGCAATGCCCGCTCATCATCGGACCAACCACCCTTAACCTTGACCCACAGGTTGAGCATGATCTTGGAATCAAACAGCAATTCCATGTCCTTGCGCGCTTCGGTGCCAATGCGCTTGATGCGCTCGCCCTTGTCGCCAATGATGATTTTCTTCTGGCCGTCACGTTCGACGAGGATCAGCGCGTGGATATGCAGGGTCTTGCCCTGCTGCTTGAACTCTTCGATTTCCACGGTGATCTGGTACGGCAGCTCAGCGCCCATCTGGCGCATGATTTTCTCGCGCACAAGTTCTGCAGCGAGGAAACGGCTGCTGCGGTCGGTGATCTGGTCTTCCGGGAAGAAGTGCTCGTTCTCCGGCAGGTATCCAGCAATCACCCGCTCCAGGGCTTCGAGGTTGTGCCCATGCTGGGCCGAGATCGGCATGATCTGGGCGTTCGGCAGTTGTTCCTGCAGCCAGCTCAGGTGCGGCATCAGCTCGGCCTTGTCTTCGATGCGGTCGGTCTTGTTCAACGCGACGATCAAGGGGCCGGTAACGTACTGCACGCGCTCAAGGACCATCTGGTCTTCGTCGGTCCACTTGGTGCGGTCGACCACGAAGATCACCACGTCGACGTCTTTCAACGCCGCCGAAGCGGTCTTGTTCATGTAGCGGTTTAGGGCTTTCTCGCCGCCTTTGTGCATGCCAGGGGTATCAACATAGACCGCCTGGATGTTGCCTTCGGTCTTGATTCCCAGCATGTTGTGGCGGGTGGTCTGGGGCTTGCGCGAAGTGATCGCCAGCTTTTGCCCGAGGATGTGGTTCAGCAACGTGGACTTGCCCACGTTGGGGCGGCCGACGATGGCAACATAGCCACAGCGAGTTGCGGTTGAATCAGTCATGGCCATTCTCCACGCCCAGGGCTATCAGTGCTGCGGCGGCCGCTACCTGTTCGGCAATACGACGACTCACACCCTGACCTCGGCTTTTTTCATTCAGTAAGGTGATTTCACATTCGACGAAGAAAACTCGGCAATGAGGCTCACCCTGGATATCCACCACTTCGTAACGTGGCAGCTCACACCCGCGCGACTGCAGGAACTCTTGCAGGCGGGTCTTGGGATCTTTGTTGGTGTCCACCAGCGTCAGGCTGTCGAACTCCGAGGTCAGCCAGGCCAGTACCCGCTCGCGGGCCATGTCCATGCCGGCATCGAGGTAGATCGCCCCGATCAGCGCTTCAAGGGCGTCGGCCAGAATCGACTCGCGACGGAAACCGCCGCTTTTCAACTCGCCGGAGCCCAGGCGCAGGTATTCGCCCAGGTCGAAACCCCGGGCCAGCACGGCCAGGGTTTCCCCTTTCACCAGGCGCGCGCGCAGGCGCGACAGCTGGCCTTCGCGGGCCAGAGGGAAGCGAACAAACAGGGCTTCACCGGCAACAAAGTTAAGGATGGCATCACCGAGGAATTCCAGGCGCTCGTTGTTACGCCCGGCAAAACTGCGGTGTGTCAGGGCAAGGACCATCAATTCCTGGTCCTTGAAGGTGTAACCGAGCTGACGCTCGAGACTGCTTAAAGAAACGCTCACGGTTTACCCACATTCAGTTCGTGGCCGAACTTCACCACTTGAAGGGCGAGGCACCGGCGGCCATCGACGATTAACGCTGTGTTCAAATTTACATCCTGGCTATTGTTGTGTGCAGCACCGCGTAGGTGCTGCACGGGACCGGACGATTTGTCCAAGGCCCAGAAAAGCATTCGGCGCTGTGTTCACAGCGCCGCATGGATTACTTGATCAGCCCCACCCGCGAGAAGTTCGGCAGGTGGCTGAGCTTGGGTTCCGGCCAACTCATCCAGACCGCAAAGGCCTTGCCGACGATATTCTGGTCGGGGACCATGCCCAGTAGCTCCTTGGGAATGTTCGGATCGTCCCAGTAGCGGCTGTCATTGGAGTTGTCACGGTTGTCGCCCATCATGAAATAATGCCCAGCAGGCACTGTCCATTGATTGTCGGGCGGGGAACGGTAGCGGCTCATTTCCTTGCGGATCTCGTGCTCTACCGCTCCGAGTTTTTCCTGGTACAGCTCGGCGCTGCCCAAGGTGTTCGGTTCGGAACCGATCAGTTTTTCCGCCACCGACTCGCCGTTGACGAACAGGCGCTTGTCGCTGGTGTAGCGAATCACGTCACCCGGCAGGCCCACCACACGCTTGATGTAGTTGACGTTCGGGTCGCTTGGGTAGCGGAACACCATCACATCGCCGCGTTGCGGATCACCGATCTCGATCACTTTCTTGTCGAGCACCGGCAAGCGAATCCCGTAGGAAAACTTGTTCACCAGGATGAAGTCACCCACATCCAGGGTCGGCTTCATCGATCCCGAAGGAATCTGAAACGGCTCCACCAGAAACGAACGCAACACCAGCACGATGAACAACACCGGGAAGAACGACTTGCCGTATTCAACCAGCAGCGGCTCTTTGTTGAGTTTCTCGATGACCACGCCATCGGGCTGGCTGACGCTGCCCTGATAGGACGCGATAGCCGCCCGCCGACGCGGGGCGAAGAAAAGCAGATCGAGCAACGCCAATAGCCCGCAAACGGCAACGGCGATGACCAGCAACAGCGGGAAATTTAGTGACATAGGACCTAACTATCCAACCTGAGCACCGCAAGGAAGGCTTCTTGTGGAATTTCCACGTTGCCCACTTGCTTCATGCGTTTTTTACCGGCCTTTTGCTTTTCAAGCAGCTTGCGCTTGCGGCTGACGTCGCCGCCATAGCATTTGGCCAGTACGTTTTTTCTGAGAGCTTTGACGGAGGTCCGTGCAATGATCTGCCCGCCAATGGCGGCCTGGATCGCGACATCGAACATCTGGCGCGGAATCAGTTCTTTCATCTTCTCGGTCAACTGGCGACCTTTGTAGTGCGCGTTTTCCTTGTGCACGATCAGCGCCAGGGCATCGACCTTGTCACCATTGATCAGCACGTCCAGCTTCACCAGATTAGCTGACTGATAACGATCAAAATGGTAATCCAGCGAAGCATAGCCGCGACTGGTGGATTTGAGACGGTCGAAGAAGTCCAGGACCACTTCGTTCATCGGCAAATCGTAGGTCACTTGCACCTGGGTACCGAGGAACAGCATGTCGTGCTGCACGCCACGCTTTTCGATACACAGGGTAATGACGTTGCCCAGGTGTTCCTGCGGCACAAGAATATTGGCCCGCACGATCGGCTCGCGCATGTCTTCGATGGCAGACAGATCCGGAAGCTTGGACGGGTTATCGACGTAAATCGTTTCACCGGTTTTGAGCAACAGCTCAAAAATAACCGTTGGCGCCGTGGTAATCAGGTCCAGGTCGTACTCGCGCTCCAGGCGCTCCTGGATGATTTCCATGTGCAGCATGCCGAGGAAGCCGCAACGGAAGCCGAAGCCCAGGGCATCGGAGCTTTCCGGGGTGTACTGCAACGACGAGTCGTTGAGGGTCAGCTTTTGCAGCGCTTCGCGAAAGTCTTCGAAGTCGTCGGAGCTGACCGGAAACAGGCCGGCGTAGACCTGCGGCTGGATGCGCTTGAAACCCGGTAGCACGTCGACATCAGGGGTAGAGCTCAAGGTCAGGGTGTCGCCGACCGGCGCACCGTGGATGTCCTTGATGCCGGCGATGATGAAGCCTACTTCACCGGCTTTCAGATCAACGGTCGCGGTGTGTTTCGGGTTGAATACACCAACGCTGTCCACCAGGTGGATCTTGCCGGTGGATTTGACCAGGATCTTGTCGCCCTTCTTCACACGGCCGTGGCGCACGCGTACCAGGGAAACAACGCCCAGGTAGTTGTCGAACCAGGAGTCGATGATCAACGCTTGCAGCGGATCTTCGTAGTTACCGGTAGGAGCGGGAATGGTGTGAACCAGGCGTTCGAGCACTTCGTCGACGCCCTGGCCGGTCTTGGCGCTGCACTCGACGGCATCGGTGGCATCGATGCCAATGATCTTCTCGATTTCTTCTTTCACGCGGTCTGGATCGGCCTGCGGCAGGTCGATCTTGTTCAGCACCGGCATGACTTCCAGGCCTTGCTCGATGGCGGTGTAGCAGTTGGCCACGGACTGGGCTTCCACGCCCTGCCCCGCGTCTACAACCAGCAACGCGCCTTCACAGGCCGCCAGCGACCGGCTGACTTCGTAGGTGAAGTCAACGTGGCCTGGGGTGTCAATGAAGTTCAGTTGGTACTTGATGCCATCGCGGGCGGTGTAATACAGAGTAACGCTGTGGGCCTTGATGGTGATCCCGCGCTCGCGTTCGAGGTCCATGGAGTCCAGTACCTGGGCTTCCATTTCACGCTCGGCAAGGCCGCCGCACATCTGGATGAATCGATCGGCCAGCGTCGACTTGCCATGGTCAATGTGGGCGATGATGGAGAAATTGCGGATATGACTCAAATCACTCACGGATCAACACTCAAAAAGGCTGCAGGCAGACTGCCCGCTGAAAAATAGCCGGGAATTGTACCTGATGCCCGGGCGTGACGTCACCAACAGTGACCAAGAACAAAAATGCCCCGATCTCGCAATCGGGGCATTTTTTGTTCATAAGCGCAGGATCAACCGGCTCGACGTAACAGCCAGAACCCGGCCAGGGCGCAGATAGTGGTCGGCACCAGCACCGCGAATAACGGTGAGAAACCGAAAACCAGGCTCGACGGCCCCAGCAAATCCTGGGCGATACGGAAGGTAAAGCCCACCAGTACGCCTGTAAATACACGCTGACCGAGGGTTACCGAACGCAGCGGGCCGAAGATAAAGGAGATCGCCATCAGCACCAGGGCGGCCGTCACTACCGGTTGCAATACCTTGACCCAGAACGCCAGCCAGTAGCGGCCGTTGTTCAGGCCCTGATCCTTGAGGTAGTGGATATAGCCCCACAAACCGGTGATCGGCAGGCTTTCCGGGATCATGATCACGGTATTGAGCAGTTGCGGGCTCAAGGCGATGTCCCAACGCTCTGTCGGCACATTGATCACTTCAGTGCTGGCCTGGGTGCCCATGCCAACATTACGGAAGTAAGTGGTGGTCACGTCGGTCAACTGCCAGTGATCCTGGCCGAACTGTGCGCGTTTGGCAAAGCTGGACGACAACATGTGCCGTTCTTTATCAAAGTGATAACGGGTGACGCCAATCAGCAAGCCGCCAGGCTGTACGGCGTTGATGTGGATAAATTCATCACCTTGGCGGTGCCAGAGGCCGTGCCTGGAGCTCTGGGCATCACCCGAGCCCTGGGCCAGGGCGCGATTGGCCTGGCCCAGCGCTTCAGCAGGTGGCGCCACATACTCACCGACCAGAACGCTGGCCAGCACCAGCACCAGCATCGGCTTCATGACAGCCCAGACGATGCGACCGATGGAAACACCCGCCGCGCGCATGATGGTCAGCTCGCTGTTGCTGGCCAGGCTACCGAGGCCGATCAGGCAACCGATCAGCGCGGCCATCGGCATCATGTCGTAGAGACGACGAGGCGCCGTCAGCGCCACATAACTCAGCACGTCAGTCACGGTGTAGGTGTCGCTGACACTGCCAACTTCGTCGATAAAGGCAAACAACGACGCCAGGCCCAGAATAATCCCCAGTACCGCAAGGATTGCGATCAGTACGCTGCTACCTATGTAGCGGTCGAGCTTAACCACGAGCCATCTCCTTCATGCTGCGACGACTCGCCATCTTCAAGCGCAACGGTTCCCAATAAAGCAGCAACAGCCCAATCGCCAGGAAGATTCCGTGAACCCACCACAAACCCAGGGTCGGCGACAGCTTGCCTTTCTCCAGGGAGCCACGGGCGGAAATCAGGATCGTCAGGTAAGCCATGTACAGCAGGATCGCCGGCAACAGCTTGAGGAAGCGCCCTTGTCGCGGATTGACGCGCGACAGCGGCACGGCCATCAGGGTCACGATAAACACCAGTAGCGGCAACGACAGGCGCCATTGCAGCTCGGCGTTGGCCCGCAGCTCCTTGTTGCCGATCAGGTCGAGGGTCGGGATGGCGTCGCGGTCGGTGACTTCGCTGCTGATATCCGGCTTGGCCAGCATCACGCCGTAGGTGTCGTACTTGATGGCGCGATAACTCGCCTGACCTGGGTTACCGTCGTAGCGATAGCCGTTTTCCAGAATCAAGTAACGGCTGCCGTCCGGGCGCACTTCCTGGCGGCCCGAATCAGCTACCAGCACAGAAATACCACGGTCTTTCTTGTCCTGGCTCAGGCGCTTCTCGGAAATGAATACGCCACCCAGATTCGCGCGATCGTCGCTCAACGTCTCGGTATAGGTCACCCGAGTACCATCGTTGAGCGCCTGGAAGCGACCCGGCACCAAGGTGTCGAACTCAGTCATGGCGTCCTGTTTATTGAGCAGCAACTGGAACTGCATGGCGCCCTGGGGGGCCAGGCTCAGGCTCAGCCAGGCCACCACCAAAGCGACGCCGGTGGCCGGGACCATGGTCATTGCCAGCAGGCGCTGTTGGCTCATGCCGGTGGCCGAGAGCACGGTCATCTCGCTTTCCAGATACAGCCGGCCATAGGCCAGCAAAATCCCGAGAAACAGGCCCAACGGCAAAATCAGTTGCAGGAAACCCGGCAAGCGAAAGCCCATGATCAGGAACAGCGAGCCCGGGTCAAGGGCGCCCGAGGCAGCCTGGGCCAGGTATTTAACGAAGCGACCACTCATGATGATGACCAGCAATACCGCGCTTACGGCACTCAGGGTCAACATGACTTCGCGGGACAGATAACGGAAGACGATCAAACCAGACACTCCAGGGTTGTCAGGCTAAGGCGGCCAAACAAGCACGCATAACGAGTCGACCCATTGACACGGGTCGGCTAAAAAGATGACGCATTATCATGGGATTGTCCGCGCCTGTCACTGCACATGCTCAAGCAGGCGCACAAAGCTGCCGGCAAGGGTTGTCAGGCGAAGACCACGGGGTTCAAACTGCGGCCTTTGTCGCAGGCGGTCTACAGGCCGCCAAGCTTATAAGCCGGAGTACAGACTCCAGGCTCACTGACCTTTATAAGGGACCCGAAAATGGAACTGGTTGTAAAAAGCGTTAGCCCCGAAACGTTGAAAACCGCCACCCTCGTGGTCGCCATCGGCGAAGGCCGCAAGCTTGGCGCTGCCGGCAAACAACTGGACGAACTGAGCGGTGGCGCCATCAGTGCCGTGCTCAAGCGCGGCGACCTAGCCGGCAAGGTCGGCCAGAGTCTGCTGCTGCAGAGCCTGCCTAACCTCAAAGCCGACCGCGTATTGCTGGTAGGCGTGGGCAAGGATGCCGAACTGGGCGACCGGCCGTTCCGCAAGATCATCAGCACCGTCCTCAATACCCTCAAGGGTCTGGGCGGCAGCGACGCAGCACTGGCACTGGACGAAATCGTGGTCAAGGGCCGCGACAGCTACGGCAAGACCCGTCTGCTGGCAGAAACCCTGCTGGACGGCGAATACGTCTTCGATCAGTTCAAGAGCCAGAAAACCGAACCCCGCGCCCTGAAGAAAGTCACCCTGCTGACCATCAAGGCCGCCCAGGCGGAAGTTGAACGCGCCGTGACCCACGCCCAGGCCATCGCCGGCGGCATGGCGTTTACCCGTGACCTGGGCAACCTGCCACCGAACATCTGCCACCCAACCTTCCTCGGTGAACAAGCCAAAGCGCTGGGAAAGGAATTCAAGGGCCTGAAAGTCGAAGTCCTGGATGAGAAGAAGATCAAGGAACTGGGCATGGGCTCGTTCTACGCCGTGGGCCAGGGCAGCGACCAGCCGCCACGCCTGATCGTGATGCAATACAACGGCGGCAAGAAATCCGAGAAACCGTACGCCCTGGTGGGTAAAGGCATCACCTTCGACACCGGTGGCATCAGCCTCAAGCCTGGCTTGGGCATGGACGAGATGAAGTACGACATGGGCGGCGCCGCCAGTGTCTTCGGTACCCTGCGCGCCGTGCTGGAACTCAAGCTGCCGATCAACCTGGTGTGCATCCTGGCCTGCGCCGAGAACATGCCAAGCGGCGGCGCAGCGCGTCCGGGCGACATCGTCACCACCTTGAGCGGCCAGACCGTGGAAATCCTCAACACCGACGCCGAAGGCCGCCTGGTGCTGTGCGACGCCCTGACCTACGCCGAACGCTTCAAGCCGCAAGCGGTGATCGACATCGCCACCCTGACCGGTGCGTGCATCGTTGCCCTGGGTTCCCACACTTCGGGCCTGCTGGGCAATAACGACGAATTGATCGAGCAACTGCTCAGCGCCGGCAAGCAAGCCGACGACCGCGCCTGGCAGTTGCCGCTGTTCGATGAGTACCAGGAACAGCTGGACAGCCCGTTCGCCGACATCGCCAACATCGGCGGCCCGAAAGCCGGCACCATCACTGCAGCCTGCTTCCTGTCGCGCTTTGCCAAGAACTTCAACTGGGCCCACCTGGACATCGCTGGCACGGCCTGGACAAGCGGCGGCAAGGACAAGGGCGCCACTGGCCGTCCGGTACCCCTGCTGACCCAATACCTGCTGGATCGCGCCAAGGCCTAAACCCTGTGGAGCGAGTTCGCTCCTACAATTCCCGGGTCGGCTCCAGATAGCCGGCCAGGGTTCAGGAACCGCAATGACCCAAGTCGACTTCTATATCCTGCCCAGCGCCGATCCTTCGGCACGCCTGGACTTTGCCTGCAAACTCACCGAAAAAGCCTGGCGCATGGGCCACCGCATTTACCTGCATTGCAGCGATGCCGCCCAGCGTGATGACCTTGACGCCCGCCTGTGGCGCTTCAAGGGCGAAAGCTTCGTGCCTCATGGGCCCGCCGAATCAGAGCCCAATGACCTGGTAGTACTTGGCTTGGGAGATAGCTGCGGCGATCATCATGACCTGCTGGTCAACCTGGACCTGAAAGTACCGGCCTTCGCCAAGGGTTTCGCCCGCGTGGCAGAAGTGGTGGTGGAAGACCCAGCTATTCGTCAGGCCGCGCGGGAGAGTTTCCGTTTCTACCGCGAACAGGGCTATTCTCTGCAAGATCACCGGTTACAGCGACTCTGAGCACACGATGGACACTCCAAACCCGCTAAAAACGTCTGACCATCTGCTGGATGACCTTGAGTCGATCCGCCAGTTGCTCGGTGAAGACAATCTGCAGCCGCCGCTTTTGACTGATGCCGTCACTGGCGACGTACAAATCCCCCTACTGTTCGATATGGTCGGTAGCAAGCCTGTCGCGCCAGAGCCTGTCGAAATGCCTGCTGTACAAGCGGCGCCAGAACCTGCTGCCGAAAAAGCGCCCGACGCCCTTCTGCTGCACCTGGACAACGAACTGCGCGCCGCAGCGCAGTTGATCATGCAGGACGTGATCGACGACTTCGCCCCGCATATCGAAACCGAGATCAAGCGTCGGATGGATGCGCGGATGGAGCGGTTGCTCAGCCAATACCGATCCTAAGCCACACAAAGCCCCCTGTGGGAGGGAGCAAGCCCCCTCCCACATTTGATTGCATACACCTTAAGCCCTGTCTTCGCCTCGCCCTGCGCCCTATCCCCCGTTATACTTGCCGGCTTTCCTGAATAAATGCCAACTAGGGTCCCGCCGCGCATGGATAAGACCTACCAGCCGCACGCTATTGAAACTTCCTGGTACAAGACCTGGGAGTCCGAGAACTATTTCGCTCCGCAAGGCGCGGGCGATGCCTACACCATCATGATTCCGCCACCGAACGTCACTGGCAGCCTGCACATGGGCCATGGCTTCAACAATGCGATCATGGATGCGTTGATCCGTTTCCGCCGTATGCAGGGGCGCAACACCCTGTGGCAACCGGGCACCGACCACGCCGGCATCGCCACCCAGATGCTGGTGGAACGCCAACTGGAAGCCACCGGCCAGAGCCGTCACGACCTGGGCCGCGAAAAATTCCTGGAAAAAATCTGGGAATGGAAAGATCAATCCGGCGGCAACATCAGCCGTCAGATTCGTCGCCTGGGTTCGTCCGTCGACTGGAGCCGCGAGCGCTTCACCATGGACGACGGCCTGTCGGAATCTGTGAAAGAAGCCTTCGTGCGCCTGCATGAAGACGGCCTGATTTACCGCGGCAAGCGCCTGGTCAACTGGGACACCAAGCTGCACACGGCGATTTCCGACCTTGAAGTGGAAAACCACGACGAGAAAGGTTTCCTGTGGAACCTCAAGTATCCGCTGGCCGACGGCGCCAAGACTGCCGAAGGCAACGACTACCTGATCGTCGCTACCACTCGTCCGGAAACCATGCTCGGCGACGCCGCCGTGGCCGTGAACCCGCAAGACGAACGCTATAAAGCACTGATCGGCAAGTTCATCGACCTGCCTTTGGTTGGCCGTCGCATCCCGATCATTGCTGACGACTACTGCGACCCGGAATTCGGCACCGGCTGCGTGAAAATCACCCCGGCCCACGATTTCAACGACTATGAAGTCGGCAAGCGCCACAACCTGCCGCTGCTGAACATCTTCGACAAAAACGCCGCCGTACTACCGGCCTGTCAAGTGTTCAACCTCGACGGCAAACTGAACGAAAGCATCGACGGCAAGATCCCTGCCCAATACGCCGGCCTCGACCGTTTTGAAGCGCGCAAGCAGATCGTTGCAGCGTTCGACGCAGCGGGCCTGCTGGTCAGCGTCGACGACCACGGCCTGAAAGTGCCGAAAGGCGACCGCTCCGGCACCATCATCGAGCCTTGGCTGACCGACCAGTGGTATGTCTCCACCAAGCCTCTGGCTGAACCCGCGATTGCGGCAGTGGAAGACGGCCGTATTGTGTTCGTGCCTAAACAGTACGAAAACATGTACTTCTCGTGGATGCGTGACATCCAGGATTGGTGCATCAGCCGCCAGCTGTGGTGGGGCCACCGCATTCCGGCCTGGTACGACGAGTCGGGCAAGGTCTACGTCGGCCGCGACGAAGCCGAAGTGCGGGCCAAGCACAACCTCGGCCCGAACGTGGCGCTGCAACAGGACAACGACGTACTGGACACCTGGTTCAGTGCAGGCTTGTGGACCTTCTCCACCCTGGGCTGGCCGCAGCAGACCGAGTTCCTGAAGAAATTCCACTCCACCGACGTGCTGGTTACCGGCTTCGACATCATTTTCTTCTGGGTCGCCCGGATGATCATGCTCACCATGCACCTGGTGAAGAACGAAGACGGCACGCCGCAAGTACCGTTCAAGACCGTGTACGTCCATGGCCTGGTACGCGACGGCCAGGGCCAGAAGATGTCCAAGTCCAAGGGCAACGTCCTTGACCCACTGGACATCATCGACGGCATCGAGCTGGAAACCCTGGTGCAAAAACGCACCTCGGGCCTGATGCAGCCAAAACTGGCGAAAAAGATCGAGAAGCAGACCCGCGACGAGTTCGCCGACGGCATTGCCAGCTACGGCACCGACGCTCTGCGCTTTACCTTCTGCTCGCTGGCGTCCACCGGTCGCGACATCAAGTTCGATATGGGCCGCGTCGAAGGCTATCGCAACTTCTGCAACAAGATATGGAACGCCGCCCGCTACGTACTGGATAAAGGCGAAGACTGCGGACAGAACGGCGAAGAAGTCGAGCTGTCCCTGGCGGATCGCTGGATCATCTCCCAGCTGCAGCGCACCGAAGCCGAAGTGACCCGCCAACTCGACCAGTTCCGCTTCGACCTGGCCGCCCAGGCCTTGTACGAGTTTATCTGGAACCAGTATTGCGACTGGTACCTGGAGCTGTCCAAACCAGTGCTGTGGGACGAGAACGCGCCAATCGAACGTCAGCGTGGCACCCGTCGTACCCTGGTGCGCGTGCTGGAAGTGGCACTGCGCCTGGCCCATCCGTTCATGCCGTTCATCACCGAAGAGATCTGGCAGCGCCTGGCGCCGCTGGCTGGCATCGAAGGCAAGACCATCATGCTGCAACCTTGGCCGGTGGCCAACGAAGCGCGCATTGATCAGGCGGCTGAAGACGATATCGAATGGCTCAAGGCGCTGATGCTCGGCACCCGCAACATTCGCGCCGAGATGAACATTGGTCCTGGCAAGCCGCTGACCTTGTTCCTGAAGAACGTCAGTGCCGAAGATCAGCGTCGTCTCACCGAGAACGATGCACTGCTCAAGAAACTGGCCAAGCTGGAATCGATCACCGTATTGGCGGCTGGCGTCGAAGCACCACTGTCGGCTACCGCACTGGTAGGCGAGATGGAAGTGCTGGTGCCCATGGCCGGTCTGATCGACAAAGCGGCTGAGCTGGCGCGCCTGGACAAGGAAATCCTGCGTCTGCAAGGCGAAGTGCAGCGGGTTGGCGGCAAGCTGTCCAATGCTGCATTCGTTGACAAGGCTCCGGCTGAAGTCATCGACAAGGAACGCGCCAAGCTGGCCGAAGCCGAACAGGCGTTGGGCAAGTTGGCGGAACAACATGCGCGAATTTCCAGCCTGTAAGGTGGAGCCCGTGTAAAAAAGAGACCTTCGGGTCTCTTTTTTTTGGCCAGGCAGAACACCGATATTTCCTGTTGAAAACCCGATCAATGTGGGAGCTGGCTCCCACATTTGACCGAAATCGACTCTGGAATGTGTGACAATACCCGCCACTCTTGAAACAAACCCAGAATCGACGCAGCCATGACCGCCCCCAGCACACCCAAAGCACCGCGCAAGAAGCCTAAACCCGCAACCCCGGCCAAGGCCGTCGTTCCACGGGAAAAGGCCAGCCTGCACCCGCGTAACCGCCACCAGGGCCGTTACGACTTCCCGGCGCTGATCAAGACCACGCCAGAACTGGCCAAGTTCGTGATCCTCAACCCCTACGGCAAGGAAAGCATCGACTTCGCCAGCCCGGATGCGGTGCGGGTGTTCAACCGGGCGCTGCTCAAGTCCTTCTATGGCGTCAATCACTGGGATATCCCGGCTGATTACCTGTGCCCACCGGTTCCTGGGCGTGCCGACTACGTACACTTCCTGGCCGACCTACTGGCTAGCGTCAACGAAGGTGTGATCCCCCGTGGCGCGCCGGTCAAGGTGCTGGACATCGGCATGGGCGCCAACTGTGTCTACCCGTTGATCGGCTATAGCGATTACCGCTGGCACTTCCTCGGTTCGGAAGTCGACCCGACAGCCGTGGCCGCGGCCAAGGCCATTGTGCAGTCCAACGGGCTGAACAAGTCCATCCAGCTGCGCCTGCAAAGCAACCCCAAGCACATCCTGCTGGGCCTGCTGGAGCCGGGCGAACGCTTTGACCTAACCATGTGCAACCCGCCGTTCCATGCCTCCATGGATGAAGCGACCAAAGGCAGCGAGCGCAAATGGCGCGCCCTGGGCCGGGCCGACCCGAAACGCAAACTGCCTGTGCTCAATTTCGGTGGCCAATCGGCCGAATTGTGGTGTGAAGGCGGCGAAGCACGGTTTGTCACGCAGTTGATCGCCGAGAGCGCGAATTTCCAGCAAAAGGTGTTGTGGTTCAGCACCCTGGTATCAAAAGCGTCCAACCTGCCAGCAATCCAGACCGCGCTGAAAAAGGCGGGCGTATTGGAAAGCCAGGTGGTGGAAATGTCTCAGGGGCAGAAACAGAGCCGCTTCGTTGCCTGGACCTTCCAGACCAAATCCGAGCAGCAGACCTGGCGTCAGCGCTGGGCCCGTAAAGACTAAACCCAAGGAGCGAGGGCACCGCGGTTCTCCGGAGTGCCCACGTTATCTTGGCGTTTTTCGCGAGCAAGAACTAGGCGCCCCCTCGCTCCTACCGTTAAAACAAAATCGCAGGCAACAAAAAACCGTGCCCAGATCGCTCCGGAGCACGGTTTTTTTTGCTGCGTCTTACTTGTTGATCGAGTCGGTCAGGCCTTTGGCCACAACCAGCTTGATAACTTTCTTAGCAGCGATTTCGATGGCAGCGCCAGTCGAAGGGTTACGGCCAGTACGGGCAGGACGCTCGGTCACTTTCAATTTGCCAACGCCTGGCAGAGTGATTTCGCCGCCGTTTTCCAGCTGGTCAGCAACGATCTGGCTCAGTTGGTCCAGAAGTGCGCGCACGGTAGTTTTCGGTGCGTCTACAGCTTCAGCCAGATCAGCGATCAGTTGGTCTTTAGTAATAGCCATTGTGGTGTTCCTTCCCTATCAAATTCATTTGGATTGCAGAGTGCAGTGTCAGCCATCGAGCCCGACCGTAAGGCCTGGCACCCGAGGCTATAACCACGAAGATCGGGGTTATAGATGCCTGAAACGGGGTTTGGTTCGACCTGACAAATGCTGAATGCACGCTTAACGCCGAGACATCGCGTAAGACGGGGCAAAACTAGCACAGAGACGGGGAAATATCCGCCTCTACCTACCCATTTGGTCAGCTTTATCGCTCTAAATCGTGAAAAAAACACATCTGGGTCGTCGGATGACTCCCGAAGTACCCTTCGGACACCGCCGCGACCAGCGGGTGCGGTACACTGGCGACTTTTTCCGGGAGGCCAACCACTCCCACTCAACCAGCCGAGAAGCCTATGCCGATCCGTCATTGCATCGTCCACCTGATCGACAAAAAACCCGACGGCACCCCTGCTATTCTCCATGCCCGCGACTCCGAGCTTGCCGAGTCGGCCGCCATCGAGAACATGCTTGCCGACCTCAACGAGAGCTATAACGCCAAACAAGGCAAGGCCTGGGGTTTTTTCCATGCCGAGTCGGGCGCGCACCCGTTCAGCGGCTGGTTGAAGGAATATTTCGACGGTGGCCTGGATTTCACTGCGTTCAGCCGGGTGGCGGTCGAGCATCTGCAAAAGCTGATGGAAGAGTCCAACCTCTCCGTCGGCGGCCATGTGCTGTTTGCCCACTATCAACAAGGCATGACCGACTACCTGGCCATCGCCCTGCTGCACCATAGTGAAGGCGTGGCGGTGACCGATGAGCTGGACGTGACGCCCTCGCGCCACCTGGACCTGGGCCAACTGCACCTCGCTGCACGGATCAACGTGTCCGAGTGGCAGAACAACAAGCAGTCCAAGCAATACATCTCCTTTATCAAGGGCAAGAACGGCAAAAAGGTCTCGGAGTACTTCCGCGACTTTATCGGCTGCCAGGAAGGTATCGACGGCCCGGGCGAGACCCGCACCCTGCTCAAGGCCTTCAGCGACTTCGTTGAAAGCGAAGACCTGCCGGACGAATCCGCCCGCGAGAAAACCAAGACCTTGGTGAATTACGCCAGCAGCCAGGCCAAACTTGGTGAGCCCATGGGCCTGGAAGAACTGTCGGGGCTGATTGACGAAGACCGGCCAAAAGCCTTCTACGATCACATCCGCAACAAGGATTACGGCTTGTCGCCGGAAATCCCGGCCGACAAACGCACCCTTAACCAGTTCCGTCGCTTCACCGGGCGCGCGGAAGGCCTGTCCATCAGCTTTGAAGCGCACCTGCTGGGCGACAAGATCGAATACGACGAAGCCGCTGGCACCCTGATCATCAAGGGCCTGCCGACCCAGTTGACTGACCAGCTCAAGCGCCGTAACTGATGCTGGGCGGGGTTCTGAAGAAAGTCCTGCTGGTGTTGCTGGTGGTGGTGGTTTTCCAGAACTGGGGCAAGATCGAGCGGGTATTCAACCCATCGCAGGTAGTGTCAGAGCAGGTCAGGGCCAACACCAAGGTGGTGCTGTACTCCACCGACTGGTGCGGCTACTGCAAGCAGACGCAACGTTTTCTCGATCAGAAGGGCATTCCCTATAAGGTCGTCGATATCGAAAAGGACGCCCAGGCGCGCAAGGCCTATGAGGCCTTGGGCGGTGGCGGGATTCCGTTTGTGGACGTGAACGGCACGCTGATTCGCGATTACAACCCGGATGCGATCATGGCGGCGCTCAAATAACCAGAGCCGATCACTTGTGGTGAGAGGGCTTGTCCCCTCACCACAAAAGCTCATTCACCTCAGATTTGGAAGCCTACATTAGACCGCTTGCCTACTGAGCCTGAATGCGAAACCCGAATCGTGGAAAGTGCACATGCACCGTGCCGCCACGCTCATCGGTACGGCGCAGGATCAACGCCTCGCGACCGGCGAACACCAACTCACCCGCCACAGGGTCGACGCCATAGTCGGTCGCAGCGATGGTTACCTGCTGGCCAGCCTTGAAGCCATTCGGCTCTTCGAACAGCTCATCCGGCAAGGCTGCAGGCGTGGCGTTTCGTGCCACCTCCAGGGCTTGCTCGGCGCTCATTTCAGTCGCAGAACCATGGCCAAACCCCATGACCCGCGCATGCCAGGTAGATACGGCGGGATAAACGTCGACCAGAGGCGATGTCACGGGCGTCGCTTTGAGAAACCACAACGGATGCGCCATGGCGAAGTCGGCAATCGACGGTTTGCCAAACAGGAAATCCCCTTGCTCACGCTGCAACTGTTGCTCCAGGCGCGCCATGATAACTGGCCATTGATGGCGCGCCTGCTCGGCAGGCACACGGACGGCCGCGCCACCGGAGAACAACGCGGTCCGGTCGGCGACAAACGCCTTGACCGCTTCCGGCGGTAACTTGGCAAAGCGCACCGCCACCGATTCAGGTTGGAACACCAGGCTGACGGCATGGGCGAACACCACCGAATCAACCCAGGCGGCAAAGGTCTGGGTAATCATCTCCTGGCCTTCAGGAAAGAGCGCCGGGGTGGCTTTTGCCTGTTCCAGGCGTTGGGCAATCATCGCGGTATCGCAGTAAATATCGGCCCCAACCTGCAACACCGGGGTTTTGCGGTAGCCACCGGTCAGGGCGGTCAGATCGGGCTTGGGCATCACTGGCGAGATATGCACCGAATGCCAGGAAAGGCCTTTGAAGCCCAGCATCAGACGAGTTTTTTCCGCGAATGGGGATGCCGGGTAATGGTGAAGAATCAACTCAGACATGCTGGAATCCGCTAAACGAGTGGACTTGCAGCTTAGCGTGTGAAGACCAGACAGCCTACCCATCTGCTTGATGGGAACTTATCAGTCAAATTGATAAGCCACTGGCCGCCAGGCATTCCTTGGCGCTTTTTTTCAGCTTTTTGATCAGCCGCTCCTGACGCAGGGCTTCGCTTTTGCTGGAGCAAGCTTCGGTGTAGACCAGCGCCACCGCCGGGCTGGAGAGGAAAAATCGTGCGCCCTTGCCGCTCTGGTGCGAGGCAAAGCGGCGCAGCGGATCATTGCTGATCCCGCAATACAGCGAGCCATTGGCTGCGCGCACCAAGTAGACGAACCACGTTTTGGGCGCTGCTGGCTCAACTTCAGCACAGGTAGAAGGACTATTCACAGACTGTTCTGGCAAACGAAAAGAGCGCCAATCTTATCAACGACTGGCCTGGAACGCCTTCAACCCTTTCAACGCCTGGGCACGCACCGCATTGCGTACCAGCGGCGTCCAACCCAACAGCAGTCCCTTGGTACCGAGAGCCTGGCGGGACCAGCGCCACAGGTCGAAGTGATCGTGGTGTTCGCAGATCTTGCCATCGCGAAAGACAAAGCGCGCCTGGATGTCGTTAACCACTGTATTACCGGTCTGGCTGAACAGATACGTCGCCACCCAATGGGCGCTACCGGTGATTTCATCACTGTGTACCCCGTCGAAGGTCAGGGAAAAATCCTTGGCCCGTGTGGTCAGCATGCGCCACATATCCCCTGCATCTCGCCCGCACAACTCGCCAAATGCCGGGTCGCTGAACACCACATCATCGGTGTAGCAAGCGCTCATGGCCTCAGCATCCAACCGCTGGAAGGCGCTGTAGAACTCAGTGATCAGGGCGTTATGGGCGTCGCTCATGGGCAGGCTCCGAAAGGGTGGTGGCTACGTAAGATAGTGCGCAAGCACCTGGAACACTATCGGCATTTATGGCGGGAATGCCACGGGTAAGGCCATAAGGCACCATGCCGCAACTTCGAGCATAGGCGCCACTGGAAGTGGTCTATCTGTAGGTTCAGAGCTTCTCGCTGGTGACTTGCACATACAACGCACGCCCGGCGCCGAGGCCCGCAATGATCGCGCCGAGACCGATCACCGCGAAAATCCAGCCCACGGCCGCCCAGCTGCCGGTCCAGTCATGCACCAGGCCGACCGCGAAGGGGCCGAGGGACGCCAGGGTGTAGCCAAAGCCCTGGGCCATGCTCGACAAATTGGCCGCCACGTGGGAGTCCCGCGAGCGCAGCACGATCAAGGTCAGCGCCAGGCTGAACGTACCACCCTGCCCCAGGCCCAGCAGAATCGCCCAGCCCCACAAACCGTCCAGCGGTGCATACAGGCAACCGAACAGGCCGCCAAGGGTCAGCAGCATCACCACCACGATAGCCAGGCGCTGGTCCTTGCCGCGCGTAGCCAACCAAGGCGCCGCCAGAGAGCTGGCCAGTTGCACGAGCACCGAACCTGAAAGCACCAGGCCTGCCTGGGTCGCCGTCAAGCCGCGACCGATCAGGATCGACGGCAACCAGCCAAATACGATGTAGGCCAGGGACGATTGCAGCCCCATGTACAACGTCACCTGCCAGGCCAGCGGGTCACGCAGCAAACCGCGCACGCGATAGGCCACGTGGTGGGCGCCGTGTTTCTGGCCAACCTGGGGCAGCCAGAACAGTGCAGCCACCAACGCCAGAAGAATCCAGAAACCCAGGCCGATGGCCCAGCTATCACCAAAATACTGGCTCAACGGCACAGTGGCACCGGCCGCCAGCGCCGCCCCCAGGCACAGGGCCATGGTGTAGACGCCAGTCATGGTGCCCGCCTGCTTGGCGAAGTCACGCTTGACGATACCGGGCAACAGCACGCCGATGATGCCGATGCTGGCGCCGGCCAGCAGGCTGCCAGCAAACAATCCGACTTCGCCGAAGGAACTGCGCAGGATGATGCCGCAAGCCAGGGTCAGCAAAATCCCCAACACCACTCGCTCGGCACCAAAACGCCGGGCGAGGATTGGCGCCAGCGGCGCGAACAGCCCCAGACACAACACTGGCAGGGTGGTCAGCAGACCCGCCTTGGCTGCCGACAGGCCGAGGCTGCCGGACACTTCGCTGAGCAAGGGCGACATGCTCGACAACGCCGGACGCAGGTTCAGCGCCACCAGAATCAAGCCCAGCAGCAACAACCAGGGGCGACTCACCAGCGGATGACTGTGCTGAACCTCGTCATCATCGGCTTCGGCATCGATCAGCAGCTCTTCCAGCTCGGCCTTGCGCGGGGCATTTTCAGGCCGGAGCTTTTCTGTACGGCGCTTTTCTGTACTGAACATGATGTTCTCGGGTTCAAGGTTCATTGATCAACTGCCGGCAAAGGGCCTTGGCACGTTCCGGGTCCTGTTGCTCCACCGCATCGAGCAGCTCGGCATGCAAGTCGAACACCGCCTGGCGGCGAGGCTTGATATTGAGGGTTTGGCGCAACTGGGCGCCGACAATGCTGGAGAAGTACTGGTACAGCTCGCTCAAGGCGGGGTTGTGGGCGGCGTCCACCAGGCGTTTGTGGAACACCAGATCGCAGCTGATGTAGTGCTCCAGATCGCCGTGGTAATGCTCGCCGCTGGCGCTTAACGCCAGGCGCAGGGCGTGTAGGTCTTCATCAGTACGGCGCAGCGCAGCCAGGCCTATGGCTTCGACTTCGAGAATCTGCCGCGTCTCCTGGGCCTGGGCCAGGGAGCAGTGGGACAAGGCTTTCATCGCCCCCAGCGGGTCGGTCATTGAGCGCAGGTAACTGCCATCGCCCTGGCGAATCTCGATCAACCCGCAAAACGCCAGCACGCGCATGGCCTCGCGCACGGTATTGCGGCTGATGCCCAGTTCGGCGGACAGCTCAGGCTCGGTAGGCAGGCGCTCGCCGATCGCCCATTTGCCCTGATTGATACGCTGGCGCAGTTGCTCCAGGGCCTGATCAACCAGGGAGCGTTTTATCAGTGGAGCAATGTCTGTCATGGGATTCGCCCTTTCATCCAATCATAGGATGAATTTTCCTACATGGTAGTCAGACTTGCCTACAAGGGCAACGCACTAGGGTTGTTTGCGTGACAATGCCATGACGCGTTTCAAGGGTCGCTGCGAAACCATTAGCGTCAAAGGCATGGAGCGGCGTGTCGATGATCTTTCTGGCTGGGAATGCCAGAAGTGCGGGGAACCTTCAAATACACCGAGCACAAGGAACATGAAAACCTCACGATTTCCTGAGCCCCAAACAATAAACCCGGCACTAGGCCGGGCTTACTTTTAAGCATCATCCACAGATCAATGCAGAATCTGGCTCAAGAACAACTTGGTTCGATCATTCTGCGGATTATCGAAGAAGTCATTCGGCGCCGCCTGTTCAACGATCTCACCCTTGTCCATGAAGATCACCCGGTTCGCCACAGTACGGGCAAAGCCCATTTCGTGGGTTACGCAGAGCATGGTCATGCCGTCTTCAGCCAGGCCGATCATGGTGTCCAGCACCTCTTTCACCATTTCCGGATCGAGTGCCGACGTCGGCTCATCGAACAGCATGATTTTCGGCTTCATGCACAGCGCCCGGGCAATCGCCACGCGCTGTTGCTGGCCGCCGGACAGTTGCCCCGGAAACTTGTGGGCCTGCTCCGGAATGCGCACGCGCTCCAGGTAATGCATGGCAATTTCTTCAGCCTTGCGCTTGGGCATCTTGCGCACCCACATCGGCGCCAGCGTACAGTTTTGCAGGATGGTCAGGTGCGGGAACAGGTTGAAGTGCTGGAACACCATGCCGACTTCACGGCGGACCGTTTCGATCTGCTTGAGGTCGTTGGTCAGCTCCACGCCATCGACCACGATGCGGCCTTGCTGGTGTTCTTCCAGGCGGTTAAGGCAGCGGATGGTGGTGGACTTGCCGGAACCCGACGGGCCACACAGCACGATACGCTCGCCCTGCTTGACGTTGAGGTTGATGTCTTTCAACACATGGAACTGGCCGTACCACTTGTTGACGCCCTGCATCTGGATAATGCCTTCAGGGCTTGCAGGCTGTTTGATCGCTTCGCTCATCACTTAATTCCTAAATTAGGTACAGCCTTAGCGCTTGTGGCCTGTGTCCAGCTTGTGTTCCAAATGAATGGAATAGCGGGACATACCAAAACAGAAAATCCAGAACACCAAGGCCGCAAACACATAGCCTTCGGTGGCCATACCCAACCATTTCGGGTCGGCGGCGGCTTGCTTGACGCTGTTGAGCAAGTCGAACAGGCCGATGATGATCACCAGGCTCGTGTCCTTGAACAGCGCAATGAAGGTGTTGACGATGCCCGGAATCACCATCTTCAACGCCTGGGGCAAGATCACCAGGCCCATACTGCGCCAGTAGCCCAGGCCCATCGCCGCAGCCGCTTCGTACTGGCCCTTGGGGATCGCCTGTAAACCACCGCGCACCACTTCAGCGACATAGGCCGACTGGAACAGGATCACGCCGATCAAGGCCCGCAGCAACTTGTCGATGCCCATGCCTTCAGGCAGGAACAACGGCAACATCACCGAAGACATGAACAGCACGGTGATCAACGGCACGCCGCGCCAGAACTCGATGAAGGTCACGCAGACAACCCGAATCGCCGGCATGTTCGAGCGTCGCCCCAGCGCCAGCAGGATGCCCAACGGCAAGGCCCCGGCGATACCGACCGTGGCGATCACCAGAGTCAGCATCAGGCCGCCCCATTGGCTGGTCGCTACATTGGTCAGGCCGAAGATCCCGCCGTGTAGCAGGAAGTAGGCAATGATCGGATACAGCACCAAAAAACTCAGGCCGTAGACTGCCTTGCGTTGAAAGCGCGAGATGAACAATGGCGCCACGCCAACAATGGCCAGCCACACGGTCATGTCCACACGCCAGCGCAGCTCGCTGGGGTAGTAGCCGTACATGAACTGCCCGAAGCGCTGTTGGATAAACACCCAGCAGGCGCCCTCCTTGGTGCAGTCGGCGCGGGTAGTACCGACCCAGTTGGCGTCGATGATTGCCCAACTGAGGATCGGTGGCACCACCAGGTAGATCAGGTAGAACGCCAACAGCGTCAGCAGGGTATTGAGCCAGCTGGAAAACATGTTGGCGCGCATCCACGCCATCGGCCCGAAAACTTTGCTCGGTGGCGGCATATCAGGTTTGAAAGTATGCGTACTCATGGGCGTTTCCTCACCGCTCGATCAGCGCAATGCGCTTGTTGTACCAGTTCATCAGCAGGGAAATGCTGATGCTGATCGCCAGGTACACGCTCATGGTGATGGCAATGACTTCGATGGCCTGGCCGGTCTGGTTGAGCACCGTGCCGGCAAACAACGAAACCATTTCCGGGTAACCGATACCGGCCGCCAGAGACGAGTTTTTCGCCAGGTTCAGGTATTGGCTGGTCAGCGGCGGAATGATCACCCGCAACGCTTGCGGAATGATGACCTTGCGCAACGTTGGGCCAGGGCGCAGCCCCAGGGAGCGGGCTGCTTCGGTCTGGCCGTGGCTGACCGACTTGATCCCGGAGCGCACGATCTCGGCGATAAACGCCGCGGTGTACACCGTCAGGGCCAGGGTCAGCGCCAGCAGTTCTGGAATCAACACCCAGCCGCCAACGAAGTTGAAGCCCTTGAGTTCCGGCATTTCCCAATGCACTGGTGCACCGAACAACAACGCGCACAATGCAGGGATCACCAGGATCAGGCCCAGGCCCACCCAGACCTTGTGGAACGGCACGCCAGTGGCTTCAAAGCGCTTGTTGGCCCAGCGGGTCATCAGCACGATGGCGATGATCGCCACCACAACGCTGACCACGAACGCCCAGAATCCGTCCGCCGCAATGGCGGCCGGCATGTTCAGGCCACGACTGCTGACAAAGAAGGTGTCACCGAAGTTATGACTGTTACGCGGCCCCGGCATGGTCAGGAACACCGCGAAGTACCAGAACAGGATTTGCAGCAGCGGCGGGATGTTGCGGAACACTTCCACATACACGGTCGCCAGTTTGCTGATGATCCAGTTCGGCGACAGCCGCGCCACACCAATAATGAAACCGAGGAGGGTCGCCAGGACCACGCCGATCACGGTCACCAGCAAGGTGTTGAGCAGGCCGATCACAAAGACCCGGGCGTAGCTGTCCGATTCCGTGTAGTCGATCAGATGCTGAGCGATGCCGAAGCCGGCACTGCGCTCAAGGAAGTCAAAACCCGAGGTAATGCCCCGGTGCTGAAGGTTGGTTTGCGTGTTGTTGAACAGGTACCAGCCCAGCGAGACCACCGCGACAATGGTGATGATCTGAAATAGCCACGCACGCACTTTTGGATCGCTGAAGCTGAGCTTCTGCTTTGGTGCGCCGATTTGATTTTGCATGAAGTGCCCCAGAAATAATGGTACAGAACATCACCCGGCGGTTGGCCCACCGGGTGATAGAACCATCAGCGATCAGCGCACAGGTGGTGCGTATTGAATGCCGCCGTTGTTCCACAGCGCGTTCAAGCCACGGTCGATAGCCAGAGGGGTGTTCTTGCCCAGGTTCTTCTCGAACACTTCGCCGTAGTTACCCACTTGCTTGACGATCTGCACGACCCAGTCCTTGCGAACCTTCAGGTCCTTGCCATATTCACCGTCGGCGCCCAGCAGACGAGCGACGTCAGGGTTCTTGGTGGATTTGGCTTCGGCTTCAACGTTTTTCGAAGTGATACCGGCTTCTTCGGCGTTGAGCATGGCGAACAGGGTCCACTTGACGATGCTGAACCACTCTTCGTCGCCTTTACGCACGACCGGGCCCAGAGGCTCCTTGGAGATGGTTTCCGGCAGAACCACGTAGTCACCAGGGGACGCCAGCTTGCTGCGTTGTGCGTAGAGCTGGGATTTGTCCGAGGTCAACACGTCGCAACGACCGGATTCCAGCGACTTGGCGCTTTCGTCGGAGGTGTCGAAGGTGATCGGGGTGTACTTGAGGTTGTTGCCACGGAAGTAGTCGGAAACGTTCAGCTCAGTAGTGGTACCGGCCTGGATGCAGATGGTCGCGCCATCCAGTTCCTTGGCACTTTTCACACCCAGCTTGTTGTTTACCAGGAAGCCGATGCCGTCGTAGTAAGTCACGCCAGCGAACACCAGGCCCATGCCCGAATCCCGGGAACTGGTCCAGGTGGTATTACGCGACAGCACGTCAACTTCGCCGGACTGAAGCGCGGTGAAACGCTCCTTGGCATTCAACTGGCTGAATTTGACCTTGGTTGCGTCGCCGAAAACGGCAGCGGCCACGGCACGGCAAATGTCAGCGTCGATCCCGAGGATCTTGCCGCTGGCATCCGGTACCGAGAAGCCCGGCAAACCGTCGCTCACGCCACATTGCACAAAGCCTTTCTTCTGCACGGCATCCAGGGTGGCGCCGGCCTGGGCGAAACCACTGACACCCAATACGGCGGCCGCGGTCACGATGGCCAGGGTGGATTTCAATACCTTCATTCAAACCTCCAGTTTTGCTCTTGTTGTGTCGGAGCTTGAGCCCTGCCGCACCCTTTTGAGGCGAAATCGACCCGTGTTGGCTTTTTTTGGGGTCAAACGGCATCAGGCTGTCGCTATAAGTCCAGTAGGAGAAAGTCCATCGATGGATCGTCTTGCCCTCACCAAACAGCCGAACGGGCGATAGCCCTTTCATGTTTGCGAAGCCCGTAACAGGCAGTGGCAAACGTCCATCAATGGTCTTGCTATCCCCCATACGGCTGTGACTGATAGTGTTACCGCCGTAAGAGAGAGCTGACTTCAGCTTCTGCATAGCAAGCGCCGTACCACACTGGCGGCCAAAGCGATTCAGCCGCAGGTCAAGAGCAAAAGATTCAACCTTGCGACATCTTCTTAACTGATTAACCGACTGCGCACCGTCCCGACGCACTCAATCGGAGCGAGCGCACATTAATGGAGCAAACATGACCGAACCCTTGATTCTTCAGCCCGCCAAGCCCGCAGACGCCTGCGTTATCTGGTTGCATGGCCTGGGTGCCGATCGCTACGACTTCCTGCCGGTAGCCGAAGCCCTGCAGGAAACATTGCTGACCACACGCGTCGTTTTGCCCCAGGCACCGACTCGCGCGGTGACCATCAACGGCGGCTATGAAATGCCCAGTTGGTACGACATTCTGGCCATGAGCCCGGCCCGGGCCATCAGCCGCGAACAGCTTGATGAGTCGGCGAAAATGGTCACCGACTTGATCGAGGAGCAAAAAACCAGCGGAATAGACCCTTCGCGAATTTTTCTCGCCGGCTTTTCCCAAGGCGGCGCAGTGGTATTACACGCAGCCTTCCTGAAATGGCAGGGTGCCTTGGGTGGCGTACTTGCCCTCTCCACTTACGCACCGACCTTCAGCGATGAGCTGGAATTATCCGCCAGCCAACAGCGTATTCCTGTGCTGTGCCTACATGGTCAGTACGACGACGTGGTACAGAACGCCATGGGCCGTAGCGCTTATGAGCATTTGAAGTCCCGTGGTGTCACCGTGACATGGCAGGAATACCCAATGGGCCACGAAGTGTTACCCGAGGAGATACGCGATATCGGTGCCTGGTTGACCACTCATTTGGGCTGAAAACCATACATTGTGTAGCCGTATGACCAACGCACTACGCCGCGCCCGATTCTTGCATTACACTGGCCGGCGTACATTCCTTAACCAATTGATGAGATGACCGTGCTCAAAGCACTCAAGAAAATGTTCGGTAAAAGCGAGGCTGAGCAGCTCGCGCCTGGTTCCAGTGCCCACGCCCACGTTCAAGGCAGCCGCAATGACGGTCAGCAGCCAGGCCGGACCGCACCTGTTGCCTCGCCAAAAAAAGAGCCGGTGACCACACCCGCCACGGTTGAAACCGCGCAAGAACAGCCCGCTGAGAAGCCGCTCCAGGAGAAGCCTCGCCGCGAGCGAGCGCCCAAACCGGTGGTCATTCCCTGGAAACTGGAAGACTTCGCAGTCGAACCCCAGGAAGGCAAAACCCGTTTCCACGACTTCAAACTCGCCCCGGAACTGATGCACGCCATCCAGGACCTGGGTTTCCCGTACTGCACGCCGATCCAGGCGCAAGTACTGGGTTTCACCCTGGCGGGTAAAGACGCCATCGGTCGCGCGCAGACCGGCACCGGCAAGACCGCCGCGTTCCTGATCTCGATCATCACTCAACTGCTGCAAACCCCGCCGCCCAAAGAGCGCTACATGGGCGAGCCCCGTGCGCTGATCATCGCTCCGACCCGGGAGTTGGTGGTGCAGATCGCCAAAGACGCCGCCGACCTGACCAAGTACACCGGCCTCAACGTCATGACGTTCGTGGGCGGCATGGACTTCGACAAACAGCTCAAGCACCTGGAAGCACGCCACTGCGACATCCTGGTAGCCACACCGGGCCGTTTGCTGGACTTCAACCAGCGCGGCGACGTGCACCTGGACATGGTCGAAGTGATGGTGCTGGACGAAGCCGACCGCATGCTCGACATGGGTTTCATCCCGCAAGTGCGTCAGATCATTCGCCAGACCCCGCCGAAAGACGAACGCCAGACCCTGCTGTTCTCCGCGACCTTCACTGAAGACGTGATGAACCTCGCCAAGCAGTGGACCACTGAGCCGTCCATCGTCGAGATCGAAGCGCTGAACGTTGCCAGCGAAAACGTCGAACAGCACATCTACGCCGTTGCCGGCGCCGACAAGTACAAGTTGCTCTACAACTTGATCAACGACAACGGCTGGGAACGGGTCATGGTCTTTGCCAACCGCAAGGACGAAGTGCGGCGCATCGAAGAACGCCTGGTGCGTGACGGCGTCAACGCTGCGCAATTGTCCGGCGACGTACCGCAGCACAAGCGTATCAAGACGCTGGAAGGTTTTCGCGAAGGCAAGATTCGCGTGCTGGTGGCCACCGACGTGGCCGGCCGTGGGATTCATATCGAAGGCATCAGCCACGTGATCAACTTCACCCTGCCGGAAGTACCGGACGACTACGTACACCGCATCGGCCGTACCGGTCGCGCAGGTGCCGCTGGCGTGTCCATCAGCTTTGCCGGTGAAGATGACTCCTATCAGTTGCCGTCGATCGAAACCCTGCTGGGCCGCAAGATCAGTTGCGAAACGCCGACCACGCATTTGTTGCGCCCGGTGGAGCGCAAACGGCCTTAAGGACTACGCCGCTTTCTGTAGGAGCGAGCTTGCTCGCGAAAAACGTTAACGATAACGCGTGCATCCTGGATAAACGCGGTGCCCTTGAGTTTTTCGCGAGCAAGCTCGCTCCTACAGAAGAGCCTTCAAGGAGGAACACATGAACCAGGCCGACTACATCATTATCGGCGGTGGAATCGCTGGGGCGTCCGCCGGTTACTGGCTGTCGCAACATGCCCGCGTCATCGTACTGGAGCGCGAATCGCTGCCGGGTTACCACTCCACCGGCCGCTCAGCCGCCCTGTACATCGCTGCCTACGGTACGCCCCAAGTGCGTGCCCTCACCCTCGGCAGCCGCGCCTTCTTCGATCACCCGCCCACAGGTTTCGCCGAGCATCCACTGCTCACGCCTCGTGGTGAATTGCTGGTGGACTTGATTGACGATCCCGCTGAGCTGCAGCGCCAATACCTGAGTGCCAAGGCCCTGGTGCCCGAAACACGGCTGCTCAACGTCGAGGAGTCGATGGCCATGATGCCGATCCTGCGCCGGGAGAAAGTCCATGGAGGGATTTACGATCCGACGGTCTGTGACATCGATACCGACGCGCTGTATCAGGGTTACTTGCGTGGCATTCGGCGCAATGGCGGTGAAATCCACACCGACAATGAGGTGCTGCAACTGACCCGCGACAGCCAGGGTCAGTGGCTGATCCGCACCTCACAACAACGCTTCAGCGCCCCGGTTATTATCAATGCCGCTGGCGCATGGGCCGATACTCTCGGCGAACTGGCCGGTGCCCGAAAAATCGGCCTGCAACCCAAGCGGCGTAGCGCATTCATCTTCGCGCCTCCTGCCGAACTAGACATCCACTCCTGGCCGGAGCTGGCGGCCCTCGACGGTTCGTTCTATATGAAACCCGACGCGGGCATGTTCCTCGGCTCACCGGCCAATGCCGACCCCGTCGAGCCCCATGATGTGCAGCCTGAAGAGCTGGACATTGCCATGGGTATCTATCAGATCGAAGAAGCCACCACCCTGACTATCCGCCGCCCGACACGAACGTGGGCCGGGTTGCGCAGTTTTGTCAGTGATGGGGACCTGGTGTGCGGGTTTGATCCGCAGGTGGAGGGGTTGTTCTGGGTTGCCGCTCAGGGTGGTTATGGGATTCAAACATCGCCAGCCATGGGTCAGGCCAGTGCGGCGCTGGTGCGGGGTGAGAAGTTGCCGCAGGCACTGGCAGGGTTTGGGTTGACAGAGGCGATGTTGTCGCCACACAGACTGAAAACCTCAGAATAACCCTGTGGCGAGCGGGCTTGTCGGATCGCCACAACAAGCCCACTCACCACAAGTGCAGCACCCACTATTTATTTCCAGCGATCGGCCGCCGCATGATCGCTGTCGCGCCCTTCCACCCAGCGCGCCCCTTCGTTAGTGTTTTCCTTCTTCCAGAACGGCGCACGCGTTTTCAGGTAGTCCATCACAAACGCGCAGGCATCAAAGGCCGCCTGGCGATGAGCACTGGCAGCGGCAACGAAAACGATAGGTTCGCCGGGCTCCAAGGCGCCGATGCGGTGCAACACTTCCAGCTTGAGCAACGGCCAGCGTTGTTCAGCCTCCACGGCGATCTTGCCGAGGGCCTTTTCGGTCATGCCTGGATAGTGCTCCAGGAACATTCCCGCCACATCGAGGCCGTCGTTGAAGTCGCGCACGTAACCGACAAAACTCACCACCGCGCCAACGCCAACGTTAGCCGCATGCATGGCGTTGACTTCCGCGCCTGGATCAAAGGGCTGGGCCTGCACACGAATCGCCATGCTTAGCCTCCGGTCACGGGGGGGAAAAAAGCCACTTCATCACCGTCAGCCAGCGGCTCGTCGAGCGAACAAAGCTCTTCATTGCGGGCGCACATCAAGCCGGTTTCGTTGAGCACTTCAAATTCGGGATCTGCTGCCAACGCCTGGCGCACGGCCTCAACCGTGGCGAAATCGCCTTCGACCTCCAGCGAGTCCAGATCCACGGCTTCGCGATAGCGGGCAAAAAACAGCACTGTGATACTCATTGTTCATCCGCCTTGAAATGCCCACTTTTGCCGCCGAGTTTTTCCAGCAGGCGAATACTTTCGATGGTCATGCCACGGTCCACTGCCTTGCACATATCGTAGATGGTCAGGGCAGCAACACTGGCCGCGGTCAGCGCTTCCATCTCCACGCCAGTCTGGCCGGACAGCTTGCAGCGGGCGACGATATGTACCGCGTCGTCGCCTTCGGCACTGAGTTCGACCTTGACGCCGGTGAGCATCAGCGGGTGACACAGGGGGATCAAATCACTGGTCTTCTTCGCTGCCTGGATCCCGGCGATCCGCGCCACGGCAAACACGTCGCCCTTGGGGTGGGCGCCGTCGACGATCATTTTCAGGGTGCCGGGCAGCATACGCACCCGCGCTTCGGCCACCGCTTCACGGAACGTCACGGTTTTTTCAGTGACGTCGACCATGTGGGCGCGACCTTGGGAATCGAGATGAGTTAGCACAGGGATACTCCTGATCAGAAGCAGGGATTGTAAACCTGTGGGTCAATTTTGCGTACGCGCGTTTTATGTCGCAGTAGAAACCGGGCGACAGCATCGTCGCCCGGTTGCGGTTGGTGTTACAGGTGGGATTCGGCGTATTCCGCCAGAATCGAACGTGGAACCCCTTGCAGGGCGATGTGCACGCCGTTGGGGAAGTCCTTGAAGCGTTCCGTCAGGTAGGTCAGCCCGGAGCTGGTCGCGGACAGGTAAGGGGTGTCGATTTGTGCCAGGTTGCCCAGGCACACCACTTTAGAGCCGGCGCCTGCACGGGTGATGATGGTTTTCATCTGGTGCGGCGTGAGGTTCTGGCATTCATCGATCAAGATCAGGCTTTGCTGGAAGCTGCGACCCCGGATGTAGTTGAGGGATTTGAACTGCAACGGCACTTTGCTGAGGATGTAGTCGACGCTGCCATGGGTGTTTTCGTCATCCATGTGCAAGGCTTCGAGGTTGTCGGTGATCGCCCCCAGCCACGGCTCCATTTTTTCCGCCTCGGTGCCGGGCAGGAAACCGATTTCCTGGTCCAGGCCCTGCACGCTGCGGGTGGCGATGATGCGGCGATAACGTTTGGTGACCATGGTCTGCTCGATGGCGGCAGCCAGGGCGAGGATGGTTTTCCCCGAGCCTGCGGCGCCGGTCAGGTTGACCAGGTGGATGTCCGGATCGAGCAGGGCATACAGCGCCAGGCTCTGGTAAATGTCACGCGGTTTCAGGCCCCAGGCTTCCTGGTGCAACAGGGGTTCCTGATGCAGGTCGAGGATCAGCAATTTATCGACCTGGATCTCCTTGATCCAGCCGACAAAGCCCTGTTCGTCGATGATGAATTCGTTGATGTGCACGGCCGGCAGGTTGTCGATCAGTTGTACCTGGTGCCAGGTGCGGCCATGGTCCTGACGGGTTTCGACCTTGCTGACGCGATCCCAGAACGAGCCGGTCATGTTGTGATAACCACGGGAAAGCATCGACACATCGTCGACCAGTTGGTCGGTACTGTAGTCCTCGGCAGCGATCCCACACGCTCGTGCCTTGAGGCGCATATTGATGTCTTTGGTCACCAGCACCAGGCGCAGGTCCTTGTCGCGTGTGTGCAGGTCGATCAATTGGTTGATGATTTTGTTGTCGTTCAGATTTTCCGGCAGCAGGCTGTTGGGCTCGCTGCGCTTGTTCATCAGAATCGACAGCAAGCCCTTGGGCCCGCTTTTACCGCGCTGGATCGGTACGCCCACCTCGACGTCGGCGGGTGACGCTTCGCCCAGGGTCTTGTCGATCAAGCGGATGGCCTGGCGACATTCGGCGGCAACGCTGTGAGGCCCGCTTTTAAGTTTGTCGAGTTCCTCAAGCACGATCATCGGGATGGCGACGTGGTGTTCTTCGAAATTGAGCAGCGCGTTTGGATCGTGGATCAATACGTTGGTATCAAGCACATAAAGGATTGGCTGGTTGGAAGAAGGGTTACGTCCATGATCATCCATACTCGGTCACCTTTGTGGGAGCCAGTCGACGCAATACCGTGACAGTGCTGCGCCTCGATTCGACCACCGAACACACCTGAGGGACGTCAAGTGCGTTGCACACAAGAGGAGTCTTGGAAGACGCCACCTGTGTTGCAGGTTTCGGCTGTCTGTCTTCGTAATACCGCAAAACCCATGACAGAAAAAAGCACTTTGACGCTTTTTTGAAGTTTATTTTTCAGGATGACGAATAGCACTAGGCGAGCGCCCGATGCACCGTTAAAGTCAGAAGTCCGCCTGTATCGAAATTTTTCCCGTTTTCGCCCCAAAAAACCCTCAACCCCAACAGGGCCAGGCATCTTGTCGTTTCAGCGAAACGCTTCGCGACAATCCTGCCAGCCGAGTCCACTTTCAGCCGTCGCCTGCAACAGCCAGGGCAGCGCCACTCGTGCCTTGTCCTGAGTGTCATGGAACACAATCACCCCACGGCGCCACAGCAGCATCAACGTCAGTACCCGCTGGGCGGACTCATCGGCCTTGAGTTTGCCCGCCTCATCCTCCGAATCGATGTCCCACAACGCCACTTGCAGCCCCTGAGACTGGAAAAACCCCTGGGCATCAGCGCGACGCTGGCCATACGGCGGCCGGAACAACGGCACATAGTTTTCCGGCAACAGGTTCTGCACCAGCGTGGCACTGCGGGTGATCGAACTTTGCCAGTCAACCCAATGACTGTGGGAGCGGTACTGCCAGCCCTGGATGCCGACACACTGGTCCTGATAAAGCGCCTGCACATCGGCAGGCGAACTTTTCTCCAGACGCATCTGCAGGCTGTTGCCGAGGGCGAAGAACGTGGCGTTCATTTTCTGTTTGCGCAGGTAGTCGGCGAGCCAATCGGTATTGCCGCTGGTCGGCGCCGGGCCGCCGTCGAAGGTCAACAAAAACAGGCGGTCGTTCAGCTCATTGCCGTTACGCTCATGGTCGCCGAAGCGCGCCACTTCGCTGCTGATTTGCGGGAACAGCGCGGCCTTGCGCAGTTGTTCATCCAGGTAACGCTCGTGGAAAGCCCGGCTTGGCGCGGCCCAGCCTATGTAGAAGGAGCTGTCGCTGACCTCGAACTTGCCGGCCTGCTCACGCAGGTCGTCCATGCTTTCCACCAGGTAGCAGAACGAGGCGTCCTGCTCACAGCTTTGCTGGGCGAACGTGTAGTTTTCCAGCAGCCGTTGCCACAGCTGGCGGCGCAAGTCGTCGATGGACCCCAGGTTGATGATCTTCAGGCCCAGGCGCTGTTTGAGGGCAGGTTCATCAAGGGCTTCGCTGGCCAGCAAGGCACGGGCGAACATCAGGATTTCCGCCCGGGATGCCACATCGAACAGCGCCGGGCTACTCAATTTCTCGGGCCAGGTGCTGCGGTCCAGGCTGGCCACATCCACCGGCGCCGCCTGAATATTCAAACACACCAGCCAGGCTGACAATAAAAGCGCAATTCGCACAGAGGGTCTCCATCTCCAGAGTCGTCGGGCACTATAGCCGATCACCCCCTATCAGCATCATAGGTGGAGTCAAACCGCCCCAGCCCCTAGAATCCCCCGACGATTACAGGAGACGACTTCATGCTGATGGTGATTTCCCCAGCCAAAACCCTCGATTTCGAGTCACCGCCGGTGACCCCGCGCTTTACCCAGCCGCAATATCTCGACCACTCCCAGGAGCTGATCGAGCAATTGCGCGAGCTGAGCCCAGCGCAGATCAGCGAGCTGATGCACGTCTCCGACAAGATCGGCGGCCTCAACGCGGCGCGCTTTGGCAGTTGGACCCCAGCCTTCACACCGGCCAACGCCAAACAGGCGTTGCTGGCGTTCAAGGGCGACGTCTACACCGGCCTGAATGCCGAGACCTTCAAGGACGCCGACTTCGCCTACGCCCAGGATCACCTGCGCATGCTCTCCGGCCTGTACGGCCTGCTGCGCCCCCTGGACCTGATGATGCCTTACCGGCTGGAGATGGGCACCAAACTGGCCAACGCACGTGGCAAGGACCTGTACGCCTTCTGGGGAACCCGTATTAGCGAGTGGCTCAACGAAGCCCTGGTCGAACAGGGCGATGACGTTTTGCTCAACCTGGCCTCCAACGAGTACTTCTCGGCGGTCAAGCGCCCGGCCTTGAACGCACGGATCATCAACACCGAGTTCAAGGACCTGAAAAACGGCCAGTACAAGATCATCAGCTTCTACGCCAAGAAGGCCCGAGGCATGATGAGCCGCTTTGTGATTGAAGAACGCATCAACGACCCGACCTTGCTCAAGCAGTTTGATGCCCAGGGTTATCGCTTCAATGCCGAGCAGTCCAAGCCGGATAACCTGGTGTTTTTGCGCGACCACGCACCGGAATAAGGCTACCCCTGACAACGCACAACCTGTGGAGAGTGGGCGAGCCCCCTCTCCACAAAAGCCTCTCCTCCTCCCTTTCCTTCGCGGAAAATCGTCATTTATTTGGCGTCAAAAATTATTCTTCAGAATTTATAACGATTCTTTCACTCGACATTCGTCAGTTTTTTTTGTAGTGGCACCACTTTTTTAAATCAGTAGTGGCACAAAACCATTTAAACCCCGCAACTCCCTACAACTACTGACTAAAGCAGCAAGTGCTATCACTCCACTACCAGTGCCATCTTTCTCAATATTTCAAGAAATTTCCGGAAACAGGATGAGCGGCCAGGAACTATGTCCTAAAGCACCGCTCATACCACCGGTAACGATTATCTCTTTCCTTGTACGAGATTACTTACACAGCGACCAACGGAAGTAGCCAAGTATGTCACATACACTTTGGCTCGATGGTCAAACCATCAACTGATTAGTTGAGGACGGGCGATAAGGCTTCACAGCCATCCCCTACAAGGCCAAGGCTGAGCTTACCTATGCGGGCCAGTGAGACAACCCAAGGCATTGATATTAAAGACCTAAAAGTCAATATCGAATCCTTGCAGCACTGGCACCAGGCATTCCAAAAGGAAGCCTGGCTGCATTTTAGAGCAAGCCTCAATAACAAGGCCAAGTTGCGCACAACTTGAGTGCATTAGTTAGTCACTCGATTTTTAATATGCCTGTACATGGCAATGGGGCGTCTATTCGCTGCATCTCCTAGTGCATGAGTGACGCTTTAAAACATGAACTCCGGCCATCTAATGGCATGATTAACACAGAGGTAAATGCGATGCGCATCAGCATATTTGGTTTGGGTTACGTTGGCGCAGTCTGTGCCGGTTGCCTGTCTGCACGGGGCCATGAGGTCATTGGCGTAGACATCTCCAAGGATAAGATCGACCTGATCAATGCGGGTAAATCCCCCATCGTTGAACCGGGTCTGGGCGAACTGTTGAGCCAGGGTATTAAAACCGGCCGACTGCGCGGCACCACCAACTTCGCCGACGCAATCCGCGATACCGACCTGTCGATGATTTGCGTCGGCACGCCGAGCAAGAAGAACGGCGACCTGGAACTCAACTACATCGAAGCGGTGTGCCGCGAGATCGGTTTTGTCCTGCGGGACAAGACCACCCGCCACACCATCGTGGTGCGCAGCACCGTATTGCCGGGCACCGTGGCCAATGTGGTGATCCCGATTCTCGAAGACTGCTCGGGCAAGAAAGCCGGCGTCGACTTCGGCGTCGCGGTCAACCCTGAATTCCTGCGTGAAAGCACCGCCATCGCCGACTACGACTTGCCACCGATGACCGTCATCGGCGAATTCGACAAAGCCTCCGGCGATGTCCTGCAGTCGCTGTACGAAGAGCTCGACGCGCCGATCATCCGCAAGGACATCGCCGTCGCCGAGATGATCAAGTACACCTGCAACGTCTGGCATGCGACCAAAGTGACCTTCGCCAACGAAATCGGCAACATCGCCAAGGCAGTGGGTGTCGATGGCCGCGAAGTGATGGAAGTGGTCTGCCAGGACAAGACCCTCAACCTGTCCCAGTACTACATGCGTCCGGGCTTTGCCTTCGGCGGTTCCTGCCTGCCCAAGGACGTGCGCGCCCTGACCTACCGCGCCAGTTCCCTGGACGTGGAAGCACCACTGCTCAACTCGCTGATGCGCAGCAACGAGTCCCAGGTGCAGAACGCCTTCGACATCATCTCCGGCCACGACAAGCGCAAGGTTGCCCTGCTGGGCCTGAGCTTCAAGGCCGGCACCGATGACCTGCGCGAAAGCCCCCTGGTGGAACTGGCGGAAATGCTGATCGGCAAGGGCTTCGACCTGAGCATCTACGACAGTAACGTCGAGTACGCCCGTGTCCACGGCGCCAACAAGGATTACATCGAGTCGAAGATCCCCCACGTGTCGTCCCTGCTCAACTCGGACTTCGACGACGTGATCAACAACTGCGACGTGATCGTCCTCGGCAACCGCGACGAGAAATTCCGCGCCCTGGCCCAGACCGCGCCCCACGGCAAGCAAGTGGTCGACCTGGTCGGTTTCATGTCCAAAGCCACCAGCGTGAGTGGCCGTACCGAAGGTATTTGCTGGTAAGAGCAGCAGCGAGCTGCAAGCTTCAAGCGGCAAGTTAAAAGCGCTTCACTTGCAGCTTGTAGCTTGCGGCTTGAAGCCTCCTTCACCTTCGGATGACGCTTATGTCCAAGCTAAAACACGTGCTACTTCAATCCGCTGGCTGGCTTTTGTTTTTAAGCCTGTTGATGGGCCTGGCCCTGGCATTGCCGGCGACCATCTTCGACTCCGAGTCCAAGGACTTCATATTCCTGATTGGCGCCGTCGGCATCTGGCGCTACTCCATGGGTGCCACACACTTTGTGCGCGGCATGCTGTTTCTCTACGTGGTCTACCCGCACCTGCGGCGCAAAGTGCGCAAATTGGGCAAGTCGGCAGACCCGTCTCACGTATTCCTGATGGTCACCAGCTTTCGTATCGATGCGCTGACCACTGCCCAGGTCTACCGCTCGGTGATCCGCGAAGCCATCGAATGCGGCTTCCCCACCACCGTGGTCTGCTCCCTGGTGGAGATGTCCGATGAGCTGCTGGTCAAGAGCCTTTGGGAAAAGATGAACCCACCGGCCCACGTTGAGCTGGACTTCGTGCGCATCGCCGGCACCGGCAAGCGTGACGGCCTGGCCTACGGTTTCCGCGCCATCTCCCGCCACCTGCCGGACGACCGCGCCGTGGTTGCAGTGATCGACGGCGACACCGTGCTCGCCGAAGGCGTCGTGCGCAAGACCGTGCCGTGGTTCCAGCTATTCGGCAATGTCGGCGGCCTGACCACCAACGAGTTCTGCGAAGTACGCGGCGGCTACATCATGAGCGAGTGGCACAAACTGCGCTTCGCCCAGCGCCACATCAACATGTGCTCCATGGCGCTGTCCAAGCGCGTGCTGACCATGACCGGGCGCATGTCGGTGTTCCGCGCCAGCGTCGTCACCGACCCGAGCTTTATCGCCGACGTCGAAAGCGACTCGCTGCAACACTGGCGCCTGGGCCGCTTCAAGTTCTTGACCGGCGATGACAAGTCCAGCTGGTTCAGCCTGATGCGCCTGGGCTACGACACCTTCTACGTGCCGGATGCCGCGATCAACACCGTCGAGCATCCACCGGAAAAGAGCTTTATCAAGGCCAGCCGCAAACTGATGTTCCGTTGGTACGGCAACAACCTGCGGCAGAACTCCCGGGCCCTGGGCCTGGGTGTGAAACGCCTCGGGGCGTTCACCAGCGTGGTGCTGTTCGACCAGCGCGTGTCGATGTGGACATCCTTGCTGGGCCTGACCGTGGCGATCATCGCCAGCTTCAAATACGGCGGCGCGTTCATCCTCGCCTACCTGCTGTGGATCGGCATCACCCGCCTGATCCTGACCCTGCTGCTGTCGTGTTCCGGCCACAAGATCGGCCCGGCCTACCCGGTGATTCTCTATTACAACCAGATCGTCGGCGCGCTGGTAAAAATTTACGTGTTCTTCCGCCTCGATCAACAGTCCTGGACCCGCCAGGACACCAAACTGACCCGCGATTTGGCCAGCTTTCAACGTTGGTTCAACACCTGGTCGTCTCGGACCATGACCTTCTCCGCCGGCAGCATCTTCGTTGCCGTGTTGCTGATGATGGTTTGACCCTGCCAAGCCTGAATTAACTAGGAATTACACCGCCATGAATAGCCCAATGAATTCTCCAGTAAACGCCAATGTTGTTCACGAGTCCGAAGCCCAGCGCCAACACGCCCGGGTCAAAATCCCGGCCAAGCTGCGCTTCTTCGGCGCCGACCGCACGCCCATGGAAGTGCGGGTCATCGACCTGTCTGCTGGCGGCCTGGCCTTCAATGCCGCCCAGCAACCGCTGAAAGTCGGCGATGTGCATAAGGGTCGCTTGCAGTTCGTCATCGACAACCTCGGCCTGGCGATGGACGTCGAGCTGCTGATTCGCTCTTACGATCGCCAGACCGGCCGCACCGGCTGCCAGTTCCAGAACCTGGAGCCGCAAGATATTTCCACCCTGCGTCACCTGATCACCTCGCACCTTTCCGGTGACATCGTGACCATGGGCGACGTGCTCGCCACCCTGCAGCGCGACAACTTCACCAAGGCGCGCAAGGTCAAGGACGGCGGCAGCGGCATGAGCGCCTTCGGTCGCCTACGGGCCGTGACTTTCAGCCTGGCGATCTTCCTCGTCGGCCTGGCCGCTTTCGGTTTCATCTTCAAGTCGGTGTACGGCATGTACTTCGTCAGCCACGCCCAGGCAGGCCTAGTCAGCGTGCCCGGCATGAACATCACGATGCCTCGCGACGGCACCGTGCAAAGCCTGATCAAAGGCGATGCGGTGGCGGCCAAAGGCGCGCCACTCGCCACCTTCAGCACCAGCATGCTCGATGTGCTCAAGGGCCATCTGGACGAAGACCAGTTGCAACCGGCCAAGGTTGAAGAGCTGTTCGGCAAGCAAATGACCGGCACCCTGACCTCCCCGTGCGATTGCGTGGTGTCTCAGCAACTGGTCGCTGACGGTCAATACGCCAGCAAGGGCGACGTGATCTTCCAACTGGTGCCGCGTGGCAGCCAGGCCAACGTCGAGGCACGTTTCTCCTATCGCCAGTTCGGTGATGTGCGTCCAGGTACACCGGTGAGCTTCCAGGTCGCCGACGAAGAACAGACCCGCACCGGCACCATCGTCAGCAGCACCAGCCTCAACAGCACCGACCTGTCCTCCGACATTCGTGTGCAGATCAAGCCCGACGCTCCGCTGGACAGCGCCTACGCCGGCCGCCCGGTGGAAGTGACCAGCGACCGTGGCCCATCCCTGAACTGGCTGATCGACAAAGCCATGGCCGCCGGTCTTTAAGCAGAGGACATGCCTGTGACTAGCCCACTTCGACTCCTGCCGGTACCACTGGCCCTGGCCATCGCGCTCGCCGGTTGCGCCGGCCTGCCCGACCAGCGCCTGGCCAATGAAGCCCTCAAGCGTGGCGACACGGCGATGGCTGCGCAGAACTATCAGCAACTGGCCGACCTGGGCTACAGCGAAGCCCAAGTGGGCTTGGCTGATATCCAGGTAGGCACCCGCGACCCTGCACAAATAAAACAGGCCGAAGCCACCTACCGCGCGGCGGCCGACATCTCGCCCCGCGCCCAGGCTCGCCTGGGTCGCCTGTTGGTAGCCAAGCCCGGCTCCACCGAGGCCGAGCAACACGAAGCTGAAGGTCTATTGAAAAAAGCCTTTGCCAATGGCGAAGGCAACACCCTGATCCCCCTGGCGATGCTGTACCTGCAATATCCCCACAGTTTCCCGAACATCAACGCCCAGCAGCAAATCAGCAAATGGCGCACCGCCGGTTACCCAGAGGCGGGTCTGGCCCAGGTGCTGCTGTACCGCACCCAGGGCACGTACGACCAGCACTTGGACGAAGTGGAAACCATCTGCAAGGCGGCACTGAACACCACCGACATCTGCTACGTCGAGTTGGCCACCGTCTACCAGAAACGCGGCCAGCCTGAACAACAAACTGAACTGCTCAAGCAGATGCAAGCAGGTTTCAGCCTTGGCACCGTCACCGCCCAACGGGTGGACAGCGTGGCCCGTGTGCTGGGTGATGCGAGCCTGGGCAAGACCGACGAAAAAACCGCGCAAGCGCTGCTGGAAAAAATCGCCCCTGCCTACCCGACCTCCTGGGTCAGCCTGGCGCAATTGCTCTACGACTTCCCCGAACTGGGCGATGTCGACCAGATGATGAAGTACCTGGACAACGGCAGCGCCGCCGACCAGCCCCGCGCCGAACTGCTGCTGGGCAAGCTCTACTACGAAGGCAAATGGGTACCGGCCGATGCCAAGGCCGCCGAAGCACACTTCCAAAAAGCTGTCGGCCGCGAAGTCGCCGCTGATTACTACCTCGGCCAGATCTACCGCCGTGGCTACCTGGGCCAGGTCTATCCGCAAAAAGCTCTGGACCACCTGCTGACCGCTGCGCGCAACGGCCAGAACAGCGCCGACTTCGCTATTGCCCAGCTGTTTTCCCAGGGCAAGGGCACCAAGCCCGCCCCCCTCAACGCCTGGGTCTTCAGCCAATTGGCCAAGGTACAGGACACACCGCAAGCCACTGAACTGGCCGCGCAGCTGGACACGCAACTGCCGCCAGCCCTGCGTGCCGAAGGCCAGCGTCTGCTGCAACAAGAACAGGCCGCCCGTGGCGCCTTGAGTCAAAACACGCTGCAACTGCACGCCCTGCAAGAAGAAGACGGCGAGGAATCCCTATGAAGCTCAATCCATTCGTCAAGGCCGGTATTGGCCTGACCTTCGCACTGCTGTGGTCGTGCCCGACCCTAGCCGCATTGACCGAAGAAAAGAACTTCGGCCTGGACGTCAAAATCACCGGCCAGTCCGAAGACGACCGCGACCTGGGCACGCAGAAAGAGGGCGACGTCAACGGCATCGGCCTCGACCTGCGCCCGTGGGTCTACGGTGAAAGCGGCAACTGGAGCGCCTACGCCATGGGCCAGGCGGTAGCGGCCAGCGACATCATCGAGACCGATACCCTGCAACAGTCCGACGCCAACGCCACTGAGCAGTCGAGCAACGACGACCGCAAGACCAAGAAAAACTACCTGGCCCTGCGCGAGTTCTGGATCGGCTATAGCGGCTTTACGCCCTACCCCGGCGAGCAACTGAAACTCGGCCGCCAACGCCTGCGCAACGACGACGGCCAGTGGCGCGACACCAACATCGAAGCGCTGAACTGGACCTTCGACACCACCCTGCTGCGGGCCAATGTCGGCGCCGCCGAACGCTTCAGCGAATACCGCACCGACCTCAAGGAACTGGCCCCCAAGGACAAGGACCGCCAGCACCTCTATGGCGACGCGGCCTATCAATGGACGCCCGGCCAGTGGATCGGCTTGCGCGGCCATCACACCCATGACGACGGCAAGCTCGACTTTCCGGAACCGGGCGTGGCTGCTGACTCCCTGGACAAGCGCGAAAACGGCGACCTGACCTGGCTCGGCATCGAAGCCAACAGCGATGCCTACAACTGGCGCAACACCAACACCGTCAACTACTGGGCCAGCATCACCGGCATGAAGGGCGATCGCGACACCGTCAACGCCTTGAACGCCGACGGCACCCGCCCGACCACCGCCAAGCGCAGCGACGACGTCGACGGCTGGGCAACCGACCTGGGTGTGCGCCTGCGCCTCGACCCGCAGTGGCAAGTCGGTGCGGCCTATGCCCGTGCCAGCGCCAACTACGAACAGAACGGCCTGCAGAGCAACCGCTCCAACTACACCGGCACCCAATCTCGCGTACACCGCTTCGGTGAGGCGTTTCGCGGCGAGATGAACAACATGCAGACCGCCACCCTGTTCGGCTCCTGGCAACTGCGCGACGACTACGACGCCAGCCTGGTCTACCACAAGTTCTGGCGCGTGGACGGCAACAAGCCAGTGGGCAGCAACGGCATCGACGCGGTGCAAAACAATACCGACGACGTCACCGGCGCCGTGCTCTCCACCTCGTCCCTACCATTGGAAGACGGCAAGAAAGACCTCGGCCAAGAGGTGGACCTGGTGGTCACTAAGTACTTCAAGAAAGGCCTGCTACCGGCCGCGCTCAGCCAGTCGATCGACGAGCCGTCGGCCCTGGTGCGCTTTCGTGGCGGTGTGTTCAAACCGGGCGATGCCTACGGCAAACAAGTCGACTCGTACATGCACCGCGCCTTTGTCGACGTGATCTGGCGCTTCTGATGGGAGCCTGCGCAATGAACCCTCAAGCCCTCAAAGGCTCGGTCAGCCTGCTGGTCGCAGCGATGCTGCTGGCCAGCGCTTCGGCCATGGCCAATGCAGAGCCGGCAGTCAAAGCGCCGACCATCGCCAAGGAACTGCAACAGGCCAAGACCTACACCATCACTAGCCCGCCGACTGCGCCGCTGGAGATGCCCAAGCCTGCGCTGCCGGACGTCTCGGGCTACACCGCCGAGGCGGTCGCGAAAAAAATCGTGCGCAGCAAGATCGGCAAGGTCAGCGTGCGCCGGATGATGCAGGAAGACGCCCTCAAGGACTTTATCGGCGGCGATAACAAGATGGCCGAATGGGTGGTGCGCCAGCACGGCATTCCCCAGGCGATCTTTATCGACGACGGCTATATGAACCTCAAGGACCTGCTCAAGAAAGTGCCCAAGCAGTACCTCAGCGAAACCTCGCCGGGGGTGTTCCTGGCCAGGTTGCCGATTGTGGTCGGGAACAAAGGCATCCTCGAAATCGACAAGCAGACTCAAGAGTTGCGCCTGTCCCAGGAAGCCGGCTCGTTCCTGGTCAACGACGGCAAGCTGTTTGTGCGCGACACCAAAATCACCGGCTGGCGCGAGAAAACCAACGCCCCGGCGACCTTCCAGTCGCCCGAGGAATTCCGCCCGTTCCTGCTGGCCTGGGGCGGCACCGAGACCTACATCGTCAACAGCAAGATGGCCAGCTTCGGCTATGCCAACAGCAAGTCCTACGGGGTGAGTATTTCCCAGTACACGCCGAACATGGCCAAGGTGCTCAAGCGTAAAGAGCCGACCGGCTGGATCATCGGCTCCGAGTTCTCGGACATGTGGTACGGCTTCTACTGCTACGAGACCGAAGGTTTTGTGGTCAAGGGCAATACCTACAAGGACAACATCGTCTACGGCATTGACCCCCACGACCGTTCCCACGGTCTGATCATCACCGACAACACCGTCTACGGCACCAAGAAGAAGCACGGCATCATCATTTCCCGGGAAGTGAATGACAGCTTCATCTTCAACAACCGCAGCTACGACAACAAGCTCTCGGGCCTGGTGATCGACCGTAACAGCGTCAACAACGTGATCGCCGATAACGAGATTTACCAAAATCACACCGACGGCATCACGCTCTATGAGAGCGGCGACAACCTGCTGTGGGGCAACAAGGTGATCAGTAACCGTCGCCACGGCATCCGGATTCGTAACAGCGTGAACATTCGTCTGTACGAAAACATCGCCATGGCCAATGGATTGACCGGGGTCTACGGGCACATCAAGGACCTCACCAACACCGACCGCGACTTCGATCTCGACCCGTTCGACACCAAGGTCTCGCTGATCGTGGTCGGCGGTGAACTGGCCGCCAACGGCAGCGGACCGCTGTCCATCGACTCGCCGTTGAGCATCGAGCTGTTTCGCGTGTCCATGCTCGCCCCGACCAAATCCAGCGGCATCAGCTTCTCGGGGATTCTCGGCGAGCGCCAGGATGAAATTCTCGACCTGCTGGTACGCCAGCAGAAAGCCGTGCTGATCGACCCTGTCGAACGCCAGACCGAATTGCAGGAATGAGGATGCCCCTTATGCACCCACACATGATCAAACTGCTCAGCCTCTCGGGTTTGACCCTCGGCCTGCTGGCTGCCAGCCAAGGCGTGCGCGCCGATGAGGTCAAGGCACCGGCGTTCACCGCCGACCCGTGCTGCAACCTGTGCCCCGAAGCCCACGACGCCAAGAACTACACCACCCGCTATCAGCAGAACTTCACCACGCTGGTGCAAGCCCAGGGCGACTGGCTGTTCCGGACCCAGGAAGATTTGCGCACCGAGTTCAACACCAGCCCCGCCGGCTACAAACGCATGCAACTACTGCACGATGCGTTCAAGAGCAAAGGCGTGGAACTGGTGGTGGTCTACCAGCCAACCCGTGGCCTGGTAAACCGCAACAAGCTCAATGCCGAAGAGAAAGCCAAGTTCGATTTCGATAAGGCCCTGGGCAACTACAAAACCATGCTCGGCCGTTTTGCCAAGATGGGTTATGTGGTGCCCGACCTGTCGTCGCTGACCAATGAAGATTTATCACCAGGGCAGCCCGACGAACTGCCGGCCCACGATTTCTACTTCCGTGGCGACCAGCATTGGACCCCTTACGGGGCCCAGCGCACGGCAAAAATCGTCGGCGAACAAGTCAAGCAAATGGCCGCCTTTGCCGACATTCCCAAGCGTGAGTTCGAGACCAAGAAGTCCGGGCGCATGGGCAAGACCGGCACCCTGCACAACATGGCCGGGCAATTGTGCGGCACCAGCTACGCGATCCAGTACATGGACCAGTTCACCACCGAGCCCAAGGGCGAAGCGGGCGACGGCGATCTGTTCGGTGATTCCGGCAACCCGCAGATCACTTTGGTGGGCACCAGCCACAGCGGCAAGAACTACAACTTCGCCGGTTTCCTTGAAGAAGAAATCGGCGCCGACATCCTCAACGTCGCCTTCCCCGGTGGTGGCCTGGAAGGCTCGATGATCCAATACCTGGGCAGCGAAGAGTTCCAGAAGTCGCCACCGAAGATCCTCATTTGGGAATTCTCGCCGCTGTACCGCCTGGACCAGGAAACCACCTACCGCCAGATGATGTCGCTGCTGGACAACGGCTGTGAAGGCAAGACCGCGCAGATGAGCGCCAGCACCACGCTCAAGCCCGGCAAGAATGAATTGATGGTCAACAGCAAGAACATGGACCTGCGCAACAGCAACCACCAGGTCGACATCCGCTTCGCCGATCCTTCGGTGAAAACCCTGCAAGCCACCCTCTGGTACATGAACGGGCGCCACGAGGACATCAAAATCGACAAACCCGAAACATCCGATACAGACGGGCGTTTCGCCTTTGAACTGCGCACCGATGAAGACTGGGCCACGCAAACCCTGCTGGCCGTGGAAGTGCAGGGCCCCGAAGCGGGCGCTGCTGCGCAGAAAGTCGAAGCGAAAATTTGCACACGCAACGTATTCCCTGGCGCCGGGCAAAACACCGCCCAGTTGCCCTTAGAGAAAGTCGTGCAATGAGGTTACTTATGCCAATTCGCAAACTACTGACGCCGACCTTGCTGGGCCTGGCGATCTTCGCCGGCTCCGTCAACGCCGCCGCCCCACTGCGCCCGCCTCAGGGCTACTTCGCGCCGGTGGAAAAATTCAAGACCGGTGACTTCAAGGACGGCTGCGATTCCATGCCGACGCCTTACACCGGCCCGTTGCAATTTCGCAGCAAATACGAAGGCTCCGACAAGGCCCGCTCGACCCTGAACGTACAATCGGAAAAAGCCTTTCGCGACACCACCGCCGACATCACCACGCTGGAACGTGACACCAGCAAACGGGTGATGCAGTTCATGCGCGACGGCCGTCCGGAACAGCTGGAATGCACGCTCAACTGGCTGACCGGCTGGGCCAAGGCCGATGCGTTGATGTCCAAGGACTTCAACCACACCGGCAAGTCCATGCGCAAATGGGCACTGGGCAGCATGGCTTCGGCCTATATCCGCCTGAAGTTTTCCGACTCCCACCCGCTGGCAAACCGTCAGCAGGAGTCGCAGTTGATCGAAGCCTGGTTCAGCAAAATGGCCGATCAGGTGGTCAGCGACTGGGACAACCTGCCGCTTGAGAAAACCAACAACCACTCCTACTGGGCCGCCTGGTCGGTGATGGCAACGTCCATCGCCACCAACCGCCGCGACCTGTTTGATTGGGCGGTGAAGGAATACAAGGTCGGCGTCAATCAGGTGGACGACCAAGGTTTCCTGCCCAACGAATTGAAGCGTCAGCAACGGGCGTTGGCGTACCACAACTACGCCCTGCCACCGCTGTCGATGATTGCCAGTTTCGCCCTGGTCAACGGCGTGGATGTGCGGTCGGAAAACAACGGCGCACTCAAACGCCTGGGAGACAAGGTGCTGGCCGGGGTCAAGGACCCGGAGATTTTCGAGAAGAAGAACGGCGAGGAACAGGACATGAAAGACCTGAAGCAGGACATGAAATTTGCCTGGCTGGAACCGTTCTGCAGCCTCTACACCTGCCCGCCCGAAGTGCTTGAGCGCAAGCACGGCATGCAGCCGTTCAAGACGTTCCGCCTCGGGGGTGACCTGACCAAGGTCTACGACCCGGCGCATGAAAAAGGCGACAAAGGCAGCTGATACACCGGGCTGATCACGCATAAAACCGTCCGGTTTTTCACGGGGGGTCTGGGGGGGCCGTTGGCCCTTGACTGTTGGTTAAACATGGAGAGATCGGGATGGTTTTCTCGTCCAATGTGTTCCTGTTTTTGTTCTTGCCGATCTTTCTCGGCTTGTACTATTTGAGCGGGCAACGCTATCGCAATCTGCTGCTGCTGATTGCCAGTTATGTGTTCTACGCCTGGTGGCGAGTGGACTTCCTGGCGCTGTTTGCCGCCGTCACGCTGTGGAATTACTGGATCGGCCTCAAGGTCGGTGCGGCAGGCGTGCGCACCAAGCCGGCCCAGCGCTGGCTGTTGCTCGGCGTAGCGGTCGACCTGTGCATCCTCGGCTACTTCAAGTACGCCAACTTCGGGGTCGACAGCATCAACGCGATGATGACCTCAGTCGGTCTTTCGCCCTTCATCCTCACCCATGTGCTGTTGCCGATCGGGATCTCGTTCTACATTTTCGAGTCCATCAGCTACATCATCGACGTCTACCGTGGCGACACGCCGGCGACCCACAACCTCATCGACTTTGCGGCGTTCGTGGCGATCTTCCCGCACCTGATCGCCGGCCCCGTGTTGCGCTTTCGAGACCTTGCGGACCAGTTCAACAACCGTACCCACACCCTCGACAAGTTCTCCGAGGGGTGTACGCGGTTCATGCAGGGTTTCATCAAGAAGGTGTTTATCGCCGACACCCTGGCGGTGGTCGCCGACCATTGCTTCGCCCTGCAAAACCCCACCACCGGCGATGCCTGGCTCGGCGCGCTGGCGTACACCGCGCAGCTGTACTTCGACTTCTCCGGCTATAGCGACATGGCCATCGGCCTGGGTCTGATGATGGGTTTCCGCTTTATGGAGAACTTCAAGCAGCCCTACATCAGCCAGTCAATCACCGAGTTCTGGCGGCGCTGGCACATCAGCCTGTCCACTTGGCTGCGTGACTACCTGTACATCACCTTGGGCGGCAACCGCAAAGGCACGCTGACCACTTACCGCAACCTGTTCCTGACCATGTTGCTCGGTGGTCTGTGGCACGGCGCCAACATCACCTACATCGTCTGGGGCGCCTGGCACGGCATGTGGCTGGCGATTGAAAAAGCCATCGGTCTCGACACCTCGCCGCGCAGCTTCAACCCGATTCGCTGGGCGCTGACCTTCCTGCTGGTGGTGATGGGTTGGGTGATCTTCCGCTCGGAAAACCTGCACGTCGCCGGTCGCATGTACGGCGCCATGTTCAGCTTCGGCGAATGGTCGCTGTCGGAACTCAACCGCGCCAACCTCACCGGGCTGCAAGTGGCGACCATGGTGGTGGCCTATGCAACGCTGGCGTTCTTTGGCCTGCGGGACTTCTACAGCAACCGTCCGGCACAAAAAACCAAGCCTGCAGATCCAAGCCTGATCAAGGCCGTACCCGGCGAAAACCCCGGCAGCATCCAGGAACCCGGCTACACCGTCGGCAGTAATGCCCAGGTGCAACCGGCCTACTGGGCTGCCGCCTGGCCACGCTACGCAATGCGCGCCCTGGTGCTGCTGTTGTTCGTGGCGTCGATTCTCAAACTTTCGGCGCAGAGTTTCTCGCCGTTCCTTTACTTCCAGTTCTGAGGGAGCCGACCATGACCCGTTCATTACGCGTCCTCTATATCAGCCTGTTCATGGCCGTGCTGCTCGCATTGGGCGCCTGGTCGATGCGCAGTTTCCTGGGCTTCAGCACCAACGCCGATGCCACGGTGCTTAACGGCCGCTGGGCCAAGGCCGTCGAGACCCATTACGACGAAGAGTTCCCGATCAAGCGCCTGGGTACCAACCTCTGGGCGGCGCTGGACTACAAACTGTTCAACGAAGGTCGTCCCGGCGTGGTGCTGGGTCGCGATCACTGGTTGTACAGCGACGAGGAATTCAACCCCGCGGTCAACGAAGAGCAGAACCTGCAAGGCAACTACGCCCTGGTGGAAGGCGTGCGCCAGACCCTCAAGGCCAAAGGCATTCAACTGGTGATGGCGATTGTGCCGGCCAAGGTGCGCCTGTACCCGGAGCACCTGGGTGATGTTCTCCCGGCGAGCATTCATGAAGGTCTCTACAAGGATTTCCATGCTCGCGTCGCTGCCGACAAAATCATCGCTCCCGACCTGCTGGGCCCGCTGCAACAGGCCAAGCACAACGGCCATCAGGTGTTCTTGCGCACCGACACCCACTGGACGCCCGACGGCGCCCAGGTCGCCGCCCAACAACTGGCCAAGGCCATCACCGACAAGACCCCCCTCAGCGGCGAGCCCCAGCGCTTTGTCACCGAAGCCGAGAAAACCGAACCGCACAAGGGCGACCTGCGCCTGTTCCTGCCCCTGGACCCACTGTTCGAAAACTTGATGCCGCCCCAGGAGCCTCTGGAGAAACGCGTGACTCACGCCGTGCAAAGCAAGGCCGATGGCGACGACGCCCTGTTCGCCGACAGTGAAATGCCGGTGGCCCTGGTGGGCACCAGCTACAGCGCCAACCCCAACTGGAACTTCGTTGGGGCCTTGAAACAAGCCCTGGGCAGCGACGTGGTGAATTACTCCGAAGACGGCCACGGCCCGATCCTGCCGATGCTCAGCTATTTGAAAAGCGACGACTTCAAGAACCGCCCGCCACAAGTGCTGATCTGGGAGTTTCCGGAACGTTATCTGCCTGTGAACAACGAAATCGGCGATGCCGACCCGCAGTGGGTTGCGCAGCTTAAAGAAGCCGGTACACGCCAACAGAACATGGCACTGAACACTCAATTAAACACCCAACTAAACACCCAAAAATCCGAGACGCCCGACCGGGCGCAAAACTGAAAGAGGTAACTCACATGACTTTCACTACTACTCCTCGTCGTCTCGCCAAGTCCTTTGCACTGGTGGCCGGCATGAGCTTCTTGTCGGTGACCGCCTTCGCTGGCGACGCCGCGCTCTACGGCCCTGTCGCACCGAAAGGCTCCAGCTTTGTGCGCTTGTTCAACGCCAGCAACCAGGAAGTCAGCGCCACCGTCGGCACCGCCAACCTGAGCGACATCGCCCCGCTGGGCAGCAGCGACTTCAGCTTCATGCCGGGCGGCGACTACAGCGCCAAGGTCGGCAGCGCGACCCTGCCGGTCAAGCTGGCCGCTGATCACTACTACACCTTGGTCAACAACGGCAGCGGCCAGCCGCAACTGATCGAAGAGCCGCCGTTCAAGAACAAACAGAAATCCCTGGTGCGCGTGCAGAACCTCAGTGACAAGTCGCTGACCCTGAAAACTGCCGATGGCAAGACCGACGTGGTCAAGGCCGTAGCCGCCAAGAGCCGTGGCGAGCGCGAGATCAACCCGGTGAAGGTCAGCCTGGCGCTGTATGAAGGCGACAAGAAAGTCGGCGACGTCAAACCAGTAGCCCTGGAGCGCGGTGAAGCGGCGGTGCTGTACATCACCGGCAGCGGTTCCAGCCTATCGCCAGTGTGGGTGAAACGCCCAGTGTCGACTCGCTAATTATATTTCCACATTGACGCTCCCCCTGTAGGAGCCGGGCTTGCCCGCGATGAACTCAAGGGCACCGCGTTTATTCTGGTGCCCCGCGTCATCGTTGACATCCACCGCGAGCAAGCTCGCTCCTACAGAGATAGCGATCAGCCTGGACCGAGACAAAAACAAGAGTGAAACGACAGAACGCAGTAGCTCTAACTCATATCGATTCAAGGAGAAACACCATGATTCCAGTCATCCTGTCCGGTGGTAGCGGCTCACGTCTTTGGCCGCTTTCGCGCAAACAGTTTCCCAAGCAATTCCTGGCCCTGACCGGTGAGCAAACGCTGTTCCAGCAAACCCTGGAACGCCTGGTATTCGACGGCATGGAGCAGCCCATCGTGGTCTGCAACAAGGACCATCGATTTATCGTCAACGAACAGTTGTCCGTTCGTAAGCTGGAAACCCAGCGCATCCTGATGGAGCCTTTCGGCCGCAACACCGCGCCGGCCGTAGCCCTCACCGCGATGATGCTGATCAACGAAGGCCGCGACGAGCTGATGCTGGTGTTGCCCGCCGACCATGTCCTGGACGACCAGAAAGCCCTGCAACGCGCCCTGGCCCTGGCCACCGTGGCGGCCGAGTGTGGCGAGATGGTGTTGTTCGGCGTACCGGCCACCCGTCCCGAAACCGGCTATGGCTACATCAAGTCCACCAACGATTCGCTGCTGCCCGAAGGCGTTAGCCGCGTGCAGCAGTTCGTCGAAAAGCCTGATGAAAAACGCGCCACCGAGTTCGTCAAAAGCGGTGGTTACTTCTGGAACAGCGGCATGTTCCTGTTCCGCGCCAGCCGCTTCCTCGAAGAGCTGAAAAAGCACGACCCGGACATCTACGACACCTGCCTGCTGACCCTGGAACGCAGCAACCAGACAGCCGACACCGTGGACATCGACGATGCCACCTTCGCCTGCTGCCCGGACAACTCCATCGACTACGCCGTCATGGAAAAAACCCAGCGCGCCTGCGTGGTGCCGCTGAGCGCCGGCTGGAGCGATGTGGGTTGCTGGGCGTCGTTGTGGGACGTGAATGAAAAAGACGCCAACGGCAACGTCAGCAAGGGCGATGTGGTTATCCAGGACAGCCGCAACTGCATGATCCACGGCAACGGCAAACTGGTGTCAGTGATCGGCCTGGAAAACATCGTGGTGGTGGAAACCAAGGACGCGATGATGATTGCCCACAAGGATAAGGTCCAGGGCGTCAAGCAGATGGTCAACACCCTCAACGAACAGGGCCGCAGCGAAACCCAGAACCACTGCGAGGTCTACCGTCCGTGGGGCTCCTACGACTCGGTGGACATGGGCGGGCGTTTCCAGGTCAAGCACATCTCGGTCAAGCCGGGTGCGTGCCTGTCGCTGCAGATGCACCACCACCGCGCCGAACACTGGATCGTGGTCAGCGGCACTGCCGAAGTCACCTGTGACGAGAACGTGTTCCTGCTCTGCGAAAACCAGTCCACCTACATCCCGATTGCCTCGGTACACCGTTTGCGTAATCCGGGCAAAATCCCCTTGGAGATTATCGAGGTGCAGTCGGGTAGTTATTTGGGTGAAGACGATATCGAACGTTTTGAAGATATCTATGGTCGCTCGACACCGATTGAACGTGGCGTGTCGGTGAAAACCATCGCGCAGTAAAAAGCAGCACAAGAAGCCCCCGTCCAGCCGACTGCGTCCCCTATCCGCAGCCGGTTGGGTGGGGGCTTTTTCTTGGGATCGGTGGTGGCGGTGAGTCCGTCATCATCAGATAGGCAATTGCGCACATGCACGGGTAGGATGGTTTATCCGTTTGCGAGGTTGTCATCATGTTCTTTGGTGTTTTGCTGATCATCACCTGGCTAATCCTGCTGCTACGCTATCCGGCCAGGGCCTTGCCGGTGTCTTTGGCAGCAGCGGTCGGCCTGGGGTTGGTGGCGGTGTGGGTGGTGTGGCTGGACAACCGCGAGGCGCAGCAACTGGCGCGGCTGGAATTGCGCATCAGCTATGCGCCGCAAAACTGCCCGGCAGATCGTCCGTTGCAACTTATGCTGAACAACGGCAACGACGTGCCTCTCACCGAATTGCGCTGGCGCGTCGCCGCCTATGCACCAGGAGACACGGTGAACCTGGCGGACAACGTCTACGCCGCCCCACGTTATCGCGGCCCCGGCGAATTGCAGGCCGGCGCCACTTGGGACGATTGCCTGCCCGTGCCTCCACTGCGTCCCGGCTACCGCCCACAAACCCTGGAGTTTCGCGCCGAACACTTGCAAGGCAGCTTCTCCGACTAATAACGACAAAGGACTGATTCATGCCCAACGTGCTCATCACCGGTTGCTCCAGCGGCATCGGCCGTGCCCTGGCCGATGCCTTCAAATCAGCCGGTTATGACGTGTGGGCCAGCGCCCGCCGCCCTGAAGACGTCGCCGTCCTTGCCGCCGCTGGCTTCAACGCAGTGCAACTGGACGTCAACGACAGTGCTGCCCTGCAGCAATTGGCAGGGCAAGTAGGCGAGCTTGATGTGTTGATCAACAACGCTGGCTACGGTGCCATGGGTCCGTTGCTCGACGGCGGCACCCAGGCAATACAGCAGCAATTTGAGACCAATGTCTTCTCAATCGTCGGCGTAACCCAGGCGCTATTCCCCGTGTTGCGCCGCAGCAAAGGGCTGGTGGTGAATATCGGCAGCGTGTCAGGCGTGTTGGTCACGCCGTTTGCCGGCGCTTACTGCGCCTCCAAAGCTGCCGTCCACGCCTTGAGCGATGCCCTGCGCATGGAGCTGGCACCGTTCGGCGTGCGGGTGATGGAAGTCCAGCCCGGCGCCATCGACACCCGCTTTGCGAAAAACGCCGGTACTCAGGCCGAGCTGTTGATCAACGAACAATCGCCCTGGTGGCCGCTGCGCGAGAGTATTCGTGCGCGGGCAAAGGCGTCCCAGGATCGACCTACGCCCGCCAGCCAGTTTGCGGCGGATGTGCTCAAGGCGGTGCAACAGACTACACCGCCGCGCCTGTTACGCTCGGGCAATGGCTGCCGGGCATTGCCGTTGATGGCCGCCTTGTTACCTAAGGGGTTGCTGGAGACCGTCTTGAAAAAACGCTTCGGGCTGGGCGGAACGTTGTAACGGTGACCCCCGACCTGTCAGCCCTTCATGAAGTCAATAAACGCCCGCACCTTCAGCGGTAAATGCCGCGTGTCCGGATACAGCGCATAAACCCCCTGCGGCGCAAAGCGATGGTCCGCCAGCAGATGCACCAACCTCCCGGCATCCAGATCCTCCTGCACCAACCACTGCGGCAAAATTGCCACCCCATGCCCACGTACGGCGAAAGCCTGGAGGATGGCGGCGCTGTCAGCCACCAGTGAGGTCTTGCCTGGGCCGGGACGGTAGAGGTGTTCGGTGCCTGTCGGGTCAATGACTGTTAATTCCGTCAATCGACCATGGCCCAGCTTGGGCAGTTGTTCCAGTTCCTCCAGATTGCTCACGTTACTAAACGACGGTGCCGCTACCGCAAACACCTCGAAGCTCGACAACTGCACCGCGCGGTGATTGGAGTCGAGGATGCGCCCCAGGCGGAGCGCTACGTCGAAGCGCTCGGAAATCAGGTCAGCGTGGGTCGAAGATGTGGATAAGTGGATGTTCAGCTCGGGGTGTAAACGGCGAAACGCTTCCAGCGCTGGCGCGACAACGGCCAAGGCGTACTCCACGGTGGTGGTAATGCGCAGGGTGCCCTTGAGTTGGCTATGTTCCGAGCGGGCTTCCTCGATCGCCAAGCGAGCCTCTTCCAGCATGCGGCTGCAACGTAGGTAAAAACGCTCGCCAGCATCGGTCAGGGCCAGTTGCCGGGTATTGCGGGTCAGAAGAGTCACGCCCAATTCAGCTTCCAGGCGCTTGAGATTGAAGCTCACCACCGCACGTGTTTGCCCCAGCAAATCAGCCGCTGCGGTCAACGAGCCGGCCTCGACCACGGCCTTGAAGGTGTCGAATCGATCCAGGCTGACCATGAGCGGCGCCCTCCTTTGTCAAAATAATTTTGACAAACTAACAGTCAAAGCAGCGTTTCCCAAGCACCGCCAGAGGTCTACCCTGCCGGGACTGAAAGCAGGAACGCTCCGATGACCTACCGCTCGAAAGTCACCTGGATCTTTTTACTGGGCTTCGCCCTGGACCTTGTGAACATGTTTGTCGCCACCATCGCCTACCCGGATATCGCCCGTGAGTTGCAGGCGTCAGTCACGCAACTGGCGTGGATCGGCAACGCCTACATGCTCGGGCTGACATTGGTGATTCCCCTGAGTGTGTGGCTGGCGGCGATCCTTGGCGAACGGCGGCTGATCGCCGCTAGCCTGCTACTGTTCAGTGTCGCGTCGGTGCTGGTGGGCCAGGCCGAATCGATTGAAGCGCTGATCGGCTGGCGACTGCTGCAAGGGTTGGGCGGCGGGTTGCTGATTCCGGTGGGGCAAGCGTTGGCCTATCGGCACTTTCCGCCGGCAGAGCGCAGCCAGTTGACGGCGAGGGTCATGTCGGTGGCGCTGCTGGTTCCGGCGCTATCGCCAGCATTGGGTGGATGGGTGGTTGATAGCGTTTCCTGGCGCTGGATCTTTTACGCCAATGTGCCGCTGGCGCTGATGACCCTGCTACTGGCCCTGGTATGGCTGAAAGCAGACACGCCCTCTCCTGCTCACCCGTCCCTGGATCTGGGGAACATGTTCCGGCAAATCAGCAGCCCGATGCTGCGGGTAGCGATGCTGGTGTATCTGTTTATCCCCGGCGTGTTTATCGGCACCAGCCTGGTTGCCATTCTTTACCTGCGAGACCTGGGCTTTGACGCCACCCGCACTGGCGCATTGATGCTGCCCTGGGCCTTGGCCTCGGGGGTGGCGATTGTCTTGGGTAAAAGGCTGTTCAACCGCTGTGGCCCCAGGCTGTTGCTGCTGGCGGGCATGACCGTGCAGTGCGTCGGGATCTTGTTACTGATCAGCATCGAGCCGGCGCAACCATTACTCGCTATCGTCGCCTATGCACTGATGGGCCTGGGCGGCAGCCTGTGCAGCAGTACCGCACAGACACTGGCCTTTCTCGATATCCCCGCTGAGCGCATGGGCCATGCCAGCGCCCTGTGGAATATCAATCGGCAGTTGAGCTTTTGCCTGGGCGCGGCGCTGCTCAGTGCGCTGCTGGTGGCACTGGATTCCTTTACCGTGACCTTTATGATTGCGGCTGCCCTCACCCTGCTTCCGCTATTCGTCGTGCTGCGCCTGGACACGTCCAAGGTACGGGCATTACTCCACCCGCAACCCGAGTCCACCCGATGATTGATTACAGCGATTTTTTCGAAGAAGTGATCCAGACCCACGTCGAGATCGAACAATGGTTCGCAGGCGTTGCGCCTGAAGCAACACTGGGCAACTTGTTGGCGCGCTTCTCGCCCGACTTCAGCATGATTGCGCCGTCTACCGGCAACCGCATGGACGTTGCGGCCGTCAGCGAACTGTTCAGCCGCCTGGGCGGCCAGCGCCCTGGGCTGAAAATCACCCTCAGCGAACTGACCGGCATCGACCGCCATGCCCGGGGTGCCATCGTGTCCTATCGGGAACACCAGATTGATGACAGCGGCACCCAGACGGATCGCCGCGCCACTGTGGTGCTTGAAAAGCAGGCAAGCGGCGCGCTGCTTTGGCGCCACCTGCACGAGACGTTTTGCTGACCGGTGGCGAGCGGGCTTGCCCCCCCTTCGCCACAGGGAGTTAGTTGTGTGCCTGATTGACGATCACCGTACACGTAATCCCCGCCGCCAACAGCACACCCTCGGGCACCTCATCTATGTGAATCCGCACCGGCACCCGCTGGGCCAGACGCACCCAGTTGAAGGTGGGGTTCACATCGGCGATCAGCTCGCGGCTTTCCGGGTTGTCGCGGTCGTAGATGCCCCGGGAGATACTCTCCACGTGGCCCTTGAGGGTTTCACCGCTCATTAATTGCATGTCGGCTTTGTCACCCACTTTCACGTGGGGCAGTTTGGTTTCCTCGAAGAAGCCGTAGACCCAGAATGAGTTCATGTCCACCACTGCCATCTTCGCTTCGCCGATGCGCGCGTAGTCGCCGCGATGGACGTTGAGGTTGGTGACATAACCGTCCACCGCCGCCAGCACCTGGGTGCGTTTGAGGTTTAGTTCGGCCGCTTCGAGTTGCGCCTGGGCGTGTTGATAGTCGGCCAGGGCCGAATCGGCGATGTTGCTGGCGTCGTCGCGGTTTTCCCTGGAGATCACCAGGGCGTCAAGATCCGCGCGGCGGTGGGCGTTGACCTTGCGCATCTCCCAAGTGGCCTTGCGCGAGGCCACCAGCGATTGCGCCTGTTTCACGGCGATCCGGTAGTGCTCGGGGTCGATCTGCATCAGCAGGTCGCCCTTTTTCACCAACTGGTTGTCGCGCACCGGGACGTTGACTACTTCGCCGGTGACGTCGGCGGCGACGTTGATGATGTCGGCGCGCACTCGGCCATCGCGGGTCCAGGGTGTCTCCATGTAGTTCACCCACAGCGTGCGGCCAATCCATATCGCCAGAGCCAGTACCAGCAGGGTCGCGAGCAGGCTGAAAAACTTTTTCATCGGGGCATTCTCAACGGTAGACGGTCAGCGCCAGGGCGCCGAAAAGACAAGCGAACAGGCTCAGGCGCAGCAGCGCCGGGTGCCAGAAAAAACGGTACAGATCGAACCCGGCCAGGAGGCGATCCAGGGCCCAGGCAAGTCCCGCCGCGATGAAAAACATCAGGGTCATGGTCGGCATGTAGATGCCGTGGAAGGCGATTTCACGAGGCATTAACGGGTCCTTCAGGCTTGAGGGCAGCCAGGGGCGATTGCGGGTCCAGCAGGGAGGTGCGGATAAAGTGCAGGTAGCTTTTCACCCGGCGCAGAGCCGAGGTGTCGAAGTGCGGGGCGAAGGGTTCGTCGGTAGCCTGGACGCGGCTGATGGCGTGGTCCACGGCGATCAAACCACGCTCAAGATTGCTGTGGCTGGGTTGCAGGAACAACCGCATCAGCGAGCGCCCCATCACCCGGATCGCCTGGCGCCACGGCTGGGATTGGGCGTAGGCCGGGTGGATCGGTAAGATCGCCTGTTCCTTGCGCAACTCGATAATCGCGTGGCCAACTTCCAGCACCACGAACATCCAGCGCAGCAGGTCGCGCTGCACCTGAGGTTGGCCGGCGGCAAGGCCATAGGCCTGGTGCAGCAGGTCGCGGGTGCGGCTTTCGAAACTCGACGCCATCCCCTTGAGCTTGCCGCTGATGGCGTACACCACTTGCTCGCGCAGGTTCTGCTCCAGGCGGCGCCACAGCCAGCGGCTGTTGGGCGGCAGGATGATCGCCCCGGCGGCGGCACACACCAGCATGCCGATGATCATGGCGATGTAGTCGTTGATGAAGGTGTAGGGGTTATAGATCGTCACGTTGTCCGGCACCGAGCCGGTGCTGAAGAAGATCAACAATCCCAGGCCGACGCCGGCGTATTTCGGCCGCGATGACAGGAACGCGCCCAGCATGATCACCGGCGCGAGCATCACGCACAGCAACGGGAAGCCGTCGATCCTGGGAAACACGAAAAACATCTCGACGAATCCCACCAAGGCACCGATCAACGTACCGCAAGCCATTTGAAAGGCCATGCGTTTAGGGTTCGGCGTCGCAGCCGAAAGGCCCACGGTGGCCGCCGCGATCAGGGTCATGGTGGCGCCGCTGGGCCAGGCCGTGGCCACCCAGTAACTGCCCAGCACCACCAGAATAAAGGCGGCGCGAATGCCCGATGCGGCACAGGCCAGCCAGTTGGTTTGCGGGGTGTAGGGTTCGTCCCAGTGTTCACGCACATGGCTGTGATCGGCCAGGGACGCGTGAGTCTGCGCATAACCGTGCAGGTCGTCGACAAAGCGGTACAGCAACTCATAGGCGGTATGAAAATCCAGCTGCTCGGCGTCACTCGGTGCGTTTTCCTGGAAGGTCGTACGCAGGCTGCGCACCTTGGCCGGCAGGTCTGCCTTGTAGGCGCTCAATTGGCTGACCAGTCGTGCAGCGTCGGGGCTGGTGAGGGCGCGGCCGGAGAAGCCGTCGAGCAATTGCGCCAAGTCCTGCAACCCAGGTTTGATGGCGGCCACCACATGATCAGCATCGTGGGCACGCAGGCGCTCCAGCAACTGATGCAGGGCATTGAAGCGGGTGGTGATGCCCATAAATTCGCTGTTCAAGCGACTGAGCCGACCGTTGCGCCGACGCATGTGCGGGTCTTCGAACACCGTGACGCTGCGCAGCCCTTCCAGGCCCACGGCTTCGGCGATAAAGCGCACGTTGCTGCTTTCAAAACCCTCGCGCTGACTGCGCCCGCGCAAACCGTCGGTGACAAACAGCGCAAACACCCCGAAGCGCTGATACAACGCGTTGCGCATGGCGGCGCTGGCGGTTTGCGGCAGGATCGCGGCGCTGATCAACGTGGCACAGAGAATCCCCAGGGAGATTTCCAACACTCGCCAGACCGCTGCCATAAAGGCCCCGTCTGGATGAGCCAGCGCAGGCAAGCCAACCATTGCCGCCGTGTAGCCGGCGAGCACAAAACCATAGGCGCGAAAGTTGCGATAACGAGCTGCGCCGGCCGAGCAGATGCCGACCCAGATTGCCAGTGAACCGAGGAACAACTCAGTGTTTTGCGCAAACAAGGCGATCAACAACACCATCACCGCAGAGCCCGCAAGGGTGCCGAGAAAGCGATAGAAACTCTTGGCAAACACCTGGCCGCTTTGCGGCTGCATCACGATAAACACAGTGATCATCGCCGTGCGCGGTTGCGGCAACTCCAGGCGCATGGCCAGCCACAGGGTCAGGAACGCAGCGATCAACACTTTGAAGATATACACCCAGGTCACGCCATCGCTGCGTGCCCAGTCGAAAAAGCCACGTCGCCATTCCAGGGAATGCAGCCAGCGCAGCGGTGCAGGCAAGGGAGTCATGGGAACCTGATTAGTGATCAAAGACGGCCAGTGCCGCCGGGGTCTTGCTCGGTAAGGTCTTGCTCGGCTCAGGCACGTCGTTGCCCGCGCCCAGGCCACCGCCCAGTGCGGTCACCAGCTCGGCGTGTGCACTCAGGCGCGCGGCCTGGACCTGTTGCTGGATCTGCTGTTGACGGAACAACAGGCTCTGGGCGTTCAGTACGTTGAGGTAATCGGTGAGGCCGCGCTGGTAGGCGATCATGGCGATGTCGTAGGTTTTCTGCGCCGAAGCCACCGACTCGGCGGCAAAGCCTTGCTGCTTGTCCATGGATTCGCGGCGAATCAACTGGTCGGAGATGCCCTTGAGTGCGTTGACCAGGGTCTGGTTGTAACGCGCCACGGCGATGTCAAAACCGGCGCTGGCCTCTCCCAGTTGCGAGCGCAGGCGGCCGCCGTCGAAAATCGGCAAGGTGATAGCCGGGCCGACGCTGTAGTTGAGTTTCTTGCCGGTCAGGAACGCCAATGCCCCGCCACCCGTGGCGACGTAACCGAGGCTGCCCACCAGATCGACGTTGGGGTAGAAGCCGGCGTGAGCCACATCGATGCCCCGAGCCTGGGCTGCCACTTGCCAGCGGCTGGCGACCACGTCCGGACGTTGGCCGAGCAATTGGGCGGGCAGGCTCGAAGGCAATTTCAGCGGCGCGCCCAGCGATAAGGTCGGGCGCTGCAACTGCGCGCCTTCACCTGGCCCTTTGCCGGCCAGCGCCGCCAATTGGTTGCGGCTCAAGGCGATTTCCTCATCAAGGGCATCCAGCTGCCGATGGGTTTCCGGCAACGGCGTCTCGGCCTGGCTGACTTCAAAATGGGTGCCTATACCGCCGACCAGGCGTTTTTGAGCAAGCTCCAGGATCTGTTGTTGCTGGGCCAGGGTTGCGGCGACGATATCGCGCTGGGCGTAGTGCAAGGACAACTGGATATAGGCGCGCACCACGTTGTTCTGCAATTCCAACTGGGCCTGTCGCGCTTGGGCGGCGCTCATGTGGGCCAAGTCAACGGCGCGTTCGCTGGCGTTGCTTTCCCGGCCCCATAGATCTAGCGCATAACTGAAGCCCAGGGCGGCGCTGTTGTCCCAGGTGGTGGAATTGTCCAGTTTACCGGGGCCGTAGAACTGATCGCTGGGCCAACTGTGGCGCTTGAGGGTAGCGTCGCCATTGATCTGCAGCGACTCGGCCGACTCGACAATCCCGGCCATCGCCCGCGCTTCACGAACCCGCGCTGCAGCCATGGCCATGCTCGGGCTGCCTTGCACGGCAAGGTCGATCCAACGATTGAGCTGGGGGTCGCCGTAGGCCTGCCACCATCGGGCGGTGGGCCAGTGGGCGTCCTGGGCAGCGCTGCGGATCGCTTCGTCGGTGACCAAGGTGTTGGCTGCGAGGGACGTGCCTTGGGGAGCAATGCCCCCGGTTCCGATGCAGCCGCTGATTGCTAACGATAAAACCCAAACACTGAGAGTCTTCAGCTCTCTGTTGATGCGACGCGGCACTGCTGCGAATTCCTGAGAGGGTGTTGCGGGGAAGGTGGTGCAATTCTAGGGGGCCATCTGGATGGCGATAAGGTGGGATTCCTGTGAATCTTTATTACCGTTAAGGCGATAATCCGTTAGTAGGGATCACTGGGTCCTGCAACTTCGTGTCACAATTTGCCATCTCCCTTGAGAGCACCCCATGGATACTTTGCAAAATATGCGCGCGTTCAGTAGCGTGGCCGAGGCCGGCAGCTTCACCGCCGCCGCCGTGCAACTGGACACCACCACTGCCAACGTCTCGCGCGCGGTCTCAAACCTTGAGGCCCATCTGCAAACCCGCCTGCTCAACCGTACGACCCGCCGCATCGCCCTGACAGAGGCTGGCAAACGCTATTTATTGCGCTGCGAGCAAATCCTGGCGTACGTCGAGGAAGCTGAAGCCGAAGCCAGCGATGCCCACGCGCGTCCCTCCGGACAGTTGAAAGTGCACACCATGACCGGCATCGGCCAGCACTTTGTGATCGATGCCATCGCCCGCTATCGCCGCACTCACCCGGACGTGACCTTCGACCTGACCCTGGCCAACCGCGTGCCAGACCTGCTGGACGAGGGCTATGACGTGTCCATCGTGCTCGCCAGCGAACTGGCGGATTCGGGTTTTGTGTCCCAGCGCCTGGGGATAACTTACAGCATCGCCTGTGCCTCGCCCGCTTACGTCAAAGCCAATGGCTGCGCGCAACGGCCCGGCGATTTGCTTAACCATTCCTGCCTGCGCCTGGTGAGCCCGGTGATCCAACTGGACAAATGGACCTTCAACGGCCCGGACGGCCAGGAGAGCGTCAACATCAACCGGTCACCCTTTCTGGTGAACTCCGCCGACGCGATGAAAACCGCCATCATCAGTGGCATGGGTGTAGGTCTGTTGCCGGTGTATGCGGCCATTGAAGGGCTGCGCAACGGCACATTGGTGCGGGTGATGCCCAACTACCGCTCCCAGGAGCTGAACCTGTACGCCATCTACCCGTCGCGCCAGTACCTGGATGCGAAGATCAAGACGTGGGTGGAATACCTGCGCGGTTCATTGCCGGAGATTCTGGCGGCCCACCAGGCAGAATTGGCGGCGTATGAGTTGAGTGGGAGTTTGGGTGGGGCGCGGTTGAGTAACTGATCCCCCCCTGTAGCAGCAACTGTCTTGGTGGTTTTGCAGTGCCCGGATACCGGATAAATGTTAGCGTGCTTGGCATTCTCAGCCGTATTGATGAGCCCGCCTCCCATGAAAAAGACCGTTCTCGCTTTCAGCCGTGTCACTCCCGAAATGATCGAGCGCCTGCAACAGGACTTCGAGGTTATCGCCCCCAATCCCAAGCTCGGCGATATCAATGCCCAGTTCAATGAAGCCCTACCCCACGCCCACGGGCTGATCGGGGTGGGCCGCAAGCTCGGGCGGGCACAGTTGGAGGGTGCGACAAAGCTGGAAGTGGTCTCCAGCGTCTCGATGGGCTATGACAACTACGACGTCGCCTACTTCAACGAGCGCGGGATCATGCTCACCAACACCCCCGACGTGCTCACCGAAAGCACCGCCGACCTGGCCTTCGCCCTGCTGATGAGCAGCGCCCGCCGAGTGGCCGAGCTGGATGCCTGGACCAAGGCCGGCCAGTGGAAAGCCAGTGTCGGTGCGCCGTTGTTTGGTTGTGATGTGCACGGCAAGACCTTAGGAATAGTCGGCATGGGCAATATCGGCGCGGCCATCGCCCGTCGTGGCCGCCTGGGCTTCAATATGTCGATCCTCTACAGCGGCAACAGCCGCAAGACCGCGTTGGAGCAAGAGCTGGGCGCGCAATTTCGCAGCCTCGACCAGTTGCTGGCCGAGGCAGATTTTGTCTGCCTGGTGGTGCCGTTGAGCGAGAAGACCAAACACTTGATCAGCCATCGCGAGCTGGGGCTGATGAAGTCCAGCGCGATCCTGGTAAATATCTCCCGTGGCCCGGTGGTGGACGAATCGGCGCTGATCGAAGCCCTGCAAAACCAGCGGATTCGTGGCGCCGGGCTGGACGTCTACGAACGGGAGCCGCTGGCCGAGTCGCCGTTGTTCCAACTCAGCAACGCGGTGACTTTGCCGCATATCGGCTCGGCCACCCATGAAACCCGCGAAGCCATGGCCAACCGCGCCCTGGATAACCTGCGCAGCGCGCTGCTGGGCGAGCGTCCGCAAGATCTGGTCAACCCGCAGGTGTGGAAGGGCTAAGCGCCCTCGAAACGCTGCTACTCTCGTAGCAGCTTGCGTCGGGTGCAACTCGGTGTGGGGCTGAGCTGATTGCGGTGGTGCGTCCGTCGTAGCCTCGCTGGGGCTCGACAACTGCTGCAGGGTTCCAGTAGCTCCCGCTTTTAATGCTAAAGCATGGGCCACTCAAGTCGATAACCCCCTATAGATCGTCATCCCTGATCCACAGAAGGTTTCTATGTCCACCACCAAAGCCCGCGCAGACTCACTCTCACTTCTGCTTTTTACCTTGCGCAGCGGCAAGCTGATGGCCATAAACCTGCTGAAAGTCAGTGAAATCATCCCTTGCCCGCCGCTGACCAAGCTGCCGGAGTCTCACCCTCACGTCAAAGGCATCGCCACCCTGCGCGGCGCGGCGTTGTCGGTGATCGACCTGAGCAGGGCCCTGGGGGAAATGCCCCTGGAAGACCCGGATGGCGGCTGCCTGATCGTCACTGACGTCAGCCGCTCCAAACAAGGCCTGCACGTACAAGCGGTAAGCCGGATCGTCCACTGCCTGACCACCGACGTTCGTCCGCCGCCCTTTGGTTCCGGTGGCAGCCGTTCGTTCATTACCGGCGTGACCCAGGTCGACGGGGTATTGGTGCAGGTGCTGGACATCGAAAAAGTCATCCACGCCATTGCCCCGGTGCAGATTGAAGTAGCGCCCACCGACTTGAGCATGGAAGAGGCCGAAGTGCTGGGCCATGCACGAATCCTGGTAGTTGATGACAGCCAGGTGGCGTTGCAACAATCGGTACATACCCTGCGCAACCTCGGCCTGCATTGCCACACCGCCCGCAGTGCCAAGGAAGCCATTGATTGCCTACTGGAGCTGCAAGGCACCGCCGAACAGATCAACGTGGTGGTATCGGACATCGAAATGTCCGAGATGGACGGTTATGCCTTAACCCGCACCCTGCGGGAAACCCCGGACTTCCAGGACCTCTATGTGCTGCTGCACACCTCCCTGGACAGCGCCATGAACAGCGAAAAAGCCAGACTGGCCGGGGCCAACGCGGTGTTGACCAAGTTTTCCTCGCCGGAGCTGACCAAATGCCTGGTGGTCGCCGCGCAGACCGTGGCGCAGCAGGGCCTCTGACCGATGGGCGAGTATTTCCAGTTGCTGCGCCGAGACTTGCGTGGCGCCCTGCCCGCGCCGCAATGGCCTGCAGATATTCGCCTGGAGCACTACCACGAAGAACTGGCCCCGGCGATCCACGCCGTGCTGCTCCTGGGTTATCAACAGGGCGGTGGTCGGGTTGCCCCCCTTGAGCAGTGGTGCCAACAGTTCGTCACCGACGCCGAGTTCGACCCGACCCTGTGCATCGTCGCCAGTAACGCCAGCGGCATCGTTGGCGTGGCGCAATGCTGGACCAGCGCCTATATCAAGAACCTGGTGATCCATCCCAACGCTCAAGGCCAGGGCCTGGGCCGGGCCTTGTTGCAGCAGGTGTTTCAGGTGTTTCAGCAGCGCCGCGAAGGCTTCGTCGATCTCAAGGTGCTGGAAACCAATGTGCGGGCCCGGCGCCTGTATGAAAGCGCGGGTATGGTGTTCGTGCTGCGAGACCTCGTCCCTGAGGAATAAAGGCCTGGCGCATAACTTGCTTCGGACAAGGCCTGGACGCTGGACAGAGGTGTAAAGCCGTCACCGTCCAAGTGTGCCCCTGAACCTGGCCTGGTGACCGAACCCTCATGACCACCCACTTTTCCTGTGTCGGCTGCGGCAAATGCTGCACTGACCATCATGTGCCCCTGACCCTTGACGAAGCCAGGCAGTGGGCGGCGGACGGCGGTAACGTCATCGTTCTGGTGGAGGGTTTCCTCGGCAATGGCCTGGGCTTGCCAGAACAACAACGCGAACATGCCCAACGCCGTTCCTGTGTTGTCCCCAGCGGTAATGCCCAGGCGCATGTGGCGATTACCTTTGCTGCCTATAACGTCGGTCCCTGCCGGAATCTTGACGAAGACAAGCTGTGCCGCATCTATGAGCGCCGGCCACTGGTCTGTCGTATCTACCCCATGGAGATCAACCCGCACATCCCGCTCAACCCCGCCGCCAAGGACTGCCCGCCCGAATCCTGGGAACAGGGCCCGGCGCTGATTGTCGGTGGCGAGTTGGTGGACCAGGGACTGGCCGAGCTGATCCGCCGCTCACGCCAGGCCGACCGCGACGATATCCAGACCAAGGAAGCGGTGTGTGCCTTGCTGGGGATTCACACCACCGCGCTCAAGGGCGATGGTTTTACTGCTTACCTGCCGGACATGGGAGCGTTTGCCCAGGCGCTCGAGTTGGCGGCTGAACAGCCATCCATGGCCAATGAGTGGGTATTCCATGTGTCCGGGTTGGACATTGCCGAGCAGTTGCTGGATGCCGGGGCTCGGATTGCGACTGAGGTACCAGTCAACTATGCGTTTATTTCGTTGCGGGCAGCTTAGGTCTTTCAGCAAGGCTGATGGTTTCATCGCGAATGCCGGTGATACACCGGTCGGGCAAACGCTAGCGATGCATTTAGTTACCCGGTGCTCCTGCGAAGGCAAAAAACCTTAGCGCTTGCCCATCGAGCGACGGGTGCCGGGCGGAGCCACGCCAGGGCTCTTGGTATGACCGTTCTTGGCGCCGTTCTTGTACCAGGGTTGGCTGGCTTTTTTCGCCTCGGCCAATTCGCCCGGTTTGAACGGGAACTTGAAGGCCGGGATCTCGGCCTTGGCTTCGCCATCAACGTTGTCAGGGTTGGCCTGTTCGTCGATGTCGACGCTTTCAACAGGAGGTTGTGTCGGGGAATTCATGGAAGCTCCGGGGAGTACAAAAGATGACGCGGGCCCGGCTTGCGGACCACACCGCCGGGCAGTATACCTGCGCGCCCAGGATCTTTAACCACTGCCTGTACGAATGGTCGCTCTTTACTGACAGCGCCGTCAGTTAGCAGTCACTTTGCTGACCGGGTTAGCGGGCTATAAAGAACCTTTATTCTTCCGATCTTCTGTCCGGGCGCCATCACCCCATGGGAATTCAACGAAAAACCGCCTTGATCGTCGGCGTCCTCGTACTACTGGCTATCGTCGCCTGGGTGTTGACCCGACCAGCCAAGACCAGGCTGATCGCGCCCACGGCGATTCCGGTTCGAGTGATTAGCGTCGTGCAACAGGACATCCCGCGCTTCGTCAGCGGTATCGGTTCGGTGCTTTCGCTGCATAGCGTGGTCATTCGCCCGCAAATCGACGGTATTCTTACCAAACTCCTGGTCAAGGAAGGCCAACGGGTCAAGGCCGGCGATTTACTGGCGACCATTGATGATCGCTCGATCCGTGCCAGCCTCGACCAGGCCCGTGCGCAATTGGGTGAAAGCCAGGCGCAGTTGCAAGTGGCCCTGATCAACCTCAAGCGCTACAAGCTGCTGAGCGTCGACGACGGTGTATCGAAGCAGACTTACGATCAGCAACAGGCTCTGGTCAACCAGTTGAAAGCCACCGCTCAGGGTAATCAGGCGGCGATTGATTCGGCTCAGGTGCAGTTGTCGTACACGCAGATTCGCTCGCCGGTCAGCGGACGCGTCGGTATTCGTACGGTGGATGAAGGCAATTTCCTGCGCATGAGCGACACCCAAGGCCTGTTCTCGGTCACCCAGACCGACCCGATTGCCGTGGAGTTTTCCCTGCCACAACAGATGCTGCCGACCTTGCAAGGCTTGATCGCCGCGCAGCAGCCAGCCAGTGTCGACGCCTACATGGGCGCCGATACCGACGGCCCAACTTCCGACCTGCTGGGCGAAGGCCACCTGAGCCTGATCGACAACCAGATCAGCGCCACCACCGGCACTATTCGCGCCAAGGCCGAGTTCAACAACGCCACGCAAAAACTCTGGCCAGGGCAACTGGTGACTGTGAAGATCCAGACCGCCCTCGACAAGAACGCTCTAGTAGTGCCGCCGACCGTGGTCCAGCGCGGCCTGGATTCGCACTTCGTGTACCGGATCAACGGTGACAAGGTCGACGTCGTGCCGGTGCAGGTGGTCTATCAAAACAGCGAGCTCAACATCCTCAAGGGCGTGCAGGCCGGTGATGTGCTGGTCAGCGATGGCCAGTCGCGGCTCAAGGCCGGGGCCCGGGTGGAAGTTCTCAAGGAACCGCCGCAAGTGATCCAGACAGCCGACGCGCAGGCACAGCCATGAAGGGCCATGGTTCGGTGTCCGCCTGGTGCGTCGACCACCCGGTCGCCACCCTGCTGCTGACCTTCGCCCTGGTGCTGCTGGGGTTGATTGCCTTCCCGCGCCTGCCCATCGCGCCACTGCCGGAAGCGGAATTTCCGACAATCCAGGTCAGCGCCCAACTGCCCGGCGCCAGCCCCGATACCATGGCGTCCTCGGTGGCCACACCACTGGAAGTGCAGTTCAGCGCCATCCCCGGCATGACCCAAATGACTTCCAGCAGTGCCTTGGGCTCAAGCCTGCTGACCCTGCAATTCACTCTCGACAAGAGCATCGACACGGCTGCGCAAGAAGTGCAGGCGGCGATCAATACCGCGTCCGGCAAGCTGCCCAGCGACATGCCGAACCTGCCGACCTGGAAGAAGGTCAATCCGGCGGACAGCCCGGTGCTGATCCTCAGCGTCAGTTCCAACAACATGCCCGGCACCGAACTGAGCGACTACGTGGAAACCCTGCTGGCGCGGCAGATCAGCCAGATCGATGGCGTCGGCCAGATCAACATTACCGGCCAGCAACGCCCGGCGATTCGCGTGCAGGCATCGCCGGACAAACTGGCGGCCATCGGCCTGACCCTGGCGGACATTCGCCTGGCGATCCAGCAATCAAGCCTGAACCTGGCCAAGGGCGCGTTGTACGGGCAGAACAGCGTGTCCACCCTGTCGACCAACGACCAATTGTTCCACCCCGAGGAATACGGCGAACTGATCGTCTCCTACAAAAACGGTGCACCGGTTCAGTTGCGCGATGTAGCAAAAGTCATCAACGGCTCGGAAAACGCCTACGTGCAGGCCTGGTCCGGCGATACGCCGGGGGTCAACCTGGTAATTTCCCGCCAGCCCGGCGCCAATATCGTCGAAACCGTGGACCGTATCCAATCGGAACTGCCGCGCCTGGAAGCCATGCTGCCGGCGTCGGTGGAGGTCAGTGTGCTGTCGGACCGCACCAAGACCATCCGCGCGTCCTTGCATGAAGTGGAAGTCACCCTGCTGATCGCCGTGTTGCTGGTGGTGGCGGTGATGGCGCTGTTCTTGCGCCAATGGTCGGCGACCATGATTGTTTCCAGTGTGCTCGGTGTATCGCTGATCGCCAGTTTCGCCTTGATGTACGTGATGGGGTTCAGCCTGAACAACCTGACCCTGGTGGCCATCGTCATCGCCGTGGGGTTTGTGGTGGACGATGCAATTGTGGTGGTGGAAAACATTCACCGGCATCTGGAGGCTGGCCTGGACAAACGCGAGGCGGCCATCAAGGGCGCCGGCGAGATTGGCTTTACGGTGGTGTCCATCAGCTTCTCGCTGGTGGCGGCGTTTATCCCGCTGCTGTTCATGGGCGGCGTGGTCGGGCGATTGTTCAAAGAGTTTGCCCTGACCGCCACCTCGACCATTCTGATTTCGGTGGTGGTATCCCTGACCCTGGCGCCCACCCTGGCGGCGCTGTTCATGCGCGCCCCCACTCATCACCCCCACGACAAACCCGGCTTCGGCGAACGCCTGCTGGCGGGTTACGCCAAAAACCTGCGCCGTGCCCTGGCCCATCAGCGGCTGATGCTGGGGATCTTCGTCGTGACGCTGGGCCTGGCCGTCGCCGGTTACGTGTTTATCCCCAAGGGCTTCTTCCCGGTGCAAGACACCGGTTTTGTCCTGGGCACCAGCGAAGCAGCTGCGGACGTGTCTTACCCGGACATGATCGCCAAGCACAAGGCCCTGGCCGAGATTGTCGAAGCGGACCCGGCGGTGCAGGCTTTCTCCCACTCCGTGGGCGTGACCGGCAGCAACCAGACCATCGCCAACGGCCGCTTCTGGATAGCCTTGAAAGACCGTGGCGACCGCGATGTGACCGCCAGCCAGTTCATCGACCGCATTCGCCCGAAGCTGGCGAAGATCCCGGGCATCGTCCTCTACCTGCGGGCCGGCCAGGACATCAACCTCAGCTCCGGCCCCAGCCGCAGCCAGTACCAATATGTGCTCAAGAGCAATGACGGCCCGACACTCAATACCTGGACCCAGCGCCTGACCGAAAAACTGCGGGCCAACCCGGCGTTCCGCGACCTGTCCAACGACCTGCAACTGGGCGGCAGCATCACCCACATCAGTATCGACCGCCAGGCCGCCGCACGCTTCGGCCTGACCGCCACCGATGTCGACCAGGCGCTGTATGACGCCTTCGGCCAGCGCCAGGTCAATGAGTTCCAGACCGAGATCAACCAATATCAGGTGGTACTGGAACTGGACACCCAGCAACGAGGCAAGGCCGAAAGCCTCAATTACTTCTACCTGCGCTCACCACTCAGCGGCGAGATGGTGCCGCTGTCGGCGGTGGCCAAGGTCGATCCGCCGACTGTCGGGCCATTGTCCATCAGCCATGACGGCATGTTCCCGGCCGCCAACCTGTCGTTCAACCTGGCACCCGGCGTGGCCTTGGGCGATGCGGTGATCATGCTTAACCAGGCGAAGAACGAGATCGGCATGCCGGCGAGCATCATCGGTAACTTCCAGGGCGCGGCCCAGGCATTCCAAAGCTCGCTGGCCAGCCAGCCGTGGCTGATCCTGGCGGCGCTGGTGGCGGTCTACATCATCCTGGGTGTGTTGTACGAAAGCTTTGTGCACCCGTTGACCATCATCTCCACCCTGCCCTCCGCCGGTTTGGGCGCGCTGATCATGCTCTGGCTGTTCGGCCAGGACTTTTCGATCATGGCGCTGATTGGCCTGGTGCTGCTAATCGGCATCGTCAAGAAGAACGGCATCCTGATGATCGACTTCGCCCTGGAAGCCCAGCGCGTGCGCGGGTTGCCGGCCGATGAGGCGATTTATGAAGCCTGTGTCACGCGGTTCCGGCCAATTATCATGACCACCCTCGCCGCGCTGTTGGGCGCCGTGCCGCTGATGCTGGGTTCCGGTCCCGGCGCCGAGTTGCGCCAGCCACTGGGGATCGCGGTGGTCGGCGGGCTGCTGGTGAGCCAGGCGCTGACGCTGTTCACCACGCCGGTCATATACTTGTACCTTGAGAAATTCTTTCATAGACCCAAACCGGCCCTCGGGCTGGCGACCACACACTGAGGCGGGGTCATGCGCGTCCTGATTATTGAAGACGAAGAAAAAACTGCCGATTACCTGCATCGCGGCCTGACCGAGCAAGGCTATACGGTCGATGTTGCCCGGGAGGGTGTCGAGGGTTTGCACATGGCCCTGGAAAGTGACTACGCAGTGATCGTGCTCGACGTGATGCTTCCGGGCCTGGACGGTTTCGGCGTATTGCGCGCGCTACGCGCCCGCAAGCAGACCCCGGTGATCATGCTCACCGCGCGCGAGCGGGTGGAAGACCGCATTCGCGGGTTGCGTGAAGGCGCCGATGATTACTTGGGCAAACCCTTCTCCTTCCTGGAACTGGTGGCACGCCTGCAAGCCCTGACCCGACGCAGTGGCGGCCATGAACCGGTGCAAGTAACCATCGCCGACCTGTGGATCGACCTGATCAGCCGCAAGGCCAGCCGCGCAGGCATTCGCCTGGACCTGACCGCCAAGGAGTTCTCGTTGCTCAGCGTGCTGGCGCGGCGTCAGGGTGAGATTCTGTCCAAGACCTCAATTGCGGAAATGGTCTGGGACATCAATTTCGACAGCGACGCCAACGTTGTCGAAGTGGCGATCAAGCGTCTGCGGGCCAAGCTCGACGGGCCGTTCGAACAGAAACTGCTGCACACCATTCGTGGCATGGGCTACGTGCTGGAGAACCGCGGTGTCGACTAACTCGATCGCCCTGCGCCTGAGTGGAATGTTCACCCTGGTGGCGCTGCTGATCTTCCTGTTGATCGGCGGTGCGCTGTATCAGCAGGTGGACAAGGGCCTGGACTTGTTGCCGGGCGCCGAGTTGGATGCGCGCTACAGCGTGTTGGAATCGTCCCTGGGGCGTTACGGTACGCCGGACCACTGGGTGAAGATCAACAGCAAGCTCAAGCTGTTGGGGGAGGAAGACAAGCGCATCCGTTTCTGGGTGGTGAGCAGTGATCCGGCCTACGAATATGGCAACGCTGATGCGCAGATTCGCGCCTTCGCCGAGGGCCCGACCGGCAAACGCGACTTGTACCTGCCGGGCCATGATTACCCGTTCAAGGTGCTGGTGAGCCAGTTTCCCGCCAAGGACCAGCGCCCGCCGCTGCGCTTCATGATCGCCATCGACACCGATAACTTCCGTGCCACCCAGCATCACTTGCTGACGGCCTTGGTCAGCCTGGCGTTTGTCGGGGTGGTGCTGGCTTCAGTATTCGGCTTCTGGGTGGCCCGCATCGGCCTCAAGCCGCTGATCAAGCTCTCGGATGAAGCGCAAAAACTGGCGCCGCCGAAACTCTCCGGGCGTCTGCAACTGTCGCCGCTGCCGCCGGAACTCAAGCAGTTCGTCAACTCGTTCAACTCCACCCTGGAGCGGGTGGAACAGGCCTACTCACGCCTGGAATCCTTCAACGCCGACGTTGCCCATGAACTGCGCTCGCCGCTGACCAACCTGATTGGCCAGACCCAGGTCGCCCTGACCCGAGGGCGCTCGGCGGAGCATTACTTCGAAGTGCTGCAATCGAACCTGGAAGAGCTGGAACGCCTGCGTTCGATCATCAACGATATGCTGTTTTTGGCCAGCGCCGACCAGGGCAGCAAAGCCACCAAGCTGATCAGCAGCTCGTTGGCCGATGAAGTCGCCACCACCCTGGATTACCTGGACTTCATCCTTGAAGACGCCCAGGTGCAGGTGCAGGTGATCGGCGACGCCCAAGTGCATATCGAAAAGGCCCACTTGCGCCGGGCGCTGATTAACTTGCTGAGCAATGCTGTGCAGCACACGGCGCCGGGGCAGATGATCGAAGTGAAGATCGAGGTGCTGGAGCATCAGGTGGCGATTGGCGTGACCAACCCTGGCGAGGTGATTGCCAACGAGCATTTGCCTCGTTTGTTTGAGCGCTTTTATCGGGTGGATGCTTCGCGCAGCAACAGCGGCGCCAATCATGGGCTGGGGTTGGCCATCGTCAAGGCGATTGCGTTGATGCATGGCGGGGATGTGTTTGTGCGCAGTGACAGCAGCGGCAATACCTTCGGAATAACCTTGCCGGTCTAACGGTGGTGAGGAAGCTTGCCTGCTCACCACAAAAGCTCTGCCCTCATTCAACTATTGCGATTTTGGCAATAGTAATTATCTTGTTACACTCTGTATCCCGCCACTCGCCTGCGCTAATTTAGCGCATCGACGAGCGCGACGGCAAAGACAGCTGACCCGCCCTCCCAAGATTTCCCTCGACTTATTTCCAGGGCTCTACACTGGGAATCTGTCCTAAAGCCGCTGACTTCAGCGGCTTTTTTTTGACCGTAAAAAAGGCCAGGCAAACCCAACAACATTGGCCGGTTTCGATTGACCCAAAGGAGCTCCAACCAGGTGAAAACCTCGCTGACGTTAACCCCGCTATTCCTCGCGATTGCTGCAACTATCGTCCCTTTCGCCCACGCGGCAGACACCACACCCACCGACGGTTTCGTCGAAGGCTCAAGCTTCAAAATCAACACTCGCAACTACTACATGAACCGCGACCGTCGCGACACTCACACCGATGACAGCAAGGAGTGGGGCCAGGGGTTTCTCGGCATCTTCGAATCCGGCTACACCCAAGGCACCGTCGGTTTCGGCCTTGATGCCCACGCTATGCTCGGCCTCAAGCTCGACGGCGGTGGCGGCACCGACAGCTCCAGCATCCTCCCTTACGGCAGCGGCAACGGCAAAGCACCCGGCTCGTTTTCCACTGCGGGCGGCACCCTGAAAATGCGCGCCTTCGACACCGAGTTGAAAGCCGGCGACCTGTTCCTCAACAACCCGGTGATCGCCGGCGGCATGACACGCATGCTGCCCCAGACCTTTCGTGGCCTGAGCCTGACCAACCACAGCGTCGACGGGCTGATGATCGAAGGCGGCCAGGCCAGCTTTACCAAGCTCTACAACCAGAGCGGCCACCAGCGCATCGGCACCAGCTATGGCGCATTGCAGGGCGGCGACGACAGCCAGCATCTGAACTGGGCCGGAGTGGCCTGGAGCGGCGTTCCTGGGTTGACCAGCAGCCTCTACGCCTCCGAACTCAAGGACGTATGGAATCAGTACTACTACGACCTGGACTACACCTACGCGGTCAACGACCTGGTCAGCCTTAACCCCGGCTTGCACTACTACCATACGCAAGACACCGGCAACGCCCTGCTGGGCAATATCGACAACAACACCTACAGCCTGCATTTCACTGTCGGCGTCGGCAATCACAGCGTCACCGCTGCCTACCAGCGGGTCAACGGCAATACGCCGTTCGACTACATCACCCAGGGCGACAGCGTGTACCTGGACAACTCCCAGCAATACTCGGACTTCAACGGCCCTAACGAGCGCTCGTGGAAGCTCAAGTACGCCTACGATTTTGTCGGCCTTGGCTTGCCGGGCCTGACTTCGGCCGTGTCCTACTCCAGCGGCAAGACCGACCTGACCAAGGTTGACCCCAACAGCCGTGGCTATGCCTCCTGGTACAGCGCCGAGGGCAAGAACGCCAAGCATTGGGAGCGGGACATCGATTTGAAGTACGTGGTGCAAGGCGGTAAAGCCAAGGATCTGGCCGTGCGCCTGCAGTGGGCGACCAACCGTGGCAGCAACGGCTACTCGGCGGTGGACCGGGATGTGGATGAATACCGGGTGATTGTGGATTACCCGATTGATGTGTTTTGAAACCACCGAAAGCGCCACCACGCTAATCTTTCTTTCACCGGTAATGACTTAATTCACACGGCTTCGAATTAGACTGCCAGCATCGTCGTCGCCGAAGTCAGTCCGATGAATCAACGCCCTACCTATAGCTATCCTGCACGCCCGGAGCTTTTTCTGATTCTGGGCAGTGGCCTCACCGTCACGCTGATCATCGTCATCATCGCTGTGTTGTTGATTCGCGAGCATACCAGCGCCCTGCAGGCGGCCAAGCGCTCAGCCAGTAACATCACCCAACTGATCAACGCCGATGTGCTGCGTAATGTCGAACTCTATGACTTGGCCCTGCAAGGCCTGATCGCGGCTACGTCGCGCAAGGATTTAGCGCAGGTGCCGGCGGACATTCGTCACTTGGTGCTGTTCGACCAGTCAACAGCAGCCCCCTTCAAGGGCGAAATCCTCCTGCTGGACAAGAGCGGAGCAGTAACCGCCGACTCATCGACGCTCACCCCCACGCCCCGTAACCTCTCTAACCGCGATTATTTCCAGATCCATCAACAGAGCACCGATGCCGGGCTGTTTATCAGCCGCCCGTTCAAGGTCCTCTGCGACTGCGAGCAGGTATGGCGCATCGCGTTCAGCCGCAAGGTGCAAGGAGTCAATGGCGAGTTTTCAGGGGTGGCGGTGGCCACCATGCGTCTGGCGTATTTTGATCAGCTGTTCAGCAGCCTCACGATTGGCAGTGGCAGCACCATCAACCTGCTAAACAGCAACGGCATTCTTCTGGCCCAGCAACCCTTGATGGAACGCGACATGATCGACAAAGACCTCAGCTCACGGTCAAACTTTAAAAGAATGCTGCGCGAAGGCAGCGGCAGTTTCAGTGGGGTCTCCAGCCTCGACGGCACACCTCGCCTGTACACCTTCACCAACGTCGGCCGGCTGCCGCTGATCGTCGTCGTGGCGTTGTCCAGCGAGGACGTGTTTGCCGCCTGGAAACGCGCGGCGCTGCTGGTCAGTGGCGCCACCGGAGTGTTGTGCGTAGGCCTCCTGTGGCTGACGTGGATGTTGCGCCTGGAGTTGCGCCGCCGTTACCGCGCCGAAAAAGTGCTGTCGGAACTGGCCGCCACCGATGCCCTGACGAGCCTGGCCAACCGCCGCACCCTGGACCAGCGCCTGCTTATGGAATGGGATCGCGCGCAACGTTCGGGGGAGCCGCTGGCGCTGTTGATGATCGATATCGATCATTTCAAATCCTTCAACGACCGCCATGGTCATCAGGGCGGCGATGAAGCGTTACGCAACGTGGCCCAGGCCATTGCCAGCAGTGTTCGGCGCCCCGCCGACCTGGCTACCCGTTATGGCGGTGAAGAATTTGCAGTGATCCTGCCTCATACCGACAGCAACGGCGCCGGGGTCATTGCTGAATATATACGCAGCGCCGTCGAACACCTGCCACGGGTGGCTGGGGATGCCCTGCCGATCACGGTGAGCATCGGCATCAGCGTCTCGGACAAAAACAGCCGTGGCTCTCTGGAAGAGCTACTACTCAGTGCCGACCGGGCGCTGTATGAGGCCAAGCGCACAGGGCGAAATCGCATCGTCGACGCCCAGGGCCTGTGATGACCGTTGCCATGCAGCAGGAACGATCACACAGGGGCCTGTATCAGGAACTACGCTAAAGGCATCCTCGAAGCAGAAGTACGCCTGATGAGCCCAAGCATTGCCCGTCTGCCACGTCCTAGCCGCCGCCCGGAGTTCCTGTTGATCCTGGGCAGCGGCCTCACGGCCCTGCTGATTGTGGCCATCGTCACCATCCTGCTGATTCGCGAACACGCCAACGCCCTGCAGGCGGCCAAGCGCACAGCGAGCAACATTACTCAACTGATCGACGCCGACGTGCTGCGTAACGTCGAACTCTACGACATGTCCCTCAAAGGCCTGATTGCCGCCACCGAACGCAGCGACTTGCAGGATGTGTCGGCGAACATCCGCCATTTGGTACTGTTCGACCGGTCAGCGGCAGCCCCGTACAAGGGCGACATCCTGTTGCTGGACAAGGCTGGCGAGGTGATCGCCGACTCTTCGTTGCTGGCACCCATGCCCGGCAACTTCGCCGACCGGGACTATTTCCAGACCCACCGGCAGAATCCCGACAGTGGGCTGTTTATCAGTCGCCCCTTTATGGCCTGCAGTGTGTGCGAGGACAAATGGCGCATCGCCTTCAGTCGCCGGGTGTCCGCCTCGGACGGGCGATTCCTCGGGGTGGCGGTAGCCTCCATGCGCCTGTCGTACTTCGCCCAGTTGTTCAACAGCCTCAATATTGGCAGCAACAGCACCATCAACCTGATCAATCATCAGGGCATTCTGTTGGCCCAACAGCCGTTGCTGGAACAGGACATGATCGACAAAGACCTCAGCGCGCGACCGAACGTTGCCCGCATATTGCGCGAACGTAACGGCAGCTTCACCGGCATCTCCAGCGTCGACCACCACCCGCGCCTCTATACCTTCTCCAATGTCGGCACCTTGCCGCTGATCGTCGCCGTCGCGTTGTCGTCCGATGAAATCTTCGCCCCCTGGAAACGTGCCGCGCTGTTGATCAGCAGCGCAACTGGCGTGCTATGTCTCGGCTTGCTCTGGCTGACCTGGATGCTGTGCATGGAACTGCGTCGGCGATACCGCGCCGAAGGCGTCCTGTCAGAACTGGCAGCCACCGATGCCCTCACCGGCCTGGCCAACCGCCGCACGCTTGACCAGCGCCTGCGCCTGGAATGGGAGCGCGCGCAACGCTCCAACGAACCCCTGGCGTTGCTGATGATCGACGTCGACCACTTCAAAGCGTTCAACGACCGTCATGGCCATCAAGGTGGCGACGAAGCCTTGCGCGCCGTGGCACAGGTGATCGACAGCAACATCCGGCGCCCAGCCGACTTGGCCGCCCGCTATGGTGGTGAGGAATTTGCAGTGATTCTGCCCCACACCGACAGCAGTGGTGCAGGGGTGATCGCTGAGCATATCCGCAGCAGCATCGAGTATTTGCCACGGTTGGCCGCAGATACCCAACCGATAACCGTGAGCATCGGCCTCAGCACTTGGAACAAAAGGAGCGCAGCGTCGCTGGAAGAACTGCTGCTCAGTGCCGACCGCGCCCTCTATGAGGCCAAGCACGGCGGTCGCAACCGTATCGTCGAGGCCGATTCGCAGGCGTAAAAAAAGGCCACCCGCAGGCAGCCTTTAAAAACAAAAGGAAAGAGAGTTGTTACTTACACCGCCGCAACGGGACGCATGTAAGAGATCGGTGCGGTGCTGGCATCTTCGAAGGTCACGACTTCCCAAGCGTCTTTCTGCTCAATCAACTTGCGCAGGAGCTGGTTGTTCAGTGCATGGCCCGACTTGAAGCCTTTGAACTCGCCTATCAGGCTATTGCCCAGCAGGTAGAGGTCACCGATTGCATCGAGGATCTTGTGCTTCACGAATTCGTCTTCATAACGAAGACCGTCTTCGTTCAGTACACCATCCGCGTCGACCACAATGGCGTTTTCAACGCTGCCGCCGAGTGCGAGGTTGTGCTTGCGCAGGTACTCGATGTCACTCATAAAACCAAAGGTACGGGCGCGGCTGACTTCTTTTACGAACGAAGTGCTGGAAAAATCCACGCTTGCACTTTGGGTGCGGTCACGGAATACCGGGTGATCGAAATCGATCTCAAAGCTCACTTTAAAGCCTTCGAACGGGACGAAGGTGGCGCGTTTGTCGCCGTCTTCTACTGTCACTTCCCGCAGAATGCGAATGAACTTCTTGGCTGCGTCCTGTTCTTCCAGGCCGGCAGATTGAATCAAGAATACGAAGGGTCCAGCGCTGCCATCCATGATTGGGACTTCGGACGCGGAGAGCTCGACGTAGGCGTTATCGATGCCCAGGCCAGCCATGGCCGAGAGCAAGTGCTCCACCGTGTCTACTTTGACGTCACCGTTGACCAATGTGGTCGACATAGTGGTTTCGCCAACGTTTTCCGCGCGAGCAGGAATCTGCACGACAGGGTCCAGGTCGGCACGAACAAACACGATGCCGGTGTCGACAGGCGCAGGCTTGAGGGTCAGGTATACCTTCTCCCCGGAGTGCAGACCTACACCTGTGGCACGGATAATATTTTTCAGGGTGCGTTGTTTAATCATGGCTTGGACCGCTTCAGCGCAAATTGCGAACTGGTATCAACAAAGGCTGGCGATAATAGCAGACCAGACCTTTGCTGAACACCAATCACCTTCATAGCCCTGATACATTCCATTAATCGGCCTGACGACGCAGGAAAGCCGGGATGTCTAGGTAGTCCAGATCATCTTGCGGATTCAAGCGAGTCGACGCCGCAGCCCCGGCCTGAGCCTGGTTGCGCATCACGGTCGGACGATCCAGGTCACGGTAGTTCACCGACGGCAGTTCCTGGCGCGAAGGCGCAGAAGCGGCAGCCGACTGGCTGTTGTGGCCGGTATGAACGGTATTGTCGATAACCTTCACAGGCTTCTCGATTTTTGCACCCAGGCCGGTAGCAACTACGGTCACGTGCAGTTCATCGCGCATGTCTGGATCGATAACGGTACCGACCTTGACCATGGCGTGCTCGGAAGCGAAGGCTTCGATGATGCTACCCACGTCGGAGTACTCACCCAGGGACAGGTCAGGACCGGCGGTGATGTTCACCAGGATGCCGCGTGCGCCTTGCAGGTTCACGTCTTCCAACAATGGGTTGCGGATGGCCGCTTCAGTAGCTTCACGTGCACGGTTCGGACCGCTGGCGCAGCCAGTGCCCATCATCGCCATGCCCATTTCGCTCATCACGGTACGTACGTCGGCAAAGTCGACGTTGATCATGCCCGGACGCTTGATGATGTCGGAGATACCGCGAACGGCACCCGCCAGTACGTCATCGGCCTTGGCGAAAGCCGACAGCAAGCTGGCGTCCTTACCGAGGATGGTCAGCAGCTTCTCGTTGGGGATAGTGATCAACGAGTCGACGCTTTCGGACAGCAGACGGATGCCTTCATCGGCGATCTGCATGCGTTTGCGACCTTCGAACGGGAACGGACGTGTCACAACTGCGACAGTCAGAATGCCCATTTCCTTGGCCACTTCGGCAATGATCGGTGCAGCACCGGTACCGGTACCGCCGCCCATGCCAGTGGTGATGAACACCATGTTGGTGCCCTGCAGCACTTCGGCAATACGCTCACGGTCTTCCAGGGCGGCTTGACGGCCGACTTCCGGATTAGCGCCAGCGCCCAGGCCCTTGGTCACGCCTGTGCCCAATTGCAGGATGGTGCGTGCGCCGATGCTTTTCAGCGCCTGGGCATCAGTGTTGGCACAGATGAACTCGACGCCTTCAATGTTGCTCTTGACCATATGGTTGACTGCGTTGCCGCCGCCACCGCCAACACCGATCACTTTGATGACCGGGCTTTGCGGGATGTTGTCTACGAGTTCGAACATGTTCCCTCTCCTTTCATTTCTCTAGTTTTTTCGCCTACTGCTTGCATCGATGCATCTACAACAGTGAAACGGTGTCACGGTAAATCTAGAAGTTACCTTTCACCCAGGCTTGCAGGCGCTCGAACAACGGCGTTTTCGGCTCGTCGTTGCTGTAGCTTTCGCGGCTGCCAAGGCCCGACAGGGAAATGCCGTCGGTCTGCTTTTGCAGGCCGTACAACAGCAAGCCCACACCGGTGGAGTAAATAGGGTTGCGCACCACGTCGCCCAGGCCCTTGACGCCATGGGGAACGCCCAGGCGCACTGGCATATGGAAGATTTCTTCGGCAAGTTCCACCGCGCCTTCCATCTTCGAGGTGCCACCGGTCAGCACGATGCCGGCCGGGATCAAATCTTCATAGCCGCTGCGGCGCAGTTCAGCCTGAATCAAGGTGAACAGCTCGTCGTAGCGCGGCTCGACCACTTCGGCCAACGCCTGGCGCGACAGTTCGCGCGGCGGACGGTCGCCAACACTCGGCACCTTGATGGTTTCACCAGCGCCGGCCAGCTTGGCCAGGGCGCAGGCGTAACGGATCTTAATTTCTTCGGCGTACTGGGTCGGTGTGCGCAACGCCATGGCGATGTCGTTGGTCACCTGGTCACCGGCAATCGGGATCACGGCGGTGTGACGGATCGCACCCTCGGTAAAGATCGCGATGTCGGTGGTGCCGCCGCCGATGTCCACCAGGCATACGCCCAGTTCTTTTTCATCGTCGGTCAGGACCGAATACGCGGAGGCCAGTTGCTCGAGAATGATGTCGTCGATTTCCAGGCCGCAGCGGCGCACGCACTTTTCAATGTTCTGTGCAGCGTTTACGGCGCAGGTGACTACGTGGACCTTGGCTTCCAGACGTACGCCCGACATGCCCAGGGGCTCGCGAACACCTTCCTGGTTGTCGATCACATAGTCTTGCGGCAGGGTGTGCAGCACCCGCTGGTCGGCCGGGATCGCCACGGCCTGGGCCGCGTCAAGTACCCGTTCCAGGTCGGCAGCGCTGACTTCACGGTCGCGAATCGCCACGATGCCGTGGGAGTTAAGGCTGCGGATGTGGTTGCCGGCAACACCGACGAACGCCGAGTGAATTCGGCAGCCGGCCATCAACTGCGCTTCTTCGATGGCGCGCTGGATCGATTGCACGGTGGACTCGATGTTGACCACCACGCCCTTCTTCAGGCCACGGGACGGATGCGTGCCGATTCCGACGATTTCCAGCGTGCCGTCGTCCGCAACCTCGCCTACCAGCGCCACCACCTTGGAGGTGCCGATATCGAGACCGACGATCATTTTGCCGCTTTGCACGTTTGCCATGGGTCCTGCCTCTTCTTAATTCTTCGCGACAGCGGGCTGCGCTGACGTGGGCGCAGCCGGTTCACGCCAGCCAACGGCAAGGCCGTTGGCGTAACGCAGGTCGATGCTCGCAATGTTCGTAATCTGTTCTTTCAGCGTCTTGTCATAGATGGCGATAAAACGGCGCATCTTCTCCACCAAGTGGTCACGTCCCAGTAACAACTCGATGCCCGGGCCGGAACTGCCTGCCCCGGTGGTCAAAAACCAGCTGCCCCGCTCGCGCAATTCCAGTCGCGCAATGGAGAAACCCAGTGGCCGCAGCATCTGGCTCAAGGCCTGGTACTGCTGCATCACTTGTTGTTGCGCCCGTTGTGGCCCGAGCAGCTTCGGCAGGTGCTCGTAATTGGCCAGTTCGCGCGGATTAAAAGCCTGGCCTTGGTTATTCAACAGCGCTTCTTCACCCCAACGGGCCACCGGCAGTTGCTCTTCCAGGCGAATCGTCACTTGGTCCGGCCACACTCGACGCACTTCGGCGTGGGCAATCCAGGGCATTTGCTCTAGCTCCGCACGCATGCCAGCCAGGTCGATCGTGAAGAAACTCGCGCTCACATAGGGCGCAATCCGCTGCTGTACCGCCTGAGGGCTGATGTAGCTCAAGTCGCCCTGCACACTGATCTTGGTGATCGGCCGGTCGGCGTAAGGCAGCAGACGCTGGGCACCTTCATAAGTACCGAAACCCAACGCCACCAACAGCACCGGCCAGAACAGGGCCTTGAGAAAACCAAAGTTGGCTTTCGGCAGGCGCGCCGACATCGGCTCTTTAGCCACCATTCGGCTGGCACCACGCGGCACCGGCTTGCGGCCGGGAGCGGGTTGCTGATGTCGAAGCGATGCGCCTTGCATGGTCTTAATCTCTCGGCTCTTCGTTACTGGCGACACTGGCGGCCAGAATGGCCAGCACCAACTGCTGGAAATCCAATCCGGCCGCACGAGCTGCCATAGGTACCAGACTGTGATCGGTCATCCCTGGTGCGGTATTGACTTCGAGGAACCAGAAGTTCCCTTGGTCATCCTGCATCACGTCTGCCCGCGCCCAACCGGCGATACCCAGCGCCTCACAGGCTTTCGCCGTGAGGTCCATCAATTGCTGTTCCTTGGTAGCATCGAGGCCACACGGAATCCGGTACTGGGTATCGGAAGCCAGGTACTTGGCGTCGTAGTCGTAAAAGGTGTGGGGCGTGCCCAATGCGATAGGCGGCAATACCTGGTCACGAAGAGTCGCGATGGTGAATTCGGGACCGCAGATCCACTGTTCCACCAACACTTGCGAGTCGTAGGTACTGGCCGCTTTCCATGCGTCAATCAATTCGGCGGCTGAGTTCACTTTAGCCATGCCGATACTGGAGCCTTCATGGGCTGGTTTGACGATCAAAGGCAGGCCCAGTTCCTTGGCTGCACAAATACAATCTTCTTCGCTACGCAGAACACTGTGACGCGGCGTCGGAATGCCCAGGCTGTGCCACACCTGCTTGGTGCGCAGCTTGTCCATGGCCAGCGCCGAAGCAAGGATGCCGCTGCCGGTATAAGGAATACCCAGGCACTCCAGCAGGCCCTGCATGCTGCCGTCTTCACCGCCACGGCCGTGAAGAATGATGAAGGCGCGATCGATCTTTTCGGCCTGCAGGCGCGACAGGAAGTCGTCGCCCACGTCGATACCGAACGCGTTCACGCCAGCACTGAGCAGCGCCTCCAGCACGGCATTGCCAGACTTGAGGGACACTTCACGCTCAGCGCTCTTGCCGCCGAACAGCACAGCCACACGACCAAAGTCCGCAGGTTTGATGGTGGAGAACAGGGAGCCGTAGTCAGTGGTCATTTCGACTTCCCCTGTGGCGCGGCCACGGCGCCGGCAAACAGCGGGCTGGCAAGCAATTTAGGGGCAAGGCCGCCGATATCACCGGCGCCCTGGCACAGCAGGATGTCGCCAGCACGCAGCAACGGCTTGACGATAGGCGCCAGGTCGACACCGCGCTCGATGTAGATCGGGTCCAGTTGTCCGCGCTGACGAATGCTGTTGCACAGCTTGCGGCTGTCGGCACCAGGGATCGGTTCTTCACCGGCCGGATAGACTTCCATCAGCAGCAGTACGTTGGCATCGGCCAATACATTGACGAAGTCGTCGTACAGGTCGCGGGTACGGCTGTAACGGTGCGGCTGGTAGACCATCACCAGGCGACGTTCCGGCCAGCCACCACGCACGGCCTTGATCACAGCGGCGACTTCGGTTGGGTGGTGACCGTAGTCGTCCACCAGCATCACGTTGCCGCCTTCCACCGGCAGCTCGCCGTAGACCTGGAAGCGCCGGCCCACACCTTCAAAGCGCGACAGGCCTTCAACGATGGCTTCATCGCTGACACCCTCGTCGCTAGCAATACAGATGGTTGCCAGGGAGTTGAGCACGTTGTGGTTACCGGGCATGTTCACCGACACGTCCAGCGGCTCGCGATCAGGGCGCAGCACGGTGAAGAAGGTCTGCATGCCTTGCTGGCGAACATTGATGGCGCGCACGTCGGCGTCTTCGCTGAAGCCGTAGGTCAAGGTCGGACGCTTGACCAGCGGCAGGATCTCGCGCACCACCGGATCGTCCAGGCACACCACCGCCAAACCGTAGAACGGCAGGTTGTGGAGAAATTCAACGAAGGTTTTCTTCAGTTTGTTGAAGTCGCCGTCGTAAGTCGCCATGTGATCGGCGTCGATGTTGGTGACCACGGCCACCAGCGGCTGCAGGTGCAGGAAGCTGGCGTCGCTTTCATCGGCTTCGGCAATCAGGTAGCGACTGGTACCCAACTGTGCATTGGTGCCTGCTGCATTCAGCCGGCCACCGATCACGAAAGTCGGGTCCAGGCCGCCAGCGGCGAACACCGAGGCCATCAAGCTGGTGGTGGTGGTCTTGCCGTGAGTACCGGCGACGGCGATGCCGTGGCGGTAGCGCATCAGCTCGGCCAGCATCTCGGCGCGAGGCACCACGGGAATGCGGCGCTCAAGGGCGGCGGCCACTTCCGGGTTGGAAGTATTCACTGCGCTGGACACCACCAGCACATCAGCATTGGTGGCGTTTTCGGCACGGTGACCGATAAAAATCTGCGCACCGAAAGACTCCAGGCGCTCAGTGACCGGCGAAGTTTTCAGGTCGGAACCGGACACCTGATAGCCAAGGTTCAACAGCACCTCGGCAATCCCGCACATGCCCACGCCGCCGATGCCGACGAAGTGGATGCGACGGATGCGGCGCATTTCCGGTTGCGGCATGGCTTTTTGATTCTCAACCATGGGCCACCTCCAGGCAGATATCGACCACGTTGCGGGTTGCGTCAGGTTTGGCCAGGCGGCTTGCGGTGCTCGCCATTCTATTGAGTCGTTCCGGTTGCATCAAAACCTCGGTCAGGCGTGCGGCCAATTCGGCGGCGCCAGTCGTTCTTTGCGGCAGCAGGAAGGCAGCGCCCTCCCCGGCCAAATATTCGGCGTTGCGGGTCTGGTGATCGTCGATGGCATGGGGCAAAGGCACCAGCAAGGACGGCAGACCGGCGGCAGCCAGTTCACTGACGGTCAACGCACCTGCGCGACAGACCACCAGGTCGGCCCAGCCATAGGCTTGGGCCATGTCTTTGATGAAAGGCTGTACGTTGGCCTCGACACCTGCATCGCGGTAACGCCCGGCGGTCACTTCATCGTGATTCTTGCCCGCCTGATGGAAGACCTCGGGACGCAGTTCCACCGGGAGCTGCGACAGGGCTTCAGGCAGCAATTTATTCAGCGGCTCGGCCCCCAGGCTTCCGCCCAGGATCAGCAGATGTACCTTGCGTCCGGCCAGGGCCTGACGGGAGATTTCCATAAACAGTTCGGTACGTACTGGGTTGCCGGTGGTGCGACGTTTGTCCGATGCAGCAAAGGTATTGGGGAACGCTTCGCAGACCCGAGCAGCCAACGGCACCAACAGGCGGTTTGCAGTCCCTGCGACGGCGTTCTGTTCGTGGACGATCACCGGCACGCCAGCGAGCTTGGCCGCGACACCACCAGGCCCCGTCACATAACCACCAAAGCCCAACACGCAGACCGGTTTCAACTCACGGATCACCTTGCGTGCTTGCCATACGGCCTTGAGCAACACAAACGGCGCCTTGAGCAGGGACAATTTGCCCTTGCCCCGCAGGCCGGTGACGTTGATCAAATGCAGCGGTAACCCGGCATTGGGTACCAATTCATTTTCAATCCCGCGCGGGGTACCCAACCAATGCACGCTGTAACCGCGCGACTGGAATTCACGGGCACAGGCCAGCGCCGGAAACACGTGGCCGCCGGTGCCGCCCGCCATGATCAGCACGTTAGCGCCCATGGGTCGGCTCCTCGGCAAAGTCGCTTTCGCTGAACTCCATCTCCTCACTGCCTAAATGGGTTCGACTCTCCCACTCGATACGCAGCAGCAAGCCCAGACAGGCGCAGCAAATTACCAGCGAACTACCTCCGTAACTGAGGAACGGCAGCGTCAAACCTTTGGTTGGCAACAGGCCGACGTTCACGCCGATGTTGATCAGGAACTGGCCGATCCACAGGAACGCCAGCCCGTACGCCACATAAGCGGCGAAATACTGTTTGGCTTTCTCGGCCCACAGACCGATGTACATGGCCCGCACGCAGACGAAGACGAACAGTGCGACGGTAGCCAGGGAGCCAACCACACCCAGCTCTTCGGCCAAGACCGAGAACACGAAGTCGGTGTGGGCTTCCGGCAGGTAGAACTGCTTCTGCACGCTGTTGCCCAGGCCCACGCCCAGCCACTCGCCGCGACCGAAGGCGATCAAGGCCTGGGTCAACTGGTAGCCGGAGCCGAACTGGTCGGACCAGGGGTCGGTAAAGGTGATCAGACGCGCCATCCGGTAGGGTTGCGCCTGAACCAGGATCGTCACCGCCGCTACTGCCAGCCCGACCATCAAGGCAAAGCGGAACAAGCCTACTCCACCCAGGAACAGCATCGCCGCCGCCGCGCCCATCATCACCACGGTGGCACCGAAGTCCGGTTCCATCAGCAACAGGCCGGCCATGGGCAGCAGCACGATGAAGGGCTTGAAGAAGCCCATCCAGCTTTCGCGCACTTCCTTCTGTCGCCGCACCAGGTAGCCGGCAAGGTAGATCACCACGAACACCTTGGCGATTTCCGACGGCTGCACGTTAAACGCACCGAAGCCGATCCAGCGCATCGAACCGTTCACTTCGCGGCCAATGCCGGGGACGATCACCATCACCAACAAGCCGAAGGCACCGATCAGCATCAGCCAGCCCAGGCGTTGCCAGGTGGCGATGGGGATCATCATGGTGACGATGCACGCGCCCAAACCGATCACCAGGTAAATCAGGTGGCGGAGCATGTGGTACAGGGTGTTGCCCGACTGAACGGCGGCCACTTCCGAGGACGCCGAAGTGATCATCACCAGGCCCAGGCCCAGCAACGCCAGGCACCCGACGAGCATTGGGAAGTCGAGATCAATGCCACGCCCGGTAATGAGCGGCGATGGGTATGGCTTGATGATGTTGCGCAGATCGAGCGTCATGCCAAGGCCTCCACGGCGCCGGCGAACAACTGGCCGCGCTCTTCGTAGTTCTTGAACATGTCGAAACTGGCGCACGCTGGCGACAGCAACACAGCATCACCCGGCTGAGCAAGGGCTCGGCATTGGGCGATGGCGTCATCCAGGGATTGCGCGCGAACCTGTGGCACCGCGTCGCCCAGGGCAGTGGCGATCAGGTCCGAATCACGGCCCATCAGGACGACGGCGCGGCAATGAGCAGCCACCGGAGCCTTGAGGTCCTTGAAGTCGGCACCCTTGCCGTCGCCGCCGGCGATCAGCACCAGCTTGCCTTCGATATCGGCACCCAGGCCTTCGATGGCGGCCAGTGCGGCACCGACGTTGGTGGCCTTGGAATCGTTGTAGTAGCTCACGCCATCCAGGTCGCGAACCCACTGGCAGCGGTGTTCGAGACCGGTGAAGGTGCGCAGGCTTTCGAGCATGGCATCGAACGGCAAACCGACGGCATGCCCCAGGGCCAGCGCCGCCAGGGCATTGGACTGGTTATGGGCACCACGGATTTTCAATTCACGCACCGGCATCAGGTTCTGGAATTCGAAGGCCAGGTATTTCTCGCCATTCTCTTCCCGCAGGCCGAAAGCCTTGAAGTCCGGCTTGCTCAAACCAAAGGTCCAGCACGGCAAACCTTCGCCAATCAGCGGACGGCTCAGGGCATCCTGGCGGTTGACCACCACTTGCCGCGCACCACGGAAGATCCGGTGCTTGGCCAGGTGATACGCCGGCAGGCCGCTGTAGCGGTCCATGTGGTCTTCGCTGACGTTCAACACGGTGGCCACTTCGGCGCCCAGTTGGTCGGTGGTTTCCAGCTGGAAGCTCGACAGCTCCATCACGTACAGCTCAACGTCATCGCTGAGCAGATCCAACGCAGGGGTGCCGAGGTTGCCGCCCACGGCCACACGCTTGCCGGCCGCAGCCGCCATTTCGCCGACGAGGGTGGTAACAGTGCTCTTGGCGTTGGAACCGCTGATGGCCACGATCGGTGCCTTCGCGTTACGCGCGAACAGCTCAATATCGCCGGACAGCTTCACGCCACGGGCCGCTGCCGCTTGTAGGGCTGGGGTCGCCAACGCCAGGCCGGGGCTCACGTAGAGTTCGTCGGCACGGCAGAGAAACTCGACATCCAGTTCGCCACAACGCACTTCCACGTGCGGGTAGTCACGGCGCAGCGTGACCAGCTCCGGTGGATTTTCCCGCGTATCGGCCACGGCAAACGACGTGCCCCGGTTCGCCAGGAAGCGAACCAGGGACATGCCGCTCTTGCCGAGGCCGACAACGATGCGGAAGTGGTCAGAAGCGATCAGAGACACTCGTTCTACCTCAGCTTCAGGGTGGCAAGGCCGACCAGTACGAGAATCACGGTGATAATCCAGAAACGGACAATCACACGCGGCTCAGGCCAGCCCTTGAGTTCAAAATGGTGGTGAATCGGCGCCATGCGAAATACGCGGCGGCCGGTCAACTTGAAGGAGGCCACCTGGATCACTACCGACAAGGTTTCCATTACGAAGACACCGCCCATGATGAACAGGACGATTTCCTGACGGACGATCACAGCGATGGTGCCCAGTGCAGCGCCCAGCGCCAGTGCGCCGACGTCACCCATGAACACTTGTGCCGGGTACGTGTTGAACCACAGGAAGCCCAGGCCGGCGCCGATCAGCGCGCCGCAGAACACGATCAGTTCACCGGCACCCGGGACATATGGGATCAGCAGGTATTCAGCAAATTTCACGTTACCCGACAGGTAGCAGAAGATGCCCAGGGCGCCGCCCACCATCACCGTCGGCATGATCGCCAGGCCGTCGAGGCCGTCAGTCAGGTTGACTGCGTTGCTGGAGCCGACGATCACAAAGTAGGTCAGCACCACGAAGCCTGCACCCAAGGGAATGCTGATGTCCTTGAGCATCGGCAGGATCAGTGTGGTTTCCACCGCGCTTGGCGCGGTCATGTAAAGGAAGATCGCCGCGCCGAGACCGAACACCGATTGCCAGAAATACTTCCAGCGGCTTGGCAGCCCCTTGGAGTTCTTCTCGATCACCTTGCGATAGTCATCGACCCAGCCGATGGCGCCAAACAGCAGGGTCACCAGCAGCACCACCCAGACGTAGCGGTTATGCAGGTCAGCCCACAACAGAGTGCTGATGCCAATGGACGAGAGGATCAGCGCGCCGCCCATGGTCGGAGTGCCGGACTTGGCCAGGTGCGACTGAGGGCCATCGCTACGGACCGACTGGCCAATCTGCAGGCTTTGCAGGGTGCGAATCATCCAGGGACCCAGGCACAGCGACAGCGACAGCGCGGTCAGCACCCCGAGAATCCCGCGCAGGGTCAGGTACTGAAAGACCGCGAAGCCTTTATGGAACTGTTGCAGATACTCAGCCAGCAGCAGCAGCATTAATGTTTCTCCATACTTGAGCCACACAAGGCCGCGACGACGTTTTCCATCACCGCGCTGCGCGATCCCTTGATCAAAATAGTGGTGTGTTTGTCTTGTTCTGCGCCGCTCAGCGCCTGGATCAGCTCGGCCTGGGTGGCGAAGTGCTGCGCGCCCGGCCCGAAGGCGTTCACTGCGTAGGCCATGTTCGATCCCACGGCGTACAGGGCATCCACTTTGCCTGCGGCATAAGCGCCGACTTCGCGATGAGCTTGTTCAGCCCAGTCGCCCAGTTCGGCGATATCGCCAAGAACCAGCACCTTGCGACCCTCGAAACCGGTCAGCAGGTCGATGGCGGCACAGATCGAGGACTGGTTGGCGTTGTAGGTGTCATCAATGACGCGCATGCCGTTAGTTGCCAGTTGCGCAACGGTGCGACCCTTGACCGGTTGCACCGCGCCAAGGCCGGTAGCAATACCGAACAGCGAGACGCCCAATACGTAAGCGGCAGCAGCAGCAGCCAGAGCGTTGGCGACGTTGTGGTTGCCCAGCAGATTCAACTGCACGTGTTCATCGCCTTGCGGGCTATGCAAGGTGAAAGCCGGGCAGCCCCGTGCGTCGACGGTGATACCTGATGCGTGGAAATCAGCTGCGGCGTTGCGCACCGAGAAGCTCAAGACCTTGCGACCGGCGGCGCGTACACGCCAGATCTCAAAAGCCTTGTCATCAAGGTTCAGTACCGCGGTGCCAGAAGCGTCCAGGCCTTCAAGAATTTCACCCTTGGCCTCGATGATTTTCTCCGGGCCGCCGAACTCGCCAACGTGGGCAGTGCCCGCATTGTTGATCACGGCGACATGGGGCCGGGTCATGGCCACGGTGTAGGCGATTTCGCCAAGGCGCGAAGCCCCTAGTTCGATCACCGCCGCCGTGTGTTCCGGGGCCAGTTCGAGCAGGGTAAGCGGGACGCCGAAATCATTGTTCAGGTTGCCACGAGTGGCCAGTACTGGCCCGCGCGTGCGCAGGATGCCTGCCAACAGTTCCTTGACGGTGGTCTTGCCGCTGGAGCCGGTAATGGCCGCGACAGGATTGCCGAAGGCGGCGCGGTTCAGGTCACCCAGTTGGCCCAAGGCCAGACGAGTGTCGGCCACCAGCAACTGCGGCAGCACCGAATCAGCGACTTCGCGTTGTACCAGGGCACCGACAGCGCCTTTGGCAGCGACGTCATTCAAATAATCATGGCCGTCGAAGCGAGGACCGGCCAAGGCGACGAACAGTTGCCCAGGCTTGATCGCCCGGCTGTCGATGCTGACGCCGTCAAAGCTGCAATCGGCCGATAGCACACGAGCCGACAAAGTCTGGGTAAGTTCGCTGAATTTGAGCGCTTTAAGCATGGGCCACCTCCCACGCAGTCAAGGCGTGATCGGCTTCTACCAGATCGGAGAAGGCATGGCGTTCGCCGTTGATTTCCTGGTAGTCCTCGTGGCCTTTACCGGCGAGCACCACCACATCGTCAGCGCTGGCGCTGGCAATCAGTTGGGCAATAGCGGCGCCGCGGCCGGCAACAAAGGTCACTTTCGCGACGTCGACAAAACCTTCGCGGATATCGTCGAAAATCTGGCTCGGGGCTTCGCTGCGCGGGTTATCGTCGGTGACGAGCACACCATCGGCCAAACGCTCCACCACTTCGGCCATCAATGGGCGCTTGCCGCGATCGCGGTCACCGCCACAGCCGAACAGGCACAGCAACTTGCCCTTGGCGTGGGGGCGCAGGGCCAGCAGGACTTTTTCCAGGGCATCTGGAGTGTGAGCGTAATCGACCACCACCAACGGCTGCGTGCCGCCACCGAGGCGCTGCATGCGACCAATCGGCCCTTCGAGCTTGGGCAGCACTCGCAGGATTTCGTCCAGGGCGTAATCCAGACCGAGCAAGGCGCCGATGGCCGCGAGGACATTGCTCAGGTTGAAGCGACCCAGCAAGGTGCTGCGCAAATGGTGCTCACCCTGAGGCGTCACCAGCGTGGCGCGCACACCTTCGTCGTCAAACCGGGCTTCGCGGCAATAAAGGTACGCGCTGGAATCTTCCAGGCTGTAGCTGATCAGGCGTGCTTCACTTTTTTGTGCTGCCAACTGCCGACCGAATTCATCATCCAGATTGACTACCCGGCACTTCAGGTCATTCCAGGTAAACAGCTTGGCCTTGGCATCAGCGTAAGCCTCCATGGTGCCGTGGTAATCCAGATGATCGCGAGACAGGTTCGTCATCACCGCCACGTCGAAGGCCAAGGCGGTGACCCGGCCCTGATCCAGGCCGTGGGACGATACTTCCATGGCGACCGCCTTGGCACCGGCCTTTTTCAGATCAGCGAGGGTCGCCTGGACGGCAATCGGGTTGGGCGTGGTGTGCAGGCCGCTTTGCAGCGCGCCATAAAAACCAGTGCCCAGGGTGCCGACAATGCCGCAGTGCTGGCCTAGCAGGTCTAGGGCCTGGGCGACCAATTGGGTCACGCTGGTCTTGCCGTTGGTACCGGTGACACCGATCAGGTTCAGGGTACGGCTCGGGTCGCCATAAAAGCGCCCAGCGATATCCGACAGCTGCGCCGCCAGGCCCTTGACCGGAATCAAGGGCACATCGGTAATTGGCAGTACGGTAGCGCCATCGACTTCATAGGCCACTGCTGCCGCACCACGCTGCAAGGCGTCGGCGATATGGGCGCGTCCGTCGAGCTTGCCGCCTGGTACCGCCAGGAACAGGTCGCCGGCACGTACGTTACGGCTGTCCAGAGTCAATTCGCGAATCAGCAGATCACGGCCAGCGTGGGCAAAAATTTTGTTCAGGCTAAGAGACATCAGCCGCGCCCTCCATTGGCTTTTACAGCAGCGGCCGGTGGTCCGGCGTTCGCTTGTTGAGTAGGCGGCAGGTTATCCGGCGTGATGTTCATCAGGCGCAGGGTGCCGGACATTACTTTGCTGAACACCGGTGCCGAGACCAGGCCACCGAAGTAGCCGGCTTTGCTCGGTTCGTCGATGACCACAACGATGGCGTAGCGCGGGTCACTCATGGGACCGAAGCCGGCGAACAACGAGCGATAAGAGTTTTCTGCGTAGCCCTTGATGCCGACCGAAGTTTTACGGGCGGTACCGGACTTGCCGGCCACGTGATACGCCGGTACCTGGGCGCGGAACACACCGCGCGGCGCCTCGATCACTTGTTGCAGCATGCCTTGTATGGTCTTGGCGACGTTTTCCGGGATGACCTGGGTCGCCTTCGGCGCTTCGTCGACATGGATCAGGCTCAGCGGCACCATGCGGCCGTTGTTGGCCAGCACGGCAAAGGCGTGGGCCAACTGGATCGCCGTCACCGACAATCCGTAGCCATAGGACAGCGTGGCGGTCTCTGCCTTGCGCCATTCGCGGTAGTTCGGCAGGTTACCAACACGCTCACCCGGGAAGTCCAGGCCGGTGGGTTGACCGAGGCCGACCTTCTGGGCCAGGTGGTAAATGGCTTCACCGCCGATATCGAAGGCGACCTTGCTCATGCCAACGTTACTGGAGTTGATCAGGATTCCGGTCAAGTCCAGTACCGGACCTTCGGTGCGGGACACGTCACGAATGGTGTACTTGCCCAACTGCAGGGTGCCCGGATAAACCTCGACCTTGTCGCTGGGTTTCCAGCGTCCGGTTTCCAGAGCGGCACTCATGGAGATGGCTTTCATGGTCGAACCCGGCTCAAACACGTCGATCATGGCGCGGTTGCGCATCATCGCCGGTTGCAGGTTGCGACGGTTGTTGGGGTTGTAGGTCGGCTGGTTAACCATGGCGAGGATCTCGCCGGTCTTCACGTCCATGATCACCAGGCTACCGGCCTTGGCGCCGTTCTCGATGATGGCGTTACGCAGCTCGCGGTTGGCCAGGTATTGCAGGCGCAGGTCAATCGACAACGCCAAGGGCTTACCGGCCTTGGCGTTTTTGGTGACCTGGACATCCTTGATCAGTCTGCCACGCCGATCCTTGATGACCTGTCTTTTGCCGGGGACCCCGGCCAGCCATTCATCGTAGGCCAACTCCACACCTTCGCGGCCGTGGTCATCGATGTCGGTGAAGCCAACCATGTGGGCAGTGGTTTCACCGGCCGGGTAGAAACGCCGAAATTCCTCGATGCCATAAACACCGGGGATTTTCAGGTCGAGCACCTGCTGACCTTGCTCAGGGGTCAGCCCGCGAACAAGGTAGATGAATTCTTTATTGGCCTGGGCTTCCAGGCGCTCCTTCAGGGCTTTCGGGTCCTGGCCCAGGGCGATGGCCAGTTCCGGCCATTTGTCCTTGGCGACTTGCAGTTCCTTGGCGTTAGCCCACAGGGTGGTCACCGGCGTACTGACGGCCAGAGGCTCGCCGTTGCGGTCGGTAATCAGCCCGCGGTGCGCAGGAATCGGAATATGACGCAGGCTGCGGGCATCGCCCTGGCCGATCAGGAAGTCGCGATCCACCACTTGCAGGTCGACAATGCGCCAGACAATCGCGCCGACCATCAGTGCCAGCAAACCCAGCACCACACGGAAACGCCATGGGTAGAGTGCGCCTTCGAGTTTCATCATGGCGCCACCATGCGAACTTCTGCAGCGCCCGGAATGTGCATCTTCAGCTGTTCGGCGGCCAGCACTTCGATCCGGCTGTGGGCCGTCCAGGTGCTTTGCTCAAGAATCAGCCGACCCCACTCCGCCTGCGCCTTGTCGCGCACGCTCAACTCCCCGTACAGGGAGTTAAGCAATTGGCGGTTCCAGTGGGCGCTATAGGACACCGCAATCGCGGACACCAGCACGCCGATAAACAGCAGCAACATAAAGAAGCTGCCGCCCGGAAGGGGCTTGGCGAAGAGCTTGCTCACCGCAGCTTCTCCGCGACGCGCATGACCGCGCTGCGAGCACGTGGGTTGGCCTTGAGTTCGGCTTCGGAGGCGAACTGCGCTTTGCCATGGATTTTTATTTTCGGCACAAAAGCTTCGAAACGTACCGGCAGGTTGCGCGGCAAGTTATCGGTTTCGCCCTTGACCAGACGACGCATGAACAGCTTGACGATACGGTCTTCCAGGGAGTGGAAGCTGATCACCACCAGGCGACCGCCCACTTCCAGGGATTCCAGAGCAGCTTCGAGGCCGGTCTCCAGATCGCCCAATTCGTTGTTGACGTGAATACGCAGCCCCTGGAAAGCGCGGGTGGCCGGGTTCTTGCCCTTTTCCCACGCCGGGTTGGCGACTTTCAGCACTTCGGCCAGGTCGGCGGTGCGTTCGAACGGTTGGATTACCCGGCGCTCGGCCACGGCGCGGGCCATGCGACCGGAGAAACGCTCTTCACCGTACTCCTTGAACACACGGGCGATTTCTTCCACTGGAGCGGTGGCGATGAACTGCGCGGCGCTGACACCACGGGTCGGGTCCATGCGCATGTCCAGCGGGCCGTCGTTCATGAAGCTGAAGCCGCGCTCAGGGTCGTCCAGCTGTGGAGAAGACACGCCCAGGTCCAGCAGAACCCCGGCCAGCTTACCTGCCATGCCACGCTCAGCGACTTCCGCACCGAGCTCGGCAAAACTGCGCTGCACAACGACAAAGCGGCCGTCTTCGGCCGCTAGCGCTTGCCCGGTGGCAATCGCTTGGGGGTCTTTGTCGAACCCGAGGAGTTTTCCGTCGGAACCGAGCTGGCTGAGTATCAAGCGGCTGTGCCCGCCACGCCCGAATGTGCCATCTAAATAGCAACCATCAGGGCGTACGGCGAGAGCCTGGACGGCTTCGTCAAGCAGTACGGTGATGTGGTTAAAGCCGCTATCAATAGTCACAGGATCAAATCACGCAGTTCATCAGGCATGGCGCCCGGTTGTTGAATAGCAGCCAGGTCCGCTGCAGAAACAGCATCCCAGGCATCTTCGTCCCACAATTGGAACTTGTTCAGTTGGCCTACCAGCATTGCGCGCTTATCCAGCTTGGCGTATTCGCGCAGACGCGGCGGAACCAGGAAACGACCACTGCCATCGAGCTCAAGGTCGACGGCATTACCAATCAGCAAACGTTGCAGACGGCGGTTTTCTTCACGCAACGAAGGCAGGGCACGCAACTTGGTTTCAATCAGTTCCCACTCGTCGAGTGGGTAAACGCATAAACAAGGGTCAACGGCATCGATAGTGATGATTAACTGTCCGGAACTTCGCGAAATGAGCTCGTCACGATACCGGCTCGGCATGGCGAGACGGCCTTTTGCATCGAGACTGATAGCGTTAGCTCCGCGAAACACAGATGCGTTTCTCCAATTTTTAGCGTTTTACGTTCAAAAAACCCACTTTGTGCCACTTTCCGCCACTTGCGCACACTATAGGAATGCGCCCACCACACCGTCAAGGCGCGGATTAAAGGAAAAGCCTTACAGAACGGAGATTTAGGAAGGTAAAAGGAGGAGAAACGAGAGTTCCAAGGTGGTTTTGACTCAACAACCACAAGTGACTCAAAGAGCTAGAGCTTGAAGTTAAAGTAATTTATTAAGAGTAAGATTTTTTCGGTATTACGAAGACGCATCTGCCAACGATTTGGCAGGGAGGGATTCTTGCGTTACTACCAGGTTTCTGCCCGAGATTCAGACAGAGGGGAAAAAGGTGGAGAGTCGATCTATAAGCCGGGTTCTGTCTTGAACAGTCATTCGTCTACGATGGCCATCACTGGACATCTTTAGCAACCTACCCGGTTCCAGCGCGGGCCACGCCTTGGAACCCTATTTGGTCTTGCTCCAAGTGGGGTTTACCTAGCCACGAACTGTTGCCAGTCGTGCGGTGCGCTCTTACCGCACCTTTTCACCCTTACCGGCACCGAAGTGCTTAGGCGGTTATTTTCTGTGGCACTTTCCGTAGGCTCACGCCTCCCAGGCATTACCTGGCACTTCGCCCTATGGAGCCCGGACTTTCCTCCCCCCCCTAATTTTCATAGAGGGCAGCGACTGTCCAATCGACTCTCCGCCGCAAAGATTAACGGCACGAGCCCTTCAGAACAAGCTTTAAAGCCAGCAGTGCCATCATCTTCCGACGTATCGCAGGTTAAACGGCGGAACTATTCACTCTTCTGCTTATCGAGCGCGGCCTGATAAAGCACATTCTTGCGCACGCCGGTAATTTCCGCCGCCAGGGCGGCTGCACGCTTGAGGGGCATCTCTTTAAGCAGCAAATCCAGGACCCGCATCGCCTCGCTACCGACAGCATCTTCGCTTTCCGGTGCCGACCAGCCCGCCACCAGCACCACGCATTCGCCGCGCTGCTGGTTACTGTCACCCTCGACAAACGCGCGCAACGCTTCCAACGGCAGGCCCTTGAGGGTTTCGAAAGTCTTGGTCAGCTCCCGTGCCAGCAACGCCAGGCGCTCACCACCAAACACCAGTTCCATGTCTTGCAGGCATTCAAGAATGCGGTGCGGGGCTTCATAGAAGATCAGGGTGCGCGGCTCTTCCTTCAACAATTCAAGACGCGCCCGACGCCCTACGGCCTTGGCCGGCAGAAAACCTTCGAAGATAAAGCGGTCCGACGGCAAACCGGCCGCAGACAATGCCGCAATCAGCGCGCACGCTCCCGGAACAGGCACTACATTGATACCAGCAGCCCGCGCCTGACGCACCAGGTGGTAGCCAGGATCGGAGATCAACGGCGTGCCGGCATCGGAGATCAGCGCCACATCATCGCCAGCCAGCAGTCGGGTGATAAAGCGGCTACCCTCCTCACGCTCGTTGTGCTCATGGCAAGCCGCAAGCGGTGTGGAAATACCGAAATGCTGCATTAAACGCAGGGAGTGGCGAGTATCTTCAGCGGCAATCAGTTTGGCTTCACGCAACACTTTCAATGCCCGCGCACTGATGTCGTCCAGGTTGCCAATGGGCGTCGCCACCACAAAAAGCGAGCCAGCAGTGGAATTCAAAGGACCTGGAGCAGTCAAAGCGCACACCTCGATGATTGGCAAAAGCCACATTGTAGCGCGTAGACGTCAAAAAAAATGCGCCACCGGGATCGCTCGCGGCCTGCCTGTTTGTTGACTTTGGTAGTGCCCGGCAATATTTACACGATCTAAATAGACGGTTTCACGCCAGTAACATCGCGCCCCGGCCAGTGCTTGGGTACAATTCCACGCTAATTTGATCGGTATCAGGAACACTTACATGATCGCTTGTCTGCGGCTGTTCTCTGCCCTCTGCCTCGCTGCCCTGTTGGCGGCTTGCGCCAGCTCGCCCTCGTCCAGCCTTGGCGACCTCCCACGGACTCCGGATGCCAGTATCGAGCAGCTGCTCGAACAGGCCGCTTCGGCCAAGACGCCTGAAAAAGCCTCGCTGCTGCGTCTGAGCGCGGCGGACCTGGCTTTCCACCAGAACAATCCCGGACGTTCCGCGCAGATACTTGCGCAAGTGCCACTGGATAGCCTCAAGCCTGCGGGACAGGTATTCGCCAGCACCCTGGCGGCAGAACTGGCCATGACCCGCAACCAGCCCAAGGCGGCGTTGACGGCCCTGAACCATCCAAGCCTGCAAAACCTCAAGGAGCTGCCGCCGGAACAGCAGATCCGTACGGGCACCGTGCATGCACGCGCTTATGAAGCTGATGGCCAGACCCTGGCCGCCGCTCGCGAGCGTGTCGACATGGCCCCGCTGCTCAGCGGCGACGCGGCCAGCAGCAACCATGAAGCCATCTGGACCTTAATTGCTGCCTTGCCTGCAGAGCAACTGCAAGCGACCAATAACCCAACGCTCGACGGCTGGATCAGCCTCGCCCTGGCAGTCAAGAGCGCCGGCACCCTGGAACAACAGCAAGCCGCCATCGACACATGGCGCGCCCAGAACCCTGGCCACCCTGCTGCAACCCAACTGCCGCTGCCGCTGATCAAGCTCAAGGAGCTGGCCAGCCAGCCCTTGAACAAGATCGCCCTGCTGCTGCCCCAGGAAGGTCCGCTGGCCGCAGTGGCCAAGGCTCTGCGCGAAGGCTTCATGGCTGCGCACTACCAGGCTGAACAAGCCGGGCAAAAACCACCGATCATCGAGTTCTACGACAGCTCGCGCCTGACCTCCATCGATGATTTCTACAGCAAGGCCCAGGCTGCCGGTGTGCAACTGGTGATCGGCCCGCTGGAGAAACCGCTGGTCAAGCAACTCAATGCTCGCCCGCAATTACCTATCACTACCCTCGCCCTGAACTACAGCGAGGGTGACCAAGGTCCTGCGCAACTGTTCCAGTTCGGTCTGGCTGCCGAGGACGAAGCCCGCGAAGTCTCCCGCCGCGCCCGCGCCGACGGCCTGCACCGCGCAGCCGCCATGGTGCCGAAAGGCGAATGGGGTGACCGCGTATTCAAGGCCTTCCGCCAGGACTGGGAAGCCAATGGCGGCACCGTGATCGGTGTCGAACACGTTGACCAGCCGGTCGCCCTGGCCCAGCAGATTGCCGATCTGTTCCAGTTGCGCCAAAGCGAAGGTCGCGCCAAGAGCCTGCAAAGCACCGTCGGCACCGATGTTTCCGCGCAGCCATCGCGCCGCCAGGACATCGAGTTCATCTTCCTCGCCGTAACACCGCAGCAAGCCCAGCAGATCAAGCCGACCCTGAATTTCCAGTACGCAGGTGATGTGCCGGTGTATGCCACCTCCCACGTGTTCAGCGCCAGTGGCGACAAGAACCAGTACCTCGACATGAACGGCATTCTGTTCTGCGAAACACCATGGCTGCTCAACACCACTGATCCGTTGCGCAATCAGGTCGCCGCACAATGGCCACAGGCCAACGGCAGCCTGGGCCGGCTCTACGCAATGGGCGTTGACGCCTACCGCCTGGCCCCACGCCTGGGTCAGCTCAAGGCACTGCCGGATACTCGCATTGACGGCCTCTCCGGCAGCCTGGGCATGACCCCGACTCAGCGGGTCGAACGCCAGATGCCATGGGCACAGTTCGTCAGTGGCCAGGTTCAACGCCTGCCCGATACCCCGCGCTGATGCCCCAGCGGTCAAGCGCACAAAGCGGCAAGGACGCCGAACTTCAAGCTCTCAAACACTTGCAACAACAGGGCCTGCGGCTGGTGGCGCAGAACTGGTTGTGCAAACGCGGCGAGCTTGATCTGGTCATGCTTGACGGCGATACAGTAGTATTCGTCGAAGTCCGCTACAGAAAACACGCACAATGGGGTGGCGCGCTCGCCAGTATCGACGGGCGCAAGCGTCAAAAGCTGATACTCGCCGCGCAGTTTTTCCTGCTGAGCGAGCGTCGCTGGGCCGATTACCCCTGCCGTTTCGATGTGGTCGCCATAGAAAGCACCCCGCACGGAACCGCCGATCTGAACTGGCTGCGCAACGCGTTTGACGGCTGACCAGCACTCAGGCCAGGCCGGACATATTCACCGCACACTTTTGCTCTTTGCTTTGCGGGCTGCACATTCTTGTGCCAAACAGCCGCGCTACTTAAGGTCACACAGATGGACATGCAATCCCGAATTCGCCAGCTTTTCCAGGCCAGTATCGATACCAAGCAACAGGCGATGGACGTACTTGCACCGCACATCGAGCAAGCCAGCCAAGTCATGGTCAACGCCCTGCTCAACGAAGGCAAAATGCTTTCGTGCGGCAACGGCGGTTCCGCCGGCGACGCCCAGCATTTCTCCTCCGAGCTGCTCAACCGCTTTGAGCGTGAGCGACCGAGCCTGCCGGCCATCGCCCTGACCACCGACACCTCGACGATCACTTCGATCGCCAACGACTACAGCTACAACGAAATCTTCTCCAAGCAAATTCGCGCCCTCGGCCAACCGGGCGATGTACTGCTGGCGATTTCCACCAGTGGTAACTCGGCGAACATTATTCAAGCGATCCAGGCCGCACATGATCGTGAAATGATTGTCGTAGCATTGACCGGCCGTGATGGCGGCGGCATGGCCTCGCTGCTGTTGCCCGAAGACGTGGAGATCCGCGTCCCGGCCAATGTCACCGCACGTATTCAGGAAGTCCACCTGCTGACGATCCACTGCCTGTGCGATCTGATCGACAGCCAACTGTTTGGGAGTGAAGAATGACCGTTAACCGTCTCAGCCTATTGGCCCTTACGCTGTGCCTCGGCATCAGCGGCTGCAGCTCGGTAATCACCGCGAGCCGCGACACACCGATCAACGATGACAAGGGCACCCGTACGTTCGGCAGCAAGATCGATGACTCGTTGATCGAAACCAAGGTCGCCGTCAACGTCGCCAAGGCCAGCCCGGATCTGGGCAACGGCGCGTCGCGCATTGTCGTGACCAGCTTCAACGGTGTGGTGCTGCTCGCCGGACAAACTCCGCGCACCGACCTCAAGGCCCAGGCTGAGCAAGCGGCCTCCACCGTGCAACGGGTCAAAAAGGTCCACAACGAGCTGCAGGTACTGCAACCCATCACGCTCCTGGCAATCAGCAGCGATGCGCTGCTGACCACCAAGATCAAGACGCAGATGCTGACCGATAGTGCGATTCCCGGCTCACGGATCAAGGTCGTCACCGATAACGGCATCGTTTACCTGATGGGCCTGCTGACCCAGCAGGAAGCCACCCGCGCCACCAACCTGGTGCAGGGCGTATCCGGGGTTCAGAAAATTGTGAAGCTGTTCGAGTACATCGATTGATGTAACCGGGCCGCAACAAAAAAGGGCGCCGTGCATTGATTGCACGGCGCCCTTTTTATTGGCTTGCGGTTACTGGTACTGCTGGTAGGGATTGCCCTGGAACTGGTTGTTCTGCTGCGGCGCTTGTTGCTGCTGTGCAGGTTGGCCGTACTGCTGGCCAGGAATCGCCTTGAGGTTGACCTCGACACGGCGGTTCTGCGCGCGGCCATTGACGTCGGCGTTGCTGGCAATCGGGTTATCCGGGCCGGCACCACGTGCCGACAGGTTGGCACCACTGACACCCTGGGAGGTCAGGTAGGTCGCCACGCTTTGCGCACGACGTTGGGACAGGTCCATGTTGAGCTGACGAGTGCCGGTGCTGTCGGTGTAGCCGACAATTTCGATCTGGTTCTGGTTGAACTCCTTCAAGGAGTTCGCCAGGTTATTCAGGGGCTGGTAGAAGCTGGGAGCAATGTCGGCGCGGTTAGTGGCAAAGGTGATATTACCCGGCATGATCAGCTTGATCTGATCGCCCTGGCGCTGAACCTCGACACCGGTATTGGCCATGCTTTCGCGCAGTTTCTTTTCCTGCTGGTCAGCGTAGTAGCCATAACCTGCAGCGCCGATACCGGCGACGGCGGCGCCGATCAGCGCACCCTTGCCACGGTTGTTATGGTCAATGGCCGCACCGGCCAACGCACCAGCCAGTGCGCCAAGCCCGCCGTACTTGGCGGTTTTGCTCATGCCTTGCGAACCCTCGTTCGCCTGTCCCTGGCTACCATCATAAGGATTGGGTGAAGCACAGCCCGACAACAAGGCTACAGCCGTAGCAACAACAAGCAGACGACGCGAAGTGAACATGGAGAAGCTCCTACTTTTGCATTCTATGATGCAGAGGACATTGGCAATGGACCTGTGTCGAGGTTTGAACACGACAAACGGTAAAAATTCCGTGTTCGGCCCCGGTCCTGTAACAAAAAATCAGGGCAAGCGTGGCTACAGAAACCGTAGCAGAAGCTCACAAAATCGGACCTGCCTTTTTGCTACAACGCCTCTCAACATCAAGCCCTGACAAAGGGGTTCTCACGCATTTCATCCCCCAGCCGCGTGTCCGGGCCATGGCCGGTTACCACCGTCGCGTCCTCATCCAGGGTGTAAAGCCGTTGTTTGATGGACCGCACGATGGTCGCCTGATCCCCACCCCACAGATCCGTGCGCCCGACGCCGCGCCGAAACAGCGTGTCCCCGGCGATCAGCAACTTGGCATCGGCAAACCAGAAACTCATGGACCCCGGTGTATGCCCAGGCGTGTGCAAGGCCACACCGCAGCCACAGGCCAACTCCTCATCGTCGGCCAACCAGCGGTCCGGCGAAGGTACCGGCGTGTAGGGCACACCAAACATCTGGCATTGCATTTCCAGGTTGTCCCAGAGGAATTGATCCTCCTTGTGCAGGTGCAGCGTGGCGCCGGTCTTTTCCTTCAACTGGCCGGAAGCCAGGAAGTGATCAAGATGAGCATGGGTATGGATGATGCTCACCACTTTCAGGCCCAAGGCATCGAGCCGCGCCAGGATCAGCTCATGGTTGCCACCTGGGTCAACCACGATGGCCTTTTTAGTGATGGGGTCGCCGATGATGGTGCAGTTGCACTGCAAAGGGCCGACGGGGAAGGTTTCGCGGATCAGGGCGGGCACTTGGGACATCGGGTTGGCTCGGTATGCTGTGATGAGGCGATTCTGGCACAAAATGCACGATACCTACCCCAACAACCCCATCTCCTGCGCCCTCGCTACCGCCTGTGTGCGGCGCTCAACCCCCAGCTTGCTGTTGATATGGCTGGCGTGGGTCTTGACCGTGTGCAGGGAAATAAACAGCTGATTGCTGATTTCCTGGTTCGAGCACCCTTGTGCGATCAGGTGCAGCACCGCCAGCTCTCGCACACTCAGGGTTTCGCAGGTGTGCGCAGCCTCGACGGGTTCGCGAGGGACGATGGCCGGCAATAACGCCAACAGGCTTTGGTTCAGCGGGTCATGGGGGGCGTGGCCGAGTTGTTCCCGCGCCCAGTCGGGATAACGCTTAAACAGTGGCTGGAAGGGCTGCAATGCGCCTCCAGCGGCCGCTTCAAGTGCCTGGGCAAACACCGGGCGGGCCAGGGACTCCTGACCACATTCCAGCAACAACAGCGCCTGCTGGGTCAGCGCCATGAGACCGATCATCTGTCGGCCGTCCTGTCGAGCCCGCTGTGCCAGTTCGTCAAGCCTTTGGAGCGAGGCAGCGGGCTGATGACGAATCGCGTCCAGTGCAGCTTGTTGCAGCTCGATATGTTGTGGCAGGTGTGGATGAAACTCCGGCGCCGCCGCAGCCTGTCCACCGTTATAGGTTTGCCCCAGGCGTGTCAGCCAGGCTTCGGCCAGGTCGGTGCGGCCCTGGGCCAGCCACAATTCGCATTTGATCAGGGTGATCATCGCCAGGTAGTAGATCGGCGGCACATCCCAGATATGCATCAGCCGCTCAGCCTCGGCCAGTTCGGCAAAGGCCTTGGGGAAATCCCCGCGACGGCCTTCAAGATTGGCGATTACGCAATAGCCGATCAGCACGCTGATATCCCGGCAGGCACGGGCCTCGGCCAGACCAGCGCGTAGGCGCAACAGGCCAGCCTCAGGCTGGCAGCGCATCAGCAACAGATATCCCTCGTACAACGCCAGACGCGCGCGCGCTGCATACAGGCGCTGGGGAGCCAAGCCTTGCAGACGTTGCAGGCCCTGGCGCACCTCATCCAAAGAGCGCAGGATTTCGCCGCGTGCCTGCAGCACGCGCGCACGGTCGTAGTGGGCCAAGGCCTCAAACAGCGGATTACCAACCCGTTGCGCCAGCTCCAGGGACTCGCGATTCAGGCCACGGGCGCGCCATAGGTCGGCGTCGACGATGGCCAGGTTGGACAGCGTCGACAGGCACATCAGCCGCTGGCCATAACGTTTCTGCGGCAGGCTTTCCAATGCCTCGTTGCAATACAGCTGGGTCAACTCGCGGTTACCGCGCCCACGGGCGATGATCCCGCTAAGCGCCAACCACTGGGCAAGCATCGACTTCTGCGCGGTGGCCGACGGTGCTGGCAGGAATCGGCTGAGGTGGCTGGATAACTCTTGCGCCGCATCCAACTGGCAAGCAAGCCCCAGGGCCCAGCTATAAAGCACGATCAAGCGCGGCGTGCTGATCAGCAAGCTGTCGGGCAAGTCCATCTTCCAGCGCAGAAGCATGCCGACGTTCTGTTCGGCCAACAGCTGCTCTTCGGAAAGATTTTGTACCAGGTTCGCCGCCACATCCAGATGGCCGGCGCGCAACGCTTGCTCCACGGCCTCATCGAGCAAGCCCTGGGTATTGAACCAGCGACATGCCCGCAGGTGCAGAGTGGCGGCCGGCAATACCGCATTGGTCGCACGCCGGGCACGCAACAGATCGGAGAACAGGTGGTGATAACGGAACCAGTGGCCCTGCTCATCCAGCGGCACCAGGAATACCTGATGAGCTTGCAGGTAACGCAGGATCTCGGCGCTATCGTGGGCTTCACGCACAGCGTCACACAGTTCGCTGCAAAAGCGTTCCTGGGACGCAGTGTCGTAGAGAAACCCCTGCACCTCCGGCGGCAGACAGTCGATCACCTCTTCAAGCAGGTAATCACGTATCAGCCCTTCCCCGCCGTGCAAGCCTTGGGGCAAGGCGCCGTCGCTACCGGCTTCGGAAGCCGCCAGCAACCAGAAGCGCAGGCCGGCAACCCAGCCTTCGCTGCGGCGGATCAGGTTGTCCAGCGCCTCGCCGCGCAATGAACTGCTGTGCCGGTCGAGTAAGGCCAGGGACTCATCGTTGGTCAGGCGCAGGTCTTGCTCATGCAGCTCCAGCAAATGCCGGGACAGGCGCAAGCGCGCCAGGTGCCAATCCGGACGCTGGCGACTGGTAACCAGCACCAGCAGGCCATCGGGCAAATGATTGAGGAAAAATTGCAGGCAACGGTCGAGCACCGGGCCCTGGGCCAGATGGTAGTCATCCAGCACCAGCAACAGAGGTTTACGGGTGGACAAGTGGACCGTCAGCTCATCGAGCAGGCCATCGAGCCATTCTTCAAAGGCGAACGGTTGATGGCGCTGACGCATTTTCAGCAGGCCCAGGGCCTGGGCGCCCAATTGCGGGAAATACTGTTGCAAGCCATCGAGCAGACGCTCAAGGAAACGCCCCGGATCACTGTCACGCGAGCTGAGCCCCAGCCACAGGCTTTGCCAGTGGGGCGCCAGGCTCTGGCAGAACTCCACCGCCAGCGAACTCTTGCCGAACCCGGCCGGAGCGCTGACCAGCAACAAGCGCCCATGCAGGCCAGCGCTCAGCCGTTCGCACAGGCGTGGTCGCAACACGTAGCCATCCGGCAGTGGGGGTCGATAGAAGCGCGCTTCCAGGGACGGGATTACCGCGCTGGCAGGCCCTTGAATTCGGGACAGATCAGTCATCGCCGGGCTCTTGTAATAGGCTGTGGTCGGCATTGCAGATGTCCGCAGACTAGCGGTAAAAGCTGCAGCTTTGTAGATCTTTGCAACAATTGTCTGAAAAAGACTACAACAAGAAATATTTAGAGCCGCAAAAAAAACGCCCCGAACCAGTCGGGGCGTTTTACGAGGATGCGGCCTCGTTTAGAGCACGTTAGCGAACACCCTCTTGGCGCAATGCCGCTGGGGTGAAGTCGCTGGTGGTGGCGGTGAAGCCGAAATCATAGGCCTGCTTCTCTTCGTTCTTCATACCCAGGGCCAGGTAGCGCCCGGACTGCAGGTCGTAGAGGGTTTCCAGGGCGTACCACGGCACTTGCTTGTCGTAGTAGTTCTCGCCATGGGCTTCAGCCACACGCCACAGTTGGCCACGACCGTCATAGTGATCGATCACGGCTGCCTGCCAGGTGTCTTCGTCGATGTAGAAGTCACGCTTGGCGTAGATGTGACGCTGGCCTTCCTTCAGGGTAGCGACCACATGCCAGACCCGGCGCAACTCGTAACGAGCCAGGTCCTGGTTGATATGGCCGGCCTTGATGATGTCGGCGTACTTGAGCTTCGGATCGTCGAGCTTGTAGCTGTTGGAGGCGATGTAGATTTCCTTCTTGCCTTCCAGTTTCCAGTCGTAGCGATCCGGGGCACCGTTGTACATATCGAGGTTATCGGAAGTACGCAGGCCATCGGCAGCAGTACCCGGCCCGTCATACGACACTTGCGGCGCCCGACGTACACGACGCTGACCGGCGTTGTAGACCCACGCCGAACGCGGCTCCTTCACTTGGTCGAGGGTCTCGTGCACCAGCAGCACACCACCAGCCAGACGAGCCGGCGCGGTCACTTTCTGCTTGAAGTAGAACAGGATGTTGCCCGGGTTCTTCGGATCGTAGTCCTTCATCTTGTCGCGGAACACGAACTGGTCCTGGAAGTACACCAGGCTGTAGGAGCCGTTGGCTTGTGGCGTGGCCTGGGTCACCAGGCGCGTCACGCTGCCGCCGCGGTAGCGGGTAATGTGGTTCCAGATCACCTCGACGCCAGTTTTTGGAATCGGGAATGGCACGGCGGTTTCGAAGTTTTCCAGACCATTGCCGCCGGACACCAGGTTGGTGCTGGTGGCGTTTTTCTTGATGGAGGCGAACACCTCCGCCGGCACGGTCGCGCCACGATGGGACGGATAGACCGGCATCTTGAAGGATTCCGGGTAGCGCTTGAACATCGCGTACTGCCCCGGCGCCAGCTTGTCCTTGTACTGCTCGACGTTCTGCGCGGTGATGGTGAACTGCGCTTGCTCACTGGCGTAAGGGTTGGCCAGGAATCCCTTGGCATCCACGGCGCCGGCATTGGTCGCCAAAGGCTTCCAGGCCGGGATGGTACCCGCCGCATTACCGGCCATTTCCGCACCCATCGGGGTCAGGCTGGTGCCCAGCTTGGCGGCTTCATCCGCCGACACCGCCGCCATGACGCTGCCGGCCATTATCGACAGCCCCAGCACACCCACGTGCAACAGACTTTTGGTTATTTTCATGTTCTGGTCTTCCTGAAAATACATGCTGCTTGAAAGAGTGTGCTTAGAAGTTCACGCCGGCGCTGAGTGCGACAAAGTCGCGGTCATCCACAGTGCTGAAGTCGCCACCGAAGAAGTTGGTGTAGTTCAGGCTGACGGTGTAGGTGTTCTGGTACTCGGCATCGACACCCAGGCTGACAGCCTTTCGACCCTCTTCGAAGTTGGCGCCAGGGCCAGGGGAGTAACCCTTGACGTCATGGGACCAGGCCACGCTTGGCTTGAGGTTGACCCCAGCGACCACGTCCGGGTATTCCCAGATGGCCCGAGCGCGGTAGCCCCAGGAGGTGGCGGTGGTGAAGCCGTCGTTGTTGCAGTTGGTGTTCAGGCCAGCTGCGTTCGGCAGCCCTGCGCCCGCGGCGGTGGAGTTGTTGAGGGCATTACAGAAACCACCGGGCAGGGTGCCGGGGCCGAACACCGGGTCGCGGCCATAACGGGCCTCGGATTTGCTTTCCAAGCCACCCACATGCGTTACACCGATTTCGCCGACGGTGGTCAGGCGGCTGGCGCCCATGACCTGGTCAAAGAAATGCGTGAACGTGGTCTGGAACTGGGTGACTTCCTTGCGGTTGTAACCGTGCAGGTCCTGGCCTGGACTGCCTTTCAATACCGAGGCATTGCCAAAACCCGGGATCGGTGTGACGCCGGCGAAGAGGATGTCGGTAGTACTCAGTTGGACCGGCGCGTTTGGCCGATAGCTCAACTCACCACTCCAGGCAGTACCGGTAGGCAGCGTGGTGGAGAAGCTCAAGCCATAGAGACGAATATCTTCCGGGTACTCGATGAAGTAGTTGGAGCTGCCCGCGACAATCAACGGCCGCAATCCAGCCAAAGGTCCCAGTGGCCGGGTGAAGGCCGATGATGGAGCACCTTGTGCACTGAAGATCGGCGCACGGCTGTGGTAGTTCATGAAGTACGCGCCGAACTCGGTGTCCAGCGGTTCGAAGTTGTAGTGCATGGCCACGCCGAACTGGCCGCTATCGCGCGCATCACGGTCAGGACCACGACGCACCAAGACACCTTCGTTATTCACGTCCACGCCGAGAGCGTTGAGGGTCGGAAAAGCAGCACCGGGTATGGTCGAACGCTTGTTCAGCACCCGCAGATTATTGTCGCAACCATCGGACACCACATCCGGCTGGGAGAAGAACGTCCCGCAGTTATCGGTAACCGTCTGGTCCCACTCCAACTGATAGAAGGCTTCCGCCGACAGGTTATCGGTCAGGGTTTGCGACACGTAGAACATGTTGACCGGGATCAGGCCTTCCTTGATCTCGGCTCCCGGACGACGGAACGCGGACACGTCGATCGGGTTGATGGAGTTGATGCCGCCGCCGATGAAAGTACTCTCACCCCAGCTCACCACTTGCTTACCAAAACGCACGGAACCCGGCTGATCGGCAATCGCATAGTTGTGATAAACGAACGCATCGAGAATCTGTCCGCCAGAAGACTTCGCGCCCTCTTTGCGGTTGTTGTCGCTGATGTCCTTGAACAGACGACTTTCATCCTTGAGTTCAAAGTCGTACCAGTACTTGCCACGCACAAACACACCGGTGTCGCCGTATTTCAGTTCCAGGTCATGAATGCCCTTGAAGATCTTCGAGAACGTTTCACCGCGCTTGAAGTTCAAGTGGCCGTCATCGGAGGTTTGCGACAACCCCTTGCCACCGTTGTTGGCACCGATCAGGTCTTTGTTGGCGTTGGCCGTGGACCAACTGGCCCCCACGGAAAGGGACGAATCGAAGCTGCCTTCGATTTCACCGATGTTGAAACTGACGCCGAATGCGGGCCCGGCGAGGGTCGAGGCAAGACTGACCGCCAGGGGCAATCTCGCCCGGCGCCAGAACTGGTTTACTGAGGTCATCGACGCTACTCCATGTGCATTATTGTTATGGCAGTGAGCCCTTTCAAAACATGCTTGTAACGGCCGGAATACAACGATTCCAATGCCGGGCGACCGTCGAACCTCCATGGCCCGCAGCGCCGCACCCTTGAAAAACTCTGGGAGGGACTATAGCCAGCAGGGGGTACCGCTTGATCCCTCTAAAGTGTGATTTGCATCACCAACCCGTCTGCCACAGTCCTTTCACCATGTCAGCGAGGGCTGACGTGAGAGAGGATGGCTGAAAATCGGCAAATGACAAGGCGAAGGCTTGTGATAGAGCTTTGCCGTGCTCCGAAGAGCACGGCGAAGGTCATCAAAGGGTGGAGAGGAAGGTGCTGTTATTGGCTTGCCATTCAATGATGTCAATGCGGATACGTTTCTTGTCGAGCTTGCCAACACTGGTCTTGGGAATTTCCGTAACAATGGCAATCTGACTCGGGATCGCCCACTTGCTCAGATGGCCCTGCTCGACAAACGGCTTGAGGTGTTCCTTGAGTTCACGTGCGCCAATTCCATGCCCCTCACGCACCACCAGCAAGGCAAACGGGCGCTCGCCCCACTGCGGATCGGCAATCCCCACCACCGCTACTTCACGTACCGCCGGGTGGCGACTGACCAAGTCTTCAAGAGCCAGCGAAGAGATCCATTCGCCGCCGGTCTTGATCACGTCCTTGATGCGGTCACGAATGTCGATCACGCCAAAGGCGTCGAGGGTTGCCACGTCGCCGGTGTGCATCCAGCCGCCGGCCCACAGCTCGGCGCCCTTCTCCGGTTCTTTGAAATAGCCTTCGCTGAGCCACGGCGCCCGTAGCACCAGTTCGCCCTGGGATTCGCCGTCAGCCGGCAGGAAGTTACCGTCGCCGTCGATGATCGCCGCCTCCACCAACGGCCCTGGCACACCGGCCTTGATGCGGTAAGTAGTGCGCTCGTCTTCGGTGCCGGCGATCAACTCATCGTTGAGGTGCGCGCACGACACCAGCGGCCCGGTCTCGGACATGCCGTAAGCGGCGGTCAACTGAATGCCGCGAGCCTTGGCCGCTTCATACAGCGAGTGGTTGAGAGAGCTGCCGCCGATGACGATTTTCCAGCCGCCAAAATCCACGCCCTGGGCGGCCTTGGCGTTGAGCACCATTTGCAGGATGGTCGGCACGCAATGGGAGAACGTGACATTCTCCTTGCGCCACAGCTCCACCAGGTATTCCGGGTCGTAACGACCGGGATAGACCTGTTTCAGACCGAGCATGGTGGCAACGTACGGCAGGCCCCAGGCATGCACATGGAACATCGGCGTGATGGGCATGTAGACGTCGTTGGTGCCCAGCAGGCGCACGCTGTCGACGCTGCCCATGATGGTCGCCACACCGATGGTGTGCAGGACCAGTTGACGATGGGTGAAATACACCCCTTTCGGGTTGCCGGTGGTACCGGTGGTGTAGAAGGTGGTAGCGACCGAGTGCTCGTCGAAGTCTTCGAAGGTGTATTGCGGGCTGGCGGCGGCCAGCAATTGCTCGTATTCGCCCACAAGGTTGGGCAGGTCGGCGGTTTTTTCCGTGCCATCGGTCAGCAACAGGGTTTTATCGACGGTGGTCAACTGCCCGGCGATGGCCTGGTAGAGGCCGACGAACTCGCTGTTGACCAGCACAAAGCGGTCCTCGGCGTGGTTCATGGTGTAGAGAATCTGTTCCGGCGACAGGCGCACGTTGATGGTGTGGATCACCGCGCCAATCATCGGGATGGCGAACATGCATTCCAGGTAACGATGGCTGTCCCAGTCCATCACCGCCACGGTGTCACCGGCCTTGACCCCGGCTTCGGTCAGTACGTTAGCCAGGCGGGCAACCCGTTCGATAAGGGTTGGGTAGGTGTAGCGAAGCTTGTCGCGGTAGACGATTTCCCGGGTTTTCTCGTAGCGGGCGCCGGACATCAACAGGCGCTTGATCAACAGCGGGTATTGGTAGGCGCCTTCGGCGGGCGGGATAATACGAGTCTGCAACATACGAATCCCTTTTCTGACTGCACGGTCTGGGCTAAAGGATTTGCACTTTAGAGACCTTGCGCGCCGCTCAAATCAGCCAAAGGAATGATTTGCAGAACCCTGTGAATACTAGCCTTGCGCCAGCAACCGCCTCATTTCATCTCGGTAAACGCCAGCTTCACGCCAATGGCAATCAGCACTACGCCCATGGTCCGGTCGAACCAATGGCCCATGCGGGCAAACCCGGCGCGCACCCGCTGCTGGCTGAACAGCATTGCCACCAGGCAAAACCAGATCGCCGTCGCCACTGCCAGATAAACCCCATAACCGGCCTGAATTGCCAACGGCGTGTGGGGATTGATGACCACGGTGAACAGCGACAGGAAAAACAGCGTGGCCTTGGGGTTCAGGCCATTGGTGACAAATCCCGAGGTAAACGCCCCGCGCGCAGTGCGCTCGCCCGCTTCACGGTGCAGATCGTCTTCGCTCGCAGGCTTGGCCGGTTGGGCACGCAAGGCTTTGAAACCGATGTACAGCAAGTAAGCTGCCGCCGCCCATTTCAGCGCATTGAACAGCACGATGGACTGGGACACGATCAAGCCAATACCGAGCAACGAGTAGCCTACATGCAGGAAAATCGCTGAACCAACGCCCAACGCCGTCCACGTCCCGGCACGCCGGCCATGGGTCACGCTCTCGCGCACCACCACGGCAAAATCCGGCCCAGGGCTGGCCACCGCCAGCAGGTGAATCAGGGCGACGGTCAAGAACTCGGTGAGGTACATGCACACTCCAGGAAGTAACTGATTATTTCATCTGATAGGCTCGGCAGATTACGCCTTTGAATCCTGCCGCAAAAGGTACAGTTGATGACGAACAATCGCCGCGCCGTCTTCCTCGATTACACCTCCCTGGACCTTGGAGACCTTGACCTGAGCGGGTTGAGAAAAACCTTCAGCGACTTGCAACTCTGTGAACAGACCTCGCCTGCGCAAGTTGTCGAACGCCTGCAAGGCGCTCAGGTGGCGATCAGTAACAAGATCCTGCTCAACGCCGAGACTCTGGCAGCGTGCCCCAATCTGAAGCTGATCCTGATCGCCGCCACCGGCACCAATAACGTCGACCTCGCCGCCGCCCGCGCCCAGGGCATTACCGTGAGCAATTGCCAGGGTTACGGTACACCTTCGGTGGCGCAACACACGATCATGCTGTTGCTCAACCTCGCCACGCGCTTGCAGGACTATCAAAAGGACGTCAGCGCCGGTCTCTGGCAGCAGGCCAAACAGTTCTGCCTGCTGGACCACCCGATCGTCGAACTGGAAGGCAAAACCCTCGGCTTGCTCGGTCACGGTGAGTTGGGCGGTGCCGTGGCGCGCCTGGCCGAAGCCTTCGGCATGCGCGTGGTGCTGGGAGCAATACCGGGGCGCCCGGCCCGCGCCGACCGGATGCCTCTGGATGAGCTGCTGTCCCACGTCGACGCCCTGACGCTGCACTGCCCCCTCAACGAACATACCCGCCATTTCATCGGCGCTCGGGAGTTGGCGCTGCTCAAGCCCGGCGCGTTCGTGGTCAATACCGCGCGCGGTGGCTTGATCGACGAGCAAGCCCTGGCCGATGCCCTGCGTAATGGTCATCTGGGCGGTGCGGCTACCGATGTGCTGAGCGTGGAGCCGCCGTCGGCGGGCAATCCATTGCTGGCGGGCGACATTCCACGGCTGATCGTCACGCCCCACTGCGCGTGGGGCAGCCGTGAAGCACGGCAGCGAATCGTTGGCCAATTGACGGAAAACGCCCAGGGGTTTTTCAGTGGTGCACCGCAGCGCGTCGTCAGTTGTTAAACTGCGTCCCTTTTCAGGAGCAGACCATGGATCCGCGCAGTGAAGTACTGCTTCGTCAGGCCAAACTTTTTCAGGGTGACTTGCTGCTGGCCGGCTTGCCCGCCGACGACTTGCTCGGTCACCTGCCCAATGCCCATGGCTGGTGCTGGCATGCCGGTGATCAGGCCGCACTGGATGCGCGTTTCGCCGAGCGCAGCCATTTCGGCGTGAATGTGCCCCAGCGCTCATTCGACTCGGTAGTGGTGTTCCTGCCCAAGTCCAAGGACCTGACCGATTACATCCTTAACGCCGTGGCTGCGCGCCTGCCCGGCGCCGAGGTGTATCTGGTGGGGGAAAAACGCGGCGGTATTGAGAGCGCCGCCAAGCAATTGAGCCCGTTCGGCAAACCCCGCAAGCTCGACAACGCGCGGCACTGCCAGCTGTGGCAAGTCACGGTGGCCAACGCCCCGCAAGCGGTTGAGCTGGAAAGCCTGGCCCAGGTGTTTGAGGTGCCGCTGGCCGAAGGGCTGCTCAAGGTGGTCAGCTTGCCGGGCGTGTTCAGCCATGGCCGCCTGGATCGCGGCACCGCGCTGCTGCTGGAGCACCTGGATAAATTGCCGAGCGGCCATTTGCTGGACTTCGGCTGTGGCGCGGGGGTGCTTGGGGCTGCGGTCAAGCGCCGCTATCCTCACAACACCGTCACGCTGCTGGACGTCGACGCCTTCGCCGCCGCCAGCAGTCGCCTGACCCTGGCCGCCAATGGCCTGGAAGCCGAGGTATTGACCGGCGATGGCATCGACGCAGCACCGATGGGCTTGAACGCGATTTTGAGCAACCCGCCGTTCCATGTCGGTGTGCACACCGACTATCACGCCACCGAGAATCTGCTGCAAAAAGCAGCCAAACATCTGGCAAAAGGCGGCGAACTACGGTTAGTCGCCAACAGCTTCCTGAAGTACCAACCGCTGATCGAAGAGCATCTTGGCGTGTGTGCGATCAAGGCCGAAGGTCAGGGTTTTCGTATCTACCGCGCCAAGCGCGGCTAACGGGCGTTTGAAAAAGAAGGCTTGCCGAATGGATTTTGCCGAGGCAGAATCCGCTCCGTCCTAGGGGAGTAGTCTCCCACGAGCGCCACGCTCGTCCGGCATACGTCAACATACTTGGTCAACAGGCCATGGCGTATGCGACCCAGGAGTCCGCACAGACGGACCGGGGTTTGACAAGACCTATGACACGAACACCTTACCCGGGGCGGGAAGGCTGTACGTGTCATAGCCGTGTCGACCCGCCCCTGGAAGCCTACCTGATGCTGGATTCACTTCTCGTTCCTACCGCAATCGTTGCCTTGGCCGAAATTGGCGACAAGACGCAACTGCTCGCCCTCATTCTCGCCGCACGCTTTCGCAAACCCTGGCCGATCATCGCCGGCATCGTCGCCGCGACCCTGGCCAACCATGCCGCCGCCGGTGCCGTGGGCGCCTGGTTCAGCACTTTCTTCTCGGATGCAATGTTGCACTGGATCCTCGCCGCGAGCTTTTGCGCCACAGCCCTGTGGACCTTGGTGCCGGACAAGCTCGACGATGACGAAGCCAGTACCTCCCGCAAGTTCGGACCGTTCCTGACCACGCTGATTGCGTTCTTCCTGGCGGAAATGGGCGACAAGACACAAATCGCCACGGTGATGCTGGCGGCGCAATACCCTGAGCTGTGGCTGGTGATTATCGGTACCACCCTGGGCATGTTGATTGCCAACGTACCGGTGGTTCTGGCGGGGAATTTTGCGGCAGAGAAACTGCCGTTGACCTTGATTCGGCGCCTGGCAGCTTCGGCATTTTTCATTCTGGCAATTGTGGCGGTTTACAAGGCCATGCAAAGCAGTGGGTGGATCTAGCTGCAAGCTGTTTGCTTCTGACTTGCAGCTTGCAGCTTGAAACTTACTGCGGCTTGTAAAGCGGCATCACCTTGGGGATCGCCGCCTGCAAAGAGGCTATCCGGCTTTCGGAGGCGGGGTGAGTGCTCATGAACTCAGGTGACGAGCCTTGCGAAGCCTTGGCCATTTTGTTCCACAGGGTGATGGCGGCGTTCGGGTTGTAACCGGCACGGGCGGCCAGTTCCAGGCCGATCAGGTCAGCTTCGTTTTCATTGCCGCGACTGTTAGGCAAGGTCATGCCGTAGTTGGCCACGGTATCGGCCAGCGCCAGGCTGTCCTGACCCAAACCAAACAACGCGCCAGCGCCCTGCTTGGCCATTTCAATGCCGTAGGCCTTGGACATGGCTTCGCGGCCGTGCTCGCGCAAGGCGTGGGCAATTTCATGGCCCATCACCGCCGCCAGTTCGTCATCGGTCAGCTTGAGGCTGTCGATCAAGCCACTGTAGACAAAGATCTTCCCGCCAGGTCCGCAGTTGGCGTTCACCTCGTCGCTCTTGATCAGGTTCACCTCCCACTTCCACTGGGCCGCATCGGGCCGGAAGGTGGGCGCCTGGGCAATCAGGCGAGTGGCGATAGCCTGTACGCGCTTGGCGTTGGCACTGGTCTTGTCCACCATGCCCTTGCCGCTCGCCTCACCCAGCGTCTGCTGGTAAGACTGGGCATACATCTGGTCGACTTCCTGGCTCGACAACATGCTGAACATGTACTGCTTGCGCTCCACACCCACGGCGCCGCCGCTGGTGGTGTTAACCGACTGACAACCAGCGAGCAGCAACGCTGCACTCAATGTACATACCACCAATGATTTCTTCATGAACACGCTCCCTGAAAACATGGCGCGTATCGTAGGCGGGGAATTGTATCGGCGCCAGATACACCAGACGTTTAACCGTTAAATTTCGGATACTTCCCACATCGTCGCAAAATTCATAACCGGCCAGACCCATGACAGCACAGGTATCTACACATCGTGCAGCCCTGCTATTTCCCGTAGCAGCCGTCGAACGCCTGCGATGAAGCGGGTGCTTGCACCACAAAAATCCAGGATTAACCCGGCGTCAGACACTCCGGCCCATTAAGCTTGGGATCATTCACCATATTGGCCAGTACCCGCTCGCGCAGCGCAGCGGGTTCGCTGGCCAGTAAAGCCTGCAAAACGTGCAGCGGGGTCTCGGGGTTGAGCCACGCGTCTTGCCCCGCCGTATCGAGAATCAACGGCCGACGCTGATTCGACGCCGCCTGCGTCACCACCGCCGCGCTCAGCCACACCTGCTCCTGCACCGGATAAGCTTCCCAGATAGCGGCGAAAAACAACGTCGAGCCCTCTCCCGGCGTCAGCCAGTACGGTCGTTTACGCTGGGTACCACGCCATTCGTAGAAACCATTGGCCGGCAACAGGCAGCGGCGCTGGCGAAAGGCCTCGCGAAACATTGGCTGCTCCGCCAGGGTTTCCGCGCGGGCATGGGCCGGCGTGCGGGACAAGTCGGTCAGCCACGGCGGAGTCAGGCCCCAGCGCGCCCGCGCCAACTCGTGTTGACCGTTGGTCGCGCGCTGGATCAGCACCGAATCATTGGGGGAAATGTTCCACTGGGCCTTTTGATCGGCCGGGAAGCCCGGCAAGGCAGCAAAGGCGGGGTTCCAGCGAAACAGGGCATAACGTCCACACATGGGGCAACACGACTCTTGGGTAAACCGGCCAACAGCCTAACAGACCAGTACGTCGGGGAAGCTATCGGATTCATCGCCGGGCATCGGCAGCGCGCCGTTGTAGGCGGTGATCAACTCCCGGGCGTAAGCGGCCTGTTCGTCCTCCACTGCCAGGGCCAGCAGGCCATAGATCGGCAACTCGCCGGTGCCGCCCAGCAAGTCACGCCCCACCAGGTGGGCCTTGATGCCTTCACTGGCGAGCATGCCCTGGAGCAATTCGCCTTCCATCAGGTTTTCCGGTTCGTAGATTCGCTGCATGGCGTACCTTTTTATTCCTTCTCGCGACGCATTATTCGTTTTCGCTGCGCACTTCGAGCATCCATTCACCATCGTGAATCTGCAGCACGAAAGTAATGGGCCGGCAGCACACCGGACAGTCTTCAATATAGGTCTGATCGCCACCGGACAAATCCAGTATCGCCTCGACCACTTCACCACAATAAGGGCAATCGTAGACTTCAGTTTCCAGCATCACGGTCTCCCAAGTGACTTGTGCGTATAATCGCCGGTCTATTTGCAGGGCTATTGTTGTTTGATCCCATTGTTCAGACCGCGCCCTGTCACTTATCGATCCAAACCTTTTACTTACCCTAGCCGTTTCTAACAAGAGAGCATGATGGGCGAATTCGATACCATCCGACCTTACAACGACAGCGAAGTCCCGGCAGTGCTGGCACGGCTGTTCAGTGACAAGGCCTTTCTGGACATCCTGACCCACTTTCGCTTTCCGCGCTTTGCCGGCGCCTTTGGCTGGCTGCTCAAGCCGATAATCGCTTACAAACTGCGCCGTGAGTTCGCCAGCGTGACCACCGTCGCCACACTGCAGGACAAAGTCGAACTCTACGTCGACCACACTATAGATCGCGCGACCGACGGCGTGACCTATAGCGGTGTCGAGCAGTTCAAGTCTGGCAGCGCCTACCTGTTTTTGACCAACCATCGCGATATCGTAATGGACCCGGCCTTCGTCAACTACGCGATATACCACGCCGGCCTGCCGACGCCGCGCATTGCCATTGGCGACAACCTGCTGCAAAAGCCGTTTGTCAGCGACCTGATGCGCCTGAACAAGAGCTTTATCGTGCACCGCTCAATCGCTGGGCGGCGCGAGAAGATGGCGGCGTATCAGTTGCTGTCGGCCTATATCAACCACTCGATCCGCAACGACTGCGAGTCGATTTGGATCGCCCAGGCCGAAGGTCGCGCCAAGGATGGGGATGATCGCACCGAGTCAGCGATCCTCAAGATGTTCCACATGAGCCGCAAGGACGAGCCGTTCGCCGAGGTCATTCAGTCGCTGAACCTGACGCCGGTATCCATCAGCTACGAATACGACCCGTGCGACTCGGCCAAGGCCCGCGAACTGTACATCCGCGCCACCACCGGCACCTACAGCAAGGCGACGGGTGAGGACGATGGGAGCATCGCCTTGGGCATTACCGGCTACAAGGGCCGGGTCCACGTCAACTTCGCCTCGCCGATCACCGAACGCTTCGAAGACACCAAACTGCTGGCTATCGAGATGGACCGGCAGATTCTGGGCGGTTATCGGTTGTTTCCGGTGCATTACCTGGCGTATGCCCAGTGGTGCGATACCGACCCGCAATTACAGGTGCCGGCAGCTGCCGAGATGTTCCCGGTAGATGAGCTGACCAAGGCGAAAGCGGAGTGGGAGCGTCGATTGAATGCGTGCCCGAGCGAGCATCGGCCGTATCTAGTGCTGCAGTACGCGACACCAGTACGTAATCAATACCGAGTCAAAGCCGGCATCCCCCTGTAAACCCGACCCACTGTAGGAGCGAGGGGACGCCCGCTCCTACAGGCGGGTGCTGAACCAGGAAACCAGCAGCGCAAGCCCGAGGCCGGCAAAACCGAGCCGGTAGGAAAGACGGTGGACACGCTCGGTCCTCACGTCCAGAAACAGCATCGGCTGGTCGATAGCCCGCTCCTCGCTCTGCGCGGCGAGACTGGCCATCGCTCGTTGCTCCCGCAGGCGGGTGATGAACAGCAGACATGCACCGGGGCAAGCCAGCAACAGGGCAAACGCATTGATCAGTATTGCAGGCAGCGCCATCACAAACCTCGGTGTAACAGTGTACTGGTATCCATTCAGATACAAACCTGAACGATATGCGCAGCCTGCGCCTGCCAACTCCCTCCTCCATTGACGGCTAATGTATCGAGTAACTTACACCGTCACCTGAACGTCACCTTAACAAGCCACGCTGTTGCCCTTCGAACGCCCGGGAGCTTGTCATGTTGCACGCGCAAAACCAGGATCGACTGTATCTGATGCCTCAAAACGACGAGCAAGAGGCGCTGGTCGGCGGCCTGGCGTTCAATGTGCAGGATCGGCATTGGCTGGTGTATTGCGCCCTCGGCGGGCATCAGCATGCCGACCTGCCGGAGCTGGATTTGCTGACGGGGGTGAGTGTGCTCGACTTTTATGTCGAAACAGCTGCGTGACAGTTACAGGCATTAAAAACCGGGCTCATCACTGAGCCCGGTTTTTTTTGAAGCGATTACTGCGAGCTGAGGATCTGCCCGATGCTCGGGTCCTTGAACAGGCGCGTCAGGGCATCGCTCAACACATCACTGACCAGCTTGGTGTTGGTGTCCTGGTTCGGCGCCATGCCGAAGCGCTGATCCAGGGAAGCGCCATAACGGCCGCTGTAACGACGGCTGCCGGCGGACACGTCGGAGCGGAAGGTCGCGGCGATGGTGGCTTCGGTCACATATAGCCCCTCTTTAGGCGACTGGTATTTCAGCTCAGCCAGGGTCACGGTCAATTGCGGCGCGCCAGGGGAATTGCTGGTGGGGGTGAACCCCAGCAGGCGTACCGCCGCTTCAGCCTGGGCTTGCAGCTTGGGCAGTACATCGGCACCGGTCACCGTAATGGCGCTGGTTTCCGGGTACAGACCACCACGAGTACCCAGGGTAGGCGACGGACGACCATCGACCACACGCACCGACACCGGCTGGCCATGGCCGACAGCTGCCAGCTGGCTGGTGATTTTCGGCTGTGGGCTCAGTTGTTGCGGGCTGTGGGCGCAGCCAACCAGGGTCAAACTGGTCACAGTGATCAAACCGAACAACAGGCGTTGCAACATGCGTTTCTCTCCAGAAATCAGGTACCGACAGGCGGGCAGTATAGCGGTGCGCCATGTCCTTGAACTAGCGCCAGTTACAACTCAGACCCGACGGGCTTGTAGCGGTTCGGTGTCACTGATATGTCACAGCGGTTACACGCTGGTGTCATGCCTTGCAGGCAACCTTGGCCTCAACTCACAGGAGGTTGATCGCCATGCCATTTTTCTGGTCGTTGTTCATGCGCAAACCCGCTCACCGGCACTTTGCCCTGCTCGATCAACAAGGCCGCTGCCAGGCTTTCAAGCAGTGCAGCCTGCCCCCCATGGGCGATGGCTGGGTCGAAGTCGAAGAAATTCGCTTGAGCTGGATGCATCACCCCTTGCCCGCACGAGCACGTTTGAACCCACGCATTTCAAGGTCATTGCAGCGCCAGCCGTTGACCGCCTGACCGAACGGCTAATAAAAGTCATAAAACACGACCATTTACCCGCATTTCTTCGCTACAATCTCCCCCCGATTATAAGGACGTCTCCTGATCGGGCCTCGCAGCATCGCTAATGCTCCTGTATTAGCTCCCCCGCACCGCCCACAGAGAGCCGCCCACACAGATTAAGTGAAGCTGGCGTGCTTGCTGTTTTTCTGCAAAACCACCTCCTTTACCCAATCTGCCAGAGCTGCCATTGCGCTCGGCCACTTGAGTTGTTTGCCCGTCATGCCGCTTGTCGGCAGTGATTTCGGGCCAGGTGCCAGACTGGGGCAGCCCTTTTTTGAGGTTCACGTCTTCAAAAGAGCGTGAAAAAAACGGGTTTTCACAACTTCACAAGAGTGTGGCGAGCAAATGAATAGTTTTGCGTTTGTACAAGCACCATCAGCGTCTGGCACTGCCCAACCACACAGGACCGAGTACTCCTCAATAACTGGAGTTTGAAGCCTGTCCGCTACGGATTTGGTTGCACGATCGGACGTACTTGACCATAAGTCGAATTGCCACAGGCGCCCTTAAATGCGTTCATATGCAGATAAGGCCCGATAGGCAGTGTGCGCCGATGTTGTAAAGAGATGCGAAAAATTGCGAAGCGGACATGGCGATCCTGGCCATGGGTAACCTGGGGCATCATATGAACCGCCCCGTCACTCCTGGCAGCCATGCCGTCAATTTGGTGCTGCAGATTTTGGAGACGCGTTAAATGGCGCATAACGAAGCAGTCGACGTAGTACTGGTAGGGGCAGGCATCATGAGTGCCACCCTCGCCGTACTGCTCAAAGAGCTCGACCCCGGCCTCAAGCTGGAAGTCGTTGAGCTGATGGATTCGGGTGCCGCGGAAAGTTCCAACCCGTGGAACAACGCCGGGACCGGCCACGCCGGGCTGTGTGAGTTGAACTACACACCCCAGGCTCAAGACGGTTCGATCGACATCAAGAAAGCCGTGCACATCAACACCCAGTTCGAGGTGTCGAAGCAGTTCTGGGCGTACCTGACCAAAAAAGGCACCTTTGGCTCGTCCAAGTCCTTTATCAGTGCAGTTCCGCACCTGAGTTTCGTGCAGGGCGAAAAAGGCGTGTCGTTCCTCAAGAAGCGCTTTGAAACCCTCAGCCAGCACCACGCCTTCGCGGACATGCATTACACCGAAGACCGTGCGCAGATGGCCGAGTGGATGCCGCTGATGATGCCCGGCCGCCCGCTTGACGAAAAAATCGCCGCTACCCGCGTACTGAACGGCACCGACGTCAACTTTGGCGCCCTGACCAATCAGTTGCTGGCGCACCTGACCAGCTCGGCCGATGCCCAGGTCAAGTACAGCAAGCGTGTCACCGGCCTCAAGCGCAACAGCGCCGGCTGGACCGTGAGCATCAAGGACGTCAACAGCGGCAACTCCCGTGATGTCGACGCCAAGTTCGTATTCCTTGGTGCCGGTGGCGCGGCACTGCCGCTGTTGCAAGCCTCAGGCATCGAAGAAAGCAAAGGCTTCGGTGGTTTTCCGGTCAGTGGCCAGTGGCTGCGTTGCGACAACCCGGAAGTGGTCAAGCACCACCAGGCCAAAGTCTACAGCCAGGCGGCAGTGGGCTCGCCACCGATGTCGGTGCCGCACCTGGACACCCGCGTGGTCGACGGCAAGAAGTCCCTGCTGTTCGGGCCATACGCCGGTTTCACCACCAAGTTCCTCAAGCACGGCTCCTTCCTCGACCTGCCAATGTCAGTTCGCGCTGGCAACATCGGTCCGATGCTGGCCGTGGCCCGGGACAACATGGACCTGACCAAGTATCTGGTCAGCGAAGTCATGCAATCCATGGAGCAGCGCCTGGAATCCCTGCGTCGTTTCTACCCTGAGGCGAAAGCCGAAGACTGGCGCCTGGAAGTGGCTGGCCAACGGGTACAGATCATCAAAAAAGACCCGAAAAAAGGCGGCGTGCTGCAATTTGGCACCGAGCTAGTAGCGGCCAAGGATGGCTCACTGGCGGCACTGCTGGGCGCTTCTCCAGGCGCGTCGGTCACCGTTTCGATCATGCTCGACCTGATCGAACGCTGCTTCCCGGACAAGGCGTCCGGTGAGTGGGCCACCAAGCTTTCGGAAATCTTCCCGGCCCGGGAGAAAATTCTGGAAACCGATGCTGCGCTGTATCGCAAGATCAGCACGCAGAACAACATCAGCCTGGAGCTGGTTGAGCAAAGCAGCGAGACCGAAAGCTACGCTTAAAGCCCGCTCATAAAAAACGCCCCGCTCTCCATAGTGAGAACGGGGCGTTTTTTTTTCGCCAGGAGTAATCAGCCGCGAGCTTTGTCGATCAGTTCAATGTACTCGGCAGCGTTGCGCTGGTCCTTGATCACTTCAACGAAGGTCAAGCCGTGCTCATCCTTACCGTCCAGGTCCAGGCTCGCCTCTTTGAAAAAAACCAGGAACCGCTCGAAGTCGTCGATGCGCAGGCCACGGTAGGCTTTGATCAGTTTGTGGTGGGAAGGCGAAGTGGCGTCGACCGGTTCAAAATCCAGGAACAGCTTGATCTGCTCATCGCCGATTTCATCACCAATCAATTGCTTCTTATCTTTACGCATTGCCGACTCCAGCTTGCAGACATTTACACGGGGTGAGCAGTTTACCTGCGCTCTTACCTTGAGCGCACCGCCCCGGTGTGCAAATCCGCCCAGATATGGCCGTTGGCATAGCTTAAAAACTGCACATACAGGGTTTCATTACGCAGCAAGTCGATGATCACCCGGTACTGAGCCAATGGGTAATACAGGGTCAGAGTTTTGCTTTTATCGTCAAAGGCCGGCTTTTTCAGGCTCTTGCTTTCGCCGTCAAAGTTAAGGATCACCTGGCTGATGCTTGCGCCCTTGTTCAGGGATTTGCCCTTAAGGCGGACCAACAACGGTGATGTCACCGGAATCGGCTGCTGATTGGATTGACGCTGGTTGCCCACCACCACCGAATACTCGGTAACTTGCAGCAGTTGCTGCTGCTCGGGACTCTCGCCGCGCAGCATCAGGTCATCAGGTGGCAGGAATTGGCTGTGCATCGGCGCAGGAGCCGCGGCCAGAGGCAGACTGACGATCAGCGCCAGGATGGCGCAACTGCGGATCAAAAGGCTCATGGGCCGCTCCGTGGAAGATGGCCCAGCACTGTAGCTCAATCGAACTGGGCAAGCATCCAGCGCTGATAGGCAGCCACTTCGGGATCGCCTTCACCGGGTGCCCAGGTCGCCAGCTCGCCTTCGCCCACCGGCCGATAAGGCCCGGCCTTGCATTCGAACATCAGCGAGTCAGGCTCCAGCACCACTAGCCCATGGAACACCCCCGGCGGCAAATCGACGCCCTGGCACTCACCGCCTGCCCGCATGACACGCTTGGCCAGCACCTCGCCGGTCTCGCTGAAAATCAACAAACCCAGGCAGCCCTTGAGCACCAGCAGGGTTTCCGCCTTGTCGGCGCTCAAGTGACGATGCGGTGGCACGTAGGTGCTTGGCTGCATGCCCACCGCCATGCGGTGGCACGGCTCGTCCATCTGGTGGAAGTTGTGATGGTGCCGGCCACGGGGGCTGGCGGATGCGTTCTCGGCCAACTCGGCAAACAGTGATTGATCGAGAAAGCTGACCATCGATTACATCCCCTTGACGGCGTAGATACCCGCAGCATTGCGCCAGTAACCCTTGTAGTCCATGCCGTAACCGAAGAGGTAACGGTCGATGCACGGCAGGCCCATGTAATCGGCTTTCAGGTCTGGACGAGCCTTGCGGTCGTGGTCCTTGTCGATCAGCACGGCGGTGTGTACAGCGCGGGCGCCAGCGTGCTTGCAGAAGTCGATGATCGCGCCCAGGGTGTGGCCTTCATCAAGGATATCGTCAACGATCAGCACGTCGCGGTCGACCAGCGAGACTTCCGGCTTGGCCTTCCAGAACAGGTCGCCACCGGTGGTTTCATTGCGATAGCGGGTGGCGTGCAGGTAGGACGCCTCCAGGGGAAATTTCAGATGCGTGAGCAATTTTCCGGCAAAAATCAGACCGCCGTTCATTACACAGAACACCACCGGGTTGGTGTCGGCCATTTCCCGAGTGATCTTTTCGCCGACCTTGGCGATCGCCTCTTCGACTTGCGACTCGGTGTACAGGCAGTCAGCCTCTCGCATGATTTGACGGATATGCTCGAGATCAGCGGACATGGCGCTCTCCAAGGGTACTGTGGCAAGAAAAGCGGGCGAAGGTACGCTTCTGGGACGCAACGTTCAAGCCTTTATGGACTAATGTGCCAGATGTCTATAGGACAACACCCTCAGATAGATTAATCTAATCCGGTTTTTTTGCCCGCCGCCGGAGCCCTTCCCCATGCCCATCCGTGAGATCCGCCATCCGCTGATCCGACACAAACTCGGCCTTATGCGCCGTGCCGACATTAGCACGAAGAACTTCCGTGAGCTTGCTCAGGAAGTCGGAGCGTTGCTCACCTACGAAGCGACTAAAGATTTGCCCCTGGAAACCTACGAGGTTGACGGTTGGTGCGGTCCCGTCCAGGTCGAGAAGATCGCCGGCAAGAAAATTACCGTGGTCCCGATCCTGCGCGCCGGCATCGGCATGCTTGAAGGCGTGCTGAGCCTGATCCCGGGCGCCAAGGTCAGCGCCGTAGGCGTGGCCCGCAATGAAGAAACCCTGCAGGCCCACACCTACCTGGAAAAACTGGTGCCGGAAATCGACGAACGCCTGGCGATGATCATTGACCCGATGCTCGCCACCGGCAGTTCCATGGTTGCCACCATCAACCTGCTGAAGAAAGCCGGCTGCAAAGACATCCGCGCCATGGTGCTGGTTGCTGCTCCCGAAGGCATCGCCGCCGTCGAGAAAGCGCACCCTGACGTGGTGATCTACACCGCCTCCATCGATGAACGCCTGAACGAGCACGGCTACATCATTCCGGGCCTGGGCGATGCCGGCGACAAGATTTTCGGTACCAAGCAGAAGGACGCGTGACCATGCAGGATGAATTCAACGACCCGCTTTGGCGCCAGATCCTGTCTGGCGCACAGATGCTCTTCGTGGCATTTGGTGCGTTGGTGTTGATGCCACTGATCACAGGTCTTGATCCAAACGTCGCGCTGTTTACCGCAGGCCTTGGCACGTTGCTGTTCCAGGTAGTCACAGGACGGCAAGTGCCGGTGTTCCTGGCGTCGAGCTTTGCCTTTATCACCCCGATCATTCTCGCCAAGGAGCAGTTCGGCCTAGCGGCAACCATGGGCGGGGTGATGGCCGCCGGCTTCGTTTATACCTTCCTGGGCGCTGCGGTGAAGATCAAGGGCACCGGTTTCATCGACCGTCTGCTGCCGCCGGTGGTGATCGGGCCGGTGATCATTTCCATCGGACTGGCCATGGCGCCGATTGCCGCGAACATGGCGATGGGTAAAGGCAGTGATGGTGCCGAGCTGATTCATTACCAGACGGCGATGCTGATCTCGATGCCGGCGCTGCTGACCACGTTGATCGTGGCGGTGTTTGGCAAAGGCATTTTCCGCCTGGTGCCGATCATCTCCGGCGTGCTGGTGGGTTTTGCCATGGCGTTCTACTTTGGCGTGGTCGACACGGCCAAGATTGCCGCCGCACCCTGGTTCGCCCTGCCCCACTTCACGGCGCCAGAGTTCAATTGGCAGGCGATTCTATTTATCGTCCCCGTGGCGTTGGCGCCTGCCATTGAGCACATCGGCGGCGTGATTGCCGTGGGCAGCGTCACCGGTCGCGACTACCTGAAAAAGCCCGGCCTGCATCGCACGCTGCTGGGCGACGGTATCGCCACCACCGCTGCCGGCATGCTCGGCGGCCCGCCCAACACCACCTACGCCGAAGTAACGGGCGCAGTGATGCTGACCAAGAACTACAACCCGAAAATCATGACCTGGGCGGCGGTGTTTGCCATCACCCTGGCTTTTGTCGGCAAGTTCGGCGCGCTGCTGCAAAGCATCCCGGTACCGGTGATGGGTGGGATTCTATGCCTGCTGTTCGGCTCGATTGCCGCAGTGGGGATGAACACCCTGATTCGTCACAAGATCGACCTAGGGGAAGCGCGCAATCTGGTGATTGTTTCGGTGACCCTGGTGTTCGGGATTGGTGGCGTGTTGATCGGCACCGGGACTGGCCCGGACGACTTCGGCCTCAAGGGCATCGCCCTGTGTGCGGTGGTGGCGATTGGGTTGAATCTGCTGCTGCCGGGCAATGATGGCTGGAAGAACAAAAAGCCGGATGAGCCGCTGATTTAACGGCTCAGCAATAACAATGTGGGAGCTGTCGAGACTCGCTCGAGTTCGACAGCTCCCACATTTGATTTCAGTATCAGTTAAAGCTCGCCCAGCCCGTCAATCAACGCCTGGTTCTGCTCGGGCGTACCGATGCTAATGCGCAGGAACTGGGCAATCCGCTCCTGCTTGAAGTGCCGCACGATCACCCCTTGCTCGCGTAACTTCGCAGCCAAACCAGCCGCGTCGTGTTGTGGGTGTCGGACAAAGATGAAGTTCGCTGCCGACGGCAACACCTCAAAACCTTTCGCCTGCAACTGCCCGACCACCTTGTCACGGCTGTCGATTACCAAACGGCACGTCTTCTCGAAGTACTCTCGATCCTCGAATGCCGCCGCCGCCCCGACAATCGCCAAGCGATCCAGCGGGTAGGAGTTGAAGCTGTTCTTGACTCGTTCCAGCGCCTCGATCAGGTCCGGATGGCCCACCGCCAGGCCCACGCGCAATCCTGCCAGGGAGCGCGACTTGGACAGGGTCTGGGTCACCAGCAGATTGGGGTAACGGTCCACCAGGCTGATGGCGGTTTCGCCGCCAAAGTCGATATAGGCTTCATCGACCACCACCACTGAGTCCGGGCTAGCCTTGAGTATCTGCTCCACAGCGTCCAGCGCCATCACGCAACCGGTGGGCGCGTTCGGGTTGGGGAAGATGATTCCGCCGTTAGGCTTGGCATAGTCCGCAGCACGGATCTGGAACTGTTCATCCAGTGGCACCGCGTCGAAGGTGATGCCGTAGAGACCGCAGTACACCGGGTAGAAGCTGTAGCTGATGTCCGGGAATAGCAGCGGCTGATCGTGCTGGAACAAACCGTGAAAGATATGGGCCAGAACTTCATCGGAACCATTACCCAGGAACACCTGTGCCGTTTGCACACCGTAATACTGCGCAACAGCCTGCTTGAGCAGATCGCCATTGGGGTCCGGGTACAAACGCAGGTTGTCGTTCAACTCGCCTTGCATGGCCGCCAGCGCCTTGGGCGATGGGCCATAAGGATTTTCATTGGTGTTGAGCTTGACCAGCTTGGCCAGCTTCGGTTGTTCACCAGGCACATAGGGCACCAGGTTCTTGACGAATGGGCTCCAGAATCTGCTCATTTCTCAGTTCCCTTTCTTGTCGTCAACGATGCGGTATTCAGCACTGCGGGCGTGGGCCGTCAGCGACTCGCCGCGCGCCAGCACCGAGGCAGTCTTGCCCAGTTCAGAGGCGCCTTGGGGCGAACAGAAGATGATCGACGAACGCTTCTGGAAGTCATACACACCCAGCGGCGACGAGAACCGCGCGGTACCGGACGTCGGCAACACATGGTTGGGACCGGCGCAGTAGTCGCCCAGGGCTTCGCTCGTGTGGCGACCCATGAAGATCGCGCCGGCATGGCGAATCAACGGCAGCCAGGCTTGTGGGTCGGCTACGGATAGCTCCAGGTGTTCCGGGGCGATACGATTGGCCACTTCGATGGCCTGCTCCATGTCACGAACCAGGATCAGCGCACCACGGCCATTGATCGATTTTTCGATGATCTCGGCACGCTCCATGGTCGGCAGCAACTTGGCAATGCTGGCGGCGACCTTGTCGAGGAATTCGGCATCGGGGCTGACAAGGATCGCCTGGGCGTCTTCGTCGTGCTCGGCCTGGGAGAACAAGTCCATGGCGATCCAGTCCGGATCAGTCTGGCCGTCGCACACCACGAGGATTTCCGAAGGGCCGGCGATCATGTCGATGCCGACCTGGCCAAACACGTGGCGCTTGGCAGTGGCGACATAGATGTTGCCGGGGCCGACCACCTTGTCGACCTTCGGCACGCTTTCGGTGCCGTACGCCAGCGCTGCAACCGCTTGGGCGCCGCCGATGGTGAACACTCGGTCAACGCCGGCGATGCAGGCCGCGGCCAGCACCAGTTCGTTGATTTCACCACGAGGGGTTGGCACCACCATGACCACTTCGATCACGCCAGCGACCTTGGCCGGGATGGCGTTCATCAGCACCGATGACGGATAGGATGCTTTACCGCCCGGCACGTACAGGCCGGCACGGTCCAGGGGGGTGACCTTCTGGCCCAGCACCGTGCCATCGGCCTCGGTGTAACTCCAGGAGTCCTGCTTCTGTTTTTCGTGGTAGCTGCGCACCCGCGCCGCTGCCACTTCCAGAGCTTCGCGCTGGGGTCCGGTGATGCGGGTCAAGGCCAGTTCCAAGCGTTCGCGGGGCAGGATCAGGTCGGCCATGGAGGCGACATCCAAACCATCGAACTGACGAGTGAAATCCACCAGCGCCGCGTCACCGCGTTCGCGCACAGCCTTGATGATGTCGAGCACCCGCTGGTTGACCGATTCGTCGGACACACTTTCCCAGCTCAGCAGATGATCCAGATGATGGGCGAAATCCGGATCGGCAGCGTTGAGTCGGGCAATTGCAGTGGACGTGGTCATAGCGAGGGCCTCATAGGATTGACAAAAGTGCTCAGGCGCCGAAAATTAGCAGTCGATCCGCTTGGGCACCTGAGAATTCTGGCTATGAGGCGGATAGACGGGCGTAGCTTTTCAGCTACGCGGGTGAGTCAACCGCGGTGTCGAGACTCCACTGCCTTGCGCAGGGTGTCGATCAACGCCTGGATACGGGCGTGCTGCATTTTCATCGAGGCTTTGTTGACGATCAGCCGGGAGCTGATATCGGCGATGAAGTCCTGGGGCTCCAGGCCATTGGCACGAAGGGTGTTACCGGTGTCGACCACATCGATGATCTTGTCCGCCAGACCAATCAGCGGCGCCAGTTCCATCGAGCCGTAGAGCTTGATGATGTCGACCTGACGGCCTTGTTCGGCGTAGTAGCGCTTGGCAACGTTGACGAACTTGGTCGCCACCCGCAGGCGGCCCTTGGGCTCGACGTCGCCAACACGGCCAGCGGTCATCAGTTTGCACAAGGCAATACGCAGGTCCAGTGGCTCGTACAGGCCCTGGCCACCGTATTCCATAAGCACGTCTTTACCGGCCACGCCAAGATCAGCGGCGCCATGCTCAACGTAGGTCGGTACGTCAGTGGCGCGCACGATCAGCAGGCGTACGTCAGCCTGGGTCGTGGGGATGATCAACTTGCGGCTTTTGTCCGGATTCTCGGTCGGCACGATGCCCGCTTCAGCCAGAAGCGGCAAAGTGTCGTCAAGGATGCGGCCCTTGGACAGTGCGATGGTCAACATGGGAAACGTCAGTCCTTCATCAGGCAATTGCTGTCCGGTCGCAAGCGGCGCCAGACACAGATCGAGGCCTTTACAGACCTCGACTTAAAACAAAACCGTGGGCACCTCCCTGTGCCCCGTGCAGCGACTAGCCCGGTACGCGGCGGATCTTCGCGCCGAGCATCTGCAGCTTCTCTTCGATGCACTCGTAACCACGGTCGATGTGGTAGATGCGATCGATCAGAGTGTCACCTTCAGCGCACAGCGCCGAGATCACCAGGCTGGCGGAAGCGCGCAGGTCGGTGGCCATTACTGGCGCGCCCTTGAGCTTCTCGATACCGGTGACGATGGCAGTGTTGCCTTCGACCTGGATCTTGGCGCCCATGCGGTGCAGTTCATACACGTGCATGAAACGGTTTTCGAAGATGGTCTCGATAACCGCACCGGTGCCTTCAGCAATTGCGTTCAGGGAAACGAACTGCGCCTGCATGTCCGTCGGGAACGCCGGGTACGGAGCGGTCCGCACGTTGACGGCCTTGGGCCGCTTGCCGTGCATGTTCAGCTCAATCCAGTCGTCGCCGGTGGTGATTTCAGCGCCCGCTTCCTTGAGTTTTTCCAGGACAGCTTCAAGGATGGTCGGATCAGTGTCCTTGACCTTGACGCGACCACCGGTAACAGCGGCAGCGACCAGGTAGGTACCGGTCTCGATGCGGTCCGGCATGACCTTGTAGGTGGCCGAGTGCAGGCGCTTCACGCCTTCGATGGTGATGGTGTCGGTGCCGGCGCCGGTGATGTTGGCGCCCATGGCGATCAGGAAGTTGGCCAAGTCGACCACTTCCGGCTCGCGCGCGGCGTTTTGCAGCACGCTGCGGCCAGTGGCCAGTGCGGCGGCCATCATGATGTTCTCGGTACCGGTCACACTGACGGTATCGAAGAAGAAGTTGGCACCACGCAGGCCGCCTTCCGGCGCCTTGGCCTTGATGTAGCCGCCTTCGACGTCAATGGTTGCGCCCATGGCTTCAAGGCCACGGATGTGCAGGTCCACCGGACGCGAGCCGATGGCGCAACCGCCAGGCAGGGCCACTTCGGCTTCGCCGAAACGGGCAACCATAGGACCCAGTACCAGGATCGAGGCGCGCATGGTTTTCACCAGCTCGTACGGGGCGATCAGGGTCTTGATGGTACGCGGGTCGATTTCGACCGACAGTTTCTCGTCGATCACCGGCTCGATGCCCATGCGACCGAACAGCTCGATCATGGTGGTGATGTCGTGCAGGTGCGGCAGGTTGGCCACGGTGACCGGACCATCGCACAGCAACGTAGCTGCGAGGATTGGCAAGGCAGAGTTTTTTGCCCCGGAGATACGGATTTCGCCATCAAGACGAATACCACCGGTAATAATCAATTTATCCATAAGAATCTCGACGCCTAGGGGCTCAGGTGCGCTCGGCCCAGGCCGCGCGGCTGAAAAATTTCATAGTGACCGCATGGATGCTGCCATCGGTGATCCATGGGTTCAAATGGGCATAGATCTGCTGCTGACGCTTGACCGGGCTCAATGCCGCCAGTTCATCGCTAATTACGTTCAGCTGGAAGTTGCAGCCTTCGCCTTCAACTTCCACCTTCGTATCTGGCAGCTTTCCTTCAAGGAAGCTCTTCACTTCTACGGCCTGCATGCTCAACCTCTATCGGCGCCCAGTGCGCGCGGGTCGGACATCATACAAAAAAGCCCCGCGCCTGCGAACCCCGCATAGCAGGACTCTGACGGGGGGCTTCTTTAATAATGTGTATTAAGGATGCGCCAACAGCTCGGTCAAACCCGAAACCTGAGCAATTTCACGCATATCTTCGGGCAATGCACGAATACTGACAGCTTTGTTGACCGCGGCGGCATCACGCATGAAGCACAGCAGCAACGACAGACCGACGCTACTGGACTTCACCACTGACGAGCAATCCAGCACCAATGCAGACGCGGTGCTGGCATTGATCAGCGCCTGGCCCTGCTTGCGCAGGCCAGGCCCGCTGCGGTAATCCAGCACGCCGCTCAAGAGCAGCTCGCCGGCCTCGCCGAGACGGACAGCCGACTCGCTCATTGGGCCTTCTCTTCAGAGGCTTTTTCGGTCACTTCCTTGGCCTTGGCCACTTCACCGGCCCAACCATTGATGGTTTTGTCCAGATCGTTGCCATTGCGCTGCATCGCGTCTGCGAACTGGTCACGGAACAGTTTGCCGATGTTGATGCCGTTGATAATCACGTTGCGCACTTTCCACTCACCGTTGATCTTCTCAAGAGTGTAGGAAACCGGATAGACCGAGCCGTTGTTGCCCTTGACCTGCATGTCCACGCTGGTGCGGTTACCGGACTCATCCTTGGCCGGGGAAACAACGATGCCCTGGTTGTTATATTCCAGCAATGCGTTGCCGTAGAACTGCATCAGGCTGCGCTTGAAGTTGTCCTGGAAGGTCTGCATTTGCGCGGGCGTAGCCTTGCGCGAGTACTTGACGGTCATGATGCTGCGGGAAATGCCGTCGGCGTCCACCACCGGGCCGACAATGCCGTTGAGGGCGTCGTAGAACTCGCTTGGGCTTTGCTTGTACTTTTCTTTGTTGGTGGCAAGGTCTGCCAGCAAACGGGTGGTTGTGTCCTGGACGATGTCGTGTGCGGAAGGCGCTGCCACAGCGGCGCCAGCCATCAACGGCAAGGCTGCCAACAGCACCAACAGGCCACGTCGCAAGGTAGAGATCATGAACAAACTCCTCATTTGGCGTCTTTGCTAACGGTATTGAGCAGGAATTTACCGATCAAGTCCTCCAGCACCAGCGACGACTGCGTGTCGTGAATAGTCGAACCATTCTTGAGCAAGGCTTCTTCCCCGCCCACGCTGATACCGATGTACTTTTCGCCCAGCAGACCCGCCGTGAGAATAGAGGCAGTGGAGTCAGTTGGTAGATTATCTACGCGCTTTTCCAGTTGCATCGTCACGCGGCCGGTGAAGCTGTCGCGGTCCAGATCGATAGCCGTGACCTTGCCGATGGTCACCCCGGCCATGGTCACTTTAGATCTGACAGTCAAACCGGCGATATTGTCGAAGTAGGCGTAAAGTTTATAGGTGTCGGCAGCAGGGCTGGCCGAAAGGCCGCTGACTCGCAGGGCGAGCAGCAGTAAAGCCAGGATGCCAGCCAGCAAGAAAAGGCCGACACCGATCTCCACAGTGCGGTTTTGCATCAGAAATCTCCAAACATCAAAGCAGTCAAAATGAAGTCAAGGCCCAGTACTGCCAGCGAGGCGTACACAACGGTCTTGGTGGTGGCGCGACTGATCCCTTCTGAAGTGGGCTCACAGTCGTAGCCTTGGAATACGGCGATCCAGGTCACAACAAAGGCGAAGACGATGCTCTTGATTAGCCCGTTGAGCACGTCACCGCTGAAGGTCACGCTGTTTTGCATGTTGGCCCAGTAGGAGCCCTCATAGACCCCCAGCCAGTCCACCGCCACCCACGAACCGCCCCAGATCCCGACCACGCTGAAAATCATCGCCAGCAGGGGTAGGGAAATGAAGCCAGCCCACAGGCGCGGGGCAACAATGTATTTGAGGGGGTCCACGCCGATCATTTCCAGGCTGGACAGCTGCTCGGTGGCTTTCATGTTGCCGATTTCTGCGGTCAGCGCAGAACCGGCGCGACCGGCAAACAGCAGCGCGGTGACCACCGGCCCCAGCTCACGCAACAATGTCAGGGCAACCATCTGCCCCACCGCCTGTTCGGAACCGTAGCTGGAAAGAATGCTGAAGCCTTGCAACGCCAGCACCATGCCGATGAACATGCCGGAGACCACAATGATCACCAGGGACATCACGCCCACGGAGTGCAGTTGTTTGATCAACAGAGCAAAGCCGCCGCCGATACCGCCGCGACCGAGCAAGGAGTGAAACAGAAAAATCGTCGAACGGCCGAGTACTTCGACAATGTCGATGCCGGAACGGCCGAAAAGGCGAACTTTTTCGGTTAAAGATGTCTTGCGCATCAGCGCTTCCCCAGAAGATCTGAGCGGTAGTCCGCTGCCGGAAAATGAAAAGCCACCGGGCCATCGGGATCGCCGGTCATGAATTGGCGAATACGCGGGTTGTCAGCGTTCATCAGCTCTTCAGGCGTGCCCTGCCCCAGCACCTGGCCATCGCCTACTAAATAGAGGTAGTCGGCAATGCTCGCGGTTTCGGCCAGATCGTGGGACACCACGATGCTGGTGATCCCCAGGGCATCGTTAAGCAAGCGGATCAGGCGTACCAGCACACCCATGGCAATCGGGTCCTGGCCGACGAATGGTTCATCGTACATGAGAATCTGCGGGTCCAGCGCAATGGCGCGAGCCAGCGCGACACGACGCTTCATGCCGCCGGAGAGTTCGTCGGGCATCAGGTCGATAGCACCGCGCAGCCCAACGGCCTGCAGTTTCAGCAACACAATGTCACGAATCATTTCATCGGACAGCTGAGTATGCACCCGCAGCGGGAACGCGACGTTTTCGAATACATCCAGGTCGGTGAATAACGCGCCGCTCTGAAACAACACGCCCATGTGCTTGCGGGCATCGAACAGATCGCTGCGCGACAATGTCGGCAGGTTCTGGCCATTGACCCAGACCTCGCCTGCACTGGGGCGCAATTGCATACCCATCAGGCGCAGCAAGGTGGTCTTGCCGCAACCGGAAGGCCCCATGATGCCCGTGACTTTGCCGCGGGGAATGCGAATATCAACGTTATTGAAGATGCTGCGCGTACCGCGCTTGAAGGAAAGGCCCTTCAGCTCGACCGCGTAGGCGTTATCGGCACTCATCTAAACTCCTTGGAATGCAGCCTCTCGCTCAGGCGCCATGTTTGGGACAACTGCTTGCGACAGATAGACACATGGGCTGTGCGGACCGAACTGGCGGCGAACTATATCACTGCTGACACAGAGCGCCCAAGGCCGGAACAGAGCTTGTTCAGAAACAGGACAGCTAAAAAAACGTATTTGAGAGCGGCCACACATCCCGGCCGGAACAAAGCCTAACGAACTTGCGTGAGGGAATTGCGCATTCCCGCTATAATCGCCGACTTTTCGTCAGGCTATACGACTTCAGACATGAGCCAATCCAGCGACCTTATTCAATCCGCACAACGCACCATCCGTCTCGAACTGGAAGCCGTAGAAGGCTTGCTGACCCATATCGACGCAGATTTCGTACGCGCCTGCGAGATGATTCTGGCCAGCAAAGGCCGCGTTGTCGTGGTTGGCATGGGCAAGTCAGGCCACGTCGGCAACAAGATCGCCGCGACCCTGGCGAGTACCGGGACCACCTCATTTTTCGTGCACCCGGCCGAAGCCAGCCATGGCGACATGGGCATGATCACCCGGGACGACATCATCCTGGCCCTGTCCAATTCCGGCACCACCAACGAAATAGTCACCTTGCTGCCGCTGATAAAGCGCCTGGGTATCAAGCTGATCAGCGTTACCGGCAACCCGGATTCGACGCTGGCCAAGGCTGCCGAGGTAAACCTGAACGTACACGTCACCCACGAAGCCTGCCCGCTGAACCTGGCGCCGACGTCGTCCACCACCGCCGCCCTGGTCATGGGTGATGCACTGGCCGTGGCACTGTTGGAAGCGCGCGGCTTTACCGCCGAAGACTTCGCATTTTCCCATCCAGGTGGTGCGCTGGGCCGTCGGCTGCTGCTGAAAGTGGAAAACGTCATGCACGCCGGCGACGAGTTGCCAAATGTGCCGCGCGGTACCTTGCTCAAGGACGCGCTGATGGAAATGACCCGCAAGGGCCTGGGCATGACCGTCATCCTGGAAGCCGATGGGCGCCTGGCCGGGATTTTCACCGACGGCGACCTGCGCCGCACCCTGGACCGCACCATTGATATCCACACCGCGACCATCGACGAGGTAATGACCCCTCATGGCAAGACCGCCCGCGCCGAAATGCTCGCAGCCGAAGCCCTGAAGATCATGGAGGACCACAAGATTGGCGCCCTGGTGGTGGTCGATGGCGACGATCACCCGGTTGGCGCCTTGAACATGCATGATTTGCTGCGCGCAGGAGTGATGTAAATGAGCACCGACCTTTTGCAACGGGGCAAAGCCATCAAACTGGCAATTTTCGACGTCGACGGCGTGCTGACCGATGGCCGCCTTTACTTCCTCGAAGACGGTAGCGAATTCAAGACGTTCAACACCCTCGACGGCCAGGGCATCAAGATGCTGATGGCAGCAGGCGTGCAAACAGCCATTATTAGCGGTCGCAAGACGCCCGTTGTGGAACGCCGCGCACAAAACCTGGGTATTCCTCACCTCTATCAAGGCCGTGAGGATAAACTGGTGGTCTTGGACGAACTTCTTGGCCAACTCAACCTAAGCTATGAGCAGGTTGCCTACCTGGGCGACGACTTGCCTGACCTGCCGGTAATTCGTCGGGTTGGCCTGGGCATGGCGGTGGCCAATGCCGCAGCATTTGTTCGCGAACATGCCCATGGCGTCACTCAGGCCCGCGGTGGCGAAGGCGCCGCACGCGAGTTCTGCGAGTTGATCCTGCGCGCCCAGGGCAGCCTTGAAGCGGCCCACGCCGCCTACCTATAGAGCTATCTATGCTGAGCAAAAAGATTCGAAATCTCCTGGTATTCGGGGCCATCACCGCGCTGTTCCTGGCGGTCGGTTACTGGAATATCAGCCCGGAGCGCTTCCTCGACCAGCCTGTAGCACAGGTCGACGAGGGCGCTATCGACTATTACGCCATCAACGCCCACAGCGTGCAGTTCCTGCCCGATGGCAAGGTGCAGTACGAGATGACCTCGGACAAGGTCGAACACCTGAAGGCCACCGAGGTCACATTGTTGACCAACCCGGACCTGAACCTGTATCGCGGCACCGAATTCCCCTGGCACGTCACCAGCAAGCGCGGCGAAGTCAATCCTGACGGTACCGAAGTCGAACTGATCGACTCGGTGCGCGTAGCTCGCACCGACGCCAAGGACCGCGAGACCATTATTACCAGCAGTCGCATGACCGTATTCCCTCAGAAGCAATATGCGCAGACCGAGCAAGACGTTAGAATCGACGGCGCTGGCGGTGTATCGACTGGCAAGGGAATGAAAGCGTATTTGAAAGAAAGCAGGATACACCTGCTATCGAACGTAAGAGGACAGTATGAGGCTCGTTAAAACCCTCCCTATTTTGCTCGGTCTGGGCGCAGCACTGGGAAGCGTGAGCGCCTGGGCTCTGCCGAACGATAGCGAACAGCCAATCCACATTCAGGCTGACGACGCTCAGTTGGATGACAAGCAAGGTGTAGCAACCTACAAGGGTGATGTGATCATCACTCAAGGCTCGATGAAAATCACCGGAAACACCGTGACGCTGACCCGCAACCCTGCTGGTGAGATAGACGTAGTGACTTCGGTGGGCAACCTGGCCTATTTCGAGCAACAACAGAAAGCTACAGATCCGGCCCCCATCAAGGGCTACGGCGTGACGATCCAATATCACGCCCAACAAAATCGCATCGTATTGATCGACCGCGCCAAGGTTCTGAGCAGCGACGGCAACTCTACCGAAGGCGAGAAAATCATCTACGACACCAAGACCCAGATCGCTCAAGCTGGTCGCGCCAATGGCAGCAAGGTCACTACGCCACGTCCACGCATCGACATGGTTATCCAGCCGAAGAAGAAGGCCGAGTAATGGCAACCCTGAAAGCCCAGCATCTGGCCAAGGCCTATAAAGGCCGTCAGGTCGTGCGCGATGTCAGCCTATCGATCGACAGCGGCCAGATCGTCGGCCTGCTTGGCCCCAACGGTGCCGGCAAGACCACCTGCTTCTACATGATTGTCGGACTGGTCCAGGCGGATCAGGGTCGCGTACTGATCGACGACCTGGACGTCAGCCACCAACCTATGCACGGCCGTGCCCAGGCTGGTATTGGCTATCTCCCCCAGGAGGCGTCGATCTTCCGCAAACTGTCGGTAGCCGACAACATCATGGCGATTCTCGAAACCCGCAAGGAACTCGACCGCGCCGCACGCAAGAAAGAGCTGGAAAGCCTGCTGCAGGAATTCCACATCAACCACATTCGCGACAACCTCGGCATGAGCCTGTCCGGTGGCGAACGTCGTCGTGTGGAAATCGCCCGCGCCCTGGCCACTGCGCCGAAGTTCATCCTGCTGGACGAACCCTTCGCCGGTGTCGACCCGATCTCGGTCGGCGACATCAAGCAGATCATCCACCACCTCAAGGCCAAAGGGATCGGTGTATTGATCACCGACCACAACGTGCGCGAAACCCTCGATATCTGCGAAACCGCCTATATTGTCAACGACGGGCAACTGATTGCCGAAGGTGACTCGGCAACTATCCTGGCCAACGAACTGGTCAAGGAAGTTTACCTGGGCCACGAATTCCGCTTGTAAGTACTGTGATACCTGGCCATTCGCCAAGGAGCGCGAGCGTCAATAAAAACCTCAATATTTTTATTGTTACCGCGCTCTAGGCAAAGCCCCCGATATCAGGCATATAATTTGCTTATGTTTGGCGCTCACGCGCCCTGTCGTGGATGGCGCATTGCGCCGGCGAATAAGGTGTTAAGCCCCTGCCATGAAACCATCGCTAGTTCTGAGAATGGGCCAGCAGCTGACGATGACACCGCAGCTGCAACAGGCCATCCGCCTGCTCCAATTGTCGACCCTGGACCTGCAACAGGAAATCCAGGAGGCCCTGGAGTCCAATCCGATGCTCGAACGCCAGGAAGAAGGCGACGACTTCGATAATGCCGACCCGCTGGCCGACAACACCGAGCAAAAACCCAACACCGATGTCCAGGAACCTTCCTACCAGGAAACCGCCCCTACGGTGGATAACCTTGAGGAAGGCGAGTGGAACGAGCGCATTCCCAATGAGCTGCCGGTGGACACCGCCTGGGAAGACGTCTATCAGACCAGCACCAGCAGCCTGCCCAGCAATGACGATGACGAGTGGGACTTCACCACCCGCACCTCCGTCGGCGAGAGCCTGCAGAGCCACTTGCTGTGGCAACTGAACCTGGCGCCGATGTCCGACACCGATCGACTGATCGCCGTGACCCTGATCGACTGCATCAACAATCAGGGCTACCTGGACGAGACACTTGAGGAAATCCTTGAGGCCTTCGACCCGGAACTGGATATCGAACTGGACGAAATCGAAGCCGTCCTGCACCGCATCCAGCAATTCGAACCGGCCGGTATCGGCGCCCGCACCCTCAGCGAATGCCTGCTGCTGCAACTGCGCCAGTTGCCCACCAAGACGCCGTGGCTGACCGAGGCACAACGCCTGGTCACCGACTACATAGACCTGCTGGGCAGCCGCGACTACAGCCAACTGATGCGGCGCATGAAGCTCAAGGAAGATGACCTGCGCCAGATCATCGAGCTGGTGCAAAGCCTCAACCCTCGCCCCGGCTCGCAAATCGAGTCCGGCGAAGCCGAATACGTCGTTCCCGATGTGATCGTGCGCAAGGACAACGAGCGCTGGCTGGTGGAGCTGAACCAGGAATCGGTGCCACGCCTGCGGGTCAACCCGCAATACGCAGGTTTTGTCCGTCGGGCCGACACCAGCGCCGATAACACTTTCATGCGCAACCAGTTACAGGAGGCCCGCTGGTTCATCAAGAGCCTGCAAAGCCGTAATGAAACCCTGATGAAAGTCGCCACTCAGATCGTCGAGCACCAACGCGGCTTCCTGGAATATGGCGATGAGGCAATGAAACCGCTGGTCCTGCATGACATTGCCGAGGCAGTAGGCATGCATGAATCGACGATTTCCCGGGTGACTACACAGAAATTCATGCATACCCCACGGGGTATTTATGAGCTGAAATACTTTTTCTCCAGTCATGTAAGCACTTCCGAAGGTGGCGAATGCTCGTCCACGGCGATCCGCGCGATCATCAAAAAACTGGTTGCCGCGGAAAATCAGAAAAAGCCGTTGAGTGACAGCAAGATCGCTGGTTTACTGGAGGCACAAGGCATTCAGGTAGCCCGTCGAACCGTCGCCAAGTACCGCGAGTCCCTTGGGATCGCGCCTTCCAGCGAGCGTAAGCGTTTGATGTGACGGGCTAGCCACAGCGTTCCAGTGGCAGGCATTTCTGCCTGCCGCTTTATGCACTGGCAACGAAGGAGAAGCTGTATGCAAGTCAACATCAGTGGACACCAACTGGAAGTGACCGACCCCCTGCGCACCTACATCGGCGAAAAACTCGACCGATTGGAACGGCATTTCGACAAGATAACCAACGTGCAAGTCACGATGACCGTCGAGAAGCTGCTGCAGAAAATCGAAGCCACCCTGCATATCCCCGGCGGGGAAGTCGTCGCCAATGCCGAGCATTCAGACATGTATGCCGCCATTGACCTGCTGACTGACAAGCTGGATCGCCAACTCAAAAAGCATAAGGAAAAGACCCAGAGCCTCCTTCAGGGCGCAACCGGTCGTTAACACTCCCAACCCATGATCCGACTCGAAAATATCCTGACCCCCGGCCGTTCCCTCATGAACGTGCCGGGCGGCAGTAAAAAGCGCGCCCTCGAACAAATTGCCAATCTGATCGGCCGCGAAGTGCCTAATCTGAAGACGCAAGATGTCTTTGAGGCTCTAATTGCCCGTGAAAAACTTGGCTCGACCGGTTTTGGCAACGGCATCGCCATCCCCCATTGCCGCCTTAAAGGTTGCGAGTCTCCAGTCAGCGCCTTGCTGCACCTGGACGCTCCTATCGATTTCGACGCCATCGACGGTGCCCCGGTAGACCTGCTGTTCGTTCTGCTGGTCCCGGAAGCGGCCACCGATGCGCACCTGGAACTGCTCCGGCAGATCGCCAGCATGCTCGACCGCAAAGAAGTACGCGAAAAACTGCGTAGCGCCTCCAGTAATGAAGCGCTGTATCAGGTCGTCCTGGAAGAGCAGAACGGGCAGTAATCATGCGTTTGATCATCGTCAGCGGCCGCTCCGGCTCAGGTAAAAGTACTGCCCTCAATGTGCTTGAGGACAATGGCTTCTATTGCATCGACAACCTGCCGGCCGGCTTGCTGCCCGAACTGGCTGAGCGCGCGTTGATCCACACCGAACTGGCACAGCCGCTGGTCGCTGTATCCATCGACGCCCGCAACCTGCCCAGCCACCTAACGCGCTTCCCGGAATTGCTTGAGGAGGTGCGCGGCAAACACATTCATTGCGACGTGCTGTACCTGGATGCAGACGAAGAAACCCTGCTCAAGCGTTTTTCAGAAACTCGTCGTCGTCACCCTCTGAGCAGCGCCAACCGCTCGCTGGCAGAAGCCATCGAAGACGAAACCAAGCTACTGGGGCCAATCATTGACCTGGCCGACCTGAAGATCAACACCACCAGCCTGAACCTGTATCAACTGCGCGATACCATCAAGTTGCGCCTGTTGAACCAGCCAGAACCTGGCACGGCGTTCCTGGTGGAGTCTTTTGGCTTCAAGCGGGGCATGCCGGTGGACGCCGACCTGGTGTTCGACGTGCGCTGCCTGCCCAACCCGTACTGGAAGCCGGAACTACGTGATCAGTCGGGGCTCGACCAACCCGTAGCCGAGTACCTGGCGGCGCAACCGGATGTCGAGGAGATGTTCCAGGACATTTCCAGCTACCTGCTCAAATGGCTGCCACGCTTTGCCGCCAGCAACCGAGCCTATGTCACCATCGCCATTGGCTGCACCGGCGGGCACCACCGCTCTGTGTACCTGACCGAGCGCCTCGGCCAGGTTTTGCAGCAAACCCTCAAGAACGTCCAGGTTCGCCACCGCGACCTTAGCTGAAAGGAACACCCCCGCGATGCCCGCTCTGGAAATTGAAATCATCAACAAACTGGGCTTACACGCCCGGGCCTCGGCCAAGTTCGTCGGCGTCGCGGGGCAGTTTCCCTGCCAGATCAGGGTTGGGCGCACCCCGGAATCCACGGTCGACGGCAAAAGCATCATGGCGATGATGATGTTGGCTGCGGGCAAAGGCACCATGATTCATCTGAAGACGCAAGGCGAGCAGGAGCAAGAAGCTCTGGATGCGCTGGCAAAGCTGATCAATAACTACTTTGACGAGGGCGAGTAAGCCCCACTGGCGAGGGGGCAAGCTCCCTCGCCATAGATCCTCACTTCACCCCAACGCTGTATCCATCACCATCATCAAACAAAACCCGATACACAGCCCCAAACTGGCGAGCTTGTCATGGCCATTGCGCCGCGATTCGGGAATCACTTCGTGAGTCACCACCAATAGCATCGCCCCCGCTGCCAGCGCCAAGCCCAACGGCAATAGCACCTCAGCCAGGCTCACCAGCCAAGCGCAGAGCACCGCGAATACCGGCTCTACCAACCCGGATGCCGCACCAATCAGGAACGCCTTGACCCGCAACATCCCTGCCCCGGCCAGCACCAGAGCAATCACCAGTCCCTCCGGTACGTCCTGCAGGGCGATGCCCATGGCCAGGCTGTCGGCGTCTGGCATACCGCCACCTGCCGAGACCCCCACCGCCATGCCTTCGGGAATGTTATGGGCGATGATGGCGAATACGAACAGCCAGATACGTGGCGCGATTACCGGTTTTTCCGGCGTGCCCACCAGCGTTTCCGGGCTGGCACCGGAGATCTTGCGATCCACCAGAAACAGCCCGAAAGCGCCCAGCATGATGCCAAAGCTGATCAGACCACTGGCGGCCCAAGGTGTCAGCCCGAGGTTTTCGGCAGCAGCGATGCCGGGCACGATCAGCGAGAAAGCCGTCGCGGCCAACATCACGCCAGCACCGAAACCCAGCAACGTATCACTCACCGCCAGCGGCATCCGACGGATCACCAATACCGGCACCGCGCCCAGCGCCGTGCCCAGGGCACAGATGGCCCCGCCTTGCAGGGCGCGCAGGATACGCGGTTCCAGATCCAGCCAGGCCAGCCCTTGAGCCACCAGCAATGCAATTCCCGCCAACAGCAACAGCGAGCCAAACGCATAACGGAACATTCGCACGCTGCTGATCGCCAGTGTTTCAGTGCCCATAGTCGGCCTTAGATCTAGATCCTGTTATGAAAAGAGCGTTAAGCAAGCGCAGCCTGGTAACGCTCAGCGACTTCCGGCCAGTTGATAACACTATAGAAGGCGTTGATATATTCGGGACGGCGGTTCCGGTACAGCAAGTAGTAAGCGTGTTCCCAAACGTCCAGGCCGAGGATCGGCGTATTGCCATTCATCAGCGGGCTGTCCTGGTTGCCGCTGCTTTCCACTACCAGGGTCTTTTGCGGAGTCACGCTCAACCAGGCCCAACCACTGCCGAAACGGGTCAACGCAGCCTTGGTAAACGCCTCCTTGAAACTGTCAAAACCACCCAACTGCTCATCGATGGCCTTGCCCAGCGCGCCGCCTGGCTTACCGCCGCCCTTGGGCGACATCACCGCCCAGAACAGCGAGTGGTTAGCATGTCCCCCGCCCTGGTTAATCACGGCAGCGCGCAATTTTTCCGGCAATTGCTGGACGCTGGAGACCAGTTTTTCCACCGGCCAGCCCGCCCACTCAGTGCCATCAACAGCGGCATTGAGGTTATTGATGTAGGTCTGGTGGTGTTTGGTGTAGTGAATCTCCATGGTTTGCGCATCGATATGCGGCTCCAGGGCATCGTAGGCGTAAGGCAAGGCAGGCAAGGTGTAGGACATATCAATGTGCTCCATAAAAAGGGCTGTTGCGGGTCGACGCATCCGGTTGCGCCGCATTGCTGCCCAGCAAACGATGGGTACGTGGGTACTCGCCGTGATCGCTGATGAAATTCAACAGCTCGAGGTAAGTCTTGCTGCTCTGACGCAGCGCCGCTTCCCGCAACTGCGGGGTCAGGCGAGTGTCCTGCAGGGTCTGCAACAGGCGCTGATGGATCGCGCAGAGGTACTCCGCGCTCTCCTCCGGCTGGTTCAGGCGCAGGTGCAGATCCGCCAGGTTGTGATGGGAAATGACACAAGCCGCCACCGCTTCGTCGGCATCGCCCCAGCGCTCGAACAACACTTGGGCCAAGGCCAGGGCTTGCAGATAATGCTCGCGAGCATCCACCAGTTCGCCTTGCATAAAGCAGCGATTAGCCCTTTCGATCGTGCGTTTCCAGTGCTCCATGTGAGCCTCCAAAGCAGAGTCGGTGATTACACGCCACCGGCCGTGAGCTTTTCCGGATCCAGGAGAATTTCCAGTTGGCTGCGAGGCAAATCGGTGTATTCGAGCGCCACGTCAATCACCGGCCGGCCTTGTTGATAGGCCTTCTTGGCGATTTCAGCGGCCTTTTGGTAACCAATGATCGGGTTGAGTGCCGTGACCAGAATCGGGTTGCGCGACAGCGCCTCCTTGAGCTTGGCCTCGTTGACCTTGAAGCTGGCGATTGCCTTGTCCGCTAGCAGACGGCTGGAGTTGGCCAACAGCTCAAGGCTGCTGAGCAGGTTCTGGGCGATGACCGGCAACATCACGTTCAGTTCGAAATTTCCGGACTGGCCGGCGACCGTAATGACCATGTCGTTACCGATCACTTGGGCGGCAACCATTGCCGTGGCCTCAGGGATCACCGGGTTGACCTTGCCCGGCATGATCGAGGAGCCCGGCTGCAGGCCTTCCAGTTCGATTTCGCCGAGGCCGGCCAAGGGGCCTGAGTTCATCCAGCGCAGGTCGTTGGCGACCTTCATCAGCGACACGGCGGTGGCTTTCAGTTGTCCGGAGACGGCGACGGCGGTGTCTTGGGAGCCAATCAAGGCAAACAAGTTCTTGCCGGGAGTGAACTGGACTTCGGTCAAACGGCTGAGTTGCAGGCTGAAGCGTGCAGCAAACTCAGGGTGCGCGTTGATCCCGGTGCCCACTGCGGTGCCGCCTTGGGCCAGCGCCTGCAAACTCGGCAGCAAATCCTGCAAGTGGCCGACATTGGCCTTGAGTTGCTGCGCCCAACCATTGAGCACCTGGCTCATGCGCACCGGCATGGCGTCCATCAGGTGGGTACGACCGGTCTTGACGAAGGGATGGACCTCTTGGGCCTTGTGCTCGATCACTTGCACCAGATGCAACAGCGCCGGCAGCGTTTGTTCATGCAACACCAGTGCTGCGCTGACGTGAATGGTAGTTGGGATGATGTCGTTGCTGCTTTGCCCGCAGTTGACGTGATCATTGGGATTGACCGGCTCGCCGAGCAGGCGGCTGGCAAGGGTCGCAATCACTTCGTTGGCATTCATGTTGGAGCTGGTGCCGGAGCCGGTCTGAAAAATATCCACCGGGAAGTGCTGCATGAAGTCGACTTCGAGCAAGCCAAGGGCAGCATCGACGATGGCCTTGCCTTGGGCTTCGCTTATCTGCTTGAGATCAACGTTGGCCCTGGCGGCAGCAGCCTTGGCCAGGATAAGCGCGCGAATAAACTGCGCAGGCATGCGTTGGTGGCTGATAGGGAAGTTGTTCACCGCACGCTGGGTTTGCGCGCCATACAACGCCTCGGCCGGGACTTGCAGTTCGCCCATGCTGTCACGTTCGATACGGGTGTTACTCATCGGAAGATCCTTGCACCAAGTCAGAGTGAGAAATAGACGGCAGCAACTCGCAGGTCGCCAATTGCCAGGCAAAGGTCTGCCAGCGCTTGAGGCGGCAGGCACAGTGAGAAAGGTTTTCCAGGTCACGCAGCGGGCGCCAGGCCTGATCCAGACACATGGATCGCCAGTGCCAGGGCAAGGCGATGTCGGCGGCGGTGTCCAGTAGCAGGCGCAATGAGGTTTCAGCGATGGTCCAGGGATGAGTCGCCGTACAACAGGCCAGGTATCGGCCTTCGTTCAGATAGTGTTCGATCAGGCGCGGCTCATCAGGATCGAGGCCGCAGCGAATCTGACGACTCATCCAGCGCCAGCTTTCCAGGTAGGGATCCTCATGCAGGACAGAACTCATGATCCACGCTCACTCGGTAATGATATTTATTATTGAATGATATTGAGAATCAAAACAAGCACAGCATCTAATCCTTCCATATTGCAGGCACAAAAAAAGCGCGCCTCCCAATGGGGGCGCGCTTTTTTCAAGCGTCGCAGGCTTAGCTGCCGGCGACCGTCATCCGCTCGATCAACACCGAGCCCGTGCGAATGTTGCTGCGCAGTTCCAGATCATTTCCCACCGCGACAATCTGCTTGAACATGTCGCGCATATTGCCGGCAATGGTCACTTCCTGGACGGCGAATTGAATTTCGCCGTTTTCTACCCAGAAACCCGCCGCGCCACGGGAGTAATCGCCAGTGACCATATTCAAACCATGGCCCATCAATTCAGTGACCAACAGTCCACGCCCCATACGCCGCAACAGCGCCGCCTGGTCTTCGTCACCATGGGTCACAAACAGATTGTGAACTCCTCCGGAGTTGGCCGTGCTTGGCAGGCCAAGCTTGCGCCCGCCGTAAGTACCCAACACGTAGGAGACCAACTCACCTTTCTCGACGAATGGCTTGGCATAGGTGGCCAGGCCATCGCCATCGAACGCTGAACTGCCCATGGCGCCCATCAAATGAGGACGCTCATCCAGGGTCAACCATTCAGGGAACAGCTTCTGGCCAATCGCGCCTTCAAGAAACGACGACTTGCGATACAGGTTGCCACCGGAAATCGCCCCCAGAAAGCTGCCGAACAAACCGCCAGCCAATTCTGCGGAAAACAGCACCGGCACTTCGCAAGTCGGCACCGGACGTGCGCCCAGACGACTCGCGGCCCGTTGTGCAGCACGCTGGCCGATGCTTGTCGGATCAGCCAGCAACTCGCCCCGACGGTTCACGTCGTACCAGTAGTCGCGCTGCATCTGACCATCGGCTTCTGCGATCATCACGCAGCTAAGACTATGGCGCGTGGACGCATAACCACCGATAAAACCATGACTATTGCCATACACACGGCAGCCTTGGTGGGTACTCAAGGTAGTACCGTCGGCGTTCTTGATCCGGCTGTCGGTATCAAACGCCGCCGCTTCGCAGGTCAACGCCTGCTCAATGGCCTGCTCCGGGGTGATGTCCCAGGCGTGAAACAGATCGAAATCTTTCAGGTCCCGAGCCATCAAGGCAGCATCGGCCAGGCCCGAGGCTTCGTCTTCCGAAGTGTGTTTGGCGATGGCCAGGGCAGCCGCAACGGTTTCGCGAATCGCCTCCGGGCCACTGGCGGATGTACTGGCCGAGCCTTTGCGCTGGCCCACATACAAGGTGATGCCAAACCCTTGGTCGCGATTGAATTCAACGGTTTCCACTTCCCGCTGACGCACCGACGTCGACAGCCCCTGCTCCAGGGACACCGCCACTTCACAGGCACTGGCACCCTGGCGCTTGGCCTCGGCAATGATCTGCTCGACTTGTTCCTGCAGTGCCGGTAATGCTTGTGGACCGACGCTTTGGGCTGCACTCATGGTTTTCTCCACTCAAATTCTGCTTTCGGTTAAGGCCTTCGAGCGACCGGGCCGGACAAGCGGCCCCCGACTGGTTATCATGGCGGCGTTTCTTTGCGGACTGCCACCATGGTTGATTCTTACGACGACTCCCTCGATGGGGAGAAAAGCAAAACCCAGGTCAAACGTGAGCTGCATGCTCTGGTTGGCCTCGGCGAGCGCCTTACAACACTCAAGCCTGACTTGCTGGCAAAACTGCCATTGACCGACGCTCTGCGCCGGGCACTGACCGATGCGCCCAAGCACACCGCGAATATCGCGCGTAAACGGCACCTTATGTTCATCGGCAAACTGATGCGCGACCAGGACACTGACGCCATTCTGAGCTTGCTCGATCAACTGGATAACTCCACTCGCCAGTACAACGAACGCTTCCACAACCTGGAGCGCTGGCGTGATCGCCTGATCGCAGGCGATGACGGTGTCCTGGAGAAGTTCGTCATCGAGTATCCCGATGCGGACCGTCAGCAACTGCGCTCCCTGATCCGTCAGGCCCAGCACGAACTGGCGCAAAGCAAGCCACCGGCTTCCGGCCGTAAAATCTTCAAGTACATCCGTGAGCTGGACGAGACTCAACGCGGCCTGCGCTGATCCTCTTCCCCGGGTGGCGGCCTTCGCCACCCGAAGCTCCCTTCTTACGACCCCGTGCCACCCACGGTGATCGCATCAATCTTCAGGGTTGGCTGGCCAACACCCACCGGCACCGACTGCCCATCCTTGCCGCACGTCCCTACCCCGCTGTCCAGCGCCAGGTCATTACCGACCATCGACACCTTGCTCATGGCTTCCGGACCGTTACCAATCAACGTTGCACCCTTGACCGGCGCGGTGATCTTGCCGTCTTCGATCAAGTACGCCTCGCTGGTGGAGAACACAAACTTGCCGCTGGTGATGTCCACCTGACCGCCGCCGAGGTTAGCGCAGTAAATACCGCGCTTCACCGAGGCGATGATTTCCGCCGGGTCGCTTTCGCCAGCGAGCATGTAGGTATTGGTCATGCGCGGCATTGGCAAGTGCGCGTAGGACTCGCGACGGCCGTTGCCGGTGCGGGCCACGCCCATCAGGCGGGCATTGAGCTTGTCTTGCATATAGCCCTTGAGCACACCGTTTTCGATCAGCGTGGTGCATTGGGTAGGCGTGCCTTCGTCGTCGATGCTCAGCGAACCGCGACGCCCGGCCAGTGTGCCGTCATCGACGATAGTGCAAAGCTTGGACGCAACCATCTCGCCCATACGCCCGCTGTAGGCCGAGCTGCCCTTGCGGTTGAAGTCACCTTCCAGGCCGTGGCCCACCGCTTCGTGAAGCAACACTCCCGACCAGCCGGAACCCAGTACCACCGGCAAGGTGCCGGCGGGTGCTGGAATAGCTTCCAGATTGACCAGTGCCTGGCGCAGCGCCTCACGGGCATAGCCCATGGCGCGGTCTTCAGTGAGGAAATAACGATAATCCGTACGCCCGCCGCCACCATGTCCGCCGCGCTCGCGACGACCGTTCTGCTCGACGATCACACTGACGTTGAAACGCACCAGCGGCCGCACATCCGCCGCCAGGCTGCCGTCGGTGGAAGCCACCAGAATCCGCTCCCAGACACCGGCCATGCTCACGGTCACTTGCTGGATACGCGGGTCCAGGGCACGGGTCGCGGCATCTACACGCTTGAGCAACTCAACCTTTTCTGCGCGGCTGATCACTTCCAGCGGGTTATCCGGGCCATACAGTTGCGTCACGTCCTGGGTGCTGAATGCCTGAACGGTCCCGTTCTGGCCGGCACGAGAGATCGAACGCGCAGCGCGGGCGGCAAGGCCGAGGGCTTCAAGGGTGATAGCGTTGCTGTAGGCAAACCCGGTCTTCTCGCCCGATTGCGCACGCACGCCCACACCTTGGTCGAGGCTGAAGCTGCCGTCCTTGACGATGCCATCTTCCAGGGCCCAGGACTCGGAGATCTGGCCCTGGAAATACAGGTCGGCGGCATCGATACCAGGACCTGCCAGGTCGCCGAGCACGGTTTGCAAGCTTTCGATGGTCACGCCACCGGGCGCCAGGAGGTGTTCACTGACTGAGGACAACAACTCGCTCATAGGTTTGGCCTTAAATTCATCGTTCTGAAGCAGGTCGCTGCGCGCCCTGCGAGAAAAAGCGCCGGTGGCCCGCCACCGGCATGCGCGTCCGTATCGACGCCTGTTCACTGCTATCGCGTTCGGCCAGCAACACCGCTTCGCCTTGATCCTGTTGCGTCAGCACTCGCCCCCATGGGTCGACAATTGCTGCGTGGCCAAAGGTTTCCCGTGGCCCTGGGTGTACGCCGCCCTGCGCCGCCGCCAGCAGGTAGCACTGGGTTTCAATGGCTCGGGCGCGAATCAGCACATCCCAGTGTGCCGCACCGGTCACCGCAGTAAATGCCGACGGTGCAGTAATCAACTCAGCGCCCGCTGCACGCAATTCGCTGTACAGCTCTGGGAAACGCAAGTCATAGCAAACCGTCAATCCCAGGCGCCCCACTGGCGTATCCGCCACCACCACCTGGCCACCGTAAGCATAGTCATCGGATTCGCGATAACGTCCACGGGCATCCGCCACGTCAACATCGAACAGGTGCAGCTTGTCATAGCGGGCAACGATCTCGCCGTGATCATCGATCAGCAACGAGCAGGCATTGGACTTGGCGCCCGGCTGATCCAGCGGCGGCAACGGTAAAGTGCCAGCCACTATCCATAAGGTGAGGTCGCGGGCGGTCTGTTTCAACCATGGCAGGATAGGACCTTCGCCCAAGGCTTCGGCGCGGCCGATATCGGCGACATCGCGACGGCCCATGGCGGCAAAGTTCTCCGGCAACACCGCGAGCCGTGCACCGCCAGCCGCCGCCTGCTCCAGCAGACGCCGGGCCTGGGCCAGGTTGGCCAGTATGTCGCTCTGGCTGACCATTTGAATTACCGCAAGGGACATGGACCGACACTCCATAAAAAGCATGGGGCCATGCTACTCCACGGGTACTCAGTTTGGTTTTTCAAATGGCTTGTCAAAGCTGATTTTCGGGTCCTTCCAAGGGCCTTCGACCTTGTATTGCACACTGGCAAAACGCGATACCCGATCACCGATCAGCTTGTCGATCAGGAACAGCGCGCCGCCAATGGCCGGCGCGCCGACGATCAATGCGGCAATCGGCAGGTTGTTGGTCACCGGCAAGGTCACCAGCAGCTTGGCATCGACGCGATCCGACACCAGGTCCAGGGTACCGTTGAGCTCCAGGTTGCTTGAAGGGCCGGTCAGGATGATCGGCTCACGGGTGACAAAAACACCGTCACTGGCGGCCAACAAACCTTTGACCCGGTCGTAGCTCAGGCCTTTGCCGAGCAAGTCCGAGAAGTCCAGGCGCAAACGCCGGCCAATCGAGTTGAAGTTCAGCAGACCAAACACTCGCAGCGCCTGCGCGCCGCCCTCCACTTCAACGAACTGGCCTTTACGAAAGCTCGCGTCCAGGCTGCCGGAGAAACGCTTGGGGCCGACCCAGGCGGGTGAGCCTGGCCAGCGTCCATCGACGTCCAGATGGAAATCCTCGCTGGTCACGGTCGGCGCAAAGCCCCACCCCTTGAGTACATCGGCAATGTTCTTGCCGTCCAGCCGGCCCTTGTACCAACTGCTGCTGGCGCCAGCCGCGCCTTCCCAACCACCGGCACCTTTGAGCTGCATGCCCTTGAGGCCAAGGTCCAGGCTGTTGAACGCCATACCTTTGGCGGTCGGGCGAACCTTCAACGACCAGGCACCAATCAAATCCGGGCCCTGGAACAACTGATCGATGGCGATATCCAGCGCCGGGATGTCCTTGGGATCAACGTCCGCCAGCGGATCTGGTGCGTTTTCATCGGCCTGTACTGAGGGATCGACCGCAGGCAAGCGCACGTACTGCAGATTAATCGCAATCGGCGCACCCTTGGCATCCGGTAGACCCACGGTGCCTTTGGCTTGCTGGCTGTCGAACCGCATGGCCCAGGTGGCTGGGTTGCGGTCCAACTGCAAATTGACCTGGTCGAACTGGGTGCCAAAACCGGTCAACTTGCCGATCTTGAAGTCTGCCCCGTTCAACAACTGCTTGGCGCTGCCGCCTGGATCATTGCCGGCGTAGCGGTCCACCAGCTTTTTCCAGGGGTCGATATCCAGCTCCGACAACACTCCCCGAATGCGCAAGCCCTTGCCGCCTGGCAACAGCGCATCGCCATCACCGAGGAACAATTCGCCACGACCTTCGACAAACTTGTCGGCCGGTGCGGCAAAGGTAAAGTTCGCCAGCTCGCCATAATCAAACCAGTAACGACGCTCCGCCCCCTGCAAAGTCATGCGAAACACACTGTCACGGCCCTGGCTGGCTGGCATGCCGAACGGTGCCGGCAATTCCACCACCACCCCCTTGAGATTGGAGCTGACCATCAGTTGACTGTCAGCACCGTCCAGGTTGAGTTGCAGTTGATAAGGGATATCGCCGGAAACCGGCAGCGGCTGACTGACCTTCAGCCAGTCGGTGAGTTTCTTCACCGTCACCTGGCCCTTGGCTGTTACCCGGGTGCTGATGTTCCCCGGTTTGCCATCGGCAAAAATTTGCGCAGTGATCGGCCGGTCGAAGGCTTGAGCCGTGATGTTCTGGCCGCTCAAACCCTTGGCGCTGTCAAAACGGAAATCCCCCTTGAGCAGGCTCAGTTCCAGGGCTGGCTCGGCCAGTTGCAGGCGCGCCTTGTCAGTTTTGAAGTCCACTACGATTTTCGGCTCTGCACCCTTGGCCAGGGGAATATCCAGGTCCAGCTTGCCCTGCAGGTCACCGTCGCCTTTCCAGCCAGCAAAAGTCGAAGCCGTGCCGATTGGCGCTTCCTGGAGGATTTTCAGGCCATCGCCCAAGCCACCGGCAAACCCGCCAGTGAGCAGCAGATGACTGTCCTGGCCGCTGGGGGCATGGGGAATATTGACGTAGATATCCTTGACCTTGGTGTCGAGCAACTGGCCCTTGCTGGCCAGGATGCGAACACCGGTCTCCTCGACAAACACTTCGCCAGCAACCTTGCCAACATGGGGCCAGCCCGGCTGGAACGCCAGTTCGGCGTCGTGCACCTTGAAGAACAAACTGATATTGCGCGAGGCGGCCAAGGCATCGTGGTCCAGCGAGCCTTGATACTGGAAGAAACCTTCGTCCACCGCGCCCTTGAAAATCGCCGTACGCAGCCATTCATCCAGGGCCGGACTCAACACGGCTGGCAAGTACTTGGGTGTGAAACGCCCGTCGCCATCGACCATGCCGACCCGCAGGTCCATATAGTCTTCCTGGCTGTGGTCGAAATGCAGGCGAATCAGGAAGTCGGCGGCGACCTTGCCTTCTTCCCCCAGCACCTTGATGTACGGCGCGATCAGGGTGAAGCCGTCTTTATCCAGCGTCCAGGTCAGGCGAGCGTTGGCCTGAATGTACTGCCAGGGCTTGGCGAAAATCGGAAACAGGTGCAGGGAAAAGTCCTTGCTGTCCATGCGTAACTCGCCCTTCCCCAAATCGCCGCTGATGCTACCTGTGACGTTGCGGGCAGCCGGCGCGCCGAAATAGGCATCGAAACCGACTCGATCAAGGTTGGCGGCAAAACTGACCCGCTGATCAGTGGTGTCCTGGGGTCGATAATCTGCCAGGACATTGCGCAGCATCCCGGTAGCCTTCAGGTGCTCGACCGCTGTGGCCACACCCTCCGGTAACGGTACCAGGGCATTGAGCAAGGGCGTAATAGGCGTAAGGTCCAGGCGATCGGCCTGCAGGTTCCAGACTTCCTGGGCGCCGCCGGAGGCCAATGTCTGCTGCAACTTCAGGCGGGTTTCCCAGCGGGTGTCCCCCAGGTTCATCGCCAGCGAATCAAAGACCACCTTGAGGCCGCTGTCACTACGCTGCAGGTAAGCAGTGAGCGCAAGGTTCTCAATATGGGCGGGCTTGCGCTCGGCGTAACGGCCCTTTAGTTGCGGAGCGTTGAGGCGCGCGACTGCGCTTTGTATGGTGCCTTTGTTCCAGGTCAGCCAGAACTCGCCACCTGCCTTCAACTCACTGAGTTTCCATTGCTGGGTCAGTTTGGCCGGAATCCAGCGAGCCCAATCACTTTGCGGCAAACTCAGGTAAGCCTGGACTTCACCGTCCTTCCATTGGCTGGCCCGGATTCGGGTACGCAAACTTAGCGCCAGAGGCTGACCGTCCGGTAACGTCAGGCGGGCGTCCAAGCGTTGTCGCGCAACGCCAGTTTTCAGGCTCACACCAACGTAAGTCAGGGTCAACGGCGCCTGATCGAAGGGCTGCAAGGTCACCTGGCTGTCGAGCAGTGACACTTGCGCTACCACCTGCATACGCTTGAGCAACTGCTCTGGATCCAGAGGCTGATCGTCCTGCATCGGCAAGCCTTGCAGTGCCCAGCGGCCGTCCTTGTCCTCTTTCACGCTGACCTGCAGGCCGCTGACTTCCAGGTTGGCGATGCGCACTTCCCGCGACAACAGGCTGGCCCAGAGGTCGGGGACCACTTGCACCTGATCCAGGCGCAAGGCGCTGCTGCCTTCGCCGACCATCACGTCATGAGCGAACAATACCGGCGCAAAGCCGCTCCAGCGCCCTTCCAGGCTGCCGATGTTCAAGGGCATATCAAAGGCGGCACGGGCCTTGGCTTCGATTTCGCCACGGTATTCGGCCACCAGGGGCGTCAATTCACGGCCCAGGCTGACGTAGACCGCCGCCAATACCAGCAGCAAGGCGCACAGGCCGAGGCCCCAGCGGGTCAATGCGGCAAAAAAGCGTATCAGACGCTCCATGTCAGGCGACCCTCAAGACAATAGTCGGACGACAGATCAAGGTCTGTCGGTCTCGTAAAAAACGATCAAATGGAAAAGCAGCACAGCGGATCAGAGCAACACCACGTCGTATTGTTCCTGGGAGTACATGGTTTCAACCTGAAAGCGAATCGTGCGGCCAATAAAACCTTCCAGCTCCGCAACGTTGCCTGACTCTTCGTCCAGCAGCCGATCAACCACCTTCTGGTTAGCCAGAACTCTATAGCCTTCGGCCTGATAGGCCCGCGCCTCTCGTAAGATTTCCCGAAAAATCTCGTAGCAAACCGTTTCCGGGGTTTTCAACTTGCCGCGCCCCTGGCAACTGCTGCACGGTTCACACAGCACTTGTTCAAGGCTTTCGCGGGTGCGCTTGCGGGTCATCTGCACCAGGCCCAACTCGGTGATACCAATGATGTTGGTCTTGGCGTGGTCGCGCTCCAGCTGTTTTTCCAGGGTGCGCAATACTTGGCGCTGATGCTCTTCATCTTCCATGTCGATGAAGTCGATGATGATGATCCCGCCAAGATTGCGCAGACGCAGTTGGCGGGCGATGGCGGTGGCCGCTTCGAGGTTGGTCTTGAAGATGGTTTCTTCAAGGTTGCGATGGCCGACAAAAGCCCCAGTGTTGACGTCGATGGTGCTCATCGCTTCCGCCGGGTCCACCACCAGGTAGCCCCCAGACTTGAGCGGCACCTTGCGCTCCAGGGCTTTCTGAATTTCGTCCTCGACGCCATACAGGTCGAAAATGGGCCGTTCGCCAGGGTAATGCTCCAGGCGGTCGGCAATTTCCGGCATCAACTCGGCGACAAATTGCGTGGTGCGCTGGAAGGTTTCCCGCGAATCGATCCGAATTTTCTCGATCTTTGGGCTGACCAAATCTCGCAGAGTACGCAGCGCCAGGCCGAGGTCTTCATAGATGACACTCGGCGCGCCAATCGTCTTGATCTGGGCAGCGATCTGATCCCAAAGACGGCGCAGGTAGCGGATGTCCATGAGAATTTCATCAGCACCGGCACCCTCCGCGGCGGTACGCAGGATAAAGCCGCCAGCCTCCTTGATACCTTCCAGGGCAACGCAGTCGCTGACGACCCTTTTCAGACGCTCACGCTCGCCTTCATCTTCGATTTTCAGGGATATTCCCACGTGGGCAGTGCGTGGCATGTACACCAGATAACGTGAGGGAATCGACAGCTGGGTGGTCAGGCGCGCGCCCTTGGAGCCGATCGGGTCCTTGGTGACTTGCACCACCAGGCTTTGCCCTTCATGCACCAAGGCGCTGATGCTTTCGACAGCCGGGCCTTCGCGCAGAGAGATTTCCGAGGCGTGGATAAACGCCGCACGGTCCAGGCCGATGTCGACGAACGCCGCCTGCATGCCCGGCAACACCCGCACGACCTTGCCTTTATAGATATTGCCAACGATCCCGCGCTTCTGGGTGCGCTCAACATGCACTTCTTGCAGAACACCGTTTTCTACCACCGCCACGCGCGATTCCATCGGCGTGATATTGATCAGAATCTCTTCACTCATGGCTGGGTCTCGTTCAGGCGTTTTCACAATAGTGGCCGATCGCTTGGGTTTGGCGCTGGGGTAGGCGTTTAGCACGCGCTAAGATTTTGCCAACAGGGTATGCCGAAATGGCCCAGCACCTCGAAGGTTTCGCATACGGGCAAACCGACGACGGCGGAATAACTGCCATTGAGTCCAGCCACAAACACGGCTGCCAACCCTTGGATAGCATAGCCGCCCGCCTTGTCCTGAGGTTCACCGCTGTGCCAGTAAGTGGTGGCTTCCTGCGCTGATATCTGGCGAAAGCGCACGCGACTGCTGACCAGCCGCGTTTCGCAACACTGATCATCCAGCAGGGCGATGGCGGTGAGGACTTCATGTTCACGATCAGAAAGAGCCAGCAACATGGCCAGGGCATCGGCCTGATCCAGCGGTTTGCCGAGTATCCGGCCGTCGAGGACCACTGCCGTATCGGCACCCAGTACACAGGCGCCCGAAGCATTAGCCAACGCAGCCAAGCCCGCCGCAGCCTTGCCACGAGCCAAGCGTTCGACGTAGGACGCAGGCAATTCATCTGTCAGGGGAGTTTCATCAATAGCGGCACTGACTACAGTGAAAGGCACACCGATTTGTGTCAGCAGCTCACTCCGCCGAGGTGAGCCTGATGCCAGATAAAGCGAATTCATTCCAGACTCTCCCTGTAGGGTTCGATAACCAGGCAGAGCCTCGCGATCCGTTCAATTGATTTTATAGCGGCGACTCAAACCACGCAGGCCAAAGCTGATCCAGGGCCAGAGCAAGGCACTGACCAAGGCCGGCAGCACCAGCGCCAGCGTTGGTTGGCGGTTGCCGGTCAGGGCGCTGAGCCACAATTGCACCAGTTGGGCCAGGCCGAAGATCACCAGGATCACCAGGCACTGCTGCCACATCGGGAACATGCGCAAGCGCTGCTGCAACGACAACACCAGGAAGGTAATCAGGGTCAGGATCAGAGCGTTCTGGCCGAGTAGCGTGCCATACAGTACGTCTTCCGCCAGCCCCAGGCACATTGCCGTGACCATGCCGACCTTGTGAGGCATCGCCAGCGACCAGAATGCCAGCAGCAATGCCAACCATAGCGGGCGCAGGATTTCCATGAATTGCGGCAGCGGTGAAACGCTGAGCAACAGGCCAATGGCGAAGGTCAGCCAGACGATCCAGCCATTACTAGAGTGAGTGCCGGCCATTATTGTGCCCTCTGCCGAGTGGTTGCAGGAGCCGCAGCCGGTGGTTTGGCAGCGGGGGTTGTCACAGACGGCTTGGCGGGACGCGAACCGGGAACCACGGGGTTGGCCGGGGTTGCCACTGGCGCGGCAGCAGCCGGTATCGCCGCAGGCGTGACAGGCGCAACCGGCACAGCCGGTTTAGGCACCGTCGCAGGAATGATCGGCGTGACAGCATTTTGCTTGTCTTGCGCTTCCTGAGCCTGGGCGGCTTCGTTAGCGCGCTCTTCCGCGGTGCGGTTATCGCTGAACACCAGCAGCAGGTAGCGGCTGCGGTTCAACGCGGCTGTGGGCACGGCGCGGACAATGGCGAACGGCTGGCCGGAGTCGTGGATCACTTCCTTGACCGTCGCCACGGGATAGCCCGCTGGGAAACGCTGACCCAGGCCGGAACTGACCAACAGGTCGCCTTCCTTGATATCGGCGGTATCCGCTACATGACGCAATTCCAGGCGCTCCGGGTTACCGGTACCGCTGGCAATCGCCCGCAGGCCATTGCGGTTCACTTGTACCGGAATACTGTGGGTCGTATCTGTGAGCAAAAGTACCCGGGAGGTGTACGGCATCAACTCCACCACCTGGCCCATCAAACCACGGGCATCGAGCACCGGCTGGCCAAGAACCACGCCGTCGCGCTCACCCTTGTTGATGATGATGCGATGGGTGAAGGGGTTGGGGTCCATGCCGATCAACTCGGCCACTTCGACCTTCTCGTTGACCAGCGCGGAAGAATTGAGCAACTCGCGCAGCCGAACGTTCTGCTCGGTCAGGGCCGCGAGCTTTTGCATGCGCCCCTGCAGCAGCAGGTTTTCAGTCTTGAGTTTTTCGTTCTCGGCGACCAGTTCGGTCCGGCTGCCAAACTGGCTGGCCACACCTTGCCATAGCCGTTGCGGCAGGTCAGTGATCCAGTAGGACTGCATCAAAACCAGCGACATCTGGCTACGCACTGGCTTGAGCAGTGTGAAGCGGGCATCGACCACCATCAGCGCGACCGATAGCACGACCAGCACCAACAGGCGCACGCCCAACGAGGGACCCTTGGCGAAAAGCGGTTTAATAGGCCGCTCCTCCCAGGCAAATCTTTATTTTATTCATACGGCATCAAACCGGCCTGGATGCAGATTGAAGAAGATAAACGCCAACAGGCAGCACTGCAAAGTGCTGCCTGTTGGCGAAGCATGAACGATCCAGGGAATCTTATTCGCTGGAGAGCAGGTCCATGGTGTGTTTATCCATCATTTCCAGTGCACGGCCACCGCCACGGGCGACGCAGGTCAACGGGTCTTCCGCGACGATCACCGGCAAACCGGTTTCCTGGGCCAGTAACTTGTCGAGATCGCGCAACAAGGCGCCACCACCGGTCAGTACCAGGCCACGCTCGGCGATATCGGAAGCCAGTTCCGGCGGCGACTGCTCCAGGGCGCTCTTCACAGCCTGAACGATGGTAGCCAGGGACTCTTGCAAAGCCTCCAGCACTTCATTGGAGTTCAGGGTGAAGGCACGTGGAACGCCTTCGGCCAGGTTGCGACCGCGAACATCGACTTCGCGAACTTCGCCGCCCGGATAAGCGGTGCCGATTTCCTGTTTGATGCGCTCGGCGGTCGATTCGCCGATCAGGCTGCCGTAGTTGCGACGCACGTAGGTGATGATCGCTTCGTCGAAGCGGTCGCCACCAACCCGCACGGATTCGGCATACACCACACCATTGAGGGAGATCAGGGCGATTTCAGTGGTACCACCACCGATATCCACCACCATCGAACCGCGAGCTTCTTCAACCGGCAGGCCTGCACCGATCGCAGCAGCCATAGGTTCTTCGATCAAGAACACTTCACGAGCACCGGCACCAAGGGCCGATTCACGGATGGCACGACGCTCCACCTGGGTAGATTTGCACGGAACGCAGATCAGCACACGAGGGCTGGGCTGCAGAAAGCTGTTTTCGTGAACCTTGTTAATGAAGTACTGCAGCATCTTCTCGCAGACGCTGAAGTCGGCAATCACACCATCCTTCATAGGACGAATGGCAGCAATATTGCCTGGTGTACGGCCGAGCATGCGCTTGGCCTCGGTGCCGACGGCAACGACACTTTTCTGATTACCATGGGTCCGAATGGCCACAACCGATGGCTCATTCAGGACGATACCGCGCTCGCGCACGTAAATAAGGGTGTTGGCAGTGCCCAGGTCGATGGAAAGATCGCTGGAAAACATGCCACGCAGTTTCTTGAACATGGGAAAGGGACCCTAGGCAACGCGTGGGTAAAAAAGTGCGGCAAACTCTAACAACGACAGGGATTTTGGGCAAGGCGCCAATATGTTAAATTAGCCGACTTTCTGTGCACCAACCCCCACAATCGCGGCCATATGACCGTAGAAATGCGGTAGTGTTCCGACAATCTAACACACGGATAGCTTCCGTTCTGTTTTCCACTGGAGAATCCCATGGCGCTTGAACGCTCCGACGTGGAAAAAATCGCTCATTTGGCCTGCTTGGGCCTTAATGAAGCCGATCTTCCACAGACCACCGCAGCCCTGAACAGCATTCTCGGGCTGGTTGACCAAATGCAGGCCGTCAATACCGACGGCATCGAGCCCCTGGCTCACCCGCTGGAAGCCAGCCAGCGCCTGCGCGCTGACGTCGTGACCGAATGCAATCATCGCGAGGCCTACCAGTCCATCGCACCAGCGGTCGAAAACGGCCTGTACCTGGTTCCGAAAGTCATCGACTAAAGGGAAAGAGCCTGCAATGCATCAATTGACTCTGGCCGAGATCGCCCGCGGTCTCGCCGATAAAAAGTTTTCATCCGAAGAGCTGACCAAGACCCTACTGGCGCGTATCGCCGAGCTCGATCCAAAGGTCAACAGCTTCATCAGTCTCACCGAAGAACTGGCCCTGAGCCAGGCCAAGGCCGCCGACGCCCGTCGCGCCAACGGTGAAAATGGCGCCCTGCTGGGCGCACCGATTGCACACAAGGACTTGTTCTGCACCCTAGGTATTCGCACCAGCTGCGGCTCCAAGATGCTCGACAACTTCAAGGCGCCCTACGACGCCACCGTGGTCGCCAAGCTGGCCGCTGCCGGGGCTGTGACCCTGGGCAAGACCAACATGGACGAATTCGCCATGGGTTCGGCCAACGAGTCGAGCTACTACGGCGCGGTGAAAAACCCGTGGAACCTGGAACACGTGCCCGGTGGTTCGTCCGGTGGTTCGGCTGCCGCAGTTGCCGCTCGTCTGATACCTGCCGCCACGGCCACCGACACCGGCGGGTCGATCCGCCAGCCGGCAGCGTTCACCAACCTCACCGGACTGAAACCGACCTACGGTCGTGTTTCCCGCTGGGGCATGATTGCCTACGCCTCCAGTCTCGATCAGGGCGGTCCTTTGGCGCGCACTGCCGAAGACTGCGCAATATTGTTACAAGGCATGGCAGGCTTCGATGCGCAGGACTCCACCAGCATCGATGAACCGGTGCCGGACTACAGTGCCAGCCTCAATACCTCGATCAAAGGCCTGCGCATTGGCGTGCCGAAAGAGTATTTCAGCGCCGGCCTCGACCCGCGCATCGCTGAACTGGTGCACAACAGCGTCAAGGAGCTGGAAAAGCTCGGCGCAGTGATCAAGGAAATCAGCCTGCCTAACAACCAGCATGCGATTCCTGCTTATTACGTGATTGCCCCGGCAGAAGCTTCCTCCAACCTGTCGCGGTTCGACGGCGTGCGCTTCGGTTATCGCTGCGAAGACCCGAAAGATCTCACCGACCTTTATAAGCGCTCCCGTGGCGAAGGTTTCGGCGCCGAAGTACAGCGCCGGATCATGGTCGGCGCCTACGCTCTGTCAGCCGGCTACTACGACGCGTACTACCTCAAGGCGCAAAAAATCCGCCGCCTGGTCAAGAACGACTTCATGGCTGCGTTTGAAGAAGTCGATGTGATTCTCGGCCCAACCACGCCCAACCCGGCCTGGAAGATCGGCGCCAAGAACGACGACCCAATTGCCGCGTATCTGGAAGACTTCTACACCATCACTGCCAACCTCGCGGGTCTGCCGGGCTTGTCCATGCCAGCAGGTTTCGTCGACGGTCTGCCGGTCGGCGTGCAATTGCTCGCCCCGTATTTCCAGGAAGGCCGCCTGCTCAATGTGGCGCACCAGTACCAGTTGAACACTGACTGGCACACTCGCACCCCTACCGGCTTCTGAGGAGAACACTATGCAATGGGAAGTCGTGATCGGGCTGGAGATTCATACCCAGCTCGCCACCCAATCAAAGATTTTCTCCGGCAGCGCCACCACGTTCGGCTCCGAGCCGAACACCCAGGCCAGCCTTGTAGACCTGGGCATGCCCGGCGTGTTGCCGGTGCTGAACCAGGAAGCGGTGCGCATGGCGGTGATGTTCGGCCTGGCAATTGATGCCGAGATCGGTCAGCACAACGTATTCGCCCGCAAGAACTACTTCTACCCGGACCTGCCCAAGGGCTACCAGATCAGCCAGATGGAATTGCCGATTGTCGGCAAGGGCCACCTGGACATCCCGATGGAAGACGGCACAGTCAAACGCGTCGGCATCACGCGCGCGCACCTGGAAGAAGATGCCGGCAAAAGCCTGCATGAAGAGTTCAATGGCGCTACCGGCATCGACCTGAACCGTGCTGGCACGCCACTGCTGGAAATCGTCTCCGAGCCGGACATGCGCAGCGCCAAGGAAGCCGTGGCATACGTCAAGGCGGTCCACGCACTGGTGCGCTACCTGGGCATCTGCGACGGCAACATGGCCGAAGGCTCGTTGCGTTGTGACTGCAACGTGTCGATCCGTCCAAAAGGTCAGGCCGAGTACGGCACCCGCTGCGAGATCAAGAACGTCAACTCGTTCCGTTTCATCGAGAAGGCGATCAACACCGAAGTACGTCGTCAGATCGAGCTGATCGAAGACGGCGGCAAGGTGATCCAGCAGACCCGCCTGTACGACCCGAACAAAGACGAAACCCGCTCCATGCGCAGCAAGGAGGAAGCCAACGACTACCGTTACTTCCCCGATCCGGACCTGTTGCCGGTGATCATCGAGGATTCATTCCTCACGGATATCCGCGCGACCCTGCCGGAATTGCCACCGCAAAAACGCGAGCGCTTCCAGGAACAGTTCGGCCTGTCGGTCTACGACGCCAGCGTGCTGGCTTCAAGCCGCGAGCAAGCGAACTACTTCGAGAAAGTGGTAAGCATCGCCAGCGACGCCAAGCTGGCGGCTAACTGGGTGATGGTTGAACTGGGCAGCCTGTTGAACAAACAGGGCCTGGAAATCGACGAAGCTCCAGTCTCAGCCGAGCAACTGGGCGGCATGTTGCTGCGAATAAAGGACAACACCATCTCCGGCAAAATCGCCAAGACCGTGTTTGAAGCCATGGCCGCAGGCGAAGGCAGCGCTGACGAGATCATCGATAAGCGCGGCCTCAAGCAAGTGACTGACAGCGGCGCGATCTCGGCGGTGCTCGACGAGATGCTGGCAGCCAACGCCGAACAGGTCGAACAATACCGTGCGGCGGATGAAGCCAAGCGCGGCAAGATGTTCGGCTTCTTTGTCGGCCAGGCGATGAAAGCCTCCAAAGGCAAGGCCAACCCGCAACAGGTCAACGAACTGCTGAAAAGCAAACTCGAAGGCTGATAGCGGCGGCCTCTCTGTAGGAACCGGCTTGTGTGGGAGCTGGCTTGCCCGCGATGCAAACGCCTCGGTCTGTCAAAGACCCTGAGGTGATGCTATCGCAGGCAAGCCAGCTCCCACACAAGTCGGTTCCCACATTAATTTCGGGAACATCTTGAATGAAGCGTCTACTCGGCCTCTGGGCCCTGTTCTCTCTGCTCACCGGTTGCGCCAGCGGCCTCATCGACCCCAACGGCTACGACGAAACCGGCACCGCCTCCTATTACGGCGCCAAACACCACGGCAAACGCACCGCCAGCGGTGAACCCTTCAACCAGAATGCCCTGACTGCTGCCCATCCTCGCCTGCCCTTTGGCACGCGGGTGCAGGTCACCAACCTCAGTAACGATAAAAGCGTCGTGGTCCGCATCAACGACCGTGGCCCACACACCCGTGGCCGCCTGATTGATCTTTCACGCAAAGCCGCCGAGCAGTTGGGTATGCTGCGCAGCGGGACCGCGCGTGTTCGCGTGCAAGCCCTGAGCGACTGACCGAGGGAGCCCTGACCATTTTCGGATTAACCGCCCTCTCGTCCTTGAGCGTGATCGAACTCATCAGCGGCCTGGTGCTGCTGATTGCCGGCGCCGAAGTCCTGGTGCGCACCTCCGTGCGGCTGGCCGCCGGCCTCAAGGTACGACCGCTGATCATCGGCTTGAGCATCGTCGCTTTCGGCAGCAGCGCACCGCAAATGGCCGTCAGCCTGCAGGCCACCCTGGCTGGCAACACCGACATCGCCGTGGGCAGTGTAATCGGCAGCAGCATCTTCAATATCCTCGTCACCCTCGGCCTCTCGGCGCTGATCATTCCCCTACGTGTGTCCCGGCAACTGGTGCGCCTGGACATCCCGGTGATGATCTTTGCCGGACTGCTGGTGTTCGTTCTCGCCGCCAATAAAGAGCTGACACCTGTTGATGGCCTGATGCTGCTGACGGCGCTGGTGGCCTACCTTGGCCTGTTGCTGTACCAGACCCGCCATTCACGCCGCCCTCGCACCCGCGACACGGTGGTACAGGCACCGTGGCTGAGCAGCTTGCTGTGGATGATCGGCGGGCTCGTGTTGCTGGTGTTCGCCGGACACCTTCTGCTGGGCGCGGCAGTAGACGTGGCCAGCGATCTTGGCCTGTCCGAGCGGGTCATCGGCCTGACCATCGTCGGCGTCAGTACCTCGCTGCCCTGCCTGGCAACTTCACTGATTGCCGCCCTGCGCGGTGAACGTGAAATTGCGGTGGGCAACGTGATCGGCAGCAACCTGTTCAACCTGCTGGGCGTGCTGGGCTTTACCGCCCTCGTCGCGCCCTCTGCCCTATCGGTCTCACCCAATGCCCTGGACTTCGACCTGCCAGTGATGCTCGGCGTCGTCGTATTGTGCCTTCCAGTATTCTATTCCGGCTACCGGATCACCCGGGCCGAAGGTTTGCTGCTACTCGCGCTGTACCTGGCGTATGGGCTGCATATGGTGTCGTTCACTACCGGCATGCCCCTGGCCAATAAGCTGGAACAACTGATGCTGTATTACGTCCTGCCGGCGCTGGTGGCCTTTGTGTTTTTCACCTCGCTGCGAGCCTGGCGCCGCCAACACAAGAGGGAATCGTAATGACCGATCAAAAAAAACCAGGCGTGGAAATGCGCCGTCAGGTGATGGGCGATGCCTTCGTCGACCGCGCCCTGGGCAATGCCACCGATTTCACTCAGCCGCTGCAGGACTTCGTCAACGAACACGCCTGGGGCAGCGTCTGGAATCGCGAAGGCTTGCCGCTGAAAACCCGCAGCCTGATCACCCTCGCCGCCCTGACTGCCCTCAAGTGCCCGCAAGAACTCAAAGGCCACGTACGTGGCGCGCTGAACAATGGCTGCACGGTAGAAGAGATTCGCGAGGCGCTGCTGCATTGCGCGGTGTATGCCGGCGTACCGGCGGCGATTGATGCGTTTCGGGCGGCGCAGGAAGTGATCGATAGTTACCAGCAAAATCCAGTGTAGGGGCGCGCAAGCTCGCTCTTACACCCAGCCACCCGCCTGCAACACGAAGATTCCGATATTGGTGGTCACCGCCGCCATCAAGGTGGTGATCACAATAATCGCCGCTGCCAGTTCATGATTGCCCTGCGCCGCGCGGGCCATGACAAAGCTGGCTGCCGCCGTCGGGGCACCGAAGTACAGGAACAGAATCCCCAACTCCGGCCCACGGAACCCGCACAGCCAGGCACCGAGGGTTGCCAGCACTGGCAGGACGATCATCTTCAGCAGGCTGGCGCTCAACGCCATGTCACCGCTTTTGCGCAGAGCCGCCAACGACAAGGTACCGCCGATGCAGATCAATGCCAGAGGCAAGGTCATGTCTGCCAGGTATTGCCCAGAGGTTTCCAGCCAGCCGGGCAAGCCAATCTGGAAATAGGCAAAGGGTGCCGCGACGATCACGCTGATGATCAAGGGATTGGCCACCACGCTCTTGCAGATACTCCACGGGTCGGATTTGATCACCGGGCTGTAGACCGCCAGGACGATGGTGGACAAGGTGTTGTAGAACAGGATCACCAGTGCCGCGAGGATCGCCCCGAGGGAAATCCCGTAGTCACCGTACATGCTGGCTGCCAGTGCCAGGCCAATGACTCCGTTGTTGCCACGAAACGCGCCCTGGGCATAAATGCCACGGTCTTCCCGTGGGCAACGAAAGATCGCCCAGCCCCAGGCCAAGGCAAAACTCAACACGGTGGAGATGGCGAAGTAAATCAACAATCCAGGTTTAAGCGCCGAGTGCAGGTCGGCATGGAGAATACCGAGGAACAGCAAAGCAGGCATGGTGACGTTGAACACCAGGGACGAGGCCGTGTGGATAAAATTGTCGTTGATCCAGTTAATGCGTTTGAGCAGCACACCGAGGAACAGCATGGCAAACACCGGCGCGGTGATGGCGAGGGTTGCGAAGAAGATAGCCAGCATGCCGGGGAGAACCTTAAGCGAGCGTCAGGAGGTGGCTAATGATAAGCCACTTTCACCCTGATGTTCCCACGCCCTGCGTGGGAACAATCGTCAGGTAATAGGCGCTGGATTGAACAAGGTAATGTCGTTATGCAGCTTGTGCCGCTCGGCCCAGGTCTGCTTCTTGCCGCTGGCCACGTCCAGATAGAAGTGGAACAACTCCCAACCCAATTCCTCAATCGTCGCGCGACCTGTAGCAATCCGCCCCGCATCGATATCGATCAAGTCCGGCCAGCGCTGAGCCAGTTCGGTACGGGTCGAAACCTTCACCACCGGCGCCATCGCCAGCCCATAGGGAGTACCGCGACCGGTAGTAAACACATGCAGGTTCATCCCCGCCGCCAGTTGCAAGGTGCCACAGACAAAGTCACTGGCCGGTGTCGCGCAAAAGATCAGCCCGCGGCGCTTGAAGCGCTCCCCCGGGCCGAGCACGCCGTTGATGGCGCTGCTGCCGGACTTGACGATGGAGCCCAAAGACTTCTCGACAATATTCGACAACCCGCCCTTCTTGTTGCCCGGCGTGGTGTTGGCACTGCGGTCGGCCTCGCCTTTGGCCAGATAACGGTCGTACCAGTCCATTTCCCGCACCAACTCCAGGGCCACGTCCTGGCTTTCGGCGCGGGAGGTCAACAAGTAGATGGCATCGCGCACTTCGGTGACTTCGGAAAACATCACCGTCGCCCCCGCCCGCAACAGCAGGTCCGAGGCGTAGCCCAAGGCCGGGTTGGCGGTGATACCGGAAAACGCATCGCTGCCGCCGCACTGCATGCCGAGGATCAACTCCGACGCCGGTACGGTTTCCCGGCGGCGCAGGTCGAGCTTCTTCAAGCGGGTTTCGGCCAGTTGCATGATCTGTTCGATCATCTCGGTAAAGCCGTGGCTGGAATCCTGCAGCCGGTACAACCATGGCTCACTGAGGTCGACCGAGCTGTCGTTGTCGTGCATCACCTGCCCGGCCTGTAGTTTCTCGCAGCCCAGGCTGATGACCAGGGCTTCGCCCCCCAGGTTCGGGTTGCGCGCCAGATTGCGCACGGTGCGGATCGGGATGTAAGCATCCGTCGCGGTGATTGCCACGCCACAGCCGTAGCTGTGGGTCAGCGCCACTACATCATCGACATTCGGGTACTTGGGCAGCAACTCGTCCTTGATACGCTTGACCGCATGGTCCAGCACGCCCGTCACACACTGCACCGTGGTGGTGATACCAAGGATATTGCGCGTGCCGACAGTACCATCGGCGTTGCGATAGCCCTCGAAGCTAAAACCTTCCAGCGGCGCCTGGGCTTCAGGCACTTCGGTGGACAGCGGCAAGCTGTCCAGGGGCGGTGCCGTCGGCATGCGCAACTGATCTTCCTGGACCCAACTGCCCCGTGGAATCGGCTGCAAGGCGTAACCGATGGTCTGGCCGTAGCGAATGATCTGACCGCCCACGGGGATGTCTTCCAGGGTCACCTTGTGGCTTTGGGGGATGAAATCGATGGTCACCAGGCCGTCCGGGAACTCAGTCCCGGCCGGCACGCCCTGGTCGTTGACCACAATCGCCACGTTATCGCGCTCGTGCAAACGAATGGAGCGCGGCGAGTGGGCATGTTCAATCAACTGCATGACGCGGGCCCCTTCAGGAATGCGCTTGGGAAAGTTTAGTCAGCTCAGGGCCTTTGCTCGGCGGCTCTTTAAGCACCACACGCTTGATCGGGCCGACGATTACCAGGTAGCTGAACACCGCCACCAGCGCATTGGCGCCAACAAACACCAGAGCCCATTTGAACGAGCCAGTGGTGCTGATGATGTAGCCAATCACAATCGGCGTGGTGATCGAAGCCAGGTTGCCGAAGGTATTGAACAACCCACCGCTCAAGCCCGCGATCTGTTTCGGCGAGGTGTCAGACACCACCGCCCAACCCAGTGCGCCAACGCCTTTACCGAAGAAGGCCAGGGCCATGAAGCCCACCACCATCCATTCAACGTCCACGTAGTTACAAGCAATGATGCTGCTGGAGATCAGCAGGCCAGCGATGATCGGCGCCTTGCGGGCGAAGGTCAGCGAATGGCCCTTGCGCAGCAGGTAATCGGAAATCACCCCGCCCAACACGCCACCGATAAAACCGCAGATCGCCGGCAGCGAGGCGATGAAGCCGGCCTTGAGGATGGTCATGCCACGGTCCTGGACCAGGTACACGGGGAACCAGGTGAGGAAGAAGTAAGTGATGCCGTTGATGCAGTATTGGCCCAGGTACACGCCGACCATCATGCGGTTGGTCAGCAGTTGGCGGATGTAATCCCACTTCGGACCGTCGGTTTTCTTGTCTTTGCCCTTGTCCTGGTCCATGTCGACCATGGCACCGTTTTCAGCGATGTACTTGAGCTCAGCCTCGTTGATCAGCGGGTGCTGGCGCGGGCTGTGGATAACTTTCAGCCAGATCAGCGAGAACACGATGCCGATCACGCCCATCACGATAAACACGTGCTGCCAGCCGAAGCTGTAGACGATCCAGCCCATCAGCGGTGCAAACAATACGGTGGCGAAGTATTGCGCCGAATTGAAGATCGCCGAGGCCGTACCGCGCTCGGCGGTGGGAAACCAGGCGGCGACAATGCGCGCGTTACCGGGAAAGGATGGCGCTTCAGCCAGGCCCACCAGAAAGCGCAGCATGAACAGCGCAACCACGGCAGTCGAGATCCCGAATTCACCGACATAGCCTTGCAGCACGGTGAACAGCGACCAGGTGAAGATACTCAAGGCGTAAACTTTTTTCGAGCCAAAACGGTCCAGCAGCCAGCCGCCGGGAATTTGCCCAGCCACGTAGGCCCAACCGAATGCGGAGAAGATATAACCGAGGGTGACCGCGTCGATGCCGAGGTCTTTTTGCAGGCTGGAGCCCGCGATGGCGATAGTGGCGCGGTCGGCGTAGTTGATCGTGGTCACCAGAAACAGCATGAGCAGGATCAAATAGCGGACATGGGTCGGCTTGGTCGCTTGCATGTAGAAGTACTCCCACTAATTATTTTTTTTGCGGGTGATTGTCTTGGCTTTGCTTTCTGTAGGAGCGAACTCGCTCGCTCCTACAGAGGTATTGCGTTTACGACCCGATGTAGCTGGTTTTCACCACGGTGTAGAACTCTTGCGCATAGCGACCCTGCTCACGCGAACCGTAGGATGAGCCCTTACGGCCACCGAAAGGAACGTGATAATCCACACCAGCGGTCGGCAGATTGACCATTACCATCCCGGACTGGGAGTGGCGCTTGAAGTGGTTGGCGTACTTCAGCGACGTGGTGGCGATACCTGCCGACAGGCCAAACTCGGTGTCGTTGGCCATGGCCAGCGCTGCTTCGTAATCCGCGACACGAACCACGTTGGCCACCGGACCAAAAATCTCTTCACGACTGATGCGCATGGCAGCTTCGCTGTCGGCAAACAGTGTCGGCGCCAGGTAGTAGCCTTCGGTGTCACAGGTCACCAGGCCGCCACCGCTCACCAGTCGCGCGCCTTCCCTTTGGCCGATGTCGATGTATTTCAAGTCTTGGTCCAACTGGGCCTGGGAAACCACAGGGCCGATATCGGTACCGCTTTTCAGGGCATGGCCGACCTTGATCGACTTCATGCGCTCAGCCATGGCCACGACAAACTGGTCGTGGATCCCGGCGGTAACAATAAAGCGGCTGGACGCGGTGCAACGCTGGCCAGTGGAGTAGAACGCGCTCTGCACCGACAGCTCGACGGCCTGCTTGAGATCAGCATCGTCGAGGATGATCTGCGGGTTCTTGCCGCCCATCTCTAGCTGTACTTTGGCCTGGCGCGACACACAACTGACAGCGATCTGCCGACCGACACCCACGGAACCGGTAAAGCTGATGCCATCGACTTTCGGGCTGTTGACCAATACATCGCCTACAACACGGCCGCTGCCCATCACCAGGTTGAACACGCCAGCAGGGAAACCGGCGCGGGAGATGATTTCTGCCAGGGCCCAGGCACAACCCGGCACCAGTTCGGCCGGTTTGAGCACGACGCAGTTGCCGTAGGCCAGGGCCGGAGCGATTTTCCAGGCAGGGATGGCAATCGGGAAGTTCCACGGGGTGATCAAGCCGACCACACCCAAGGCTTCGCGGGTCACTTCAACGTTGACACCCGGGCGCACCGACGGCAGGTAATCGCCGGACAGGCGCAGGCATTCGCCGGCGAAGAACTTGAAGATGTTACCGGCGCGGGTCACTTCACCGATGGCTTCGGGCAAGGTCTTGCCCTCTTCCCGGGCCAACAATGTGCCGAGTTCTTCACGACGGGCGAGGATTTCGCTGCCGACTTTATCCAGGGAGTCATGACGAGCCTGGATGCCGGAGGTCGACCAGGCCGGGAAAGCAGTTCGGGCGGCGTCGATGGCGGCATTGACCTGAGCCAGGTCGGCCTTGGCAAACTCACCAATGACATCAGATAACTCTGACGGATTGATATTGGCCGAGTAGTCGGCGCCGGCCACCCATTGGCCGTCGATGTAATTTTCAAAACGCTTGGCTTGGGACACAAATCTTCTCCTGACGCAAAAGGCCGCTGATTACTCAGCGGCCTTGGTGATGGGTTATTGCGCGCCTTGCTTGTCGATCAGCGCGGCCAGGGCTTCGTATTCTTCCGGCAGCAGATCGATCAGCGGCGTACGCACAGGACCTGCGTCGAAACCGACAATTTTTGCCCCTGCCTTGACGATGCTCACGGCGTAACCGGCCTTGCGGTTACGGATATCCAGATACGGCAGGAAGAAGTCGTCGATGATTTTGTCGACGGTGGCGTGATCTTCGCGCGCAACGGCGTGATAAAAATCCATCGCGGTTTTCGGAATGAAGTTGAACACCGCCGAGGAATACACCGGCACACCCAGGGCCTTGTAGGCCGCTGCGTAGACTTCTGCAGTCGGCAGGCCGCCGAGGTAGCTGAAACGATCACCGAGGCGACGTCGGATCGACACCATCAGTTCAATGTCACCCAGGCCGTCCTTGTAGCCGATCAGGTTCGGGCAGCGTTCGGCCAAGCGTTCCAGCAGCGGCGCGGTCAGGCGGCAGACGTTGCGGTTGTAAACCACCACGCCGATTTTTACCGACTTGCACACGGCTTCAACGTGGGCGGCGACGCCGTCCTGGCTGGCTTCGGTCAGGTAGTGCGGCAGCAGCAACAGACCTTTTGCACCAAGACGCTCGGCTTCCTGGGCATATTCGATGGCCTGGCGGGTCGAACCGCCGACACCAGCAAGGATCGGCACGCTGTTAACGCAGGTATCGACGGCGGTTTTTACTACTTGTGAATATTCGCTGGCCGCCAGGGAGAAAAACTCACCAGTGCCACCAGCGGCGAACAAGGCAGTGGCGCCATAAGGGGCCAGCCATTCCAGGCGTTTGATGTAGCCGGCCTGGTGGAAATCACCTTGGGCGTTGAAGTCGGTCACGGGAAAAGACAGCAGACCGGATGAAAGGATGGACTTCAGTTCTTGTGGATTCATTATTCGAACACCCTGGGTAAAGACTTTCTGTTGAGAGGTTGTTGAAAATCATCTTGATGTCGTACGTCATCGTACAACTATAAAAAGATCCGTCAACTGCAATTCATCAGCCCTGTGAAAGGGTTGAGGTTTGAGAACTCTCTTCTTGACGTAGGCAATTATTCCGCTATTATCGAAATAGCTGTATATACATACAGCCAAAAGGAAGATTCCCACGACATAGCAAGGAGCTAACATGTCAGATCTTGAACTCGCTACTACTGAAAAAAAACCGCCAACCCTGCGTTTCGAAGGGGGTGAACACACGGCCATCGGCGATGACACACTGTTGCGTTTCGTCAAGGATGCCCCGGCGATTCCTGCCCGACAGGTCGAGTTGCACCTGCCCAACGGCCTGGCACTGACCTACGGCCAGATCATTTCCTTGGGCGGTGACTTCTATGGCATCCCCGGTCAGCCCATCAACGATGGCGCGTCGCCCGGTGATCGGGTGCGACGCTTTACTGCTGCCTTCAACTCGCTGGCGGTATTGCCGGCGTCACGAGATGAGGCGGGCAAGATCCTCGCGGTGATGCAAAAGGAGATCAACGCGGTCAACCAGGCGATCAGGGATGGCAAGCAACCCCATGAAGCCTACGATGCCCTGGGTGATACGTTGTCCGAGGAGTGGAACCGCATCACCGGCGGCGGCAGTGCCGTGTCGGCGCTGATTCCGCTAGGGCGCTATTTGCTACTGGCTGCGGACAATGCCGATCACTTCGGCGAGTGGGCATTGTCGGCCTATCAGGCGGGCCATACGGCGGCGCTGCAACAAGCCGTCGTGGCGCATCAAAGTGGCACCGACCAGGCACTGGAACTGGCTTACGCCATGAACAGCTTTGCTGATCACTTTTTGACCGATCTGTTTTCAGCCGGCCACCTGCGGGTACCACGCAAGCAACTGGCAGCAGTGGTTACGCCGGGTGAACTGGGCTCATTGATCAGCCGATTCATGCACGACGAGGACAGCAAGTTCGGGCTCAATGTGCGTAATGCCTTGGGCGATCAATGGCACGCCTACGGTGACAAACGCTATTTCGATGCAAACGACGCGGCCAACCGTGCGCAGGTCAAACGCGCCGTACAGGCCTCGGCGGACGAAGTATTCGAAACGTTTATCAGCGGCATCGCACCCTCCCCGGCCAACTTCAAGGCGCTGCTTTATGTGCCGGACCTGAATGCCGCGCAAAACCCGGCCAATAACTTCTCTGCGCTGTTCAAGGCTGAAGGCGACCAGGTGCTGCGACGCAAGGACGTCAACAACCTGAACGACAAGCAGTGGACCAATGATTGGTGGGGCTGGAGTACGTATCTGTTGCTCAAGGACTACAAGCCGAATCAGCCTGCCAGTTAAGCGCGCCGCCGCAAAGGTAAACCCGTAGGAGCTGTCGAGCCCCAGCGAGGCTGCGATGCATTCGTAGCCTCGCTAAAGCTCGACAGCTCCACATTGATACTTTTAACCGCGCTGCGCCTCTGCCTCTTCATGGGCATGGCGCAGCCGCTCACGGCTATTGGTCAAGTGCAGGCGCATCGCCGCCCGCGCCGCGTCCGAATCCTGGCGAGCGATCGCCTCATAAATCTCTTCGTGTTCGCGACTCAGGCGACTCATATAGTGCTGCTGGTCATCATGGGCCAGGCGCGCCGAATTCAAACGAGTACGCGGGATAATGCTGGTACCCAGGTGGGTCATGATATCGGTGAAGTAGCGGTTGCCAGTAGACAGGGCAATCTGCAGGTGAAACTGGAAGTCCGACGCCACCGCATCACCCGCGTGGGCCGCGCTTTCATTCAGGGCGTCGAGGGCCGCGCGCATGCCTGCCAGTTGCTCGTCGTTACGACGCTGGGCGGCGAGGCCGGCAGATTCCACTTCCAGGCTAATACGCAGTTCCAGAATAGCCAGCACATCGCGCAAGGTCACCACAGTGGCCGGGTCGATACGAAAACCGCTGGGGCTTGGCGTATCCAACACGAAGGTGCCGATACCGTGGCGGGTTTCCACCTGCCCTGCAGCCTGCAACCGGGAGATAGCTTCGCGCACCACGGTACGGCTGACGCCATGGGCATTCATGATTGCCGACTCGGTGGGCAACTTGTCGCCACGCTTGAGCTGACCGTCACGGATTTGCTCGGACAGCACCGTGACCAATTCCTGGGCAAGGCTGCGGCGCTTGCGGGGAAGACGAGGGGCGGTGTTGGAGTTTTCCATGATCAATCATCTATCTCGACGAACTAAAGGGGCATCATAGCCCATGCCAGTTGTACGATCACCGCCCAGCCACGACTTTCATGCGCATCCCACGGCCTGTTGTGTCGGACAAAAAAATGCCCCGGCAAAGCCGAGGCATTTTTAAACACTCGCCCGAAGGCTCGCGCTCTGTTACTTCACCACTTTCAGACTCGGCCGGCCAGTAGGGCGTGGCGGCTCGGAATCCGGCGGCGGCAGATTATCATCGCCATCAAGTTCGATCGCTTCGTCATCGTCAAGAGACGACTCCAGATCAAACACCATGCCCTGGCCATTCTCCCGGGCATAAATCCCCAGGATCGCGCCGATGGGCACGTACAGCGTATGCGGCACACCGCCGAAACGCCCTTCGAAGCTGACCGCTTCATTGTCCATGTGCAGCTGTCGCACGGCACTGGGTGAAACGTTCAGGACGATCTGTCCGTCACTGGCAAAACCTTGCGGTACCTGAACCGCAGGAAACTCGGAATTAACCAGCATGTGCGGGGTGCAATCGTTGTCCACTATCCACTCGTAGAGCGCGCGGACCAGGTACGGTCGACTGGAGTTCATCAGCGGCTCCTTAAGCCTTAGCGCATATCGCGTTCGACACCAGACAGACTCGCCTGGAAAGCCTCACGCGCAAACTGGCGCTCCATGTAATCAAGCAGCGGCTTGGCAGGCCGCGGCAGCTCAATGCCCAGAATCGGCAAACGCCAGAGTATGGGTAATAGGCAGCAATCCACCAGACTTTGTTCCTCGCTGAGGAAAAAAGGTTTGTCCGCGAATAACGGCGAAACACCGGTCAGGCTCTCGCGCAATTCCTTGCGCGCCTGAACACGGGCGGCTTCTTTACTGCGCGAATCCAGAATCAGGTCCACCAGACCACACCAGTCACGCTGGATCCGATGGATCAGCAAGCGGCTGTTGGCACGCGCCACCGGATATACCGGCAGCAACGGCGGATGGGGGTAACGCTCATCCAGATATTCCATCACCACGGTTGACTCCCACAACGCCAGGTCACGATCGACCAGGGTGGGCAAGCTGCCGTAAGGGTTCACTTCGATCAGTTTCGGCGGGTGACGACCTGCCTCCACAGTAATGATCTCGGCGCTGACACCCTTCTCTGCGAGCACGATGCGTACTCGGTGGGAATATTGGTCAGCGGGGTCGGAGTAACAGGCCAACCGATTGGTCACGCCCATGGCGGTCCTCCTCGCTTGTTGAAATTATCGGAAGCTCAAAAACGAGCGCGCCCAAAGGGCGTCTCACGTAACGTCCGGATGAAACCCGGACCCGCTACCAGAGACGCCCTTGGGCGCGCACGATTAACAGCAATTGCTTACAGTTTGATCAATGCACATCCTTCCAGTATTCGCGCTTAAGTAGATAAGCGAATACGAAGAAGAAGGCCAGGTACAGCAATACATAGGTACCAATGCGCTGATGCTGCAGCTTCACTGGGTTGGCCGAGTAGGCCAGGAAGGTCACCAGATTCTTGACCTTCTCGTCGAACTGCTCTTCGTTCAGCGTACCGGACTTCGGCACTATGGTCAGCTGATCGCACGCTTCATGAGTCAAAGGCGTACCGGTAAGCGGATCATACTGCTTCTTGCCGTTCTCGACGATTTGAACTTGCTTACATCCTACCACTTGGCGACCCTGCAGGCCGACCAGAACGTTAGGCATACCGACATTCGGGAACACCTTGTTATTCACACCCCAAGGACGCGTCGGGTCTTCATAGAAGGATTTCAGGTAGCCATAGAGCCAGTCGGTGCCACGAACACGGGCCACCAGGGTCAAATCGGGCGGTGCCGCACCGAACCAGGCCTTGGCGTCGGCAGGTTGCATGCCGATGTTCATGTGGTCGCCGATCTTGGCGCCGGTGAGCACCAGGTTGCTGAGCATCAGGTCATGGGGGATACCCAAGTCGTCGGCCACGCGCTCGTAACGCTGGAACTTGGCGCTGTGACAGCCCATGCAGTAGTTGGCGAAGGTACGTGCGCCATCTTGCATTGCAGCCTTGTCAGAGACGTCGATGTCGACTTTTTCCAGTTCCGCGCCGAGTCCAGCCGCGAAGGACAGCACCGGCAGGGCAGCAAGAATCAATGCAGCGAATAATTTTTTCATCAGCCAGTCACCCTTTCCGGAACCGGTTTGGTCTTCTCTAGCCGGGTGTAGAACGGCATCAGAATGAAGTAGGCGAAATACAGGAAGGTGCAGATCTGCGACAGCAACGTACGGCCCGGAGTCGGTGCCAATACACCCAGCACGCCCAGGATCACGAACGAAATGCAGAACACCCACAGCCAGATTTTGCTCAGCCAGCCCTTGTAGCGCATGGACTTGACCGGACTACGGTCGAGCCACGGCAGCACGAACAACACAGCAATGGCCGCACCCATGGCGATAACACCCATGAGCTTGTCGGGGATCGCCCGCAAAATCGCGTAGAACGGGGTGAAGTACCAGACCGGGGCAATGTGTTCCGGGGTCTTGAAGGCGTTCGCCTGTTCGAAGTTCGGCTTCTCAAGGAAGTAGCCGCCCATCTCGGGGAAGAAGAACACGATCGAGCAGAAGACGAACAGGAACACGACTACGCCGACGATATCTTTCACGGTGTAGTACGGGTGGAAAGGAATGCCATCCAGCGGGATGCCGTTCTCGTCCTTGTGCTTCTTGATGTCCACGCCGTCGGGGTTGTTGGAGCCGACTTCGTGCAGCGCCAGAATGTGCAGCACCACCAGGCCGAGAATAACAATCGGCAAGGCCACCACGTGCAGGGCAAAGAAGCGGTTCAGGGTGATCCCGGAAATCAGGTAGTCACCACGAATCCACTGGGTCAGGTCGTTGCCGATGACCGGGATCGCACCGAACAGCGAGATGATCACCTGGGCGCCCCAGTAGGACATCTGGCCCCACGGCAGCAGGTAGCCCATGAAGGCCTCTGCCATCAGCGCCAGGTAGATCAGCATGCCAAACACCCACACCAGCTCACGAGGCTTCTGGTACGAGCCGTAGAGCAGGCCACGGAACATGTGCAGGTAGACCACGATGAAGAACATCGAAGCGCCGACCGCGTGAAGCAAGCGCAAGATGGAGCCGTGGTTGACGTCCCTCATAATACCTTCAACGGAAGCAAAGGCTTCTTCCGCCGACGGGGTGTAGCTCATGGTCAGCCAGACACCGGTAACGATCTGGTTGACCAGCACCAGCAGTGCCAGGGAGCCAAAGAAGTAGAAGAAGTTGAAGTTCTTCGGGGCGTAGTACTTGCTGAGATGGTCTTCCCACATTTTGGTGGCGGGAAAGCGCGCATCAACCCAATCCATTAACTTGCTCATCACGCGCTCTCCTTATCGATACCAATGACAATGACGTCGTCAGACTCGTAGTTATGCGGTGGAACCGGCAGGTTCAATGGCGCAGGTTGCGATTTGTAGACACGACCGGCCAAATCGTAGTGAGAGCCGTGGCACGGGCAAAAATACCCCCCGACCCAGTCCTTGCCCAGATCCACGGGCGCAACTTCCGGGCGGAAGGTAGGCGAGCAACCCAGGTGAGTGCACAGACCGACCAGCAGCAGAATCTCTGGCTTGATCGAGCGCGCTTCGTTCTTGGCGTAGGCGGGTTGGTCGGAACTTTCGGATGTGGGGTCAGACAACTGGCCTTCGATCTTCTTCAGGTTCCCCAGGATTTCCTCGGTACGACGAACGATGAATACTGGCTGACCGCGCCACTCAGCAATCATCTGCTGGCCTGGCTCGATCTTGCCAACATTCACTTTCACCGGTGCACCTGCGGCTTTCGCCTTGGCACTGGGAAACCATGACCCCACGAACGGGACCGCAGCCCCCACCGCTCCTGCAGCACCCACCACGGACGTGGCTGCTACCAAGAAGCGACGCCGGCCTGCATTCACGCCGTCATTGCTCATTCAGTCCTCTCCCATCAGCTTTTTGGCCTGTTAAATCAGGCGTCTACTAAGTATTAAATCTGAACTTATAAAAATTTTGCCGAATGGTAATGAAAAGCCCCACCCCTGACAAGGTAATTACCCCAGACCCAAACTCCAAGCCTTGTAGTATAGGGCGTCTACGGATGTGGCAAGTTGTCACAGTGAAAAAACGCACATAAAACGCAAGCCATAAAAAACGCCCAGCTCCGCGAGGAGGCTGGGCGTTTTCTGGAACGTAAAGCGAATTAACGCTTCGAGTACTGCGGACGCTTACGCGCTTTACGCAGACCGACTTTCTTACGTTCAACTTCACGAGCATCGCGAGTAACGAAGCCAGCTTTGCGCAGAGCGCCACGCAGGGTTTCGTCGTACTGCATCAGAGCGCGAGTGATACCGTGGCGGATTGCGCCAGCTTGACCACTTACACCGCCACCGATAACAGTGACGTAGATGTCGAACTTCTCAGCAGTCTCGGTCAATTCCAGCGGCTGACGAACTACCATGCGGGCAGTTTCGCGACCGAAGAAATTTTCCAGAGTGCGGTTGTTGATCGAGATGGTACCAGTGCCCGGACGCAGGAAAACGCGTGCGGTTGCGGTTTTGCGACGGCCAGTGCCGTAATTTTGAGTCGCCGACATAATGAACTATTCCGTTAAAACTTCAGTTCTTGGGGCTGCTGAGCAGCATGAGGGTGAGCAGCGCCCGCATAGACTTTCAGCTTGCGATACATGTCGCGACCCAGTGGGCCCTTAGGCAGCATACCTTTGACCGCGAGTTCAATCGGGGCTTCAGGCTTACGAGCGATCAGGCCTTCGAAATTGGCAGACTTGATACCGCCCGGGAAACCGGAGTGACGGTAGTACATTTTGTCTTGGGCTTTCTTGCCGGTCACACGAACCTGCTCAGCGTTGATGATGACAATGTAGTCACCGGTATCAACGTGAGGGGTGTACTCAGGCTTGTGCTTGCCACGCAGACGGCTGGCGACTTCAGTGGCCAGACGACCCAGGGTCTGACCAGCAGCGTCGACGACAAACCAGTCGCGCTGAACTGTTTCCGGTTTTGCAGTAAAAGTTGTCATTCTTTAATAGCCTCAGGGGCCGCCCTGTAAATTAGACGGCGGATCTTACTGAATAGTGCGTACTTTGACAAGTCAAAGGCAGCCGGATACAGACGCTATCGGGGGCTCGGGTCAGCGCGTCCGTTCAACGGCAAGATTCTTCGGCAGGCGGCGCATCACTTCCACTGCAGAAAGAGGTGGGCAATTATGCAGATTGCGAAAAAAATTTCAACCTGCTTTTATGATTGTTTTCCTCGAAGGAGCACCCGATGGATTATCGACAGCTGGGCCGAACCGATCTGAACGTGAGCGCGATCTGCCTCGGGACCATGACCTGGGGCGAGCAAAACAGCGAGGCAGAGGCCTTTGCACAGATTGAACGGGCCAAGAGCGCGGGGATAAATTTTCTCGATACCGCGGAAATGTACCCGGTACCGCCCAAGGCTGAGACCTACGCCAGCACCGAACGCTATATCGGTAATTACTTCAAAAGCCGCGGCGACCGTGCCGACTGGATCCTGGCCAGCAAGATCGCCGGCCCCGGCAACACTATCGACTACATCCGCGACGGCAAGCTCAAGCATAACCGCAAGCACATCGTCGATGCCCTGGACGCCAGCCTCAAGCGCTTGCAGACCGACTGGATCGACCTGTATCAGTTGCATTGGCCAGAGCGAAGCACCAACTTCTTCGGGCAACTGAGCTACAAGCACAAGGAAGAAGACGACCTGACGCCGCTGGAAGAAACCCTCGAAGCCCTGGACGAGCAGGTCAAGGCCGGCAAGATCCGCCACATCGGCCTGTCCAACGAAACGCCGTGGGGCACCATGAAGTTCCTGGCCCTGGCCGAGGCCCGTGGCTGGACCCGAGCCGTGTCAATCCAGAACCCCTACAACCTGCTCAACCGCAGCTTTGAAGTGGGCATGGCGGAAATCGCCATCCGCGAACAGTGCGGCCTGCTGGCCTACTCGCCCCTGGCATTCGGCATGCTCAGCGGCAAATACGAAGGTGGCGCGCGCCCGGCAAACGGTCGCCTGAGCCTGTACAGCCGCTTCAGTCGCTACTTCAATGCCCAGTCGGAAGCGGCGTGCAGTCGTTATGTCGCACTGGCCCGGGAACACGACCTGGACCCGGCGCAAATGGCGCTGGCCTTTGTGACACAGCAACCGTTCGTGACCAGCAATATCATTGGCGCCACGACGCTGGAGCAACTGGACAGCAACATTGCCAGCTTCGATCTGAAGCTGTCGGATGACGTCCTGACAGGGATCGAGGCGATTCAGAAGGATCATCCAAATCCTGCACCTTGATACATAGGTAGATCGCCATCGCGAGCAGGCCCGAGGCCCACAGTTGAAATGCATTCCAGATGTGGGAGCCGGGCTTGCCCGCGATGAGGCCCTCAGAGACACCGCAAGATCAAAGCGCCCGCGCAATAATCTCCTTCATGATTTCATTGGTCCCCGCATAAATCCGCTGCACCCGCGCATCTGCCCAGGCTCGGGCAATCGGGTATTCCCACATGTAGCCGTAGCCGCCGTGGAGCTGCACGCACTCGTCGAGCACCTTGCACTGCAGGTCAGTGGTCCAGTATTTGGCCATCGCCGCTGTAGGCACGTCGAGCTTGCCTTGCAGGTGCAGTTCCAGGCACTTGTCGACAAACACCCGGCCGATCTGCACCTCAGTGGCAATCTCTGCCAGCTTGAAGCGGGTGTTCTGGAAATCGGCAATTGCCTTGCCAAACGCCTTGCGCTCGCGGGTGTACTCCAGAGTCCATTGCAATGCCGCTTCGGCCGATGACAAGGCGCCAATGGCGACCGTCAACCGTTCCTGGGGCAACTCCTGCATCAGGTAAGCGAAGCCCGCCCCTGCCTGGCCCAGTAGATTTTCCTTGGGCACGCGCACATCTTGAAAGAACAGCTCGCTAGTGTCCTGGGCCTTCATACCGACCTTCTCCAGGCGTTTGCCCTTGTCGAAGCCCGGCGTATTGGCCTCCACCAGAAACAGACTGGTGCCCTTGGCGCCGGCCTTGGGATCAGTCTTGGCGACGACAATCACCAGGTCCGCCAGGAAACCATTGGTTATAAAGGTCTTGGAGCCGTTGATCACGTACTCATCGCCATCCAGCATCGCCGTGGTCTTCACCCCTTGCAGGTCGGACCCAGCACCTGGCTCGGTCATGGCGATGGCCGTGACCATCTCCCCAGAGATCAGCTTGGGCAGGTACTTGTGTTTCAGCGCCTCACTGCCGTAATGCAGGATATACGGCGCGACAATGTCCGAATGCAGCGAGAAACCAATCCCGGTCAACCCCAGGCGACCGATCTCTTCGATCACCACCGTGCTGTAGAGAAAGTCCGCCCCCAGCCCACCGTACTCTTCCGGCAGATGCGAGCAGAGCATCCCCGCCTCCCCCGCCTTGTTCCACAGGCTGCGATCAATGTGCCCCTGCTTTTCCCATTGCCCATGGAAAGGCGCAGCGTCTTTTTCGAGGAAGGTTCGCACGCTCTGGCGAAAGAGTTCGTGTTCCGAACTGAACAAGGTTCTGGGGATCATGGGTCACCTGCGTGGATTGTCAGACAAGAACAAGATCACAGAGCCTAAGCTGCGCGGACGTCACAGGACACTGGACACATGCGACAAAAAATAAGACGATCCAGCCGTCTGGTGACCACTTTCCCCTATAAGAATAAATGAAATTATGTCTAACCAAATCTCCACGCCCTTACGGCGCGTCAGTATTTTGGCCATTGATCGGGTATTCGCTTCAACCCTCATGCAAGCCAAGGATTTCTTCCACCTCGCCAGCCTGCGCTACGGCAAACAGCTGGGCCAGGGCCTTACACCGGCATTTGAAACCCGCCTGGTCAGCCCCGACGGGCTGCCCGTGTGCAGCTTCAGCGATGTAATTATGCCGGTGGACGGCGGCCTGGAAAACGCTGACATCATCGTCCTCCCGGCCTTCTGGGACGATTTTGACTCGCTGTGCAAGCGCTACCCGCAAGTGCTGCCATGGCTGCGTGAACAACACGCCCGCGGCGCCGTGCTCTGTGGCGAAGCCACCGGGGTGTTCTGGCTCGCTGAAGCCGGGCTGTTGGACGGCAAGGAAGCGACCACCTACTGGCGCTTTTTCAACGCCTTCAGCGAACGCTTTCCCAAGGTCCAGCTCAATCAGGACAAACACCTGACCGACGCCGACAACCTGTACTGTGCCGGCGGCACCACCTCAGCATGCGATCTCTACATCTACCTGATCGAACGCTTCTGCGGCGCCAACATCTCCCAGGCCGTGGCCCGCGATATTCTCTACGAAGTACAACGCAGCTACGCACCGGGGCGCATCGGCTTCGGTGGCCAGAAACTGCACCAGGACGTGATCATCCTGCAGATCCAGCACTGGCTCGAAGAACACTTCTGCGACAAGTTCCGCTTCGAAGACGTCTCCCGCGAACACGGCATGAGCATCCGCAACTTCATGCGCCGCTTCCAGACCGCCACCGGCGACAAGCCTCTGCACTACCTGCAACGCCTGCGCATCGAAACCGCCAAGGGTTTGCTTTCGGGCAGCCGCAAAAGCATCAAGACCATCAGCTACGAGGTGGGTTATGACGATGCGAGCTTCTTTGCACGGTTGTTCAGGCAGCACACGGAGCTGTCGCCGAACCAGTATCGGCAGCAGTTTCAGCAGGCGGCATAACTAAACCCGAGCCCGGCTCTCACATTGCTCAGCAATGTTTTCTGGAGCGCATTAAAAAGGCCCGCATCGCTGCAGGCCTTTTGGTGTTTCGCTCACACGCCCTAAGGCTTATGCGCCCGCGACAGGAACTCGTGGGATTGCATTTCCAGCAAGCGGCTCAACGTCCGCTGGAATTCGAAGTTCAAGCGACCACCGGTGTAGAGGTCCTTGAGTTCGACTTCGGCCGAGATGATCAGCTTGACGTTACGGTCGTAGAATTCGTCGACCATGTTGATAAAGCGTCGGGCAATGTCGTCGGTGGTGACGCTCATTTGCTCGACGCCGCTCAAGATCACGGCGTGGAAGATCTTGCCCAACTCGATGTAGTCGTTTTGGCTACGGGGGCCGTCGCACAGTTCGCGGAAGTCGAACCAGGCCACATCTTCGCATGTGCGCAGGGCACGAATTTCGCGATTTTCAATCATCAGTACGTCGTTCTCGACCGCCAGGGTGCATTCCGGCGTCAGGGCACGGAAGCTTTTGCGCAGGCTTTCCTGGGCGGTATCGTCAAGCGGAGAATGGAACAACTCCGCTTGTTCGAGGTGGCGCAAACGATAGTCAACGCCACTGTCGACGTTGACGATGTCGGTGTTCTGCTTGATCAGCGCAATGGCCGGCAAGAAGCGCGCACGCTGCAGACCGTCCTTGTACAGGCCGTCAGGCACGATGTTCGAAGTGGCAACCAGGGTCACGCCGTTCTTGAACAGCTCTTCCATCAGCGTGCCGAGGATCATGGCGTCGGTGATATCAGAAACGAAAAACTCATCAAAACAGATCACCCGCGCCTCGTCGGAGAAGCGTTTGGCGATGATAGTCAGCGGGTTTTTCTCGCCCGGCAGGGTCCTCATCTCTTCGTGCACGCGCTTCATGAAGCGGTGGAAGTGAGTCCGAACCTTTTCCTTGAAGGGCAGCGCTTCGAAGAAAGTATCCACCAGGTAGGTCTTGCCACGCCCTACGCCGCCCCAGAAGTACAGGCCCTTGACCGGCGTGTGGTCTTTCTTGCCAAACAGCTTGCTGAACATCCCCGGCTTGTTCTGCGAGGCCTGGACCAGATCGTCGTACAAGCGCTGCAAATGACGCACCGCCGTTTCCTGGGAGGCATCATGGAAGAATTCGGGGCGTTTCAGATCAGCTTGATATCGTTCTAGAGGCGTCATAATTCGTTAGCAAGGCAACAAAAACGGGCCGTCACTGTAACGACGGCCCCGGAGAATGGCAATCAACCCTTGGTCGGGTCAATCCTCGATAGGGGTCAACGCGATGCGCAAGGCTTCGATGGCGGCATCCCGCGACGCGGTATCGGGGAAGGCCGGACTGTCAGCCACGCAGGCATCTTCGAGCCACACGCTGAAGCTGGTGGCTTCGCTGCGCACGTCCAACGCCTCACCCGACTGCAGTTGCTTGGTCACCGCACCCGCAGCCTTGCCATCGGCAAAGTTGCGCGACAGCAACAGTTGCTCGCCATCGGCCGCCAGCAGACGGAAGCGAAAGCTACCGTCTTCGCGAAAACTGACGAAGCGTGCAGCTTTCACGGTTTTCTTCTTGGTGGTGGCGGCAACCGCCGTCTGGGCGACAAACGAACGCAGGCCTACAGCTTCACGCAGCTCACTGAGGAATGGCGCGGCCACGGCGCGGGCTTTCTTGGCGCCGATCAGCAGCAGGTCTTCCATGTCAGCAGGGCGGGACATCAACAGGTGGTAGCGCTCACGGGCTTCGCCCAACTGGCCGTCCAATAGCTGGAACAGACGGCTCTTCGCCTCGCCCCAGCCCAGGCCGTTGACCAACTCGTCACGGAACTCGCTTTCCTGGGCCTTGGTGGCAAACGCCTGATACAAGGTAAACAGGTGCGAATTGTCCGGGTCCTTGGCTTCGCCCGGAGCACGGGAGTCTGTGACAATCCGCGAGATGGCGTCCTTCATGTCCTTGGCGCTGGTGAACAACGGGATGGTGTTGTCGTAGCTTTTCGACATTTTTCGGCCATCCAGGCCCGGTAAGGTGGCGACGCTTTCTTCGATCAGCGCCTCCGGCATGGTGAAGAACTCCTTGCCATTGCCAAACAGGTGGTTGAAGCGCTGGCCAATATCACGGGCCATTTCCACGTGCTGGATCTGGTCACGACCCACCGGCACCTTGTGGGCGTTGAACATCAGGATGTCCGCAGCCATCAGCACCGGGTAGCTATACAAACCCATGGTGATCCCCGCATCCGGGTCTTCACCGTTTTCCAGGTTCTTGTCCACTGAGGCCTTGTAGGCGTGGGCGCGGTTGAGCAGGCCCTTGGCCGCGACGCAGGTCAGCAGCCAGGTCAGCTCGGGAATTTCCGGGATGTCGGACTGACGGTAGAAAGTCACCCGATTTACATCCAGGCCACCCGCCAGCCAGGTCGCGGCGATTTCCATACGCGAGCGTTGGATACGCTGCGGGTCATCGCATTTGATCAGGGCGTGGTAGTCGGCCAGGAAGTAGAAGGAGTCGGCGTTGGCGTCCTGGCTGGCAAGGATCGCCGGGCGGATGGCGCCGGCGTAGTTGCCCAGGTGTGGCGTGCCGGTGGTGGTAATGCCGGTGAGGATACGGGTACGAGTCGTCATGGGTAATCGCTTATCAGACTGCTATCAATTCGAAAGGCGCGGCAGGACCAGATCCTTGAGATCGGTCAGCTTGCCATGAAAAAAGTGTCCGCATTCTGCCACTTTCAGCAGCTCATGGGGGCGATTCAAGGCTGCTGACCAGTCGTAGACGGCCTGTGGGTCGACCACTTCGTCGGTTTCCGGCTGGATCAGGGTCAATGGGCAGTTCTGTGGCAACACGTCCTGATCGCGCAGGCGCATGACCGCTGCCGCCACCATGAACAAGTGCGCAAGTTTTTCGCCCTTGGCTTCCAGGCGGCCACCGAGACTTGCTGCAACAAATCCGCCAAAGGAAAACCCCAGCAGGGTGATGGGCAGGTCGGGATGCTTTTCACGCAGCCAGGCGGCGGCCGCTTCGGCATCGTCCACTTCACCAGTGGCCATGTCGTGAGTCCCGGCGCTGGCGCCGACACCGCGGTAATTGAAGCGCAAGGAGATCAACCCGGCATCGCGGGCGGTGCGTTGCAGGGTCGAAACCACTTTATTGAGCATGGTGCCGCCCTGCACCGGGTTAGGGTGGCAGATCAGCGCCAGGCCACGTGGCTCGGGGTGATCCAGATACAAGGCTTCCAATTGGCCTACCGGACCATCGATCAAAACGGGGGTTTCACGCATCAGCAAGGAAGGAACTCCGTGACCTCTCAAAGGGTCGACTCGTCTAGCTAAAAGTCTGTGCATGGCATCATTGCGAGCTTAATCGCGGTATACAGCGCAGGTCCGAGCCGTTAACGTAAAGCAAAGCCGTTTATAGAGGAAGGACTCGTGGAACACTCGCTCTTAGTTTGGTTGTTGCCGACTCTTGCCCTGGTTGCCGGTGTCGCCATTGGATTCCTGGTTGCTCGCCTGCTGCCCAATGCGGCGCCTAACCGCACGCAGCGGCAGTTGGATGACATTCAGGAACGTTTTGACAGTTATCAGAATGAGGTGGTTACCCACTTCAATAGCACCGCGACCCTGGTAAAAAAGCTCACTCAGAGCTATCAGGAAGTGCAAGATCACCTCGCCGAGGGCGCCAACCGCCTGGCCCTGGACGACATCACTCGTCAGCGTCTGCTGGCCGCACTGCATCCCGATGCGGCGCAAGCACCACGGGAACGCCTGACCCCTCCACGGGAAAATCAGGAACCACCTCGGGACTACGCGCCAAAAACGCCGAATGCCCCAGGCATGCTGGATGAGCATTACGGCTTGAAGAAGTAAGTCCGCTTTCAAGCAACACTGAAAAGCCCGACTGATCGATGATCAGCCGGGCTTTTTGTTGGGCGTCTCAGACCGCCTGTTCTTGCAGCTGCCCGCCTTCGATCCGCACATGCCGCCCATGGAAGCGCTTGAGGCTGCTGCGGTGACCGACACTGACGATGCTCAACCCCGGTAACTGGTCGATCAACTCCTGATACAGCGTCGCCTCATCTTCCTCGTCCATCGCCGAAGTGGCCTCGTCCATGTACAGCCATTGCGGCTCAAACAACAACGCCCGAGCAAACGCCAAACGCTGCTGCTCACCCGGCGAAAGCATGCGCTGCCAATGATTGGCCTCCTCCAGGCGAGGAATCAAATGCCCCAGGCGGCAGGTTTCCAGGACCTGTGTATAACGTTCAGCAGGATAGGCACCATCAGGCTGTGGATAACTCAACACCTCGCGCAAGGTGCCAATCGGCAGATACGGCTTTTGCGGCAGGAACAGGTAGCGTTCGGCCGGCAGGCGAATATTGCCATGGCCGTTTGGCCACAGGTTGCCCATGGCCCGAAGCAAGGTACTTTTACCGCCGCCAGAACGACCGCTGAGCATCAGTCGATCGCCTGCCGTGACCGTCAGGTTGGCACCATCAAGCAGATGACGGCCGTCCGCCAGATCCAGGCTCAGATTATTCATCTGCAAATCGCCGCCCTGGCGCTGTAACTCGATACCCATCACGCGCTCTTCGTTATCGTCCATGGCCTGGCCGAAACTGAGCAGACGATCACACGTGGCACGCCAACTGGCCAGCACGGTGTACGCGTCGACAAACCAGCTCAGGCTGCCCTGCACACTGCCAAACGCCTGGGCGACTTGCATCAGCACGCCCAACTCGATTTTGCCGGCGAAGTAACGCGGCGCTGCCACCACGAAGGGAAAGATAATGGCGATCTGCGAATAACCGCTGGTGAAAAAATTCAGGCGTTTCTTGAGCTGCATGATGCTCCAGAAGTTGCTCCAGACCCGCCCGAAACGCGCGCTCAGTTGCTGGTGCTCATTGGGCTCGCCATTGAACAGGGCAATGCTTTCGGCGTTCTCGCGCACACGTACCAAACTGAAACGCAGGTCAGCCTCAAAGCGCTGTTGCCGGTTGCTCAAGCCGATCAGCCGTCGACCGATCAGGTGGGTCAACCAACTGCCCACCACCGCGTACACCAATGCCGCCCAAAACATGTAGCCGGGAATGGTGATACCCCACACCTCGATGCTGCCGGACACGCCCCACAAAATCACCGAAAACGACACCAGGCTCACTAGGTTGCTGATAAAACCCAGCCCCAGGCTCAGGGTGCTGCTGGTAAAGGCGTTGAGGTCTTCGGAGATACGCTGGTCGGGGTTATCGGTGTAACCGCCGTATTCCAGGTGATAGTAATTCTTCTGGTTCAACCATTTGGCGAAATAGGTTTCGGTAAGCCAGCGCCGCCAGCGGATGGTGAGCATTTGCTGCAGATAGGACGTAAATACACCGGTGACGATTGCCACTACAGCGATCACGCTGAAGTACATCAGCAGATGGGTGAAGGCGTCGTAGTCTTTCTTTTCCAGGGCGTTGTAGAAGTCGCGGTTCCAACTGTTGAACCACACTGAGACGGCCACGCTGAACAGCGATAACCCCAACACCACCAGCAACAAGAGCCAGGCCTTGCCCTTCTCCTCACTGCGCCAGTAAGGGGTGATCAGTCGCCATACCCGCCGCAAGAATTGCCCACGCACCGCATCGTTGACCGCAGAATACTCAGCGTTCTGATTCATCGTTCAGGCTCGACTGGAGAGAGGACAGGCGTTGAACCGATCATAGAGGATCGGCCCAGGACTCCGTGCTGCCTGAAGCGAGTTGTTCAGCCGCCGTTCAGCGTCGTACCGGACGCTTTTGCAGTTTGCGTTGCAGGGTGCGCCGATGCATGCCCAAGGCGCGGGCCGTGGCGGAGATATTGCCTTCGTGCTCGGTCAGTACCCGCTGGATGTGTTCCCACTGCAAGCGGTCCACCGACATCGGATTTTCCGGCACCAACGTGTCGAGGTCGGCGTGCTCGGAAAGCAAGGCGGCCAGCACGTCGTCAGCATCCGCCGGCTTGCACAGGTAATTGCAGGCGCCGCGCTTGATGGCCTCCACGGCGGTGGCGATGCTGGAATACCCGGTGAGTATCAGCACGCGCATTTCCGGGTCCAGTTCCAGCAGCTTGGGCAACAGCACCAAGCCGGAGTCACCGTCCATTTTCAGGTCCAGGGCGGCATAGTCCGGCAGGTCCGCCGCGGCGATGGCCAGGCCTTCTTCGGCCGACCCCGCGGTGCTGACGCGAAAACCGCGCCGGCTCATGGCGCGGGCCATCACGCGGGTAAAGGTAGCGTCATCATCTACCAGCAACAGATGCGGCAGTTCTTCGCCTTCGACTTGAATCTCGTCACTCATTGGTGTCTCCTCGTGCGACACGGGGCAGGCGCAGCTCGGTGAGCGTGCCACCTTCCTCATGACTGTAGAGTTTCACTGAGCCGCCAGCGCGGGTCACGCTGGCCTTGCTCAAAAACAGGCCCAGGCCGAAACCTTTGCCCTTAGTGGTAAAGAATGGCTTGCCAATCTGCTCGGCAATGGCCAGCGGCACACCGGCGCCGTGATCGCGAATGCTGACGGTGAGGTTTTCATAATCCCAGTCCAACTGCACTTCCAGCCCTTCCGGGCAGGCGTCGGCGGCATTGTTCAGCAAGTTCAATAACGCTTGGGTCAGGTCTGGCGGTGGCGCCATGCGTGGCACCGTGCCCTGCCCCAGCAAGTGGAAGCGATAACTGGCTTCGGGACGCATCAAGTGCCAGCGGTTCAGCGCTTCGTCCAACCACTGGGTGACGTCTTGCATCTCCACCGCCAGGCGACGGTTGGCTTCGGCAGCGCGCACCAACTGCTGCAAGGTTTGCTTGCACAGTTTGACCTGGTCCTGCAGCACGCTCAGATCATCCTGCAACGCCGGGTCGTGATGATCCTGGCGCATCTCCTTGATCAACACACTCATGGTGGCCAACGGCGTGCCCAACTCATGGGCCGCGCCGGCCGCCTGGGTGGCGACGGCCAGCAACTGCTGGTCGCGCAGGCCTTCCTCGCGGCGAATAGCCCGCAGTTCTTCCTGACGGCGCAACTCTTCGGCCATGCGCGCGGCGAAGAACGTAATCACCGCCGCCGCCAAGGCAAAGCTCAGCCACATGCCGTAGACCTGCAGGTTTTCCCGGGCGATGGGGAACGTCTGCAACGGGTAGAACCGCGCCAGCAGCAAGGTGTAAAGCGTCAACGCAATGCCAGACAGGACTACCGAATAACGCCACGGCAAGGTCACCGCGGCGATGGTCAGCGGCACCAGGTAATAAGAGACAAAGGGGTTGGTGGAACCGCCGGAGAAATACAGCAGCACGCTGTGGATAAACAGATCACACGCCAGTTGCAGGGCGTATTCCAGCTCGGTCACCGGCCACGTGGTGCGCAGGCGAATAGCGGTAAAGACGCACAGCACCGTGGAGACACCCAGGGTCACTGCCAGTTGCAGCCAAGGCAGCACCAGTAAGTCGAACCAATAGGCGAGCCCCACCGAACCGGCCTGTGCGGCCAGCACCAGGGTGCGGATAAACGTCAGGCGCCAGAGGTTCTGGCGAGTGGCGGAAGTTAGTTGTACGGGGGCGAGCATGAGCTCTCCTGATGAGCGCTCCAGGCGGATCGGATCGAGTATAAACGAAGCGACAGTACAGTCAGCGAGCGTGTGGCCCTTTGACGCAGGTCATCTTTAACGAACGAGCTGGGTGAGTTGACCGTTCGTCGACGCCCCTGAAAGTTGTAGAGAATGTGTAACCCGCTGAACCCGAACAGACCGTCTACAGTCTTACCGAATAAGATCACCCCCAAGGAGCTTCCATGTCACGTTTCACTCGCAGTGCCGCCGTTATTACCCTCAGCGCCAGCACCCTTGCCAGCCTACCCGTACTGGCCGCCGATGAGCTGCATTACAACCAGATTTCCCTGCGTGCCGAAGTCAGCCAGGAAGTGGCCCGTGACCAGATGATCGTCACGCTCTACACCGAGTCGCAGAACACCGACCCGGGCAAGTTGGCCGCCGAAATCACCACCACCATGAACAAGGCGCTGGCCCAGGCGCGCGAAGTCAAAGGCGTCACCCTGCGTCAGGGCAGCCGCAACAGCTACCCAATCTACGACAACAAGAACCAGAAGATCACCGGCTGGCGTGAACGCGCCGAACTGCGCATGGAAAGTTCGGACTTTGCTGCCTTGTCGAAGCTAACCGGCGAGATGCTGACCAACCTGAAAATGGACAGCATGGACTTCGCCATCGCCAACCCGACCCGCAAGGCCAGCGAAGACGCCCTTCTGAAAGAAGCCGTTGCCGCGTTCAAGGCCCGTGCCCAACTGGCCACCGACGCACTGGGTGGCAAGGGCTACAAAATCGTCAACCTGAACTTCAACACCAATGGTTATCCACAACCGTATGCGCGTGGCGGCATGATGATGAAAGCAGCGGCCATGGATTCAGCGCCTACACCTGAAGTCGAGGCCGGCACCAGCCAGGTCAGCATGAGCGCGGATGGTGTGATCGAAGTCTCGATGCCTTGACCCCTACCTGATGAACCTGAACGGCGGTGACCTCGGTGACCGCCGTTTTCGTTTGGGCAGTTTGTACCTGCCACGTCAGGGGGCCCCATGGAAAGAATCGCCTTTAAACCGCGGCTCCTCGCTGCCGGCCTGCTGGCGTTTATGCCAATGGCCCAAGCCGCAACCACCCTGGTGTACTGCTCCGAAGCCAGCCCCGCCGGCTTCGACCCCAGCCAATACACCAGCGGCGCCGATTTCGATGCCTCCGCCAAAACCGTGTTCAACCGGCTCACCCAGTTCAAGGTGAGCCAGGCACTGGACATGGCCATCGATAAACCAGCGATTATCAAGGCCGTCTACCATAGCGCCGGACAATTGGCGCAGAACGCCCTGCCGCCTGCCCAGTGGTCTTATGACCCGTCTATCAAGGACGCGCCTACGACCCAGCCAAGGCTCGCGCGCTACTAAAAGAAGCAGGGGTTGCACCTGGCACCACCATCAACTTGTGGGCGATGACCGTACAGAGAGCCTCCAACCCGAATGCGCGGATGTCGGCACAGATGATTCAACAGGATTGGGCCAAGGTCGGGATCACCGCCAATATCGTCAGCTATGAATGGGGCGAGTACATCAAACGGGCGAAAAACGGCGAGCACGACGTGATGATCTACGGTTGGACCGGCGACAACGGTGACCCGGATAACTGGCTCGGTGTGCTCTACAGTTGTGCTGCGGTCAAGGGCAGCAACTACGCAAAATGGTGTAACCCGCAGTACGACAAACTCGTGCAAAAGGCCAAGGTCAGCAGTGACCGTGACGAACGCATAAAGTGGTATCAACAAGCGTAGAAAATACTTAAAGAACAAGTACCTATAACGCCTATAGCAAACTCGACGGTTTTCCAGCTCCTTCGAAAGGAAGTCCTGGATTTCAAGATCAGTCCGTTTGGCCTGACGCCTTTCTACGGCGTGGGTTTAAATAAGTAACAGCCACGCTCCAATCGGGTGCGCCAGACGCCTAGATTGGGCCTGTTTGGTGCGCCTAACGCACCGAAAAAACCCCTCCAATATGCCGAAATGTGTCAAGACTTACATTAATGCGACATTCCTGTACGTTCGTACCACTGTTTAGCGCTTGTAGCCTCTCTGCATCTTGCATTGGGTATGGGCCCTGCATAAGTATCCGCAGGTCGACTCACGAGGTCGCCCTCACTACCAAAAATGACAACAAATCATGAGGCCAACATGCTTAAACACGCAGTCATTCCGTTTTTAGTCAGCGCCGGTTTAATGGCCGCTGCACCTTTCGCCCAGGCGGCGACTAACCTGGTGTTCTGCTCCGAAGGGAGCCCGGCCGGTTTTGATCCAGGCCAGTACACCACCGGAACAGACTTCGATGCCTCGGCCGAAACCATGTTCAACCGCCTGACCCAGTTTGAGCGCGGCGGCACCGCCGTTGTTCCTGGTCTGGCCACCACTTGGGACGTTTCCCCGGATGGTCTGACTTATACCTTCCACCTTCGCGAAGGCGTCAAGTTCCATACCACCCCGTACTTCAAGCCAACTCGTGAATTCACGGCTGACGACGTACTGTTCACGTTCAACCGGATGATCAACAAAGATGATCCGTTCCGTAAAGCCTACCCCACCGAGTTCCCGTACTTCACGGACATGGGGATGGACACCAACATCAAGAACATCGAGAAAGTCGATGACCACACCGTCAAGTTCACCCTTGGCACCGTGGACGCGGCTTTCATCCAGAATCTGGCCATGAGCTTCGCCTCCGTACAGTCAGCAGAATACGCCGCCCAACTGTTGAAGGAAGGCAAGGCCCAGGACATCAACCAGAAGCCAGTCGGCACTGGTCCGTTCGTGTTCAAGAGCTACCAGAAAGACTCCAACATCCGTTACACCGGCAACAAGGACTACTGGAAGCCTGAAGACGTCAAGATCGACAACCTGATCTTCGCCATCACCACCGACCCATCGGTGCGTATCCAGAAGCTCAAGAAAAACGAATGCCAGGTCACCCTTTTCCCGCGTCCGGCCGACCTCAAGGCTCTGGGCGAAGACAAGTCCTTGAAACTGCCGCACCAGGCCGGTTTCAACCTGGGCTACATCGCCTACAACGTCATGCCGGTGCTCAAGGGCCAGACTGACCAGAACCCACTGGCCAACCTGAAAGTCCGTCAGGCCATGGACATGTCGGTCAACAAGCAGCAAATCATCGACTCCGTGTACCAGGGCGCAGGCCAACTGGCGGTCAACGCCATGCCGCCAACCCAATGGTCCTATGACGACACCATCAAGGACGCCAAGTACGACCCTGAGAAAGCCAAGGCGCTGCTCAAGGAAGCCGGCGTCAAGGAAGGCACCGCCATTACCTTGTGGGCCATGCCGGTCCAGCGTCCGTACAACCCGAACGCCAAGCTGATGGCTGAAATGCTACAGAGCGACTGGGCCAAGATCGGCCTGAAGGTCAACATCGTCAGCTACGAATGGGGCGAGTACATCAAGCGTTCCAAAGGCGGTGAGAACCAGGCCATGATCATTGGCTGGAGCGGCGACAATGGTGACCCGGACAACTGGCTGAACGTGCTGTTCGGCTGCGATTCCCTGTCCGGCAACAACTTCTCCAAATGGTGCGACAAGAAATTTGACGGCATCGTCAAGGAAGCCAAGTCCACTTCCGACGTCGCCAAGCGCACCGAACTGTACAAGCAGGCGCAGCACATCCTCAAAGATGCAGTCCCGATGACACCTATCGCGCACTCGACGGTGTATCAACCCATGCGCACCACCGTGCAGGATTTCAAGATCAGCCCATTTGGCTTGAATTCCTTCTACGGGGTGAGCATCAGCAAGTAAGGAGCTCTGACGGCGACGTTGCATAACGTCGCCGTTATTGCATCCGCCAAGACCGCTGGAATGGAACTACAAACGCACTCACCGCCGTCCTACGGCATCGAACTGCGAATGTACCGTCCCATCCCTACAAGGTCTGTCAGGTTTGCCGCATTTACTGCTCAACTGCCGACCCATAACGTCGCGCAAGGGCAGAGGCGTACGACCTGTAGGGCAGCTGCTGAACGGGGATCAGTGTTGCTTCCATGTCCTGACGGGCACGGCAATTGCTCACTGACGACAACAATAAACAAGGATTAGGGACCGTCATGCGCCATACAACCGTTCTATCCGCAATATTGGGTACCAGCCTGCTGGCCATCGCCTCGATGGGCCAGGCCGCCGACAAGAAGAGCCTGGTGTTTTGCTCCGAAGGCAGCCCGGCCGGGTTTGATACCGCGCAATACACCACCGCCACTGACAACGATGCCGCCGAACCGCTTTACAACCGCTTGGCCGAATTCGAGAAAGGCGCCACCAACGTAGTACCGGGGCTGGCAACCAAGTGGGACATTTCACCGGACGGCCTGACCTACACCTTCCATCTGCGTGAAGGGGTGAAATTCCACAGCAACAAGGACTTCAAGCCGACGCGTGACTTCAACGCCGACGACGTGCTGTTCACCTTCAATCGCATGCTTGACCCCGAATACCCGTTCCGCAAGGCCTACCCCACCGAGTTTCCGTACTTCAACGGGATGAGCCTGAACAAAAACATCGCCAAGGTCGAGAAAACCGACCCGCTGACCGTGGTCATGACCCTGAACACGGTAGATGCTGCGTTTATCCAGAACATCGCCATGAGTTTCGCCTCGATCCTGTCGGCCGAATACGCCGACCATTTGCTCAAGATCGGCAAGCCCAGCGAGATCAACCAGAAGCCGATCGGCACCGGGCCGTTCGTGTTCCAGCGCTATCAAAAAGACTCGCAGATCCGCTACACCGGCAACAAACAGTACTGGGACCCGAGCCGGGTCAAGCTCGACCAACTGATTTTCGCCATCAACACCGATGCGTCGGTGCGGGTGCAAAAACTCAAGGCCAACGAATGCCAGATCACTCTGCATCCGCGACCAGCCGACGTAGACGCCCTCAAGGCCGACCCGAAACTGCAACTGCTGACCAAGCCTGGTTTCAACCTCGGCTACATCGCCTATAACGTGCAGCACAAGCCCTTCGACCAACTCGAAGTACGCCAGGCCATGGACATGGCGGTGAACAAGCAGAGCATTCTCAATGCGGTGTACCAGGGCGCAGGCCAACTGGCCGTCAATGCCATGCCGCCGACCCAATGGTCCTACGACGACACCATCAAGGACGCCGCCTACAACCCGGAAAAAGCCAAGGAGTTGCTCAAGGCCGCCGGCGTCAAGGAAGGCACCGAGATCACCCTGTGGGCGATGCCAGTGCAACGGCCGTACAACCCCAACGCCAAGCTGATGGCAGAAATGCTGCAGAGTGACTGGGCGAAGATCGGCCTCAAGGTCAAGATCGTCAGCTATGAATGGGGCGAGTACATCAAGCGCACCAAGAATGGCGAACACGATGTCAGCCTGATTGGCTGGACCGGCGACAACGGTGACCCGGACAACTGGCTGGGCACCCTCTACAGCTGTGACGCCATCGGCGGGAACAACTACTCCATGTGGTGTGACCCGGCGTACGACAAGCTGATCAAGCAAGCCAAGGTCGTTACCGACCGCGAACAAAGGACTGTTCTGTACAAACAGGCGCAGCAACTGCTTAAAGCACAGGTGCCGATCACGCCAGTCGCCCACTCGACGGTCAACCAGCCGTTAAGCGCCAAAGTCGAAGGTTTCAAGGTGAGCCCCTTCGGCCGCAACGTGTTCTCGGGCGTCAGCATTACCCCATAAGAAACTAACCGGATTGCGGAGAGCGAAAGTGGCTCTCCAGCAAACGTGCAGCCTGAATTCGGGATTTCCCCTTAGGCAAACGTTTGCAAGGCTTGAACGAGTTCCACACCCAATAGCCGGTTCACCTAAAAAGACCGGCATCAAAAAAAAGAGAACCAAAGGAGCTTCACCCATGAAACTGAGCAGCACCGCGCTACTGGCCCTGGCCATCAGCAGCATCACGGCCACGGCCTACGCTGAACCTGTAAGCCAGGACTTCGTTCCAACCACACTGGCCGGCACTAGCGCCCAAAGCGAGGCCAAAGGCTTTGTCGAAGACTTCAGCCTGGGCGGCACCACGCGCAACTGGTACTCCAACGAGCACAAATACCGTGGGGGCACCTTCGAATACCAGAAGCATGGCCAAACCCTGACCGACCGTAACCGTACTAACTGGGTACAGGGCACCATCATCAACGCCAGCTCGGGCTTCACCCAGGGCACTGTAGGCGTCAAAACCGAATTGGCCGTCTACAACGCGCTGGTCTTGGACCGCAGCAAGCGTGACATCAAGGGCGGTTCCAACCGAACCCTGGCCGACTCCAACGGTGATGCCGTAGACCAGTGGAGCAAACTGGGCCTGGCCAACGTGCAATTCCGTGTCTCGAACACCACCTTGACCGCCGGTCGCCAGAACTTCAGCAGCGGCATCGTCGACACCATCGGCAACCGTGCGCTGCCTTCGAGCTTCGAAGGTGTGAGCTTCAACAGCGAAGAGTTCAGCAACCTGTCGTTCCAGGGCGGCGTGTTTGACCGCGTATCGCCACGTACCGAACAGAGCCTGTCGAAATTCCGTACCGAATACGGCAATGGCGCAGAAACCGACAAGGTCTACACCTTGGGTGCCAACTACCAGCCGCTGAAAAGCCTGAAAACCAGCTTCTTCGCCGCCAACGTGAAGGACTTCTGGAACCAGTACTACTTCGGCGCAACCCACGAGTTGGGGGATGCTCAGCAACTGGCGCTGACCACCGGTTTCAACTACTACAAAACCGTCGATGAAGGCAAAAAAGAGATGGGGGAAATCGACAACGATACCTTCTCCCTGTCCCTGGGCCTGGCTCACCAGGCTCACAGCCTGACCTTCTCCTACCAGCAAGTGAACGGTAACGAGTACTTCGACTACCTGCACGAAACCAACGGCATCTACCTGGCCAACTCCCTGACGTCCGACTTCAACGGTCCGAACGAGAAATCCTTCCAGATTGCCTACGGTATCAACATGGCCGAATACGGCGTGCCAGGCCTGAAATTCAACGCCTACTCGGCACGCGGCTGGGACATCGACGGCACCCACTACACCGGCAACGGTGGCCGGGCCAAATTCGCCTACGACGGTATCCAGAAGCAAGACGGCGAGAAACACCAGGAATACGGTGTAGGCGCCTCTTACGCCATTCAGAGCGGCGCGCTCAAGGCCACTACTGTGCGTGCGACCTACGTTGAGCACCGCGGCAGCGAGTTCCAATCCGACGGCAGCATCAAAGAGTTCCGTCTGGTCACCACCATCCCGTTCAACATTCTCTAATTAGCACCAGGTCGACGGCGGGCTCACGAAGAGCCTGCCGTTTACGCTTGTCTGGTCCCATCGATTGCAGGAGGGCTCTGAATGAAAATGCTCCCGCTACAAGCCGCCATTGCCGCTGCGCTGTTGAGCGTTGCGATCGGCATTTCGGCCAAACCGCTGGTGGTCTGTACCGAAGCCAGTCCGGAAGGTTTTGACCCGGTCCTGTACACCACGGCAGTCACCGCTGACGCCGCGGCAGAAACCGTCTTCAACCGCCTGGTGGACTTCAAGCCCGGCACCACCGAAGTGGTCTCGGCCCTCGCCAGTTCCTGGGACATCAGCGAGGATGGGATGCAGTACACCTTCCACCTGCGCAACGACATCAAGTTCCACACCACCGACTACTTCAAACCCACGCGCAACATGAATGCCGACGACGTGCTTTGGAGTTTCCAGCGTCAGCTGGACCCGAAACACCCGTGGCACGCCAAGTCCAACGTGGGCTACCCGTACTTTGAAAGCATGGGCTTCAAGGAACTGCTCAAGAGCGTAGAGAAGACCGACGATCACACTGTCGTTTTCACCCTGACGCGCCGAGAAGCACCGTTCCTGGCTGACATTGCCATGGCCTTCTCTTCGATTCACTCCGCCGAATACGCCGACCAGTTGCTCAAGGCCGACAAGACCGCCGACCTCAATAGCAAGCCCATCGGCACCGGCCCATTCATCTTCACCCGCTACGCCAAGGACGCCCAGGTGCGCTTCAAGGCCAACCCGGAGTACTTCCGTGGCAAGCCACCAGCCGACCCGCTGATCCTGGCCATCACCACCGACAGCAACGTACGCCTGCAAAAACTCAAGGCCAACGAGTGCCAGATCGCGCTGTACCCCAAGCCCGATGACGTGCCAAACGCCAAGGCAGACCCGAACCTGAAAGTCGCGGAACTGGCGGCCATGACCACCAGCTACACCGCCATGAACACCACCCACAAATACCTGAGCGACGCACGGGTGCGTCACGCGATCAACATCGCGTTCGACAAAGAGGCCTACACCGACGCGCTGTATGGCAAAGGCAACGCAGTGGTCGGCACGGGGCCTTACCCGAACACGTTGCTGGGCTTCAGCGACAAACTGAAAAACCCTCCCCGCACGCCCGCAGAGCTGGACAAGGCCCGCGCCCTGCTCAAGGAAGCTGGCGTGCCTGAAGGTACCGTGCTGACGCTGTTTACCCGCAACGGCGGCGGCCCGACCAACCCCAACCCATTGCTCGGCGCGCAAATGATGCAGTCGGACCTGGCGCGTATCGGCCTGAAGATCGATATCCGCGTCTTTGAGTGGGGCGAGATGCTCAAACGCTCCAAAGCAGGCGAACATGACCTGATGTCGGCCGGCTGGGCAGGTGATAACGGCGACCCGGACAACTTCCTCACCCCAAACCTGAGTTGCGAAGCAGCGAAAAACGGCGAAAACTACGCACGCTGGTGTAACCAGGAGTTTCAAGACTTGATCGACAAGGCCCGCGCAGGCACTGAACCGGCGGTACGGGCTGAACTCTATGAACAAGCACTGGACGTTTTCGCCAAGGACCAACCATGGATTCCCATGGCTTACCCGAAAATGTTCACCGCCATGCGCAAGAACGTCGAAGGTTTTATTCAAAGCCCTCTGACTACAAATAACTTCGCCACCACCCAGGTGAAGTAGATAAGAAACGCTCGGCACCGTCGACCTGGACGGTGCCGAACCTGCCTAACCGGCTGATTGAGGTGCACAACAAGATGTTTAGTTTTATTGCCCGCCGATTGGGGTTGTTGATCCCCACGTTCTTCGGCATCACTTTGCTGACTTTCGCGTTGATTCGCATGATTCCTGGCGATCCCGTAGAGGTCATGATGGGCGAACGCCGCGTCGACCCCGAGATGCACGCACAGGCAATGGAACGCCTTGGTTTGAATAAACCGTTGTATGCGCAATACCTGGACTACGTCGGCAAACTCGCCCAAGGCGACCTTGGCGAATCCCTGCGCACCCGTACCAGCGTGTGGACCGAGTTCACCGCCCTATTCCCTGCGACCCTGGAACTGTCCCTGGCCGCCCTGTTGTTCGCCGGCATCCTTGGGCTTTTAGCCGGGGTGATCGCGGCCCTGAAGCGAGGGTCCCTGTTCGACCACGGGGTGATGGGCATCTCCCTGGCGGGATATTCGATGCCAATCTTCTGGTGGGGCCTGATCCTGATCATGTTCTTTTCCGTGAGCCTGGGCTGGACCCCGGTGTCCGGGCGTATCGACCTGCTCTACGACATCGAGCCGCGCACCGGTTTCATGCTGATCGATACCCTGTTGGCTGACGAGCCGGATGCGTTCTGGGATGCCCTCCACCACCTGATCCTGCCGGCCATCGTGCTCGGCACTATCCCGCTGGCGGTGATCGCGCGGATGACTCGCTCCTCGATGCTCGAAGTGCTGCGCGAAGACTACATCCGCACCGCCAGGGCCAAAGGCCTGTCGCCGGCGCGCGTAGTGTTCGTCCACGGTCTGCGCAACGCGCTGATCCCGGTACTGACGGTGGTCGGCCTGCAAGTCGGCACCCTGCTGGCCGGTGCGGTCCTGACCGAAACCATCTTTTCCTGGCCCGGCATCGGCAAGTGGCTGATCGAAGCCATTGGCGCACGGGACTATCCCGTGGTGCAAAACGGCATCCTGTTAATCGCCTGCCTGGTGATTATGGTGAACTTCGTAGTGGACATCCTCTACGGCTTCGCCAACCCACGCATCCGTCACCAGCGCTGAGATCATGACCATGAGCACACCAACTCCATCGGTAGCAGTCGATCAAAGCCTGCTGTATCCGTCCCCGTACAAAGAATTCTGGCAAGCCTTCTCCCAGAACAAGGGCGCTGTCGCCGGCCTGATGTTCATGATCGTGATCGTGTTCTGCGCGCTGTTCGCCCCTTGGGTCGCACCGCACAACCCGAGCGAGCAGTACCGTGACTTCCTGCTGACCCCGCCATCGTGGCTCGAAGGTGGGCAGATCCAGTTCCTGCTGGGCACCGACGAACTGGGCCGTGACTTGCTGTCCCGCTTGATCCAGGGTTCGCGCCTGTCCTTGCTGATCGGCTTGTCGTCGGTCGTGATGTCGCTGATCCCAGGGATCCTGATGGGCCTGTTCGCCGGGTTCTTCCCGCGCCTGCTGGGCCCGACCATCATGCGTTTGATGGACATCATGCTCGCCCTGCCGTCGCTGCTGCTGGCCGTAGCCATTGTCGCCATCCTTGGCCCTGGCCTGATCAACACCGTGATCGCCATTGCCATCGTGTCCCTGCCGTCCTATGTCCGCCTGACCCGCGCCGCAGTGATGGGCGAACTGCATCGTGACTACGTGACTGCCGCCCGCCTCGCCGGCGCTGGCCTGCCGCGCCTGATGTTCATCACCGTGCTGCCTAACTGCATGGCACCGTTGATCGTCCAGGCGACCTTGAGCTTTTCCTCGGCGATTCTCGATGCCGCAGCGTTAGGCTTCCTCGGCCTTGGCGTACAACCGCCAACCCCTGAGTGGGGCACCATGCTGGCTTCGGCTCGCGACTACATCGAACGCGCCTGGTGGGTCGTGAGCCTGCCTGGCTTGACCATTTTGCTCAGCGTGCTGGCAATCAACCTGATGGGCGACGGCCTGCGCGATGCGCTGGACCCGAAACTCAAGAATGCCGCCTGAGGAGATTCCCATGTCACTGCTAGAAATCAAGAATCTCAATGTCCGCTTCGGCGACAAGACCGCAGTCCCAGTGGTCGACGGCCTCGATATTAGCGTCGACAAAGGTGAAGTATTGGCCATCGTTGGCGAGTCGGGTTCGGGTAAATCCGTGACCATGATGGCGCTGATGGGCCTGATCGAGCACCCCGGCATCGTCACCGCCGACGCCCTGAACTTCGACGGCAAGGACATGCTCAAGCTGAGCAACCGCCAGCGTCGGCAAATCGTCGGTAAAGACCTGGCCATGGTGTTCCAGGACCCGATGACCGCCCTGAACCCCAGCTACACCGTGGGTTTCCAGATCGAAGAAGTGCTGCGCCTGCACCTCAAGATGTCCAGTAAACAAGCCCGCAAGCGCGCCATCGAACTGCTGGAAAAGGTGGAAATCCCTGGCGCCGCCAGCCGTATGAACGCCTACCCGCACCAGCTGTCCGGCGGCATGAGCCAGCGTGTGGCGATTGCCATGGCCATTGCCGGCGAGCCGAAACTGCTGATCGCCGATGAGCCGACCACCGCGCTGGACGTGACTATCCAGGCGCAGATCATGGAGCTGCTGCTGGCCCTGCAAAAAGAACGGAACATGGGCCTGGTGCTGATCACCCACGACCTCGCAGTCGTGGCTGAAACCGCCCAGCGCGTGTGTGTGATGTACGCCGGCCAAGCCGTGGAAGTCGGGCAAGTGCCTGGCCTGTTCGACGTACCCGGCCACCCGTACAGCGAAGCATTGCTGGCGGCGATTCCGGAACACAGCATGGGCGCCGCCCGGCTGTCGACCTTGCCGGGCATCGTGCCCGGTCGTTATGACCGTCCACAAGGTTGCCTGCTGTCGCCGCGCTGCCCTTACGTTCAGGACAGCTGCCGTCAGACTCGTCCAGGTCTGGACCCTAAAGCCCACAGCCTTGCGCGCTGCTTCTACCCCTTGAACCAGGAGGTGGCGTAATGGCCGTCGTTCTTACCGCCCGCGACCTGACCCGTCACTACGAAGTGTCCCGTGGCCTGTTCAAGGGCCACGCCCTGGTGCGCGCCCTTAATGGTGTGTCGTTTGAGCTGGAAGCCGGCAAAACCCTCGCCGTGGTGGGCGAATCCGGTTGCGGCAAATCCACCCTCGCTCGCGCCCTAACGCTGATTGAAGAACCATCCTCCGGTTCCTTGAAAATCGCCGGCCAGGAAGTCACTGGCGCCGACAAGGCCCAGCGCAAGCAGCTGCGTAAAGACGTGCAGATGGTGTTCCAGAGCCCTTACGCCTCGTTGAACCCACGGCAGAAGGTCGGTGATCAGCTCGGCGAGCCGCTGCTGATCAACACCAACCTATCGGCCGCCGAGCGTCGGGAAAAAGTCCAGGCGATGATGAAGCAAGTGGGCCTGCGCCCTGAGCATTATCAGCGCTACCCGCACATGTTCTCTGGTGGCCAGCGCCAGCGGATCGCCCTGGCCCGGGCGATGATGCTGCAACCCAAGGTGCTGGTGGCGGATGAACCGACCTCGGCACTGGACGTCTCGATCCAGGCCCAGGTGCTCAACCTGTTCATGGACCTGCAGCAGGAATTCAACACCGCCTACGTGTTCATCTCCCACAACCTGGCGGTGGTGCAGCACGTCGCCGACGACGTGATGGTGATGTACCTCGGCCGCCCGGTGGAAATGGGCGCGAAGAACGACATCTATGAGCGCCCGCTGCACCCCTACACCCAGGCGCTGTTGTCGGCCACACCGACCATCCACCCGGACCCGAACAAGCCGAAGATCAAGATCGTCGGCGAGTTGCCCAACCCGCTCAACCCGCCGTCCGGCTGTGCGTTTCACAAGCGCTGCCCGTACGCCACCGAACTGTGCAGCACCGACGAGCCCGCCTTGCGCGAACTCGATAATCGCCAGGTGGCTTGCCACTACGCGGAGCAGTTTGTGGCCTAACCGATCATGCCCTGGGGTTCAGTCCAGAGCATTGCTTGAATTTTACAGCCCTTCTCGTCGGATTGCGCATCAGCCCGGCGAGAGGGGCTTTCTTTTGCCTGCCGTCTACGTCTGGCTATCGCCCTCATAACTGTCATCGGTATCCGGCTCTTCGGTGGTGGTGTCATCATCGTCGGCACTTCCACCTTGGCCCTGATCTCCGCCTTCAGACTCCGATTTGGCCAGCTGCAAGCCACTGCCCTGCTCATTCTGCACTGCTGAGAAGCCTCCATTGCCTCCATACACCGGGTTGTGCGCCCAAGCCGTCGACATCCCGAGGCACAACAACACCAGCACTTTGATCAACAACACGAATCGTTGAAAAATACTCATGGTCGATTCCGTCCAGTCAGTAGGTAAATCCCGCACGACAGTCGTTTACCGCCGCAAGCTTTGACGCTAGTCCCGATATGAGGTTTTCGCCAGATAATTGAGCCCCCCGCGGAGCGCAAAAAAAGGGCGAAGCCATAACAGCTTCGCCCTTTCATTTACCGCTCAGACCTTAATGGTGTTCGCGGGTCGCACGGAATTTCACATCCGGCCAGCGCTCTTCCATCAGCGCCAGGTTAACCCGGGTCGGGGCCAGGTAGGTCAGGTGACCGCCGCCATCGATGGCGAGGTTTTCCACAGCCTTGATCCTGAACTCTTCGAGTTTCTTCTTATCGCTGCAATCGATCCAGCGCGCCGAGTACACGGTGATTGGCTCGTAGGAGCACTCGACCTTGTATTCCTCTTTCAAGCGGCTGGCGACCACATCGAACTGCAGCACACCGACGGCGCCGAGGATGATGTCGTTGCTGCGCTCGGGGAAGAACACCTGGGTCGCGCCCTCTTCCGCCAATTGCTGCAAGCCCTGACGCAGTTGCTTGGACTTGAGCGGGTCGCGCAGGCGCACGCGCCGGAACAGTTCCGGCGCAAAGTGCGGGATGCCGGTAAAGCTCAGCGCTTCGCCTTCGGTGAAGGTGTCACCGATCTGGATAGTGCCGTGGTTGTGCAAGCCAATGATGTCGCCGGCGAACGCTTCTTCCAGTTGCTCACGCTCGGAGGAGAAGAAGGTCAGGGCGTCGCCGATGCGCACGTCCTTGCCGGTGCGCACATGGCGCATCTTCATGCCTTTTTCGTATTTGCCGGAGCAGATGCGCATAAAGGCAATACGGTCGCGGTGTTTTGGGTCCATGTTCGCCTGGATCTTGAACACGAAGCCGGCGAATTTCTCCTCCACCGGTTCCACGGTGCGCTCGTTGGCCACTCGGGCCAGCGGCAGCGGCGCCCAGTTGACCACGGCGTCGAGCACGTGGTCGACACCGAAGTTACCCAAGGCGGTGCCAAAGAACACCGGGGTCAGCTGACCGTCGAGGAATTCCTGCTGGTTAAACTCGTGGCAGGCGCCCTGCACCAGTTCCAACTGATCGACAAAGCGGTCGTACTCGTCACCCAGGTGGGCGCGGGCTTCGTCGGAGTCGAGCTTCTCGATGATTTTCACATCGGTGCGCTCGTGGCCGTGGCCGGCGGTGTAGACAAGGATGTAGTCGTCCGCCAGGTGGTACACGCCCTTGAAGTCGCGGTAGCAACCAATCGGCCAGGTGATCGGCGCAGCCTTGATCTTCAGGACGGCTTCGATCTCGTCCAGCAGCTCGATGGGGTCGCGGATGTCGCGGTCGAGTTTGTTGATGAAGCTGATAATCGGCGTATCACGCAGACGGCAGACATCCATCAGGGCGATCGTCCGTGGCTCAACGCCTTTACCGCCGTCGAGGACCATCAGTGCCGAGTCGACCGCGGTCAGGGTGCGGTAGGTGTCTTCGGAGAAGTCTTCGTGGCCCGGGGTGTCGAGCAGGTTGATCATGTGGTCGCGATACGGGAACTGCATGACCGAGGTGGTAATGGAAATACCACGCTGCTTCTCCATTTCCATCCAGTCTGAGGTGGCATGGCGGTCGGATTTGCGGGATTTCACCGTGCCGGCCACTGCGATTGCCTTGCCCATCAGCAACAGCTTCTCGGTGATGGTGGTTTTACCGGCATCGGGGTGGGAAATAATAGCGAAAGTGCGGCGTTTCGCGACTTCGGCGGCCTGGTGGGTCATGGGAAATCGCCTGGCAGGTGAGTCAAAAAAGGGCGGCGAGTATAGCGCAAACCTAGGCCCACGGACCACCGCTCACCCGGTTGCAGTGACTTCAAGGGTGGCTAATTACTGCTAAATATGGAACCTTTTAAAAGGTAGAGACGTCCACTCCCCTGTACCGCACTCATTACCAGGGGCTGAAAAATCAGCAAGTTAGCCTGACGAGGCTGCGCTCATGGCTCGACCTCACGCCGTTTTGCCGGCGTTGGCGAGCTGCTTTTCGCACACACATTACCGGCAGCCAGGAATGGCATTGCCGCACGGTAGTGTGCGTGCCGACTGAAATAAAGGAGTCCGCCTGTGGCTATTCGCTATGGCAAAGGGCTGATAGGAGGAGCGGTTGTCGTCGCTCTCCTGGCCCTGCTGGTCCACTGGATTGGCATCAACACGATCGAACTGTACCGCGACGATTTGTTGTTTTACCTGCAAGCTCACCTGATTCTCGTCCTTGTTTCCATGCTGGCCGCCCTGATTGTAGGGATTCCCGCCGGTATCCTGCTCAGCCGACCGAACATGGTCGGGCGCGCAGAACGCTTCATGCAGATCTTCAACATCGGCAACACCGTCCCTCCCCTCGCCGTACTGGCCATTGCCCTGGGCGTGCTGGGCATCGGCAGCGGTCCTGCGATCTTCGCCCTGTTCCTCGCCTCATTGCTGCCCATTGTGCGCAACACCTATGAAGGCCTGAAAAACGTCCAGGGCTCCCTGAAAGAAGCCGCCGTCGGCATCGGCATGACCCCGCGCCAGGTGCTGTTTCGCGTCGAGTTGCCCAACGCCGTGCCGATCATCATCGGCGGCGTGCGCGTAGCGCTGGCGATCAACGTCGGTACCGCGCCCCTGGCCTTCCTGATTGGTGCCAACAGCCTGGGTAGCCTGATTTTCCCCGGCATTGCCTTGAACAATCAGCCGCAACTGCTGCTCGGCGCCGCCTGCACCGCGCTACTGGCATTACTGCTCGACGGTCTGGTGACCATGGCCAGCCGCCTCTGGCTGGAACGCGGAGTGCGTGCGTCTTAAGGCTTGGCAAAGGAACCAACATGAAAAAACTGACTTTGATACTAAGCTGCGTCCTGCTGTTTGCAGGGATTGCGCAAGCCGCTGAAAAACCAGTGATCCGCATCGGCGCCCGGGTGTTCACCGAACAGACCCTGCTTGCGGAAATAACTTCCCAGTACCTGCGCACCAAGGGTTACGACACCCGTGTGACCGGCGGCCTGGGCAGCAACCTGGCGCGCAGTGCCCAGGAAAGTGGGCAACTGGACCTGATCTGGGAATACACCGGCGTGTCGCTGGTGGCCTACAACCACGTTGACGAGAAACTCGACAGCGAGCAGTCCTACGCCAGAGTGAAAGAACTCGATGCGAAAAAAGGCCTGGTCTGGCTATCGCCGTCGAAATTCAGCAACACCTATGCGCTGTCGCTGCCAGAGAACGTGGCCAAGCAATACCCGCAGATCAACACCATCAGCGACCTGACCAAAGCCCTCGCCGAAAAAACCAGGGAAAACCGCCTGGTGGCCCTGGACACCGAGTTCACCAACCGTTCCGACGGCATGGCCGGCATGGTCAAGCTGTACGGCATGAACCTGACCCGCAAAAACACCCGGCAAATGGACGCGGGCCTGGTTTACACCGCCCTGCGTAACGGCCAGGTGTTTGCCGGTTTGGTCTACACCACTGATGGTCGCCTCAATGCCTTCAAATTGAAGCTGTTGGAAGACGACCTGCATTACTTCCCGGACTACACCGCAGCGCCCGTGGTGCGTCAGGTTTATCTCGATGCCCACCCGCAACTGGCCGCAGATCTCAAGCCGCTGGCAGCGCTGTTCGACGACCAGACCATGCGCCAGTTGAATGCGCGGGTCGACGTCAATCATGAAAGCCCGTCCGCCGTCGCCGCAGATTTCCTGCGCCAACATCCCATCAACTGAGGAGAAGATATGGAATTTCTGAACGCCTTTTCCCATCTTGATTGGACACAGGTCCTGCACCTGACCTGGCAGCACATCACCCTGGTCGGCATCGCGGTCATTCTCGCGATCGTCGTGGGCGTGCCCCTGGGCGTGCTGATGACCCGCTTCCCGACACTGGCCGGCCCGCTGCAAGCCAGCGCCACGGTGCTGCTGACCGTGCCGTCCATCGCCCTGTTCGGCCTGCTGCTGCCGTTCTACTCCAAGTTCGGCCAGGGCCTGGGGCCGATGCCAGCGATCACCGCCGTGTTCCTCTATTCCCTGCTGCCGATAATGCGTAACACCTACCTGGCCCTGACCGGCGTCGAGCCAGGCATCCGCGAGGCGGCCAAAGGCATCGGCATGACCTTCAGCCAGCGCCTGCGCATGGTCGAACTGCCCATCGCCGTGCCGGTGATCCTCGCCGGTGTGCGCACCGCCGTGGTGATGAACATTGGCGTCATGACCATTGCCGCCACCATTGGCGCCGGTGGCCTGGGTGTACTTATTCTGGCTTCCATCAGCCGCAGCGACATGTCGATGCTGATCGTTGGCGCCGTACTGGTCAGTCTCCTGGCCATCTTCGCCGACCTGCTTCTGCAATGGCTGCAACGCACGCTGACTCCAAAAGGACTGCTCAAATGATCGAACTTCAAAACCTGACCAAGACCTTTCAAAGCAACGGCAAGACCATCACCGCCGTTGATTCCGTGAGCCTGACCGTCAACGAAGGCGAAATTTGCGTATTCCTCGGCCCCTCGGGCTGCGGCAAGAGCACCACGTTGAAGATGATCAACCGCCTGATCAAACCCACGTCCGGCAAGATTTTTATCAACGGCGAAGACACCACCGACCTGGACGAAGTGACCCTTCGTCGCAACATCGGCTATGTGATCCAGCAGATCGGCTTGTTCCCCAACATGACCATCGAAGAAAACATCGTGGTGGTGCCCAAGCTCCTGGGTTGGGACAAGCAGAAATGCCATGACCGCGCCCGTGAGTTGATGAGCATGATCAAGCTCGAACCCAAGCAGTATCTGCACCGCTACCCACGTGAATTGTCCGGTGGCCAGCAGCAGCGAATCGGCGTGATCCGCGCCCTGGCGGCCGATGCGCCGTTGCTGCTGATGGATGAGCCGTTCGGCGCGGTCGACCCGATCAACCGCGAGATGATCCAGAACGAATTCTTCGAGATGCAACGGGCGCTGAACAAAACCGTAATCATGGTCAGCCACGACATCGACGAAGCCATCAAGCTGGGTGACAAGATCGCCATCTTCCGCGCTGGCAAGCTGTTACAGATTGATCACCCGGACACCCTGCTGGCCCACCCTGCCGACGAATTCGTCAGCAGCTTTGTCGGCCAGGACAGCACCCTCAAGCGCCTGTTGCTGGTGAAGGCCGAGGATGCGGCGGATAACGCACCGTCGGTAAGCCCGGAAACGCCAGTGGCCGACGCCCTGGAATTGATGGACGAACACGACCGTCGCTACGTGGTGGTGACCGATGGCGAGAATAAAGCCCTGGGCTTTGTGCGTCGTCGCGACCTGCACCGCAAGACCGGCACCTGCGCGCAATTCCTGCAGGAATTCAACGCTACCGCAGCGTACGACGAGCATTTGCGCATCCTGCTATCGCGCATGTACGAGTTCAACCGCTCGTGGTTGCCGGTGATGGATGCCGAGCGGGTGTTCCTCGGTGAGGTGACTCAGGAGTCGATTGCCGAGTACCTGAGCTCCGGCAAGTCGCGTGGCGGCAAGACCAGCATTGTTTCGCCAGCCGAGACTGCGTTGGCCTGATCCTCCCTTTGTGTAAAAGCCCTACCTGTGGCGAGGGAGCTTGCTCCCTCGCCACAAAAGCCCTTCAAATCTCCCTTCCCGGGGAACATCAATCCGTCATGCCTGTCGGTTACATAAGTAGCTGCACATGCCCACACGACGAGCGCGTGTAAAAACGCGACATTTTTAGTTGATCTCAAGCCCCTCAAGTCCTAAAGTTCGCGCCGAACGTCCATGCTGGAAACGATCCATCCGGCTCAAGTACTGACGACGAGACAGCAAGGCCAAGGGAAGCGGTTGATCTCATGGCCTTTTTTGCTTTCGGCGACATGCCTTGGGAAGTAGGCGAACCAAAGTGGGGATACGGAGGACGTTCATTTGCACCCATTGATCAATCTAGTTTGCCAGTAGGAGTTCCCAGCATGTCGATTAAGGTCGAAGACTATTACGCGCGCGAAACCTTCCAGAAAATGAAGGCCTTCGCCGATACGCAAGAAACCCCGTTCGTGGTGATCGACACCGCGATGATCAGCCAGGCCTACGATGACCTGCGTGCCGGCTTCGAGTTCGCCAAGATCTACTATGCAGTCAAGGCCAACCCGGCTGTCGAAATCATCGACCTGCTGAAAGAGAAAGGCTCCAGCTTCGACATCGCTTCGATCTACGAGCTGGATAAAGTGCTGGCCCGTGGCGTCAGCGCCGACCGTATCAGCTATGGCAACACCATCAAGAAATCCAAGGACATCCGCTACTTCTACGAGAAGGGCGTGCGCCTGTTTTCCACCGATTCCGAAGCCGACCTGCGCAACATCGCCAAAGCCGCACCGGGTTCGAAAGTCTATGTACGTATCCTTACCGAAGGCTCGACCACCGCTGACTGGCCGTTGTCGCGCAAGTTCGGCTGCCAGACCGACATGGCCATGGACCTGCTGATCCTGGCCCGCGACCTGGGCCTGGTGCCGTACGGCATCTCCTTCCACGTCGGCTCGCAGCAGCGCGACATCAGCGTGTGGGACGCGGCGATCGCCAAGGTCAAAGTGATCTTCGAACGCCTGAAGGAAGAAGACGGCATCCACCTGAAGCTGATCAACATGGGCGGTGGCTTCCCAGCCAACTACATCACCCGCACCAACAGCCTGGAAACCTACGCAGAAGAAATCATCCGCTTCCTCAAGGAAGACTTCGGTGATGAACTCCCGGAAATCATCCTGGAACCGGGCCGTTCGTTGATCGCCAACGCCGGGATCCTGGTCAGTGAAGTGGTACTGGTCGCCCGTAAATCCCGTACCGCCGTCGAGCGTTGGGTGTACACGGACGTGGGCAAGTTCTCTGGCCTGATCGAAACCATGGACGAATCCATCAAGTTCCCGATCTGGACCGAGAAGAACGGCGAGATGGAAGAAGTGGTCATCGCCGGGCCTACCTGCGACAGCGCCGACATCATGTACGAAAACTATAAGTACGGTTTACCGCTGAACCTGGCGATTGGTGATCGGATGTACTGGTTGTCGACCGGTGCGTACACCACCAGCTACAGCGCAGTGGAATTCAATGGGTTTCCGCCGTTGAAGTCGTTCTACCTGTAAGAGAAGCAGCGGCAAGTTTTAAGCTGCAAGAGGAAGCCCATGCGTGTCATGGGCTTTTTTGTGGGCCTAGGAAAGCTCTGTCGAGCGTCGCTGGTAATCCACAGCCATTGCCCGAATCTGCGGATCATTGGCGGCAGACAATGCGTTGTAAGCCACCCGCAAAAATTTCAGATTCCCGCCCGCCAGTGCCTTGCGCAACCATTCCAGCGCTGCATCAATCTGGCCTCGGTCAGCCAACACCGCCGCGTAACTGAACTGCCCACGAAAATCCCCGCCTTGCGCTGATCGTCGATACCACTCAACCGCCGCATCCAAATCTCGGGGGCAGAACTGCCCTTCTTCCAGATAACGCCCAAGCAGGTTCATCGATTTGGCATGACCCAACTGCGCGGCCTGTCGATAACACGCCAGTGCTTGCTGTTGATCCTCGGCCTCACCGCGCCCCGTCGCCAGCAGGTTGGCATAGTTATACAAACCCCAATCAAGCCCGGCATCTGCGGCCTGGCGATATTCCCGCGCAGCCGCCACGGCATCAGCCGTGCAGCCCCAGCCATGCTCAAAACAGCGACCGAGCATATTGTGCGCCATCAAATGCCCACCTTGGGCCGCGATCTGAAACCAGCGCAACGCCAGTGCCTCATCGCGCTCAATGCCGCGTCCTTCCAGGAGAATCTGCCCCAGCAACGCCTGGGCATCCACCACGCCCTCCTTCGCCGCCATCAAAATCGCCTGGGCGGCGCGCACCGGGGATTCGTAGAGCATGGCCCGCAGTTGTTCACCGTCGAGGACCTCTTCACGGCGCAATTGAAAACCCATAGTCAGACCTCAACCCAGCGGCGCAACAGATTGTGATAGGTACCGGTGAGTTGTATCAGCGCCGGGTGGTCGGGCACATCCGTGGTCAGTTGCTGGATCGCACCGTCCATTTCGAACAGCAAGGTGCGCTGGCTGTCTTCGCGCACCAGGCTTTGGGTCCAGAAAAACGAGGCGTAGCGGGCGCCACGGGTCACGGCGTTGACCTTGTGCAGGCTGGAGCCGGGATACAACACCATGTCTCCGGCGGGCAGCTTGACCCGCTGTAGGCCGAAGGTGTCCTGGATTTCCAACTCACCGCCGTCGTATTCGTCGGGGTCGCTGAAAAATACTGTGGAGGAAAGGTCGGTACGCACCCGCTCATGGCTGCCCTTGGGCTGGCGCACGGCGTTGTCGATATGAAAGTCGAAACTGCCGCCAGCGGTGTAGCAGTTGAGCAACGGGGGGAAGACTTTGTGAGGTAACGCCGCAGACATAAACAGCGGATTTTTCCACAGGCGATCAAGCATCGCCGCGCCGATTTCCTGCGCCAGTGGATGGCCTTCCGGCAGTTGCAGGTTGTGTTTGGCCTTGGCCGACTGATGCCCGGCAGTGATTTTTCCATCGGCCCAATCGGCCTGCACTAGGGCTTCGCGGATGCGCAGCACTTCCTCGCGCGAGAACAGGCCGGGAATGTGCAGCAGCATGGGGCAATACCTGAAAGCATAGGATTGCTAATGGTAGTAATTCTTATTGCTTGTGTACAACCCCACTCCAGCCCAAAGGACGAACGAGATCGAAAAAACCGTAAGAAAAAAGTGCAAATAATGAAAATTAAGTGCGAATAGTAATGTATCGCAATTGATAGAAAGACTTTTTCAGCCTATATTCCGCGACCTCACATCCTTGGGGAAAGGACACGTCATGTCGCGCACACCTATAAAAATACCTGCCAGTTCACCGCGTTTACTGGCCTCGGCCATCGGCGTCGCCATCAGTGCCAGCTCTGCCGCCCATCTGGCGCAAGCGGCTGAAAACACCGAGCAGAAAAGCGAGCGCAACAGCATCTCCCTGGGCGCAACCAGCATCACCGGGCAGGAACAGGACGCGACGTCCTATCAGGTAGAGAAAGCCTCTTCGCAAAAGTACACCGCACCGCTGGTGGACACCCCGCGCTCGGTCACCGTGGTGCCGCAGCAAGTGCTCAAGGACACCGCCGCCACCTCGTTGCAGGACGCGTTGCGCACCGTACCGGGGATTACTTTCGGCGCCGGTGAAGGCGGTAATCCCCAGGGCGACCGTCCGTTCATTCGCGGCTTTGACGCCCAGGGCGACACCTACCTCGACGGCGTGCGCGATACCGGCGGCCAGAGCCGCGAGATCTTCGACATCGAGTCCATCGAAGTCAGCAAAGGTCCCAACTCGTCCTTTGGGGGGCGCGGTTCGGCCGGTGGCAGCCTCAATCTGGTGAGCAAGACCCCACAGGCGCGGGACTTCACCAATGGTGGCTTCACCTACGGTTCCGACCAGACACGCCGCTATGTACTCGACGTCAACCGCCAGTTCCTCGACAACGCCGCGTTCCGCCTGAACCTGCTGAGCCACGAACAGAACGTGGCCGGTCGCGACACCATCAACTACGACCGCTGGGGCGTGGCACCGTCGCTGACCTTCGGCCTGGGCACGCCAACCCGCGTCAACTTCAGCTACTACCACTTGGAAAGCAACGATCTGCCGGATTCGGGGATTCCATATGGCTACAGCTCGCCCACGGCAACCATCCACGGCCATGACAAACCCACCGACGGCGGTGACAGCAACAATTTCTACGGTTTGAAGGACCGCGACTTCCGCAAGACCCGCGCCGACATCAGCACGTTCTCCATCGAGCACGACCTGAACGACAACATGACGCTGAAAAACACCCTGCGTCATGGCAACACCGGGCAGGATTACATCCTCACGCAACCGGACGACAGCAAGCGCAACGTCAGCCAGTTCGGCACCGTGTGGCGTCGCGCCAACGCACGAGTGTCCACTACCGAAACCACCACCAACCAGACTGATCTGTTTGGCAGCTTCCAGGCCCTGGGTTTCAAGCACTCTTACTCCACCGGTCTTGAATTCACCGGCGAAGAAACCCGCGTCAGCGGCTATAACTTCGGCAACTCCAACAGCGCTCAAGTGTGTAACCCCGGGACCACGCCCAGCTGTACGTCGTTGAGCAACCCAAACCCAAGTGATCCGTGGAACAGCAGCATCGCGCGCAACTACAACGGGACCAATACCAAGGCCACCAGCCGCGCCGCCTACGTGTTCGATACCATCGAACTGGACCCGAAATGGCTGCTCAACGTCGGCCTGCGCTACGACACCTTTGACACCGTGGCCAACACCAATGCCGTGCCGACCGCCACCGTCAAGGCCCGCAACAAGATCAAGGACAACAGCCAGTTCTTCAACTGGCAGGCCGGCCTGGTCTGGAAGCCCCTGGAAAACGGCAGCATTTATACCTCTTACGCCACCTCGGCATCGCCTGCCGGCGGCCTGGTGGGTGAAGGCGCCGATGGCAACCCGCTGTCCGCCGGTGCCGCAGCCAGCGACCTGAAACCGGAAGAAACCGTCAACTACGAGCTGGGCACCAAGTGGGACGTGTTCCACGACCGCCTGTCCCTGACTGCGGCCGTATTCCGCACCGAGAAGAAAAACACCCGAATCCTGGTGGATTCCATGACCTACCAAAACGCCGGTGAGTCCCGCGTTGATGGTCTGGAGTTGTCGGCCAGCGGCAAGATCACCGACAAATGGCAGATGTTTGCCGGCTACAGCTACCTGAAAAGCGAGCTGGTAGACTCGGGCCTCAACGGTCGTAACGGCGTAGTCAGCGCTGGCTCCAACAAAGGCAACCAGATGCCCAACACGCCGAAGAACGCCTTCAGCCTGTGGACCACTTACGACCTGACACCAAAGCTGACCATCGGCGGCGGCGCGTTCTATGTCGACGAAGTCTACGGCGACGCGGGTAACACCGTGTACGTGCCGTCCTACACCCGCTACGACGCCATGGCCAGCTACAAGCTGACCAAGAACGTCGACCTGCAGTTGAACGTGCAGAACCTGACCGACAAGACTTACTACGACAAGGCCTTCGCAGCGCACTTCGCCAACCAGGCGGCCGGTCGTACGGCGATGTTGACCACCAGCTTCCACTTCTAAACCGGTAGAGCTATCTGCACAGAGCCCCACGCATCGAATGCGTGGGGCTTTTGCGTGTGCAACAGAATGCTTCTCGACAACCCACGGCATAATACGCGCCGTGATGAACCTATTCAGATGAACGAGGCAGTCCCACGTGTTGAAGAAAACCCTGTTCCAGTTGCATTGGTTCTTCGGCATTACCGCCGGGCTGGTGTTGGCGTTGATGGGGATCACCGGCGCTACGGTGTCGTTTCAGGATGAAATCCTGCGGGCGCTCAACCCGACCGTGCTGACCGTGGAAAAGCGTCCAGCCGGGGTGCTACCACCGGCTGAACTGGTGCGCACGCTGGAAGCCACTGAAAACAAGACCGTGTCCATGCTCTGGGTGGAAAGCGAAAGCGGCAATGCCGCCCGCGTGTTCTTCACCCCTCCGCCGGGCGAACGCCGTGGCCAAATGCGCTACTTCGACCCGTACACCGGCGACTACATGGGTGACGCCGTCGGCCAAGACTTCTTCGGCTTTGTACTGCAACTGCACCGTTTCCTGGCCATCGGCGACACCGGTCGGCAAATCACCGGCGCCTGCACCCTGATCCTGATTTTCTTCTGCCTTTCAGGCCTGTACTTGCGCTGGCCGCGTCAGGTGGCCAGTTGGCGCGCCTGGTTGACCCTGGACTGGCAAAAAAAGGGCCGCAGTTTTAACTGGGACCTGCACTCGGTGTTCGGCACCTGGTGCTTGCTGTTCTATTTATTGGCGGCGCTGACCGGCTTGTCCTGGTCTTACGAGTGGTACAGCCAGGGCCTGAACAAACTGCTGTCCGACGCCCCGCAAAACGAGCGGGTGCGCAATCGTGGCCCAGCGCCGGCAGGTCCCGCACCAACGGCCAACTACGAGGCCATGTGGAGCAGCATCTACAGCAACGCTGGCCCCGCCTTGAGCGCCTACAACATCCGCATGCCAGCCGTTGCTGGCCAACCGGCCACTGTCTACTACCTGTTAAACACATCGCCCCATGACCGCGCGCTGAACCAAATCACCCTGAACCCGGCCACCGGCGAGGTCCAGCGCCACGAACGCTACGCCAGCAAAAGCTTCAAGGCCCAATTGCTGACCAGCATTTATGCGCTGCACGTCGGCAGTTACTTTGGCCTGGTGGGGCGGATCATCCTGACCATTACCGCATTGTGCATGCCGCTGTTCTTTATCACCGGCTGGCTGTTGTACCTGGACCGTCGCCGCAAAAAACGCCAAGTGCGCGATGCCCGCCAAGGCCTGGGAGAAAACCGCAGTGACGCGCCGACCTGGCTGATCGGTTTCGCCAGCCAGAGTGGCTTTGCCGAGCAACTGGCCTGGCAAACCGCCAGCCAACTGCAAGCCGCCGGATTGCCGGTGAAGGTCCAGGCCCTTGGCAGCGTCAGCGAAGACGACTTGCGCCAGTCAGAACATGCGCTGTTTGTCGTCAGCACCTTCGGCGACGGCGAAGCGCCCGACAGCGCCCGTGGCTTTGAACGTAGCGTGCTGGGCCGAGACCTGCCCCTCAACGGCTTGAAATACTCGGTCCTGGCCCTTGGGGACCGCCAATATGAACACTTCTGTGGCTTTGCCCGACGCCTGCACTTCTGGCTGACCAACCAGGGCGGCACCCCGATGTTCGCGCCGATTGAAGTCGACGGCGGCGACCAGGAAGCCTTGCTGCGCTGGCAACACCAATTGGGCGAACTGACCGGCCATGCACCGACAGCAGCCTGGCCCACCGCCAGCTATGAAAACTGGAGTTTGAGCGATCGCACACTGCTCAATCCTGACAGCAGCGGCGCGGGTGTCTATTTGCTGGAACTGACCCCACCGCAGCCAAGGGACTGGCGGGCAGGCGATCTGGTAGAGGTGCTGCCGCGCAACGGCCCATGGGCCATCGAACATTTCCTTGAGGGCTTGGGGCTTGCCGGTAGCAACAGCGTGTTGGTGGACGGTCTGGCGCAACCTCTCGACCACGCCCTGGCCAGCCGTCAATTACCGGACAATCGTGCCCATCTGGTGGGCATGCATGCCCAGGCGCTGGTGGATGCGCTGGTGCCACTGGGCATGCGTGAGTATTCCATTGCCTCGATTGCCAGCGACGGCGTGCTGGAGCTGATCGTGCGTCAGGAATACCATCCCAATGGCCGCCTGAGCCTGGGTTCCGGCTGGCTCACGGAGCACGCGCCGCTGGGGGCGGCCATCTGCCTGCGTCTACGGCGCAACAGTGGGTTCCACCTGCCGAGCGAACCTGTGCCGCTAATTCTGTTGGGCAACGGCACCGGCCTGGCCGGGCTACGCAGCCTGCTCAAGGCTCGGATCGCCGACGGCCAACAACGCAACTGGCTGCTGTTCGGCGAACGCAACATCGCCCACGACTACCTCTGCCAGAAAGAGCTGCAAGGCTGGCTGGCCAGCGGAGACCTGGCCTTGCTGGACCTGGCGTTTAGCCGGGACCAGGAAGAGAAGATCTACGTTCAGGATCGCCTGCGGGAATCGGCAAATGTATTGCGCCAGTGGCTGGCGGACGGCGCGGCAATTTATGTGTGTGGGAGTTTGCAGGGGATGGCGGCCGGGGTGGATCAGGTGTTGGTGGACGTGTTGGGCAGTGAGGCAGTAGAGCGGCTCATTGAACAGGGCCGCTATCGCCGAGATGTCTACTAGCTGCTTGCTCCCACGTGGGAACGTGGGAACGTGGGAGCAATCCGCTAAACCGGCTGCAACTTCTGCTCAAATACCGACACCCCATCCAGGTCCCGCAAGATGACCGTCAGCTCCGCCGTCTGCCCATCAATCTGCACTTCACCGAAGAACTGAAACCCGGCGAACGGTGAGGTGTTTTGCGCCGGCGGCGCCTTTTCGAACACCACTTCGGGGCCAAAGGTTTTATCCAGCGGGTTGGGACCAAAACTGCCGGCATTCAGGGGGCCGGCGACAAACTCCCAGAACGGTTCGAAATCCTGAAACGCCGCCCGGTCCGGGTGGTAATGGTGCGCCGCGCAGTAATGCACATCCGCCGTCAGCCACACATGGTTGCGCACCTGTTGCGCGCGCAGAAACGCCAGCAGTTCGGCAATTTCCAATTCACGGCCCTGGGCCGGCCCCGGATCACCGTTGGCAATGGCTTCCCAGCGCGGTACGCCGGGGCTGACTTCGCCATCAGGCACGCCGAGGCCGATGGGCATGTCAGCGGCGATGACTTTCCATTGGGCTTTCGAGGCCTTGAGTTCACGTTTGAGCCAGTCCAGTTGCTCACGCCCAAGGAAGGGTTTCTCGCCCCCCAGGTTGTCATCGTTGGCCTCGCGGTAGCTGCGCATGTCGAGCACAAATACATCCAGCAGCGGCCCGTAGCTGAGCTTGCGATAGATGCGCCCGCCCTGGTCGGCGCCTTGCAGGCGCATCGGTGCATATTCCAGCCAGGCCTGGCGCGCACGGCCGACGAGAGTGTTGATGTCTTTGGTTTTATAGCGTTCGTCCAGTAGCTTGCCTGGCGACCAGTTGTTGACCACTTCGTGATCGTCCCACTGCCAGATCTGCGGCACCTCGGCGTTGAAGCGGCGGATATTTTCGTCCATCAAGTTGTAGCGGTAGTTGCCGCGATACTCATCCAGGGTTTCAGCGACTTTGCTTTTTGCTTCGGTGGTGAGGTTGCGCCAGATGCGCCCGCCTTCGGTGGGTAATTGCGCCGGTACCGGGCCGTCGGCGTAGATGGTGTCGCCGCTGTGGATAAAGAAGTCTGGCAAACGCAGACGCATGGCTTCGTAGATGCGCATGCCGCCAATATCCGGGTTGATGCCAAAGCCCTGGCCGACGGTGTCACCGCTCCAGACGAAGCGAATATCGCGACGCTGTTGCGGCACGCTGCGCAGGTGGCCAAACCAGGGTTCGCTGGCGACACCGGTCTGGGCATCTTCGAAGTACACGCGGTAGAAAATCGCCTGGTCGGCAGGTAAACCGCTCAGCTCGACGCGGGCGGTGAAGTCAGTGCGGCTGTCGGCCAGGGGCGAGACGAAGCGGCGCGGGTTACTGAACAGGCTGCGCGTGTCCCACTCCACCACCATCCGCGCCGGGCGGTCGCTGCGGCTCCAGATCATCGCCCGGTCGCCCAGCAAGTCGCCGGACTGCACGCCGTCGGTCAACTGCGGACGGTCCTTGACCGACGCAATTACCGCAGGTGCCAGGCCGGGCAGCAACAGACCGGCACCGACAGCCTGCATCACACGACGGCGACCGAGATTGAAGTGGCTCATGCAGGTTCCCTCGAAGATCAAAAGGGAAACTTAAGCACGGTGCCATGAAAGGGATGTGACAGTTCAAATGTGAACCGTCTTAGGCTTTAGCTGCTGCGACTGTCAGTTCCACCGTCTCAGGCCGTTTGATCAGCGCATACACCAGCCCCGTCACCAAGCTCCCGGCAATAATCGCCAGTAAATACAGCAACGCATGATTGATCGCATTGGGGATCAACATCACAAAAAAACCGCCATGGGGCGCCATCAGCTTGCAACCGAAGTACATCGACAAGGCACCTGTCAGCGCACCACCGGCGATGCTCGCCGGGATCACCCGCAGCGGGTCCTTGGCGGCAAACGGAATCGCACCTTCGGAGATAAAGCACATTCCCAGGATCAACGCGGCCTTGCCCGCCTCGCGCTCGGTCTGGGCAAACTTGCGCCGCGCCAGGAGGGTGGCGATGCCCATGCCAATCGGCGGCACCATGCCGGCGGCCATGGTCGCAGCCATTGGTGCGCCGCTTTGCGCGGCCAGCAGTCCGACCGAAAAGGCGTAGGCCGCCTTGTTGATCGGCCCGCCGAGGTCAACGCACATCATGGCGCCTAGCAGGATGCCCAACATCACGGCATTGGCGGTGCCCATGTTGCTGAGGAAATCAGTCAGGCCCGTGAGCATTTGCGCCACTGGCGGCCCCACCAGGTAAATCATCGCAAGGCCGGTAAACAGGCTCGCCAGCAAGGGAATGATCAAGATCGGCTTGAGGGCTTCAAGGCTTTGCGGCAAACGCACTGCATTGCTGATCAGCTTCACGCAATAACCGGCCAGGAAACCAGCGAGTATCCCGCCGATAAAGCCCGCGCCCAAGGTACTGGCCAGCAGGCCGCCGATCATGCCGGGGGCAAGGCCAGGACGGTCGGCAATCGAGTAGGCGATGTAGCCCGCCAACAGCGGCACCATCAGCATGAATGCCTGGTCGCCGACGGTTTTCAGCGCCGCCGCCAGGGTGCCCTTTTCCTCGAAGGCATGGATGCCGAAGACGAACGACAAGGCGATCAACAAACCACCTGCCACCACCATCGGCAACATGAACGACACGCCGGTCAGCAGATGCTTGTAGACCCCGGTTTTCTCGGACTTGGCCGTTGCGCCGCTGGCCGCGCTTTCCTGCTTGCCTTCGGCCAGCGCCTTGTTGAGGGTCGCTTCGGCCTGCTTCAAGGCGATGCCGGTGCCGCAGCGGTAGATTTTCTTGCCAGCGAAACGCTCGGTGGCTACTTCGATATCCGCCGCCAGCAGCACCACGTCGGCATCGGCAATGGCCGCAGGGTTCAGCGGCGTACGGGCGCCCACCGAACCCTGGGTTTCAACGTGCAGGTCATAACCCAGGCGCTTGGCTGCCTGTTGCAAAGCCTCGGCGGCCATAAAAGTATGAGCCACGCCGGTCGGGCACGCGGTGATGGCGACGATGCGTGGCACCTTGTTGGCCGCCACTGGCACGTCGGTCGCGACGTACACTTCGGCCTCTTCAGCGCCCCGGCGCAACACCGCTTCGACATCCTGCAACGCCTGGGCCGGAGTGCTCTGGAACACCCGCTTGCCGACGAAGCGCTGCATGTCCACGGCCGTGCTGCTGACCAGCAATACCCATTCGGCGGCGTCAATGGTCGACTGCGACAACTGGCGCTCCAGGTGCTGCTTATCCACCACCTCGACGCTGGTGCTCCAGCCCTGGCGCTGCGCGGCGGCGTCCAACAAACGGGCGCACAGCACACTGGTGACCATGCCATTCGGGCAGGCGGTAACAATGGCTAACTTCATGACAAACCCTCTTATTCTTCTGTCAGCGTGCGTACATGGACGCCGCTTTGCAGGCGCGCCAGTTGCGCGTCATCGCTGATACCGAAACCGATCTGCGTCACCGCCATCGCCGCAATGGCAGTGGCCCGGCGCAGGGTTTGCTCGGGTGTATCGAAACTGAGCAAGCCGTGGAGCATCCCGGCCAGCAGCGAATCCCCGGCACCGACCGTGCTGGCGACGCTGACCTTGGGCGGCATGGCGTGCAGCGCCGTGCCGGGGCTGAACCAGTTAACGCCGTCAGCACCGTGGGAAATCACCACATGCTCGACACCTTGCGCGTGCAGCCGGGTGGCCACTTGCACCTGTTGAGCGACAGAGTCTGTCGGGCAATCCAGGGCATCGGCCAGCTCTTTGGTATTGGGCTTGATCAACCACGGCCCGGCGTTGAGCCCGGCACGCAAAGCGTCGCCACTGGTGTCGAGGGCGACTTTCAAACCGAGCGTTTTCAGCTGCACCAACAGACCCTGCAACCACTGCGGGCTGATGCCACGGGGCAGGCTACCGGCCACCACCACGGCATCATGACCGGGGGCAATTCGCTGCAGTTGATCGAGCAACGTCTGTTGCGCCTGCTCGCTGACTAGAGGCCCCGGCCCATTGACGTCGGTGACGCGCCCGTCCTGTTCGGCAATCTTGATATTGCTGCGGGTCTCCCCCGGCACACGGATAAACGCGTCGACAAAACCACGTCGGGCGATCAGCGCCTCGAAGGCCTGGGGATTGTCCTCCCCGAGAAAGCCGCCCACCGTCACCTGATGCCCCAGGTCCGCCAGCACCTGGGCGACGTTGACGCCCTTGCCCGCCGCATGGGTAATCATGGCTTCGCTGCGATTGACCTCGCCCGGTTCCAGGCGCGCCAATTGCACCGTCAGGTCCAACGCCGGGTTCAGCGTCAGGCTTAAAATTCTTGCCATTTACACGGCCTCCACGAGGGCTCGCACTTGCGCGGGAGAACCCACCGCCAGCGCCTTTTGCGCGAGGACTCGGGCCTCGCTCATGCTGAATTCTCGTACCCGCGCCTTGACCTCGGGGATGCTGCGGGCCGAGACGCTCAGCTCATCGACACCCAGGCCGATCAACACCGGCACCGCCAACGGGTCGGCGGCCAGTTCACCGCACACACCTACCCATTTGCCGTGGGCATGGGCTGCACGCACGGTGATGTCGATCAGTTGCAACACCGCCGGATGCAGGCCATCGGCCTGGGCCGAAAGGGTCGGATGACCACGGTCGATGGCCAGGGTGTATTGGGTCAGGTCGTTGGTGCCGACGCTGAAAAAGTCCACTTCCTTGGCCAGCACTGGCGCCAGCAAGGCAGCCGATGGCACTTCGATCATGATGCCCAGTTGCAAGTCGGCCACCGGGATTTCCAGGCGCAGGCGCTCGGTCATATCCCGAGCCTGGTGCCACTCATCAACGCTGCCGACCATGGGGAACATGATGCGCAGCGGCCGGTTATCTGCCGAACGCAGCAACGCGCGCAATTGCGCTTCCATGATCTGCGGGCGTTGCAGGGTCAGGCGAATGCCACGTACACCGAGGAACGGGTTTTCTTCCTTGGCGATCGGCCAGTACGGCAGCGGTTTGTCGCCGCCGACATCGAGGGTGCGCACCACCAGTGGCCGACCCGCCAGGCCATCGAGTACGCGACGGTATTCAGCCTCTTGGGTGGCTTCGTCCGGCGCTTGCTGATGGGCCATGAAAATCAGTTCGGTGCGCAAAAGACCAATGCCTTCGGCGCCCTGCTCCACCGCTGCTGCGACACCGGCACTTTCACCGATGTTGGCGAACACTTCGACGCCATGGCCATCTTTGGTCAGGGCCGGCTCGTGGCGCTGGGCGGCTGCAGCTTGCAGGCGGTGCTCGCGAGTGTCGCGCTCTTGGGTGGCGCGCTGCAAAGTGGCGGCATCGGCGTCGACATGCAAACGGCCGCGCTGGCCGTCGAGCAACAAGGGCGTACCCGAGCTCAGCAGCAACACCGCCGCGCCTGCGCCCACCAACGCCGGAATCCCCAGGGCGCGGGCGACGATAGCGCTGTGGGCGGTGGCGCCGCCGCGAGCGGTGAGAATTCCGGCAACTCGTGCAGGATCGAGGCGGGCCACGTCCGAGGGGCCGACTTCGTCCATCACCAGGATGTAGGGTTCGTCCGGCTCCTGTGGAGTTTCAACGCCGCACAGTTGCGCCAGGACCCGGCGACCGATATCTCGCAGGTCGGCGGCGCGTTCAGCGAGCAAGGCGTCCTGCAACGATTCCTGCTGTTTGGCCGCCGCTTCGATCACGCTCATCCACGCGGCTTCGGCGCTTTCGCCTTGCTTGAGGCGCGTGTCGACTTCGTCGGTCAGTTCCGGGTCGTCGAGCATTTCCTGGTGGGTGATGAAAATCTCGCGAATAGCCTTGGACTTGCTGCGCTCGATCAGGCCCTGAATATCACGGCGCACGTCCGTCAGCGCCGCTTGCAGGCGTACCCGCTCGATGGCGGCAGACTCGCCGCGCAACGGGTAGTCGAAGGGCTGCAGCACTTGGATGTGCGCCGGGCCGATGGCGATACCAGGCGCGGCGGCGATGGCCTGGATCAGGCTGCCGGACAAGGGCGCGCTGATCAGCGGTTCGACCTCTACGACTTCACGCAGGGCGCTCACGGCGGGCAACGGTTCGACTTCTTCGCCAAGACCTTCTTCCACCGCAGCCAGCAAAGCGGGCAAGGCGTCGGACGCGATACCGGGTTCGGCGACAAATTCCAGCATTTGCCCACGACGGGCGCCGAGGCTGAGCAGTTTGCTCAGGCTTTTTACCGACACGGCGCCGCCTTGCCCGTCGACAATACGTACGCGGATTTCGCCGTCAAAACTTTTGGCCAGTTGCGCAAGAATCTTTGCCGGCCGCGCATGCAGACCGTGGGCATTAGCCAGGGCGATGCGCGCACTCGGCCAATCGGCCGGCAGCTCTCCGCCGAGCACTTCCAGCACTGCACGGCTGCTGGTGGCGCGACCCAGTTCCTGGCCACGACCCTCGATTAGTAAGGCGCACAGGCGTTCGAGCAAGGCTTGATGAGCTTCGCCGAGGCTAGCCAGGCAAAACAGCCCGCTCAACGGTTGGCCGAGGTAACGCATGGGTTTGTCCGGGGTGACAAAGGCCAGGCCCGGACGCTTGACCGTCTGCTCGCTGTGCAGCCACCACAGGCCATCGCCCAGGGGCAGTGCATCGACCTGCTGCAGCACGGCGGCAAAGCCGTTGCTCACGCAATCAGCCTGGCGCAACAGACGGGCGCCTCTCCAGACCAGCTCTTCAAAATCGTCGGCAGACACGCCGAGGCCGATCATTTGCGCGTCCAAGGCCAGTTCTTGCGGCGCGCCTTGCAGCAGCTTCAGCAAGGCCTCAGCGGAACTGGCGCGGCACAGTGCCTGGCCCAGATCGGTTTCACCGAGGGCGCGGGTCAGCAGTTGCAGCAGGCGCAGATGTTCATCGGACTTGGCGGCAATGCCAATCGCCAGGTAGACGATCTGGCCATCACCCCAATCCACGCCATCGGGAAATTGCAGCAGACGCACGCCAGTGGCGAACACCAGGTCGCGGGTTTCGGGAGTACCGTGGGGGATCGCAATACCTTGGCCGAGAAAGGTCGAGCCCTGGGCTTCGCGGGCTTGCAAACCGCTCAGATAACCCTCGGCAACCAGGCCGTCAGCCACCAGTTTTTCGGCGAGCAGTTGCAAGGCAGCAGACTTATCCACAGCCCTCTGGCTCATGGATATCTGCTCTACGGTGAGCTCAAGCATGCCTTTCTCCTAGTTAGTGCATCAGGCGCACTAGGTATTGTTTTGAATAAATCAGCGAAAAAGCGTTCGAAAAAATTGACTGAGTGGTCAGTTGGCAGAGACAACCCAGCGGCGAACATCGTAAAAATACGCCTGCTGAAACGTTTAATCTATAATTTATGGCAGGTTACGCGTTAATTCTGCATCCTTGAAGCGCCACTCGGCGCATGAGCTGCAACAATGGTCGCCTACGCCGAATCGGTTACGATTGGACAAAGTGTCGGGGCAAGCTCTAAAAAACAAGGAAATCCCGGTTTGAAACTCAGTGATATTGCTCGCCTGGCCGGTGTGTCAGTTACCACCGCCAGCTACGTCATCAACGGCAAGGCCGCACAGCAACGGATCAGCAGCGCCACCGTCGAACGGGTGCGCGCCGTGGTTGAAGAGCACGGCTTTACACCTAACCCTCAGGCCGCCGGACTGCGCAGCCGGCACACCCGTACCCTGGGCTTTATCCTGCCGGACCTGGAAAACCCCAGTTACGCGCGGATCGCCAAGCTGCTGGAACAAGGCGCGCGGGCTCGCGGCTACCAACTGCTGATCGCCAGCTCCGACGACGACGCCAACAGCGAGCGCCAGTTGCTGAAACTATTTCGCGCCCGGCGCTGTGATGCGTTGTTCGTCGCCAGTTGCCTGCCGGCCAGCGACGACAGTTACCGCGAACTGCAAGCCAAGGGCCTGCCGGTCATTGCCATCGACCGGGTAATGGAGTCTACGCAGTTTTGCTCGGTGGTCAGCGACGACCGCCAGGCTTGCCAGCAATTGACCAGCAGCCTGCTGCAACCCGTGCCTCGGCAAATCGTGCTGATTGGCGCCCGGCCGGAGCTGAGCATCAGCCAGGAGCGAGCTGCCGGCTTCAAGCAAGCGCTGAAAGGATTCGACGGTGAAGTGCTCATCGAACACGGCGAAGCCTTCAGTCGGGACTGTGGCCGACAATTGATGGAAGAATTGCTGCAGCGCCTGGGGCATTTGCCTGACGCGCTGGTGACAACGTCCTACGTCCTGCTGCAAGGGGTATTCGACGCACTGCATGACTTTCCGCTCAAATCCCGCCCGCTGCGCCTGGGCACCTTTGGCGACACCCAGTTGCTGGACTTCCTGCCGTTGCCGGTAAACGCCATGGCTCAACAACACCAACTGATTGCCGACACCGCCTTGCGCCTGGCACTGGCGGCCATTGAGGAGGAGCAGTATCAGCCGGGCGTCCACGCCATTGGCCGGACCTTCAAGCAGCGCATTCACGAGGCCTGAGCGTGGAGTTGATCGACAGCCATACCCACCTTGACTTTGCGGACTTCGACGCCGACCGCGTTGAGGTCCTGAACCGCTGCCGCCAATTGGGCGTGCGGCGAATGGTGGTGTTGGGGGTCTATCAGCAGAATTGGCAGCGGGTGTGGGATCTGGTGCAACAGGATTCGCAGTTGTACGCAGCCTTCGGGCTGCACCCGGTTTACCTGGACGAGCATCGCCCCGCTGACCTGACCGAGATGGGCGACTGGTTGACTCGTTTGAAGGGCCACCGCCAGCTGTGTGCCGTCGGCGAAATCGGTCTGGATTACTTCCTTGAACAACTGGACCGTGAACGCCAGCAATTGCTGTTTGAAGCCCAATTGCAACTGGCGGCAGACTTCCAACTCCCGGCGCTGCTGCATGTAAGGCGCAGCCATGCCATGGTGATTGCCACCCTCAAACGTATTCGCTTGCCACGGGGCGGCATCATCCACGCCTTCGCGGGTAGCCTGGAAGAAGCCCGCGAGTACATCAAGCTCGGTTTCAAGCTGGGCCTGGGTGGCGCGGCGACCTGGCCCCAGGCGTTGCGCATGCACAAGGTGATCGTCCAACTGCCGCTGGATTCGGTCGTACTGGAAACCGACTCACCGGACATGGCTCCCGTCATGTATCCCGACCAGCGCAACAGCCCCGAACATCTGCCCGATATCTGCGCCGCCCTGGCCGAGCGAATGGCCATCAGCCCGTCAACACTGGCGCAAGCCAGCACCCGCAATGCCTGCGAACTCTTCAATTGGTAACACCCTGACGGGATTGACCGCCTGAAACTTCAGGGTCATGCGATGCCGGTGACGGGCGTGGCGCAAGACATACGCCACACTTACAACGGACAGCTCCTACAGCCTCATCTCACACCCGAAACGCACCGATCAACTGCTTCAACTCGATCACCTGCAATGACAAGTGCCGGCTGGCCTCTTCGGTCTGATACGCCCCCTGCGCCGCATGCTCACCGGCACGGTTAATTTCGACGATGTTCTGGTCGATATCATGGGCCACGGCGGTCTGCTGCTCCACGGCGGCGGCGATCTGTTGGTTTTGATCGACAATCATGCCCACGGCACCCAGGATATTTTCCAGGGCCTGCTGGACCTTTTCCGACTGCCCGACCGTGCCATTGGCCATCTGATGACTGCTGCCCATAGCCTTCACCGCCGCGCCGACGCCGCTGTGCAGCTTGGCAATCATCTGTTCGATTTCTTCGGTAGAGTGCTGGGTGCGCTTTGCCAGGGTGCGCACTTCATCGGCCACCACCGCGAAACCGCGGCCTTGTTCACCTGCCCGCGCCGCTTCGATGGCCGCGTTCAGTGCCAGCAGGTTGGTTTGTTCGGCAATGCTTTTGATCACTTCCAGCACGCGGCTGATGGATTGGCTGTCGATGGCCAGTTGATTGATCACCAGCACTGACTGGTCGATCTCGGACGCCAATAGCGCAATGCTGCCCTGCTGGGATTGCACCAGGCCACGCCCGCTGAGAGTCTCATCGTTGACGCTGTGGGCGCTGCTGACCGCAGCCGCTGCGCTGCGGGCCACTTCCTGGGCGGTGGCGGACATCTGGTTCATGGCCGTCGCCACCTGTTCGATCTGGCTGCGTTGGCCGGAAACGGCCTGGTTGCTGCGGGCCGATACCGATTCCACTTGCCCGGCCTGGCGCTCAACTTCGCTGACGGTCTGCCCTACCCGTTCGATCAGGTCATGGATTTTCGCTACCGTGCCATTGAACACTTGGCCCAGATCCCCCAACTCATCGCGGCTTTGGGCGACAAACGTGACCGTCATGTCGCCAGCCGCGACCTTGTCCATCATCGCCCCAAGGCGGCGCAATGTAGTGCGGGTGGAAGCGTAGAAACCTCCATACAAATAGACGATCAGCAAAAACACCGCCGCCAGGGCTGACACCAGCACCACCATGTGCGTGCGGTTCTGCGAAAGACGCGCCTGCAACTGCTGGTCGAGGAAGGTCAGGGTTGCTTCATCGAACTGGTAAGTCTTGGCCATCAGGCTGCTGACCTCGTCATAAAAGCCCTGCCATGGCGCGTCGAGGGTTTCGGCCATCACTACCTGCTCTTCGAACAGCTCGCTGCCTTGCTTGAGGCTGGCCTGGCTGGCATTAGCCAAGGCATCCAGCGCACCGTGGGCAGCCTTGCTCGAACCGAGGGCGTCTTGCAGCTTCAAACCGTATTCGGCCTGGAGCTTTTCCAACTGCTGCAACAACTCGTCAAAGCGGGTGCTGGAAGAGGAGTTGAGAAAACCCTGGCCCAGGGAATAAGCGCCCATCGCCCGGCCTTCGCCCAGGGTCTGGGTGACTTGCGGGGTAACGCTGGTGATCAATTCGCTGAGTTGGCGCAGGTCGCTTTGCGGATCACGACTCAAGCCTGACTGGCTGGCAATGATCTGGCTGAGCATCTGCGCCTTATTGAGGAGTTTGCCGATCAGCGCACTTTTGCTCAGCAGAGAGGATTCCGTTTGCTGGGCCTTGAAAGCGGCGATCATCTCGTCGCGCTTGCCTTCAAACACCGCGATTTGTTCGGGATCGGCCGCCATCGCCTTAAAGCCTTGCAGGCGTTCCAGCACGCTCTGTTCCAGGGCGCTGATTTTGCCTTCGATATCACCGGCCTTGCCTGATTGACCCAGCGTCGCGTTGATCTGCACTTGGTTATTCAGGGTTTCCAGGTCACGGCGCAGGGTCAGGCTGCTGCCCAACAGGTCCAGGCTTTGCAGCTCAATCTGCGTGCCCTGAAACTCGCGCCAGGAATCGCGCACCAGGTAATAGTTGGTCACCAGCATGGGCAGGAAAAACAGCACGCTGATCAAGCTGAACTTCATGCCGAAGCTCAAACGGTTCATCAACGCGATGACGGGATAGAGCAAGCTATTCAAAGGTGAACTCCCTTTTCTTTTATTTTTATTGAGGCGCAGGGCCGCGGCAGATAGCCACTATTTGGCGCTCTATCTGTATAGCTCAATTTGAAGGGGAGTTTTGTAACTTAAGGTTAACGACCATCGCAGGCAAGCCAGCTCTCACACTGACCGTGCCTGCTTCAATATCAACTCAGGGCAACACGGTCCAGATGGCAAACCCGGCATACCACAGCACTGCAGCGCGTAGCAGCAGCTCCCAGATACGGTCCAGGCTGTTGATACCGTCAGCGCCCACCACCGGCGGCGGGATTTCGCCAGCTACCAGGCCGACCTTTTCCACCAATTGAGCGGCACTGATGTCCCAGTTCAGCAGCTCATGGAGCATGACCCTGCTGACCGCGACAAAATTGCCTACCAGAGCGAAACTCGCCGCCAGCAAGCGCACCGGCAACCAGTCGAAGGCATGACGCAACTGCCCAGCACGCTCCACGACCAGGGGGTTTTTCCCGTGCTCAGTCGTCAGCGCCAACAAACGATAGGCCAGCGCCGCCACTGGGCCGAGAAGGAAGTACCAGAAAATAACAGCAAAGAAACTCTGATAGGCCTGCCACAACAAATGGCCCTGGACCCGCTCCAGCAGTTGTTCGCCACTGTCCGCGCCAACACCCAGGTCACGCTCGGCAACATGTTCAGCCGCTTGCAGGTCGCTACGGCGCCAGGCATCGCGAAACGGCCCCAGCCCGGCGAGCAAGTCGCCCCGCCCCAGGCTGTAGATCACCACCAGCAGGTGTACCGGCAACGCCAGTAAACCATAGGCCACCGGCTCCAGCATCAGCAGCAACAAACCCAGCAGCGCTACGGGTAACAGCACCAACAACACCAGGATCAACCAAGGCTGTTTGCCCAATCGCGCACTGGATTCCAGCCTGGCCAACTCTCGCAACCAACCGCCGTCACGCTGTACCCGCTGGCGCAAGGCCGAGAACTTCTCAATCCATACAGCCAACACCAACACCAGAAAACTCATTGTGCTTGTCCTCCATCCTGCAAGGCGCTGCGAAAACGCGCCCAATCAAAAGCCGGTCCTGGATCTGTCTTGCGTCCCGGGGCGATATCACTGTGACCACAAATGCGCTGGCGCGTAATGCCCGTGTAGGCAACCAGCAATTGACGGCTCAGCTCGATCAAGGATTGGTACTGGGCATCGCTAAAGGGCAGATCGTCCGTCCCCTCCAGTTCAATTCCCAGGGAAAAATCATTGCAAATCTCGCGCCCCTCGAAGCTCGACACCCCCGCATGCCAGGCACGGTCCAGACACGAGACAAACTGCGTCACCGCACCATCGCGCTCAATCAGAAAGTGCGCAGAAACCCGTAGGTCGGCGATTCCTTCAAAGTAGGGATGTTCCGTGACATCTAGGCGATTCTGGAAAAACTCCTGCACTTTACCGGTGGCAAACTGCGCCGGCGGCAAGCTGATGTTATGCACCACCAACAGGGAAATCTCGCCGCTGGGGCGCTCATTAAAGTTGGGCGATGGGCAATGACGAATGCCCTGGCACCAACCACTGGAGGGGTCCAACTGCATATAGGTTCCTTGAGCAAGGCTGGGATGGCCCAGTATGCCGCGATCCACCCTGTGGTTGCGATCACTTGGCGCGATTGAGTTGGCGCAGGTTGCCAATCACCGAGGCGAGTGCCCGGTCGAACAACAGCGCGTCGTCAAGGGTCCGCACCCCACCACGCTTGAACTCCAGGGCCAACTGCGTGCAGGTTTTCTCCAACACTTTGAGCCCCGTGCGATTGACAAAAATGTAGCTGTTGGCAGGCGCAATAATCGCCGTCAGCTTGCAACGCAGGGTGTTTTCTTCATCTTCCTGGAACTCGACCCAACTGCCGATGCGCAATTGGCGAACCTTGAGCATGTCGGGATCATCATCCGGCAGGCTCACCGTATCGATCGGCAAGACAGGGCTCAGCACAATTTTTTCGCGTACCTCGAACAGGGCCCCAATCGGCTGTGGCGATTGCCCCGCCCCGATGCCCTGGAACGACTGCACATGCAGCGCTTGCAACTGGGTGAAGAATTCACGGGTAATAAAGGAGTCGAGCGCAGCCCCGCTCAAGCCATCGCGCAGGGCCTTGAGCAGCGCCGGCAGTTGCTCCAGCAGATGGCGCCCGGCCTCGGTGTCTTCGCGAAGGCCCGCACTCCAGATCAATTCGTCCATGGTCTGCAACCCGGCCTGCCATTGCGGCGACTGTTCACCGTGCTTGAGGCACGCCAGCAACAGGACCTGGCTCCAGGCCTGTTGCAGGAACTGCACCACTACTTGCGGCAAGACTTTGCCCAGCAGCCTGCGGTTGAGGGCATAGGCCACCCGCTGGCGGGCCTGTTCGGTGCGGGCCCGGCCTTCTTCGGCGTCGCAGGTACGCTGCTCGAGCAATTCGCTGCGACGTCGCTCATCGCTGGTAAAGGTGGTGAACTCCAGCAACAACTCGGAAAAAATCGCTGGGTCATCGACAAAATCATTCAACAGCCGCTGCACCACTTGTTCGATGCGCAGGTACAGGCTGTCGCGTTGATAGTCGTCGCGCTTGCCCCAGCCCATGGCGGCCGTACCGATTTCATTGAGTAGCCGTCGCGCCGGGTGGCTGCCACGACTGAAAAAACTCTTGTCCAGCACCGCCACTTTCAGCATGGGAATCTGCAAGCGGGCAATCAATGCCTTGAGGGAGTCGGGCAAGGTGCGGTCGTCGAGAATGAACTCGAAGAGCATCGCGATCAGGTTGATCACGTCCTCGTCGGCGACGTCGACCACTCGCGATTTGCCACTTTTGACACTGACGCGGGTCAGCAACTCTTCCAACTGGCTGCGCAGGTCGAAATCGTCCTCGACCGCCGGCTCCGGAACGTATTGCTGCAAATGGGAGAGCAGGCGCAGCAAATCACGGGTTGAAATCGGTTGGGCCTGGGCGCTGGCTTCAAGGGTCGGGGCGACGCTGCCGCGCACGGCGAACAGCAATTTTTGCAGCGCAGCGAAGGCCTGCTGCTCGCCTTCGTCGGCCTGGGAATCGCAAGCAGGCGTTGCGTCCGCTGGCGGGAAGACCCGAGCGGTGCCCTCACCAATACGCCGGGATGGCACCGTCTTGAGTTCGGGCAGCACACCCGTTGCCACCAGCAGTTGATTGGCTTCGCCATACAACTGATCGGCATCACTGAGTACGTACTTTTCAAACAGCTTGAGAATGATCAGCTTGACTCGAATTTCCACCCCCATACTACGCCCGGCCTGCAGGAAGTACTCGCAGAGCATCGCCGGGCCGAGGGGGTTTTCACGATCATCCAGATGTTTGCCCAGCAGCGCCCCCAGTCGTGCAGTCAATTGGCCAAGGGCCAAACCATCACGGCGCTGGACCCTGCCGAGCATGGCCTCCAGGGCCACGGCTTTCTCCAGATCGTCCGCAGACACACCGGGTACCGCATCGTAGGAAACCGTCGGCAGCAATTGCAACTCGCCCCGCCCGGCTTGCCCTAGGCTGATGAATGCTGCAAAGAGCTGCTCCACAAAGCCACGCTCGAAGTTCTTGCGTTTGAGGCGCAGGTCTCGCATGGCTTCAAAGAAAATGTTCTGGTCAACATTGTTGCGGGCCTTGTCGGCCATTTCGAACAGGGTGTCGTCGGCGTTATCGAACAGCTCCTGCAAACCCTGCTTGAGTTGCTGGACCGCCTTGTCACGAACCTGAAGCAAAATCACTGGCAGGTGGGCAAGCGGCGAAGGCTTCGCCTGCGCGGCGATCTTGTTGATTGGCACCACCTTTCCGTCATTGTGCATCCTGGCCTCCTGAAACGGTGGGTTCGGTTTTGTGAAAAATCGGTACAGCCAAGGGCATTAAGACCCATGGGCACTACGATTATCGGGATACCACCGAGACGTCAAAGCTATGACGCCAATTGCAAGGCGCAAGATTATCTTGCAAATGGGGACTATTGCGCCAGCGAACTCTGTACTTGCTTTGTAATAAGGTAGCGACAGCAACGGTGGTACAGCGGTTTGGCACCTTGGGTTAGGCGCTGCCATACCCCTATAATCGAGCCACTTTGTTTGTGGAGCCCGTTATGCCCAATCTTCGTCTTGCCGACCTGACCGCCGAAATCGAAGCCAACGTGCGCCGCGCATTGCTGGAAGATATCGGCAGCGGCGACATCACCGCGCAACTGATCCCGGCCGAACGGCTGGCCAAGGCTACGATCATCACCCGCGATGCCGCAGTCATCAGCGGCACGGCCTGGGTCGATGCAGTGTTCCGCCAGTTGGACCCACGTGTCGCCGTGCATTGGCAGGTGCGCGACGGTGAGCGCGTGAGCCCCAACCAGGCACTGTTTCACCTTGAAGGCCCGGCCCGTTCACTGCTCAGCGGTGAACGCTGCGCACTGAATTTCCTGCAACTGCTGTCAGGTGTTGCCACCCGTGCGCAATACCTGGCGGACTTTGTCGCCACCACCCAGGTCAAGCTGCTGGATACCCGCAAGACCCTGCCGGGGCTGCGCCTGGCGCAAAAATATGCCGTGACCTGCGGAGGTTGCCACAATCACCGCATCGGTTTGTATGACGCCTTCCTGATCAAGGAAAACCATATCGCCGCCTGCGGTGGCATTGCCCAGGCCATCAGCGCCGCCCACAAGATCGCCCCGGGCAAACAGGTGGAAATCGAAGTGGAAAGCCTGGAGGAGTTGCGCGAAGCACTGGCGGCGGGCGCCGATATCATCATGCTTGATGAATTGAGCCTCGACGACATGCGCGAAGCGGTGCGCCTGAATGGCGCAAAGGCGAAACTGGAAGCCAGCGGCGGGATCAACGAAAGCACATTGCTGCCCATCGCCGAAACCGGGGTGGACTACATATCCATTGGCGCAATGACCAAGGATGTGAAGGCCGTGGATTTGTCGATGCGCCTCAGTCTCTGAGGAGCTTTAACATCTAGGAGCGAGCTTGCTCGCGATGGGCATTAACGATGACGCGGGAAGCCTGGCACCCCGCGTGGCGCTCAGGTTTCTCGCGAGCAAGCGCGCTCCTACCACGGCGTCTCAAATCGCCAGGTTATTCATCCCGCAGTACTCGTTCCAGTCGACGCCCAGCACTTCGGCAGCCTCTTTGTGCAGGGCCAGGCGCGCCACTTCGAACTCTTCAGGAGTGGAGGTGTACTTGAGGGTCAACTCCCACGGTTGGAGCCCCTGGGCCTCGGCCTCATCCTCAAATGACCATTGGATCTGGTCCTTCTGATCATCGGCACTCAGGTCCTTGATCTCATCAAGGAGTTCCGGCGACTCTGCGACGTACTTTTTGAGAGCTTGTTCGTGCCGCGCTTCCTGGGTCACTTCTTTTATGGTCATGTCGTTCTCTTTGATCTAGGAATGGGGATGCATCTGGGTCATCAAGGTTGCGCAGATACAAAAGAACAGGCATGAATACCGGTTCGTCTGGCCTTCAGAACCATTCTGGGATCATCTGAAAACTGTGTTGCCTTTTTGCCCGAGACAGGAGTCGAACCTGCGACCTTCGCGTTACGAGTGCGCTGCTCTACCAACTGAGCTACACGGGCGGTGGGCTAAAGCTAGCACTGCCTTGAGCGTCCGGCAACTCACTGCTTTGGGAGTGCAATAACCCCTTGGGCCCAGAAGCGTGGCTGCAGATGTACTTTGCTCGCGCCCACGTAATGCTGGTTACGCTCATTGATGTGAGGCACATCTCTAATTGCGACGAACACCAGCAATGCAACAGACAGGACAATCAGCACCGTCCACGTCCAGTACAGCAGCGGTATCGTGGCGCTTGGGCAAGCTCGCCACGGGTGCAAGGCCATCAGCCAACCAACCACCAGCGCCAGCCACAGTTGCGAGTTTGGCATCACTATCACGCCGTCAACCATGGCTTGGGTCAATGCGCCGATCAACGCGGCAAATAGACACAGGCGCAGCAGGTCTACGGGGGCGATAACGCTGCGCTGCTGACGCAGCACATTCAAGGTCGGCCAGATCCCCCGCAAAGCCAACCCGGCCACGCACAAGGTCGACGGCACGCCCCACTCGCTGGCCCATTGCAGAATCGCCTGGTGCGGATGAGCGGCAATGTCGTTGGCGATATCGGCAAAATGCATCGGCCCGAAGCCCAGCAACGGGCGCTCGCGGATCATGTCCCAGGCCTGCCACCAGATGGGGGCACGCCCGGAAAGAGAGGTGGTCAGGCGGTCGCCGGCGATATTGTCTACTTCAATCCCCAGATACCCCGTCAGTGCGACGAACAACAACCAGTACAGCAGCAATGCGCAACACAGGGCAGTCAATTGCCAAGCCAGCCAGCGACGCCCCCAAGGGCCCAAAAACGCCAGGACTATCCCGGCAGTTCCCAAGCCGAGCCAGGTTCCGCGGGAGCCGCCACTAATCGCGATCAGCCACCAGACACACAACAAGGCGAACACCCAACCTCGTACCGCACGACGGGTAGCCGAGGCCAGCAGAGGAAGTGCCAGCAACGGCAAGGTAAACGTCTGGAACTGGCCATAAAAGCGCTTGTTGGAAAACCCTGTCAGCAGCAGGTCCGTGTTCAACACCGGTTCGCCGCTGGTAAAGGCGATAGCGCCGGCATACAGATACTGACTGCTTTTGATCAGGCACAGCAGCAACACGAAAAGGACCAATGCCCGATCAAGGGACTCGTCGCCATTGCGCCTAAGCGTGGCGAGAGCAGCAGCAATGGCACCACAGGTGATTACCAGCGCCAGCTCAGTCAGCGCCCAGGACGGCTGATGGGCCAACAACGACGAGACCAGGCCTAGCCCGACAATCACCGCCAGACCTATAGCTGCGGGCCTGTCGACCAGTCGTTGCCTGCAAGCCAGCGAGGAAACCGACAGCCCATAAATCAACGCGCAAAAGCCCACGACAATTTGTATCGTACGCTGCAAGTCATGGGTGCTGAACGAGGGATAGATGCCCAGCGCCAGAAGACACAGCGCCACCACCAGAAAAACGCTTCCTCGTTGCTGCACGGATAACGTCATGGGCAACCTCTACGTCCTTGTGGATTGTGTGGGAGCCGGGCTCCCGCACTGGATCTATATTGCCGTGTAAATGGTGCCCGGCTTGATGGTCACGCCCCGCCAGCCATGCAACCTTTTGCAGCGTATTGATCATCGGACGTAGTGGAACATTTCCAGCCGGTAGTGGCACCGCGGGTCAAGGTGATGGTCTTGCCCAGGACTGGCGCGGGGGCATTGATAATTTCACAGGCAATCGAGCCGGCGCCCGTGGCGACGTCACCCGTTACGGTGATCGTGCAATTGGCCGTCGGGCTGGTGCCGCCGATCAATGCCAAGGTCGGAGCCGTCCCCTGGTTGAGAGTGTCCTCAAAGCCTGCTTTCAATGCGGAAATTTCCGCCAGGCCCGCCGTGAACTTGGCCTTGGCCTGGTGCTTGGTATAAATGGGCAGCCCGATAGTGGCCAAGATGCCGATGATCGCCACGACGATCAACAACTCGATCAAGGTAAAGCCTTTCTGACGTATCACACTCACTCTCCAGAATAAGACGGGGCTCACGCCCCCATAGCAAAGCACATCCTGCGCCCTGTCCTCAGCAACCGCGCCAGTGTACTCACCCGCGTCCGGCCAATCGCGCACAAGACGCACAATCTGACATTTTTTCAGTTACCGCCCTCCTGCCGGACACACACTGGTGACTAAGCTGTAGATCTTCACCTGTCCGAGTGCGGTAGTGCGAAATGAATGATGTATCCGTGATCTACGCTTGGGAAGGCACCCACCAGAACGGCCGCAAGGTGTCCGGCGAAACCAGTGGCCACAATCGCGCCCTGATCAAGGCGCAGTTGCGCCGGCAAGGAATCCGCCCCGGCCGGGTATGGAAAAGGTCCAGCATTCTTGCGAACATCCGACACCCCATCAGCCCCGCCGACATCGCCCTGTTCACTCGCCAACTGGCGACTCTGTTGAGAGCAGGCATTCCAATGTTGCAGGCCTTCGACATCATCTGCGAAGGCTTCGACAACCGGCACATGCGCTCGCTGGTGCATGGACTGAAGCAAGAGATCGCCGCCGGCAGCAGCCTGGCTGTCGCCCTCTTTAAAAAACCGCAGTATTTCGACGAGCTGTACTGCAACCTGATCGCAGCAGGTGAACAGGCTGGCGCCCTGGAATCCCTGCTGGAGCGCGTCGCGATCCATCTGGAAAAAAGCCAACAACTCAAGGCCAGGATCAAGAAGGCAATGACTTACCCGCTGGCAGTGCTGGTTGTCGCCACTGTCGTCAGCGCCATCCTGTTGATCCATGTCGTGCCACAGTTCCAGGGGCTTTTTGCCGGGGTGGATGCACAGTTGCCGGCTTTTACCTTGATGGTCATTGCGCTGTCCGAATTCATGCAACAAGCCTGGTGGATGCTCCTACTGGCCTTGGGTACCAGTGTTTTCGGCCTGCGCCACATCCATCGCCGATCACCCGGCTTTCGCCACTGGCTGGATGCCAGTTTGTTGAAAATCCCACTGACAGGCACACTGTTGAAAAAGTCGGCCGTCGCCCGCTATGCCCGTACGCTCTCCACTACTTTCGCGGCTGGGGTACCGCTGGCGCAGGCATTGGACTCGGTGGCAGGGGCCGCCGGCAACGGACTATTCAGACAGGCAATCAATCGTATGCGCCAGGATGTATCAACAGGGATGCAGTTGAACCAGACCATGGCCTGCAGTGGCCTGTTTCCGGGTATGGCTATTCAGATGACCGCCATCGGTGAAGAGTCGGGCACCTTGGACAGCATGCTGGAAAAAGTTGCCAACCATTACGAAGCGGACGTCGACAACCTGGTGGACAGCCTCACCAGCCTCATGGAACCGCTGATAATGGTAGTGCTCGGCGGCATTGTCGGGGCTCTGGTGGTGGCCATGTACCTGCCAATCTTCCAACTCGGCGCGGCGTTTTGAGCATGCCACTGAACGAAGTGCTGACCGGCCAGCCGTGGGTGTTCGTATGGGTCGCGCTGGTGCTTGGCCTGATCATCGGAAGTTTCCTCAACGTGCTGGTGTGGCGCCTGCCAAAGATGCTGGAGCGGGAATGGCGGGGGCAGGCCCATGAAGTACTGGGCCTGCCCCCGGAGCCAAGCAGCCCAACCTACAACCTGCTGCACCCCAACTCCTGTTGCCCGCACTGCTCGCGGCCAATTCGCCCCTGGGAAAACATTCCACTGCTCAGTTACCTGCTGCTCAGAGGTCGCTGCGCGGGGTGCCATCATCCCATTAGTGCACGCTATCCCCTCGTCGAGTTGGCATGCGGGCTGATCTCGGCGTTCATTGCCTGGCATTACGGCTTCGGTTGGCAGGCCGGTGGGGTATTGCTGTTGAGCTGGGGCCTGATTGCGATGACCTTGATCGATGCCGATCATCAATTGTTGCCAGATGTGCTGGTATTGCCCCTGCTCTGGCTCGGGTTGATCGTCAATCAGTTTGGCCTGCTTGTGTCGCCGCCTGACGCGCTATGGGGCGCGGTCGCTGGCTACATGAGCCTGTGGTCGGTGTTCTGGCTGTTCAAACTGATCACCGGCAAGGACGGCATGGGCCATGGCGATTTCAAACTGCTGGCCATGCTCGGCGCCTGGGGCGGCTGGCAAATCCTGCCGATGACGCTGTTGCTCGCCTCGTTGGTCGGGGCGATAACGGGCCTGATCCTGCTACGGCTACGTAACGCCAAGACGTCGACACCTATGCCTTTTGGTCCTTATCTGGCCATTGCCGGCTGGATTGCATTGCTCTGGGGTGGTCAAATAACCGACTTCTATTTGCAGTCTGTCGGTTTCAGATGACCACTCCTGTTGCAACACCCTGGATTCTTGGCCTCACTGGCGGCATCGGCAGTGGCAAAAGCGCGGCGGCCCAGCACTTTGTCGATCTTGGCGTGGACCTGATTGACGCCGACCACGCTGCCCGCTGGGTGGTCGAACCCGGAAGGCCGGCACTGGCGAGTATTGCCGAGCATTTTGGCGCAGATGTTCTGCTGCCCGATGGCCAACTGGACCGTGCAGCCCTGCGCAAGCGGATCTTCGAAGTCCCCGCAGAACGCCGCTGGCTGGAAGCTTTGTTGCATCCGCTGATTGACGAAGAGATTCGCAGCCATTTGGCGCGAGCCCAATCGCCTTATGCGATTCTGGTGTCGCCGCTGCTGATCGAATCCGGCCAGTACACCATGACTCAGCGAGTCCTGGTGATCGACGTGCCGCAATCGCTGCAGATTCAGCGTACCCTTCAGCGCGACGGCATCAGCGAAGAACAGGTGCAGGCGATTCTCAAGGCCCAGGCCACTCGGGAAGACCGCTTGCGCCATGCCGACGATGTGCTGGTCAATGACCAAGACCTGGCCTGGCTGCACAGCGAGGTCGAGCGACTGCACCACTTTTACCTTACTTTGCGTGGAGGCCGATCATGAGCCAACCCTTGACCGTCGAATGCCCAACCTGCGGCGCACCCGTGGAATGGAAAGAGACCAACACCAACCGGCCGTTCTGCTCGGACCGCTGCAAACTGATCGACCTGGGTGCCTGGGCGTCGGAAGAACACAAGATTGCGCTCAGCCCGGACGCCGAGGACGAGCTGTTCTCTGAAGACCTTCAACCAAAACACTAAGGCCGCATAAAGCCGTAATCCTGCTGATCGTCGAGGTTCTCCGCGAGAAATTGCAACTCGTCGGCCAGGTCCTCGACGCTACGCACGCCCTTGCTCTGCTGCACCACCGCACTGAGCAGGGCGCGCAGGCTCAAACCCGGTTCAAAACCGATTTCCTGTGCCGCATCCTGGCTTCTGCGCAACTCCTGCCGTGCCCACTCGTACACACTCATGATCGTGCTCCTGGAAGTTCCGCAGAGCATGAGACCACTTGCCTGCCCAGGATTTGACCTGGATCAAGACCGCGAATCGTCATCCTTCCAGGGCGCCGAGAGGTACCGTGTGCGGTTGAAGGTTTCCAGCCATTCTGGGCGAAACACCACCAGCGCACTGATTACCATGCCGTTGATAAAGGCTTCGGGGAAAATGATCAGCCACAGGTAACCGACGAAATCCTCCAGCCATTCAGGCATCGCAAAGCGCCCGTCAAACCACAACAACCCCAACCCTACCAACAGGCACAGCAACGCCGACAGAGCCGCCGCAAAAAAGCCGGAACAGAATATGTACACAAATGGATTGCGCGGCCGGGCTCGCTCCACCAGCAACGCACAGGCTTCGGTGACCAACACCGGCAACAGGACCAGCAACATGCCGTTGACCCCGACCGCCGCCAAGTCTTGGCGGCCAAGCAGCACCAGGCCGACTTGCGCGATCAGCCCTGCGACGATTGCCAGGGGCCAGTCGAGCAACAGGGTCACGGCGGTCATGCCGATAAAGTGGTAAGACACGCCAGTGTCGAAATCCCGCCGCACCAGCCACAACATGAATAGCGCGAACACCGTGCCAAACAGCAGGTGCTGACGTCGCCGGTCAGCAAACAGCTCGACCCAGGGCGCACGCAGGACCGCCCACATCACCACAGGGGCGTACAGCAGCCAGCCGATGATGAGGGTTTCTGGCGCAAGCACGGCTGCGCTGATCACGGTTTCACCTGCTCCAGGGCTTGGCGCAGTTCGGAGGCAGAGCTGTATTCGTGTAGCGCCACCAGCTTGCCGTTGTCCAGTTGCAGCCACAGCACTTTATCCACAGGCGCCGGATAACGGGGAACGATCCGCGCGTCGCGATCGAGCATGACGCGGTAGTTGTAAGCCTGCATCGCCGGAACCGCGAACAACTTGGCGACCAGCCTGGGCATACGCTGAATGTCGGCAACAAACACCACATGCCGCGCCTCCAGATAGCCTTGGGGCCGGCCTTGCAGCGCCGCATCTACCCGTTTGGCGGCGTCCATACTGCGCGCCACTAGCAAGATTTTCGCTTGGTTATCGAGGGTGTAGGCCACGTCGAATTGATCGAGCAGGGTCCAGGGCGCCACTTGTTCGCCCACTTCAACGGCCTGGGCCCAAAGGGGCAAAAGGCTCAAGAACACCACGACAAAAAACTTCACCACATACTCCTCATGCCAGGGATAGCTATCAAGTGGCCAGTCTACACCGACCTTTTGACGCGGGACTTCCTGCGGTCATCATTTGAACGCTAAGCTTTAGCCATGGATGACTCAGATTATTTGCGCCTGCTCACCATAGCAGCCGAACAAGCCAACGCGTTCCTGTCCAATGCCCGCAAATGGGAGCGTGAGCGTTGGGTCTGCCAGCGCCTGCTGCAAGGCTTGAACGTGCCCTACCGTGCCGAAGAGTTTCATGCCGCCGGGCAAGAGCCCCCAGACGTGCTGTTTCGCGACGCCAGTTTTGAAGTGTTTTTTGTCCTCGACGAGGGCCGGCGCCTCAATGACGAATGGCGCGACGAGCTGTTGCGCCGGCGCAGCGCATTCTCCCTGAGCCAATTGGTGCGGCGCGAGGCCAAGCCCAAACGTATTCCCGCCCATGAGTTCCTGCTGCGGCTGGCACCGACCCTGCGCAAGAAAGCCCATAACTACAAGGAGCGCGGGATGGACCTGGGGGAGCTGGATATCATCGCCTTCGCCAGCCTCAAGCGTGAGGTGCTGGACCTCAACAGCCACTTCCCCCCACCCACCGAATACCTGCGCCAGGGTTGGCGCTCCTTGTCATTGGTGGGGCCAACGTTTGCCAGGGTGCTGTTCGCCCACCCCGAAGCCCCGGATTTCTTGCGCAACAACCTGGGGCGCAGCATAGTGTTTGATGTCGGCATCAGCCTGTGAACCGATCAACGACTATGCTGCTGGCAATGCCGCCAATCGCACGGCTGTAATGTGGCGCCCTTTCGCAACGTCTACCTGACGAGGCTCTTATGACCAGCCGCTTGAACCCCGACGACCAACAACATGTCGAAGAGTACCTGCAACTGTCCCAGAACCAGGTCGAGCGCAAGCCTTTCCGGCCGTGGCTGCTCCTTGGTGTGGTACTGGTGATAGTGATCGGGCTGGGTCTGCTGAGCCGCCTTTTGAGTTACCTGACGCTATGAGCTGCCTGGCGCTCGCTCGGGTAACTGCACTGATTTCTTTTAGCCTTGCGAGATATCCCCATGACCCATCGTATTATTATCGTCGGCGGCGGCGCCGGCGGCCTGGAGTTGGCTACCCGCCTGGGTAAGACTCTGGGCAAGCGCGGCACAGCCAGCATCACGCTGGTGGACGCCAACCTCACCCACATCTGGAAACCATTGCTGCACGAGGTGGCAGCTGGCTCGCTGAACTCTTCGGAAGATGAACTCAACTATGTCGCCCAGGCAAAATGGAACCACTTCGAGTTCCAGCTGGGGCGCATGAGTGGGCTTGATCGCGAGCAGAAAAAAATCCAACTGGCCGCCACCCTCGACGAACAAGGCCTGGAACTGGTACCCGCCCGTGAGCTGAGCTATGACAGCCTGGTCATCGCCGTCGGCAGCACGACCAATGACTTCGGCACCGAGGGCGCAGCGCAACACTGCCTGTTCCTCGACACCCGCAAACAGGCCGAGCGCTTCCATCAGCAACTGCTCAATCACTATTTGCGCGCCCACGCCGGGCAGACCGATGCAGTGGAACAGATCAGCGTGGCTATCGTCGGCGCCGGCGCGACCGGTGTTGAACTGGCTGCCGAGCTACATAACGCCGCCCACGAACTGGCAGCCTATGGCCTGGGCCGGATCAAACCGGAAAACATGCACATCACCCTGATTGAAGCCGGGCCACGGGTGTTGCCTGCCCTGCCAGAACGCATTGGCGGGCCAGTGCATAAAACCCTGGAGAAACTCGGGGTTACGGTGCTGACCAATGCAGCAGTCAGTGAAGTGACCGCCGACAGCCTGATCACCAGCAGCGGCCAGGTAATTCCTGCCAGCCTGAAGGTCTGGGCTGCAGGGATTCGCGCACCAGGTTTTCTCAAGGACATCGCCGGGCTGGAAACCAACCGCATCAACCAACTGCAGGTCTTGCCGACCCTGCAAACCACCCGTGACGAAAACATCTTCGCCTTCGGTGATTGCGCGGCCTGCCCACAACCGGGTACCGACCGCAACGTGCCACCACGGGCGCAGGCGGCTCACCAGCAGGCGTCGTTGCTGGCAAAATCGCTTAAATTGCGCATTGAAGGCAAGACGCTGCCCACCTACAAGTACACCGACTATGGATCGCTGATCTCGTTGTCGCGCTTTTCAGCGGTGGGTAACTTGATGGGCAACCTGACCGGCAGCGTGATGCTGGAAGGCTGGTTGGCGCGGATGTTTTATGTGTCGCTGTATCGCATGCACCAGATGGCGCTGTATGGCTTCTTCCGCACCATGATGTTGATGCTGGGCAGCAAGATTGGGCGCGGTACGGAGCCTAGGCTCAAGTTGCACTAACAGCGCAGTTCGATGTGGAGTGCCCGGCTTCTGTGGGAGCCGGGCTTGTCGGATCGCCGCACCGCCGCGCGGGGCTGCGTAGCAGCCCTAAAACCAATCACTGCGGTCTTTCTGATAGATCACCGCGACCACCAGGAGTGCTCCGCACTCCAACGGGAGCAAGCTCCCTCGCCACAGGGTATTCGCCAGCTGCCTTACCGCTATCGCAGGCAAAAAAAATCCCCGTATCTTTCGATACGAGGATTTTTAATATGGTCGGGGTAAGGGGATTCGAACTCCTGACATCCTGCTCCCAAAGCAGGCGCGCTACCGGACTGCGCTATACCCCGGTAAAAAAAAGGCGACCTTTGCAAGTCGCCTTCTACGATCAGTGCTTTTGGCCTCTGATCTTAAGATTCGATTCCAGCGTTAACTGGGTTCAAAAATGGTGGGTCGTGTGGGATTCGAACCTACGACCAATTGGTTAAAAGCCAACTGCTCTACCAACTGAGCTAACGACCCAAATATGGTCGGGGTAAGGGGATTCGAACTCCTGACATCCTGCTCCCAAAGCAGGCGCGCTACCGGACTGCGCTATACCCCGGTTTGAAATTGGCTCCGTGACCAGGACTCGAACCTGGGACCCAATGATTAACAGTCATTTGCTCTACCAACTGAGCTATCACGGAACTACATATTTCAAAGTGAAACTTTGCTGCTTACTACCTTCTCTTCGACCCGATTGCATCGCTGCGTTCGTGCCTCCGAGGCGCGCTATTCTACAATCTTAAAAACCCCTGTCAACCCTTTAAATTGCTTTTAAGACAATGATTTGCGACTTGTTTCAGATTTCTCCTTGGGGAGAAGAAACCGTTGGGCTGACATACTGCGGGGCGCACTTTACAAGCCTTTGCCTTACAGTTCAACGCCCTATCGAAAAAAAAGGCCCCGCAGTGCGGGGCCTCTTCTTATTAGCCATACAGTCCGGGCTTAGTGAAAGACGATTTCGTCGTGTTCCACAGTTGCCGTGACGCTGGTACCCGGCATAAAGCTGCCCGACAAGATCAACTGCGCCAGCGGGTTCTCGATCCAGCGCTGGATCGCACGCTTCAACGGCCGTGCGCCATACACCGGGTCGTAGCCCACAGCGATCAGCTTGTCCAACGCCTCGCCACTCAGGTCCAACGCCAGTTCGCGCTCCGCCAGACGACTGCGCAGGCGACCCAACTGGATCTCGGCGATACCGGCAATCTGATCTCGGGCCAATGGCTCGAAGATCACCACTTCATCGATCCGGTTGATGAACTCCGGCCGGAAGTGCGTCGATACCGCATCCATCACTGCTGCGCGCTGCGCTTCGCGATCGCCCACCAGCTCCTGAATCTGCGCCGAGCCCAGGTTGGAGGTCATCACGATCACCGTATTGCGAAAATCCACGGTACGTCCGTGGCTGTCCGTCAGACGGCCGTCTTCCAGCACTTGCAGCAACACGTTGAACACATCCGGATGGGCCTTCTCGACCTCGTCCAGGAGGATCACCGAGTAAGGCTTACGCCGTACCGCTTCTGTCAGGTAACCGCCTTCTTCGTATCCCACGTAGCCTGGTGGTGCCCCGATCAGGCGCGCCACAGAATGTTTCTCCATGAACTCGGACATATCGATCCGCACCATGGCCTCTTCTGTATCAAAGAGAAACTCGGCCAAGGCCTTGCACAGTTCGGTTTTACCCACACCGGTAGGGCCGAGGAACATGAACGAGCCGCTCGGACGGTCCGGATCGGACAACCCGGCTCGGGAACGCCGTACCGCGTTGGACACCGCGACCACCGCCTCTTCCTGGCCGATGACACGCTGGTGCAACAGGCTTTCCATTTTCATCAATTTGTCGCGCTCGCCTTCGAGCATTTTCGACACAGGAATACCCGTCCACTTGGAGACGACTTCGGCAATTTCTTCCTCGGTCACCTTGCTGCGCAGCAACTGGTTCTCGCTTTTGCCGTGCTGGTCGACCATTTGCAGGCTGCGTTCCAGGTCCGGGATCACCCCGTACTGCAACTCGGCCATGCGATTCAGATCGCCCTTGCGGCGGGCGGACTCCAGTTCCTGGCGGGACTGCTCGATCTTTTGCTGAATCTGAGCAGAACCCTGGACTTCGGCTTTTTCCGAGGTCCAGATTTCTTCGAGATCCGAATACTCACGTTCCAGACGGGCAATTTCTTCCTGGAGTTTTTCCAGGCGCTTGATCGCCGCCTCGTCCTTTTCTTTTTTCAGGGCCTGGGATTCAACCTTAAGTTGAATCAGGCGCCGCTCCAGGCGATCCAGCACTTCCGGCTTGGAGTCGATTTCCATGCGAATGCGGCTGGCCGCTTCGTCGATCAAGTCGATGGCCTTGTCGGGCAACTGACGATCGGTGATGTAGCGATGGCTCAACTTGGCCGCCGCGATGATCGCGCCGTCAGTGATCGCTACCCTGTGGTGAACCTCATAACGCTCTTTCAGGCCCCGCAGGATTGCGATGGTGTCCTCTTCGCTCGGCTCTTCCACCAAAACTTTCTGGAAACGGCGCTCAAGCGCGGCATCCTTCTCAATGTACTGACGGTATTCGTTGAGCGTGGTAGCGCCGACGCAATGCAACTCGCCCCGTGCCAACGCTGGCTTGAGCATGTTGCCAGCATCCATGGCGCCTTCGCCTTTACCGGCGCCGACCATGGTGTGCAGTTCATCAATAAACAGAATGATCTGCCCTTCCTGCTTCGTCAGCTCGTTAAGCAGAGATTTCAAACGCTCTTCGAACTCGCCACGGAACTTGGCGCCAGCAATCAGCGAGCCCATGTCCAGGGACAATAGGCGCTTGCCCTTCAGGCCATCAGGCACTTCACCATTGATGATGCGCTGGGCCAGCCCTTCGGCAATGGCGGTTTTACCCACGCCAGGTTCACCAATCAGCACCGGGTTGTTCTTGGTGCGACGCTGCAGGACCTGGATGGTGCGGCGAATTTCGTCGTCACGGCCAATCACCGGGTCGAGCTTGCCTTCTTCAGCGAGCTTGGTCAGGTCGACAGTGTATTTGTCCAGGGCTTGGCGGGACTCCTCATGATTGGGGTCATTCACCGCCTCGCCACCGCGCAGGTTGTTGATGGCGTTTTCCAGGGCCTTCTTGCTCACGCCCTGGCCCAGCAACAATTTGCCGAGTTTGCTGTTCTCGTCCATGGCGGCAAGCAACACCAGTTCGCTGGAGATGAACTGGTCGCCCTTCTGCTGGGCCAGGCGATCTGCCTGGTTGAGCAGGCGCGCCAAGTCCTGGGACATATTCACGTCGCCGGTAGGATTTTGGATTTTTGGCAGTTGGTCGAGCTCTTTGCTCAACTCCTTGCGCAGGCTGTTGATGTCAAAGCCTACCTGCATCAGCAACGGCTTGATGGAGCCGCCTTGCTGTTCCAGAAGCGCCTGCATCAAGTGCGCAGGCTCGATGGCCGGATGGTCAAGGCCAACCGCCAGGGATTGAGAGTCCGATAATGCCAACTGCAATTTGCTGGTTAAACGATCAATACGCATTAGTCACCTTCCTTTTGAGCAGGCCGGAGCTATAAACACATCCTGAATGAAGAAACCTGCCAGACACCCCTATAGATGCGGTCGATTCTGGAAGATTCAAGCTGCCCGGGATTGATGTAGCGCAGAAGAGTCTAGCGTTCGAGCCAGACAAGGGAGGCAAACCGACCGGTGCGAGGACTGCGGCGGTAAGAATAGAAGCGAGGGTCAGTCACAGTGCAAAAACCGCCACCGTATACCGCGGTGATGCCGCGTGCGGCCAAGCGCAGGCGAGCTAACTGGTAGATGTCGGCCATGAACTTGCCCGAATTCCGGCTGGGAACAAAAGCTTCAGCCGTTATAGGCAATTGCTGCATGAAGGCTTCGCGCACTTCCGGGCCGACTTCAAAAGCGTGTGGACCAATGGCCGGCCCCAACCAGACCAGTACTTCGGCAGGCGCAACCTCCAGGCTTTCGAAGGCCGCTTCCAGTACACCAGCCGCCAAGCCACGCCAACCGGCATGGGCTGCGGCGACACGAGTACCGGCGCGATTGCAAAACAAGGCAGGCAAACAGTCAGCCGTCATCGCCGTGCAGGCGATGCCGGGGGTGCTGGTCCAACTGCCATCGGCCTCGGCAATCCGGCCAGGATCGGCTTCGACCACAGCCACACCGTGGACTTGGCGCAGCCAGGCCGGCTGAATAGAGAAGACATCGGTCAAGCGTCGACGATTTTCGCTGACAGCCTCGGGGCTGTCTTCGACATGATCGCCAAGGTTGAGGCTGTCAAACGGCGCCAGACTGACGCCGCCTGAACGAGTGGTGACGCAGGCTTTCACCCCGGCCGGCGCGGGCCAGTCAGGAATCAGCCAGTCACTCATCCGATAAACGCCTCACGATCCTGCTTGAGCAGCGACAACAACCAGACAAAGTCGTCCGGAAGTGGCGATTCCCAGCTCATCCGCTTACCGCTCGTCGGATGATCCAGCTCCAGGAAGCGCGCATGCAGCGCCTGACGCGGGAAGGTTTTCAGGGAATCAATCATGGTCGCACTGGCCGCCGGCGGAATACGGAAGCGGCCGCCATAGGCCGGATCTCCGACCAACGGGAAGTTGATGTGGGCCATGTGCACCCGAATCTGGTGAGTACGACCGGTTTCCAGCTTGACCCGCACATGAGTGTGGGAACGGAAACGCTCCAGCACGCGATAGTGGCTGACGGCCTGCTTGCCGCCCTCCATCACCGCCATGCGCTGGCGCTGCTGGCCGTGGCGACCGATAGGGGCGTTGATCTTGCCACCTGCCGTTACCACACCGATCACAATGCATTCATAGATCCGGCTAACACTGCGGCTCTGCAATTGTATAACCAACCGCGTCTGCGCCTGAATGGTCTTGGCCACCACCATAAGACCGGTGGTGTCCTTGTCCAGTCGATGCACGATGCCGCAGCGCGGGACATTGATGATGTCCGGCACATGGTGCAACAAAGCATTGAGCAGGGTGCCGTCAGCGTGCCCGGCAGCCGGGTGAACCACCAGGCCCGCGGGTTTGTTGATCACCAGGATGTCGTCGTCTTCATAGACGATGTCCAGTTCAATGTCCTGGGCGATCCATTCTCCCTGGGCTTCCTGCTCGGCAGTCAGCTCAAGAATCGCACCGCCATGGACTATGTCTCGCGGGCGGATAACCGCTCCATCCACAGTCAGGCGGCCGTCTTTGATCCAGGCGGAAAGGCGCGAGCGCGAGTGCTCAGCGAATAATTGTGCGGCGACTTGATCGAGGCGTTGGCCGCCCAATTCGGACGGCACCTCTGCGCTAAGTTCAATTTTATCGGACATGCTCAGACTAGGCGTGGCACAGCCTTTGGTTTCGGCTGCGCGCTTGTGGTTAAATACGGCGTCTTTTGCCCCGAGGCTTTCAACGGGGCGCTCATCATAACAGGACGGCCCCGCCCAAGACAGCGGCCGTCATAGGGACGCAAGCCGCCATGCAAGTGAAACACCTGCTGCTGATCGCCATCCTCGCCATGACTGCTGCTTGCTCGTCAACAAAGGACGTCGTCGACGAAAACCTCAGCGAAGTCGAGCTGTACCAGCAAGCTCAGGCCGACCTGGACAACAACAGTTACACCAGCGCCACGGCCAAGCTCAAGGCACTGGAGTCGCGGTATCCGTTCGGCCGCTACGCCGACCAGGCCCAGCTCGAACTGATCTACGCCAACTACAAGAACGCCGAGCCGGAAGCTGCCAAGTCCGCCGCCGAGCGTTTTATCCGCCTGCACCCGCAGCATCCAAACGTGGATTACGCCTATTACCTCAAGGGCCTGACCTCGTTTGACCAGGACGTTGGCCTGCTGGCGCGCTTCCTGCCGCTGGACATGACCAAGCGTGACCCGGGTGCCGCGCGCGACTCCTACAACGAGTTCGCCCAGCTGACAAGCCGCTACCCCAACAGCCGCTACGCGCCGGACGCCAAGCAGCGCATGATCTACCTGCGCAACCTGCTGGCTTCCTACGAGATCCACGTGGCCCACTACTACCTGACCCGTCAGGCTTATGTAGCTGCCGCTAACCGTGGTCGCTATGTAGTGGAGAATTTCCAGGAAACCCCAGCCGTGGGTGATGGCCTGGCAGTGATGACCGAGGCTTACCAGCGCCTGCACCTGGACGCCCTGGCGACCACTAGCCTGGAAACCTTGAAGCTCAACTACCCGGACCACCCAAGCCTGAAAGACGGTCAGTTCGTGCCGCTAGTGGCTGAAGCTGACAACCGTTCGTGGTTGAGCAAGTACACCTTGGGCCTGATCGAATCCCGTCCGCCGCTGCCGCCGGGCGAAACCCGCGCCAACCAGGACGTGATCAAGCAGTACCAGGATGCCAAGGATTCTATTCCTTCGGACTTGAAGCCTCATGACGAGAACGGCGACGTGATCGAAGAAGAGGCCCCTGAAGCCCTGGGCAATAACGAAGACCGCTCGTGGTTCAGCTACATGACGCTTGGCGTATTTGACTAACGGTCGATGCGATGCAAAAAGGAGCCCTCAGGGGCTCCTTTTTTATGGCGCGACTTTATTCCCCTGTGCGCCGCTCACGTCCTTGGCTAAACTGCCGCATTCCTTGTCGAGAAGCTGCTGACCATGGTTCGTTTACTGTTCTGGATTGCTCTGATTGCTGCCGCAGTGTGGTTATGGCGCAAGTTCAAGCGCCCCGTGCCGACGCAACAACGGCCCCACGAGCAAGGTGCGGCGCCCATGGTCCGTTGCGCTCACTGTGGCGTGCATTTGCCGCAAGATCACGCCCTAAGCTCGCGCCAGGAGTGGTATTGCACTCAGGGGCACTTGGAGCAGGGGCCGAAGTCTATCGGGCGTTGATTGAGCCGCAATAATCCAGGAGTAGGCTTGCACGCTCCTGGATTGCATCTAGATCCGCCCTGCCGGCGCATACGGCGCGGGGTCAATGATCGGCTCGCGCTCCAGCAACAAATCGACAAACAACTGACAGGATGCCGGCGCCAGCACCAGCCCATTACGGTAATGCCCGCAATTTAGCCAAAGCCCATCAAACCCTGGCACCTTGCCAATATAGGGAATGCCTTCCGGCGACCCTGGCCGCAATCCGGCCCAATGCCCCACGACCTCAGCATCCGCCAGCGCCGGTATCAGCTCCACAGCTGAGGCTTTCAGGCTCTGTAGCGCCTTGTCAGTCGTTGTTTTATTGAAGCCGTCATGCTCCAGGGTGCTACCAATCAGAATATGCCCATCTCGCCGTGGGATCGCATAGCGACGCTTGGCCAGCACCATACACGGCAAGAAGTCTGACGCGCACTTGTACAAAATCATCTGTCCCTTGATCGGCTCCACCGGCAACTCCAGCCCCAGGCTACCCAGCAACTCGCCACTCCAGGCACCGGCGGCGAGTACCACGTGGTCAGCCCGAAACTCACCAAGCGCCGTGTTCACACCAACAATTTTGCCACCCTCACAAATAAATCCCTCCACCGCGCAGTGCTCATGCACGGTGACACCAGGCAACGCCAGCAGGGCAGCCCTGAGAGACTTTACCAAGCGAGGGTTACGCACGTTGGCCACGCCCGCCATGTAGATAGCTTGTGAGAACCCAGGACCCAGCACCGGTACAGCATCACGGGCAGCCGAAATATCTACCTTGCTCAGTGGTCGTCCTTCACGGGCCGCCCAAGCCAGTGCCTCAGCCTCATCACCCAGGTCCAACCAATACAAGCCAGTGGTATGAACCTCAGGGTCCACTCCGGTGGCTGCAAAAAGACGCTCGGCCAACTGAGGATAAAAATCCTGAGACCAATGCGCCAGGGCGGTCACTGCAGGACTGTAGCGCCACGGGTAAAGCGGCGAAACAATGCCACCACCCGCCCAGGAAGCCTCCTGCCCCACCGCCGAACGGTCCAGCAGTACCACCGCCTGTCCCTGGGTTGCCAGGTTGAACGCCGTCAACAGGCCGATAACGCCACCACCGACCACCACTACTTGCTGTTGCTTAGCCATCTTTCGATCCAGCCGATAAAAAGAAAAGAGCGCACCTGGCACCCCATCGCCCATCTACCTCATCGCCCCCAGCACTCTTTGCGAGTCATGTTGGGCGCAGCACCCGGATTGCTCCGCGCGCCGGTACTGGTCAAGCTGAAGTCACCACAGGGGTCGCCCATCATCACCGAGCCGGCGAGGGGCGTGGCTATCAAGCTGAAATCCTGCGGGTTCAACGTCACCGTGATTCTATAGCGATCATTACCGGCGCTGACGCCGCTGGCGTCAATAAAAATGCCATTTCTCACGTAATAACGCTCGAGATACTGGGCTTGCTCGGTGAGCAGCCCGACAATTTCCGTGCGATAGACCTTTTTCAGGTGAGCGGTATAACCGGGATAGGCAATGCCGGCCAGGATGGCGATGATCGCAACAGCGATCAGTAACTCGATCAGTGTAAAACCGTTGATATCTCTGCTCATCGTGCTTCTTACCTAGTGAAGTTGTCGCCACATGACTCGTCGAAACCTGGGCCCTGCAGAGTCGCCCACGGATACCCGCGCATACACGGCCTCCAGTACGGTGCGCGAATGGCCGCTGATACCTGCGGCAGTTACCCGATATACGGTCGCCGGAGTTCCGCTCGGCAAATGAGCCAACCCCACGCCATGCCCCAGATTTTGAATGCCATAGACGCCACCCTTTAGGCCCACCCAAGTGACGGCCGAGACTGGATCTGTTCCTGGCCCACTCACCGAAGTCGACTCTTTCGGCGGTGCGCAGGTGGCTAGCGAGGGACATGGCCGCAAAGCAAATTCAGGAGCCTGCACAGCTGACTCCCCAAGCCTTAACCCGCTTTCGGCGGCCTGAAAGGATTGGTTGCGGTGCCTGATGCTGCCGGCGATCTTTTCCTGCAAAGTGGCCGCTTGCATCGAGGACAGACCGATGACTGTCAACAACAGCAGAAACACCAGACTGATCAGCAGGACCATACCGCTCTGCCGCGACATGCCACGGCTACTCAAGGCGATTACGCAGGGCTGCGACGACGCTATAGGTCTGGTCCCGTACGCGACCGCCAGGATCCTGGAGAGTCAGAAGGATACGTATGCTACGCACCAGGGACTCATCGGCCGGATTACTGTCATACCGCGTCACAACACTAGACCCTGGCGCGCCGGCCATCCCGAAGCTGAGCTCGAATGCTCGCACGCTATCCACCAGAACTGCCTTGGCCGGTGTCGAAGAGGTACTGAGTTTCAACTGGCCGGACTCAAAGGTGTAAGTCAGTTTGCGAATGGGAAAGCTGATCTGTCCGGGGCCAGGCTTGGGTGACACGCCAGCATAGGCCCGGGCACTCTCGACGCAATTGGAGAGCACCGTCCAATCTGGATTGCTGCCTTCACTCCCCACATCGCCCGTGACCAACGTCAGAACCTTTGAGCTGCCAGTAGCGGCCCAACCGACAGGCCTGGAAAACTCAGCCGGGGCATCACTGATCGACGCAGTGGACAGGCAGCCGAACATACCTGCCAGACGAATCTCCTGAATCATCTTGCTCAGGACAAATCGTGCATCGTCCTGCAATAACGTCGACGCATGTTGGCTGGCGTAGGTGTTTCGCGTGGCAAGGGACACCTGGACAACGGTCATCACCACTACCAATCCAAGGGTCAGCGCCAGCAGCAGTTCAATCAGCCCAAAACCACCGCAGTGCCGACTCATTGCAAGGCTCGCGGATCGACGGCAACTCGACTGGCCAGAGTGAAGGTTTCACGGGGATTGCCAACATTGGCAGCGCGAGAATCATCCCAACTGATGCTGATGGTCACCTCCCGCTGATTGATGGCAACCGAACCTTTGGCGCTCTCCCCGGCAAAGCGGATGATATTGGCCTCAAAGTCATGCAGGTCCAAATCACGAACGCTGGCCCCCGAGGGTCTGGAGGAACCGCTCTGCGTTTGCGACCATGAGTAATCTGCGCCTGAGTTGGCGCGAATCCGGTCCAGCATGTCGTAGGCGATAAAACTGGCCTGGCTGGTCATCCGCGAACTGTCGGTGTACTTGAGCGCGTTAAGCTGGATTACCACCGCACCCAGCAGGCCGACGCTGAGAATAAGCACCGAAACCAGCACCTCGATCAGGGTCATGCCGGTTTGCCTGGTACTGATCGGCTTGGAGCAAGGCGTTATTGGGCAAGCATTCATTACCGTCGTCATCCATGTCGAAGGTCATCAAAAGGCAGGGGTAAATCTCCTGTGCGCCCAAGATTAGCGTCGCTCCACGAGTAGCGCTGCCTCTGGGAACAAAGCGAAATACTTTGGACAGGAAGGCCACCATTCGGCACACCGACGTCGACGCTATAACTATGTCTGCCATCTGGCAGCCCGTCTCCCCGGCTCAGGCCGGCGCTGACAAGGAATGGGCAAACTGAGAACGTCCATGGAGGGACGAGACATGAAACAACGAGGCTTCACGTTGTTCGAACTGCTGGTCGGTTTGATACTGAGTGGCGTCCTGGCTCAACTGGCGGCGCCCAGCTTCAAGGACCTGCTTGAGTCACAACGGCGCCAGAGCGCCGCCGAAACCCTGGCCGCAGGCCTGCGCTACGCACGTACCGAGGCCATCGCACGCAATCGGACAGTAGTCATTCATGCCCTGGACAATGACTGGAGCCTGGGCTGGAGAGTTGTGCTCGACCTGAACGGCCGTGGACATCTGGACGAAGACAACCCGGTGCTGCTGGAGCGCCAGGACAGCGGGCGCATACCCATTGTGGGCAATACACCGGTCCGGACCCAGATACGCTTCAGCGGCTTGGGCGAACCGTTATTGTCGGCGGCGGGAGGCTTTCGTGCTGGTACCGTGCATGTATGTGCCACGGACCAGCAACTGAGCCTGTATCAAGTGGTGTTGGCGCCCACCGGCCGCATCAGCCTGCGCAATAACAAGACCGAGCAGCCGCTGTGCCGTGGCTACGTGGGCAGCACGGGACTCAGAGCAGCGAACGAACCCGCAGCTCCTTGGGCATGGAGAAGGTGATGTTCTCTTCACGTCCGGCCAATTCGTCTGCGCCCGTAGCGCCCCAGGCCTGCAGTTGCTGAATCACGCCGCGCACCAGGACTTCCGGGGCCGAGGCACCGGCAGTTATGCCAATACGCTCGACACCATCGAACCAGCTGCGCTGCATGTCTTCGGCACCATCGATCAGGTAGGCCGGCGTTGCCATGCGCTCGGCCAGTTCCCGCAGGCGGTTGGAGTTGGAGCTGTTGGGGCTGCCAACGACCAACACCACGTCGCACTCGTCGGCCAACTGCTTGACGGCATCCTGGCGGTTTTGCGTGGCGTAGCAGATATCGTCCTTGCGCGGCCCGCCAATGGCAGGGAAACGCGTGCGCAGGGCATCAATGACGCGGCTGGTGTCATCCATGGACAAGGTGGTCTGGGTCACGAAAGCCAGCTTGTTAGGGTTATGCACTTGCAGCTCGGCGACGTCTTTTTCGTCTTCCACCAGGTAGATGGCACCACCATTGCTGGCGTCATACTGACCCATGGTGCCTTCGACTTCCGGGTGGCCGGCATGGCCGATCAGGATGCATTCACGACCGTCGCGGCTGTAGCGTGCGACTTCGATGTGCACCTTGGTCACCAACGGGCAGGTGGCATCGAACACTTTCAGGCCGCGGCCTGCAGCTTCGGTACGCACCGCCTGGGAAACACCGTGGGCACTGAAGATCACGATGACGTCATCCGGCACCTGGTCCAGCTCTTCGACAAAAATGGCGCCGCGAGCACGCAGGTCTTCCACCACGAATTTGTTGTGGACCACTTCATGGCGCACGTAAATCGGCGGCCCGAAGACTTCCAGGGCACGGTTGACGATTTCGATCGCCCGGTCCACGCCGGCGCAAAAGCCACGGGGGTTGGCGAGTTTGATTTGCATGCTGTGCCTCGTGTCTTGCAGCGCAAGAGATTGGAACATTGCGGTCCCCGCTGGAACCGGCTTCGTCAGTTACAGAGCCTTAACGTCGATGATTTCGACATCAAAGGTCAAGGTTTTACCGGCCAACGGGTGATTGAAGTCGATGGTCACCTCGGCGTCATCGAATGCTTTGACCACACCCGGCAATTCGGTATTCGCCGCATCGTTGAAGATCACCAACAAGCCTTCCGTCAGTTCCATGTCCTTGAATTGCGAGCGCGGGATGATTTGCACGTTTTGCGGATTCGGTTGGCCAAAGGCGTTTTCCGGCAGGATCTGCAGGTTGCGCTTGTCGCCGGCCTTGAAGCCGAACAGCGCCGCTTCAAAACCCGGAAGCAGGTTGCCATCGCCGACCTTGAAGGTCGCCGGGGCCTTGTCGAAAGTGCTGTCGACCGTGTCGCCGTTCTCCAGGCGCAGTGCGAAATGCAAGGTGACTTCCGTGTTCTGGCTGATGCGTTGCTCAGCCAATACCTGTTCAGTCATGAACGGTTTCTCCGGTTTTCTTACTTTTGAACATATCCAGTGCCAGCATCACGGCACCGACAGTAATAGCGCTGTCGGCAAAGTTGAACGCCGGGAAATACCAGCGGTTCTGCCAATGCACCAGAATGAAGTCGATTACATGGCCCAGGGCAATACGGTCGTACAGGTTACCCAGCGCCCCGCCCAACACCAGGGCCAGCGCAACGGCCAGCCAAGTGTCATCGCGCCCCAGGCGCTTGAGCCAAACCACCAGCACCGCACTGACTACGATGGCAATCAGCGCGAACAGCCAGCGCTGCCAGCCGGAGCTGTCGGCCAGGAAGCTGAACGCTGCACCGGTGTTGTAGGCCAGGGTCCAACTGAAATAGTCAGGAATAACCACGATCTGCTGGAACATCTCCAGGGTGCCCTCGAAGTGAGCCTTGCTGACCTGGTCAATGACCAGTACCAGCAAGCTCAATACGAGCCAGCCCAGACGTCCGAAACGACTGGCTGTATTAGGCCCGGTTTGATTAGGCATAGTGACGAACCTCACCCGCGCCGCTGATGTTGTCGACACAACGACCGCAGATTTCCGGATGCTCCGGGTTCACGCCGACGTCTTCACGGCAGTGCCAGCAACGAGCGCACTTGGTGAAGGCTGACTTGACCACCTTGAGTTTGAGGCCCGGCACGTCAGTGGCCACTGCATCGGCCGGAGCCTGGACGAACGGCGCCAGGCTGGCAGTCGAGGTGATCAGCACGAAACGCAGCTCATTGCTCAGCTTGGCCAGGTCGGCGGTCAGGCCTTCCTCGGCAAACAGAGTTACTTCGGCCTGCAGATTGCCACCGACGGCCTTGGCCGCGCGCTGAACCTCCAGCTCCTTGTTCACGGCAACCTTGACCGCCATCACCCCTTCCCAGTAATCGCGGCCCAGCTCGAAATCGGCCGGCAGCTCGGTCAGGCCTTCGTACCAAGTGTTGAGCATCACCGATTCGTTACGCTCGCCCGGCAGGTACTCCCACAGTTCGTCGGCGGTGAACGCCAGGATCGGCGCGATCCAGCGCACCAGCGCTTCAGAGATGTGATACAGCGCGGTCTGCGCTGAGCGGCGCGCCTTGCTGTTGGCGCCGGTGGTGTACTGGCGGTCCTTGATGATATCGAGGTAGAAGCCACCCAATTCCTGGACGCAGAAGTTGTGAATTTTCGAGTAGACGTTCCAGAAGCGATATTCGCCGTAGTTTTCCTGCAACTCGCGCTGCAGCAACAGGGTACGGTCCACAGCCCAACGGTCCAGGGCGAGCATTTCCTCGGCCGGCAGGATGTCGGTGGCCGGATTGAAACCGGTCAGGTTCGACAACATGAAGCGTGCGGTATTGCGAATACGGCGGTAGGCGTCGGCGCTGCGTGCAAGGATCTGCTCGGACACGGCTATCTCGCCCGAGTAATCGGTCGAGGCGACCCAAAGGCGCATGATGTCGGCGCCCAGGGTGTCGTTGACCTTCTGCGGCGCGATCACGTTGCCCAGGGACTTGGACATCTTGCGGCCGTTCTCGTCGACGGTGAAGCCGTGGGTCAGCAGCTCGCGGTACGGCGCGTGGTTGTCGATGGCGCAACCGGTCAGCAGCGACGAGTGGAACCAGCCGCGATGCTGGTCCGAGCCTTCCAGGTACAGGTCGGCGCGCGGGCCGCTCTCATGGCCCATCGGGTGCGAACCGCGAAGGACGTGCCAATGGGTGGTACCCGAATCGAACCAGACATCGAGGGTATCGCTGATCTTGTCGTACAGCGGCGCCTCGTCACCCAGCAACTCGGCGGCGTCCAGCTTGAACCAGGCTTCAATGCCCTCTTCTTCAACACGCTGGGCCACGACTTCCATCAGCTCGACGGTGCGCGGGTGCAGTTCGCCGCTTTCCTTATTCAGGAAGAACGGGATCGGCACGCCCCAGTTGCGCTGGCGGGAAATGCACCAATCTGGACGGTTAGCAATCATCGAATGCAGGCGTGCCTGGCCCCAGGCCGGGACGAACTGAGTCTCTTCGATGGCCTTGAGCGCACGCTTGCGCAGGGTTTCGCCGCTGGTAGGCTCTTTGTCCATGCCGATGAACCATTGCGCGGTAGCGCGATAGATCAGCGGGGTCTTGTGGCGCCAGCAGTGCATGTAGCTGTGGCTGATGGTTTCGGTGTGCAACAGCGCACCAACTTCCGCCAGCTTGTCGATGATCGCCGGGTTGGCCTTGAAGATGAACTGGCCGCCGAAGAACTCCAGGGACGGCGAGTACACACCGTTGCTTTGCACTGGACTGATGATGTCGTCGTTGACCAGGCCATATTGCTTGCAGATCACGAAGTCGTCTACGCCATAGGCGGGCGAACAGTGAACCACGCCGGTACCGGCACCCAACTCGACGTAGTCAGCCAGGTAGATTGGCGACAGACGGTCATAGAACGGGTGACGGAAGTTGATCAGTTCCAGAGCGGAGCCGGTAGTGGTGGCAATCACCGAACCTTGCAGGTTGTAGCGGGTCAGGCACGACTCGACCAGTTCTTCGGCCAACACCAACAGCTTGTCACCGACGTCCACCAGGGCGTAGGTGAATTCCGAGTGCACGTTGAGCGCCTGGTTGGCCGGGATGGTCCACGGGGTGGTGGTCCAGATCACGATGGAGGCTGGCTTGGACAGGCTCGCCAGCCCGAAGGCTTCGGCCAGCTTGGCTTCGTCGGCAATCGGGAAGGCAACGTCGATGGTCGAAGACTTCTTGTCTTCATACTCGACTTCCGCTTCAGCCAGGGCAGAGCCGCAGTCGAAGCACCAATTCACCGGCTTAAGGCCCTTGAACACGAAACCGCCCTTGACGATTTCAGCCAAGGCACGGATTTCACCGGCCTCGTTCTTGAAGTCCATGGTCTTGTATGGGTTGGCCCAGTCGCCCAACACACCCAGGCGGATGAACTCGGACTTCTGCCCTTCGATCTGCTCGGTGGCGTAGGCACGGCACAGTTCGCGGGTCTTGTCGGCGCCCAGGTTCTTGCCGTGGGTCACTTCGACTTTGTGTTCGATTGGCAGGCCGTGGCAATCCCAGCCTGGGACATAAGGCGCGTCGAAACCCGAAAGGGTTTTCGAACGGATGATCATGTCCTTGAGAATCTTGTTCAGCGCATGACCGATGTGAATCGTGCCGTTGGCATAAGGAGGGCCGTCGTGCAGGACGAACTTCGGGCGATCCTTGCCAATCTCGCGCAACTTTCCGTACAGGCCAATACTGTCCCAGCGCTGCAGTATCTGCGGTTCGCGCTGTGGCAGGCCGGCCTTCATTGGGAAGGCGGTGTCCGGAAGGTTTAGCGTGGCTTTATAGTCGGTCATTTAAGGCTCTTCATTAGCGATTGGCGCTAGGTGCGGCTAGTGCACGGGCGGCGGCGACATCCGCATTGATCGCCGTTTTCAGCGCCTCCAGAGAGGCGAAACGCTGCTCTTCACGCAGCTTTTGGTGGAAAGCCACCGTCAAACGCCGGTCATATAAATCCCCGGAAAAATCCAAAAGGTGTACCTCCAGGTGGGCCTTGCCATCACCTGCAACCGTGGGTCTGACGCCTATGTTGGCGACTCCGGGCCACGATTGGCCGTCGATGTCGACACTGACCAGGTAAACCCCGGTCAGTGGCACACGACGGCGTTTGAGTTGCACGTTGGCGGTTGGCGTGCCCAATTGGCGCGCCAGCTTCTGGCCGTGCAAGACCCGCCCGGCAATCCGGAACGGGCGACCGAGCAAACGCTCGGCCAAGGCGAAGTCGGCAGCGGCCAGGGCATTACGTACCTGGGTACTGCTCACACGCAGGCCGTCCAGTTCGACGGTTTGCGCGGCTTCGACGGTAAACCCCTGAGTAACGCCAGCTTGTTGCAGGAAATCGAAATCCCCAACCCGGTCGCAACCAAAGCGGAAGTCGTCACCGACTTCCAGGTGCTGCACGCCCAGGCCATCCACCAGGATTCGGTCGACGAACTCGGCGGCGCTGAGCTTGCGCAAGCGCTGGTTGAAGGCCAGGCAGAGGACGCGGTCCACACCTTCTTCGGCCAGCAGTTGCAATTTGTCCCGCAGACGGGCCAAACGCGCCGGCGCCGTCTCTGGGGTGAAAAATTCGCGGGGTTGTGGTTCAAAAATCACCACGCAGCTGGGCACGCCCAACTCAACCGCACGCTCACGCAGACGGGCCAGGATAGCCTGGTGGCCACGGTGAACACCGTCAAAGTTGCCAATAGTGGCGACACAGCCCCGATGCTGGGGGCGCAGGTTGTGGAGACCTCGAACCAGCTGCATAACGCGCTTCTTGCTCATAAAGTGGTCGATTATAACCACACCCGGCCCCGGACGACAGGCAACAGCGCAGGCCAAATGGATCGAATCGAGAAAACAGGCGCCTTATTGTTGATTGCGATCAACTCAGCGACTTGCGATTGAAATCCCGCAAGCGGAATCCCATCAACAGCAGCATGCCAAAATACGCTACCACACCGGCGACCACCAACATGCCCAGACGCAGGAAACGTTCCAGCATGTGCCCCTGGTCCCAGGCAGGCATCAACTGCATCAGCCCCAGCAATACGGCCGACATCACCGCCACGGCCACCAGCAGCTTGAGGGAAAACATGCCCCACCCTGGCTGCGGCTGAAACATTTGCTGCTTGCGCAGCTGATAAAAAAGCAAGCCGGCATTGATGCAGGCACCAACGCTGATAGCCAGGGCCAGGCCAGCGTGAGCCAGCGGGCCGATGAATACCAGGTTGAGCAGTTGCGTGACCACCAAGGTAAAGATCGCAATCTTTACCGGGGTACGAATGTTTTGCTGGGCGTAAAAGCCGGGGGCCAGAACCTTGATCACGATGATACCCAGCAGGCCGACGGAGTAGGCAATCAGGGCGCGCTGGGTCATTGAGGCATCAAAAGCGCTGAACTGGCCGTACTGGAACAAAGAAACGGTCAGCGGCTCAGCGAGAATCCCCAGGGCCAGAGAGCACGGTAGCACCAGCACAAAGCACAGGCGCAAACCCCAGTCGAGTATTCGCGAGTATTCGTGGCGGTCCTTGCTGGCATAGGTGCGCGCGAGGGTCGGCAGCAAAATGGTGCCCAATGCCACGCCCAGTACGCCCGACGGCAGCTCCATCAGACGATCGGCGTAGTACATCCACGACACCGAACCCGAGACCAGCAACGAAGCAAAGGCGGTGTTGATGATCAGGGAGATCTGACTGACCGAGACGCCAAGGATTGCTGGCAGCATGTTTTTCATCACCCGCCAGACTCCGGTGTCCTTGAGGTTCAGGCGTGGCAACACGAGCATGCCGATCTTTTTCAGGTGCGGCAGTTGATACAACAATTGCGCCAGGCCGCCGGCCAACACCGCCCAACCCAGAGCCATGACGGGCGGGTCGAAATACGGCGTCAGAAACAGAACGAAAATAATCATGCTGACGTTAAGCAGGGTCGGCACGAAGGCTGGCACCGAGAAACGGTTCCACGTGTTAAGGACTGCACCCGCCAGGGACGACAGGGAAATCAGCAATATATAAGGAAATGTCACCCGCAGCAGATCGGTAGTGAGGGCGAATTTTTCCGGGGTATTGGCAAAACCGGGCGCTGTGGCCCAGATAATCCAGGGTGCAGCAAGCATGCCTGCAATCGTTACCAGCATCAGCACCAGGGTCAGCAAGCCCGAGACATAGGCAATAAATGTTCGGGTCGCCTCTTCGCCTTGCTGGGTCTTGTATTCCGCCAGAATCGGCACGAATGCTTGGGAAAACGCACCCTCGGCGAAGATCCGCCGCAGTAGATTGGGTAGCTTGAAGGCAATAAAGAACGCATCCGTGGCCATGCTCGCGCCAAAAAAACGCGCCACAAGGGTGTCACGCACAAACCCCAAAACCCGGGAGATCATTGTGATAGAGCTGACGGCGGCCAACGACTTGAGCAGATTCATTGAAAGAGTTTTTGCCTATAGATAAAGAGCAGGCGAACAATGCGCCCACATATGCGATACTCCGCGCCTGCAACAAGCACAGAGCCAAAGCTCGCGAGTTTACAGGTCAAGCGCCGGAAATAAATCACCCGCCTCTTCAGATCGACCACTCAGCAGTTCGCATCAGCCGCCCTTGACAAGACTTCAACTCATCGGCATGATTCGCGGCCTATTTTGTTTGCTATTTCCTAAAAAGTCTTTCGAGGAGCTCGACGGTGGCCAACACACCTTCCGCCAAAAAACGTGCAAAACAGGCTGAGAAGCGTCGCAGCCACAACGCCAGCCTGCGTTCCATGGTTCGTACCTACATCAAGAATGTAGTTAAGGCCATCGACGCAAAAGACGCTGAAAAAGCTCAAGCTGCTTACGTTCTGGCTGTGCCAATTATCGACCGTATGGCCGATAAAGGCATCATCCACAAGAACAAAGCTGCTCGCCATAAAGGTCGTCTGAATGGCCACATCAAGGCTCTGAACCTTGCTGCTGCAGCCTAAGCGATAAGCTTGTTAAAAAACCGACCCTAGGGTCGGTTTTTTATTGCCTCGGATTTGAGCAAACCGTGAATTACCAGATACCACAAACAAATGCGGGAGCTGGCTTGCCTGCGATAGCGGCGCAACAGTCAACATCATCATTGAATGTTAGCCAGTCATCGCAGGCAAGCCAGCTCCCACATAAAGCAAAACAGCGCCATCCAATTTATTGCGCCGTCGACCACGGCAGGATCGGAATTGCCGTCACCGCATTCTGCGGGCTGCCTTCGATCAAACGGTCGCTATAGACCAGATACACCAGGGTATTGCGCCTCTTGTCGAGGAAGCGCACCACCTGCATGGTCTTGAACACCAGGGACGTGCGCTCCTTGAACACCTCGTCACCATCCTTCAACTCACCCTTGAAGCGAATCGGCCCCACCTGACGACACGCTATCGACGCCTCAGCGCGATCTTCAGCCAGGCCAAGACCACCCTTCACCCCGCCCGTCTTGGCCCGAGACAAATAGCACGTCACACCATCGACCTTCGGATCATCAAAAGCCTCGACCACAATCCGATCATTGGGGCCGACGAACTTGAACACCGTCGACACGCGACCAATTTCTTCAGCCGACGCCAGCAACGGCATAGCCAACAACAGGCCGAGCAATCCCTTCATTACGCGCATCGAGACTTCCTTCACTTAAACCAGAATCAGGTTATCCCGGTGAACCAGCTCGGGCTCAGCCATATAACCCAACAACCCAACAATCGCTTCAGACGACTGCCCAATGATTTTCTGCGCCTCAAGGGCGCTGTAGTTGGCCAGGCCGCGAGCAATCTCACGCCCGTCCGGCGCCACACACACCACCATCTCGCCACGACGGAAGCTGCCCTGGACCAATTTGACGCCCACCGGCAGCAGGCTTTTATTGCCCTGGGACAGCGCCGATACCGCACCGGCGTCCAGCACCAGGGTGCCACGAGTCTGCAGATGCCCCGCCAACCACTGCTTGCGCGCCGCCAGCAGGCCGCGCTCGGGCGACAGCAACGTACCAATGCGCTCGCCCGCCTTGAGACGATCCAGTACCCGCTCCAGGCGCCCACCCACGATAATCGTATGAGCACCAGAACGCGCCGCCAGCCGGGCCGCACGAAGCTTGGTCTGCATGCCACCACGCCCCAGCGCGCCACCGACACTGCCGGCTACCGCATCCAGTGCCGGATCATCGGCGCGGGCCTCATAAATCAGCTGAGCTTCAGGATTGTTGCGCGGATCAGCATCGAACATGCCGTCGCGATCCGTGAGGATCACCAGCAAGTCTGCCTCCACCAGGTTGGCCACCAGCGCAGCCAAGGTGTCGTTGTCGCCGAAACGAATTTCGTCAGTGACCACCGTGTCGTTCTCGTTGATCACCGGGATCACCTTGAGCTCGACCAGGGCACGCAGGGTGCTGCGGGCATTGAGATAGCGCTTGCGGTCGGACAAGTCGTCGTGAGTCAGCAGAATCTGCGCCGTATGGCGACCGTGCTCGGCGAAGCTGGATTCCCAGGCCTGCACCAAACCCATCTGACCGATGGCGGCAGCGGCTTGCAGCTCATGCATCGCACTCGGTCGCACGGTCCAGCCGAGGCGGCTCATCCCGGCAGCAACCGCCCCGGACGACACCAGCACCAACTCAACACCTGCCTCATGCAAGGCCACCATCTGCTCAACCCAGACGCTCATGGCTGCACGATCCAGCCCCTTGCCATCCGCCGTCAGCAGCGCACTACCGATCTTTACGACCCAGCGCTGCGCACCCGCCACTTTACTCCGCATCATCTTCAACCTTAGATTGAGGACAGCACGAGCCAGTGCTGCCCATAACGTTATTCGTGACTACCGATTTCCAGATACCAAAACGCCGCTCGATTGAGCGGCGCTTAAGTTTACTGCAACGAATCAGTCGCGCACGTAAATGATTTCCGGACCATCCTCATCATCTACATCTTCCTCGTCCCAATCATCGTCACCGATGTCATGGACCGACTTGACGCCGCTGCGACGTAGGGCACGCTGATCATCCAGGGCCTGCAACTGGGCACGCGCCTCGTCCTCGATGCGCTGATCGAGGTCAACCAACCCAGCCTTGAACACAGGATCATTGGCCAAGCGATCAGCACGATCTTCCAGGTAACGCATGATGTCACGGGTCAGACGCTCAGTGCCTTCTTTGGCAATGGCCGAGATCACGTAGACCGGACCGGTCCACTCCAGGCGATCAACGATCTCCTTGACGCGCTCTTCGTGCTCCTCCTCAAGGATTTGGTCGCACTTGTTCAGCACCAGCCAGCGATCACGCTCAGCCAGGGACGGGCTGAACTTGGTCAGCTCACTGACGATCACTTCGGCGGCATCCGGCGCACTGGTGTCATCCAGCGGCGCCATGTCGACGAGGTGCAGCAGCAGGCGAGTACGGGACAAATGCTTGAGGAAACGAATCCCCAGGCCGGCGCCATCGGAAGCACCCTCGATCAGACCCGGAATGTCCGCAACCACGAAGCTTTTCCAGCGGTCGACACTGACCACACCCAGGTTTGGCACCAGGGTAGTGAACGGGTAATCAGCCACTTTCGGCTTGGCGGCAGACACCGAGCGAATGAGAGTACTTTTACCGGCGTTTGGCAAACCCAGCAGGCCGACGTCAGCCAAAACCTTCATTTCCAGCTTGAGGTCACGCTGCTCGCCTAGCTTGCCCGGCGTGGTCTGGCGTGGCGCGCGGTTGGTACTGGATTTAAAACGGGTGTTACCCAGACCGTGCCAGCCGCCATGAGCCACCAGCAGACGCTGACCAGCCTTGGTCAGGTCGCCGATAACTTCCTGCGTCGCGGAGTCGATCACGGTGGTGCCGACCGGAACCCGCAGGACCATCTCCTCGCCTTTTTTACCGGTGCAATCGGTGCTGCCACCGTTGGAGCCACGCTCGGCATCGAAGTGCCGGGTGTAACGGTAGTCCACCAGGGTGTTGAGGTTTTCGTCGGCGATCATGTAGACCGAGCCGCCATCACCACCATCACCACCGTTAGGACCACCGTTTTCGATGAATTTTTCCCGACGGAAACTCATGCAACCATTACCGCCGTCGCCAGCTTTTACTCGGATCGAAACTTCATCAACGAACTTCATAACAAAACGCCTCTCGTCGCACGGACGAGCTTAAGAAACCAAGACATAAGACTCTTGCAAAAATGAGCGCAGCGACCTCAATCAACAACCGCAAATCCGCGCTGGAGCCCATTACAAACAGCTTTGCAAGAGACTCACCCCACAAACGAAAAAGCCCCGTCGCAAGACAGGGCTTTTCCAGCAACTACGTAATTATGCCGCGACGACTTCAGTCTTCGGGACAATGCTCACGTAACGGCGATTGAAAGCGCCTTTTACTTCGAACTTGATCACGCCGTTGATTTTAGCAAACAGAGTGTGATCTTTACCCATGCCAACACCGTAACCGGCGTGGAATTGGGTGCCGCGCTGACGCACGATGATGTTGCCCGGAATGATAACCTGGCCGCCATACATCTTCACGCCAAGGCGTTTGGCTTCTGAGTCGCGACCGTTACGGGTACTACCACCAGCTTTTTTATGTGCCATGAGTCAATTCTCCTAGTGAGGAATTAGGCTGAAATTAAGCCTGAATACCGGTGATTTTGATCTCGGTGTACCACTGGCGGTGGCCCATACGCTTCATGTGGTGCTTACGACGACGGAACTTGATGATGCGGATTTTATCGTGACGACCTTGGGAAATCACTTCAGCCACAACGGTAGCGCCAACAACAACTGGAGCGCCGATGTTCACGTCATCGCCATTGGCGACCAACAGAACGCGATCAAAAGTAACGGATTCGCCGGTAGCGATTTCCAGTTTTTCGATCTTCAGGTATTCACCTGGGGCGACCTTGTATTGCTTGCCACCAGTAACAATTACTGCGTACGACATGGTATTTCTCCGATAATCCTGCTCACCCAGCGCTTTATAGGTAAAGGTATTGGCTGGCATGGCTGCATGGGATGGAACGCCCCAAATGCAATTGCGTAAGGCAGGTGCTGCCCAGGAAGTTCAGGGTGCGCGATTGTACGCAAGCTATAGAAGGCTTGCAAGTAGCCGTCTATCGCGTCTTGACACTAGGGGACGTGGGTCCTAGCATGCCGCGCAACCCTTCTGGAGCGACTGTCGCTGATGCAACCCCAAGCTTTCTACCGCGCGGTAGCGGACGATTTTAGCGCCGTCGACGACATCATCAAGAAGCAGCTGACTTCTAAAGTGCCGCTGGTCTCAAAAATTGGCGACTACATTACGTCGGCGGGCGGCAAACGCCTGCGACCTTTATTAGTGTTGTTGTGTGGCAAGGCGCTGGGCCGCGAAGGCGATGACCTGCGCCTGCTGGCTGCCACCATCGAATTCCTGCACACCGCCACCCTGCTGCACGACGATGTGGTCGACATGTCCGGGATGCGCCGTGGTCGCGAGACCGCCAACGCCATGTGGGGCAATGCACCAAGCGTGCTGGTGGGCGACTTCCTGTACTCACGCTCGTTCGAAATGATGGTCGAACTGGGCTCGATGCCAGTGATGAAGATTCTTTCACAAGCCACACGCATCATCGCCGAAGGCGAAGTGTTGCAGCTGTCGAAAGTACGTGACGCCAGCACCACCGAAGAAACCTATATGGAAGTCATTCGCGGCAAGACTGCCATGCTCTTCGAAGCCTCGACCCACAGCGCCGCCGCCCTATGCGAAGCGACGCCGGAACAACGCGAAGCCCTGCGCACCTTCGGTGATCATCTGGGCGTGGCCTTCCAGCTGGTGGATGATCTGCTCGATTATCGCGGCGACGCCGAGACCCTGGGCAAGAACGTCGGTGATGATCTGGCCGAGGGTAAACCGACCTTGCCGCTGATCTACACCATGCGCGAAGGCACCCCCGAACAGGCCGCCCTGGTGCGCAAGGCGATCCAGAAAGGCGGAATTGAAGACCTGGAAAGCATCCGCGCTGCCGTGGAAGCTTCGGGCTCACTCGATTACACCGCGCAACTGGCCCGTGACTACGTGGCTCGCGCCATCAAATGCCTGGAAGCCCTTCCAGCCAGCGAATACCGGGACGCCCTGGTAGAGCTGAGTGAGTTCGCGGTCGCGCGGACACACTGATTGATTGCTGTGCAGGAGCCCCCCGCGGCTCCTGCAAATAGCCGCATCCCCCGCCTCGCCCTAAAACCCTATATAATGTGCGCTTTTTAGCCATCCTGAAACTCAAGGAGCCTTAGTGAGCACGTTGCCACCCTGCCCGAAATGCAACTCCGAATACACCTACGAAGACGGCGCCCAGCTGATCTGCCCGGAATGCGCCCATGAGTGGGCCGTCGGTGGCGAAGTCGAGGCCGCCAGTGATGACGCCGTGAAAAAAGACTCCGTCGGCAACGTCCTGCAGGACGGCGACACCATCACCGTGATCAAGGACCTCAAGGTCAAAGGCACGTCGCTGGTGGTCAAGGTCGGCACCAAGGTCAAGAACATCCGCCTGTGCGACGGCGACCACGATATCGACTGCAAGATCGACGGCATCGGCCCGATGAAGCTCAAGTCCGAGTTTGTCCGCAAGGTTTGATTTTGCTGTCTCCATCTCGTGCCCTGCACGGGATGGTGCTTCACCCTCCCCGCCTCAACACCCCGCCAGTAGCAAAAGGCCAGTCCTTTTGATCGAGCACAATGCCCACACAGAAAAACCAGTGAATCGCCAATAGGGACTTGCTATTCAACGAATAAGAATTATTCTCATTGAAACCCATCAAGGAGATGCAACACATGACTTATTTGATTGATGCCTGGCTGGACCGCCCACACCCCTACCTGCGGATACTCCATCGGGAAACCGGGGAAGTCTGCGCCGTACTGGAAGAAGAAGCCTTGAATGAACTGCAGGATCAGGGCGACCTGGACGTCAATGGCTTGAGTTCCAGTGAACCTGGCGTGCTGAAGGAGGTGGTGCGTAACCTGTTTCTGTTCTGCTATGCCAGAGCGTTGCGCCCAGCGACGGAGCTTAATGGCAAGTTTCATCCATGAGACACCTGCAAAACCGTGTAGGAGCGAGCCTGGTTCTTGCTCGCGAAGAACTCAAAGACACTGCGTTCATCCAGGATGCCCGCGTTATCGTTGACGTCCATCGCGAGCAAGAACTAGGCGTCCCCCTCGCTCCAACAACTTAGCCAGCGGGCCTTACAGAACGTCGAGCAGCTCGACGTCGAACACCAGAACGCTATGCGGCGCAATGCTGCCAACGCCTTGTGCGCCGTAAGCCAGTTCACTTGGCACGTACAGACGCCATTTACTACCGGCGTTCATCAGTTGCAGAGCTTCGGTCCAGCCGGCAATCACGCCACCGACCGGGAATTCTGCAGGCTGGCCACGCTCGTAGGAGCTGTCGAACACAGTGCCGTCGATCAGGGTGCCGTGGTAGTGGGTACGCACTTGATCTTCACGGGTTGGCTTGGCGCCGTCACCCGCAGTCAATACTTCAAACTGCAGACCGGAAGCCAGAGTGGTGATGCCATCACGCTTGGCATTTTCAGCCAGGAAGGCCAGGCCTTCGCCCGCTGCAGCTTCAGCCTTGGCGGCCGCTTCGGCTTGCATGATGTCGCGGATGACCTTGAAGCTGTCAGCCATTTGCTCTTGGTCCACACGGCTTGGTTTGCCAGCGAACGCATCGGTCAGGCCAGCCAGGATCGCGTCCAGGCTCACGCCCGGCGGCGGGTTGTCGCGCAGTTGGTCGCCCAACTGACGGCCAATGCCGTAGCTCACGCGGGTTTCGTCGGTGGACAGATTGACTTCAGACATGGAACTGCTCCGCTGTAGGAAGGCACTGGAAACACTACAGAACTGCAGCGTTTCCCGTGTCATCCGAACTAAAAGGGCGAGCAGACTAGCATAGAAAACCGGGGTTTGATGAGCCCCAGGCCCTGCCTGCTGCTCATCACGCTATCAGTCAGCCAATCAGTGCTTGGTCACCTTATCCAGGTAGCCCATGGCACACGCCGAGACCACAAAGGTCATGTGAATGATCACGTACCACTTCAGATGCTCGGGATCGATATTCTTGGCGTCCATGAACACCCGCAGCAAGTGAATCGACGAAATCGCTACGATGGAAGCGGCCACTTTCATCTTCAGCGAGGAGGAGTCCATGGTGCCCAGCCAGTTGAGCTTGCCCTTGTCGTCGTCGATGTCCAGCTGGGCGACGAAGTTCTCGTAGCCGGAGATCATCACCATCACCAGCAAGCCGCCAACCAGTGCCATGTCGATCAACGACAGCAGCACCAGGATCAAATCGGACTCGGTCATGGCGAAGACACTGGGGAGAACGTGAACCACTTCCTGGAAAAATTTCAGCGCCAGCGCCAGCAACCCAAGGGACAAGCCGAAATAGATCGGTGCCAACAGCCAGCGTGAGGCGTACATTGCATTTCCGATAAAACGTTCCATTGAATCTCACACAGCTTGGCTAAAAATGGCGGCGAGTATATCAGCCACATGCAAAGGCCAGAACCACTGAGAAAACTGACCGGCACGGCATCTGTCAAAGAGTTTTTCTGCTAGTGTCGGGTTCATCAACTCGGCTCGATGATGTCGGACAGGAAAACTGAAGATAATGGATGTGCGATCCCCTTTGGCCAGCCTTGGCCTATGTGTGGCGTTGCTGGCTGGCAGCGGCTGTTCCCCCAGCGACGAACACAAGCAAACCAGCCTCGAAGAGAAAACCGCCAAGTTCGAGCAATCCCTGGACACCATCCAAGACCCCAGGCTCAAGGATGCCGTGGCCGACCTTGGTGGCTCCCTGCTACTGCTGGAGCGCGCCAGCATCAAGCTCAGCACCAAGCCCATCGAAGCCGAGTACGTCGAAGACACCCTGGCGCTGCTCAAGCACTACCCAACGCCACAAGCCTTGGTGGACACCTACATCAACGGTCTGTTTGTCCTGCGCAAAAACTCCCACTCGGACTATCTGACGGACCTGCAGCCGGTGTTCCCGTTCAACTTCAACGGCACCGACCAGTTCCCCTTTCCCCATGGCCTGGAATGGCAGTCGGTGACGCTGAGCAACAACAAGACCGTCCCCTTCCAGCCGGAATGGTCGGAAACCGACCCCGGTATCCAGTTGAGCCCCTCCAGCTCCAACCTGACCAACCCGGACGACTTGACGGTCACGTACCCCTTCATCGAAGGCATCGAGACCGAGAACAAAATCCAGCCGCAACCCGTCACCCTCAAAGGCCAGGTTGAAGTCATCGCACCACGCAAGGTCTTCACCTTTGACTTGACTAAACAAGACGTCGGCCACAAACGCAGTGAAGAAAACGTCACCGTCACGCTGCTGACCCTGGAAAAGAACTACGCCGAAATAGAACTGACCAACAATGCCCCCCTGGCGCCACAAGTCGCTGACACGTCTCCCAACGCGCTGCTGGTGCAGGCCAGGGATACCACGGGGCAATTTCTATCCCGCGCAGGCTCGATCAACGAGAGCGCCGCTCAACTGGCGTTCTACGAGAAACAATTGGCCGAGATGCAGAAGCAGAAAGGCTGGTCCGACGCCTTTGAAAAGCAGTTGGAAGACGAGCAAAAAGCTTTCGAACACAAGCAGGCCAGCCATTACACCAAGGTGTACTTCAACGGCCTGATCGATAACCTGCAAGTCAGTGTCCTCGATTTTTCCGCCGCCACGGTGACCCGCAAAGACCTGGACCTGCCGATTCGGCGCTTCGACAAGAACAGCCTGGAAAAAACCGTACAACCTCTGCCGATGCCAGTGACGGTGTACGACGACCAGGCCACCGACTGGCTCAAGGGCGCCACACTTTCCGAAGACCAGCTCAAAAACAGCATCAGCATCAACCAGTCAGTCGACGATGCCAGTGCCGCACACATCGTGTTTGACCACCCCTACACCTTCAACGACGACCTGCTGGGCGAAGCCCGCAGTGGCGCCGATGCACCCGTGACATTCTTTACCGCCAATGAGGACGGCCAGCGCGGTGAGCCCATCGAGCTGCCTACCGAGGCATTTGACGTTGACTCAGGGCGCGGCGTCATTACCTACGATCTGAACCTGTTCCCCGAGAACCCAACGTTTGTCGTGGGTTCGATTCCGCTGTTCCTGGCAAACGTCGAAAAAGCCACCGTCGCCGCCAGCCAGCTTCCAAAGGGTCTGGTAATGCAGGGCAACGCCTTGATTGTCGACCAGCAGCTCTTTCCCTCCGACAGCTGGCGCTTCTTCGCCAAGGACGCCAGCGGACACTACTTGAAGGAAGTTCTCGGCGTCAGCCACCGCGCTGAGGAATACGGCACGGCGCTCTTTGATGTGCACTATTTTTATGGCCAGCCTACGCAGTTTGAAACCTACCAGCGCACCGAACTGAACACCGTGCAGTATGGGTTTGAGGTCAAGCTGAACAAGCCTGAGGCTGCGGTGCCTGCCAAGCCGTAAGCTCAGTGCTCAGGATGAAGTTGTATGTCTGTGAGCGCCCGCGACCGCCCGCCATTGAGCTGTCGCAGGTGGGCCTGCAGGTGCAGACACCAGATCTGCGGGTCATCGGCCAGTTGATAGCCGTGCAGCGTCAGGCTTTCAACAATCGACTCAAGGATGGTTTCGGCCACGAACGGCCCATGAAACGGGCCCTGGGCCTTGATGGTCGTGGGCTGCTCGCCGGTCATTCCAGCGGCAAATAGTAAGGTCCACATCCCGGTATCCCCCGCAAGAGGGCGAATGCTGCATTCGATTCGTGTGACCAGGCCCAGGCACTGGCGGGTGAGGCAAAGGCTGCGCGGCATGGCGGCGACCCTCGGTAGATCCTGTGTTCAGCCTCCAGAAGACGAGACTGTCTCTATCCAGCGACTCCTGTGGATATCCCTTGAGCTGAGAATAGAAGAAAACCCGTACAAACCAAGGTTGCCGAGACCAACGGGCAATCGGCCCTGATTCAACGAGTCAAAATTGTGGCGGGGAAGCCCGGCTCCCCCGCCACAAACACAATCAGCTCGGTTTGGTTTCAACCAACGACTGCTGCGCCAATTCCTTCTCTGCTTCCTTGAGATCTTCCTCGCTGATCATCTCGGCAATCGCCCGCAAACGCTCGACCACTCGCGCATTGACGCTGCCTTCAGGGAATTGCCCCTCCGCATCCGGCTCACCGGCCGGCTCGCCCACCAGCAGGCTCAAGGCCTCGTCAGCCTGGCGCACCGCGTAGACATGGAACTGCCCCGCCCGCACAGCCTGCAATACCTTCTCGTCCAGCATCAGTGTCGCAACGTTGGCCTGGGGAATGATCGCCCCTTGCTCGCCAGTCAAGCCACGGGCTTCGCATAGACGGAAGAAACCTTCGATCTTCTCGTTGACTCCGCCCACCGCCTGTACTTCACCAAACTGGTTGATCGAGCCAGTGATGGCAAAACACTGCTTGAGCGGCGTCTTCGACAGCGCCGAGATCAAGGTGCAGGCCTCGCCCAGGGAGGCGCTGTCGCCGTCGACATAACCGTAGGACTGCTCCAGGGCGATGCTCGCGGAGATCGCCAACGGGAATTCCTGGGCATAACGGCTGCCCAGGTAACCAGTGAGGATCATCACGCCCTTGGAGTGAATCGGCTGACCGAGGTTGACCTCGCGCTCGATATCGACAATGCCACTGCCTCCCGGGTACACCGTCGCCGAGATCCGCGCCGGTACACCAAAGGCCGAATCACCGACTTCCAGCACGGTCAAGCCGTTGCACTTGCCGACAGAAGCGCCGGCAGTATCGATCAGGATGACTCCCGCCAGCATGTCGTCGAGAATCCGCGCCGAGACCCGCCCGGTGCGCGTGGCCTTGGCCTTGAGCGCGCGCTCGATATGGCCGGCATCGGTCATTTCATCGCCCGCCAGGTGACGAATGAAATCCGCCTCGCTGACCAACTGGAACAGATCGCCGATCCGCGCCGACAAACGCCCCTGATGTTCCGCCAGCCGCGCACTATGGGTGGCCAGACGCGCCACCGCATCCGACGTCAACGGCGCCATGCCTTCTTCCGAGGTGCGGGTTTTCAGCAACTGGGCGAACTGCTCCAGGCTTTCGTCGACCATCGGGATGTCTTCATCGAAGTCCACCAGCACCCGGAATATCTCCTGGAAGTCCGGGTCCAGGTCTTGCAGCGTGTAGTACAACTGCCGGGAGCCAATGATGACGACCTTGACCTGCAACGGGATCACTTGCGGGTTCAGGGTTACCGTGGCCAAGCGGCCCAACTCGCCCAGTGGCGATTCCATTTTCAACTTGCGCGATTGCAGGGCACGCTTGAGGGCGTCCCAGACAAACGGTTCGCTGAGCATTTTCTCTGCTTCCAGGATCAGGAAACCACCATTGGCGCGATGCAGTGCACCCGGCCTTAACTGCCGATAGGTGGTGTACAGCGCGCCCTGGTCGGTGCTGTATTCAATGCGACCGAACAGGTTGTCGTAGGTTGGATGAGGCTCGAACACCACCGGCGCACCACCGTTGGCCGGATGGCCGACCACCAGACTCGGGCAGTATTGCTCTTCCAGCAGCTTGCGGGCCTGGGCGTCGGTCTTTGCGTCGTCCACCAATTGCTCGACCACGGTTTTCAGCAGGTAGACCTGCATCGCTTGCAGGTAACCGCAGACGCCGGCGTTTTCCGCGTACTTCTCGGACAAAGGCGCCAACAATGGCTGCAAGGCCAGGGTGATGGTTTCTTCGTTGAAGTGGCGCATCTGGTTATTGGACTCGCGCTTCCACTGGGGCAGGCTGGCGAGTTCTTCGTTGAGGCGTTCTTCCAGTTCGGAAATATCAGTGTGGAAACGCTCGCGATCGGCTTCCGGCAACTGCGAGAACTCGGCCTCATCCAGGGCCTTGCCTTCGGCCATCGGCGTAAAGGCAATGTTGGTGCTGTCGCGGTACAGCGCCACGTCCTTTTCCAGGGCCAGACGTTCGATCACGTCCAGTGCGCGGTCATAGCGCTGATTGAAGGCCCGGTCGATAGCGCTTTTGCGCTGTTGATAAGTCGGGTGTTCAAAGACCGCCGGAAAGGTCGCCACCAGGTTATCAATCAGGCCGTTGATATCAATGATGAACGCCGCCGCGCCACCCGCAGGCAGCTCCAACGCGCGAGGTTCGCGGGGCTCGTCGAAGTTATTGACGTAGACCCAGTCTGCCGGGGTCTGCAGGCGTTTGCCTTCGGCCTTGAGGTAGCGTTTGACGAACGAAAAGCGGCCGGTTCCAGGCTCGCCCATGACAAATACGTTGTAACCGGGGCGTGGCATGGCCACGCCAAACTGCAAGGCTTCGACCGCACGTTCCTGGCCTAGCACACCGCGAAAGGGCTCCAAATCATTGGTGGTCGAGAAGCTGAACTGTTCAGCGGAGAAAGGGCGAGTCAGCGCTTCGGGCGCTAGACGCAAGCTGGCAGCAACAGGATCAGGCATTGGGCTTCCTTACATCAGGCGGGGCAATGGCGGCATTCTGGCGCCGTGCGTGGCTGGCTGGCAAGGCACGACTTAGGGAAAGCATAGACACTGGATCGGCCTTGCCAAAAAACCTCGGTGCTCTCAATTGTTTTACAAAAAGTCACGGAACCCTTGGATCGTGCCTAAACTCCAAACTGCGCGGGTTGGACTAATAACCGGCCCCTAGGGTGCTGTGAGGCACCTGAAACCCTTGTCCATTGGTTTGCACACTAAGAGAATAAAGCTATGAAACGGATCCTTCTCGGTACTCTCTTCACCGTCGTCTCCCTCAATGCAATGGCTGAAGCGCCAGGTGGCCCGAACTGCGGCTGGGGCAACCTGCTGTTCGAAGGCCAACGCGGTACTCCCGCTCACTTCCTGGCTTCCACCACCAACGGTACCTCCGGTAACGCCACCTTCGGCATGACCTCGGGCACCAACGGTTGCGCCACCAACAGCGCCCTGACTTACGGCGGCAAATCGTGGATTGCCATGAATGGCATGATGAACGAGCTGTCCGAAGACATGGCCAAAGGCAATGGCGAAGCGCTGACCACCTACGCCGTGGTACTGGGTGTTGCTCCAGAAGATCGTGAGCACTTTGCAGCTGTAACTCACGAACACTTCCAGCAGATCTTCAGCAAGGCTGACGTGACCGCAGAAGACGTGCACTCCAACACCATCGCGGTACTGAAAAGCGACACCCGTCTGGCGAAATACGCGACCCAGGCTTAATCTCGACCCACCCGCGCCTTTCGAGGCGCGGGTTTTATATTTTTGGACCTGCCCCTACTTTGGGTCTTTTTTATTTCGACTTAAGTTGCCCCTATGCTCAAACGCCTTGTTTGCCTGGCACTCTTCGCCTGCACCCCGCTGCATGCGGCACCGCACCTTGATGATCAACGTTTGCAGCAACTGGCCAACGACCCATTCTGGCTATCGCTGGGGCATTACGAAGCTGGCAAGCTAAAAGGCTGGCGCAGTTATGTCAGCGATCAGAAGTTTTTCCTCGCCGCCGACGGCGCCCATCACCCGGATGCAGAACTCAAGGCCACCGTACAGGCGCTCTACGCCCCGGCGACGGCAGGCGAAAAACACGCCCAATGCGTTTACCCGGCACGTACCCGCTGGCTCAAGGACCAGTTGCAGCTGACTGACTTGCCAACCATGGACTGCACAGAATTCAAGCAATGGTTCAAGGACGTCGCCCCCCACAGCGCGGTGATGATCTTCCCGGCAGCCTACCTCAACAGCCCGTCGTCAATGTTCGGCCACACCCTGCTGCGCATCGACCAAGCTGACGTACAAAGTAACAACACCGCCCTGCTCAGCTACGCGATCAACTTCGGCGCCTATATCGAAGGCTCGGACAACAGCATCCTCTATGCCTGGAAAGGCTTGATGGGCGGCTATCCTGGCCTCTTTGCCCTGGTGCCCTATCAGGAAAAACTCTCGGAATACCGTAGCCTTGAGAACCGCGACCTGTGGGAATACCGGCTGAACCTGACCCAGGTCGAGACCGAGCGCATGGTCGAGCACGTCTGGGAACTCAAGCAGATTCAGTTCGACTATTTCTTCTTCGACGAAAACTGCTCCTACCGCCTGCTGGAACTGCTGCAAGTGGCACGGCCGGGCCTGCGGCTGACCGAACAGTTCCCGCTGACAGCCATTCCCACCGACACGGTTAAAGCCGTGAAGGACGCCGGACTGGTGGAGAAAATCGACTACCGGCCCTCCCGCGAACGTGAACTGCTGGAGCGCGCCAAGCCCCTGGACGGCGATGAACAGCAGTGGGTGCTGAAAATCAGCGACGACCAGAAACAATTGCAGGACCCGACCTTCAAGGCCATCACCAAGGATCGCCAGGCGCTGATCATCGACGCAGCCTATCGTCTGGGCCGCTACCGCGCCAATGGCCTGGAGCGCGATACCGAGCGCTCCCAGCGCAGCTTCGAATTGCTGCGGGCAATCAACCAGAACCCGGCGCCGGACCTTAAAATCGAACGCCCCGGCCTGCCCGAAAACGGCCACGAATCCCGCACCTGGCAAGCCGGCATCGGCACCCGTGGCGACAAGGCCTTCGGCGAATACGGCCTGCGCATGGCCTACCACGACCTCAACGACAACGCCGAAGGCTTCCCCCTGGGTGCGCAGATTGAAATCCTGCAAATGAAACTGCGTCAGTACGAAGGCAATCACTGGCAGCTGCAGCAACTGGACCTGGCGACCATTCGCTCTCTAACCCCGCGCAACGAGCTGCTACAACCCTGGTCCTGGCAAGTCACCGGAGGCCTTGAGCGCGTGCCGGGCAAACATGACGACGAAACCCTGGTCAGCCACGTCAACGGCGGCGCCGGCGGCACCTGGCAACTGCGCGACGACATGCTCGGCTTCGCCCTCGGCACCGTGCGCGTGGAGCACAACAACGACTTCGACGAATTCATCTCTCCGGCTGCCGGATTCAATACCGGCGTACTCTGGAAAAATCCGCTGGGCAACCTCAGCCTGGAAGCCAAGGGCGACTTCTTCACCAACGGCGAAGTGCGGCGCAGTATCAGCCTGAATCAGCAGTGGGAATTATCCCGTAATCTGGGTTTGCGCTTGAGCGCGCAGCGGGAGTTCAGTCATCTGGCGACGCCAGTCAATGAGGTGATGCTTGAGGTGAAGTGGTATCACTATTGAGTGACGCCCGGCAGAACAACACTGCCCAAGTGTGGGGCTTGTGTGGGAGCCGGGCTTGCCCGCGATGCAGACGACTCGGTCTTTCAGTTAGACCACGGTGATGCTATCGCCTCATAGGTATCTACACATTTTGAAGGCAGGAACCGCCGCAGTTGTCGAGCCCGAGCGAGGCTACGTCGGCCGCACCACTGCTCTCAGATCAATTTCTCACAGTCCTTTCACATCCTTCCAACGAATCCCCTTCTAAACTTCCCTCAACAGCCGTTCAACGGCCAGGGAGTATGAGATGTGGCGGTTCGCAGTAGCGCTGGGCCTGTTGGTGTTGCTGACCGGTTGCCAGTCAACCCACGAGGATTTGCTGGCCAAGGGTTATCCACCCGCTTTTGCCGATGGTTTCGACGACGGTTGCAGCAGTGGCCGCCAGGCGGCTGGGGTGATCACCGGAGAGTTTCGCAAGAACGTCCCACGTTATCTAAAAGACCGGCCATACGCCGAAGGCTGGGACGACGGCTTCCGCCAGTGCAAGGCCATGCGCGAGAGCGAAGACCTCAATGACTATAAGGACCGCCACTGGAACGAGCGGGAACGGGCCTGGCAGCAGGAGAAGGACCGTGATGCGGCCAAGGCTTATCGCTCGCAATAGGTCGCTTTCAGACATCCATCGAAACTTAACCCCTGCGACCATGGCCCAAACTCCATAGCAGGAGAATCTCATGAGTCGAGCTTTCGTCAACGAAGACAGCGCCGCTGCCCAGGCCAGCCAACCGGTGGAACGCCAAGTCAGCGCGCAACCCAATCACCTCACTGCACAGGGGCTGGCGCAGTTGCAGGCCAAGGTTGCCTATTTACAGCACCAGTACAGTGAAGAGTCTGCCAAGGGCGAGCAAGCCGACAAACAGCGCCAGGCTGACCTTGAGCGGGATTTGCGTTATTTCAACCAGCGTCTGCAAAGCGCCCAGGTGGTAGCACCGGCGACCTCTACCGATAAAGTGCAGATCGGCAGTTGGGTAACCTTTGCCAATGAACAGGGTGTGGAGCAACGCATTCAGTTGGTCGGTGAGGATCAGGCCGATGCCAGCGTGGGCCTGATCAACTGGGGGTCGCCTCTGGGCCGGGCGTTGCTGGGTGCCCAGGTAGGCGACGAGGTGCTGTGGAAGCGCCCCGCCGGCGATCAGTTGATCGAGATCCTGCGCATCGAGCCCCAGGTTTAGACGATGCCCTGGGCCAGCATTGCATCGGCCACTTTGACAAAGCCGGCGATATTCGCGCCCTTGACGTAGTTGACCCGGCCATTCTCCTCGCCGTAGTGCACGCATGCGTGGTGGATCGACTGCATGATGTTGTGCAGCTTGCTGTCCACTTCGCCAGCGGTCCACAGCAGGCGCATGGCGTTCTGCGACATTTCCAGGCCGCTCACCGCTACGCCGCCAGCGTTGGAAGCCTTGCCTGGGGCGAACAGGACGCCTGCGTCGATAAAGATATCCACAGCGTCAAGAGTGGTGGGCATGTTGGCGCCTTCGGCCACGCACAGGCAGCCATTGCGCAACAGTGCGCGCGCGGCGTCGGCGTCCAGTTCGTTCTGGGTCGCGCATGGCAGGGCGATGTCGCAGGCCAGTTCCCACGGGGTCTTGCCCGCGCGAAATTCCAGGCCGAAGCGCCCGGCCAACTCGCTGATACGACCACGCTGGATGTTTTTCAGCTCCAGCAGCGCCGACCATTGCTCCTCGGTCAACCCGCTTTCGCAGTACAAGGTGCCTTCAGAGTCGGACAGGGAAATCACCTTGCCGCCCAGATCCATGACCTTGCGTGCCGCGTACTGGGCGACGTTGCCGGAGCCGGAGACCGCCACACGCTTGCCTTCGACGCGCTGGCCGTTGCGCTTGAGCATTTCTTCAGCGAAGTACACGCAGCCAAAGCCGGTGGCTTCCGGGCGGATCAGACTGCCACCGTAGCTCATGCCCTTGCCGGTCAGCACGGAGGTGAACTGGTTGCTCAGGCGTTTGTATTGGCCGAACAAAAAACCGATTTCCCGGGCGCCGACACCGATGTCGCCGGCCGGAACGTCCACGTCCGAGCCGATATGGCGGTACAGTTCGCTCATGAAGGCCTGGCAGAAACGCATGACCTCGGCGTCGCTCTTGCCCTTGGGATCAAAATCCGACCCGCCCTTGCCGCCGCCCATGGGCAGCGAGGTCAGGGAGTTCTTGAAGGTCTGTTCGAAGGCGAGGAATTTCAGCACGCCAAGGTTTACCGAAGGATGGAAGCGCAGGCCGCCCTTGTAGGGGCCGATGGCGCTGTTCATCTGGATGCGGAACCCGCGATTGACCTGGACCTTGCCGTGATCGTCGACCCAAGACACCCGAAACGTAATGGCGCGCTCCGGCTCGCAAATGCGCTCCAGGATGCCCGAGGTCAGGTAGTGGGGATTGGCTTCAAGAAACGGCCACAGGCTGCGCAGGACTTCTTCCACGGCCTGGTGGAATTCCGGCTGGTCAGGGTCGCGTTTCTTTAGACGGGAAAGGAAGGATTCAACGGATTCGATCATGAAAATTCTCGGCAAATTTAGTGTCGTTAACGGAGACTTGAGCCGGACTTTAACAACTCATGTCGCACCGCAACAGCGCAAAATGTCGCCTTTTTGAATTTAAATGGTGCGCTTGATATAAATAATCCAACTTTACAGGTTTGTTTGCACCTTAAGGGGGAGCGCAGCTCCAAGCATCGCACCAACAGACACCACCTCGTAGTGCACAAAAAAAAGCGGAGCCCGAAGGCTCCGCTTTTTCAAACCACCAGCCCGAATCAGACCAGTTTTTTGTGCCGTACACGATGCGGCTGGGCAGCCGCATCGCCGAGGCGTTTCTTGCGATCGGCTTCGTACTCGGTGTAGTTGCCTTCGAAGAACACGGCCTGGGAGTCGTCTTCGTACGCCAGGATATGAGTGGCCACACGGTCAAGGAACCACCGATCGTGAGAGATCACAATGGCGGCGCCCGGGAAGTCCAGCAGGGCTTCTTCCAGGGAGCGCAGGGTTTCCACGTCGAGATCGTTGGACGGTTCGTCGAGCAGCAGGACGTTGCCGCCCTCTTTCAAGGTCAGGGCCAGGTGCAAGCGACCGCGCTCACCACCGGACAGGTCCTTGACGAACTTCTGCTGGTCGCCGCCCTTGAAGTTGAAACGGCCCACATAGGTGCGCGACGGAATTTCATAGTTGCCGATGCGGATCTGGTCGGAACCGTCGGAAATCTGCTGGAACACAGTCTTGCTGCCGTCGAGGTCGTCGCGGCTCTGATCCACGCAGGCAAGCTGCACGGTTTCGCCGACTTCGATGGTGCCCGAATCCGGTTGCTCCTTGCCCATCAGCATGCGGAACAGGGTGGATTTACCCGCACCGTTACCGCCGATCACGCCGACGATGGCGCCCTTGGGCATGGAGAACGACAGGTTGTCGATCAGCACGCGATCGCCGTAGCCCTTGGAAACGTTCTTGAATTCGATAACCTTGTCACCCAGGCGCGGGCCGGCCGGGATGTAGATTTCGTTGGTTTCGCTGCGCTTCTGGAATTCCTGGGATTGCATTTCCTCGAAGCGTTGCAGACGGGCCTTGGATTTGGACTGACGCGCCTTGGCACCTTTTCGTACCCACTCCAGCTCGTCTTTCATGGCCTTTTCATGGGCCGACTGCTGCTTGGATTCGGCGGCCAGACGGTCGGACTTGGCTTCCAGCCAACCGGAGTAGTTGCCCTCGTAAGGGATACCGGCACCACGGTCGAGTTCCAGAATCCAACCGGCGACGTTGTCCAGGAAGTACCGGTCGTGCGTGATCGCAACCACGGTGCCCGGGAAGTCGTGGAGGAAGTGCTCCAGCCAGGCGACGGAATCGGCGTCCAAGTGGTTGGTGGGTTCGTCGAGCAGCAACATGTCGGGAGCCGACAGCAGCAAACGGCACAGGGCCACACGGCGTTTTTCACCACCGGACAGATGTTCGACCTTGGCGTCCCACGCCGGTAGGCGTAGCGCATCGGCGGCGACTTCCAGCTGGCGCTCCAGGTTGTGACCGTCACTGGCTTGCAGGATGGCTTCGAGCTTGGCCTGTTCGGCGGCCAGCTTGTCGAAGTCGGCATCCGGTTCAGCGTAGGCAGCGTAGACCTCGTCCAGGCGAGCCTGGGCGTTCTTGATCACACTGACCGCTTCCTCGACCACTTCACGCACGGTCTTGGTAGGGTCCAGGATGGGTTCCTGCGGCAGGTAGCCGATGTTCAGCTCGGGCATCGGACGGGCTTCACCGTCGAACTCGGTGTCGACGCCAGCCATGATTTTCAACAGCGTGGATTTACCCGAACCGTTGAGGCCGAGCACGCCGATCTTGGCGCCAGGGAAGAAGGACAGAGAAATGTTTTTCAGGATTTCCCGCTTCGGCGGAACAACTTTGCTCAGCCGATGCATGGTGAAGACGTATTGAGCCATGGTGAACCTAGCGTCAGTAACTGATGAATTAAGCGGGCGAAGCCCGTGCCAGGCCATGCGCGACGCGGGCCGTTGATGTTGATCAATGCCTGCGTACGGAAAAAGCCTGATTGTCTGGGGCTGGGACGCCCTCGCGTAACCGGCAAAGCTACCTGAATGCAGGTGGGCAGTCCAGCCAAGCGGGACTGGCACTTTGCCACAACACAAGGCATGCTAGCCGCCCTCCGGGCGTCCGGCTTATAGTGCACGTCGCGCGCCAGTCCAGCCAAACCGCAGGATCACAGCTTGTCCAACGTCACGCCGCCAACTCCCCTGCGCGCCGCTCATATAGCGCCGGGAGCGCCCCTGCACGGAACCCTCAAAGGCGCATTGGCGACGCTGGTCCTCGTGCTGCTCGCATTATTGTTCTGGCAACTGCTGGATCAATTGCAGCAGAACCAGAAGGACCAACAGCAGTACACCATCGACTACAGCGCGGACCTCGCCGAACAGATCAGCCTGAACATGGCCTTGAGCGCACAGATCGCCCTGAATCTGCTGCCGATCGTCGAGCCACCGCGCAACGATGAACAGCAACAAGCCTTGATGCGCACCCTGCAACGCTCGTTGCCGGAACTGCGCAGCGTCGCCCTGCTCGCCCCCAGCGGAGCGGTGATCAGTGACAGCGCCAAAGACAGCCAGGACAGCGCCTGGCTGATAGAACTGGTCAAGCGCAGCCATTCCCAGTCTTATTACTTGAGCAATAACAACGACGGCACAGTCATTTACCTGCTGCTGCATCAGCCCAGCGGCGGCGCCAAGATGTACTGGGCGTTGCGCCTGGCGCCTAACTACCTGGCCAACCTGACCCGCCAGGATGGCCAGGGCCAGCGGCCGATGTGGGTCATTGAAAACCGCCTGAACCACCGGGTGGTCAGCCGCGACAGCGGCATGACCGCCCAATGGGCGGCAGCGCTGACCCCGGACGAGCTGAACAAAAGCGTGCTGGTCACACCCTTGAGCAAAAGTGACTGGCAACTGCGCGGTCTGTTTGATCGCGTCGCCGTGCTGGAGCAACTGCTGCCGGCGTTTATCGGCAAATGCCTGCTGGGCCTGGCCTTCTCGCTGGTCCCGGTGATTGTCCTGCTGAACATGCGCCGCCGCCAGCGTCAGCTCCATGAAGGCCGCCGGCGCTACCAGGAAATTTTCGAAGGCACTGGCGTGGCCTTGTGCGTTCTTGATCTGTCCGGCTTGCGCGCGTTTTTCGACAAGGCCCACTTGCAGACCCGTGAACGACTGCAGGATTGGCTGCAAAACAGCCCGGAGCAACGCCAGCAACTGCTCAAGGAACTGCGCATCACCGAGGTCAACCAGGTTGCCGTGCGCCTGCTCAATGTGGCGTCCTGCGAACAAGCCTGGGACCGCCTGATCGACGGTTGCCCGCAGAACACCACTGCCATCGGCTATCAAGTGCTCGAAGCGGTGCTCACCCAGCAAAAGCAGCTTGAGCTAGAAATTCAGCTCAACGACGTCGAAGGTAACGAACAATATCTGTGGCTGGTCATGCGCCTGCCAGAAGAGCAGCACGACTATAAGGCGGTGATCCTCAGCATCAGCGACATCACCAGCCGCAAGCTGATCGAGTTGTCCCTGGTGGAGCGCGAAGGCTTCTGGTCGGACGTGGTGCGTACCGTGCCCGATCACCTCTATGTACAGGACGTGATCAGCCAGCGGATGATTTTCAGCAACCACCATCTGGGGCACACCCTGGGCTACAACAAGCCCGAGTTGCAGCAAATGGGCGAGTACTTCTGGGAGATCCTGTTGCACCCCGAAGACGCCGAGCGCTATCACGAACTACGCCAACAGCAGCGTGCCACAGGCTACCTGGCCCAACTGCAATGCCAGTTGCGCTTTCGCCACCGTAACAATCAATGGCGTCGGTTCGATATCCGCGAACAGGCCCTGGCGCGGGACAAGTCCGACCAGGTCACGCGGATCATCGGCGTGGCCAAGGACATTACCGATCAGATCGAAGCCAGCGAGTCCCTGCGTGACAGCGAACAGCGCTACCGCATGCTGGCGGAAAGCATCAGCGATGTGATTTTTTCCACCGACAGCAAACTGGCCCTCAACTACGTCAGCCCCTCGGTGAATGCGGTGCTGGGTTATGAGGTCGACTGGATCTTCAAGAACGGCTGGCAATCGACCATTGCCAACCCGCAACAGCTGACCGGCATCTACACCCTGGTGGAGAGGGTCAGCCGCGCCTTGGACAATCCCGAGACCCTGGCCCTGCTGCGCAACGAAGTGCAGACCCAACTGTTCCTGTTCGATTGCCTGCGGGCCGATGGGCGCAAGGTGCCAATCGAACTGCGGCTGGTACTGGTGTGGGATGAGCACGGCGCGTTCGAAGGCATTCTCGGTGTCGGTCGCGACATCAGCCAGCAACGCCGCGCCGAGAAAGACCTGCGCATGGCGGCCACGGTCTTTGAACACTCCACCTCGGCGATCCTGATTACCGACCCAGCCGGTTACATCGTGCAGGCCAACGAGGCGTTCAGCCGGGTCAGCGGTTATGCCGTGGCGGATGTCCTCGACCAGTTGCCGAACATGCTCACCGTCGACGAACAACAGGAAGCACACCTGCGTTACATACTCAAGCAGTTGCACCAGCACAGTACCTGGGAAGGTGAAGTGTGGCTCAAGCGCCGCAGCGGCGAGCACTACCCAGCATGGGTCGGCATCACCGCCGTGCTCGATGACGAGGGTGACCTGGCCAGCTACGTGTGTTTCTTCAGCGACATCAGTGAGCGCAAGGCCAGCGAACAGCGCATCCACCGCCTGGCCTACTACGACGCCCTGACACACCTGCCTAACCGCACGCTGTTCCAGGATCGCCTGCACACCGCGCTGCAGTCGGCAGAACGGCAGAAGTCGTGGGTGGTGCTGATGTTCCTCGACCTTGACCGCTTCAAACCGATCAACGATTCCCTGGGCCACGCCGCCGGCGACCGCATGCTCAAGGAAATGGCCACCCGCCTGCTGGGCTGCGTGGCTGAAGACGACACAGTCGCGCGCATGGGCGGCGACGAGTTCACCCTGTTGCTACAACCGCGAGTCAGTCGCGAGCTGGCGCTGAACCGGGCAATCCATGTGGCCGAACAGATCCTCGCCAGCCTGGTGAAGCCGTTCGTGCTGGAGGGCCGCGAGTTTTTCGTCACGGCCAGTATCGGCATCGCGTTGAGCCCTCAGGACGGCAATGAACTGAGCCAACTGATGAAAAACGCCGACACGGCGATGTATCACGCCAAGGAACGGGGCAAGAACAACTTCCAGTTCTACCAGGCCGATATGAACGCCAGTGCCCTGGAACGACTGGAACTGGAAAGCGACTTGCGCCACGCTCTGGAGCAGGATGAATTCGTGCTCTATTACCAACCGCAGTTCAGCGGCGATGGCAAACGTTTGACCGGCGCCGAAGCCCTGCTGCGCTGGCGCCATCCGCGACGCGGACTGGTACCACCGGGGGATTTCATTCCGGTGCTGGAGGAGTTGGGGTTGGTGGTGGATGTGGGCGACTGGGTGATCAGCGAAGCCTGTCGCCAACTCAAGACTTGGCACCAGAACAAGGTGCGGGTACCCAAGGTCTCGGTGAATATTTCCGCCCGGCAGTTCTCCGACGGCCAGTTGGGCACGCGTATCGCCACCATCCTCAAGGACACCGGCCTTCCGCCAGCGTGCCTGGAGCTGGAGTTGACCGAAAGTATCCTGATGCGTGAAGTCAACGAAGCCATGCAGATCCTCGCCAGCCTGAAAAATCTGGGCCTGAGTATCGCGGTGGATGACTTCGGCACCGGTTACTCTTCGTTGAACTACCTCAAACAATTCCCTATCGACGTGCTGAAAATCGACCGCACCTTCGTCGATGGCCTACCGTCGGGCGAGCAGGACGCACAGATCGCCCGAGCCATTATTGCCATGGCCCACAGCCTGAACCTGGCAGTGATCGCCGAGGGCGTGGAAACCCATGAGCAGCTGGACTTCCTGCGTGAGCATGGTTGCGATGAGGTGCAGGGTTATCTGTTCGGCCGGCCGATGCCGGCGAATCGGTTCGAGGCGCAATTCAGCAATGATGCGCTGTTTGTGTTCGATTGATCTGAGGGGCCGAGTGGCCGGAAAAGAGAGAGTCGTCCATCCCCAGATGAACACCACTTGTCCGCGACATGATGTCCTTTCATATGCCATCTAAAACCCATTGGGTTAGAATGCTCTCCTTTTCTGCCCCCCGATCCATGAGGACCGCCATGTTCAGCCGTGATTTGACTATTGCCAAGTACGACGCCGATCTCTTTGCCGCCATGGAGCAAGAAGCTGTGCGCCAGGAAGAGCACATTGAGCTGATCGCTTCGGAAAACTACACCAGCCCCGCGGTCATGGAGGCTCAAGGTTCGGTTCTGACCAACAAGTACGCCGAAGGTTATCCGGGCAAGCGTTACTACGGCGGCTGCGAATTCGTCGACGTGGTTGAGCAACTGGCCATCGACCGCGCCAAGGAACTGTTCGGCGCCGATTACGCCAACGTCCAGCCCCACGCTGGCTCCCAAGCCAACAGCGCCGTTTACCTGGCCCTGCTGCAAGCGGGCGACACCATCCTGGGCATGAGCCTGGCCCACGGCGGTCACCTGACCCACGGCGCCAGCGTTTCCTCCTCTGGCAAGCTGTACAACGCCGTTCAATATGGCATCGACACCAACGGCCTGATCGACTACGACGAAGTCGAGCGCCTGGCGGTCGAGCACAAGCCAAAAATGATCGTGGCCGGTTTCTCTGCCTACTCGCAGATCCTCGATTTCCCACGCTTCCGTGAAATCGCCGACAAGGTTGGCGCTTACCTGTTCGTCGACATGGCCCACGTGGCCGGTCTGGTCGCCGCTGGCGTCTACCCGAACCCGGTGCCTTTCGCTGACGTGGTGACCACCACCACCCACAAGACCCTGCGCGGTCCACGTGGCGGCCTGATTCTGGCTCGCGCCAACGCCGACATCGAGAAGAAGCTGAACTCCGCCGTATTCCCAGGCTCTCAGGGCGGCCCGCTGGAACACGTGATCGCGGCCAAGGCGATCTGCTTCAAGGAAGCACTGCAGCCTGAGTTCAAGACCTACCAGCAACAAGTGGTGAAAAACGCCAAGGCCATGGCCGGCGTGTTCATCGAGCGTGGTTTTGACGTGGTCTCCGGCGGTACTGAGAACCACCTGTTCCTGCTGTCGCTGATCAAGCAGGACATCTCCGGTAAAGACGCTGACGCCGCACTGGGCAAGGCTTTCATTACCGTGAACAAGAACTCGGTGCCAAACGACCCACGTTCGCCGTTCGTCACCTCGGGCCTGCGCTTCGGCACCCCAGCGGTGACCACTCGTGGCTTCAAAGAGGCTGAGTGCAAGGAACTGGCTGGCTGGATCTGCGACATCCTGGCGGACCTTTCCAACGCAGCAGTGATTGATTCTGTTCGTGAGAAGGTCAAGGCCATCTGCAAGAAGCTGCCGGTATACGGCGCTTGATTGCAGTTGCTTGATTGAAAAGCCCACTGTAGGAGCGAGCTTGCTCGCGAAAAACGCCAACGATAACGCGTGCATCCTGGATGCACGCGGTGCCTATGAGTTCTTCGCGAGCAAGCTCGCTCCTACAAGTGGGCTTTTTTATGCCTGATAGATTCGCTGGAAACCCGCGCGAATCTTCTCTTCCGGCAATTCGTCGGCAATAAACACAATCACACTTTCTCGCGCTTCGCCTTCAGCCCACTCGGTGTCCCAGTCGAACCCGTAGAGCTTCAGCACGCCCTGAAAAACCATGCGCCGTTCTTCCCCGGCGATGTTCAGCACGCCCTTGTAGCGCAGCAACTGCTTGCCGTGGTCTTCCAACAGCTCGTTCATGAACTCGCTGAGCTTATCGATATCCAGCGGCTGGTCGGTGCGTAGCACCAGGCTGGAGATTCGATCGATGGAGGGTGCCTTGCTCACTGGCCGCAAACTCATGCCGGCGTTGAGATTGAAACCACGCACATCCAACAATTCAGCCAGGTCGATCTTGCCGTGTTCCACGACGCGGATTGGCGCGCGGCGGTTGATGCGAGTCAGACGTTCGCTGAGGGCCTCGAAGGTGGCGTCGTCCACCAGGTCGCGCTTGCTCACCAGTAGGCGATCAGCAAAACCGATCTGCGCCTGGGCGATGGTTTGGGTGAGATGGTGCTCGGCGTGGGCCGCGTCCACCAGGGTGATGATGCCGTCGAGGATGTAGCGCTCGCGCAGTTCTTCATCGATGAAAAAGGTCTGGGCCACGGGTGCTGGATCGGCCAGGCCGGTGCATTCGATCACCAGCCGATCGAAGGCGATCTCGCCGCTGTCCAGGCGTTCGAGCAACAGGTAGAGGGCCTTGGTCAGGTCGGTGTGGATGGTGCAGCACACGCAGCCGTTGGACAGGGTCATGACTTGCACCGGCTCGCTGCCCAATAGCTGGGTGTCGATACCGGCGTCACTGAATTCGTTTTCGATCACGGCGATTTTCAAGCCGTGTTCGGCCTTGAGCAGGTGGCGCAACAAGGTGGTTTTGCCAGCGCCGAGAAAGCCGCTGAGGATGGTGACGGGGATGGGAGAGGACAAAACGCGATTCTCCTTCAATACACAGCAATAAAAATGGGAGCCCATATACAGGGGCTCCCACCGGAACCTGGCTAGCAGGTCAACAGCACTTTGGCCCACCCTTGCCGCCGTAACGGGCTTCCTGGCGTTCCCGGAAGAACGCCTCGTAGTCCATCATCGGCTTATCCGGGTGTTTGGTTTGCATATGCTCGACATAGTTGTCGTAGTCGGGCATACCGACCATCAGGCGCGCGGCCTGACCGAGGTACTTACCGAGGCGACTCAGGTCATTGAACATGATTGCAATCCTCTATCACGCGTCCGGTACGGCCTGGAATGGCGATTCTTTGTCCGTACGTTCCTTGTTGCCCCAGGCGGCGATACCGACCTTGAGCGCATAGAACAGGATGCTGAACACCACGAACAGGAACAGCACTGTCAGCGTTGCGTTGGTGTAAGCGTTCCAGATTACGTGTTGCATCTGGTCGATGTTCTTGGCCGGAGCCAGGATTTGACCGTTTGCCAACGCATCACTGTACTTCTTGGCCAGCGACAGGAAGCCAATCGCCGGGTTGGCGTCGAACAGCTTGATGAAGCCCGCGGCGGTGGTGCAAATCAGCAACCAGATCGCTGGCAACATGGTCACCCAGATGTAGCGCTGGCGCTTCATTTTGATCAGCACAACGGTGGCGAGCATCAGCGCGATACCGGCGAGCATCTGGTTGGAGATGCCGAACAGCGGCCACAAGGTGTTGATGCCACCCAGCGGATCGATTACGCCCTGATACAGCAAGTAACCCCACATCGCCACGCAGCCTGCGGTGGCGATCAGGTTGGCAGTCCAGGACTCGGTACGCTTGAGGGCCGGCACGAAGGAGCCGAGCAAATCCTGGAGCATGAAGCGCCCGGCACGGGTGCCGGCGTCTACAGCGGTAAGGATGAACAGCGCTTCGAACAGGATTGCAAAGTGGTACCAGAACGCCATGGTGTTTTCACCCGGCAGGACACTGTGCAGGATCTGCGCAATACCGACCGCCAGGGTCGGCGCACCGCCGGCACGGGCCAGGATGGTGGTTTCACCGATGTCCTTGGCCACCGCCTGCAGCGCTTCCGGAGTAATTGCAAAACCCCAGCTGCTGACGGTTTGCGCAACGGTTACCACGTCAGAGCCGACAATCGCAGCCGGGCTGTTCATGGCGAAGTACACGCCTGGCTCGATCACCGAAGCGGCAACCATGGCCATAATGGCCACGAACGACTCCATCAACATGCCGCCGTAACCGATGTAGCGGGAATGAGCTTCATTTGCCAGCAACTTGGGCGTGGTACCCGAGGAGATCAGCGCGTGGAAACCCGAGACCGCGCCACAGGCGATGGTGATGAACAGGAACGGGAACAGACCACCCTTCCACACCGGGCCAGTGCCATCGATGAACTGGGTCAGTGCCGGCATTTTCAGGTCAGGCATGGTGACCAGGATGCCAATCGCCAGGGCGATGATGGTACCGATCTTCAGGAAGGTAGAAAGGTAGTCACGCGGCGCGAGGATCAGCCATACCGGCAGTACCGCTGCGACGAAGCCGTAGCCGATCAGCATCCCGGTAATCTGAATCCCGCTGAAGGTGAAGGCCTTGGCCCACACTGGATCAGCAGCAATCTGCCCGCCCAGCCAAATCGAACCCAGCAGCAACAGCACGCCGATGATCGAAATTTCGCCGATGCGGCCCGGGCGGATGTAGCGCATGTAAATGCCCATGAACATCGCGATCGGGATGGTCGCCATTACCGTGAAGATGCCCCACGGGCTTTCGGCCAGGGCCTTGACCACGATCAGCGCCAGCACCGCGAGGATGATGATCATGATCAGGAAGCAGCCAAACAGCGCGATGGTCCCGGGAATGCGGCCCATTTCTTCGCGGACCATGTCCCCCAGGGAACGGCCGTTGCGACGCGTGGAAAGGAACAGGATCATGAAATCCTGTACCGCACCCGCCAGCACTACGCCTGCAATCAGCCATAGCGTACCGGGCAGATAGCCCATCTGCGCCGCCAATACCGGGCCGACCAAAGGCCCTGCGCCGGCAATAGCCGCGAAGTGGTGACCGAAAAGAATGTGTTTGTTGGTCGGCACATAGTCCAAACCGTCGTTGTTGACCACGGCGGGGGTGGCCCGCAGTGGATCGAGCTGCATCACGTGGTTAGCGATGAACAAACTGTAGTAACGGTAAGCCACCAGATAAATGGCCACAGCAGCGACCACAATCCACAAGGCGTTGATCGCCTCGCCACGGCGTAAGGCCACTACGCCTAGGGCGCATGCTCCTACAATTGCCAGCACCAGCCAGGGTAGATGGCGTAGCAGGCCATTATTATTTTTCATTTATATATTCCAGCCAGGTTGGACAGAAAGACAGCCATCGCGAGTTTAGCGCGCCCGGCTCTAAAGGCCACCCCCCTTACGTTGCTCTAGAGCCTTGTAGGCGCGAAAAAAACAGAAATATCCGCGCCATAATGGCGCAGGGCTACAATCCCCTTATATCCAGAGGGTTTCACCATGAGCGACCAGCCGTCAGATCGACGCCGTTTCCGGCGGATTGCCTTCGATGCCAGAACCGAGCTTGGGCAGAACGGACGGGTTTGGTCGGTGCAGTTAGTGGATTTATCGCTCAAGGGCCTGCTGGTGCAGCGGCCTGAACCCTGGCTTGGCCATGGCGACGAACCATTCGATGTCGATATTCATCTGGACAAGGATACCGACGTGAAAATGCAGGTGCGCCTGACCCATGACAATCATGGGCAGTTGGGGTTCGTCTGCGAACACATCGACCTCGACTCGATCAGCCACCTGAGGCGACTGATCGAGCTGAACCTCGGCGACCAGGAAGAGCTTGAGCGGGAGTTGGCCGCGTTGCTGGATCCGTTGTAGGAGCGAGGATTTTGTGGTGTTGCGGGTTACTCAAATAACGCATCCAGCGCTTGTTCCAGGCGCGTTACCCCAATCACCTGCAACCCCGGCGGCGATTCCTTTGGCGCATTGCCCTTGGGCACGATGGCCCGCTTGAAGCCGTGCTTGGCGGCTTCTTTCAAGCGCTCCTGGCCACTGGGTACCGGGCGCACTTCACCCGACAAACCGATCTCACCAAATACCAGCAAATCATGGGGCAAAGGTCGATTGCGCAGGCTGGACATCACCGCCGCCATCAATGCCAGGTCGGACGCGGTTTCCAATACCTTGACCCCGCCCACCACGTTGAGGAACACATCTTGGTCATGGGTCGGAATGCCGCCATGGCGGTGCAGCACCGCCAGTAACATGGCCAGACGATTTTGATCCAGCCCCAACGTGACACGGCGCGGATTGGCCAAGTGGCTGTCATCCACCAAGGCCTGGACTTCCACCAGCATCGGCCGGGTGCCTTCCCACGTTGCCATCACCACACTGCCCGGTACTTCTTCCTGAGCCCGCGTAAGAAAGATCGCCGAAGGATTGGAGACTTCTTTTAGCCCCCTGTCGGTCATGGCGAAGACACCCAGTTCGTTGACCGCACCGAAACGGTTTTTCACTGCCCGTAGCAGACGTAAACGACCGTCGGATTCACCCTCGAAATACAGCACGGTATCCACCATGTGTTCCAGCACCCGTGGGCCGGCCAGTGCGCCCTCTTTGGTCACATGCCCCACCAGGAAAATCGCCGTGCCGCTCTGTTTCGCGTAACGCACCAACAGCGCAGCACTTTCCCGAACCTGGGACACGCCACCCGGCGCCGATTGCAGTTGCTCAGTGAAAATCGTCTGGATCGAGTCGATCACCATGACCTTGGGCTTTTCCAGGCGGGCGGTGGCGATGATGCTTTCGATGCAGGTTTCGGTCATCACCCGCAATTTGTCCTGAGGCAAGCCCAGGCGACGGGCGCGCATGGCCACTTGTTGCTGAGATTCTTCGCCGGTGACGTACAGCGCCGACATGCGGCTGGCGATGCTGCACAGGGTTTGCAGCAGAATGGTGGATTTGCCGATCCCCGGATCACCGCCAATCAGCACCACCGAGCCGTCCACCAGGCCGCCACCGAGCACCCGGTCCAGCTCGCCGGAGGCGGTGGAGAAGCGCGGGATCTCTTCGACGCTGACTTCGGCCAGGGTCTTGATCTGGGTTTGCTGCCCGGTCCAGCCGGAACGGCCGCTGGGAGGCGCAGCACCACCGCTTTCCACCATGGTTTCGGTGAGGGTGTTCCACGCGCCGCATTCACCGCACTGGCCGGCCCACTTGGGAAAGGTCGCGCCGCACTCTGTGCAGCCGTACATGCGCTTGGCCTTTGCCATCCGAGAACCTCCACCGAAAAAACGCGATGATAGCTCAGCGCGGCTCGGCGGTACGGATTTCACCACTGGCCAACCGTGAAGCGCTGTTACCGACCGGGTCTTCGGCGTTCAGGTCGGCGCCCTTGGCCTTCAGTTCATCCAGCAGTTCAACCCGCTTGAACAGTCCCGCATACATGGCCGCCGTCTGTCCGGCGCCGTTGCGCTGGTCGGGGTTACAGTCGGTGGCCAGCAAACGCTGGGCAATTTTCAGTTCACCCTTGAAAATCGCCCCCATTAGCGCGGTGTTGCCACGCTTGTCCTGGGCGCAGGCATCGGCGCCGACCGCCAATAGTCGGTCCACCGCAGGGCCTTGCCCGTGGTAGGCGGCGAGAATCAGCGCGGTGTAGCCCTTTTCGTCGACCGTATTCAGGGAATAGCCGGCGTCAATAAAGGTATCGAGCATTTCCACGTCGCCCCGGCGGGCGGCATCGAAGTAGTAATCCTGCAGTTGCGCCTTGACCGCCGCCGGGCCTGACGGCTCGGCATGTGCGGCAAATGCCAGCAATATCATCAGCAAACCGATGTAGATACGCATGGAGTCTCTCCTCGTAACGTAATGCCCCCCGTAGCAGTTGCCGAGTAGAACGAGGCTACGGGGGAGCAAAACAACGGGTTAGTCGGTCAGCTTCTCAGCCAATGTCTTAACGCGAGCCAGATCACCCTTGGCGACCTTGGCCACGCCGGTGCCGTACTCGGGGTCAGCCTTGTAGAGGAACGACAAGATGATGTGCTTGCTCACGTCATCAGTGGTGGCCAGGGAGCCGCCGAAATTGTCGATCAAGTCCTGACGCTCTTTCTTGCTGAAGGAACGGTACAAGTCACCAGCCTGCTTGAAGTTCTGCTCACGCTGGATCTTCGCCTGCTGGGTCGTCCCCGACAGCGCCATCTGGCTATAGCGCGCACTTTGCGGCTCTTCCCGTGGCAGCAGGCGGCTTGGCTGGTAGTTCACGCCGCTGGTGCTTTTGCCAAAGTTCATCGCGCCATCCTGGTTACCGTTGTTGACGGTGACCCGTGGAGCATTGATCGGCAGTTGCAGGGCATTGGCGCCCAGGCGGTACATTTGCGTATCGGCGTAGGAGAATACCCGGCCTTGCAGCAGACGATCTTCCGACGGCTCGATGCCCGGCACCAGATTGGCCGGGGCCATGGCTACTTGTTCGGTTTCCTGGAAGACGTTGGCCGGGTTACGATTCAAGACCATTTGCCCAACTTTGCGCTCAGGAACATTCGGCCAGATCTTGGTGGCGTCCAATGGATCGAAGTCAAACTTGACGAGGTCTTGCGGCTTGAGCACTTGCACGTACAAATCCCACTTGGGGAAGTCGCCTTTATTGATATGCGTGACCAAGTCATTGGTCATATGGCTGTAGTCACGACCCTGAACTTCGCCAACCTGCTTGGGCTCAAGGTTCTTGATGCCCTGCTGGCTCTTCCAGTGGAACTTGACGTAGTGCACTTCGCCCTTGGCATTGATCAACTTGTAGGCGTGTACACCGTTACCGTCCATTTCCCGGTAACTGGCCGGGGTTCCGGAGTTGGAGTACAACTCGGTCAGGGTGCGGGTGGACTCTGGAACATGGGAGAAGAAGTCGAAACGACGGGAGTCATCGTCGAGGTTAGTGCGTGGGTCTGGTTTGAAGGCGTGAACCATGTCCGGGAACTTGATGGCATCGCGGATAAAAAACGTCGGGAAGTTGTTGCCGACCAAGTCCCAGTTACCTTCGGCGGTATAGAACTTGGTGGCGAAACCGCGAGGGTCGCGCAAGGTTTCCGGGGAATGGTTGCCGTGTACTACCGCCGAGAAGCGCACGAACACCGGGGTGGCTTCACCAACGGCAAAAACTTTGGCCTTGGTCAGGTCGCTGAGGTTATCGGTGACTGTGAAAGTACCGTGGGCGCCAGTGCCACGGGCATGGACGATACGCTCGGGAATACGCTCACGGTCAAAACGCTGCAGCTTCTGGATCAGTTGCACGTCTTGCAGCAGCACCGGGCCAGTGGCGCCAGCGGTTTGCGAGTTCTGGTTGTCGCCTACTGCAGCACCATTATCGCGGGTCAGGTTGGCAGCTTGTACGGATAGCGAAAGCAGGCTGGCGGTCACCATGAACAGCACGCAACGTGCAGTAATAGGCCCGCGATTAATAGGGTTTTTCATCAAGGTTTCCTCTGGTTTTTTTAATGCACATTCAGTTGTGCTTACCAGAGGCTAGTGACCGTAGAGTCAGAAGATAAATAGAAAAACCATACCAGGTCGATTGAAAAAATAGCGTGGTAAGGCACTGAAATTATGGGTAATTCGCGCGCGAATGATGGCACTTTGCAAACTATTTACGATTTAATGTGTCGATTACAACGAACACTGTTAACAGTTGTGTCGCGCACGCCGTGCAGGACTGACTTACACTGGGTTCTACCCTCCTCATCTGTAACAAGGAATAACCTATGGGCGTGATAAATGAGTTCAAGGCCTTCGCGGTCAAAGGTAATGTGGTCGACATGGCCGTCGGTATTATCATCGGCGCCGCCTTCGGCAAAATTGTTTCCTCCTTTGTAGGCGACGTGGTGATGCCCCCTATCGGTCTGTTGATCGGTGGCGTGGACTTCGGTGATCTGGCCGTGACACTCAAGGCCGCGCAGGGCGACATCCCGGCAGTGGTCCTGGCCTATGGCAAGTTTATCCAGAGCATGATCGACTTCGTGATTGTGGCGTTTGCGATCTTCATGGGCGTTAAGGCCATCAACCGCCTCAAACGCGAGGAGGCCGTGGCACCTAGCCTGCCGCCGGTACCAACCAAGGAAGAAGAGCTGCTGGAGGAGATCCGCGATCTGCTCAAGGCACAGAACAGCAAGCCCGAGTAATCGGCGGGCAAAAAAGCGGCGCCTTTATCAGGCGCCGTTTTTTTACCAGTAGTTTTCCACCGCCACCTGCCCCGGCCGCCGGGTCAGGCTCAACTGCATGTCCCGCTGTTTAAGCAACTGGCGTGTGTCATCGATCATCTGCGGGTTGCCGCAGATCATTACCCGCGAATGCTCCGGTGTCAGCTCGACGCCGGCCGCACGCTCCAGCTCACCATTCTCGATCAGCGCAGTGATCCGCCCATTCAGCGCCCCCGCATGCTGCTCACGAGTGACGATGGGAATATAGGTGAGCTTATGGGCATGCTCCACCAGGTACTCGCGCTCGCCCAGCGCATTGATCAGTGACTGATAGGCCAGCTCCCTGGCCTCCCGGGCACTGTAGACCAAGATGATCCGCTCGAACTTCTCCCAGACTTCAAAGTCCTGCAGGATCGACAGGAACGGCGCGACCCCGGTGCCGGTACCCAGCAACCACAGGTCGCGGCCATCGGCAAAGCGGTCCAGAGTCAGGAAACCGGTAGCCTGGCGCTCCACCAGCAAAATATCGCCCTCGCGCAGTCGGCTCAGTTCGCTGGTGAACTCGCCACCGGGCACCACAATGGAGAAGAAATCGAGGTGTTCGTCAAAGGGCGAAGACGCCACAGAGTAGGCACGCCACACGATACTGCCATCGGCCTTGGTCACGCCCAGGCGGACGAACTGACCAGCCCGAAAGCGAAAGCCTGGGTCTCGGGTGGTACGCAGGGTAAACAGGCTGGGGGTCAGCGACCGCACATCGAGAAGGGTCTGGCGTGTGTATTTTTCAGCACTGGCCGTCATGAGGGACTCCGTTTCACAGATGGCCCTAGTGTCCCTCAAAGGGACGCGTGGAAACACTGGTGGTTTGTAATGGCATCGCCCAGAGACAGCAGTAGCCATGCTGTCATTTTCACCAACCGCAGAAACCCTTAGTAGTGGCAATTTAGTGTCGCGTCAATCATTTAGCTATTGAGCAAGTTACAAGAGCGCCATTACACGGCACTTGCCATTCTAATGAGCACAACGGCAACTCATTGAAAATCAAAAAAATCGCCATTTCCTGACGACTACTTGTAAAGCCTACTAACGCACCGCATTTAGAAAATGCATAAGCCTGCACTTGAAGATAGCGAATCTTTTATTTCGCTTCGCAGGATATGCCCTACACTCATTTGCGTGCCGCATTGGGGTCCAGGACGTACCCAAGCTACAGCAATACTCAAGGAGAGTTACCGATGCTCAATTGGCGCAACACCCGTCTCCCCAAACTGAAAGGTGAGAACGAAATAACCAGCATGTTTGAAGCAGCCCTTAACATTACCTTTGAACTCGGCTTCCAATACTGTGCTTTTAGCATGAGTTCTCAACTACCACAGATTCAAAAAAAACCTATTTTTATCAATAACTATCCAAGTGAATGGAATCAGCTTTATAAACAACAAAACTACTTCGACATGGACCCTGTTGTTTCCCACTGTAAACGCTGCGTGCTACCTGTTGTCTGGGAAGAAAAAACTTTCTCCAGCGCTCCCGACTTGTGGGTTCATGCGCAGTCCTACGGTCTGAATTTCGGGTGGACCCAACCCGTCCATGACTTTCAGGGGGTTTTCAGCATGCTGAGCCTGGGGCGCAGCGAATGCCCTGTGAGCCCGGAGGAGCTTTACGAAAAAGCCGGACAAGTCCTCTGGCTTTGTCATGCCTTACATGCGGTGGTGGCGCAAAAATACTCGACCAACCCCCTCGTTCATCCCCCCACCAAGCTGACATCACGGGAAACCGAAGTCCTGCAATGGTCAGCGCAGGGCAAGACCGCAGCGGATATCGCTACTATTTTGTGCCTATCCGAACGTACCGTCGGTTTTCATATCAGCAGTTCGATAAAAAAACTGGGAGTCAGTAACAAGATTGCTGCCGTGATGACGGCAGTGAAAACCGGACTGTTTTAACCCGCACGCCCAAGACGCTCTGAACGCCTGCAGCGTGACGCAAAACACCGAATGTAATCCCCAGGAAAAAAAAGTAACATTTACGGCCAGTTCTGAGTGATGAAGCAGCCTCCAACACCGTGCGTCGAAGTCCACTCAGAAGGTTCCTCACGTCAGGCCCCACAGCCAAACTACGGAACACCCGTCGATTACCCAGAGTCTCCCCGCCATGCCCCTGCTCGACAGCCCCTTCGCCCAACTCGACCTGATCCGCCAGCCAGAGCAGCAAAACGAACCGCTGCAAGCCTTCGATGCCGCCGACGATTATTTGCTCAGCCACCTGGCCGAACAACAACCGACACACGCAACCCGCGTTCTGGTGCTCAATGACAGCTTTGGCGCTCTGGCGGCCAGTCTTGAAGGGCATGTACAAGTGACGTCCAGCGGCGATTCGTTCCTCGGTGCCCTGGCACTGGAGAAAAACCTGGTGCGCAATGGCAAGCCATTCGATGCGGTGTCGAGCGTGCCCGCCAGCCAGGCGCTGATCGGACCTTTTGATCGAGTGCTGATCCGCGTGCCGAAAACCCTGGCGCTGCTCGAAGAGCAATTGATCCGCCTGCAGGGCCAACTGGCGCCCGGCGCCGAGGTGATTGCCGGGGCGATGGTCAAGCACCTGCCTCGGGCGGCCGGAGAGTTACTGGAGCGCTACATCGGGCCGATGCATGCGTCCCTGGCAGTGAAAAAAGCCCGTTTGCTGATCGCCACCCTGGCCGACCGGCCACAGGCCGTTTCGCCTTATCCCACTCGCTATCGCCTGGAAACGCCGTCCATCGAACTGCTCAACCATGCCAACGTGTTTTGCCGCGAAGACCTGGACATAGGCACCCGGGCATTTCTACCGCACCTGCCACAGAACCTGGGCAACGCCCGGGTCGCAGATCTGGGCTGCGGCAATGGCGTACTAGCGATTGCGAGCGCCCTGCAAAACCCACTGGCGCAGTACACCTTGGTGGACGAGTCGTACATGGCCGTGCAATCGGCGGCCGAGAATTGGCGGGTGGCGCTGGGCGAGCGGGATGTGGTGATTCGTCCTGGCGATGGCCTGGCCGATCAGGAACCGCAATCCCTGGACGTGGTGCTGTGCAATCCGCCGTTCCACCAGCAGCAGGTGGTGGGGGACTTCCTCGCCTGGCGTATGTTCCAGCAGGCTCGCGAAGCGCTGGTGGTGGGCGGTGCTCTCTATATCGTCGGCAACCGCCATTTGGGTTATCACAGTAAGTTGGCGCGGTTGTTTCGGGGTGTCGAGCAAGTCGCCGCCACGCCGAAGTTCGTGATTCTGAAAGCACGAAAATAAATTAAAAAAACCCTCCGTGAGGAGGGTCATAAACCGTGCTGCAAGGCAACGGGATGGGATGTCAGTGAGTGGTCAAGCCCGCAGCGTTCATGAACATGCGCATCAGGCTGGCCACTACAAACAGGGCCAGGACGCTGCCGGTCCAAATCATCGCCAGCCAGCCCAGGCGTTGCCAGAGCGGCTTTTTCTCGGCCTGTTCGATGTCGTGCAACGAAGGTTTGCCGGACATTGATCGATCCTCCTAGTGATAACCGTCTTCGTGGGTGACCTTGCCGCGGAACACGTAATAGCTCCAGAAGGTGTAGCCCAGAATGAACGGGATGATAAACAGCGTGCCCACCAGCATGAAGCCCTGGCTTTGCGGCGGCGCAGCGGCGTCCCAGATCGAGATCGACGGGGGCACTATGTTCGGCCACAGGCTGATGCCCAGGCCGCTGTAGCCAAGGAAGATAAGCACCAGGGTCAGCAGGAACGGCGTGTAGTGAGCGTTGCGAGCTACGGCACGCACCAGGCCGTACATGGTCACCAGCACCAGGATCGGTACCGGCAGGAACCAGAACAGGTTCGGCAGGGTGAACCAGCGCGAAGCAATGTCCGGGTGTGCCAGCGGCGTCCAGATGCTGACGATACCAATCACCGCCAACACCACGAATGCCAGGGGCCGCGCCAGGTTATGCATCTGTTCCTGCAACTTACCTTCGGTCTTCATGATCAGCCAAGTGCAGCCCAGCAGCGCATAAGCAATGATCAGTGCCACGCCACAGAACATCGTAAACGGCGTGAACCAGTCCAGCGAACCTCCGGCGAACTGACGATCAACCACGGGAAAGCCATCGATAAACGCCCCCAAGGCCACGCCCTGGAAGAAGGTCGCCGTCAGCGAACCGCCGATAAAGGCCTTGTCCCACAGGTGGCGCTTGTCATCCTTGGCCTTGAAGCGAAACTCAAAGGCCACACCGCGGAAGATCAAGCCGATCAGCATCAGGATCAACGGTAGGTACAGCGCCGAGAGCACCACCGAGTAAGCCAGCGGAAATGCGCCGAACAGCGCCGCGCCCCCCAGTACCAGCCAGGTTTCGTTGCCGTCCCAGACAGGGGCGACGGTGTTCATCATCACGTCGCGGTCGGTCTTGCCCTTGATAAAGGGGAAGAGAATGCCAATGCCCAAGTCAAACCCGTCCATGACCACGTACATCATGATGCCGAATATGATGATCACGGCCCAGATCAGCGGAAGATCAATACCCATGACTCAATTCCCCTTCTTCTGACTATCGGCCAGGCTGTCGCCATGATCGGCGTCGGAGCTGTCATCGGCCGCCGACAACGGCCGGGCCGGTGTGCGTTGTTGCCCGGGCCCACCGTGGGCCGGCTCGGTACTGTCGTCGGTGACCGGGCCTTTGCGCACCAGGCGCATCATGTAGCCAAGACCGGCGCCGAACAGGGCGAAATACACCACCACAAACAGCGCCAGGGTGATGCTCATCTGCACGAAACTATGCCCGGAAGAAGCATCCGCCGTGCGCATCAGCCCGTAGACCACCCACGGCTGGCGACCAATTTCCGTGGTGAACCAGCCAGCCAGAATCGCGATCAGGCCGGACGGCCCCATCCACAGCGCCAGGTAAAGGAACGGCCTGGAGGTATAAATCTTGCCGCCCCTGCGCAGCCAGAGACTGAACAGGCCGGTGAAGATCATCAACAAACCAAGCCCGACCATGACCCGGAACGACCAGAACACGATAGTCGAGTTGGGACGGTCCTCAGGGGGAAAGTCCTTGAGGGCCGGCACCTGTTTGTCCAGGGAGTGGGTCAGGATCAGGCTGCCCAGGTAAGGGATTTCTACCGCGTATTTGGTTTTTTCGGCCTTCATGTCGGGCCAGCCGAACAGGATCAGCGGCGTAGGTTCGTCACCGATATTTTCCCAGTGACCTTCGATGGCAGCGATTTTCGCCGGCTGGTGCTTCAAGGTGTTGAGGCCGTGGAAGTCACCGATAACCGCCTGGATCGGCGCCACGATCAGCGCCATCCACATGGCCATCGAGAGCATGGTGCGGATCGCCGGGCTGTCTTTGCCCCGCAGCAGGTGCCAGGCCGCCGAAGAACCGACAAAGAACGCCGTGGCAACAAAGGCAGCGGTAGCCATGTGCATCAGGCGGTAAGGGAATGACGGGTTGAAGATCACCGCAAACCAGTCCGTGGGGATCACCCGGCCGTCAATGATTTCAAAGCCCTGGGGCGTCTGCATCCAGCTGTTGGAGGCAAGAATCCAGAACGTCGAGATCAGCGTGCCGACCGCCACCATCACCGTGGCGAAGAAGTGCAGTTTGCGCCCGACCTTGTTCCAGCCAAACAGCATTACCCCAAGGAAACCGGCTTCGAGGAAGAAGGCGGTGAGCACCTCATAGGTCAGCAGCGGCCCGGTGACTGCACCAGCGAAGTCCGAGAATCGACTCCAGTTGGTACCGAACTGATAGGCCATGACCAAACCCGAGACCACGCCCATGCCGAAGTTGACGGCAAAGATCTTCGACCAGAAATGGTAGAGGTCACGGTAGGTGTCGTTGTGGGTCTTGAGCCATAAGCCTTCCAGCACCGCGAGGTAACTGGCCAGGCCGATGGTGATGGCCGGGAACAGGATGTGGAACGAGATGGTGAACGCGAATTGGATTCGGGCGAGGTCTAGCGCCTCCAAACCAAACATAAGTCTTCCTCTGTCAGGTAATACCGGCTGCTGGCTGGGGCCTGCACCCACTGCCCCCACGGATATGGAGTGTGGCGAATTGCAATTCGTTCTTTTTATAACTGACCACGTAGGGATTCTGGCCTGAAGGCCGCCAGATCAACGCCTAAAAAGGCATTGATCTGGATCAAGCATCGCTGAAAGAGTAGTCCCATTTTCGGCGCTGGACTGTGTGGCCTTTTGCCGCGTGACAGGTTGCCTCACTGAAATAGATGTCTTGCTAAGGATATTTCCACTCCTGCAACTATTTGTTACAGCTTGATGCTAATCTCGCCTGTCCCCCGAGCCCAGACCTGTCTTCCCGATGCCCAGTGAGCCCGCGTTGCTGTTACGTCATCATCGCCCTTTCATCGCGTTCTGGCTGGCGCGGATCTTTACCGCCAGCGGCTTCCAGATGCTCACCGTGGCCATCGGCTGGAACCTCTACCAACTGACTGGCAATGTGCTGGACCTGGGGTTGGTGGGCTTGGTCGAGTTCATCCCCCGCGTGCTGTTCATGCTGCACACCGGCCATGTTGCCGACCGCTATGAACGGCGCAAGGTCGCCGCCATCTGCCAGACGCTGCAGGCGCTGATCGCCCTGTCCCTGGCCATCGCCAGCCTGAACGGCAGTGTCACCCGCGAGATGATCTTTATCCTCGCCTTCCTGCTCGGTGCGGCACGCTCCTTTGAGATGCCCACCACCCAGGCGCTGCTACCGAGCATCGTGCCCAGCGCGTTGTTTCCCCGTGCGGTGGCGGCGTCGCAGTCGGCGCAGCAATCAGCCACCATCGTCGCTCCGGCCCTCGGTGGTTTGCTGTATGCCTTCGGCAGCGCCTGGGTGTATGGCCCAACGGTGTTGCTGTACCTGATTGCCTGCGTGCTGACCCTCAACCTGCCGGCCCGGCAGACGCCGCTCAACAAAGCCAAGGCGACCATGGACTCGTTGCTGGCCGGGATTCGCTTTATCCGCAGTCGCCCGGACATTCTCGGGGCGATATCCCTGGATCTGTTCGCCGTGCTGCTGGGCGGCGCGACCGCGTTACTGCCGGTGTTCGCCAAGGACATCCTGCTGACCGGAGCCTGGGGCCTTGGGCTACTGCGTTCGGCGCCAGCGGTGGGAGCACTGCTGATGTCATTGTGGCTGGCGCGGTTTGCAGTGGACCGCCACGTCGGTCGTATCATGTTTACCGCCGTCGGCGTGTTTGGCGTGGCGACCATTGCCTTCGGCCTGTCCACCTCGTTCTGGTTCTCCATGGCGGTGCTGGTGGTACTGGGCGCGGCGGACATGATCAGCATGGTGATCCGCGCCTCCTTCGTACAACTGGAAACCCCCGATGAAATGCGCGGCCGGGTCAGCGCCGTCAACGGGCTGTTTATCGGCGCCTCCAATCAGTTGGGCGAGTTTGAGTCCGGCGTCACCGCCCACTGGCTGGGCACCGTGCCCGCCGTGGTCATGGGCGGGATCGGCACGCTGGTGGTGACCGGGGTCTGGATCAAATTGTTCCCAACCCTGGCCAACCGCGACCGCATGCACACGCCGGCACCGGTAGAAGACACCAAGGTTTAAAGCACCTTGTCGAGGGTGATGGGGAAGTCCCGCACCCGCTTGCCGGTGGCGTGATAGATGGCATTGGCCACCGCCGCCGCTACGCCGACAATGCCAATCTCACCCACGCCCTTGGAACCCAGGGCGTTGACGATCTCGTCATGCTCTTCGACAAACAGCACGTCAATCTCGCCGATATCAGCGTTTACCGGAATGAGGTACTCGGCCAGGCTGTGGTTCATGTAGCGCCCCAGTTGATGGTCGATCTGGGTTTCTTCGTGCAAGGCCATGCCGATGCCCCAGACCACACCGCCGAGGATCTGGCTTCGGGCCATTTTCGGATTGACCACACGCCCGGCAGCGATTGCGCTGACCACGCGACTGACCTTGATGGTGCCCAGGTCCTCGTCCACCCGCACCTCGACGAAAACCGCCGAATGGGTGGCCGTGGCATAGCCCTCGCGCTTTTTATCCGGCTCGCTGTCGACCTGCACTTCCAGCGCCTGCTCACCACTGTCGCGCACCAGTTTCGCCAAGGAAACACGTTGCTCGCCAGCATATAATTGACCGTCCTCAAAGCGGGCGGACTCGGCATCCTTGAACGCCGGATAGGTCTTGCGGGCAATATTGAGCAGCTTTTCATTCAGCGCCTCACAGGCTTGCTGCACGGCAGTGCCCACCGAAGACACGGTAAACGAACCGCCCTGCAACGGCGCCGGCGGCAGTGACGAGTCGCCAAGAATAAAACTTACGTTCTCCATGGCAATGCCGCTGGCCTGGGCGGCAATTTGCGTCATGACCGTGTAGGTGCCGGTGCCGATATCGGTGGTGGCGCTACTGACGGTGAGCTTGCCGTCATGATCGATCCGCGCCTTGGCGCTCGCTTTCATTTGCAGGGCCTCCCAGACGCCGCCAGCCATGCCCCAGCCGATCAGTTGGCGACCGTCACGCATACTGCGCGGTTCGGGGTTGCGCCGGCTCCAGCCGAAGCGCTCGGCGCCTTCGCGGTAGCACTCGCGCAAGGCTTTGCTGGACCAGGGCTTGTCTTCATTCTGGTTGCGCTCGGCGTAGTTGATCAGCCGCAGTTGCACCGGGTCGATGGCCAGGGCGCAGGCCACTTCGTCCATGGCGCATTCCAGGCCGATCACACCAAGAGCCGCGCCGGGAGCACGCATGTCCAGCGGGGTGAAGACGTCCAGCGGCACCAGCTTGTAGGTCAGTTGCACGTTGTCGCAGTGATAGAGCATGCCGCTCCATTCCACCACGTGCTCGCTGAAATCCTCGAACCGTGAGGTCTGGCCGATGGCCGTGTGACCGAGGGCGAGCAGCCGACCATTGGCAGCTGCGCCCATTTGCAGACGCTGCAAGGTGCGTGGGCGATAGCCGAAGGTGAACATCTGTTGGCGGGTCAGGGTTACCCGCACCGAACGCTTGAGGGCCAGCGCCGCCATCACCGCCAGGGGCAGTTGATACTGCGGGCGCAAGCCGGAACCGAACGCACCGCCGACGAACGCAGCAAAGATCCGCACCTGGCTTTTGTCCAGGCCGAAGACTTTTTGCACATAGGCCTGGCAGTTCTGCGGGCCTTGGGTCTTGTCGTGGATATGCAGCGTACCGTCCGGCTGGTACAGCACGGTGCTGGCGTGGGGTTCCATCGGGTTGTGGTGTTCGATCGGGGTGCTGTAATGCAAGTCCAGACTGATGGCGGCACCGGCCCATTCGGCCTGGAAGTTACCCCGTGGCTTGGGCGGTGTTTGCGGGGACGGGTGTGCCTGCTCTTGCACGGCGAGCAGGTCAGTCTCGGCGGCTTCGGCTTGATACTCGATGGTCACGAGGGAGCCGGCATATCGCGCCACTTCCAGATTATCGGCGATCACCAGGGCCAACGGTTGGCCGCTGTACAGCACACGGTCGTTGTACAGCGGGCGAAATGGCGAGCCGTCGGCAGCATCGGCGTCGGCGTAGCTGTCGTCGTAGCTGGCCAGCTTCGGGCGGTTGAGGTGATCGAGCACCATCACCACTCCCGGCAGCGCCAAGGCCTTTGAGACGTCGATGCGCAGCACCCGGCCCCTGGCGACAGTGCTGGAGACTACGCTGGCGTGAAGCAGGCCATCTTCGCGGAACTCACCGGCATAACGCGCCTGGCCGGTGACCTTGAGTAGACCGTCGACCCGGTCCAACGGTTTGCCGATAGCACTCATGGGCGAGCTCCTGCGACGGCGGCATCGCTCAAGGCGCGGATAATCGCGCGGCGTGCCAGTTTGATCTTGAAGCCGTTGTGCTCCAAAGGCTCGGCGTCCTGGAGCATGGTGTCGGCGGCGGCGCTGAAGGTTTCACGGCTTACCGACTGGCCGATCAACGTGGCCTCCACCGCACGGTCACGCCAGGGTTTGTGGGCGACACCGCCCAAGGACAGGCGCGCATCGCGGATCACTTCGCCATCCAGTTCCAGCGCGGCGGCCACAGACACCAGAGCAAAGGCGTAAGAAGCGCGGTCGCGAATTTTCAGGTAGTGGCTGTGGGCGGCCAGGTTATCGGCGGGTAACTCAATGGCGGTGATCAATTCGTCGTCGGCCAGTTGGTTGTCGCGCTGAGGCGCATCGCCAGGCAACCGGTGGAAATCAGCGAACTCGATGATTCGCGCCCCGCCGCGCCCTTGCACATGCACCCTGGCTTCAAGGGCGGCCAGGGCCACGCACATGTCCGAAGGATGGGTAGCCACGCACTGGTCGCTGGCGCCGAGGATCGCGTGAATGCGGTTCAAGCCCTCCCGCGCCGGGCAGCCGCTGCCGGGTTTGCGCTTGTTGCAGGGCACGGCGACGTCATAGAAGTAGTAGCAACGGGTGCGCTGCAGCAGGTTGCCGCCGGTGCTCGCCATATTGCGCAATTGCGGTGACGCTCCAGCGAGGATCGCTTGGGATAACAGCGGGTAGCGCTGTTCGATCAAGGGGTGCCAGGCCAGGTCGGCGTTGCTCACCAAGGCGCCGATCATCACCCCGCCTTCGGCTGTTTCTTCGACCTGGCGTAATGGCAGGCCGGTGATGTCGATCAGATGTTCGGGATGGCTGATGTTCTCCTTCATCAAGTCCAGCAGGTTGGTGCCACCGGCAATGAACCGCGACGTTGCGCTGCCCAGAGCTACGGCGGCCTGCACGTCGGCCGGCTTGCTGTAGTGGAAGGGATTCATTGCTCACCTCCCTGCTGGCGACAGGCCGGCAAGGCCTCTTCGATGGCGTCACGGATATTGTTGTAGGCGCCGCAGCGGCACAGGTTGCCACTCATTAATTCCTGGATCTGCGCGGTGTCGTGAGCCCGCCCTTCCCGGGCCAGGCCCACTGCCGAACAGATCTGGCCGGGTGTGCAGTAGCCACACTGGAAGGCATCGTGCTTGATGAAGGCCCGTTGCATCGGGTGCAGCTCTTCGTCGTCGGCCAGGCCTTCAATGGTGGTCAACTCGGCACCGTCGCACATCACCGCCAGCGTCAAGCAGGCGTTGACCCGCTTGCCGTTGAGCAACACGGTGCAGGCGCCGCACTGGCCGTGGTCGCAACCCTTTTTGCTGCCGGTCAGGTCCAGTTGCTCGCGCAAAAGATCCAGCAGGGTGGTCCAGGGCAAGACGTCCAATTGCCGGACTTGGCGGTTGAGAGTCAGGTGTATCGGATGACTGACGAACGGCTTGGCCGCAGCAAAGATAGGAGTCGCGCTCATAAACACCTCACGGTTGGTGTGCATTCGCGGCGTTCTGGGAAGTCGCCGTCTTAGCGGTACGACTTCGGGGAGTTATGAGCGTTCAAGGGAAGTGATGGGTGGATCAGCGAATAGAGAGCACGGTACTCAAGGTATTGCGCGGCACGTTAATCGACGTGTTGCTGTACTGGAACGAGCCCTGGGCCCGGACGTCCAGATCAAACACATACACATAACCCATCAGCACACCCGCCCCGCTGCAGGCCTGGCTGATGGAACCGACCTGGCACACTGCCGTGCTTTGGCCCGAAAGCCGTGCGCCATCGAAAGACGCCACGGCGTTGTTGCCAATACCCACTTCCATCACATACACCTTGGTAGGCCCACGATGAGCACACTGTCGCGTGCTGTCAGCCTGTTCGGGGATGACTTCCGTGCAATTGGCCGACTCGACCTTGAACACCCGCACCTCGCTCAAGGCCGGTGCAGGCGCGCCCCATGCAGGTGCCGAACCCAGCCACAAGCTGATACAAGCGAACAGAGCTAGACTCCAGGCGTTGGTTTTTTTCATGCTGTCGATGACTCTCTACTAAACGTCGGCGCAGTATGCCTCAGGCCTATAACAAGCAAAACCATACCCGAGCGCCACTGAGCCTCCGCGGCTGGTATGATGCGCCGCTTTTTCCGATCCTCTGTAGAAAACACGCGGCGCCTGGCGCAGTTTGTGCTTTGACTTTGAGGTCAATAAATTACGGCGCCGAATGCGCCACAGGGAGCAGGCATGCTGGAAAAGCTGTTTCAACTCAAGGCACACAACACCAACGTGCGCACCGAGATTCTCGCGGGCATCACGACCTTTCTGGCCATGGCCTACATTCTGTTCGTCAACCCGAGCATTCTCGGCGAGACCGGCATGGACAAGGGCGCGGTGTTTGTCGCCACCTGCCTGGCGGCGGCCATCGGTTCGACCGTGATGGGCCTGATCGCCAACTACCCGATTGCCTTGGCACCGGGCATGGGCCTGAACGCCTTCTTTACCTACACCGTGGTCATCCACCAGGGCCACACCTGGCAAGTGGCGCTGGGGGCGGTGTTCATTTCGGCGGTGCTGTTTTTCCTGCTGTCGATCTTCCGCATCCGCGAGTGGATCATCAACGCCATCCCTCTGCCCCTACGTTCGGCGATTGCCGCTGGCATCGGCCTGTTCCTGGCGCTGATTGCCCTGCACAACGCCGAAATCGTCGTGAGCAACCAGGCAACCATGGTGGGCCTGGGTGATCTGTCAAAACCGGCACCGATTCTCGCCGCTCTCGGTTTCGCGCTTATCGTCGCGCTGGAAGCCCTGAAAGTGCGCGGCGCCGTACTGATCGGCATTCTGGTGGTGACTGTCGCCTCTATCCTGCTGGGCGTCACCCCGTTCGGCGGCGTAACTTCGATGCCACCGTCCCTGGCCCCGACCTTCCTGCAACTGGACATCGCCGGCGCCCTGGATGTCGCCCTGATAAGCGTGATCTTTGCCTTCCTGTTCGTCGACCTATTCGACAACTCCGGCACCCTGATCGGCGTCGCCAAGCGCGCAGGACTCATGGGCAAGGACGGCCACATGCCGAAAATGGGCCGCGCGTTGATCGCTGACAGCACCGCGGCCATGGCCGGCTCCCTGCTGGGCACCTCGACCACCACCAGTTATATCGAATCGGCAGCGGGCGTCAGCGCTGGTGGCCGGACCGGTTTGACCGCCGTTGTGGTCGCGATTCTGTTCCTGCTGGCGCTGTTCTTCTCGCCACTGGCGGCCAGCGTACCGGCCTTCGCCACCGCGCCAGCATTGCTGTTCGTCGCGGTGCTGATGACCTCAGGCCTGGCGGAAATCGACTGGGACGACATCACCGTCGCCGCACCCGTGGTGATCACTGCCCTGGCGATGCCTTTCACTTACTCCATCGCCAACGGCATCGCCTTCGGTTTCATCGCCTGGACTGTCATCAAGCTGCTCTCGGGCCGCTACCGTGAGCTGAACCCGGCGCTGGTGATTCTGTCGATTCTGTTCGTGATCAAGCTAGGCTGGTTCCCCGCATGACTTTTGACGCCGCAAGCTACGCCCTGCAACTGGACGAAAAGGTCGCGCGCCTGCGTGACCTGCTCGCGCCTTTTGATGCGCCAGAGCCGCAGGTTTTCGACTCGCCATTGCAGAACTTCCGCCTGCGCGCCGAATTCCGCCTGTGGCGCGAAGAAGGTGAGCGCCACTACGCGATGTTCTCCCAGGACGACAAGCGCACGCCGATCCTCATCGAACAATTTCCCATCGCCAGCCTGCGCATCAACCAGTTGATGCCGCAACTCAAGGCTGCCTGGCAAGCCAGCGCCGCCTTGAGTCACAAGCTGTTCCAAGTGGAGTTCCTCACCACACTGGCGGGCGATGCGATGATCACCCTGTGCTATCACCGCCCGCTGGACGAGCATTGGCACACCGCTGCCAACAAGCTGGCCGCTGAACTGAATGTCAGCATCATCGGTCGTTCCAAGGGCAAGCGCGATGTGATCGGTCGTGATTACGTGGTGGAAAAACTGGACGTCGGCGGTCGCATCTTCAGCTACCGTCAACCGGAAGGCGCCTTCACCCAGCCCAACGGCACAGTGAACCAGAAAATGCTCAACTGGGCGTATGAAGCCCTGGGCGATCGCAGCGATGACCTGCTGGAGTTGTACTGCGGCAACGGCAACTTCACCCTGCCGCTGGCAACCCGCGTGCGCAAGGTGCTGGCCACCGAGATCAGCAAAGCCTCGGTCAATGCTGCGCTGAGCAACCTCGACGAGAACGCAGTGGGTAACGTCACCCTGGTGCGTTTGTCCGCCGAAGAACTGACCGAAGCGTTGAACGAAGTGCGGCCGTTTCGCCGTCTGCACGGCATCGACCTCAAGAGCTACGAATTCGGCAGCGTATTCGTCGACCCGCCGCGCGCCGGCATGGACCCGGACACCTGCGAACTGACCCGGCGCTTCGAGAACATCCTGTATATCTCGTGCAACCCCGAAACGCTGGCGGCAAACATCGCGCAATTGCACGACACGCACCGCATTACCCGCTGTGCATTGTTTGACCAGTTCCCGTGGACGCACCATATGGAATCGGGTGTGCTGTTGACCCGGCGGTAAGCCCGCCTGTGGCGAGGGGCCTGCACCCTCGCCACAAAAGTCTCACAGACTAGTAACAATGAGCACCTCTTCGAACATGGGGTTGTAACCACTCATCCCCCGCCTGGAAAAACCCTGCCAATACCCGCGAATCCTGCTCACTCAGCAACCCTGCGTAATACTTGAGCTGAATCCACGCGAGGCCTTTTTCACCCAACGTTCGATAATCGAACGGTTAACTGCGCTTCGCGTCTTCGACAATTGACCAAATTAACCATTCAGTACATTTTGTCCCCACAGATAAAAACAACAGTGGAGACTCCCATATGCCCCCTATCGTGCTGGTGCTCAACGGCCCCAACCTAAATCTGCTAGGCACCCGCGAACCGGCCACCTACGGCCACGAAACCCTGGCCGACGTTGCTGACCTGTGCGGTCGCAGTGCGAAAAAACTGGGGCTCGCCATCGAATTTCGCCAGACCAACCATGAAGGCGAATTGCTGGACTGGATTCACGGCGCCCGCGCCCGTTGCGCAGGGATTGTGATCAACCCGGCGGCCTGGACCCACACCTCAGTGGCGATCCGCGATGCGCTGGTGGCCAGTGAAGTACCGGTGATCGAAGTGCATTTGTCCAACGTGCATGCCCGCGAGCCGTTTCGGCATCACTCCTTCGTGTCGCCGATTGCCAAGGCGGTGCTCGCCGGTTTCGGCAGCCATGGTTATCACCTGGCCCTTGAGCATTTCAGCCTGACATTGAAGGGATGAGTCACATGTCTCAACACCGAATTCTGGCCGGCCTGATCGGCTCCGGCATCCAGGCTTCCCGCACGCCAGCCCTGCATGAACATGAAGGCGATGCACAGGGTCTGCGTTACCTGTATCGCTTGATCGATCTGGATCAGTTGCAACTGGACAGCAACGCCCTGCCCAACCTGCTGAAGGCCGCCGAGCAGATGAACTTCACCGGTTTGAACATCACCTATCCGTGCAAGCAGGTGATCCTGCCGTTGCTGGATGAGTTGTCCGCCGAAGCGCGGGGGATTGGCGCGGTGAACACCGTCGTACTGCGCGACGGCAAGCGCATCGGCCACAACACCGACTGCCTGGGATTTGCCGAAGGTTTTCGCCGGGGCTTGAGCGGTGCTGCGCGCAAGCGCGTGGTGCAGATGGGCGCGGGTGGCGCAGGCGCAGCGGTGGCCCACGCGCTGCTGGGTGAAGGCGTGGAGCAACTGAGCATTTTTGATGTGGATAACAACCGCGCGCAAAGCCTCGCCGACAGCCTCAACCAGCATTTTGGCGCGTCCCGAGCCCAGGCCGGTAGCGACCTGCCTGGTGCCATGGCCGAAGCCGACGGCCTGGTGAACACCACGCCCATGGGCATGGCCAAACTGCCGGGGATGCCCGTGCCGCTGGCGTTGTTGCATCGGGAGTTATGGGTGGCGGAAATTGTCTATTTCCCGCTGGAAACCGAACTGCTGCGCAACGCTCGAGCCTTGGGCTGCCGCACGCTGGATGGCGGGAATATGGCGGTGTTTCAGGCGGTGAAGGCGTTTGAATTGTTCAGTGGCAAAGTGGCGGATGCGGGGCGGATGCTTGAGCACTTCCAGAACATGAACACCTGATCACTGATCTTTCCCACGCACCACGTGGGAAAGATTCAAGCCTGCAAATAGCGCAACACCGACTCGCAGATCATCGCCCGATGCCGCTGCTTGACCACTTCATCCGACAACACGATCTGAAAGATCTCGCTAAACGTATGCCGATTGGACACCCGGTAAAAGCTGAATGAGTTGATCAGCAGGTGCACATCCAACGGCTCCAACCCTTCGCGAAACACCCCCAGTTCCGCGCCCCTGCGCAACGTCGCACCAAGGGCTTCAAGGATGTTGCTGTTCATCGCCTTGATCGACTCGGATTGCTTCACATATTCGGCGTTGTGAATGTTCTCGATGCTGACAATCCGCACGAAATCCACGTTCTGGTCATGGTGATCAAAGGTGAACTCCACCAGGCGCCGGATCGCTTCACGTGGTTCCAGTTCGGTGAGGTTCATCCGCGCTTCGGTGTTGCGGATATCGCCGTAGAGCTTCTCCAGCACTTCGACGTACAACTGCTCCTTGCTGCCGAAGTAGTAATAGATCATGCGCTTGGAGGTATGGATGCGCTCGGCAATGGCGTCCACGCGGGCGCCGGACAACCCCTGCTGGACGAACTCGACAATGGCTTCTTGAAGAATGTTTTCGCGGGTCTTTTCCGGGTTGTTCTTGCGACTTTTGCGCGGCGCGGGTGAGGCGGCGCAGAGCTCGGAGGTAGATAGCTCGGAAGTAGAGCGTTCGGAAGTCGAGGTCATGGTGCACTCACGGCCATTTATGCAGGCCGTGATTATGGGCCGCCGCACACCCCGAAGGAAGCGCCAACACCCTACAACTTGGCCTGGCGCACGGCGCCGCTGCGGGACTTGGCCATCGCCGCCAGACGCACCGCCACGTTGGCCGCACCGTAACCGGCGTAGCCGTTTTTGCGCTGGATGATCTCGAAGAAAAATCGCCCTTCAAACGGCTCCGTGTAGACGTGAAACAACTCACCGCCTTGGGCGTCACGGTCGTACAGAACGTTGTAGTACGCCAACTCACTGAGGAACTCATCATCGAAGTCAAAGCGCGCCGCCAGGTCATCGTAATAGTTGAGCGGGATGTCCAACAGCGGCACACCGGCGTCCTTGGCCCGGCTGACTTCGGCGAAAATATCCACGCAATCAAAGGCAATATGATGCACGCCGGAACCGCGATAGCTTGATAGCGCGTGGGAAATAGCGGTGTTGCGGTTCTCGGAAATATTCAGTGGCAGGCGAATCGAGCTGCAACGGCTGCGCAGTGCCCGGCTTTTCACCAGGCCATACGGGTCGGGCAGCACCACTTCGTCATCGGCCTCAAAATCCAGCAGGCTCTTGTAGAACAGCACCCAACTGTCGAGGCTGTCGGCCGGCAAGGCCATGGCCATATGGTCGATGCGCAGCAGGCCGCCGCTGGAAGCGGTCGAGGCTTGCAGGTTGAAATCAGTGCTGTAGATCCCGCCTTCGTTCTGATCCACCAGGTAAATCAGGCTGCCATCGGGTGCACGCACCGCCGCCAGTTCCAGTTCGTTGGGGCCGACCAACCCGCGATAGGGCTGGCCTTTGTAGGCCACCGCCCGCTCCAGAGCCTTGGCGCTGTCCTTGACGCGGATCGCCGTGGCGCACAACGAAGGGCCATGGGCTTCAAAAAAATTGTGGGCGAAAGAATAGGGCTCGCAGTTGAGGATCAGATTGATATCGCCTTGGCGCAGCAGGCTGACACTTTTGGAGCGGTGCTGGCCAGTCTTGACGAAACCTAGGCGTTCCAGCCATTGCGTGAGCTTGGCGCCCAGGCTTTCATCTATGGCGAACTCCAGAAACTCGATGCCGTCGTACTCGCTGGCGGCCGGCGTTTCGAACAGGATCTCAAGGTTTGTCGCAGCTGCCGCCTCCTGCTCCAGGCGTTGGCGAGTCTTCTCTTCCAGGTACAGCAGCGAGCGCAGGCCATCGGCAGCGTTGGCCCGGGTCGGCGCGGCACGAAAGCCGTCGTTGAAGATTTCCAGGGACAACGGGCCGGTGTAGCCACTCTTGATGATCGGCGCGAGAAAACCCGCCAAATCGAATTCGCCTTGGCCGGGGAAGCAGCGAAAATGTCGACTCCACTCCAGCACGTCCATGGCCAGGATCGGTGCGTCGGCCATTTGCACGAAAAAAATCTTGTCGCCGGGAATCTCGGCGATGGCCGTGGGGTCACCCTTGAGGGACAAGGTATGAAAACTGTCCAGCAACACCCCCAGGCTTGGGTGATCGACCTGGCGCACCAGGTTCCACACCTGCTGCCAGGTATTGACGTAGCGACCCCAGGCCAGCGCTTCATAGCCGATGCGCAAGCCTCGGCGGCCGGCGTGTTCGGCCAGCAAGCTCAAGTCATCCAGCAGAATGCTCTCATCGCCGACGGAATCCGCCGACGCATTACTGCACACCAGCACCAGATCGGTGCCCAGCTCCTGCATCAAATCGAACTTGCGCTCGGCCCGCTCCAGGTTGCGCGCCAGGCGCTCGCGGCGGCAGCCTTCAAAGTCTCGGAACGGCTGGAAAAGGGTGATGGCAATACCGAGGTCAGCGCACATCTGCCGCACTTCCCGAGGGCTGCCGTCGTAATACAACAGATCATTTTCGAAGATTTCCACACCATCAAACCCGGCAGCCGCAATGGCTTCGAGTTTTTCCGGCAGGGTTCCACTCAAGGAAACGGTGGCGATGGAACGTTGCATGGGGCGACTCCCGGAAGTGAAGGCAGGTCTTGTTTGGGCCGAATTATTGGCTCGGTAAATCGGCCTAGCAATTAAAATGTACGGACTAGTTAGTTTTATGGGCGATTATCGAACAAAATGGCGGTTTGGCGAATTGACGATTTTTCAGCCACTGCGCACCATCGATTGGGCATAAGGGCTGTTTCTATTCGAGCGGCCTAAAATGATCAAGACCCAGAACACACCATAAGAATTTCAAAAAACGGGTACCTCCTCATGCCTTCGCAAAATTCCGCTCTGGCCGCGCGCCAGGGCAATCCGCAAAGCGGCATCGGCGACAAGATTCGCGGCGCAATGGCCGTCGGCAAGACCCGCTGGGGCATGCTGGCCCTGGTGTTTTTCGCCACCACCCTCAACTACATCGACCGCGCCGCACTAGGCGTGATGCAACCGATCCTGGCCAAGGAAATGAACTGGACGGCGATGGACTACGCCAACATCAACTTCTGGTTCCAGGTCGGCTACGCCATCGGTTTTGTATTGCAAGGTCGCTTGATCGACCGGGTCGGCGTCAAGCGCGTGTTCTTCTGCGCGGTGCTGCTGTGGAGCATAGCCACGGGTGCCCACGGCCTGGCCACCTCGGCGGTGGGCTTTATGGTCTGTCGCTTTATCCTCGGGCTGACGGAAGCCGCCAACTACCCAGCCTGCGTCAAGACCACCCGGCTGTGGTTCCCTGCTGGTGAGCGAGCGGTGGCGACCGGGATCTTCAACGCCGGCACCAACGTCGGCGCAATGCTGACGCCGATGATGCTGCCGTTGATTCTCCACGTGTGGGGCTGGCAGGCAGCGTTCCTGGGCATGGCGGCGCTGGGCGGGATCTGGCTGGTGTTCTGGGGCCTGAAGTACTACAACCCGGAAGAACATCCAACGGTCAAACAATCAGAACTGGACTACGTGCAACAAGAGGTCGAACCAGACCAACCCCGCGTGCCCTTCAGCCGTATCCTGCGCATGCGCGGCACCTGGGCCTTTGCCTTGGCCTACTCGATGACCGCGCCGGTGTTCTGGTTCTACCTGTACTGGCTGCCGCCGTTTCTCAACCAGCAATACAACCTGGGGATCAACGTCACCCAGATGGGCATCCCGCTGATCATCATTTACCTGACAGCGGACTTCGGCAGTATCGGGGGCGGGATTCTGTCTTCGTTCCTGATCGGTCGCGGGATGCAGCCGATCAAGGCGCGGTTGCTGTCGATGCTGCTATTCGCCTGCTGCATCATCGGGGTGATCATGGCTGCCGGCTCCAGCCAGTTGTGGGTCGCGGTGTTTGCCATCTCCCTGGCCATCGGCGCCCACCAGGCCTGGACCGCCAACATCTGGAGCCTGGTGATGGACTACACGCCCAAGCACATGATGAGCACGGTGTTCGGCTTTGGCGGCATGTGCGCGGCAATCGGCGGGATGTTCATGACCCAGATCGTCGGGCATATCCTGACGGTCACCAACAACAACTACACGGTGCTGTTCACGCTGATTCCGGCGATGTACTTCATTGCGCTGATCTGGATGTACTTCATGGCGCCACGCAAGATCCCTGTCGTCGACGCCTGACTCGACCTACCTGCGCCGCTGCTGCCATGCAGCGGCCAGGCCACTCAAGCAGATCACTCCGATGCCGACCACCGTGGTCAGGGTTGGGGTATGTTCGAACACCAGCCAGCCCAACAATCCTGCAAAGACGATCTGGCAATAGCCGAACGGCGCCAGCAAGGCCGGTGCCGCCACGCGGAAAGCCTTGGTCAGCATCAGGTGCGCAGTCATCCCGCAGGTTCCCAGCGCCAACATCAATACACCGTGCCACCAGGTCGGGATCTGCCAGAAGAACGGCACCAATGCGCTCATCACCAGGGTGTTGCACAGGCCGGCGAAGAAGTTGCTGGTGGTCGGGCTGTCGTACTGGCTGAGGATGCGGGTGAGCAGTTGATAGAAGCAGAAAAACAGCGCAGAGCACAGCGGCAGCAACACCGCAGGCGTGAACAGATCACCACCCGGGTGAACGATGATCAGCACCCCGACAAAACCGCAAAGCACCGCCAGCCACTGGCCGCGAGTCACGTGCTCGCCCAGCAGGGGCACCGACAAGGCAGTCACCAGGATCGGTGCCAGGAAGTTGACCGCCGTTGCCTCGGCCAAGGGAATGAAATGCAGGGCCGAGGTGAAAAACAAACTGGTGCCCAATAAGCACAACGCGCGCGCCACCTGCAGCCACGGCCTTTTGCTGCGCAGTACCCGCAAGCCCGATTGTGGCAGGAAGATCCCGGCCATCAGCAAGGTATGCACCATGTAGCGGGCCCACACCACCATCACAATCGGATAAAACCCGGCCAGGTATTTGGACAGGGCGTCGTGGCTGGAGAACAGAAAAGTCGCCACCACAATCAGCAAAATGCCTTTGAGGGGATGGTTGACGCCGGAAAGTGGAGTACTGAGGGTCATTGAGTTCCCTTGAATGACAGGCTGAGATGACCGCCGCACATCGCGGCACTCAACCCGGTAATCTAGAGCCTGGCGTGCATCTGCTCCAAGAGCATAACCAAACACTGTTCGAACAGCGCACTAAATTGCCGGAATTAAGTCCAACGCTCCACGCCAACCCACCATTGCGCGTTTTTTAACCAAGGCCCTCTAAAATGAAAAAAACACTCTTCATCCTCTCGACACTTATCTTGCTCAGCGCCTGCGACAAAGAAGCCCCGGACACAAAAGTCGCCAATAAAACCCCTCCGGCGTCCGTGCAAGCCACGCTGGTGCCGGAAACGTTGCCCACCGATAAATGGGTCGGCAAATGGGTTGGCGTAGAAGGCCTGAGCCTGACCATCACCAAGGACGATAGCATCGGTCGCGGACATTACGTGCTGACCATGAAATACGGGCTAGACGCCGATGCCTCCGGGACCTTCAAGGGCGAGGCGGCCGATGATGGCATCACCTTTGCCCGCCCGGACGGCCCACAGATCCTGCGTGCCGGCGACGGTGCAGCCACTGGCATGAAATGGCTGGCCGATAAAAAGGACTGCCTGGTGGTCAATACCGGCGAAGGCTATTGCCGCCAGTAACACCTTTGGGCTTTGATAGCGTCAGACCGCCGGACTGGCGCCAACCCGACTCACCAACAACACTGATCTGCACGCTCATCAAGAGGATTGCCACATGCTATGGAAAAAAGGCCGACGCAGCGACAACGTGGTGGATGCCCGCGATGGCAGCGGCGGCGGTGGGGGCATGCGTTTTGGTGGCGGCAAGGGCTTGAGCCTCACGGCCATTGTGCTGATCGTCGGCATCGGCTGGCTGACCGGCCAGGACCCGATGCAGATCCTCGGCCAACTCAGCGGCCAGCTCACCGAGCAAGCGCCCTCAGTCAGCCCGCAAACGCGCCAGGCTCCACCGGCCAATGACGAACAGGCCGACTTCGTCCGCGCCGTATTGGGCGATACCGAAGACACCTGGGCCCAGGTGTTCCAGGAAAACGGCCTGGCCTACAAGAATCCCAAATTGATCCTGTTCCGTGGCCGGGTGAATTCCGCCTGCGGTGGCGCCACGTCTGCCAGCGGCCCGTTCTATTGCCCTGCCGACCAGCAGGTCTACCTGGACCTGGACTTCTTCCGGGAAATGTCCCAGCGCTTCAAGGCTGCCGGCGACTTCGCCCAAGCCTACGTGATCGCTCACGAAATCGGACACCATGTGCAGACCTTGCTGGGCATCTCGTCGAAGATCCAGGCCGCGCGACAACAAGGCCGGCAGATGGAAGGCGACGGCGGCCTGCTGGTGCGCCAGGAGCTGCAAGCCGACTGCTTTGCTGGCGTGTGGGCAAACCACGCGCAGAAGCGCCTGAACTGGCTGGAACCCGGCGACATCGAAGAAGCGCTGAACGCGGCCAATGCCATCGGCGATGACCGTTTGCAACAACAGGGCCAGGGCCGTGTAGTCCCTGACTCCTTCACCCACGGTACTTCGGCACAACGGGTTCGCTGGTTCAAGACTGGCTTTGCCCAGGGCCAGATCACTCAATGCGACACCTTCACCGCCAAGAGTCTTTAAATGAATAAACGATTGGGGTTGCTGCTGGGTTTGTTGATGACATGCACCTCCACCTGGGCCGCCGAACATGGGGTCAAGGTGATCAGCCCCGATCGGTTTCACCTGGATGCTGGCGACCTCAGTGTTGGCCTGAGCCAGGACTGGCGCCAGCCGCTACCGCAGGTGACTCGCGCACTGATCATCGTCCATGGTCGGCTGCGCAACGCCCAGACGTACCTGCAAAGCGCTGAAAAGGCCGCTGAGCATGCAGGACAAAGCGCCAACACCCTGGTGCTTGCACCGCAGTTTCTCAATGAGTCCGACGTCAAGCGCAACCCACTGGACAACCAGGTCCTGCGCTGGCATGGCAATGACTGGATGGCCGGAGAGCCGTCGGTTGGCCCCCGCCACATCAGCTCCTACGGGGTGTTGGACCAGATCATCAAGCACTTGGGCAACCGCAAGCTGTTCCCGGCCCTGAAGGAAATCGTAGTGGCCGGGCATTCCGGCGGCGGCCAGGTAGTGCAGCGCTTTGCCTTGACCGGTCACGATCATCCGGCCCTGCAAAGCACCGGAATCAGCCTGCGTTATGTGATCGCCAACCCATCGTCCTACGCCTACTTCACGGCGCAACGCCCAGTGAAGTTCGACCCGGCCAGTTGCCCCGGTTTCAATGACTGGAAATACGGCATGCAAAACCTGCCGGCCTACGCCAAAGGGCAACGTGCCAAGCAGTTGGAGCAGGCTTACGTGAAACGCAATATCACCTATCTGTTGGGCCAGAACGATACCGACCCCAACCACCCGGCGCTGGACAAGAGCTGCGCCGCCGAGACCCAGGGCGCGTACCGCCTGATTCGCGGGCACAATTATTTCGACTACCTCAAGCAGCGCCATCCACAGTTGGGTCACACGCTGATTGAAGTGCCTGGGGTGGGGCATAACGGGGATGGGATGTTTACGTCGCCTGAGGGGCAGGCGGTGTTGTTCAGGTAGGAGCAGTCAGGCCTTAATCATCCGGCGCAAAACCCCACAATCCTCGGCATGCCAATCCGCCAATTCTGGCCACGGATTATCCGGCAGGTTGACCAGCACGGTCCTGGTCCCTGCCGCACGACCGCAATCCAGGTCGAAGCGGTAATCGCCCACCATCACCATCTTGCCGGGAGATACGTCCCAGGCCTCGGCCAGTTTCAACAAGCCGCCTGGATCTGGCTTGGGCGGTGCATCATCACGGCCCAGCACATCTTCCACGGCAAAGCAGTCCGCCAAGCCGATGGCTTGCAACGTCACATGGGCCAACTCACGGGCATTGCGAGTCAGGATGCCCAGGCGACAACCCCGTTCAGCCAATTCCCGCACCAGCGCCACCGCACCCTCGGCCGCCACGGAACCGAGCGCCAACTCCCGCTCGTGCTCCAGCAACCAGGCGTGCTTGGCGGCCGCGATATCAGCCGGCAACGCCGCCAGGTGAGTAAGGATGTCTTCGGTCGCAGGAATACCCAGCGCCACACGGATCGCCGCAAAGTCATGCACCGCAACCGTAAGGGTGCCGTCCATGTCGAACACCCAATGCTTAATCTCAGCCAGGCTCATGCCCAATCCTTGCGATGACGAATCAGACCTTCCTGTGTCACCGACGCCACCAACTGGCCGGCGCGGTTGTACACGCTGCCACGGGAGAAACCTCGAGAATTGCCGGCCCACGGGCTATCCATGGCGTAAAGCAACCAGTCATCAGCACGCAGGTCGGCGTGGAACCACAGCGCATGGTCGAGACTGGCGACTTGCATGTCTTTCTGCCACACCGTTTTACCGTGGGGCAGCAACGAAGTGGTCAGCAGGCCAAAGTCCGAGGCATAGGCCAGCAGGTATTTGTGCAGCGCCGGCGAATCGGCCAGGGCGCCGTCGGCGCGAAACCACACGTACTTGATCGGGTCGCAGGGCTGCGGGTTATAGGGGTCTTTCTCGGTCACCGGCCGCACTTCGATGGGCTTGGGGCACAGCAACTTCTCGCGCATGTGTTCGGGGATCAGGTGCGCGCGCTGCTGGGTCAACTCCAGCTCCGAGGGCAAATTTTCCGGGCCAACCACCACGGGCATCGACGTCTGGTGCTCGAAGCCTTCCTCGTCGTACTGGAACGAGGCGCTGGCAGTGAAGATCGGGTTGCCCTTCTGGATCGCCGTCACCCGCCGCGTACTGAAGCTGCCGCCATCACGCACCCGGTCGACCTGGTAGACCACCGGTAACGACGCATCTCCAGGACGCAGGAAATAGCCGTGCAGGGAATGCACATGCCGCGTTTCTTCAACAGTTTGGCTGGCGGCCGACAGCGATTGGCCCAGCACTTGGCCGCCGAACAGCTGGCGAAAGCCCAGGTCCTGGCTGCGGCCGCGAAAGAGGTTCTCCTCGATCTGCTCCAGGGTCAGCAAGTCGACCAGATCTTCCAACACTTGGCTCATTCAAACTCTCCTCACACAGAGCAATGCCGCGCAGTCTTGGCTGCGGCGGTCGATAACATTCAGCATCGGGCGGCCTGCTTATCCATGCAGCGTATCCAACCATTGGGGGCGGGTGATGCGGTACAACACATGATGACGCAGTGGATCATCCCCTGCGACCTTGGGGTGCTCAAAATCCGCCGAGCGATCGTACTGCATGCCGATGGCCTGCATGACTTTCTGTGACGGCAAATTGGCCTGGGTGGTGAAAGCGACAATCTCATCGAGATTCAGCCGGTCGAAACCACAACGCAACGCCGTCCAGGCTGCTTCGCTGGCATAGCCCAAGCCCCAATGTTCGCGGGCCAGGCGCCAGCCGATCTCCACTGCTGGGGTGAAGTTGGCGTCAAAGCCGACATTCAACAACCCGGTCAGGCCGATAAATTCGCCACTGTCCTTGCGCTGCAACGCCCACAGGCCAAAGCCGTATTCGGCAAAATGGCCACGAATGCGCCCGATCAGCGCGGCGCTTTCCAGGCGGCTCAAGGTGGCCGGAAAATAGCGCATCACCTGCGGGTCGGCGCACATGCGCGCAAACTCCGGCAAATCGGCGTCGCTCCATTGGCGCAACACCAGCCGTGCACTTTCCAACGCCAGTATCGGCTCCATCGCTCCCCTCCCTTGCCATGTGCGTAAGTGTAACGCGCTGGTAAGATCCGTCGCTGGTTCCCGTCAGAAAATGCCATGCCTTTGCCACTGATCTACCACGACGACTACAGCCCAGAGTTCCCGGCGGACCACCGTTTTCCCATGGATAAATTCCGCCTGCTGCGCGATCACTTGGTGGACAGCGGCCTGACCCTGGACAGCCAATTGCTGCGCCCCGAACTGTGCCCTCCCGAGATCCTCGCCCTGGCCCATGAACCTGGGTATATCGAACGTTACATGAACGGCGAACTGTCCCGCGAAGACCAACGACGCCTCGGCCTACCCTGGAGCGAAGCCCTGGCCCGGCGTACCGTGCGCGCGGTGGGCGGCTCGCTGCTGGCCGCCGAACAAGCCCTGGAACACGGGCTGGCCTGTCATCTGGCGGGTGGCACTCACCACGCCCACTACGATTACCCGGCAGGCTTTTGCATCTTCAATGACCTGGCGGTAATCAGCCGTTACCTACTGGAAAGTGGCCGGGTGAGCCGGGTATTGATCTTCGACTGCGACGTGCACCAGGGCGACGGCACCGCCCGCATCCTGCACGACACTCCAGACGCAATCACCGTGTCCCTACACTGTGAAAAAAACTTCCCGGCGCGCAAGGCCCATAGCGATTGGGATATCCCGCTGCCCATGGGCATGGGCGATAGCGACTACCTCAAAGTGGTCGACGATGCCCTCAACTACCTGCTGCCCCTCTACCAACCCGACCTTGTTCTGTACGACGCCGGCGTCGATGTGCACAAGGACGACGCCCTCGGTTACCTCAAGCTGACAGACCAAGGCGTGGCTGCCCGCGATGAAAGCGTGATGCGCCATTGCCTTGGCCGCGACATCCCGGTGGTCGGCGTAATCGGCGGTGGCTACAGCAAGGATCGCCCTGCCCTGGCCCGCCGCCACGGCATTTTGCACCACAGTGCCCAGCGGGTGTGGACGTCATCAGGCTGTCATTGAGATGTGCGCGTTACCCACAATGCCTGTGGAACTGCCTGTGGATAACCTGAGTGAAAGCGTCTGTAAGCGAGAAAACCCATAGCCTGCAGGAAACTGTACGTTTTTTGATCAGGCAGTATTGCTGTCCTCGGGTAGAATGCTCGGCTTACTTCGCCGAACCGTAGTCACTCCCATGCCTCAGACCCAAACCCAGTCTCCACACGTCATCATCATCGGCGGCGGCCCTGCCGGGCTGATGGCTGCCGAAGTGCTGAGCCGGGCCGGGGTCAAGGTCGATCTGTATGACGGTATGCCGTCGGTGGGCCGCAAGTTCCTGCTGGCGGGCGTGGGAGGCATGAATATCACCCATTCCGAGGCCTACCCGGCATTTTTGTCACGCTATGCCGAACGGGCACCGCATATGGCGCCATTGCTGCGTCAGTTCGGTGCCGAGGCGTTGTGTGAATGGATTCATGGGTTGGGCATTCAAACCTTTGTCGGCAGTTCTGGCAGGGTGTTTCCTACCGACATGAAAGCCGCCCCGCTGCTGCGGGCCTGGCTCAAGCGTTTGCGCGACAACGGGGTAGTTATCCACACCCGCCATCGCTGGTTGGGCTGGAACGCCGACGGCAGTTTGCTTATCCACAGCCCCGAGGGCGACCAAAACCTGCGCAGCGACGCGGTGCTGCTGGCCTTGGGCGGCGGCAGTTGGTCGCGGCTGGGCTCCGACGGTGCATGGCTCAAGCTGCTGGAAGATAAAGGCATCCCCTACGCACCCTTGCAACCGAGCAACTGCGGTTTCGAGGTGTCCGCCTGGAGCGAGTTGATGGTCAGCAAATTCGCCGGTGCGCCGTTGAAAAACGTCGCCATCGGGCTGGCGGATGACAAGCCTCGCCTTGGGGAATGCGTGATCACCGCCACAGGTATCGAAGGCAGCCTGATCTACGCGCTGTCGGCACCAATTCGTGAGGCGATCAATCACGATGGCTCAGCCACGGTGCATATCGATCTGCTGCCGAGCAAACCGTTGGACAAGGTCCAGGCGGCGCTGGCCAAGCCTCGCGGATCACGGTCGATGAGTAAGCATTTGCACAGCCAACTCGGGCTGGACGGGGTGAAAGCCGCGCTATTGCGCGAGCTGGCAGCCGCCGAGCAGTTTGCCGATCCAGCGCAGTTGGCGCTCGCCATCAAGGCGCTGCCCCTGACGCTGGTGAAAACCCGGCCCATGGACGAAGCCATCAGCACCGCTGGCGGTGTGCCGTTTGAAGTGCTGGATGAACGGCTGATGCTCAAGCAACTGCCAGGGGTATTTTGCGCAGGGGAAATGCTGGACTGGGAAGCGCCGACGGGCGGCTATCTGCTGACGGGGTGTTTTGCCAGTGGGCGGGCGGCTGGTCGGGGTATTCTGGAGTGGTTGCAGGCTAGCTGATTACTTGTGGCGAGGGGGCTTGCCCCCTCGCCACAGTGACCTTTACTTCTTCTTACGCGGCCCGGTATTAAACACAGGCACCTTGCGCACCGGCTTGAGCGAAGGCGGCGCCACCGACACTTCCCCACTCTCCACCCACTTGCCCAGGTTGCGCTTGCTGCCACCGGACGTCTTGGGTTTCTTCGGCTTTTTCGGTTTCTTCACCACTTGGCCACTGGCATCGGTGTCCGGCACGCGGTGCTCTGGCTCGAAGTCTTGCTCCATGTGGCGAGTCAGGGTCTGGCGAGTCAACATCTCGATGGCCGACAGCATGTTCACTTCATCGGCACACACCAGGGAAATCGCCTCACCGGTGTTGCCCGCACGACCGGTACGGCCGATGCGGTGGATGTAATCCTCGGCAACGATTGGCAGGTCAAAGTTGACCACCATCGGCAAGTCTTCAATGTCCAGGCCTCGGGCCGCCACGTCGGTGGCTACCAGGATCTGTACTTCGCTGGCCTTGAAGCGGTCCAGCGCACGCTGGCGGGTTGCCTGAGGCTTGTCGCCATGGATACCGTCGGCGTTGATGCCCAGGCCCTGGAGTTTTTCCACCAACTCGTCCACGCCTTTGCGGGTCTTGGCGAACACCAGCACCTGCTTCCACTTGCCCTTGCGCATCAAATGCACGAACAACTCGGCCTTGCGCTTCTTGTCCACCGGCACCACCCATTGCTTGACGGTGTTGGCGGCGACGTTGCGCGGGCTGACTTCGATGCTCAGCGGGTCGTTGAGCATCTGCCCAGCCAGCAGGCGGATATCATCGGAGAAGGTCGCGGAAAACAGCAGGGTCTGGCGCTTTTTCGGCAGCACGCGGTAGATGTTCGACAGTTCTTCGGAGAAGCCCAGGTCGAGCATGCGGTCGGCTTCATCCAGCACCAGGGTTTGCAGCTGGCTGAACTTCAGCGCTTTCTGGCGGAACAAATCCAGCAAGCGGCCCGGCGTGGCCACCAGTACGTCGACACCTTTGCGCAGCTTCATCATTTGCGGGTTGATGCTGACGCCGCCGTACACCGCGTAAGTGCTCAGCGGCAGGTTTTCTGCGTACTGTGCAACGCTTGCGTGAACCTGCTCGGCCAGCTCGCGCGTTGGCACCAGGATCAGCGCGCGCACCGAGTTGGCGCTGACTTTTGGCCCTTCCATCGTCAGCAGCTGCAACAGCGGCACGGCGAAACCGGCAGTCTTGCCGGTGCCTGTCTGGGCTGCGGCCATCAGGTCGCGTCCGGCCAGCACCGCCGGAATGGCTTGCGCCTGCACCGGCGTCGGGGTCTGGTAGCCAAGCGTCTCAAGGGCGCGCAGCAAGGGTTCGATCAGGCCAAGGGTGGCGAAAGTCATGGAGGTACCGTAGGAAAAAGTCAGAGCAAGGTCGCAATGCGCCGCAGTTTACCCTAAATCCAGTTTGGGCTTACGCCACTGTGGCAGGCTGATCAGCAGCACGGCGCTGATGATCACCAACATTGCCAGAGCCTCTTCCATACCGATGGTCTCGCCGACAAACACAATCCCCAGCAACACCGCTACCGCAGGGTTGACGTAGGCATAGCTGGTGGCGGCAGCCGGACGCACGTTTTTCAGCAAATACATATAGGCGTTGAAAGCGATGATCGAGCCAAACACGGTCAAGTAAGCCAAGGCCAGCCAACCTTCCACCGGCGGCATCGCTTCCAGGTGTTCACCCTTGAGCGCGCTACCGATCAACAGCACCACCCCGGCGATCAGCATTTCCGCCGCGCTGGCCATGCCGCCCTGGGGCAGCGGCAAGTGCTTGCTCCACACCGAACCGAAAGCCCAGGCGGCCGCAGCGAAAATCAACAAGGCGGCGCCGCTCGGGCTCGATTGCAGGTTCGAGCCCATGTTGAGCATGGCGATGCCGATAATCCCCAGCACCACCCCGGCCCACTCCAGACGGGTATTACGCGCGCCCCAGAAATAACCGCAGAGCAGAGTAAACAAAGGTACCGTCGCCACCGCCAGCGCCGCGACCCCGGAGGCCACGCCCGTGTGCTCGGCGACACTGACCGCGCCGTTGCCGAAGGTCAGCAGCAAGATGCCGATCTTGCCGGCAGCCTTCCACTGTACCCAGGTCGGTGCTGGCACCCCACGCCAGCGCAAAAAGCCATACATCAAGGCGCCCGCCGTGACGAAACGAATCCCGGCCAGCAACAGCGGCGGCCAGTATTCAACACCGATACGAATCACCAGATAGGTAGAACCCCAGATCACATACAACGCAAAAAAAGCGGCAATCAACGGTAAGGGAAAGCGACGTGGTCCAGGCATGGGGTAGCTCTAACGCAGGGCAAGGGAGGTTTATTCTAAAAAAGCCGGGCATTAAACATAAGTTACAAAACCTGTTTAAAGCGCCCATACACTTTTCAAAGCATGGTTATCAGCGCTATAAACCATGCTTTCGAAAGCCACGCCTTACCAGAGCCTTATCATGGATAGATACGACCGCATGCTCCTCAGCGCTCTGCTGGAGGATGGCCGCGCCACCTACGCGCAACTGGCCCGCACCGTAAACCTCTCCGCCCCCGCCGTCGCCGAGCGCGTGGCCAAGCTGGAAGCCAGTGGCGTGATCACCGGCTACCAGGCCAAGGTCGACCTGTCCAAGGTGGGCCTGCCGATCCAATGCGTGATCGAGCTGCGCCTGACCAACCACGGCAGCCAAAAGGTCTACGACGCCCTGGGCAAAATCCCCGAACTGACCGAATGCCACCGCGTCACCGGCGACCCGTGCGTGATCATGCAAGCGGCGGTGGGCTCGATGCCGGAGCTGGAAAACCTGATCAACCGCATCGCCCAATTCGGCTTCAGCAAGACGTCGATCATCCTGTCCAGCGCGATAGAGCGGCGGGTACCGTTGGGGCAGTTGGAGGGGAATGGGAAGAATGGGGGCTGAGCAGTAAAGATCGCCAGTGTGGCCGACGTAGCCTCACCAAGGCTCGACAACTGCGGCCAACTCCTGCCCTCGAAGGTGGCCAGTAACCTCACCGCAGGGTTTAAAACCCGCGATGCTTCTTCAAATGCTCACCAATCTTCGCCGCTGGCACTTTCTGCAGGCTGCACAGCAAGTCATGGGACAGCTCCCGCAACCCGTGCTTGCCGCGCAGTTCCTCGGCCAGGTAAGCGGTGAGGTTTGCCGCCATTTCCGCATCGGCCATGGCCCGGTGAGCCTTGCCGGTGTGGGGCAATTGGGCGAAGGAGGTCAAGGTGCCGAGCTTGTGGTTCGGCGCCGCTGGCATCAGGCGGCGGGCCAGCAGCAGGGAGCAGGCGAAATTTTGCAGGCGGGTGCGCTTGATCAAACCCAGTTCGTAGTCCCAGAACCGTTTGTCGAACGAGGCGTTGTGAGCCAGCAACGGCGTGATGCCGACGAACTCATTGACCTCGTTCATCACCTGCTCGGCCGATGGCGCAGTGCGCAGCATGGCGTTGCTTATGCCGGTCAGTTGCTCGATAAAGCCTGGCACGCGCACGCCGGCGTTCATCAGGCTCTGGTAGCGGTCCACGATCTGGCCCCGCTCCAGGATGACCACGGCAATTTCCGTGGCCCGGCAGTAGCTGCTTGGGGTAATGCCGGTGGTTTCAAAGTCGATGACCGCTATACGTTCCAAACCTGTTCCAACTCCGTCAAAAAATCAGTTTCAGCTATTTGAGCAACAACGCGCCTTCAATCGGCACGTAGCGGCTGGCGGCGCGTATCAATGAGTTGGCCGTCAGCCCCGGCACGCCGTAGGCCACAGCTTCGACGCCATGCTTGTTGATGATGCGGTCCAGCAGCATATCGAAATCGCCATCGCCGGAGGCCAGCACCACTTCGTCGACATGGGCGGCGGCGTCCATGATATCGATGGTGATGCCCACATCCCAATCGCCTTTGGCCGAGCCATCGCTGCGTTGGATGTAGGGCTTGAGCTTCACGGTGAAACCGAGGTTGCGCAGGATCTGCTGGAATTGCTGCTGCTTGCTGTCGCCACGATCGATGGCATAGGCGTACGCCTCGACGATCTGGCCGCGCTGGCTGATGTCAGCCCACAGGGCGGCGTAGTTGAAGTGACAACCGTACGCTTGGCGCACGGTGTAATAGAGGTTTTGCACATCGGCGAACACTGCAATTTTTTTCACCGAAAATCCTCATGACACCAACATGGACCCCAGACTCAAAGGCCCGGAAAGGCGGTCAGTATGCCAGTCAGCAGGAAGTTTCCGAGAAAAATCAATCCGGGGCGACGAAGCGCCCCGGATTAGTGTGCGTCAGACGAAAGAGTCGTCGTCGCCAAAGGAGGAAGAATCGTCGGAATAACCGCTGTCGGCGAAACCATCCGAATCGTTGCCATCGCTGTCGTTGCCAGCGAAGCGCTGTTCATCATTGCCGCTGTCGCTCGCGGGCGCGGGCTCTTCACGAACAATTTCTTCCACCACCTGCGGTTGCTGGTTGTGGCCGAACAGACTGCTGATGCCTTGGGCCAGCATCACACCACCGGCCACGCCGGCGGCGGTTTTCAGTGCGCCGCCGAGAAAACCACCGCCCATGGGCGCCGCTTGCTGGGGCTGTTGGTAGTTCTGCTGCGCGGTGGCGAAGTTCTGTTGTGGCGCCGGTTGGCTGTTAAATCCCGGGCGCGTCGGTTCACGCCAGCCGCCGCCCGAAGATACGGGAGCACTCTGTGCCGGTTGCGGGTCACGGGAACCGCCGCCGAAGATGCTCGACAGGAAGCCTCCGTTGCTCTGTGCCGTCTGGGCCTTGGCCCGTTGCAGTTCACCCTGCAATTGCTGGACCTGTTGCGCCTGCTGCTTGTTCTGCGCGTCGAGGCTCTTGATGGCCGCCTCTTGCACCAGAATCGCCTGGGTCATGAAATACCCGGCGGCGGGTTGGCGAGTGATGTGTTCCTTGATCCGCGCTTCTGCCTGGGCGTCGCGGGGGGCTGAGTCCGTTTCGGCTTGCTGCAACCGTGAAAACAGTCCATCAATCAGGGTTTGCTCTTCGCTGTTCATGGCGACCTCGTTAGATTGCCGGTAGAAATCTTCGCCCTACCCGGTGGGGCATGGCACTGCCTAGTAATGGAGCTGCCTGGGAAGGTTTCAATGGTCTTTACTCAAGGTTTACGTTTGCCGGTGATCGGTTAAAGTGTCCCCCTGCTTTTTCGGCCTGTGATGACCCTGATGAATCCGTTAAACGTGCTGCGCGACTCTTTCTTTTTTTTCCAGCGCAACCTGGGCGCCATCGTTCAGTTGTGCCTACCGCTGGTGATTCTGGAGGCCCTGCTGCAACAGGTGCTCGACCACTCGCTGGGGCCTGACGCATTCCCCGGCTACAGCGTGGTGGTGGGGTTGCTGGTGTATCCGCTGTACACGGCGGCACTGATTTTGTTCCTCGACGCCCGCAGCCGTGGCGAATCGCCGCGAACCCTGGACGTGCTGGCCATGGCCCTGTCCCTGTGGCCGCGCTTTGCGCTGTTGACGGCCTTGAGTACGCTGCTGATTCTGCTGGGCCTGTCCATGTACTTCCTGCCAGGGTTGTGGCTGATGGTCACCCTGGCCTTCGCCGAATACTTGCTGGTGCTGCGCGGGATGCCGGCGCTGGCGGCGATGAAGGAAAGCTTTCGCCTGACCCGTGGGCATTTCCTGCTCATTCTGGTCTGCCTGCTGTGTGTGATGACCCCGCTGTGGCTGCTCAAGGGCGCCAGCGTGGCGGCCTACCCAGACCCGCAAAACCCGATGCTGGCGGTGCTGATCGACAGCGCCCACAGCTTCCTGCAGTTGTTTACCAGCGTGGTGCTGTTTCGCTTGTTCATGTTGATCGGTAGCGACGCCGACGCGCAATGACATGAGCCCTTGGGCTCTCGTGCGGCTCTCGGTTATGCTCCGTGCCTGTCCTGGAACGCCATAAGCTGAGCCGATGACCCGTTTACTGCGTATCACCCTGCTGGGCCTGCTGATCCTGGCGGGCCTGCTGACAGCCTTGATTTACAGCCTGACCTGGCGCCCCGGCGACAAGGAAACATTGCCCGTTCGCTGCGTCGCACCCCGCGCGCCAACGCTGCTACCGGGCCAGGCAATCAAGGTAATGACCTGGAACGTGCAATACCTGGCCGGCAAGCGCTATGTGTTTTGGTATGACACTCCAGACGGCAGCGGCCCGGACGACCGCCCCACCGTCGAAGACATGGCGTTCAGCCTCGACGAAGTGGCGCGGGTGATCCGTGACGAACAACCGGACATCCTGCTGTTGCAGGAGCTGGACGAAGGCGCCAAGCCCTCTCACTATCAAGACCAGTTGGCCCTGCTCCAGGAACGCCTCGTCGACCTCTATCCCTGCAGCGTCCAGGCCTTCGACTGGAAGGCCGACTTTGTCCCGGACCTGCATATTTTCGGCAGCGTCGGCCGCAAACTGGTGACCCTCAGTCGCTACCAGATTGAACACGCCGAACGCCTGCAATTACCCGTGGCATCAGCCAACCTGATCAGCCGTCAATTCCAGCCCAAGCCGGCGCTGTTGTTGAGCTATCTGCCGTTGAGCGACGGTGGCCAGTTGGCAGTGCTCAATACTCGGCTGGACAGCACCGCCCCTGGGCACAGCGTCGTGCAGGATCAAGTGCAGGTAACGGTCAAACTGCTGGATAAACTCGAAAGCCGCGGCACGTCGTGGTTGATTGGCGGCGACTTCAATTTACTGCCCCTGGGGCAATTCCTGCGTCTGGATGCGGGTAAACGTGGGCAATACTCACCGGACAGTGAGCTGCATCTGTTGTGGGACAAGTACCCAATGATCCCCAGCAACAGCGAATCCAGTGGCATTGATCGCGCCAAGTGGCTGACCCACGTTCCCAATGACCCGAGCGTGGATGGGCCGGATCGCACGCTCGACTATCTGTTCTACAGCTCGCGAATTAAACGGGTAAATGCCCAGGTGCGGCAGGGCGATACGTTGCGCATCTCCAATCATCTGCCGGTGATCGGGCGGTTTCTGTTGCCGGCGGCGCAGTAACATTACTTTCTCGGTTTGATCCGCGCCGTCGCCTCCGCCACCAGCGGATCATCCGGCCAGTAATGCTTGGGATACCGCCCTTTCAAATCCTTCTTCACCTCGGCATAAGTACTACGCCAGAAGTTCGCCAGATCCTGAGTCACCTGCACCGGCCTTCGCGCTGGCGACAACAGGTGCAACTTAACCACTTGCCGCCCGCCCGCAATACGCGGGGTGTCGGCCAACCCGAACAACTCCTGCAACCGCACTGCCAGGATCGGTGGTTGCTCGCTGTAGTCCAAACGCACTGATGAGCCCGATGGCACTTTCAGATGATGGGGCGCAAGTTCGTCCAGGCGTTGCGGCAACGGCCAGGGCAGAAGATTGTGGAGGAAGCTGGAGACATCCAGATTGGCAAAATGGCTCAGGCGCGAGACCTTGCCCAGGTATGGCATCAGCCAATGCTCCAGGCTGGCAAGCAAGGCGTTGTCGCTGACATCGGGCCACTCACTGACCTTACCGTCGTCCAGGTGGCGCAGCAGCATCACCCGCGCCTGCCACTGGCGCAGCTCCGGGGTCCAGGGCAGTAGCTCCAGGCCCTTGCGCCGCACCAGGTTGACCAGCGCCTGGTTGCGGGCCGCTTCGTCCAGGCCGGTCAGCGGCTCACGGCTGAGCACCAGTTCGCCAACCTTGCGCTGGCGTTCGGCGCGCAGCACACCTTCGCGCTCATCCCAATCCAATTGATCGACACAGCGCACCTGCTCGGCCAATACCGAATCGAACAACGCCGGATCAAAGTCCGCCGCCAGGTAAATCCGCTCTTCACGCTGGCCCTGGCGACTGCCCAGATCGGCAATCACCAGCCACGGCTGTTTCATCAGGCTGTCGGCTTCGGCAAACAGCGCGGCGCGGCCATTGGCCAGGCGGTATTCGGCACTACCGGCGCGACGTTGTTGAGCGACGCGATCCGGGTAAGCCAGGGCCAGCAAGGCGCCGAGCCAGCGCGGATGCTCGGGGTCGGCGACCGCTTGTTCAGCCTTGCCACGCAAGTAACCGCGATATTGCCGCGCCAACTGCTTGGCACGCTGCACGCCGCCTTGAGTGCCTCGGGCCCGTTCTTCGCCGGACAACAACGCCAGGCGACTGTGCAAATCCGCACCAGCACCGCGCAAGATATCGCGCTCGCCCAACAGTGCTGCCACATCACAGGCCATGTTTGCCAGCCCCAGATCCTGACCGCGCAACAGCAGATGAGCGATGCGTGGATGAGCCGGCAACCCGGCCATTTTCTGGCCATGGGCCGTCAACGTGTTTTCACTCAATGCCCCGAGGCGTTCCAGCAAATCCTGGGCCTGTGCATAAGCGGCAGTCGGTGGTACGTCGAGCCAAACCAACTGCGCGGGTATCACGCCCCAGCGCGCCAATTGCAGGGCCAATCCAGACAAGTCCGCCTGAAGGATTTCCGCACTGGCATACGCCGCCAACGCTTCGTGCTGATCCTGGGACCACAGCCGATAACACACGCCAGGTTCCAACCGCCCTGCCCGACCGGCCCGCTGGGTGGCGCTGGCACGGGAAATACGCTGGGTGTCCAGGCGCGTCATGCCGCTGCCCGGATCGAAGCGAGGCACCCGCGCCAGCCCCGCGTCGATCACTACCCGCACACCATTGATGGTCAGGCTGGTCTCGGCAATGTTGGTGGCCAGTACCACCTTGCGCTTGCCAGGTGGCGCCGGGTCGATGGCCGCCCGCTGCGCCGCCAGGTCCAGTTCGCCATGCAGCGGGCATAGCAACACGTCGCCGCGATCACCCAAGGCGTCGGCCAACTGTTGATTGACCCGCCGAATCTCCGCCTGCCCCGGCAGGAACACCAGCACACTGCCGGTTTCGTCATTCAGGGCTTCGAGGATGGTCTGCACCAGCCGCGGCTCGATAAATTCACCGGGCTGGAAGGGCCGACCCCAGCGCATTTGCACCGGATACATGCGTCCTTCGCTGCGCAGGATGGGCGCGTCGTCCAGCAGAGCAGCCAGGCGTTCGCCTTCCAGGGTGGCAGACATCAGCAAAATTTTCAGCGGCTGCTCGTCGCGAAACAAGTCGCGGCCATTGAGGCTCAAGGCCAGCGCCAGGTCAGCGTCGAGACTGCGTTCGTGGAATTCATCGAAGATCAGCAGGCCTACGCCTTCCAGCGCCGGGTCGTCCTGCAAGCGGCGGGTGAGGATGCCTTCGGTGACCACTTCGATGCGGGTGTTGGGCCCGACTTTACTGTCCAGGCGGATGCGGTAGCCGACGGTTTCACCGACTTTTTCACCCAGCTCGCTGGCCAGCCGTTCGGCTGCCGCACGCGCCGCCAGGCGCCGCGGTTCAAGCATCAGGATGGTTTGCCCGGCCAGCCAGGTCTCATTTAACAGCGCCAACGGCACCCGCGTGGTTTTACCGGCGCCGGGTGGTGCTTCGAGCACGGCTTCATGGCGCGTCGCCAAGGCTTCACGCAGGGCGGGTAAAACATCATCGATTGGCAACGAATTCATACTGGCTCCAAAGCAGAGCGGCGAGTATAACGGCGAACGGCCGGGTGTCGGTGGCGGTCTCATCGACGCCGCCCCTTCACTTGGAGCGAGGGGGACGCCCAGTTCTTGCTCGCGAAAACGCGAGAGCGCCGCGCACATTCAGGCGGCACGCGTTATCGTTACGTCCAGCGTTTATTCAGGAGAGTCCCATGCGTATTGCTTCCCGTGTCATCGGCGGTGTTCTGGCCGCCACCCTGCTGAGCCAGTTGACGGCCTGCGGTTCGATTTTCTACCCCGACCGCCGTGGCCAGATCGACGGCAAGATCGACCCGGCGATTGCCGTGCTCGATGCAGTCGGCCTGTTGTTCTACGTGATCCCCGGCCTGATCGCCTTCGGTATCGACTTCGCCACCGGCGCCATCTACCTGGAACCGGGCAAGACCGCCCAAGTAGCGCCGGAAAAACTTCAGGAAGCCATTGGCGCCGACGGCAAAGTCGATAACGCCAAGCTGCAAACCATCATCCAGACTGAACTGGGCCGCCACCTGCCGCTGACCGACCCGCGCCTGATCCAGTTCAAGGGCAGCGTTGAACAACTGGCCATGCTTGGCCTGCAACCCGCCGCCTGAAGGATTTGATCAACTTATGACCAGCAGTCCCGAACACGCCCGGCTGTTGCGCCTGGCCACACGCGCTTCGGTCGGTGTGGCCTGTGTGCTGATTATCACCAAAGCCATCGCCTGGTGGCTGAGCGGTTCGGTGAGCATGCTCGCCGGGCTGACGGACTCGCTGCTCGATGGCGTGACCTCGCTGCTCAACTTGCTCGCGGTGCATTACGCCTTGCGCCCAGCCGATGACGATCATCGTTATGGCCATGGCAAGGCCGAGTCTCTTTCCGGCATGGCCCAGGCGCTGTTTATTGCGAGCAGTGCGGTGCTGATCGCCTTTCAGGCCGTCGCACGCTTGCAGCATCCGGAGCCGGTGGGCGCGCCGTGGCTGAGCATTGCGGTGATTCTTCTTTCCCTGGCGCTGACGGTAGCGTTGCTGATTCTGCAACACCGGGTGATTCGCGAAACCGGTTCGAATGCGGTGCGCGCCGATTCGCTGCATTACCGCTCCGACTTGCTGCTCAACGGCAGCATTCTCGTGGCGCTGGTACTGGCTGGGTTTGGCTTTCATCAAGTGGACGCCTGGTTTGGCCTGGGCATCGCCGCCTATATTTTGTGGAGCGCGATCCAGATCGCCCGGGAAAGCTTCGCGGTGCTGATGGATGAGGAACTGCCTGCGAACGTCAGCCAGCACATGCTGGAACTGGCCTGCAGCGTGCCAGGCGTACTCGGCGCCCATGACTTGCGCACGCGGATTTCCGGCAGCCACTGGTTTGTGCAGCTGCATCTGGAATTGCCGGGGGAGTTGACTCTGACAGTGGCCCACGGCATCAGCGACCAGGCCGCCGATGCCATCCATCAAGCCTACCCACGGGCCGAAGTGCTGGTGCACGCCGATCCGCAGGAAGTGGTGACGAGTGCCAAGGCCTAGTAGGTCACCTGATAGCCGCGACTGCTCAGGCAGTTGCCCTGGGCCTGGCGATAGGTTTGCACCACCGCAGGCGCCGGAGCATAGGTGACGGTACGAGGGTCGAATCCACTCTGTTGCACAGCCCAGCGATAACAATCGTAGCCATCCTGTTGCACCTGTTCCGGCGTTTGGCCGTTGGCGGGATACGCAACCACATCATAACCGTTGCCCTGTGGCGCCGGCTGCGGTGGCAGGCTCGCCACTGGCGGTTGCACCACTACGTACTGCTGGCTGCTGGTTTCGTAGGTGTAATAGGCACCGGCGGCAAGGAAAAACAGCGCACTACCGACCCACACTTCCCGCGCATAGTCCGGCAGGTAATGCACCCGTATCCCGTACGGCGGCGTCACTATTACGTAGCGCGGGCCTTGCGGACGGTACCAGTAGCCACCGGAGAAAAAGTAATCCTGGCCACGATAGGGCACGCGGTAGTTGCGGTCGGGGAACCGATCCACCATGTAGCCGGGGCGATGTTGCGGCCCAGGGCCCCAGCCGTTGCCATGCCCATCAGGACGGCCCGGCCAGCGGTTGTCATTGGAGTGGCCGTTGTAGCCTGGCCGTGAGCCGGGGCCGCCAGCTTCCCAATGCTGGTTACCGTCGTTGCGCCGAGGAATGTCACGGTCGTTGCCGGGCCGGGGTTGCTGGGTTTGGCGCACCGAGTCAGGACGCCCCTGGATAGGCAAGTTGTTGCCCGGCTGAGGTGCTGGCCGAGGCTGCTCGTTGCCTTGAGGACGGCCTTGCCCCTGACCATTCTGACCTCCACGGTCAAAATGCTGGTTCTGGGGGCGCGGCTGATTATTTTCCGGGCGAGGTGTGTTGTTCTCAGGACGTGGCTGATTGTTGCCCGGCCGCCCGCCTTCCTGGCCTCGCTCATGTTGCCCCCCGCCACCGCCCTGCGGGCCTTGCCCCTGGCGCGGTGAATTATCTCGCTCGTCGGCCATGACCTGCGCGCCAACGGTGACCATCAGCAAACCAACACCTGCCAAACGCCAGACGCGCTTCATGCTATTCCTCACTGCGGATTAGGGCCTGTAGATGAGACTGGAAAAGCACCGCCCGGTTCTGCAACAGGTTATCAGTCACGAGAACAATTTTCGCAGGCAATCGGCATAGGGGGCGGCCTTCATGGCCGCTCCCCTGCCACACCACCCGGCATGCGGGTCCGCACCGGGCGGTTCGAGGGATTGAGGTCAGGAGAGA